>CAZPQK010000003.1:262498-360887 GCA_964588695.1 uncultured bacterium
AGATGGCACCCCAAACGCCTTCGATCGTGTTGTTCTGGATTGTCGCACGCGATCCACCACCGCCCGGCCGGGCGCCATCCATGGCGACGGCAAAGTGGCCAAACTCAAAGGAGTTTGCGGCGATGCGGAATCCGCGAACCTGGGCATCGTCGGAGCACACCACGGTGGCGTGCTGCAGAGTGGTGGCGTTGGGCTGCGAGTTCACAAACGCGCCCATTCCTACAATGCTGGTGCTGGGGATTCCGTCACCCTTGCTGGGTTCGTGCCCAAGCAGCACGACCGACGCGGGGACGATCAGCGGAAAGGTTTCGTCGACACCGTAGTTGCCCGGCGCAACCTGGACCGTATCGGCCGAATCAGCAATGGCGAGCGCGGCAGTGATGGTCTTAAGCGGGCTGGAAGCCGCTCCGGTATTGGTGTCGTCGCCGTTAGTTTGATCCACGTAGATAGCCGTGGTGGGCTGCGGCGCTGGGCCGGGCCCGTTGTCGTCCATCGTCGGAGCCGTTGGGTCGTCGGAACACCCGACCGCAAGGGCCAGCGTGAGCAACAGGGAACTTACAACTTTAATATGTCTGGATTTCATATCGATCACCTCTGGGTTAAGCCCCGACCGCGCGAATTCAGAGTGCCGGTCGGGTCGCACCAGTAAACGCCGGGAACTGGCGCGAAAGTGATCACAAAAAATTGAAGTATTTTTGGGCAGCGGCAATGCTAGCCGGAGAGGGCGTCCGCCAGGAGTCCATGAAAGTGGTGGGTGCCGGTCTCGCGCTTGGGCGAGTATCGACCGCGATCGTAAAGCCGCGAGCGCACACCGGTCTGTACCGCCTCGACGATGGCTTCGTCTTCGCGTTCGACACGGTCGAGTTCGCTACCTACGCCCTGGTCCAGAAGCGACTCGTCTCCCACGTACGTCAAAAAAGACACCCGTGTGCGGCCCACGCCGAGCGGTTTTACCACGTTCACGCTGATACCCCACGGATACACATTAATCATGAGGTTGGGGAACAGCCAAAAGTAGTACCCGCCGATGTCGCGCCCGTGGTCTGGCGATGTCGTGGGAAGGTCCAGGGTGGGGCCGTTGGTCGCGGTGCCGATTTGCAGACTGGAGTGGTCAAACAGAATGGTCTCGTAGTCCGGATACGAAACCGCCGCGCTCAGGCTGGCGTGTACGAATGGAATGTGAAAACCCTCCAGGTAGTTTTCGCAGTACAGCGCCCAGTTGGCAGCGACCAGGTAGTCGCGCGACCGGGTCGGATCAAAGCGAAGTTGTCCGAAATCCATCCAGCCAATTCGATCCATCACCGGGCGTATCCAATCGGCAAACGAAGGTCCCGTTCCGATACGCGTAAACAGCATCGGTCCCAGCGCTTCGATCGACAGAGATGGTAGATTATCGGTCGCGCTGGGGAAATCGGCGCAGTCTTCGAACTCGGGCATGCTCAAGAAACTGCCATCCAACGCAAAGCGACGGCCGTGATAGCGACAGCGCAGCGACTTTTCGACACCCGCGTGTTCGCAAACCAGGTTGCCGCGGTGGGTACATACGTTACTAAGGCAGTGCAGTTCGTCGTCGGTGTCGCGCACCAGCAGCAGAGGTTCGTTCAGCGATCCGTCTAGCAGTGTAATTGGGGCGACCGCCCCGGGCACGCGAACATCGCTGACGTCACCGGCTAGTTGCCAACTGTTGGCAAATACGCGTTCCAGGAGACTAGTGTAAACCTCCTGGTCGGTATACAGCCAGGACGGCGGCGTCTGCGCCCGGGTAATGTCGGGGTTGTGTTGAAAGTGTCGCATTTGCCTGACTCCCGGAACGCGTTAAAGATTCTGCAAAGGCACAGGCACCCGCCCGTTCCGCCCGCTCGCTAAGTGTAAAATCACGCGCTCCAAAACACAACGTTTGCCGCCGCCCCCCGGGTTTGAACGGTTGCCCGCAATCGGCCTTTCGGTTATACTTGCGGTGTTCGCACTTGCCACCTTTCGTCTTCTCCAGGTTTGTTCCTTTTGAGTCGATTCCCAGCAAAGTTGTCGAATTAGGTCGAAGTTCTGACCTACAGTCCGCGTGCGGGGACGCATGTCGTCGCGCATTGTTTTGGTCCATGTCCAAGTGAGGGAATTCAAAGCCCATGTCTACCAAGAAACTTTTCGTCGGCAATTTGCCGTTCAGTGCTACTCAAGATGAAGTCCGTGACCTTTTCGCCCAGCATGGTGACGTTGCAAGCGTCCAGCTGATTAACGATCGTGAGACGGGTCGTCCGCGCGGCTTCGGTTTTGTGGAAATGGACGCGGACGGCGCTCAAAAAGCGCTGGAAACGCTCGACGGACAGGACTTTGGTGGCCGTGATCTTCGTGTCAACGAAGCTCACGAACGCCGTCGCTAGTTCGGTCAATCTTTGCAGTCAAAAGCCCCGGCCAGGTTCAACCCTGGCTGGGGCTTTTTAGTTGCGGTGTGGTTTGATTTGTAAAGCGGGGCTAGCGTCGCAGCGCCAGCGCGAAGGCGTCGTCGAAGGTATGACTACGCCCACGCCCGTGTATTTCGGCGATGCGCGAACCCACCTGACTTTGCGCCTTCTCGATTGTGGCGTGTAGCGTTGTAGTTTCCATCGGTGTTCGCGGAACTCCAAAGCGCTCGCGGAGCGCCGCCGCTGCCGCCTCCAACTCCACTGCGCGCGCGGGTTCATCCATAGCAACAGCGTCGCGGGCCAGCCATTCCAGCGCCTGCAACATGTGGGCTTTGTCGCCGATGTCGCGAGAGATACGCAGGCACTGAATATGTTGTGCGCGCGCCGATTCCAGGTCACCATTCGCCGCAGAAACGCCGCCCAGGTACAACATCGCAAACACAATGCCGCGCTTGTTTCCCAACTCGCGGAAAATATCCAAACCTTCGTCGAGCATTCGTTGCGCGCGCCGCGCCTCTCCCAGGTCAAAGTCTACGCTTCCCAAATGCGCCAGTAGCGCACCGATGCCGCGACGGTCACCCAATCGGCGACGAATCTCCAACCCTTGCTCGAACAACGTTCGCGCGGTCTCGCAATTGCCTTCGCGGTGTTCGGTTATGCCCAGCGCGTGAATCGACATGGCTTCGCCTTCGGCGTTTTGCCGCTCGCTGTTAATGGACAGGCACTCCTGCAAAAGTGACCGCGCCTGCTCGTAGTCGCCGCGGTCGCGCGCAAGAATGCCCAGACTGCCCAACGCTTGCGCGATTTGCTCGGGGACACCGATCTCGCGGCGGATCCTTAGGCTCTCTTCGTAGTGAGCACGGGCCACGTCGTACTCGCCCTGATCGGCGGCAAGCACACCGGCGCCTTGAAGCGCCGCGGCTCTAAGGTCGGGACAATCGGAGCACGCGGCCAGCGCTTCGTCGATGAGCTTGCGCCCGGCGCCGAGGTGTCCGCGAACAAACCAAAACCGCCAGACAGACGCACAAATTGCCAACGCCGAACGAGCTTCGCCGCGATGAATAAGCCAACGAATCGCCGCCGCGAAGTTGTCCTGCTCGTCGTTGAGTTCGTCGAACCATTTTGCCTGCACCGGTCCGGTCAGCTCGGGGCCGGCGCGCTCGGCCAACTGGATGTAGTAGGCGGCATGGCGGTCGCGTAGTTCTTGGGCACGACCACTCGCGGCGAGTTCCTTGCGACCGTACTCCAACAACGTTTGCAGCATGCGATACCGCGGCTGCTCGGTGTCTTCGCTCATCAGCACCAGCGACTTGTCGACCAGACGACCGAGAAGCTCGATCACGTCTTCGTCGTGACACTCGCCGCTGCACAAGTGTTCGATGGCGTCCAGGCACATGCTCCCGGAAAACGTGCTGAGCATCATGAACAACTGACGCTCGCCGGGGGTGAGCAAATCCAAGCTCCACTCTACAGTCGCGCGTAGGGTTTGCTGGCGCGGCAGGCCGGCTCGGCTGCCGCCGGTGAGTAACTGAAACCGGTCTTCGAGTCGTTTCAAAATTTGTTCGGCAGAAAGCACCCGCACTCGTGTTGCCGCGAGCTCGATCGCCAGGGGGATGCCGTCCAGTCGACGACAGATTTGCGCGACAAACTTTGCGTTGCGCTCGTCGAGGCGGAAATTTTGATTTACGCGTCGCGCGCGGTCCAAAAACAATTGTCCAGACTCGCTGGCCTCGACTGCGTCCGGTGTGGTTGCACCTTCAGCGGGAAGCGACAACGTCGAGAGTTGCCAGACCACTTCGCTGGGTACGGCCAGGCGTTCCTGGCTGGTAGCGATGAGTGTGATTTCGCTCCAGGTTTCCACGATCTGGTCGGCGACTTGCGCGCACGCCTCCACCAGGTGTTCGCAGTTGTCAAGAATCAGCAGCACAGGCTGTCCGGCAAACCGCTCGTTCATTGCTTCCAGACTGAACTGACTGGGGCGCTCGCGAATGCCCAGTTCGTGCGCGATTGCCGCGAGCAAACTGTCGGCGGAATCCAGCCGCGCGACTTCCACCAGATGCATGCCCCCGGGGAAGCGATCGGCGCAACGATTGGCCAACTCCAGGCTCAGCCGGGTCTTGCCCGCGCCGCCCGGACCGGTAACGGTGATCAAGCTGTGCGATTCCAAAAGGCGTTCTAGCTCTTGCAACTCGTCGTTTTTGCCGACGAACACCGTGCTGGTCGAAGGCAAGTTCGACGTGGTCGCTTCCGGCTTGTACGTTCGCGGCGATGGCGTGTCGCGTTCGCTGTTGCGGCGCAGGTCGTTAAGGACATCGCGCGCCGACTGGTAGCGCTGCGACGGGTCTTTTTCCATCGCTTTGCCGACAACCTGTATGAGCCACTCGGGAACGCCCTGCCGGAACTTAGCCATCGGTTCGGGTTCGAGATGAGCAATCATGTACATCACCTGAACTTCAGCCGCGGCTTGAAACGGCAACTGCCCGGTGATCATCTCGTACATCATCACGCCTAACGAAAACACATCGCTGGCGGCGGTGGCTTCTTCGCCGCGAAGTATTTCCGGAGCCAGGTAATCAACGGTGCCAACAATCGCGCCAGCTTCGGTGATGCGGTTGACTTCCGACGATTTGCCTTTGGATCCGGGAATGGGGTTGCGTAGGGCGAGCCCAAAGTCCAGCACCTTGGCGCGTCCGTCCGCAGTTACCATGATGTTGGTGGACTTAATATCGCGGTGAATGATGCCGATGTCGTGCGCGGCTTGTATTGCCTCGCAGATCTGAACTGTCCAGGTAGTGAGTTGATCAAGGTCAACGTGCGCACCGCGGACCAGGTCGTAGAGTCGCTTTCCGTCGACAAACTCCATCGCGATCAGGTGCCCTTGATCGGCGTCGGCGATTTCGTAAATGGTCGCGATGTTGGGATGGTTCAGCGCCGCCGCGGCACGCGCCTCACGGATTTGACGTTCGCGCGCATCGGCTCGTGACGAGTGTTCGGGCGATAGAAACTTCAGCGCAACGGTCCGGTCGAGTTTTTTGTCTCGGGCACGGTAAACCACACCCATGCCGCCGGCACCGATCTCTTCAATAACTTCAAAATGCGCTACGTGCTTAACCATCTCTGTGTTGGGCATTCTGCCCATCGGACAATCGTAACACCCCAGAAATCAACACAGGAAGAAATCTGCAATTTATTTGTGGACATCGACTTGCGTGCTGGTGCGAAGGATGTGGGCCGGTGGCGGGCGCACGACGAGTGTCCCCGCTTTTAATACGACCTGGTTGCCCGAAAGTTGGAAAAGAATGGCAGGGTTGGCCGCCAGTTTCCGCATGGAGAGGTGGGAGAACAAGGAAACTAACAGTGGCTCGCGAGATAGAGTTTGGAGGCAGCATCATGAAACGCTTAACAGCAGCTTTGGCGTGCATTGTCGTCGCGTTGTTTGTGTCGCTTGGGGCGGGACAAATCCCGAGCACGATGACCTATCAGGGAATTCTTACCGACGTCGGCGGAGTTCCGGTTGCCGACGGCAGCTATCCGGTCACGTTTCGGCTGTACGACGCCGTAACCGGAGGCACCAAGGTGTGGGAAGAAACGCAGTTGGTTGCCGTGTTCGGCGGCGTGTTTGACGTCGTGCTGGGAACGGTTGTGCCTCTGAACCTGTCGTTTAGCCAACCGTACTGGATCACGCTGAGTGTTAGCGGAGGAGTAGAGATGGCTCCGCGCGCGCCGCTAACGTCGACGCCGTATAGCTTAGGCGCCAGATCGATTGCCGACTCGGTGGTAACCAATCGCAAGATTGCCGGCGGAACGGTCGTGCGGTCGTTGGCGGGATTGACTGACAACGTCTCTATTGTGACCGAAGGCGGCGCGACCGTATCGACGACCGACTCAACGATCATCATCAATGCCGGCGCGGGGAATGCTCCGCCGTCGCCCTGGACCGATGTGTCCGGTGGTATCACTTACGGCGCGGGCAGCGTCGGCATTGGGACCGACCCGCTTGCGACCTTTCACGTGGGCGACGAAAATCGTGTGCTCTTTGGCGCGGATACAACCGGCTTAGGTACGCGATTCATGTGGATGCCCGATCTCAAAGCGCTGCGGATCGGATCGCTGGACCTCGCATCCGCATCAACCTACTGGGACCGGGACAGCGTTGGCATTAGTTCGATTGCTATCGGGGCCAACCCCCGCGCACAAGGCACGTCAGCTTTTGCAACGGGGAGGTTGACTCAGGCGCGAGGTGACTATTCGTTCGCCAGTGGCTACGGTACGAGGGCAACGGGTAGCTACTCGACTGCGTTTGGTAACGGTACCCAAGCACGGGGTTACGGTTCGACCACAATGGGATCCGCAACGATCGCCGAGGAACTCTATTCGACCGCGATGGGTTTCGATTCGGAAGCCAGAGGCAGGTACTCTACAGCAATCGGGCTGAGCACGATAGCAGGGGCCTACGGTTCGGTTGCGATTGGCCGGTACAACGTTGGTTCCGGAACGCCTACAGCCTGGACGGCCAGCGATCCGGTTTTTGAGATCGGTATAGGGACCGCGCTTAATATTCGAGCGAACGCGGTAACGGTCTTAAAGAACGGTAACATGGGTATCGGTACAACCAGCCCACAAGCGCCGCTGCACGTGGCCGGTCAGGTTCGCATCGGGACCATCGAGCACATCGAAGACGGTGGCATTAACGAACTCTCCTTCTATGGCGACATTCGCCCCGTAACCGACAACCTGTACGATTTGGGTACATCCAGTTTTCGTTTTAACGATGTCTACGCGACCAGTGGAGTAGTGAACACGTCCGATGCGCGTCTGAAGCAGAACGTAAAAAACCTGGACTACGGCTTAGAAGCAGTCATGAAGCTGCGCCCAGTTACTTTCGAATGGAAGGACGATGCGTTTCCCGAACCTAAGCTTGGTCTAATCGCACAAGAAGTTCTTGGAGTTGTGCCCGAAGTGGTGGTGACTCACGACGAAAAACAAACAGAAGCCAAAGACGGCGACGGGCAACTGGTGCGGCAAGAAAATGACGTGCTTGGAATGTATTACTCCGATTTGATTCCGGTGTTGATCAAGGCGGTTCAGGACCAACAAAAGATTATTGCGGCTCTCGAAGCCCGAATGGCCGCGATGGAAAAAGATTCGAGCCGTTGAAAATCGCAGCAGTTCGACGTCTGACAAACGCCCCGCGTGCCTTGGGTGTGCTCTGAGATCAAAGCCTCTCGCGGCGCGGATGGTATAATTAAATCGCGCAAGATTGGCCAGAATCCGGTCGGAAACGCGCCAACTTTTATGGAGGCGATCTGTACTCCGGATAGAGCCTAAGGAGGCGACATGAAGCGACTGACAACACTAGTAGCTCTAGCCGTGATGGCGGCGCCGGTATCGGCCCAAGAGGTTATACGATATAAGGTTATCGCGCCCGGCGGGCAGATGAACGACGGCGCCTTGCAGGTCTACGGCGTCGCCGGGCAGTCGGTGATCGGCGTGGTTGCCGGGCCGGCCAACGGCGGAAAGATAGGCTACAGCTACTTGATGAGGGACTACTACGTGGGTCATTTACTGACCGTGGCGATCACGAGTTTCGACGCGGGCATCAATGACAACGGGGTGGACCTGTCGTGGGAAATCGGCGAAGCGAATGGACTAAGAGGTTTTAACGTCTATCGCGCCGAAGAAGTCGACGGCCTGTACCACAAAGTCCACGATCAACTGTTAATGGCCGACGATGGGTTCCATTACCGCGACGAGACGATCCGACCCGGGCGCCAGTATAGCTATCGCCTGGGTGCCGTCGACGATGACGGCGAAGTCTACTCTGCAGTGGTAACCATCCAAACCCCCGCCTGGCAAACCTCACTCGAACAGAACTACCCCAACCCCTTTAACCCGGCCACGACGATTGAGTTTTACCTGGCCGAGCCACGGCGTACCCAGCTTCGCGTCTTTGACGTGAAGGGACGGCTGGTTCGTACGTTGGTTGACGAAGGGTTGGACTACGGACGCCACAAATATCAGTGGGACGGGACCAACAACAACGGTCAACAGGTGAGTTCGGGCGTGTACTTTTACCGGTTCCAGGCAGGCAACAAAGTCTTCACCAAGAAGATGATGCTGCTTAAGTAAGCATTAAGGAGAAAACCATGAAACGCATCGCAGCAGCGCTGTCCTGCATCCTTCTAGCCGCCATGGTGTCAATGAGTGTCAGCCAGGTGCCGACGACCATGACCTACCAGGGTGTGCTGACCGATGCTACCGGAGTGCCGGTGGCGGATGGTAACTACTCAATTACGTTTCGACTGTACGATCAGGTCAGTGCGGGAACCAAGCTTTGGGAAGAAACCCAGTTGGTTGCGGTGTTCGGTGGCGTGTTTAACGTTGTCCTGGGGTCGACCGTTCCGCTTGATTTGGCGTTTGGCGATCAATACTGGATTACCATGAGCGTAAACGGCGCTGCCGAGATGACACCACGCACGCCGCTAACGTCTTCGGCGTACAGTCTGGGCGCTCGAACGGTATCCGATTCGTCGGTTGTCGGACAGAAAATCGCGACCGGAACCGTGGTCAGGTCACTCGCAGGCTTGTCTGATGACATCTCTATAGTTGCCGAAGGCGGCGCGGTGGTTACCACAACCGATACGTCGATTATTATTAACGCTGGCGTAGGCAACGCAATGCAATCGCCATGGACCAGCGTGTCGAGTGGAATTAGTTACCTGGCTGGAGATATCGGTGTCGGAACCAACGACGTTGACGGCAAGATGGAAATCTTTCACAACAGCAGTTTGTCGGATCCGCACTTGCTGCTTCACGAGAACGGCAATGACTACGCGCGTCTCCGCATGCAAAACAACAACGGCACCAACTATTGGACGATCGCAAGCTACGTGGCCAGCAACAACGCCAACTCGCGCTTTAATATTTGGAACGGCGCGTCGGGCGACCTGGTCACCGTAACCGGAGACGGCCGCGTAGGTGTTAATGTTGGAATTAGTCCCAAGGTGCCGTTCCACGTTGCCAACAACAATCGCGTGTTGTTCGGTACGGACACGTTGGGTTCAGGCGACAAGCTCATGTGGTTGCCCGACCTCCACGCCTTTCGTGTCGGTACCGTGGCCACGGGTGCGGCGTCGACATACTGGAACGTTGATAGCATCGGACTGTACTCGATCTCGCTCGGCCTGAACACGAGGGCGCAGGGTTTTGGGGCATTCTCGTGCGGTCGCGACACCGAAGCGACTAACAGTTATGCGTTTGCCAGCGGCTACTTTACTAACGCCGACGGCCAGTATTCAACGGCCATGGGCTTCAATACCGATGCCCTCGCGCTTGGTTCCACCGCATTGGGATACTCCACCGACGCCGAACAAAACTACTCATTCGCCGCCGGTTACTTTGCCGAAGCGCAAGCGATCTATTCCGCAGCCATAGGCAACAGTGTACGAGCGCAATCCTTCAGTTCGATGGCTGTGGGGCGTTACAACGTTGGTGGTGGAAGTGCGACTGCGTGGAACACCGGCGACCCCCTTTTTGAAATCGGAAACGGTACCGGCAGTTCCAGCAGGTCGAACGCCGTTACGGTTCTCAAAAGCGGAAACGTTGGAGTTGGTACGACGAATCCGTTGGCCCCGCTACACGTCAACGGCCAGATTCGTTTACAGTCAGTAGAGTACATCGAAGATGGAGGAACCAACGAAATCGCGTGCCGCGGTGATCTTCGACCAACCGCGGACAACACCTATGATCTCGGTACCTCCGTGCTGCGCTATGATGATGTGTTCGCCACCAGCGGTGTGGTGAACACCTCCGATGCGCGGATGAAGAAGAACGTCAAAAACTTAGGCTACGGCCTGGAGACCGTCATGAAGCTTCGGCCGGTGTCGTTTGAGTGGAAAGACGACGCGTTTCCCGAGCCCAAGTTGGGTCTCATCGCTCAGGAAGTGCTCGGTGTGGTTCCAGAGGTTGTAGCAACCCACAACGTCAAAGAACTTGAACCCGAAGACGGCGTTGGTAAGGGTCAGTTGGTACGCCAGGAAAACGAAATCCTTGGGATGTACTACAGCGATCTGATTCCGGTTCTGATCAAAGCGGTCCAGGATCAGCAAAAGATCATTGCCGACCTGGAAGCACGTCTGGCTAAGGTCGAAGGCAACTAGAGTCGTTCTTAGATTTGGAAACGTAACCGAGAGGCTTCCGTCGCAAGGCGGAAGCCTTTCGGTTATCGGTGCGCGGCCAAACTAGCCGCTTCGCGCATGCATACCGCCGCCGGCGAATAGGTGTCGCGTAACAGTTCGATCGCCGACTGCGCGAATCTTCGGGATTGTTCATGTTCGCCGCGGGCGGCTGCCAGTTGCGCGGCGACCAAAGAGAGGTTTCCCCTTACGGCTGCCGCTGGCGAAGGCTGCGATTCAAACTCTGCCAGAAGGTGGTTAAGGACCGAGTCGGCCTGCATAAAACGCCCAGCGGCCGTAGCCACTCGGGCAAACTCAAGCCGGGCATCCCAAGTCACAGAGTTGTTGGAACCAAAAATCGAATCGGTTAGCGCCAGGCCTTCCTCGCAATGCTGCCACGCGCTGTCGTAACGGCCCAGCCCGGTGTCGACACGACTCCGTAAGCGGGCAATGGTGGGTCGGTAACTGCTAATCGGATTACCTGCAATCGCGGCTTCACAAGCACGAAGATGTTCGTCGGCCGCCTTAAAGTCCTGGTCCACCACCGCCAACCACGTGCGACTCATGTTAATGCGCGTCCACGACCGATGCTCTTTTGGGTATCGCCCGGAAACAATACTCTCGTAGAGATCGGTAAGCACTCGGACCGAGTCGGCTTCCTCGGCAGCGCGATACACAAATACCAAACCGGAAACAGCCACCATGGAATAGAAGCTCCCACGACCATAACGTCGCTCAATCACCCGGCGCATGTCGTTGGCGACCGCGACCGCTTCTGGGATGCGTTCGTTGACGGTCAGCTCGCGCGCGTACTCGTGTTTGATCATGGCGACCCGGGCATGATCGTTTCCTAACTTTGCTACGTAGTCGTCGACCAACTCACGATAGGCAACCAACGCTTCTTCGCGTCGATGCAGATTCGAGATTGCGCCAGCGCGATACCATCGACACCGAAGCGTGCGGTCGTCGTCGGCGCCAAACTCCCGCGTAAAAACCGGTAGTACGTCGTCGGCCAACGTCAGTGTTTCTGCCGGCTTGCGAATTCGGGTTAGTAACGGAATCAACAAGTATCGCGACTCTGCGGACTCAATATGGTTGCGGCCGAACAACGAGTCGGAGAGTTCGATAGCGCGGTTCACAACGCGCACGGCGTCTTCGGTTTCGGCGAGTGTCGAATACGCGTCGCCCAGGATGCGGCGCAATCGGATTTCGGCAGCAGGGCTGAGTGTTGTGTCGGTGGAAACAATGCCGACCGACTTACCCAGCAGATCACGAACCGATACTTCGTCGGGGCCCCTTTCGGTGATTGCCGTCTGATGAAACAAGTCGCCAAAGTGATCCGCAACCTCACGCGACACTTGAGCTTCCTGTGTGGCGCGGTCGCGTTCGTCGGCGATACGCAGTGATTGCACCCGGCTCACAACCGCAATCGCGACCAGGCCCGCGATCGCCGTTGCCGCGACCGCAACTCCCAGCCGATGTCGTCGCACAAACTTTGCCGATCGGTACCGCAGACTCGGTGGTTGCGCCGAGACCGGTGCTCCGCTCAGATACCGGCCCAGATCGGTCGCGAGTTCGGTGGGCGACTGGTAGCGGCGATCCTGCTCCTTGGAAAGTGCGCACATAACAATGTGATCCAGGTCACCGCGCAGGTTGCGAACCAACGTGCGTACCGAGAGACCACGACTGTGAGCCGAATCGGTGGCGGTGTCACCCAGACCTTGCACACGAGTGCTGGGCCGGTCGGGTTCATTTTCGCGGATCACCCGAAAGATGGCGTCGACTGCGGCTTCTTTCAGTTCGGATCGCGGGAACGGAACGATGCCCACCAGCAACTCGTACAACACAACACCCAACGCGTAGACATCGGTGCGGGTGTCGGTGGGCTGCCCCGCCGCCTGCTCCGGACTCATGTACTCGGGCGTTCCTAGAAGTTGCCCGGTCAGAGTCAGGTCTCCTTCGGGGCGGCCGAGCGCTTTGGCGATTCCAAAGTCGATCACTTTGGGCAACGGCTTACCGTCGCGATTGGTAACCAGAATGTTACTGGGCTTGAGGTCACGATGAATGACGCCCCGTTGGTGCGCGTACTGAACCGCCTGGCAAACATCCATGAACAAGTTGATTCGTTCGCGTAGCGACAACATGGCGCCGTCGGCGTATTCGCAGATCGGAGAACCCGCGACGAATTCCATCACAAAGAAAGGATTGCCGTTGTCGCTGATTCCAGCGTCAAAGATGCGCGCGATGTTGGGGTGGTCCAGCCGCGCAAGACTCTCCTGCTCAACCCGAAAGCGCTCCAGCACCGACTGCGACGAAGCACCTCCCTTGGCGACTTTAATCGCTACTTGCCGCGCGATAGGTTCAAGTTGCCGCGCCAGGTAGACGGTACCCATGCCGCCCTCGCCGACAACTCTGTCGATTTCGTAGTCGCCAATGCGATCGGGCGTTCCAGTCGGCAGATCGTGGGGAAGCGACAAGTGTGACCCCTGCGCCGAATCGTAGCTGTCGAGTAGTGCTTGCACGCGCTCGCGAAGTTCGCCCGGAACGCGATCCGCCACAAACGCCGCCCGCTCTTCCGCGGGAAGGTCGAGCGCCTGTTGATACAGGGCTTCAATTCGAGTCTGGTCGGAGTCGGTCATACTAGCAATTCGAAATTACCGAGTGGTTGGTGACAGAGAACGTTACTCATCCGTCATAAGTTGCTGCAGTCGGGCCATCACGTAACGCCACTCGCGGTCGATTGTGCGCACCGATACCCCCGCGGCTTCGGCCAATTCGTTCCGTGATAGCCCCACGAAGTAGCGAAGCTTTACCAGGTCGGCGCGTTTGGGATCTTCGCGTTCCAGCACCTGTAGTGCGTCGTCGAGCGCCACGATCTGGTCGTCGTCGATATCAACCGCAATGTCGATAGTGTCGACGTCGACGTGGGGTTCGCCGCCGCCACGCTTTTGCGCGTACTTGCGACGCGCGCGGTCGACCACAATCTGACGCATAGCCTGCGACGCCGCCGCAAAGAAGTGACCCTTATTGTCCCATCCCGGATCGCCCTGGCCAACGGTTCGCACGTACGCTTCGTGAACCAACGCGGTTGGCTGCAGGGTATTTCCGGGCGGCAGATGCGCCATTCGCGCCCTGGCCAGACTGCGCAACTGGTCGTAGACCAACGGAAGCAGGTCGGCAGCGGCCTGCCGGTCGCCTCGGGATGCCGCGGCGAGCGTTCTTTGCAGAGTGGTCTTATCCATCTCGGACATGATCTCCAGTTTAACACGCCAGCGGAAAATTAATGACTCTCTGTCGCTTTTGGGGTTCCGAATGCGAATAACCCTTGGGGGTGGTTCGGCGCACGCACGGAACCTGGTCGTGGCCTTGGTGGCGCCTGCGAAGGCGGCACACGAATTCCGGAGATAACTATGAATGTATACAGACTGCTCGTGGTCATGCTGTTGTTGGTCGCATCATTCAATGCCCATGCGCAAGCGCCCAGGATTGTGTCCTATCAGGGTGTTTTAACCGACAACGCAGGATTGCCGTTGGCCGACGGCGACTACACGCTGGCGTTTAAGATCTACGATCAGGAAAGCGGCGGAAGTCCGTTGTGGCTGGAGACGCAGAACGTCACCCTTTCCGGAGGTGTCTTTGACGCAATACTGGGCAGTACCACACCGCTGGCACTTGAGTTCGATACGCCGTATTGGATCACCATCGCCATCAATGCCGGACCTGACATGACGCCGCGCGCACCGCTGACCACCTCTCCCTATAGTTTTCGTGCGCACTCGGTTACTGACAGTTCGGTGGTGGCGTCTTCTTTAGCCAACGGCGCGGTTGTGCGGTCCGTGGAGGGGCTGACCGATAACGTACGCGTGCTCGGTGTGGGTGGGATTGCGGTTTCCACTGTCGGCGACACGTTGGTGTTTGATGGCGGTGCAGCAGGTACCGAGTCACCGTGGTTAATGAATGGCAACGATGTTTACTACGACGCTGGTCGCGTCGGAATTGGCGAGCCCAATCCCCGTGCAGGTTTGAATGTCGCCGAAGGATTGGACGTCGTGTTTGGCGCGGATACTTCGGGCGCGGGATCGCGGGTTCAATGGTGGTCTGACCTGGGAGCGTTCCGGGCGGGAAGGGTTTCCACCGGCGCAACGTCAGCGTACTGGGACGAAGATAGCACCGGGACGTATTCGATAGCGATGGGGTTGAACTCGCGCGCACAAGGGCTTGCCGGCGTGTCGCTGGGTCGGGATACCGAAGCGCAAGGGGATTACTCGTTCGCAAGCGGATACTTTACCGACGCGAACGGGACTTACTCGACGGCTATGGGCTATAACACCGATGCCGAACGCGTGGGAGCCACCGCCACTGGATACAACACCGAGGCATTGGGTCAGTTTTCGTTTGCGGCGGGCTTTGGAACACGTGCCGCTGCCCGTTCGTCGATCGCGCTCGGTAGGTACAACGTCGGCCTGGGAAGCCCCGATACCGATCAGGAAACCGATGTCATATTTGAGGTCGGAGTTGGTACCTCGGACAGTGCCCGGCAAAACGCCATTGCGGTACGAAAGAACGGAAGAGTTGGAATCGGTGTTTTTCCCCAAAGCACGTTACACGTCGTTGATGAAATCAGGATCGGTAGCATCGAAACCATTCGAGACGTTGGCAATCGGATCCTTCATGTCGGCGCGAGCGTCCGGCCGGATCTCGACGACGCCTATGCGCTTGGCACCGGCAGCAGCCGCTGGACGACGGTGTATGCGTCCAACGGAACCATCAACACATCGGACGCTCGCTTAAAACAGGACATTGAACCCATCGCGTACGGCCTTAATGAGGTCATGAAGTTGCGACCGGTGTCGTTCCGCTGGAAAGACGACCAGTTTGGAAACACCAAGCTGGGCCTGGTGGCGCAAGAGGTACAACCCATCATCTCGGAAGTTGTCGTTAGCGAAGAGCTGAGTCGTGCTAGCGAAGATCCCGCCGACAAGCAACTGGTTAGAAAACCCGCAGAGAATCTCGGCATGTACTACAGCGACCTGATTCCTGTGCTGATTAAGGCGATACAGGATCAGCAAAAGATCATCACCGATCAGAAGGCGGCCATAGAACGCCTGGACGCGCGACTAAAGGCGTTGGAAAAAAACTAGCAAGGAAGCGAAGCAATGAAGTCGCCGATTAGACATTCACTATTGATTGCGTGCGTATGTGTTTGTTGCGGTAGCGCTCACGCTCAAACCACGATCAAGCACAGAGTTATTGCACCCGGCGCACAAATGGGTGACGGCCAGACGCGAGTTTACAGTGTAGTCGCACAACCCGTGGTAGCAACTTACGTGGCTGCCGGGACGCGCGCGAACAACGGATACATCTACGTCGTCAAGAACTACTACCTGGATTCGATAGTGTCGGTGGTCATCACGCACTTCGGCGCGGCGTTGACCGCTCGGGGTGTTGATCTGGATTGGGAAATCGGCCATGCCGATGGGTTAGTCGGTTTCCATGTCTACCGGGCAATTGGTGACGGGGACTTTGTTCGTCTGACCGCTCAACCCCTTTCCGCTACCGAAGCTTTCGCCTTTCGTGACGAACAGGTTCGACCGTCGCGAACCTATCGCTATCGCCTGGGTGCAATCGACGACGATGGTGAGGCGTACTCGCCAATAGTGCTGGTAGCCACCCCAAAGTGGAGAACACGGGTCGACCAGAACTACCCCAACCCGTTCAATCCGACGACCACGATTGAGTTTTATCTGGCCGAACCAACTCGCACCACACTTCGGATATTCGATGTCACGGGTGCATTGGTACGGACGCTGGTCGATGAGCCGTTAAGTTTTGGTCGTCACCGAGCGCAATGGAACGGTCGCAACGACGACGGCCAACCGGTTGGATCGGGCGTCTACTTTTATCGATTCCGCGCGGGAAACCAAGTGTTCACCAAAAAGATGATGTTACTTAAGTAGTAGGAGAATCCGTGATG
Organism: uncultured bacterium; assembly: GCA_964588695.1. Classification (GTDB taxonomy): domain Bacteria; phylum Krumholzibacteriota; class Krumholzibacteriia; order WVZY01; family JAKEHA01; genus CAZPQK01. The sequence goes on from CAZPQK010000003.1 coordinate 279,046, forward strand.
CGCTTTCTCGTTTTCGCAACCGCCGTTTCTTGCCTGCTGGCCGCTGCATCGGGGCGCGCGCAGGCCCCGAAAACCCTTTCTTATCAAGGGGTGCTTACCGATGTCGCCGGGGTGCCCGTGGCCGACGGCGACTACACCCTGGCATTCAAGATTTATGCGCAGGAGAGCGGCGGATCGCCGCTATGGCTGGAAACGCAGAATGTCACCGTCGCGGGCGGTGTGTTTAACGCCATTCTGGGAAACACAATCCCAATGACGCTCGCGTTCGACACGCCGTACTGGATCACTATTGCAATTAACGCGGGCCCCGACATGGCGCCGCGTACACCGTTGACTCCAGCGCCTTATAGCTTCCGCGCGCACTCGGTTACCGATAGCGCGGTGGTGGCTTCGTCGCTAGCGAACGGCGCTGTGGTTCGGTCCCTAGGTGGACTAACCGACAACATCAGCGTCCGCGGCGAAGGTGGCATCGCGGTCACCACTGCTGGCGACACGTTAGTGGTAGACGGCGGTTCGGTGGGACCTGATCCGGTGTGGGCGATCAACGGCAACGACATCTACTTTGACGGTGGGCGCGTCGGCATAGGCGAGCCCAATCCCAATGCGGGTTTGCATGTCGCCGAAGGATTGGACGTCGTATTTGGCGAGGATACCACCGGAAGTAACATACGCCTGCAGTGGCGACCGGACTTAGCGGCCCTGCGTGCTGGGCAACTCCTGGGCGCGTGGGCCAACGCTTGGGATCCGGACAGCATGGGTTTGTGTTCGGTTGCGTTGGGTAGAAACCCGATCGCGACTGGTACCGCGAGTATGTCGTTGGGCAACGATACCCAGGCCAGGGGTAGCTTCGCAATCGCCGGAGGAGACAAGAGTGTCGCGTCCGGGAACTATTCAATTGCACTCGGCCATGACAACGTCGCAAGCGGTCAGTCTTCCATGGCGTTTGGATTCGGTAGCCGTGCACTGGGTTCGTCGTCACTCGCGGCGGGGGCGTTCCCGACGGCGGGGGGTGCATACTCCGTCGCAATGGGTCAGCAGACGATGGCGCCCTCGTATGCTTCCGTCGCTGTTGGGCGTTACAACCTGGGATTCGGTGAGCCGTTGATCTGGCGCGCCGAAGATCCCCTATTCATGGTCGGCAATGGTACCTCGTCGGTGAACCGACGAAACGCTATGACCATTCTTAAAAGTGGTATGGTTGGAATCGGGACGCAAGGACCTTTAAGTCCACTACATGTCGTGGACGAGATAAGAGTCGGTAGCGCCGAAACCATTCGGGATGTTGGAGTGAATATTCTTCACTTCCAAGCGAGTCTACGGCCGGACGTCGATAACCTGTTCGCGCTTGGCACCGGTAGTCGGCGCTGGACGACAGTGTATGCGTCCAACGGGACGATCAACACGTCCGATGCCAGGTTGAAGCAAGACATCGAACCCATCGCGTACGGGCTCGACGAAGTTATGAAGTTGCGCCCGGTGTCGTTCCGCTGGAAAGGTGATCAGTTTGGTGACACCAAGCTGGGCCTGGTGGCGCAAGAGGTACAACCAATTATCTCGGAAGTTGTCGTTACCGAAGAGCTAAGCCGGGCCAGCGAAGACACCGCCGACAACCGACTTGTAAAAACGCCCGCTGAGAACCTCGGCATGTACTACAGCGACTTGATTCCTGTGTTGATCAAGGCGATACAGGATCAGCAGAAAATTATCGAGGAACTCAAAGCGCGGGTTTCCACGCTGGAGGGCGAACGGTAGGGGTCACGCTGCGGTGCCCCAACCAGAAGCGCCCCCGCGACAACTCGTCACGGGGGCGCTTGCTTGTCCGTTCTGCGTTAGCGGACGTTAGCCGGTCTAGTAGCTGTAGTGATCCGGCTTGTACGGACCATCCACCGAAACGCCGATGTAGTCGGCCTGTTCCTTGGTCAGTCGCGTAAGCTTAACGCCCAAGTGATCCAGGTGCAGGCGGGCGACTTCTTCGTCGAGTTCCTTCGGCAGACGATACACTTTGTTTTCGTACTGGCCTTCCTTCTCGGCAAGTTCGATCTGCGCGAGCGTTTGGTTGGCGAAAGACGTCGACATCACAAAGCTTGGGTGGCCGGTTGCGCAACCCAGGTTGAGCAGGCGACCCTCCGCGAGCACCAAAATGCTCTTGCCATCGGGAAAGCGCCACTCGTCGTACTGCGGCTTTACTTCCATGCGCTCGGCACCGGACTTTTCCAACGCCGCCATGTCGATTTCGTTATCGAAGTGGCCAATGTTGCCGATGATTGCCTTGTTCTTCATGCGCTTCATGTGGTCCAAGGTGATGACGTCCTTGTTTCCGGTTGCCGTGATAAAGATGTCAGCAATCTCGAGCACGTCTTCGAGGGGTTTAACTTCGAGTCCTTCCATCGCGGCTTGCAGCGCACAGATGGGGTCAATCTCGGTAACAATGACGCGGGCGCCCTGGCCTTCCAGCGACTGAACGCAACCCTTGCCAACTTCGCCGTAGCCACAAACCACGGCAACTTTGCCGCCAATCATCACGTCGCTGGCGCGGTTGATACCGTCGATTAGCGAATGGCGACAGCCGTAGATGTTGTCGAACTTGTGCTTGGTCACCGAGTCGTTCACGTTGATCGCGGGGAACAGCAACTCGCCCGCGTCTTCCATTTGGTTGAGGCGAAGCACGCCGGTTGTAGTTTCTTCGGAAACGCCGATGATGCCTTTGGCAGTTTCGTTCCAGCGCTTCGAGTTCTTTTCCATTTCCTGCGTCAACAGGCGAAGAATCGCGCCCCACTCTTCCGGCTCGTTGTCGGCATCGAACGCGGGAATCTTGCCGGCGTCTTCGTATTCTTTACCCTTGTGAATCAACAGCGTTGCGTCCCCACCGTCGTCGACGATCAGGTCGGGGCCAGTACCGTCGGGCCACAAGAGCGCTTCACCGGTGCACCACCAGTATTCGTCGAGCGTTTCACCCTTCCACGCGAACACGGGGATACCCTTGGGATTCTCCGGCGTTCCGTCGCCGACGGCGATAGCAGCGGCAGCGTGATCTTGCGTGGAGAAGATGTTACAGCTCACCCAGCGAACGTCGGCACCCAGTTCGGCCAGCGTTTCGATGAGCACGGCGGTTTGAATTGTCATGTGCAAACTACCCATGACCTTCTTACCAGCCAGCGGCTTCTTGCCTGCGTAGTTTTTGCGCACCGACATCAGCCCCGGCATTTCATGTTCGGCCAGACGGATTTCTTTGCGGCCAAACTCGGCGAGGTTTAAGTCGGCAACTTTAAACGGTTCGCGTCCGGCAGCTTTAGCCAGGTCGAACGGGTGGTCAACAGCGGTACTCATGTTTAGCTCCTTAAGCTTGCCGTAGCGGCAAACAGCAATGGTCCCTTGGCTTCGGGTGCGGGCGGCAGTTCCAAAATCCGCACCGACTCGAATCCGGCTTCAGTGAAATAACGATTCATAGTGTCTGGCGAAAATCCCAACCACACATGCCCCATCTCGGCACGATAGTTCTCGCGGTCGTGGGGCAACGCATCGACAACGAGAAGTTTTCCCCCCGGGCGCAGGCATCGCGCAGCTTCGGCGATAGCAACGTCGGGGCGTTCTAAATGGTGTAGCACCAGAATAAATGTGGCCGCGTCGAGACTGGCGTCGTCGACGGGCAGGTTTTCAAGGTCACCGTGGCGCAGGTCAACATTCTCAAAACGTGCGGTGCGTTGGCGCGCGGCTTCGAGCATCGAAGTCGATGCGTCCACACCGACAACGTTGGCAACAAAGGGCGCGAGTGCGTCGGTCACCGACCCGGTCCCGCAACCCAGGTCGCCGACCGTCCAGTTACCGGGGGCTAGCCCCACCAGTGCCTGTAGATAGAACTTGTTGCCGAACAGTTCGTCGCGAAGTGTGTCCCAACGACCACCGGCCGCATCGAAGAACTCGCGCGACCGACCTTGCTGCGATGCCAGGACGCTTTGCAGTCGGTCGTGATCCAGCTTTCCAGCAGGGGAGTCGGCGACGGGCTCGCGCGCCAGTTCCCACAGCTGTTTCGCGGCCGGTTCGAGCGTATCCACCATGTTGCGGTATAGGCGACGGGTTCCGTCGGGGCGCGACTGAACCCAGCCCCGGTCAAGCAGCGCCTTGAGGTGGCGACTGACTGTCGACTGGGGCAGTTGGGTGACCGCGCACAGGTCGCTAACGGTAAGCTCCTGCTGCTCTAACAGCAGCAATAACCGGCACCTTGCGGTGTCGGCGAGGGCGGCCATGTGGTCAAAAATCTGCGATTCAGTGGTAGTAGTCATGATATATCCATATATCCGGATATTAGGATACTATGGATCCATCACCCGCGCAAGGGGCAGAATAACGATTTTTCGGCTAGCGGAGCAGAAACCAGAGCACGGTCGGGAGGACCGCCATCGCCAGCACGGTTCCAACCACCACTGCGCCGGCGGCTTCCTCGGGGCGACGGTTGTATTGAGCGGCGATGAGGTAGTTAAACACCGCTGGCGGCATGGCAAATTGCAGGATAATCACCCCGCGCTCGATGCCAGTCAGGCCAAACCAGCTCACAACCAGCAGCGCGGCAGCAATGCCGAGACTAAAGCGCAAGCCCGCCCAAATGAGACTCCGGCCCAGTGCCTGCACTTTGAGCGTCGATATCGACGCGCCTAACGCGATCAGCATGAGTGGAATCGTGGGCGCGCCCAATAGAGACGTTGTATTGCCGACCCACTGCGGCAAGACAATGTCGTTGAGCGTAAGGACGAGGCCGATGATCGTCGCCAGAACCACCGGCTTGGCAAACGCACGCAACAGATTCCGTTCGCCGCTGGCGATTGCAACTCCAACGGTAAAGTTCAGTCCCGAAACCCAGACAAAGGTAACGACCGCATACGTCATTCCGGTTTCGCCAAATGCGAACAGACACAACGGAATGCCCAGGTTGCCGGTGTTCTGAAACACCACCAGGGGAAAAAAAGTCCGGGTGTCGGCACCGCTCGCCCGCGCAATCATTAGCGTCGCGGCGGCCACCAGGGCCGTACAAGTGACGGCCGCGAGCCCCACCTGAGCGATGGCCTCTGGGCTGATTTCTGCCTGCTGAAAACTAGAGAGCACCAGGAATGGGGCAAATATGTTCATGACCATTTGAGTCAGAACATTGTGGTCCAGTTTGCCCCCGCGGGTGACCCACAGGTAGCCCACCAGAGCGCACACAAACACGGGCGCGACAATCGAGAAGATTTCCAGAAGAAGCGTCATAACAAGGACGTGAGGGTAGGAGTTCCCGGCCGTGTCGTCCAGCGCGACCTGCGGCCCGAGGTGGCACAAACATTGCGGACACGGGGGACAATCACGGCCCTAACTTCGGAGTTCAGGATGCAAGTTAACGACTTTCTGCAGAAGATGGTGGAGTGCGGAGGCAGCGACGCTCATTTAAAAGTGGGGATGCCGCCAGGCGTCCGCGTGTCCGGCGAGATTATGCCGCAGGGTAGCGCGGCCATGAAGCCGGAGCACACCGAGGCGGTCGCACGCGCGGTGTTGTCCCCCGAGCAATGGCAGAAGTTCGAGCAGGAAGGCGACCTCGATACGTCGTATTCGATTCCTGGAGTCGCCCGATTTCGCGTTAACGTGATGCGTCAGCGCGGATCGATTTCGCTGGTGTTACGCTACATCCCCACCGACATTCCGTCGTTCGACCAACTGGGTCTGCCCGCCATTTGCGCCGAGTTGGCAAAAAAGCCTCGGGGCCTGGTGTTGGTGACCGGACCGACGGGGAGTGGTAAGTCGACAACGCTTGCCGCGATGATCGACCTCATCAATAGCACCGAGCAGGGTCACATTTTGACGATGGAAGACCCGATTGAGTTTACCCATGTCGACAAGAAGTGCTACGTCAACCAACGAGAGATTGGCGCCGACACGCCCGACTTTAACGAAGCGCTGCGTCGTGCCCTGCGCCAGGATCCGGACGTGATTCTGGTGGGCGAGATGCGCGACCTTGAAACCATTTCGATGGCGGTTACTGCCGCCGAAACCGGTCACCTGGTGTTTGGAACTTTGCACACTACCAGTGCTTCTAAAACCATCGACCGTATCGTTAACGTGTTTCCAGCCGCCGAGCAAACCATGATTCGCATGCAGTTGGCGGGAACGCTTCAAGGAATCATTTCGCAAACGTTGTTGCCTAAACATGGCGGAGGCCGCGTGGCAGCACTGGAAGTGCTGACTGCGACCGACGCAGTTCGTGCCATTATTCGCGAAAACAAAATGGCTCAACTGCCTTCGGCAATGCAGACCGGAAAGAAGTTCGGAATGCAGACGCTCGAAGACCACCTCAACGAATTGGTAAGCAAAAAGATTATTGATGTGAAGCACGCGATTGAAAAGGCCAATAACGTGGAGGCGATTAAAAAGCCCATGGGGATGGCCGCCGGCGTGTAGTGATTCTGGGGAGATGTCAGCAAGTGGTCGTACGATGGAATCGTGCGGCCACTTTTTTTTGAGAATTCTGTGCTATGCTAAGGGTATGCGCTGGGTTCTTTTGGCAATCGTGGTGGCTGTTACGGCTACGCCGTCGGCAGCCGACGAAGTATTTGTCGGCACGTTTATGCCCGAAGCGGGGGTGGTGAGCCCGGGTTCGGGTGAGGCGACTGTCACCCTTAATCCGTCGGAAACGACGATTTCTTACCACATGACCTTCAGCGGTTTGGTGGGTGTCGAGTTCGCCGCGCATTTTCACCGTCCCGACGCCGCGGTTGCGTTTGGGTTGCCGTTGCGCAGCCCTAAGATTGGTGAATGGGTCAACCCCGGCGCCGACATTGTCGACGCGCTACGCGCCGGCCAGCTTTACGTTGTCATCCACACCAATACCTATCCGGGTGGGGAGTTGCGTGCGAACTTGTTCCCGCAGCTTGTTCCAACGCGTGAAGCAACTTGGGGCGCTATCAAGTCGCTTTATCGTTAACAATCAGTCGCGCAACGCGATGGCCCAGGTTTCCGCTGTTAATGTCTATGACGGTGTGCAACAACATCGGCGCCCACAGCGAGCCGGTTAGCACGTAAAGTCCCGCGAACACCAGCCCCACCATCGTGATTTTGATGAACCCGGTTGGGCCTTGATAAACGTGTCCAAGCCCAAAGATTACAGCGCTCACACCGATTGCGATCCAGACATTGGTTACCGCAAGAAAGTACGCGATCAAGAAACCACGGTAGATAACTTCTTCGCAGATTCCAGCGGTCGCCGACACGCCCATGAACAAGCGCAGCTCTGGTCTGGAAGCCGGCATCAACGCGAGGAGTTTTTCGAACATCGGACGCAACTCAAGCAACTTCTCTTGGTTTCGCGCAATGCTTACCCCTTGTCCCACGATCAACGCGCAAGCAACAATCGCAAGTCCCACACCCAACCACGCTGGCCATCCCGCCAGCGTTGCGACGCCAAGACTATCCATCGATCGTCCCTGCGATTGCCAAAGCCACAAGATAAACGCCACCAGAGTCCACTCTACCGCGATGATCATTGCGTAGCCGATAGCACGCGCGGAGGTATGTCCGGCTTCGATGCGTCGCCGGGTGTAACCGTGTTGAAGGGTGCCCCAAACTGGCACGGCGATCGTTAGCATCGCGAGCAAAGCGTGATCTATGGGGGTCAGTGTCATCGTCCGTCCGCGTATGGTATGATTGTCAGTATGAAAACGCTTGTTGTTGCAACTGTCTTATTCGCTGCTATTTGGTGTGCGCCCGCGACGTCGCAAGAAATTTACTCGGCGTCTTTTGCACCGACGCCAGGTAGTGGCTCCGCAGCCACCGGCGTTGGCTCGTTTACCCTCAACGCGGCTGGCACCCAGCTATCCTACAACATCTCGTTCTCGGGGCTTACCAGTAACGAACTCGCCGCGCACTTTCACCGTCCCGATGGTTCGGTGGCGTTTGGGTTGCCGTTGGGTTCGCCAAAGGTGGGTGTGTGGAACATCGGCTTCACCGACGTGTTATTTCTGCAGGCCGAACAAATCTTTGTGCTGATCCACAGCGAGAACAATCCGGGCGGGGAAATTCGCGGGAACGTTATGCGGACCGTTCCGGTGCGGGAAAGCACCTGGGGACGGATCAAGGCTACTTTCTAAACACCATGATGTGCTGTCGCGGCAGCACGTCGATGGTTTCCACCCACTCCAGGCCCACCGCGGACATTTCCTTACGCGCTTGCGCTTCGGTCATTTTGTGCAGCGGTTTGATCGGAACCTCAGGATCTTCTCCGCGATACTCCACCAGAATCAAACGACCATTCGGCCGAAGCGCTCTTCGTAACGCCGACATCATTTCAAACGGATGAGAAAATTCGTGATACGCGTCGACCAGCAGTGCGACGTCTATTGATTCGTCTGCTAGCCGCGGGTCGGTAATCGTACCCAGAACGGGCACAATGTTGTCGGCTTGCAGTTTGGCCATGCGCCTTGAAATCACATCTAGCATTTCCTGCTGAATGTCGACGGCGAACACCGTTCCCTGCGGAACTAGCGGGCTGATTCGAAACGTAAAGTAGCCGGTGCCAGCTCCGATGTCGGCGACCCTGTCGTGGGGGCGCAGGTCAATGGCCCCCAGCAATCTGGCTGGGGCTTCTTCTTGTTCCCGGCGGTCTCGCTCCAACCACGCCGCGCCTCGATGCCCCATGACCTCCGAAATCTCTCGCCCCATGTAAACCCTGCCGGTGCCGTCGCGCGAGGGTTCGCGCAACTCATACCGCGGCGTGGCTTCGTCTGGCTGACGGTCGGATTGTGCGGGAGCCGCGACAACGGCCAGCATAAGTAGCAGCAGAACTCGTCTCATTTCGCAAACATAGCGAAACCCGGACCTCTTTGCCAAAAAAGTAGGGCCCGGTGGCCGGATTTGTCGGCCGATCACGCTACCCCTATTGAGGCCATCAAACGACACCTTTGGAGGATTAACGTGAAGTCGGCTCTGTTCAGAAATCCATGGCTGGTCGCGCTGGTAGTGTTGGCGTTGGCAGGCTGCAGTAAATCGACAACCGGCACCGACGGTGACAACGGCGGACCCGGCGGCGGTGGTGGCGGCGGCGGAGGTGGGGGCGGTACGTTGACTCCACAGGAGGGCGCGTGGATGTGGGCGCATCCGCAGCCGACTGGAAACACCTGGAACGGCGTGCAGTTCTCTTCGGAAAACATAGCGTACGCAGTTACCCGAGGTGGATTGGTTCTGAAGTCCGGTGATTCCGGTCGCAATTGGATCCAACTTTATAGTGCGCTTGATATTGCAATGCAGCATTCGGCAAACCTTTGGGGTTTGCACTGTGTCAACGACAACAACGTGTGGGTAGTTGGCTTTAGGGGCATGGTGGGGTGCACTGACGACGGTGGTGAAACATGGTCGGATCGATCGATCAGTACCAGCAAGGATGTTCGCGACGCTCACTTCTTTGATACCAACAACGGAATCGTTGTCGGCGATCGTGCTTTGATGTACTCCACCACCGACGGCGGGTTCACGTGGACCGAGGTCACACTCCCGTTTATCGACGAAGACGACCTGGATGTTGTGGTATTTCCCAACTCCAATGTTGGTTGGGCCGCGGGAGAGGATGGCCGGCTACTTAAGACCACCGATGGCGGCGCCACCTGGACCATCCAAAACAATTTAAGCGGGCAGCCGTACAGTGGTTGCGCAGTCGGCAATAACGGCGTCGCTTTTGCGCTACAGGCCGCGGCTGGTGGGGTATTTGTTGTGCGCGACGGCGGCCCCACGAGTGGTGCGGGCTTGGGGACCTGGGCCACGGGTGTTCACTTTACTAGCGATCAGGTTGGATACGCGGTCTACCGGGATAACCAAACCTTCTACGCTGCCAAGACCACGAACGGTGGATCGCTGTGGACCTCGACAGTTATCCCCGACCCAAAAGTGCCGCTTCATATCGCAATGTCGAACGGGAAGGGTGTGGTTGTTGGTGAAGACGGAACCTACTACTGGACCATCGACGACGGAATGACATGGAACGCGGGTAGCAAAGGACATAATGTTCTGGAAACCAACGGTGTCGTAAGCGTTGCGTTTGGTGACGCGATGAATGGAATTGCCGTTGGCCGCGGCGCCGGGATATTCCTGACCACCGACGGTGGTCTGAACTGGCAGTATCAACCCGTAACCGAGACCGACAACTTGTGGTGCGTGACCATGACGTCGGCCACCACCGCATACGCTGTGGGAGAGGACGGCCTCGCACTAAAGACAACCGACGGTGGTCTAAGCTGGACGCAGATGGCCGTCGATTCCGACACCAACCGCATGCGGGGAATCAGTTTTTGGGACGCCAATAACGGAATTATCGCCGGCGGCGGATACAACGCCGACGACCTCGTGCAGAAAACCACCGACGGCGGTACCACGTGGAACGTCGTGTCGCTGGGTGCGGCAGCCGATGCCCCATTTGATGTGTGGACGGCAGGGACGCAGCACGCCTGGCTGGGCACCCGCGACGGCGATGTCATTCGCACGACCGACGGCGGCGCAACCTGGCAGCAAGACAATACCGGCATGCCCTGGCCTGTGCAGTTAGTGATGTTCCACGACACCAACGTCGGCTGGGTTAGTGACCTTCGCGACGTCGCGTTGACGACCGACGGCGGAGCCACCTATACGCTAGCCGCTCGTCCGCCGGTGGGGATTCGTGACATCCACTTTGCTACGGCCATGATCGGAATGGCCGCCGCTGGCAATACGATCCTACGGACGACCGACGGCGGAGCGAACTGGGAAATTACCAACCCGGGCATCGACTCCCACCACTTTTCTAGCGGCATTTTCATGAACAACATAACCGACGCGGTCGCAGTGGGCGCAGAAACCATCATGCTGTACACGCGATCCAGCGGCCTGGTGCCGTAAAGAGTTTTCATAAGCAGGGCGATGCAAAGGAGAACTTGATGAAATGGTTTACGGCGGCAGCGCTACTACTTGCCCTGGCCGGGCCGACAAGCGCGGCTTTGGACTGGGTGAACGACGGTGTAAAAGTGCACGGAAACAACACCGAGGCGCAGTTTCGGATTCCCGCTGTAGTCGGTACGGCGACGGGTATTTTTACTGCGTCGGTTCACGACGACTCGGGCGACGGACATCGCGTTCTGGTCCAGAAGTTTAACAAGTGTGGAACCAAGCAATTTGGTAACAACGGAGTTCGACCCGATAACGTTACCGGCGACATTAACTTTGTTGACATGATTGACGACGGCGCCGGCGGAGTCATTGTTGCGTGGCAAAAAGGAAATCCCGGTGACGTTTACGTCCAACGTTACGATCCGCAAGGGAACCCGCTTTGGACGGCCGGCGGCATTAATCTTAGTTTTTCGGACGAGAATGATATTCGCCCGAAGCTTTTAACCGATAAGAACAACGGATGCATTGTTGTTTGGGAACAGCTCGGAACCACTCGCTACATTCTGGGCCAGCGTGTGGTTGCAGGTGGTTTCATGGTGTGGAACCCGTGGGGCGGAAAGCGGATGACCACGGGTACGACTGACGAGATTCTGACCGACCTCGTGTATGGTTCGATTGACCCGGGCGTTACCGACGCAATCATTGGCTTCTACCGGGGTACCGATCACTTCGCGGTGAAAGTTGATGACAATGGAGACCCGTTGTGGAGCAGCGCCGGTGTGTTGGCGAGCGGTACCGATGGTATTAATGGCGGCGGCGCAATCGCCCCCGACAACCAGGGTGGAGTTTACGTTGCCTTCCAGGTATTGGAAGGCGGGGGTACATTCGAAAACATTCGCATCGCAAAGATCGGTGTCGGTGGAACGGTATCACAAAGTTTCGAGGTCGGAGCGCTGGGTGCGTACGATTACGCGCCGGTTATGCAAGCGGTTGGCGCCAACAAACTCCACGTGGCCTACGCGCGGGAAGGCATTGTGAACACCGGCTACATGGTTCAGATCTGGAATAACAATGTTACCGAAACTCAAATAAGTTCCCCGGGAACTGGGTCGGTGAGTCCCTCCGACCTTGCCTACGACGGACAGGGTGCTAGCGTTGTGGTTTGGACCGATGGTCGTAACGCGACTCAGGACGTATACGCCGCGCACTTTAACGGAAGTTCACTTAGTGAGTGGGGAGGGCCTTCGGGTAAAGCGGTGTGTACCGCTACCGGGTCGCAGAACGACCCCGTAATTGCGCCGATTGCGTACAACCATTGGACGCGGTCGGATTTTGCGGTGGTGTGGATTGATGATCGCGCCAACTGGGAGCGTCGCGTCTACGCGCAGCGGCTTGAAGGTCACAACGGCGTTTGGGGCAACGCCGACCCCAAGATCGGAAGCATTTACGATTGCGACGGCGCCGACGAAGGCGGGTGCTTGGGTATCGAGTGGATTCGTAGCCAGGTCGACGGCCCGCTATTGCCATTCGACCCACCGAATCCGGTGGTGAACTATTCGTTCTGGCGTGCGGTCGACGTGTTACCACTGTTTCCGCCCGATCCGGTTTGCGTCGCACGCGGAACCCACGAACACGCCGGGCAAACATGCCCGTGGGAATGGGTGGCCAACTACGACGCTTTCGAAGCCGAGACCTACTTTACGACGTTACCCACTACGCGCGACGCTGCGCCCGGCGACCCGGCGATGCATTACTTTGTGATCCTGGCCGAAGACGAAATTGGTGGCTACTACATCTCTGCCGTCGACAGCGGTGCGTCGCACGACGAAATAGCGCCCAGCGAACCGGGCGAGTTGAACGCGAACCAGGTGGGAAGCTGGGCATACCTTGACTGGCTGCCGGTTCCCGAGCCGGACTTAGCCTTCTATCGCATCTACCGGGGTAACGGGCCCAACCCACTGCTGCATTTATTTTCGCTCGTTGGAACCGCCACGACGACCGAGTTCACTGACGAAAACTACAACCCCGGTGCCAACCACCACTATCGCGTGGTGGCGGTCGACGACAACGGAAACGCAAGTGTACCCAGTACCATAGTCGGACCAATTCACAACCCGACGGGAACGCCAACGGTGGCGCCGCAGGCGCTCGCATTGCAATCCCCCTACCCGAATCCGTTTAACGGAACAACGTCGTTGCGTGTGGGATTGCCGGAACAGTCGGACCTGCGGGTGGATGTGTTTGATGTCGCCGGTCGCAAGGTTTACTCCGAAACCAGGCGGAACTTGCAACGTGGATGGCACGATCTGGAGTTTGCGGGAAGGAATTCGCGCGATGCGCGATTGGCCAGTGGTGTGTACTTTTACCGGGTGCGTGCTGCCGGAACGGTACTAACGCGCAAGCTGGTTATCTCGCGCTAGTGGCGACAAGGGCGGAGCAGGCTAGGTGTCTGCTTCGCCCAACTCGCGAAACAACCAGGCCCGCGAAAAGTTCCAACGGCGGCGTACGGTGCGTTCGCCAATATCGAGAACCGCGGCCACTTCGGCTTCGGTCAGTCCGCCAAAGTACTTGAGTTCTACAATCTGTGAATCCAGCTCGCTGTGCGAATGCAACTTCTCCATCGCATGGTTCAAAGCCAACAAGTCAAAGGACCACTCGGTTGAAGCGGCGGCATCGGTCAGCGTTACCCGTAACAGACCGCCACCACGCTTTTGACGATTGCGGGCGCGGGCGTGGTCAATTAACACACGGCGAATCTGAGCGGCCGCGATTCGAATAAAGTGAACCCGATTTTCCCAACTCAGGCTTCGTTGTTGGGCGAGTCGCATGTAGACTTCGTGCACCAATGCCGTGGGTTGCAGCGTGTGGTCGTCGCGTTCGTGCCGAAGGTGGTGCGCGGCGACGGCGCGAAGTTCGTCGTACACCAGCCCGATAGCCTCTTCCAGGGTGCCGGGAGAATCGGACGTCTCGATTAGCTCGCGAAGGCGGGACAGGTTGTCGTTGCTCACTGGCCGCCCCCGGAAAGTTCGCGAAAACGTGTCGCCGCCGTCGCGTTGCCGGTGTTTTCGTATAGTTTTACCAGGGCCACCGCGATTTCGCGACAGCGCGGGTGTGATTCGGGCCAAACGCTGCTGAGGTGTTGGTAGTTGGCGCTAAGAATCGGCTCTGCTGTGTCGTAACGTCCCGCCTCTACCAGCGTCACTCCGTATGCGCCTTCCACAAAAGTGATTCGCATGTCACCGGGCTCCAGCACCTTCTTAACCACGGCAACCGCTTGTTCGTGTTCGGCGAGTGCTTCGTCGTATCGTTGCATCACCCGTAGCTGCTTGGCCATGTTGCCGCGGACATATGCGGTTGGCCATTGCTCGGTTCCAAAGGCCGACGACACCATGGCGAGCAGTTGCCGGTAGATCCCTAGGGCCTTGTCGTGCTCGCCTTTTTGCTGAGCAATCTCGCCAAGCAGATCGTAGAGATGCCCCATCACCGGATTCGGTCCAAGCTCCTGTTGGACCTGCGCCAGAAGTTGTTCGGTCATGGTCTCGGCCTTGTCGACACCCCCGGAGCGCAGCTCACACCGCAAGTACTCAATAAAGAGCTCCAATGTCCGAATCTCCATCGGTCCAATGTTGTCTTGCGAGTTCTTAACGCACGGCCACAGCAACGTAGCTGCTTCAGCGTAACGGGTCTGGTCTTTTAGCAAACGCCCCATGAATCCACAGGCGTTGAGGTAGCCCGGGTGAGTTGGCTGCGCAGCGTTCATCGCCATTCTGATGTCGACGCCAAGACTCTCCGCTTCGGCCATGCGATAGCTATCCAGAAAAACGGTTCCTACGTTAACCATGTCCACCAGCAGTTCCGGCTGTGGTTCGTGTCCATAGACACTGTGGGTTAGTTGCAGTCCCCGCGCCCAGTGTTCGGCGCCGCGGAGTTCCTGGCCGATGGAACGGTAGGTGAGTCCAATCGCACGATGGGCTTCGGCTGCAAGTTCGGGTTCGTCGGCGAACTGTTCGTCGATCGCGGCGGCTGCGTCGTCGATAACATCTAGTACTTTTACGTCGCGGCCCGACTGCATGGGGTCGGCCGACGAAAGCATGTCTACCAGAAAGTCGGAAACCATTCTGGCCTTTCGGGCTTCGACGGTGGCGCGTTTACGCTCCTCCACCGCGGTCGCCCATCCGGTAAGCGAAACGGCAAGGCCGGCTATCAAAAAGACGACCGCTGCGCATCCCGCTGCGACCACGCCGCGGTTGCGGCGAGCGAACTTGCGAAACTGATAGAACGTGCTCGGAGGCCGCGCGGCAATCGGCTGGTCGTTTAAAAAACGGGTAAGGTCGGCAGCCAACTCGCCCGCCGATCCATAGCGTCGGTCGCGTTCTTTTTCCAGGCACTTTGCAACGATGGTTTCCAGGTCGGTAGGGTAGCTATCACCGCGTGTGCGCATGGTGACCGCGTCGTCGTCGGAGATCACCCGCGCCGCTTCGGGCAGTGACTTGCCGGACAATTCGTACGGAAGGTGACCGGTGATCAGTTCGTACCCGACCACACCCAGGGCATAAATGTCAGACCGAGTATCCAGCGACTCGTGTCTTCCGGCCACTTGTTCCGGACTCATGTAGGGAAGTGTGCCGATTACTTGCCCGATATCGGTATGCATGGTGGTGGCTTGTACGTCGGCGTCGGTAATCCGCGCGATTCCAAAGTCCAAGACCTTGGGCTGTCCGTCACCGCGCACCAGAATGTTTGCCGGCTTAAGGTCGCGGTGAATGATGCCTTTTTGATGCGCGTGATGAATCGCTTCGCAGACGCGCACCCATAGTTGGACACGGGCACGCGTATCAAGTCGGTTGGCGACGGCGTAGTCGGTAAGCGGAACGCCGTTAATGAACTCCATAACAAAGTAAGGCTGCTCACCGTTGTTGCCCTGGGTAGTGCCGGCGTCGAAAATCTGCGCGATACCAGGATGATCGAGGCGACCGAGCACTTCGGCTTCCAGCTTGAAGCGGCGCAGCGCGTTGTCGGAAACGTAGTTTCCGCGGATGACTTTAATAGCAACGTCACGACGCGGATGCTCTTGCTCGGCACGAAGCACAACACCCATTCCACCTTGGGCAATTTGCTCGCGGACGGTGTACTTGCCGATGACCTTTCCCGCCCAGCCGGCGGGCGACTGCGACAAAAAGCCCCCCATTTTGCGCTCGGCGCTTAGCAGCCCGTCGACTTCTCGTCGCAACGCCGGGTCGTCGGCGCAGGTTCTGCGTAAGAACTCGGCGCGCTCGGCTTCGGGCAGGTCCATGGCCCGTTCGTAAACATCGCGGGCACGTTCAAACTGGTCGTCGCTCATTGCTTAATTATAAGGGGTAGTGGTAATGGATGGGGAACAATGCCGTGTGGGCGTAACCAATTGATAGCAAGCAAGTTATACATATGGGTGGGATTTTGGGCGTTCATCGTCTTGGTTTGCCACGTCTCGATATGGTATCATTAACGCGAGGCCGCTAAATTAGCGAAGGCATGCCTAACTTCTTCGAAGGAGACCGCAATGTTTGGTGGCGATCCTAAAGGTAACGATCCGAAATTCGGTGACGGCCCGAAAGGCGATGGTCCCAAGGGTGATGGCCCTAAGGGCGATGGCCCCAAGGGTGACGGCCCGAAAGGTGATCAGCCTATCTAAGTTTAGTCTTAGATGACGAGCAAAGAAGGTCGCGCATAGCGCGGCCTTCTTTTTTTTACCCGGCGTCGATGAGCGAGTACAGCCCGCGCGCCATTACGCCCTGGCGATGCAACTTCTCCGGATCGTCTGATGGGCTAAAGCCAATCGTCTTGTTGGCGTCGATCAGAACCGGCGCACCGTTGTGCATCACGAAATCAAACTTTCCATAGTCGAAACCCAGTTGGCGACGTAACTCGACAATCGCGGCGGGTGGTTCTTCGCGTTCGCTGTCGATGGCGTTGTCGGCCGTTACAATGGGATTCACACCCCAGAAGCGATTGCAAGTGGTGCTGTCTCCCAAAAAATAGTAGCTGTGCATTGCGTAATACTCACCGTCGCGCTCGGGTAGAAACTTCTCGACGACCAGGCGTTTGTCGCTAAAGCACGCGGCCGGTACGTCGCTCACCCGAGTGTAGACATGGTAGTCGGATTGGGCTTGTGGCAATGACGCCGTGGCAAGTCGTGTCTGCAGTCGGCGCCAGCGTTTGCTTAGGCGCAAAGGAAGCCGCCGGGGACGGAGGTCTTGCTCCGGCCGTCCGGCGAAGTTCAGGTTTGACTTTACAATTACGGGGCCGGCAAACGCGTCCCCTGGATCGACTACGTGATTGCTAATAGTGGACTTGCGAATGTCGGCCACGGAACCATTAACCGCAATCGGGTGTCGTCGGGCAAAGTCGAGATATTCGCCGGGCACTACCGAAAGGTTGACGTGTACAAAACACACATCGGCAACCGTGTCCCGTGTGGGGCCGAACTGGTGAATAACCTCGTGGCCGTCGTTTTCCCAGTGCCGAGCCAGCGCAGTGGCGTAGTAGCGGGTGATTCGGTGCGGCGGGTCATGGCGATGAAACAGCAGCAAGATTCGCATTGTTGAGATTCTACGGGAATCCGTGGGTGCAATCTAAGGCAAAAACGCAGGACAAGCTTGTTTTGACGATTCTCGGCGGGCGGGCTAGACTACGACTGTCTTGAACCGAAGGAGATTAGAATGCTACGAAATATAATTGCCGCCGCGCTTGTTGTCGCAATGGTGGCCCCGGTTGCGGCCAAAGAGATCAACTACATGGAGCTAAAGCGCTACGGCGTGGAAAAGGCCAAGGTTGTGTATCAGGTAACCGGAATGTCGGAGGGGACCGAAGAGTTGTGGTTCGACACCTATGGCATGCGCGAGCGCAAGCAAACCACGACTAACACGATGGGTATTACCACCAACGCGATGTCGATCCTTAACGGACCGGATTCGTATCATGTGGACATGAACGGGAAAACCGCCACTCGCACCGACACGCCATTGCTCAAACAGGCAGCCGAAACCCACGGAGAAAAAGATCTGCACAAGATTTCGATGGATGCGCTGAAGGCTGGCGGCGCCAAGATCATCGGCAAGGAGACGGTGTTGGGTAAAGAGTGCGAAGTGTGGCAAACCGGCGGACAGATGGGAGCGACGTTGTGGCTGTGGAATGGACTGATGCTGCGAACGGTGACCAAGCTGGGGAATACCGAAATGCGGATCGAAGCCACCTCGATCGATACCAAGGTGAACTTCTCCGACGCAGACTTTTATCCGCCTGAGGGATATGAAGTCAGCGAAGGTGGCAACGCGATGCAAAAGCTTGAGCAATACAAGCAGATGATGAAAAAGAACTAGATTGGCTGGCATCAATCTCGGGATCCCGACCTCGTAAAGAGGTCGGGATTTTTTTGTTGGGTTACCAACTTTTCCCGATCGTGCCTTGTACTTTCTAGTAAATAAACGAGGGCCGGTCACTCGACTAGAAAAATTGGTGTGGAGGGGATGGAGCAAAACTTCAGAGCAAGCTGCGGACTCTGGTGTTACGGCGACATCTCTTCCATCCAATTTTTTTGCTTTTCTGCGGGTTAGGGCGTTATGATGCGTCCGTGCACACACTCAAGAACCTAAGAATACCCGCGGTCGCGGCGCCCATGTTTCTGGTGTCGGGTCCCGATCTGGTGGTGGCCGCGTGTCGCGCCGGAGTAGTTGGTACTTTTCCCGCTCTGAATCAACGGACCACAGAGGGGTACATCGCGTGGCTTGACGACATCGAGAGCCGTTTACAAGCTGCGCGCGATCGCGGTGAGCGACCCGCGCCGTACGGCGTAAATCTGATCGTACATAAAACCAACGAACGCCTGCAGGCCGATCTCGAAGTTACGATTCAGCGACGGGTGCCGTTGGTTATTACATCGTTGGGTGCGGTCAGCAAGTTGGTGGAATCGGTTCACGCCTACGGCGGTTTGGTCTACCACGATGTGATCAACGCCCGTCATGCTCGGAAAGCTGCGGACGCAGGTGTTGACGGTCTCATCGCGGTAGCCGCAGGCGCGGGTGGACACGCGGGTAACGTAAATCCGTTTGCGTTGCTCGCCGAGTTGAGGAGTTTCTTTTCGGGGACGATTTTGTTGGCCGGAGGTATTTCGACGGGTAGAGACATTGCAGCGGCCGAGATGATGGGTGCCGACCTTGCGTACTTGGGGACGCGCTTTATCGCGACCCGGGAGAGCCTGGCGCCGGACGCGTACAAGCAGATGATTGTGGATTCTACGGCGAAGGACGTGCTCTACACCGACCGCGTCACTGGAATTTCAGCAAACTTTTTGCGCCCGTCGTTGGTGGGGGCTGGGCTCGACCCCGATAATCTGCAAGCCCCGGGAGAGGTGAACGTCGGCGCCGAGTTGGAACATGCGCGGGCGTGGCGCGACCTGTGGAGTGCCGGGCAGGGCGTGGGTGCGATTGCCGACATCCCTACCACGGCCGATCTGTGCGAACGATTAGTCCGTGAGTATCACGACGCTCGTGATGGTTAACCCCAGCCCAGATACGACGCGTACTTGGAGTCACTGAGTAGCGGTTCAAGTTCGGAAAAGTTTTCGACGTCGTCGGCGATATCTTTGGCGGTGACTTTCTTAAACTCGGTCGACGCGGTGTGCGAAGGCACGCCCAGGAACTCGTACACACCGTTCAACGTTTCCGGCTGCTTGTCTTGATCGAGCAAGTCACGTTCGTACTCCACGGTGTGGTGAGGAATGCCTTCCAGGCTGACGGCTTCTTTTTCCAGGCACTCCACGCGGTAGTCCATCGCGATCTTTAGTTCTTCCCAGGTGATGTGGACCTTCTTGCGCGGCTTCTTGCCGTCGGCTTGCTTTACCTGCCCCGCGCCAACCTGCGACTCTTTAATATTGTGGAAGTGACCGGTTTTCTCAGACCGCAGGTCCGACACCGCATGACGGAGGATGTTTGCGCGCTTCAGGTAGATAATCTTCCATCCTCGTTCGTGGAACTCTCGCAGAACTTTCTTGGGGTCGTGGCCTTGATTCTTTTCGATCTGGTAGACCTTTACCTTGAAACCCGTCGTGGGCTTTTTGCTAAGCGAGCAAATACCTTCGGCCCACCACAATGGTTTCGACACGTTTGACACGACGCCACCCTGGAGAATCTCAGGGAACGTGAACACATCGGGGTGTGAGTTCATCAGGTCGACCAGCACTGTGCTGCCGGTTCGACCCTGCGCATAGATCATGAACTTGTTCTTCGGCACCTTGCTTTTGCGCACGCCGTACAAGCAGTACACCGCCCACTCGCGCAGCTTGTGCGGGGAATACCGATACGCTGCCAGTGTGATTGGGTTAATCAGCCCAACCTTGCCCGACTTCATATACATCTTGATGATGTCTTGCACGCTAACTCCTTACGAAACCGTAGACTACAGATAGGCGTTTCGACCCGCCGGCGGGGTCCTGTAATAAAAGCAACCTCAATGCCAAGGGCGCTAGTGCGAGTACCAGTCGATGATGCCGACCATTGCCGCATGGCACGCTACGCAGAACTCTTCGGCGGCTTTGGTAAACATGATGCAGTCGGCCATCGATCGGTAGAGACCAGCCGACGCGTACCCTGCGCCCTCAAACACACCCACGCGTCCTGCAAACTTGCTGTTGGCCAGGTACTCGTGCGCACGTTCGGCGTACTCGCGCTCTATTTTATCGTACTCCGCACGTGCTTGCTTAACTGCGTTCTCGTCGGCGCCGTCGCGCCGCATCGCCGCCATTTTATCGTTCAACTCCACCCGAACTTTACCCCACTCGGCGCTGATCTCGTCGTACCCCGATTTTTCCCACGGTGTCGGCAACGGCGTTTTTGACTTTATCAGGTGCGCCCACTTAAGCCGACTGGGATCGAGAAACGCGGTAATATTTGGTTCGCTGGGTTCGCGCCCGGCAGGATAAAAGTCGTTGTAGGCCGTCGAGGAAGAGTAATACTCGTCGGCCAGGCCAAAAAACGAATGGCCAAACTCGTGCACCATCAGGAACTCGCTCCACTGGTTGTCGCTGGTGAAGGTGCAGTAGAAGTTGTAGATTCCGCCGCCGCCGTAGCGGTCATGGTTAATCATGATGTATAGCGCGTCGTAAGGAACGTGGCGGGCTATGTCGCGAAGCGCTCGGTTGTTTTCGGTAAGAATGTATCGCTCGGACCCCATCGAGTTGAACGTTGTCTCGACCGACGTGCGGCGAAACACGCCGGCACGCGGTTCGTCACAGCCGGATTCCAGCGAAGGTTTAAACACGCCGTATACATTGAAGCGCGATTTGTAACTCTTTGTGGGTTCGTGCAAGAAGAACACATCGGTAAACCGTTGCAGGTCGGCCTCGAACTTTGCCCGCTCTTCTTTGGTGTAGCCTTCGGCGATGATCGCAACGTCGGCGTGTTGGTGCGGGTCTCCGTTGTGCAAGCTTCGCACAACAACGACCTCGGGGTCGGGCCGTTCGTCGTGAACCACCATGACGTCGTTAGGATCAACTACGGTGCGAAACACTTCGCGCAGGCCGCCGTCGGGCGAACGTTTTTCGAGCGAGAAAATGACTTTGTGTTTGGGAAGCGGGACGATAGCAGATTCGTGAAACGTTTTAACCACACCGCTAAGTGCCGGTGTGCTGGTCTGGTATTCCTTAAAATACGAGTCGAAACCGCGCGAGTACAGTAAGCGTTCGGTGTCCGCGTCATAGACTTTGTGGTAGTAGGCGCCGTAGTTGAGCGTATCGATGAGATTGTTGAGGCTTCCCGCCCAGCTGCCGTAGCGATACACGCGGTCGATGGCGACCACCTCGGTGTTAGCGTCACCGGAGTGATGGTAGTCAATCCGCAGCGTGCGGTCTTCGAAGTGGTCAGCAAACGATGCGGTGGCGGCCGACGGGGCAACCAACGGGGCAGCCAGAACCAGCAGGGTAACGATGCGAAACACTATATCTCCTTAAGATAGAGGCGCCCTGACCTTACCGGGCAATTCGATAAAACGCAAGAAGGCCGCAGACGAATCCGCGGCCTTCAGGAAGAAAACGGCTGTCGCGCGCTAGGGTGTCGCGCTTTGCAGGTTCTCGCTGGGTTGATCGAGCGGCGGATACATGTCATCCCACCACTCCGGTTTTTCCTTCAGCCACTTGTCAAACCAGGCGATGATCGCGTCCGACCAGATGATTCTTTTCTTGTAGTCCAAGATCCAATGGTCTTCGCCCGCAATCCGCAAGTACTCGACGTCTTTGCCCAATAGTTTAAGCGCGGTGTACATTTGCTCGCTTTCACCCGGCGGTACGTTGGTGTCGGAACCACCATGCAGTAGCAAGAGTGGTGTCACGATTTTGTCGGCGGCAAACAACGGGCTTTGGTCGACGTAGATGTCGCGACGGTTCCACGGAAAGCTTCCTGCAGCCGACACCGAGTTGTAACCGTATCCCCAATATCCTTCGCCCCAGTAGCTGGCGATCATGCTGATACCGGCGTGAGAAACCGCAGCCGCGAAGATGTCGGTCTTGGTAACCAGCAACTGTGTCATGAAACCGCCAAACGACGCGCCGATGCAGCCGACGCGATCCTGATCCACGAACGGATGCGCCGCCAGGAAGGCTTTAACGCCGTCGATAATCTCGTCGGCGGTGGTCTTGCCCCAGTCGTTTACGTGGCGCGCGGAGTACTCCTGACCAAAACCGGTAGCGCCCGATGGTTGCATGACGTACACAACATAACCGTGTGCCGCCCATAGATTCTTGGGATAGCGACCGCCGAACGATCGCGTCACCGGCGAGGTTCCGCCGTAGTAGTAGACGATACAGGGATAAGTCTTCGACGAATCAAAGTTCGGTGGATAGTGCACGCGCCCGGTAATGCTGGTGCCGTTGTTGGCGGTGTATTCGAAGTCGTCCACATTGCCAATTGTTACCGCCGCAAAACGTTCCGCGCCTGGATCCATCAGGAGCGACGATTTGCCGCGACGCAAGTCGACGGTGAACACTCGCGCGGGGCGGTTGGCTTGTGACGCGGTCAACACTGCGACTTCGGAGGTGCGGGGGACATGGTTGCTATGAATGACGTCGCCGTCAACTTTGATAGGCGAAAACGCGCGCATAGCGATGTCGTAGCGGACCAACGTGGAGAACTCGCCTTCGGTGGCGACAATGTAGATGGACTTTTGTTCGGGCCAATAAGCGCTCCGAACCGCCGGGTCGAAATCCTTGGTAATGGCGTCGACAGCGCCGGTTGCCGGATCAAGAACGAATGCCTGGGTGTCGTAGTCGTTGGCGATAACATCGTCGGGGACATCGCGACCGATACCGTCGAACGCATTGGGTCCCGCCGTTACCAGAATCTTGTCGCCGCGCGGCGAATACTGGGCTGCGCCCAGCCAAGGCCCTTTGACCAACGACTCCACGCTTTGGTCGCGCAGGTTAATCACCGCGAGTTCGGTTTCGCTGTAGGGACGCTTGGACAAATCCTCCCAGGTACGGCTAACCAGAACGGCATCGCCGCTGGGATGAATATCCGCCAGCCTGGTGCTGATTTTGCCACTGGTCAGTTGTCGACTTAATCCACTGGCAACGTCTACCAGGTACAACGCGGTAAAGTCGCGCTCGTTGCCGCGTTTGTCGTATGCGCCGCGGTAACGCTTAACACCGGTCTTGCTTTCCTCTGCCCGCGTGCGCACCGAGTACACTATAAACGTAGCGTCCGGGCTCCAGCGATACCCGCTGAAGTCTTTGATACCATCGATAACTGTTGTAATTTCGCCGCTGGCAATGTCGACAGTGCGAATCGATGTCTTTTTGTCGTCAGAAGTCGTGTAGGAGAGCTGCGTTCCATTGGGAACCCACTGCCAGCTCCCGCCGCGGGTGTCGCGAAGGGTGGTTCGCAGCTTGCCGTCTTTGACCGAACGAATCTCGGTCCAGCGAGTGCGCGTTCCTTCTGGCGGCGTGCGCGTCGACATGGGCAGCATCACCCACTGCCCGTCGGGAGAAACCTGCATGCCGGAAACACTGGGTCCATCAAGCACGTCGGCGATGCTCAAGAATCGATCCGCGCGCGCCGACCAGGTAGCGCCAGGCTTATCGCCGCCCGCGATGGCGACATCGATTCGCCAGTCGTT
The DNA here is from genome assembly GCA_964588695.1 of uncultured bacterium. Lineage (GTDB taxonomy): Bacteria > Krumholzibacteriota > Krumholzibacteriia > WVZY01 > JAKEHA01 > CAZPQK01. The sequence goes on from CAZPQK010000003.1 coordinate 303,055, forward strand.
CTCGTCGTCATCGCCCACCGGTGTCGCCGCCGCTTTGAACAACAGCAGATGTTTTCCCTGCCGTAGTTTGACCGAGCCGGACTTGGCATCGTCGAGTTTTCCGGTTCCGGTTTGCTTAACCACCGACTCCCCACCAACCCACACTTCGAACGCCTGGGTAGACGCAACTTTAAATTTCACCTCGGTCCACTCGGATGTTTCCACCCACGCGGCGCCGTAGTAAATGCGGTTTTGATTTCCGCGCGCCATCTTTAGTCCGTCGGTACCGCTCTTGGTGGACTTCCACTTTACTCGACCACCAAACACATCGACACTCGCGCCAGCTTGCGGCGACCAGTTGTCGACGTTCAAATGTTCATAGCCAATGAGATCCTTCAGGCCGAGTGGTTTGTCGGCGTCGTCGTCAAACGCGGGATCCGGAATATCAATGGGACCCAGGACCAGCCATGCGTCGGTGCGCAAACGAATGTCGTCTTCCGCAGCGGCGGGGGACAACACGAGCGCGAGCGCAACGGTAGCGCAGGCCAAGATGCAGGCGGTACGAAGTAGTGGGCGGTTCATTTTTCCTCCTGGTGGGTGATGAACCTATAGCGTCGCACGATTTACCCCTAACTTCAAGAGGCCGCCTTGAGACGCGCGCGCAGTTAAGTTAATATACGAATGTCGATTATCTAAAACCCAAGAAGGATCGTTATGAAGCAACTCGGGATCTACACCCTGGGGCTGGTCGCGCTCATCGCGGCTATTGGCGTCGTTACTGCCCCAGCCGCGGCCGATCAGATTACGATCGTGTCCGACCGCGACAACACGATGTTTGAGGACACGTTGGGGACGGTCAGCAACGGCCAGGGGCCGGTGATATTCTCGGGGCGACAGGGGCAGGGGCTGGTCCGCCGCGCGTTGCTTCGCTTTGATATTGCCGGCGCGCTACCCGTCGGCGCGGTGGTAACTGCGGTGTCGTTGGAATTGGATATGCAGGACACGTCCGACATGATGTCGCGCGACATGTCGCTTTTTCGCGTCGGCATGGATTGGGGTGAAGGGGCATCAAACGCCAACGGCGGTCAAGGCGACACCGCGCAAGTTGGGGATGCGACCTGGCTACACACTTTCTACAACACCGCATTGTGGACGACGCCGGGCGGAGACTTTGACGCCATGCCCAGCGCGACGCAAACCGTCGGGACCGCTGCGGGGGCGTACACCTGGAGCGACACATCGATGGCCAACGATGTTCAAGCGTGGCTGGACTCGCCTGGTAGTAACTTTGGCTGGGTGTTGATTGGTGTCGAAACCGTAAACCGCACGTCGCGTCGATTTGGTTCGCGCGAGGCGGGCGCGGGCCAGCCGACGCTTACAATTACCTACGACGCACCACTGCCGACGCGCGAAGCGTCGTGGGGGCGGGTAAAGAATGGCTTTGCCCGCTAGTTAATTGTTACGTTCAGAATCCGCGGTGATAGTCGGGGCGCACTTGCTTTCGGCGCTTGATCGAAAAGCCGGTCCAGGCGATTGCCCGCCAGGTCTTCGATACGCGGATCGACCGCGACACGGTAAGCGCCTTCTGCCCACGGCTGGTCGGGCCGAAACGTCCACTGCCAGCCATCAGACCACACCTGGCCCCGAACCAACTTGCCTTCGACATTTACCGAAATCATTCGCTGCGCGGTGATGTAGTCCATCTCTTCGTCAAAGTTGATAGTGATGGGTTCGCGCGTGTTAGCAGCTGGTGTCGTCAGTTTCCATTTTGCGGGGTCGGGCGAGTGGCGGTCGTCGTTGCTAACGTCGATGCAATGTCGAATCTCTTCGCCAAACTCGTGGCCATTTGCGTCTCGCATGTCGGGCGAAACCACCAGACAATAGCTTTGGCCCGCGCGCAATCCTGGGCCCATGCGGTCGTGCATGTCTAAGCCGCGTTTGACCCGACCAGGGTGCATGATCAGGGTCAATCGGGTGCGGTCGTCGTTCCACAACTCGGGCACGGTTTCGACAAAAGCCTGCTCGACAGCGTAACCGTTGGCGTCGATCAGCGCGACATGACGATACACATCGCCTTCGTGCATGGGGCGATCAAACGTAAGATGAAACTTCAGCAGGTTTGCAGGTGCTACCGATCCAGGCGAGATGTGAACAACGGAAGCGGGTGCGTGATTCGGTTCGGGGACGCGAAACTGTGTGGTGATCACCGAAGTCGGCGCGGCGGCGTCCAATCGTTGGGCCAACCCGTCAACGTCTACCCACGCGGTGTAGGTGAGTCCGGCGGTGAACGGGAAGCGCGGCGTAAAAGCAACGCGGCCGTCTACGTAAGCGTAGGTGCCGACGACCGCTGGCAAATCGTCGGGAACTCGGCCCCCGACGTAGATGCGAAAGTAGGCCTTCCAGGGAAAGTCCGCGGGCAGCGTGGCCAGCAGCGGGAGTCCCGAAAGGCGAACGTCGGCGGCGGCCAGACCTTCGGGCGGGACTCTTAGCGCGACGCGCCACGAGTCCGGCGATGAACTGGACCCGCCCCCCAAAGGGGCGGGTCCTGTACCCGTCAGCAACAACACCAGCGCGCCGGTGCATAGCACGGCACTGTAAGTTCTAAAGCGCGAGGCGAGCAACACTCAACGCGGTCAGGTCGAGGTGGCCATTGGGCATGCGTTGCAACGCAACCACCCAGTCGCCGTTCAGGTTGTCGATCTGTTGTACGCCCGATCCCGCACGCGCCGTATAGGGAATGCCTTCGGTGTACCCTTCGACTTCTTTTTCTATGCCCGGCCCGGCGGCTGCGACATCGGCAGGGTCAAAGGTAAGTAACGGCAACATGCTGTTGGCGACAACAATGAACTCTTTGTCTTTGCTCTTGCACACCACCATGTCGAGCGGGTAATTGCCCGAACCGAACTCAGCAACTGTCTTTCCCTTTACATGAGTCGCATTCTTCAGGTCACTAGTTTTAAACGTGACCAGGGGGGTGCACAGATAAGACGCCAGAATGTGCGACTCGTTGTTCAGTTCGTAGGGAAGGAATGCACGAATCGGCGCGTGGGTTTCAAACTCGCCGTGGGCGCCGTGGAATATCTCCAGGGTGGTAAACGAATTCGAGTCGGTGAACGGATATGACAGTTTCCACATGGTTGAGGCGAACTCTTCGTTCGACAGACCCGCGACGTAAACTGTGCCGTTGTCAAACACGAGGTCGGTAATGGCATCGACACGTGTGCTTGTGCCTTTTTTCCAGCGGTGCATTTTGTCAGCGGCGACGGGGTTGGGAAGCTTTGCCACCGAATAGGACACGTCCGTTAGGTCGTAGATTCCGACCGACTTGTCCATGCCCACGCGCACCAGAACGTTGGCGTCGGCGAGGTCGTTCGGCAATTCCCATCGCGACGACCACTTGCCGCGGCCACGCGACACCGAAATGAACATGTTGGATGTCACCGGGTTCACCGCGAGATCGTGAATTAAAATTTCGTCGGTGGTGGTTCCCAACTGGGCGGCGATGATGCCTTCGATGTTGTTGACCGTGAAGTTGCGATCAACTTCGCCTTCGGTCTTCTGGTCGTTTATGTTGATTGCAAAAACCGACCCCGAACGGGCGTCGCCAACAAACAACGTGCCGTCGGGTCCAAACTCCAGCGCGCTCATGCTGGACACCTGGGGTGTGCCTTTTTTCATATGTTGGTCGGCGATGGCGGGGACGGCCAACAGCACGACCAGCGCGATACATACAAACGGGGTAAGCCGCTTCATGGTTGCTCCTAGGGGTTGAGACGAAAGCCTGGGTGGGGTAGCCGATTATACCAGACTAGCAAATTGAGGTTCCGATTTCAGTCGCGATTCGTGGTGTCTTCGCCGGCCGATTCGCGGCGGAGCGACCCGGTATCCCACCCGGCGTCGGCCTCTTCGTCGCCGCCCAGAAGCTCGGTGTCGAGAATGTCTTCTAAGTCCTGGATCCGTTGACGCGCGGCGTTGAGGTAGGCCGAGCGGTCGTGGCGCATTTGTCCGAGCACACGTACCGACGCTTCGTCGTGGCGCCGAAAAGTTCGCAGCGCCCGCACCGCCTGATACGACCGGCGACCGAGATGCTTAAGGATGTCGGTGCCCATACGCAACGACGAGTCCACGACTTCGCGGTACACGTGCTCGACGCCCGCGTCGATGAGCTTGTATGCCTGGATACGTCCGGAGGCTCGGGCAAAGATGGTCAGTTGGGGAAAATGCTTATGCGCGACTTCCACCAACTCCATCACTTTGGCGTCGTCGTCGAGCGCTATCACCAGCAATCGCGCCTCTTCGGCACCGGCGGCGCGCAGCAAGTCGTGGCGGGTGGCGTCGCCGTAGAACACCTTGATCCCCAGTTTGCGTAGAACGTCGACGCGATCGCTGTCAAAGTCGAGAACCGTTGTGGGAACGTTGTTCGCGCGCAAGAAACGACCGACCACATTGCCGAATCGACCAAAGCCCGCGATGATCACCGGGCTGCGGTCGTCAATGGTGTCGGCGGCGCGCGACTCGGATTGCTTGGTACCAAACCGAGGCTGAATGAGTTTTTCGTTAAGTAGCATCAACAGCGGAGTCAGCGCCATGGTTAGCGCGACCACCGCTACCAATGGGTTGGTGTACTCGCTGCTAATGACATGATTCTGCGTCGCGAAGCTAAACAGAACAAATGCAAACTCGCCGCCCTGGGCCAGCGCGAACGAAAACAACAGATTCTGGTCGAGCCCCATGCGAAACACTTTTCCCAGAATGATCAGGATCACGAGCTTAACGGCGATCAGTAGCCCGACGAGTCCTGCGATTAGACCCGGCGACGAGAGAATCAGGTTGAAATCAACCGACGCGCCCACCGCGATAAAGAAGACGCCAAGAAGCAATCCTTTAAAAGGCTCGATGTCGCCTTCGAGTTCGTGGCGGTATTCGCTGTTGGCCAGAACCACGCCAGCTAGAAAGGTACCAAGGGCCGGGCTCAATCCTACGGTCGTCATGAGCAACGCGATGCCGATGATCAGCGACAAGGCGGCGGCGGTGAACACCTCGCGCATGCGGGTTTGTGCGATTAGCCGTAGCGCCGGACGAATAAGGTAGCGCCCCGCGACAATGATAATGACCACCGCGCCCAATACCGCGAAGGTTTGTGCCCACCCGGGTAGGGTTTCAATCCATGGCGTCCCGGCAGAGTGTCCCGCATCGGCACCGCCGCCACTGCCAGCACCCGTGACCGAATTCGCGATGGACAACAGCGGGAAGATTGCCAGCATTGGAATTACGGCGATATCCTGAAACAGAAGTACGGCGAAGGAACTCTGCCCCGCGTCGGTTCGCATCAGACCTTTTTCGTCGAGGGTTTGCAGCACGATGGCGGTGGAAGAGAGCGCCAGCGTGAGACCGATCGCCAGGGCGCTTTGCCACGGCACCGAAAACGCCAACGCGATCGCCATGATCACTATTGCGGTGGCCGCGACTTGTCCGCCGCCCAATCCCAGAATGGGTCCGCGCATGCGCCACAACAGAGAAGGTTCCAGCTCAAGTCCGACGAGGAAGAGCATCATTACCACGCCAAATTCGGCAAAGTGCATGACATCCTGGCCTTCTTCGCCGATCAGTCCAATGCCGAAGGGGCCGATGATCATCCCCGCTATCAAATAGCCGAGCACCGACCCCAGGCCGAGTCTCTTGGCCAGCGGAACCGCAATCACGGCGGCGGCAAGGTAGACAAAAGCGGAGTAAAAGAATCCCTGTCCGGCCAAGGTTACGCCTCTTGCTTGATGATCTTATTGAGGTTTGCGTTAATCCGGGTTTGTTTATGGGCCCGCTTGAAGTCCACCCGGTCGTCGCGCATCGCTGCTAACAAAAACCGATAGTTGTCGGCGTGTGTGTCCATCTCTTCTTCGCGCATACGATGAGTGCCATGAACTACGTGCGGCGGAAGGTAGTCCATACCGCACAAAAACGCGGTCTGCTCGATGGGTGCGAGGAGTTGTCTAACCGTAAAGCGCGCTGCCCCGTCTTCCCGATAGGCGTCCTCGCCACCTCCGGTGGTAATCGCCGAAAGCATTACCTTGCCTTGCAATGCATTTCCGGTACGCCCGTAAGCCCAACCGTGCTGCAAAACCAGGTCCTCCCACTCTTTCACAATCGCCGGGGTGCTGTACCAATAAAACGGGTGTTGCAAAACGATAACGTCATGTTCGACGAGCAGCCGCTGTTCGTGATCAACGTCAATGTCAAACTCGGGATAACGCTCGTACAAGTCGTGTGTGGTAATTCCCGGGAGGTCGGAAATGGCGCGAAACAAGCGCTGGTTGACCCGCGACTTCTCCAGCGCGGGATGAGCAAACAGCACGAGTATCTTTCGAGGGTGACTCACGGCGTCGGTCTAGTTTTCGCGGGTCTGATACGGCGTCGGGTACTCACCGGTAAAGCAAGCGTGACAAAAGTTGGTCGGCGAATCAAATGACGCTGCAACGTTGTCGAGTCCTTGCAGCGACAAGTACCCCAGCGAATCGGCGTCAATCGTGCGACAAATTTCGTCGACGCTATGGTTAGCGGCCGCGAGTTCGGACTTGCTGGGCGTGTCGATGCCGTAATAGCAGCTGGCCACAATCGGAGGAGACGCCAGCCGAACGTGAATTTCGACATCGTCGGGAGAGAGTCGCGCTTCTGCAGCAGCCTCGCGAATCATAGCAACGAGAATTCGCAACGTGGTAGAGCGCACCAGAGAATCGTCGACCACCACAAAGCGACGGAACTCCTGTAACAGAGACTGCATCACCGTGAACTTAAGGCGAACCAGGTCTTCACGGTTGGATTGACCAGCTATTTGAAACGTGCGAGGGATGTAGGGATTTCGGATAAAGAACTCGCGGATAGGGAGTCCACTTTCGTTGGCGTAACCCTGCGCGGCATAGCGACCGGAGTCGGGGACCGGAACCACCACGGCATCAGTAACTGGGTGTTCTTTGGCTAACTGCTTTCCACTTTCGGTGCGAAAGTGCCCGACTTGCACGTCGGCGTTAAACACGCGGCTGTCGGGTCGCGCAAAGTAGATGGCTTCAAAAACACACTGGCGACGTTCGGCGTGGGTTGGAACTAATTGAATCGTTTCGACATTCCCCCTGGTGTCGACTTTAATAACTTCGCCCGGACGAACTTCTCGCTCGATAGTCGCATCGCGTTCGTGGAACGCACACGATTCGGACGCGTATACCACTGCGTCGCGCCAGTGGCCAAAGTACAACGGACGAAACCCGTGAGGGTCGCGATAAATGTACAGCTCGTCCATGGTCATTAGTGCGCCGGAATACGCGCCGGGGGTTGACTCCAATAACTGTTTGATTCCGGCCAAAATGTCGCCGTCGTGCTTGTACGCGCCATGAAGAATTTTCTTTAATGTGACCTCGCCGTCGTTGCCGCTAAGCATTACCGTGCCTTTGGACTCCAGCTTCTCGATTTCATCTGCCAGCATCGGCAAGTCACCGTTGGTCGCGTTGGAGTAGAAACCGTCGAGCAGTGTCATGTAATGAGGTTGAGCCGAGATGGCGTCGGTCCCGCCAGCGGTAGCGTAGCGGGTTTGTGCGATAGCGATTAGGGGTTGGTCGCGTTCAAACTCGTCGCGGCGTTCGCGGGTGAACACCTGCGAAACCATCCCCTTGTCTTTGAAATGGCGGAAGCGCTTGCCGTTGCTGTATGTGCAACCAAAGTTTTCCTGCCCACGATGCTGCAAGTTAAACCCTTGCAGGCCAAAAAACTTGGGCAGTTCCGGGTCCCACTTGCTGGTGCAATAGCCCAGTACTCCGCACATGTTGTCTCCTCGCCAGTAGGCAGAAAGGGCCGGGCGAGTACGCCAGAATGCGGCTCGCCGGAAAAGCCCTAAGCTAACACGATGGCTGTCGGCGCGCAAACCCCGTGAATGGGAACCCCGAGGTAGGCGCCAAGGTCGTCGCCAATGTCATGATAACCGTGTTAGTCTAGGCCATGTTTCGGCTTTTGTTCATGGTAATGGCTTTGGTCGCAGCACCTGTTGTGGGCAACGCTAGCGAAGTTCGTCTCGAGCGCATTGCGTTTGGGTCGGGCTGTCGGCAGGATCAACCCCAGCCGGTCTGGCGCGGAGTGGTGGCGTCGACACCGCAGCTATGGATATGGACTGGCAACATTATCTACGCCGACACCCGCGACGTAAAAGCGATCCGGTCGAAGTATTCGAGGCTTAAACGCGAACCCGGTTACGAGGAGTTGCGTTGGAACACGAGGGTGATCGGGGTGTGGGACGACCTTGACTACGGGGTCAACGATGGGGGCAGGGAGTTTCCGGCCAAGGTTCAGTCACAATCGGCCTTGATGGACTTTCTCGATGAACCGCGCCGCTCCCGCCGTCGTTTCCGCGAAGGTATCTATGCCGGCTACGACATCGGACCTCGCGAACAACAAGTTCGGATTATCCTGCTGGACACCAGGTACCATCGAGATTCCCCGGGCGCCGACGGCGATGTCCTGGGCGATGCGCAATGGGAGTGGTTAGAGCGTCAACTCCGCGAATCTACGGCCCGGATCAATATTATTGTGTCGAGCATTCAGTTTGCTGCGGTCGAGCATGCTAACGAAAAGTGGGCGAACTTTCCGCAAGCTCGTGCGCGCATGATTCGGTTGTTGGGTTCGTGTCAAACGCCGGGCGTGTTTTTTATCAGCGGCAATCGTCAATTGTCCGAGTTTACTACCCTCGTCGACCCGGCGCTGGCTTATTCTACTGTGGATGTTACCGCAAGCGGCATGAATTGCGCGCATACTGACTCTTCCGACGAACTGAACAGCATTCGTATCGGCGACGGGTTTTATCAAAACAACTTCGGTATGATAGAAATCGACTGGGACGCATCGCCGGTAACCATTGAACTGCAAATTCGCGACGAACGCGGTACTGTTCGTCGCAGCCACTTGCTCGCGCTGGATGATTTGCGCGCTGCCGATGACTAATCGCACCCGTTGGATAGTCGACTGGATTGTTCCCCTGGTATTACTGACCGCGTGCACGGTTGTGTTCTGGGTGACCGACCTGGACATGATGGCACAGCGCGCTTTCTATGAACCCGGTATCGGATGGGAACACAAAGGCGAGGGTCCGTGGGAGTTTCTTTACGACTTTGGCGTTATACCCGCGTGGATATTAGCGGTCGGCGGATTGTTTGCCCTGGTTGTTTCGGTATGGAAGCGCACCTGGCGTCCGCACTGGAGGGTTGCGCTTTATCTGGTACTTGCGATGGCGATCGGACCCGGGTTGGTCGTCAACGATGTTTTTAAAAAGAACTGGGGGCGCCCACGGCCGAAAGATGTTTACGAGTTCAATGGCGACCGCGAATTTGTGAAGGTCTGGGTGAAGCAAGATCGCGGCAACGGCAACTCTTTTGCGTCGGGGCACGCATCGACGGGTTTCTTCTTGTTCGCGCCTTACTTTGTGTTGCGTCGTCGCCATCCCGGTTGGGCGATAACTTTCCTCGCGGCGGGGATAAGCTATGGAGCGTTGATGGGACTAACCCGGATGATCCAGGGTGCACACTTCCTTTCCGATGTGGTATGGGCGTTCGGCTTTGTTTACCTAACTTGCGCCGCTTGCGCGTACTTGCTCCGGGTTACGCCGCCACGACAAAGGGCCTAGCCAAACCTGGCCAGGCCCTGCGCGCACTTTTGCAGAGTCGTGCTTAGGCGTCTTCGTCTTCGTTGAGGATTACTTCGTCCACCAGTCGGTTCCGATCCACGATTGAGTTTTCGCCCAGCCAGATCGACCACAGCACTTTCGCAAAAGCATTGTTCTGTACCGAAGGCATTTTGTTGCCCGCCTGCACAGTGGTTATCGTCCCGTCCGGAAACCAGGTGAGTTCGATGGTGTCGCCTTTGGACACGGCCGAGCTGTTGGTCAGGAACAGGGTAACCTCGTCTTTAATGGCGGCCATTTCTTCGTCGCTGGTGTTGTTGTTAAATGCGTCTTCCATTGCTCCACGAAGTTTTTCGGTGCTGAGATCGCGGACAAAATCCAACACGATGCGCCGCGCGCCCTCGCCGTTAAGTGCGGCATCGAGCGCGGCTTCGTGCGATTCGAACGGAGAGGACACTTGCATGTAATGAGCGATGGCGTAGGCCTTGAACCATAGCTTTTTACGGACGGTGGCGCCACTGAGGGTTAAGTTATGACTAATACCGTCGTAGTTGACCTCCGCCATTGTCGGGAAAGGCCGTTTGGTTGAAGGTTCGATAAACTCGGTGGCGATGGCCGTGGGTGCCACAACCGCAAGTAGCATTGCACAAAGTATCGCGAGTGTCAGGTTGGTCTTCATGATTACCTCTTAGTGTTTAAATATCTCGCCGGCCTTCATCACAAATACAACGTTTCCCATCGCAGCAATATCCCGCAAAGGGTCACCCGCAACAGCGACAATGTCGGCAATTTTTCCGGGTTCGATGCTGCCAAGGTCGCCATCGATGCGCAGCAAAGTTGCCGCTTCCATGGTAGCGGCTTGAATGGCCTCCATCGGTTTCATTCCGCCTTCTACCATTAAACCAAATTCGCGCCAGTTTTCGCCGTGTTCGCTGACGCCGCAGTCGGTGCCGAACGCAATCTTAACGCCGGCTCGGTAGGCCTTGGTAAAAGTGCTTTCGATCTGCGGGCCGATCGCAGCCGCTTTGGGCCGCACAACGTCGGGAAAGAAGCCGTCGATCTTGGCTTTTTCGCCAACCCAGGCGCCAGCCAGCATGGTGGGAACGTAATAGGTTCCGTGTTCTTTCATGAGCTTAATGACCTCGTCGGTCATAAAGGTTCCATGCTCTATCGAGTTTACTCCCGCCAGGACCGCGCGCTTCATACCTTCGGCGCCGTGGGCGTGTACCGCAACCGTGAAGTCATAGTCCTTCGCGGTTTCCACGATGGCGATGAGTTCCGCTTCGGTGAACTGCGGATTCTGTCCGCTCTTGGCCAGGCTAAGCACTCCGCCGGTCGCGGTAAGTTTGATCAAATCAGCGCCGTCTTTATAGCGTTGCCGAACTGCTTTGCGCGCGTCGTCGGGCCCGTTCACCACGCCTTCCTTCGGACCAGGGTCGCCGCGGAATTTGCGCGCCCAGCCGTTAGTGGGATCGGCATGTCCGCCGGTCGTCGCCAACGACTTGCCAGCAGTGTAGATGCGCGGGCCAACCACGAACCCTTGGTTAATCGCGTTGCGCAGCGAGACCACGACCAGACCGTCGTCTCCCAGGTCGCGGACCGTTGTGAAACCTGCCATTAACGTGCGTCTGGCAAATACCGTGGACCGCAACGCCAGGTCGGTTTGATTCATGAATAATTTTTCGGAGTACGAATCCTCCGACATCTCACTGATGAGATGCGTATGCATGTCCATCAGTCCCGGCAGGACGGTCGCGTTCTTAAGGTCGATGGCGTTGTCGGCCGGAACGTACCCGTCACGCACGTCTGAAATGCGACCGTCGGCCACGATCACCGAAACCTCTTTGCGCGCGGACTTCGACTTGCCATCAATAAACTTACCGGCGTGGATTATCGTGGTTTCGGCGAATGACATCGGCGTCACCATTGCCAGTACAACTATGGCTATGACGGTCGTTTTCAAGTTGGCCTCCAGGTAAAGCTAAGCGATGGTCAGCGCCATGAAGTATATCCGCTGAAGGGGTTGGCGACTAGCTTCGGTGTGCGGAGGCGGTGTCGGGGACGACATGGAGGCTGCGCGGTTTCTGGCTGAAGTCTACGGCGATAGCGTTGGCCACCGGTGCCGCGTCGACCGCCGCAAAAGCGATCAACGACGAACCCAGGTGGTGAAGTTGTTTCTGGCCGACAAAATAAAGCCCGGGGTGACTTCGTGACTTTCCGCGGTACTGATCAATCGCACCTGCAGGAGTTAATACTTCTGCGTCTATCCACGGGTACGTGTTCCGATATCCGGTGGCCCAAATTACGGTGTCGGCCTGTACCCTGGTTCCGCAGGTACCAACAAGCCCGTCGGAGTTCCAGCCGTGGATTTTTCCCATACGCTTGACGCCGGCCTGTCGTGCAGAACGTTCAAGGTTCTGCCCCAATAGCCAATCGCCTTCGGTGCAGCCCTCTGGCATTAGTTTGCGGCCCAACTTCGAGTCGCGCGAAATACGAAACAATCGCCACCCGATCAAAAACGTGTAGATGTCGACGCCAAGAATGTGGCGCGGAAGCGACCGCATGTTGCGCCCGGCAAGCCAAACCTCCCGGCCGGCGCCCGCCAACTCCAGTGCGATCTGGGTGCCGGAACTCCCTGTGCCCGCGACCACAATCCGCTGGCCGTGTGTGCCTGCGGGGTTTTGGTACTTGCTGCTGTGAAGTTGTCTGGTGCTGTCGCCGATGATGGTGGCAACCGACGGGACAAACGGTTCGGCGAACGCGCCAGTCGCGACGACAATGTTGTTGCTAATGTACTCGTCGGTCGCAGTCGTGATTCGCCAGCCTTCGCGGTGCGGTTCGGCTCGGGTTACTTTTTCCTGGAGCGTGACCGGAAGTTGAAAGTGTCGCGCGTAGGCTTCCAGGTAATCACCCATCTCCTGCGCAGTCGGGTAACGGCCGGTAGTAGGCGGAAAGGGCAGGCCGGGAAGCGAACTGTACCGCGGCGGCGTAAACAAAGTGAGTGAATCCCAGCGTTCGCGCCACACGTCGCCAACGCGTTTGCGGTCGTCCAGGATTCGGTGAGGAATCCCGTGGGAGCGCAGCGCGTGGCTTACCGCGAGGCCAGCCTGACCAGCACCGATGATAATGCAGTGGTGAACGCTCATAGTAGTTGGACGTTTAAGCGCCCGAATCCTTGCAACCCAACAAAAACGCCCCCGAGCTTTTCGGGGGCGTTTGCCTCCGGGCTTCTAACCCGAAATATAATGAATGTCTGGCTTATCTGCCGCCGAAAAGCTTACCCATGAAGCCCTTAGCAACGTCGCTCAGGTCCAGGTCGCCGTCGCCGTCCTGGTCGAGAAAGCCGGTGAGCATACTCATCTGCGGAGATTGCTTTTCGATCTGCTGGCGTTGCTCGCCCAGAAACCCCGCCAGCATGTTGGCGTCAAAACCTTGCTCGCGCTGTTGACGACCAAGTGCACCCATCACCATCGGCGCCAAAGCTTGCAACAGTTTGCCGGCAGAATCGCCGCCCATTCCGGTTGCCTTGCTAAGGCTGCTTTCGACGCGCGACTGTTGGCCACCAAGAACGTGCTTTAGAATGCCAGCGCCCGGGCCTTGATCGGACTGCCCGAGGAAACCACTAAGGTTGTCGAGGATGCTGCCGTCGTGGTCTTTGTTGAGTGCTGCCGAAAGAGCCTGAGCGCCTTCCGGCTTGGAAGCGTTGCGCGAAAGCGCGCCCATCAACAACGGCAACGCGGCTCCGACCGCAGCGCCGGTGGTTTTTTCGTCGGCTCCGATTGATCGGCCGAGCTGCTGCAGGTTGCTGCCGCCCAGCTGTTGCTGAAGTAGATCCATAATCGACGACATAACGTCCTCCCGAAATGATGAAAAGGTGATTAAAACGTCCAGCCTGCATTATAGCAGACATGACCTTAGACCCGGAACATTGCCAAATGGTCACACCGTTGAAGCAGTTTTACTGTACACTACCGATGAGCTAATACATTGTTGTGTAATGTGTTACGTACGTGTCGACGCTGGCGGCGTCCGCCGGCGCCGCATCGAGGGCTCGACAGTTGAAAGAAGCTTCTCTTAGAGTTGGGTCTGGCGCAGTTCTAAACCCAGCCGGAGGGGGAACATGAAAAGACTGTCACTTGTTACGTATTTGAGCGTGTTGTTTGCGGTAGCGACGTTGGTTTCGATAACCGGGCGTCCCGCGGAAACTGTGGTTACGGCGGCTGACCAGAGCATGTCGGCGGCCACTGCTATTCCCGACTTGTCAGGGACCTGGACCGGCAGTTGGTTCGACACGGTGTTCACGGTCGGACCTTACGACATGACGTTTGTGTTAACTCAAGACGCGGGCTCGGTTTCTGGTACAGGGACGATCGACTTTTCCGCGTTTGGGTTCGGCGTGGTAAACGGAACTTGTTCAGGAACCATCTCGGGAAATGTGCTTACCGGAACCTTCACCGCCGGGAGCGGCCCATCGATGGGAAGCGGCAGCCTGACACTAACCGGAATGACAATGTCTCGCGGTATCACTAACGCTACTGCGTCGGGATCGGGTTCCAACTTTTTTGGACCTTTTGTAATTGAAGGAACCGTCACCGACACGCAAATTACCGGAACGTTCGGGTTTACCAATCCAGGTAGCGGAGGTGGGACCGGTACAATGATTAAGCAATCGTCACCGATTCGTGAAGAGACTTTGGGGAAAGTCAAAGCCGAGTTCGCGGACTAGCAGTGTCGGCTGGATTCTTTCGGCGTTTCTTAGCAACGGCCATCGACAGCACTCTGGTGTTGTTGTTGGCCGTTTTGCTTGCCGGGACCAGTGGCGAATGGTTTGCGGAAAGGTGGTGGAACATGTTCTCGGTCGGCGAACCGCACTCGCGTTGGCAAGGACTGGTCCCGATGTTGTTGGGTTTTCAAGCGTCGATTAACTACGGGGTACCTATGTCTGCGCTGTTGATTCTTCTTCCCGAGGCGCTGGTTGGAACGTCTGCGGGTAAGGCGCTACTTCGCGCGTACATCGTGGTGCTTTCCGATGACGGTTCGGTTCGCCCCGCGCGCGTGAGGCAGTTGTGGAAGCGATACCTGGCGAAGCTTTCGGGGGGCGTGCTCCTGGTATTGGCGATGGCCACAGAGCGCATCGAATTTGCCGTGGTTGGGGGCTTGTTGACGGTCGTCATTGCCGTCGGAGCTGCGGCCGTAATCATGCCGGGTGGGCGCGCGTTGCATGATCGTCTTTCGGGCACCGTCGTTTGGCGGGGCCGGCAGCGCCAATAGCGTCAGAACGCGCCCAGAGACTCCCGCTTGTTTCTTAACGCGTCCTGTTCGCGACTCTTCCCGTTGGGGTACGGACCTTGCTCTCTTTTCGCTATGTCGCGAACACGAGCGCGGCTGGGAGTTGAGCTAATACGGAGACATACTCATGAAACGATCGCGTTCGATCGTCGCCGTTCTATCGATGGGACTGGTGATTGCGTTGACCGGGTGCGGGCTTAATCCCTTCGGTGAAGAGGATGCATTGGAGTTCGCAGTTCCCGATGGTTCCCAGTTGTCGTTTGACTTTCCTTCCTCTTTAGGTTTCGAAGATCCACTGGCACGATCGTTTGCCTGCCCTGACTTTACGCAACCTGGTCCGGCGGCGGCATGTGCAACTCGCGAGGCGCTTGGCCTGGTGACCAACGAAGTTTCCGCAAAAACGGTGGAGATGCTAAACCGCGTCAGTGACGAGGCCGCCGCGTCCAGTATTCCGCAGAATGTTACCGTGAAGTTCAAGCACGACGACATGGACGTTTCTGTGTGGTGGCGATCGACCGATGCATCTGCGGACTATCGAATTGACGCAACGGACGAAGTCACGGGAGCAGCTGTCGCGCGTTGGCATTGGTCGCAATCATCGGACGGGGGAATTAACGGCGAGTTTGTAGTTACCGGCGATTTGCTCCACGAACTGCAGCTTGCTCCCGACGGTGTGAGTTTGATTTTTACAGTGAACGGCAACGGTACCGAAAAAGACATGCGCCTCACGGTTGATGGCGGATTGGAAGCTGTCGCCGGTCGGGAAGCAGCGCCTACGCGCGCACTAATACAAGCGGTTAAAGATGATGGGATGTGGACGATCGGGTATGGCATGTTTCACCCGGCCTGGCTGAACAACGAAGAAATTACCGGCCAGCCGACGGTTGTTCTGGGTGTTGCGCTGGCCGAAGCCACCGACCAGGGGCGAACCGTGATGCGGGCGGTTGCCGTTCCTGCGACCGACACGGGGCTTGCTGAGGACGCGGATTCCGTGCACTCGCTTTGTGTGGGTGCGGTTGCTTCGCTGGAAGGTGCTGGCCTGGTTCCGCCCGGCGTTATGACGTGTGTCGAAGGCAACCCGTTCTATTTGCTGGCCAACGGCGGGATCCAGGAGGCGGGAACGCCACCGTCCGGTTTTGCTCCCTTGCAGTCGGGTGCGAACGCGCTTGACTACTTAACTTCCAATCCATCGGCCATCATGAATTTGACGGTGTCGTTGACGCCGTAGGGTGGGCCTGGCCAGGTCGACAACGGCTGGCGGCCTCGGCCATGCCACCCCAGGGATCAGGACCGCTACGGCGGTCCTTTTTCTTTTTGCGGTCGCGAGGCCACGGACCCGGATCTGGCGCGAGTTGCCCGAAACCGGCATAATCTAATAGAATAGTCTGGTCGAACCGGGATTTGCGCCCGGCGCACCATCTTCTCCCAAAACAACGAGTTACGAATGAAGAAAATCGAGCCGTATCAGCCCAAGAACAAAGTCCGAGTGGTAACCGCCGCGTCTTTGTTTGACGGCCACGATGCCGCGATCAACATTATGCGGCGAATTATTCAGGCGACCGGCTGCGAGGTTATTCACTTAGGGCACGACCGCAGCGTAGAAGAAGTTGTCGATTGCGCCATCGAAGAAGACGCGCAAGCAATCGCGATGACTTCTTATCAGGGCGGGCACAACGAATACTTCAAGTACATGTACGACCTTCTGCGCGAGCGCGGCGCCGAGCATATAAAGATCTTCGGCGGTGGCGGTGGCGTAATTCTCCCCGACGAAATCGCCGAGCTTCACGAGTACGGTATAACCCGTATTTACTCGCCCGATGACGGTCGCGCCATGGGGCTGCAGGGAATGATCAACGACCTGGTGGAACGTTCCGACGTTCCGACCGGGTTTAGCTTGAACGGCGAGGTTGGCGAACTCACTACTGACTTTAAGGCGATTGCTCGCGTGATCTCGGCCGCAGAAAACAATGCCGATGGCGCTGCCGAAGATCTCGACAAGATTCGCGTACAAGCCAAGACTTCTAAGACGCCGATACTGGGGATCACCGGGACCGGCGGCGCGGGAAAATCGTCACTTGTTGACGAACTGGTGCGCCGGTTTCTGCTGGACTTTCCGAAGAAGCGCATCGCAATTGTGTCGGTCGATCCTTCGAAGCGTAAGACCGGCGGTGCGTTGCTAGGCGATCGCATTCGCATGAACGCCATTCGCGATCGTCGTGTTTACATGCGCTCATTGGCGACTCGTCAGTCCAATCTGGCACTGTCGAAACATGTTAGCGATGCCTTGGATATTTTGCGCGTTTCTGGGTTTGATTTGATCATCCTGGAGACGTCCGGGATTGGGCAGTCCGACACAGAGATTATTGACCACAGCGACGCCAGTCTGTACGTGATGACTCCTGAATACGGTGCCGCGACGCAGCTGGAAAAAATCGACATGCTGGACTTTGCCGACGTTATCGCCATCAACAAGTTTGACAAACGCGGCGCGCTGGATGCGCTACGTGACGTTCGCAAGCAGTTCAAGCGAAACCACCAGTTGTGGGATGTCGACGATGACGATGTGCCGGTATTTGGAACCATCGCGTCGCAGTTCAACGACCCCGGTACCAACCGGTTGTATTCGGCGGTCGTGGCCAAAGTTGTGGAGAAGACCGGGGCCGATCTGGCGAGCGGGTTTTCGGCGGGCGACGAGATGTCCGAGAAGGTCTTCATCATTCCGCCCAAACGGACTCGCTACCTGTCGGAAATTGCCGAGAACAATCGCACGTATGACGATTGGGCGCGCAAGCAGAGCGAAGTTGCCCAACGGTTGTTTAGCATTCGTCGAACCATTGAGACTCTGCAATCCAGCGACGCCGACTATCGCGACCAGCTAATCGCCAACCTGGAAGAAACATATTCGAAGGTTGCACTGGATCTTGACCCGCACAACCTTGCAATTCTTGAAAACTGGCAGACCACCTGCAAACGTTATCGCGATGAGGTGTACACGTTTAAGGTGCGCGACCGCGAGTTAAAGATCGAGACGCATACCGAAAGTTTGTCACACACCCAGGTGCCGAAGGTGGCGCTGCCGCGGTTTGAAGCCTGGGGCGACGTATTGCAATGGAACTTGCAAGAAAATGTACCCGGCGAGTTTCCCTTTACCGCGGGAATTTACCCGTTTAAACGCGAAGGCGAAGACCCGACGCGTATGTTCGCCGGCGAAGGCGCACCCGAACGCACCAATCGCCGGTTTCATTATGTTAGCGAAGGCATGCCCGCGAAGCGGCTGTCGACGGCGTTCGATTCGGTAACGTTGTACGGCCACGACCCGGACCTTCGACCCGACATCTACGGCAAAATTGGTAACTCGGGCGTGTCGGTTTGCTGTCTGGACGACGCCAAAAAGCTGTACTCAGGGTTCGACCTGGCAGACCCGGCTACGTCGGTGTCGATGACCATCAACGGTCCGGCGCCGATGTTGTTGGCTTTCTTCTTGAACGCCGCCATCGACCAGCAATGCGAAAAATACATTCACGCCAACGGGTTGGAGAATGAAGTAAACGCGAAGCTCGACGAGCTGTTCGCCGGCAAGACGCGTCCGCGTTATCGCGGAGAGCTTCCACCGGGCAACGATGGTCTGGGACTTATGTTGTTGGGCACAACGGGTGACAGAGTGCTTCCGTCGGATGTGTATGACAAGATAAAGGCGGACACGCTTAAAGTCGTTCGCGGCACCGTTCAAGCCGACATTCTTAAGGAGGATCAAGCGCAGAATACTTGCATCTTTTCCACCGAGTTTGCGTTGCGGCTAATGGGTGATGTGCAGCAATACTTCATCGACAAGGGTGTTCGTAATTTCTACTCGGTGTCGATTTCTGGCTACCACATTGCAGAAGCCGGCGCCAACCCGATCACACAGCTTGCGTTTACTTTGGCCAATGGGTTCACCTACGTGGAGTATTACCTGAGCCGCGGAATGGACATTGACTCGTTCGCGCCCAACCTCTCCTTCTTTTTCTCTAACGGGATTGACCCGGAGTACGCGGTGATTGGACGGGTAGCGCGGCGGATCTGGTCAAAAGCGTTGAAGCTCAAGTACGGCGCTAATGACCGTTCGCAGAAGCTTAAATATCATATCCAGACTTCCGGGCGATCGCTGCACGCCCAGGAGATTTCGTTTAACGACATCCGAACAACGCTACAAGCTTTGTATGCGATTTACGATAATTGCAATTCGTTGCACACCAATGCCTACGACGAAGCCATTACCACACCCACCGAAGAATCGGTGCGTCGCGCGATGGCGATACAGTTAATCATCAATAAAGAACTCGGACTGGCCAAGAACGAAAACCCCATGCAGGGATCCTTCGTAATCGAAGAGTTAACCGATCTGGTGGAAGAAGCCGTGTTAGCCGAGTTCGACCGCATCACCGAGCGCGGGGGAGTGTTGGGTGCGATGGAAACTATGTACCAGCGTGGACAGATCCAGGAGGAAAGTCTGTACTACGAGACGCTCAAGCACAGCGGGCAGTTTCCCATAATCGGCGTGAACACGTTCCTTAGCAAGGAAGGGTCGCCGACGGTACTTCCACGCGAAGTAATTCGCGCGACCGAAGAAGAGAAGAAGGCGCAGATTCAGACTGTCGAAGAACTCTGGGACCGGGACGAAAAAGCCGCGACGGTGGAGATGCGGTCGGTGCAGGAGGCGGCGATTCGTAACGAAAACGTGTTTGCGGTTCTCATGGAAGCCGTCAAGTACTGTTCGCTGGGACAGATAACCAATGGACTGTTTCAAGTGGGTGGACAGTATCGCCGAAACATGTAGATATGGCGGTGCCATGTAGACATGACCGGGCCACATAGACAAAAGGCACCAACCGATGTTGGTGCCTTTTCTTGTGTCAGCTAGTTGCTGGCTTGCTGTTGATACTGCGTTAGCAACTCGAGTTTGGGATCCTCTAGCCAGATAAACGGGGGATGTCCGTTGTCGCAAATGAATAACGGAACGTAGTCGGCGCTGACGCCGAACCAGTTCCGAGACTGGTCGGCCGAAATCCATTGCCCTCTGGCGGGGAAGTGTTTGAAGTCGTCACGCAGATAGACTTGTGACCACACGTATGGGCCCTTGCCCGCGACCACACCCCACACTTGCCGCGCACATTGTTCAAACGCTCGGTTGTAACACACAAACAAGTCGCTCTTTCCCCAGTTTTGCGCCAGGCCGGACCGGGCACCTTCCATCACCGTGGTGCGGGTTCCTTTTTCTTCCGCTGCGGCGATTCCCCATGTCTGCCAGCACAACAGTTCGTTGTATTTTTTCCAGGCAGGCCAGGTGTTGTCCCAGAAGTTTGCCAGGGGTTCGCGAAGGGCCGTGTGCTGAACCCGCCACGGCGTCGTCGACTTGATGTTCATGTGGATGTTGGGAACCTCAGGCGGTGTGTAACTGGCAAACCCCTTGGTAGGAACTGTCGCCTCGAAAGTAACCACGGGAACGTTGGCATAACGTGGCAACTCGTCCCACATAACGATCAAGACATCGCGATCCTGCTTGATCGACGTTGGCTCGGGTGTGAACTTGTACTCGGGTGTTCCCCACTCGGGGCGCGACATGCGGATGTGAAGTTCATTCTTAAACTGGAAGTTTGCCGACAAAGCAAGAGCCTGAAACACTGCGTCTTCGTCATCCGGATAGTTCATCACGCGGCGTACCGCGGAACTCAGTGTAGCCCACTGCGCATCTTCACCGCGGTAGACCGGGATTACCGATCCGGTGACCCGCCAGATTTTCACGGTCTCATCACCGAAGCCAAAAAGTTGTCGGGTTTTGCCCAACAACTCGGGATCGTCGGTTTCAAAGTACAGCAAACGGTCGCCGGTCAAGGCGACGACGTTGGAGCCGAACTTTGCGGCCAGTGCGTCGCGAAGTTTGGCAAGTTCCTTCGACGACGCGGTAACCACGTTGACGTCGATCACTGATGAAGCAACCACACGGTGTCGGGTCCAGGCCTTGATCTTTGCCCCTAGTTTCTTGCTTTTCGAGTTAATCTCGGATTTCTCCAACTCGACGGGTGCATCGGTTTGCCAGCAAAAGGGCAGCGCTACACCCAACAGTGTATCGGGACTGATGCCCGGTGTGTTCCATTCGCCTGGCGAATACACGTACCCATCGTCCGTTGGATTCAGGCGTTGCGCAGATGCCGACGACGCAACGATCGCGAGCGATGTAATGAGAACTAACAGTCGGTTCATGTCCTATCGGTCCGGTGGTTAAGTTTCTTCGCGTAGCTTGCCAATCAAAAAAAGGGGAGAGCACCGATGGTCGGTGCCCTCCCGGGAACCAAAGTTCCAAGACTTACTTCAGAAGAACCATCTTGCGGGTTTCGCTGAAGCCTTCGCCCACCAACTGGTAGAAGTAGATACCAGAGGAGAGTTCGGTCGGGCTGAACACTTCCGTGTAGTTACCCGCGCCGAGAATACCGTCAACCAGGGTGCTCACGAGCTGACCTTTTGCGTTGAAGACCTGGAGCGTCACTTTGCCGCGAGCCGGCACGGTGAACTCGATGGTCGTCGTCGGGTTGAAGGGGTTCGGGTAGTTCTGCGAAAGTTTCGTTTGCGTAGCCGTGCCGACAGCGGTCGGAGCGTTGCCGCCCGGGCAACTGTAGTCGGCGTTCACGGGATCGAAATGAGCGAACGTGCGGACCCAGGATTCCTGGAGCAGTTCGCCGACTGCGAATGCACCGATGTAGCTAACGTTGTCGAAACCAGCCAGCGACGTGGCGGTGTAGTCCGACGGACGGCCGGCAAGCAGCGAACCCATCGTCAGGCCCGGCTGCGGGAAGTTCAGGTCGGACAGATCGTTGAAGCCCATCGCGTCGATGTCGAACGGCGAGCCGTTGTTGTCCCAGTTGCCCGACATGGTGGTGTTCAACCAGTCAGCGTGACAGGCTTCGGTGCCCGGCCAGCCGGATTCGTCGTGGATCGACGGGTTGGCGGTTAAGCAACCAGCAGCACCTTCGGTAGCGAACGACTGGATCGCGACGTTGCGCCACTCGAGTGATGCCGGAACCTGATCGCGGAACGAGAGGCCCTGCGGGTGACCGGCGAAGATCGAGTTGAACACGCTGGTGGCGGAACCTTCACGAACCCGAGCGGTCACGTCAAACGGAGCGCCGAACGGGATGGTGGTTGCCGTCGTGCGGCGAGCACCGATCATCGTGGCGTTGGAAATGACCTGACGGGTGCGGGGAACATTGTTGAAGTTCGAACCGTCGTTGTCGGTTTCAATCGAGCGGGTACCGCCGGATGCAAGGTCGAACTGGTTGGGATCCTGAATGCCGAAGACCCACTGAATGTTTCCGCGATAACCAAAGTCACTATCCAACTGGTCATCGGATCCGGCCATACAGATCAGGTGCGTGTGGTCGCTGTTGCCACCGAACCACTCGAACGAGTCGTCGAAACCGTACGACACTTGAACGTGGTGAATTTCGGTCGTAGAACCGACGCCACCCATGGTCAGACCGTTGGTTTCATCGCCAGGCGCGAACTGGAAACCAGCGAACTCGATACGTGCGTAGGTAATGGTACCACTATCGTCGGTATCATCAGCGCCACCGTATTCGGAAACACCAGACGGAAAAATTCCACCTTCAAGAGTAGCGGTCCCCTGGTTGATGACGCCGTTACCGGCGATCAGGACGCCGCCCCAGTCACCAGCGGCACGAGCACCGGCGGGCTGACGCGAGGTGAAAACAATCGGGTTGAACGGTTCGCCAGCGGCTTCAATCTTGGCACCGCGAGCGATAAGGAGAGCAGAACCAGTGTCACCTTTAACGATGGTGCCCGGTTCGATGGTCAGCGTGTACGTCGAGTCGACGATGTAAAGGCCGGTAAGAACGTAGCAAGTGTCGGCCGACAACGTACGGTTAAAATTCTGAAAGTAAGTCGAGAACGACGGGGCACCTTCGCCCGCGCCGATGACGACTTCTTGGGCACTGGAGATCGAAGGCGCCGCAGTAAGAGCGGTAGCTACGATCGCCAAAGCAGCGATGAACTTCTTCATCTGAGAGTTCCTCCCTAAGTGATTTATCTAATGCTGTTTGTTTAAATGCTTGACTTGTAAAGATCTTGTAAACTAAGCTCCAACAACATAGAGGCGGTTCGTCCTTAGGCGGCCCCCTTTCGTGATGGGGAAGTCATCTCGCGGTGTGGCATGCGCTGGGATGCCTTCCCCTAAATTTTTCTGCTCGTGTGTGAGCACGATACTCACACTCTCTCCCTCGTTTCTCAGGCACTTCCTTTGGTCGAGTAGGCGCCTACTAGATAATTTCTAGAGATCGAAAGAGAGAGAAAGTGAATACGACGTCCCCACCTTGTAACGCTCATACTCCAAGCGTTCGTCTCCGCCAGTTGTAAACACAACGTCCTTGGCGGCGATATCTTTTACCGTAAGCTTAAGTCGCGTAGATGAAGTTAGTTGTTGGGATGCGGTAAAATCTAGCACCGCACGAGCCTCTTCGTAGACATCTCCGCGCCCAAAGCTAAAGTCCCCAACCGCGTCCAGGCGGCGACCAAATTTGTTGTAAAGGACCCCAAGCTCCATGCCCGACTTGCGGTTGCTGTAGAACAGCCCCAGGTTAGCGGACCAGGGTGACTGCCCTTGGAGCGGGCGTTCCGATTCGGAAGCGTTCTGCGCCTGGTTTAGAAACACCTTGGACTCGACCTTGGTGTAGTTACCGTTAATCGTCAGGCTTTCAAGTTTGGGCGAAACGAAGTCGAGTTTTTTGCGCACCTCAACTTCCCAACCTTCGTTTTCCGCATTCTTCGCGTTACGCCAGGAGAGCCGGAAGCGAGTGTCGTCGACGAACAGTCTTCGCTCGATGGGCTTGTCGAAATCTTTGGTAAAGAAACTAAAGGCAAGGACTTCGCCGGGCGTGGGATAGATTTCAAGGCGAACATCGCGGTTGATGATCTTTGATCGCTCCAGATCCGCGTGACCAACGATCTGCCGATCCAGATCAAGGTCGTTGTAACGAATGGGCGCGCGCTCGCGAAACTCGGGGTAGTTCACCGACTCAAAGTAGGAACCCCGTACCGAGACTTTGTCGTTGAGGTAGTAGGTGACGTTGACCGACGGGAGAATGTCATCTTCGCCGTATGGTTGAGCCGTGACCTCGGGAATGTCGAGCGCTTGAACGGCTTCGATGTACTGGTCAAAGCGTTGTTCGCGTAGTCCGCCAGTCACACGGAAGCGTTGCCCCAAAACGTTGAAAGGTTGGTCGCCCATTACATATCGGCTGACAATGCGTTCGTCAGCCGAGTACTCGCCAGTGAAAGGCCCCTTGCGGGTAAACTCAAACAACTCGCCGCCATTTGACTTACCCCCGTCGAAGTGATCGGGAGAGAAAATCGTTTCGATCGGTTCGGCGAGCATAATCAGATTCGCGTTGGCAACGCTGTTAGGGTCGGCAAAGAACGTTTTGTTTTCGAACTCCCGGTCGCGACGTTCATCGCTATAGCCAACCTTGACTTTGGTACCCAGCTTCTCCAACTCGTAGGTGCCATTAACCGACGACCCTTCGCGATCCTCCCGAAGGTCGCTCCAGGTTCGCTCGTTGTCTTGTAGAAACGGCACTTCGGGAAACTGAAGCATGCGGTACTGCAAATAGCGACGATCGGGTTCGCTGGCGGTAGCACGCGCACGGTTGCCGTCCCACTGGACTTCGAACGAACTTTTCCACGGTAACAGCCCGGTCAGTTGCGGGAATTCGTGTTCGCCCGCCACCTGGCCCAAGTAAAGTTCGCGCTCCTTCCACTCGAACAGATACTCGAGCGGATAGTCGTAGTCCTTTTGTGCGCCCTTGGAGAGCGTTACCGTTTCGCTGGCATTACGGGTGTACGTGTTCTGAAGGGAGATCTTGTGGTGATCGCTTGGTCGGTAGGAAATGTTGCCGACGCCGCCAGCCAGCACGTTAAAACCAAACTCCTCACCGTCTTCGAAGCCGATCTCGGCGTTGTCAAAGCCATAGCGGGTGCCTCGATAGTTTTGTAGCGAGAACCCATTTTTATAGATCCCGGAGAGTACAAAACCGATTTCGTGGGTGCCCAGAATGTATCTGTCGCCAATGGCCGCGCTAAGAGATTGCGCGGGGGGGATCCGGTAGATGTTGGTGAACCAGTTGTTGGGCAACGACTTGGCTAGCGGCGTACCCTCGGACACGTTTTCGGGAAACGTACGCGCGCCGTTGTCGTAGCCAATCCAGTCCAGGTCGCTTCCGGGGCCGCGCTTGACTCGCTCGCCGGTGTAGTATGTGTTGCTGGATGACCCCATCGAAAACTTCAGCAGTCGATTGTTGGGAAACTCCAGCGTGTTAATTTGCACCAGGCCCCCGGAGAAGTCGCCGCGTAGGTCGGGGGTCGCGGTCTTAACCACCACCGAGTTAGCCATTAGCGACGACGGAACCAGGTCAAACGAGAAGCTCTTCTTGTCGACATCGGTGTCGGTTGAGGTTACCGATGTACCGTTTAGCATAGTGGCGTTGTAGCGGTCGGGCACGCCGCGAATAAACAGGAATTTATTGTCCTGTACAGTTACCGACGGCGCTCGCTTGAACACATCACCCGCATCGGCGGCGGGCATGCGGCTGATCATTTCCTTGGAAATTCCATCGCCTATCACTGCGCTGTTCTTACGGTCGGTAATGAGTTCCATTTCGCTGGCGTTCTCGCGGATGGCGCGAACGACGAGGTCGTCCATCCGAAACTCTTTGGCAGCGCTCTTCATTTTGGGGGAGAGTTCGGTTTCGCCGGCCGTCGTTACCACGACGTTGGCGAGCTCCAGGGCTTCGTAGCCACTGGCGGTAAACTTAACGCGGTAGGTACCGGCAGGAATGTTGTCGATACGAAATGTGCCGTCGAGTTTGCAAAATCCGGTGATGGGCCTTTTGCCGCCGAGGACGGCGATTTGCGCACCCACATTGCCGCCGTTTTCGGCTTTAACTTTACCGGTGATTGCACCGGCAAAGGCGACGGCAGGGGCTACCACCAGGTAGACCACGACCGCTACCGCCAAACGGGACCACAGCTTGTACATCTAGAAGTACTCCAAAAAGGTTAGACTGCATTGGTGGACGGCGCTTGGAGCCTCGCCGAACACGTCGATTTTGTTGTTGGACGCCCGCAGTATAGGGAGGCTATGTAAACGATAAATGAAGGAACCATGAATTCTCGGCTTTATATAAAGGAGGCTCCTTACGCCTGCGCATACGCGAATTCTTTGGCCGCGCTTCCTACCCGCCTTTATTTTTTCCTAACCAAAATTCACTCTCACTTAACATTCCGTTCATAGACAGTTCACCCGGCCGTATTAGCCTTTCCCGATACATTTGCTAAGCCATAAGTACCTTCCACTGGCGGCGGGAACGCTCGATGTGTGCGCCGCGGAGAAAGGAATCAGGGAATGATTAGACAGGCGCTCGTCGCCCTGAGCCTGACTGCGGTGGCCATAAGTGCGTCACTAGCACAGGGTTCCGACGTCAAGAAGACTGTCGATAAGACGGTCTCTACGCACGAAAAAACGCAACAGGGCCAGGAGAAATGGGAGGACGAGAAGTCCGACCTGACTCGCCGATATCGTTCGGCCAAGGCCAATGTCGATTACCTCACCAAGCGCGTGGAAATTGAGCAGAAGAAGTCCGACGCGTTGGCCCAAAGTATCTACGAAATGAACCGCCGCTTGACCGAGGCCGTCCGCCTGGAAGAGAGCCTGGAGGATTCGCTCGACGCCATCGTTTTGCGCCTGGAAGAGTGGGTCGAGTCGGATCTGCCATTTCTTATGGACGAGCGCCGCACCCGAATCCAGAACCTTAAGAATGACCTGGCCAAGCCGGAACTCGACGGCGCTGAGAAGCTGCGACTGGTACTGCAAGCGCTGCAGGTTGAGGCCGGTTATGGGAACGACGTGGACATTCACCAGGACGAGATCATGCTTAACGGTCAGTCGCTGAAGGTTGACCTTTTGCGCGTCGGACGAGTTTCGGTGTTCTGGCGGACACCGGATGCGGCGCGTGCTGGCGAATACGATCCCGGTAGTGGCCAGTGGGTAGAACTCGAACACAAGTATTTGGCTTCTATTAACGCCGCGATCGACATGGCGGCCAAGGTTCGACCGGTAGAAGTGGTCGACTTGCCCTTGGGGAGGATTCAACCATGACGAAGCGATTACTGGTAACGGGATTACTCGGCCTGGCACTTGCCACTACGGGCGCAGTCACTGCTTCGGCTCAGGACGCCCGCACTGCGGTCCAAAAGGCCGAGGCCGCTGAACGCGCTGCCCGCGAACGCGCGGCGCGCATAGAGCAGGAAATACTTAGCGACAAGGCCAGGCTAACCGCCGAAGTCGAACGTCTGGAAAAAGAGCAGGCCGACTTGCAGACCGCTTTGGCTAATCTTGAGCGCACGCTGATAAACGACGGCAAGCGCCTGGATCGCCTGACCGCTCGTTGGGAAGCATTGGACATCGCGGCCAAGGAAGTTTCGGGCAACGTGTTGGTTGCAGCCCGCGACATGAAAGAGTTGCTGGAAGCCTCGCCGCTTACCGCGATTGCTCCCGAACGGTTGGAAGCGATCGCGCCGGTGCTGGACAAGAATCATTTTCCGGGCATCGATGACATCGGGGTGATGGCCGACGTCTACTTTGACGAGATGAAACGCTCCGGTCAGGTGAGTTTCGTCGAGAGCCCGTATGTCGGCCGTGACGGTGAGACTCGCACCGCGAAAGTGCTCACCCTGGGAAAATTCACAACGGTTTACCGCGAAGGCGACGAAGTAGGCTTTCTGCGCTATGCGCCAGAAACGCAGGAGTTCTACGCGTTGTCAACACTTCCGCCGGCAAAGATGGCGCGCAAGCTGCGCGACTACACTGCTGGTCAGACGGACGCGGTGCCGATGGACATCTCCGGCGGGACTGCGTTGCGCACGATCACCCACGAAGCCAGCTTTTTGGATCAAGTCAAAGCGGGTGGGGTATTGGTGTGGCCGATCGGGATTATCGCGGTGCTAGTGGTGCTGATTTCAATCTACAAGTTTCTGTTCCTTAACCGTGTGCACGGCAACACCGACCGGGTCATGGGGCGGGTTAACGAACTTGCCGCGCGCGGTGATTGGGAAGCGGTCGAGTCGTTCATGAATGAGTTCAAGAACAAGGATTGGCCGGTAGTGAATGTGATTAAGGA
The DNA here is from genome assembly GCA_964588695.1 of uncultured bacterium. Classification (GTDB taxonomy): domain Bacteria; phylum Krumholzibacteriota; class Krumholzibacteriia; order WVZY01; family JAKEHA01; genus CAZPQK01. The sequence goes on from CAZPQK010000003.1 coordinate 331,198, forward strand.
AGGCCTCGCCGGTCGTCACGAGAACCGCGCGACGTTAGAAAGCATGCTGCAAGAATCCATTCTACGCGAACTTCCTCGATTGGAACGCGGACTGTCGACCCTGGCGGTGTTTGGTGCGGTTGCGCCGCTCATCGGACTCCTTGGGACCGTCACCGGTATGATCGATACTTTCCGCGTGATTACTTTGTTTGGAACCGGCGATCCTAAGCTGATGTCGGGCGGTATTTCCGAAGCTCTGGTAACCACGATGCTGGGCCTGATGGTCGCGATTCCAACCATGCTGCTGCACACCTTTCTTTCCCGGCGCACCAACTCCATCGTTGGCGACATGGAAGAAAAAGCAGTTACGCTAAGCAATATCATCCACAAGGAAAGTAAGCATGGATCTGTTGCCGCGGCTGGTTAGCTACGTCCAGCAGGGCGGCTGGGTGATGATTCCGCTGGGTGGAGTGTCGCTGGTGCTGTGGTTTCTGATTGGCGAGCGCCTGCTGGCGTTCCGCGAGCTGGAGAGAGACGACGTTGGAATAATGGCGTGCGTTTCTGCGCTTGCGATTCGTCGGGACGATTGGTCGGGTTTGCTTCCACAACCGGGCGGCGGCAAACGAATTGGTAGCAAGTCAGCGCTGCGCAGTCGTTTCATGAACATGTTTTTGGGTCAACGCACCGGCAACCCGAGTCTTGATCGCAACATTCTGCACGAATGCAACTTGAAGATTCGACCCGAATTGAATCGCAACATCGCTGCGATCGCCGTGCTGTCGGCAGTTGCACCTTTGCTGGGGCTTCTGGGGACTGTGATCGGGATGATCGATACCTTCGAAGTGATCGCGTTGTTTGGAACAGGTAACGCCAAGGCACTGGCTGGAGGGATTTCGGTGGCGTTGGTAACGACGCAGTCCGGACTACTGGTCGCCATTCCAGGAATGTTGCTGAGCGCTTTTCTGGCGCGGCGCGCGATGCGCCTGCGGCAGAACCTTGATCAAGTCACCTTGGTTTTGACCAACAACCTCTAAGTCTTTGGAGTAACTATGATCAACGTTCGAGGATCTCTGCGCGGTGGCGACGACAAAGTCGCTATTGATATGGGTCCCTTGATCGACATGGTGTTTTTGCTGTTGATCTTCTTCGTGGTGACCACGTCGTTCGTGAAAGAGTCCGGTATCGAGGTCTCCAAGACGACGGCGAACACGGCCGAAGTAAAAGAAAATGCCAGCGTAATGATTGGCGTAAATACTGTCGGCGAAGTCTACATGGAAGGCAAGAAGGTTGACGTTCGCTCCGTTCGTGGACTTGTAGAGCGTGCGTTGGCCGAGGATCCGGAAAGCGGGATCGTCATTGTAGCCGACAAAGCCAGCCAGACGGGAACGGTGATTCAGGTGATGGATCAGTGCCGTGCTGCAGGTGCGCCGTCGGTGAGCATCGCGGCGAAAAAACCGGGGGACGAAACTTAAAGGAGCGCCATGAAGAACCGCCTCTTTATGTCGATCGTCATTGCCATTGTCGCCAACGCCCTCATGCTGGGATCGGCGGCGCTGTTGACGCGTGCGCGAAGCCTCCCGGAAAAGGCCGAGGAAATCACCAACGTCGACCTTACCGAGTACGACGCCGACGAAGATCCCGAAGAGGAAACCGAAGCGCCGCCTCCTCCTCCGCAGGAAGAGCCGCCGCCTCAGGACTTTCAGCCCGATTTGTTTCAGCCCGATTTGTCTTCGCTGTCTGATGGCCCATCGGTTGGTGGCGTTGCCATTAACGTCGGCAAAGCGGGCGGACTGGACAAAGACTCGTTTGTTTTTGAATCGTTCGAGCTCGACCAGGCGCCAAAGCCGCGGTCGAAGTCGCAACCGGTCTATCCCAAGAGAGCGCTGCAGCAAGGCATCGAAGGTGCCGTTCAGATTCGACTTCTGGTCAGGGACGACGGAACTGTTGGCGACATTCAGATTCTCGACGCCGATCCCGCTGGGATGGGTTTTGAAGAGGCCGTCGACAAGGGTGTACGCAAGTGGAAATTCGAACCGGGTAAGATCGATGGTCGCGGGGTGACCGCGTGGGTCGTTACCACGGTTCGGTTCCGACTGGATGGATAACACTATGAAACAATCTTTTATCTGTTCGCTGGTAGTCTTGATTGTTGCCTTGGGCGTGCAGGTGTTGATGGCTCAACCGGTCGCTGCGCAGGGCTCCGTAATCGAAGTAGCGCCCATAGATCGCATCGCCGATGTTCCGCGCCGCGGCCGCCTGGCGTTGTTGGAATCCAACGAGGCTCGCGACGTCGGCAACTACGAAAAGTCGGCTAAGATTCTTGGCGACCTGCTAAGAAATCATCCCAACGAAGATCATTTCTTGATTCGTTTTCACTATGGAAACGACCTGCGCGAATTGGATCGCCAGGCTGACGCGGTGGTGCAATACCAACGCGCTGTCAAACTGGAACCGCGTCACTACTACAGCTGGGTTTCTTTGGGGCAGGCGGCGTACGAAGTCGAGGAGTACGAACTTGCGGGTGACGCGCTAAAGAACGGTTTCGATATCGCCGACACGAAAACGGCGGATCTACTTTACTTCTCCGCCGTGAGCTACTTGCAAGGTGGAAACTCGGTCGAAGGAGACAGCGCGCTAGTCGCTCCCAAAAAACGAGAACTGTTTACCCGCGCCTCTGAGTTGTTCGAGATGCTTATCGACGGTTATCCGGAACAGCAAAACATGGACTGGTATCGCGCACTGATCGCATCGTACCTGGAGTTAGAGGACAAAGACGCCGGAGTGGACGCGGTTGAGCGCTGCGTGCAGGCGTTTCCCGAGGATCCTGGCGCCTGGGAGCTGGCATTTCAGAACGCGGTCGGTTCGTCGGACTATCGCGAAGCCGCTGTTATGTTAACGGTCAAGGGTTACCTGGCACCGCTTTCCCGTAGTGAGAAAATTACCCTGGGCGATTTGTATCGCTACATCGAGACACCCGCCGCGGCGTTTCGGTACTACGAAGAGGCGTTGGCCGACAGCGTTGTCGAGAAAGATCTAGAAAGCCTGGCTTCGGCGTACCTGGGCGCATTCGAAACCGACAAAGCGCTGAAAACGTTGAGCACCGCCGTGCGCCGCAATCCCACGTACCGGTTATGGTCGCTGATGGGGGACGTGTATTTTCGAACCGAACGGTACGACAAGGCGTATGAAGCTTACGCCAGCGCTGCGCAAATAGAAGACAAGGAAAACGACGGTCGTCCGCATCTGATGATGGGATTTTGCAAACTGGAGCTTAAGGATCGCCACGGTGCAATAAACGAGTTCAACCGCGCAACATCCAGCGAAAAACATGGGCAAAAGGCCAACGACTTGATCAAACAGATCGAGCAACTTATCGCCAACGATGTTGCTAGCACCAGCGACGAAGAAAAACCCGAGCCGCTAACACAGTCCAGCTCTTCAGTAACTACCGCGGGCGCACCCGGCGGTCGTTAGCCGGCTTAGCGAATCACTCGCCCTGTGGTATAGTGCAAGGCGCCGCTACTGTAGCGGCGCCTTTTACTTTCCCCGTACTCGAAAGTTTTTCCGCTTGGCCACACGCAACGATCTGCTTAGCGGGCCAGTTGGTCCCACTATTCTCGGCATGGCCGGTCCGATGGTTCTTGGGCTGGTTGCGGTCATGATGTTCAATCTGGTCGACACCATGTTTGTCGGTCGGTTGGGCGCGCGACCCCTGGCGGCAATGAGTTTTACGTTCCCGGTAGTGTTTTTTGTGATGAGCATCGCCATGGGAATGGGGGTGGGAGTGCTTGCGGTAGTCTCGCGTGTCATCGGCGAAGGGGATCGCAACCGCGTTAAACGAATCACTACCGACGGATTGATTCTGGCGAACGTGATGGTAGTAGCCGTCGCGCTTTTGGGCGTGCTCACTATCGATCCGCTGTTTCGTGCGTTGGGAGCCGAGGCCGACACGCTGCCGCTGATTCGCGACTACATGCAAATCTGGTACGTCGCGATTGGCTTTCTGGTCATTCCGATGGTGGGGAACAGTGCCATCCGCGCGACGGGTGACACTAAAACGCCAAGCCTGGTGATGGTGATCGCGGGACTAATGAACGTCATTTTTGACCCTTTGCTCATTTTTGGAATCGGCCCGTTCCCGAGGCTCGAACTACAGGGCGCGGCAATTTCAACTGCGGTGTCGTGGACGGTAACCTTTACCGCGGCACTGTGGATTTTAGGCCGCCGTGAGCGCATGCTTTCGTTCGTTCGTCCCAGCACCGCGCAGGTGATGCAGTCGTGGCGCGAGATCCTGCACATTGGGTTGCCGGCGATCGGAATGTACGTACTGGTTCCCATTTCCGGCGGCATTTTTACGCGCATGGCTGCAGGGTTCGGTCATGAGGCGGTAGCTGCTTTTGGCGTGGGGCAACGTGTCGAGGCTGTGACCATGATTGGTGTGGCGGCGGTGTACACCGCGCTATCGCCCTTCGTTGGGCAAAACTACGGTGCGCGCAATTGCGACCGAATTCGTCACGGTTTTGCGTATTCGATCCGCACGGCGCTTATCTACGGTGCGGTGGCGGCGGGCGTGTTGGCACTCGCGGCCCCTTTCGTAGCCGCTATCTTCAGCGAAGACGAGTTGGTTAGGCATTTTTCGGTTCGTTACTTTTGGTTGGTGCCGCTGAGTTACGCTTTGCGCGGAGTGGTTCAACTTTCGGCGGGGCTGTTTACTGGACTCAACCAGCCCGGCAAAGCCATCTTCGTCATGTTGTTACGAATGATTATCTTTGCGGTGCCCGCGGGTTGGATAGGTGCGCGCGTGGCCGGAGTCGGGGGCGTTTATTTTGGTGTTGCGGCGGGCAATCTGCTAGCTGGCGTCGTGAGTTTAGTGATGGCGCGCAGATACATGGGGCAGGTGGAAACCGAACTGGGCGAGGCACCGCCCGAAGCGGCCTCCTCGCCCAGTTAGACAGCATAAAGCAGTTACTGTGTCTTCATTCCGGTGACGATGCCACCCAGATCGTAGGTAATAACTGCCATCGGTTCGGGGTCGATGTCACTTTCTTCGTAATCGTCGCCGCCGCCGCCGCGCAGCGCCAGCCGCGCAGACTGCAAACCGGTCACCACAAAAAGGCGATCGCCGACAAAGTAGAAGCCGTCTTGCGCGATGTCGCCTTGCCCGCTCAATGTAACCTGTTCGACGAAATGGCCGGCCTTGTTGAACACGTCAAACGTTCCAATCTTTCCGGACGGCGCGTCGAGGCCGCCGCGGCTCGACAGCACCCAGACATCACCGTTTGCCCGGGGATAGATTTCCTGGACAGTGCGATCGGTTTTGCTGATCTCGACCTTTGCGTCTCGTGCCCAACGACCGCGCGGCGTCATGCGTACACGCATCTTCTCGACTTCCTTCGCATTCCGTTCACGCGGCGTGAACTCGCGCCGAATTACTCGGTCAAACTTGCCGTCGGCGTGCCACACCTGAATTGCGTAGTCGTCAAACGAACGACACGCAAAAACGCGCCCGTCACCCGAAGCGTTCCACACCATTCCCCAGGTGCCGTTGTTTCGTTCGTCGATCACCAGATTCGCGCGCGACCGCTTTTGTGTGTCGGTCATGTACCGGGCAGTCTCTTTGCCCGACGCGTCGATCCGAATCAGGGCAGCATTAATTTCAAAGCTGTCCTCTTTGCGGGAAAACTGCTGGCTTAGCAATACCAGATTCTCACCGGCCAGGCGGCCACCGCGAAAGAACGCCGTGCTGCCATCTTCGTTCTCCGGCACGGGATGGATTCCCGCAGGATCGCCTTCTTTGGTAAGCATGATGATTCTGCCCGGCCGCGTTTGTAAAATACCGACGTTGCCATCAGGCAGCATGAACACGGTTTCAGGTCGACGAAACTCGCCAGGACCTTCTCCTTCGCGACCAATGCGACGCAGGAAGTGCCCGTCTTTGGTAAAAACGGCCACTTCGTTAAGCTGTACGTCCAACAGATACACATTGCCTTCCTGGTCAACGGTCACTTCGCCGATCACACCAAAGAATTCGTCGTCATCGTCGGTGTCGCCACCAATCCGCCACAATTCTTCGGGCGCTTTTGTCGTCGGTGTGTTGGCCGGCTTGGCCGGGTTCAACACGTTGAGCTTGCCGTCGCGGGTTTCCTCACGGCCGGCCCAATCGGCCGCGTCGGCAGACCCGGCGAGCAACGCCAGTGTCAGGAACAGAGAAAGTACGCGCATATCTGATGTCTCTTTCAGCTATGAGTTAGTTCCATTGCGGTGTTTGCAACGGGTAGCACAACACCGAAACGGGGTCGGCGTCGCCCATGTCGTCACTATCACCGCCACCGCCGCCGCCAGGTCCCGGGCCGCCAATGGAAATCATTACATCGCCACGGTCGGCGATAACAAACATACGGTCCCCGATAAATTGAACGCCATCGGTTTCCAGCGAATGGCCACATTTTAGCACGACCTGGCCGACGAACCGCCCCTCGGGATCAAATACGTCGAATCTTCCAAAGGTACCTTCGGCGGCACCGTCATCGCTGGCCAGGACCCAAACCGAACCATCGGCTTGGGGGTGGATGTCGTTGATCGCCGGCAGGTACGGATCCACCTTCGGCCGCTGGTCGGGTGGGAATTCCTGGTATTGCTCGGTCAACTCAGCCATCTCTTTCTTGCCGCGTTTGGGGCGGTCGTACTCGCGATGAATGACATGAAGCAGGTTCCCTGTGGGGTCAAACACCTTAATTTGATACTCGTCGCGCTGGTCATTAATGTACACGCGGCCGCTCGTCTCGCCCACCGCCCACACCGGCTCGACCGAACTGTCCATCATTATGACGCCGCCACGGATCTCCTGCTTGCGTTCAATATACTGAGCGACCTGCTGCCCGGATTTGTCCACGCCGACCAGGGCCTTGTTCAGGCTCATGCCGCCGTCGTTGCGTAGCATTTGATGAACCGATAGCACCAGGCCTTCGGGTGTGTGGGCGCCGCCGACGACAAAGCCATGGCTACCGTCCTTTTCGGGCAGCGGAAAGTCGCCCGCGGGAATGCCGTCCGGGGTCAGCATAACGACTCGCGCGGGGGCTGGCTGTAGCACTCCTACGTTTCCGTCGGGAAGCTTAAACAGGGCCAGAGGGTTGCGAAACTCGCCGGGACCTTCGCCGTCACGGCCAATCCGTCGAACGAACTCGCCTTGCATGGTGAACACCACGACCTCGTGCATCTGTTGATCCAGCAGGTAAACGTTGTTGTCGTCGCCCACGACGATGTCGATAATCATGGCGAAAAATTCATCGTCGTTGTCGGTTTCGCCGCCAACCTTCCAGGTAGGACGGGGCGAGATTTCGGTCGCTGCACTTGCGGGCGCCGCGCCGTTCATCACGTGCGGGACGCCGTCAATGGTCTTGGTGGAGCCTTTCCAATCGGCGGCGTCGGCTACTCCTACGCTCACGCCAATCAATGCCAGGCCTGCAATTATCGCTCGTGGGGTCATAACTCCTCCAGGGGTCGGTGCCTTTTTATTGGCACACCGCAGTGTTACAATGGCGGTCTAGTTAGTCCTTAAACGTCAGCTCGACTGGGAAGTTTCCGGTCCATGAACCTCGACATCAAATTGTCCACCTGCAGTGTGCGCAGTTGGCGGCCAGGGGATGAGCCATCATTGGTTCGCCACGCCAATAACCCCAATGTTAGCAACAGTTTACGGGATGATTTCCCGTCTCCGTATCTGATGCCGGACGCCCGTCGCTGGATTCATCTGGCAACGACGGAGCTGGCCGAGACCGCGTTCGCGGTGGACATCGCGGGGTTTGCCGTGGGTGGTGTAGGGTTTTCGCTTGGTTCAGATGTTTACCGCGTTCGGGCCGAGATCGGATACTGGTTGGGTGAAGAGTTTTGGGGAAGGGGCGTGATGACCGAGGTGGTAACCAACATGAGCGAATGGGCGTTTGCCGAGTATCAGGTGCATCGGGTTTTCGCCGCGGTGTTTTCCAACAACACGGGATCGATGCGCGTGTTGGAAAAGTCAGGGTTTTATCACGAAGGTGTTCATCGCGCGGCCGTGTTCAAACGCGGACGATTCTTAGACGAAGTGATGTATGCGAGATTAAAAGGAGATTCGGTTGATTAGTCCCCAAGTGTTTTGGTTGGGTTCGGTTGTTCTTTTGTTTTTTGGAGCTGTGGACGTTTCCGCGACGGCGAGTTCCAACCTTCAAAAGTTGTTTAGTGACGAATGGCAGTATCGGATGGTTAGCGATCCATTAAGCGCGACTGCCTATGGCGTGCACGACTACAACGATCAACTCACTGATGTCTCGCTTGCAGCTCAGGAGCAGGACAGCAAGAAGCAAGCTGAGTTTCTTCGCCGCCTGGAGGCAATCGATCGCGGCTCGTTGTCGCCCGTCGAGCAAAACCACTACGACGCGTTTCATTGGTTATTGCGTGATCGCCTGGCAGAGTTTGAGTTCAATACTCATCTGATGCCCATTACCAATCGATCCGGATTCCACGTCTACTTTCCCCAGCTTCCCGAGCAGGTGCCGTTGAATACGGTAGAAGATTACGACAACTACGTTGCTCGCCTGCGTGCTTTCGACCGGTACGCCGACCAGCACATCGAGCTCATGAAACAGGGGATTGCATCAGGTTACGTGCTACCAGCGATTGTGTTGGAAGGCGTCGAAGACGCTATCTCGCCGCACATTGTCGATGATCCTAGGGAAAGCCTCCTGTTTGATGCGTTCGACGAGTTTCCTGACGATGTCGGTGTCGCCGATCAGGATCGGTTTCGCCGCGAGGGCGGCAACGCGATTGCAACGTCAGTGGTTCCGGGGTATCGCAAGTTTCTTGCGTTTATGACCGACGAGTATTTGCCGGCCGCCCGCCAGGACATCGGCGCTAGTGCCTTGCCCAATGGAAAGAAGTTCTACGAACATCGGGTTCGCCGGTTCACCACGTTGGACATTTCGCCGCAAGAAGTCCACGACATAGGACACTCCGAAGTAAAGCGGATTCGCGGCGAGATGGCAGCGGTGATCGAGGAGGTTGATTTTACAGGCTCATTCGCGGAGTTTGTGGAGTTTCTGCGCACCGACGATCGCTTTTACGTAGACTCGCCCGAGCAACTCATGAAGGAAACTGCGTACGTTCTTAAAAAAATGGACGGCGAGTTGCCGCGTTTGTTCAAAACCCTTCCGCGCACGCCGTACGGGATCAAGCGAATCCCCGACTATATTGCGCCTAAAACGACCACTGCTTACTACAACCCCCCGCCCGGCGATCTTACCCGTGGCGGGTATTACTACGTTAACTGCTATGACCTGCCTAGTCGTCCGCTGTATGAAATTGAAGCGCTAAGCCTGCACGAAGCGGTTCCCGGGCATCATTTGCAAATCGCGTTGTCTTCCGAAATGCAAGGTGTCCCCGAGTTTCGCAAGTACATGGGGTTGACCGCGTTTGTTGAAGGGTGGGCGTTGTATTCGGAGCGATTGGGGCTTGAAGTTGGCTTCTACCAGGATCCCTACAGCAATTTTGGGCGGCTAACCTACGAAATGTGGCGTGCCCTACGGCTTGTGGTCGACACGGGAATGCACTACCTGGGCTGGACGCGCCAGCAGGCGATTGATTTCATGTCCGAAAATTCCGCGCTAACTCTGCATAATATTACCACCGAAGTGGATCGTTACATCTCCTGGCCAGGACAGGCGCTGGGTTACAAGATGGGTGAACTCAAGATTCGCGAGTTACGCGCCCTGGCCGAAAAAGAAATGGGTGACGCGTTTGACGTTCGTGAGTTCCACGACGTCGTTCTGCAGAACGGATCGGTTCCACTGAATGTATTGACCCGGAACGTGGAGGCGTATATCGCTACCGCAAGATGACAAGTTCCTTTGATGTCGTAGTTGTAGGTTCCGGGCCAGCCGGAGCAACCGCCGCGTTGGATCTGGCGCGGCGCGGCGTGCGTGTGGCGCTGGTCGACAAAGACACATTCCCACGCGAGAAGACGTGTGGCGACGGCGTGCCGCCCGGTACCATCGAGGCGCTGTACGACCTGGGGCTGGAGAACGACCTCACCCGCGCCGGGTTCTTGCGGATTCAGGGGATTCGATTGGGCGCCCCCGGGCGACGGGTGTGGGAGACAACGTTTGCGGGCAAGCGGGCGCCATTTTATATCGCGCGACGCCATGACTTCGACCAGCTAATCCGCAGCCATGCCTTGTCTGCGGGAGCGGAACCCATCGATGGAGCGGTGAAGAAAGTGATCCGCGCGGATGGACAGGTGGCCGGAGTTATAGTTGCATCGGCCTCAGGTGAGCGACGATTGGAGTCGCGAGTGGTTGTTGCCGCCGACGGTGCGACCAGTCTGTTACGGCGCGAGTTGCTTCCTCAGTCGAGGTCTACGTTGCGCGAGCGCGGCGTCGCCATTCGTGGCTACATTAATAACTTTGAGCCATCGCACCTCGTCGAGTTTTACTTCTGGAAGAAGTATCTACCCGGCTACGCCTGGTTGTTTCCAATGGGAGCGGGGGTGGCTAACGTTGGCGTTATCATGCGTGCTGACATCTACAAAAAGCGCGGCTGGAAATTGCCCAACCTGCTTAGCGAGTTCGTGCGAGAGCCCGTGGTTGCCGATCGCCATGACGGGTCGCCGGTTCGTGACGTTGCGAGTTGGCAGCTAAGTTACGGAGCCGCGAACCACGCACCGTGTGCGGTTTCTGGATGTCTCTTTGTTGGGGACGCCGCCGGACTGGTGGACTCGTTTACCGGTGAGGGTATTCACAATGCCGTGATGTCCGGGCGGCTGGCGGCCGAAGCGATCGCCGCCCAGTCGGCCCACCCGAACGCGTCTGCGCAGATGTATCGAGAGCGGTTAGCGGAGGAACTCTCGCGAAGTATCGCCCGTTCTTATCGCGCGCAACGCTGGTTGCATGCAGCGCCGTGGCTGGTAGATGGGCTGTTCGCCGCCGCATCCTGGAACGATAGCTGGGTGCGACGAATGATCAATAAAGTGTCGACCGACTTTGTGGTCGACCTGGCACGATAGGAGACGATGTGGAGATTCGAAGCGTGGTTGCGTTTATCGAGTATCGCCAGCGAATCAGAGCTCGGACGGAGAAAGTGATCGGGTGCATTCCTCCGGATCGGTTCAGTTGGTCCTACAAGTCGGGGAAGTTTACGTTTGGAGATTTGGTTCGGCACCTGGCGACCACCGAGCGCTACATGTTTGCCGAAAACGTCGCCGGTCGACCGAGCTGCTACCCCGGCTGTGGGCCAGATATCGCGGAAGGGTTTGACGAGACCATGGCGTTGTACGACCGTCTCTATCGCGAGTCTATGGACATATATGCGTCACTGGAAGACGCGGATCTGGACCAGAAGTGCATGACCCCGGGTGGTGCCGCCATACGAAAGTGGAAGTGGTTGCGCAGCATGATCGAACACGAAGTGCACCATCGTGGACAGATTTACGTTTATCTGTCGATGAACCAGATCGCAGCGCCACCTCTCTACGGACTTACTGCCGAAGATGTTCTTGCCAAAAGCGTTCCCTTCGAACCCAACGACTAGATGTTAAAGTCTTTCGCTGTCGTTTCTGTACTCGCGCTGCTCGCCATACTTGCGATCGCGCTCGGTATCCTCGATCGATTTTCTGGAGACGGGAAGGTCGGTGTCGCCGCGATCGCGTCGATTACGACCTATTGGGGTGTGCTGGCCGCGACGGTTGGATTGTTTCAGCTAGGGCGTCGTCGTCCGCGCGAACTGACCCTCGCGCTGGTCTCGGTGGTGATGGTCGCGGTGTTTGCAGAGGTCGCGTTACGCGTGGTTGCACCTAATCGCGCGCTGCGCCCGTTCGGCGGACGATCGTCGCGGACGTTTCATCACATTTATCCCACTAACGTGAAAATGTACATGGGCAACTACGAAGGCAACGATGTCGTGGTACGAACCAACGATGACGGCCTTCGATCTTCGTGGTCACGCGAGGCGTATCTTCAGAAGCCTCATCGAATTGCGTTGTTGGGCGACTCGTTTACTATGGGTTTTGGGGTGCGCCAGGAGTACATGGTTGCTCAAGTTCTGGAAGACACACTGCGGTATCAGTTGCGCCAGGATGATATTGCGGTTTTGAACGCAGGCGTTGTCAGCCACTCGCCGATTCTTTCTAAACAGATGTACCAGGAGTTGGTTCGCGAATACGAGCCAACCGTTGTCATGTTGATACTGGACTGTTCGGATATCGGCGACGACATTCATTACGCACGTGAAGCAAGTGTAGTGGACGGCAAGGTGGTTTTTGACGTGCCCGAAACCAGTGGCCGCCGCGGCTATAGCGCGGTGTTGCAGGTATTGGGCCCGGTGTGGTCACGCGTTAAGCAAAACCTGGAGTATCCGTACTATACCCTTTTTCATTCGGGGACGTTTAACTATGACTACTATGACTTTGAGGTGACCGTGGCGGGTAAGACCGAGCGTAACCGGTTCTTTATCTACCGCCATCCGCTGGACGACACGCGACCGTTTTTTAACAAAACGCTAGGCTACGTCCGCGATATCAAACGCATGGTTGAAGCCGACGGCGGTACCTTCATTCTAGTGGTCGCGCCGCGTTACCATCACTGGAATGACGACGAGGCTCCCGACAACTGGGAGGTTAAACAGTACAAGTATGGCGTCAACGACCCGTACGAGATGGAATATGTTCGCTATTTTCGCGAAGTCGAGTCTGCTGGGGAGTTCGACGTTCTCAACTTACTCTATCCTTTTATCGGCGCCAAGCAGGCCCCGCTAGTTTTTCGCGCCGACCCCCACTGGAACGAAGCCGGGCACCGCTTTGTTGCGGCACGACTGGCTGAATACCTGGTTACCTACGACCTGATCCGGTAGTCCGTCGGGTTTGACGTTGTCGGTGTGTCCGAAATTCCTGTGCTATAATTGGGCTATGCAGTTCCTCCGCGCGGTCGCCGTCGTGCTCTTGCTTGGATGCTGGAGCGGAGCGGCGGCCCAAATTTACAGCGAAGACTTCACGTCAGCAACTTATTGGGATCAGGGCACAACCACCGCACAGTGGGACACGCTCGCGGGACAGGTTCGCCTTCCCCTGGCGGCCAACACCATCAGCCAGTTCGATACTTCGTTTGGTGTTTTCTACGTGTTCGACCTCGACGTGTCGGGCAACTATGCCTTTTGCGCGGCGGACAACGAGGGGCTGGTGGTTGTGGACATTCGTGACAAGTCCCAACCCAAGTTCGTTATCCAGTTTGATTTGCTGGAACAAGCAAGAGACATTCGCGCCCTCGGGAATGTGTTGTACCTGGCGAATAACTACAATGGCCTTTATACGTTTGATATAACCGACCCCGAACAGCCACAGCTGCTAGACGAATTTCGTACCGTTGGACAATCGGTCGGGATGTGCGTGGAGGGGAACACCACTTACTTTGCCGACGGCCCGTTTGGCCTGACCATTCTCGACACCACCGACCCCAGCAATTTGGATACATGCGCCACCTGGAACTCTCCCGGCTACGCGCTGGCCATCGATGTGGTCCGGCCATACGCGTATCTCGCTGACGGAGCTGCGGGCCTGCAGGTGGTGGACGTCAGCGATCCGTACCGACCCACGTTCGTCGGAAACTACAACACCCCGGGACTCGCGCGCGGCGTTGTTGTCGACGGCGACGTTGCCTATGTTTCGGATACCGCTGGCGGGATACAGGTGGTTTCCGTCGCCAACAAAGTTTCGCCGGACACGTTGGCAACGATTTCGACGCCAGCGATTTGCACCAGCGCCGGCCTGTACGGCGACATCTTATTGGCGACTGTATTTTTTCACGGTTTATATGCCTACGATGTCAGCGACCCGAGCCAACCGGTACTGTTGGGAGTTCACCAGTTACCCGGCGACGGGCATCACCAGAAAGTGGTGATTGAGGGTGATTACGCGTACGTGTGTTCGGGTGCGGATGGTTTTTTTATCGTCGACCTGACCGTTGATATTCCCGCAATCGCACGCGGGAACGTTGTGGGCGGCCCGGTCCGTGAACTGGTGTCCTTCGGTGAGTTTTTGTACGCTGGAGAAAGTGGTCTCGTCGCCCTAGACGCTAGCGACCCCGCCAACCCGATGGGAGTCCTGCCTGACGGTGACACCGTGGTTAACTCGTTGGTTGTCTGGAGCGGCGTCAACGCGGTTCACGGCGCTAGCAACCCGTCAATTTCCCCCGACGGTCACGGACTTGTAACCAGTGACATCACCACCGCCCCGACCATTGCGGCGATAGACACAATCGGTGTTCCCGCACCAGTATTCGATTTGGAGTTGTTTGGGGAGTACTTGTATTCAGTCACCAATAATGGAATCACCACTTATAAAGTTTCTCCGCCCACCGCGTTTCCTCCGATAACGACCGGGCAGGCAACCATCGTCGGCTCGTCGCGAGCGATGGCCCTTGCTGGCGACTGCGCTTACCTGGCTAACGATACCCTGGGGTTGATCGCGTTGGATATGTCCCTTCCTAACGTCCCCACTATGGCTGGAATGCTGGGAGTTGGTCTTTCTTTGCATGATGTTGTTGTTGACGGCGACATTGCCTACGCGCTCAGCGACAGTGCGTTAGAAGTAATTGACGTTGTTGCGCCCGCGTCGCCGACACTCGTGGCGACTCTCCCATTGCCCGGCGTGCCCAACCGAGCGCTTCGTTTTGGCGACCGGCTTTATGTCGCCGCGGGTAGTGCGGGTGTTTGCGAAGTCGACGTATCGACGCAGACCTCACCGTTTCTGGTTCGGACGATTGCCACCGGTTCGTCCGCGCTAGTCGCGAAGCGACGGGGGCAATACTTGTACGTGGGTGTTGACGCTGGCGTCGAAGTCTTTGAAATGACCAGCTTTTTCGATGCGGCGGCCAACATCGTGCAATCTTTGGACGTGTACGATGATTTTCCCGCTATAACTTCCGTGCAATTGAATGGTGTTGGACACCCGATGGTTGCTTGGGAAGTCACGGTCGACGGCGGTGCTAACTGGTTTGCGATTACACCCGACGATACCTGGACGCAGCCCGTTTTTCCCGGCGTCGATTTGCGGTGGCGTGCGACTCTGCCCGGCGCCGCGTCCGCGCCGGCGACGATTTCCAGCGTGACCATTAATGTGATGACTCGACCCACCGCGACCGACGTTGTTGCAAGCGACGCAGTCCGTGGCAACTATCCCAACCCGTTCAATCCGTCGACGACTATCGAGTATTCGGTCGCACGAAACCACACGCGGGTGACCATGACGATATACGACGTTGCTGGTCGACGAATCGCCACTCTCATCGACGGCACCCGTGACGCAGGGAATCATTCGATACGATGGGATGGAACCAACCACCGCGGCACCCGCGTGGCCAGCGGGGTCTACTTCCTTCGCAGCCAGGTTGGTACCCATCGGTCAATTCGCAAACTGGTGCTCGTTCAGTAGGGCGAATCGCGGCCCCGTCTATTGCACATTGACTCCCCGCTCCGACGCTCCCACACGCCCCACAAAGGTAACATAAGCTATTACAATCAGTTAAAGCCCCATCCAGGGGGCCGCTTGGGCACACTCCTTGCAGTTCTCCGGTGGCTACTATCGACACCTACGAACATCTATTCGCGCCTGAGGGCAGCGAGGAGCGGCAATATGGCGAAGATTGATACCTTCCTACGAATCATGCTGGAATTCGGCGCCTCTGATTTGCACATCTCCGCGGGGGCCGAGCCCACATTGCGGGTGAACGGCGTCCTGGAGAAGGCAAAGCACCGGCCGCTTAGCGATGAGGAAGTACGTCTGCTCATTTACGAGCTGCTTACCGAGTCGCAGATTCAGGAGTTCGAACGTATCGGCGAGATTGATTGCGCGTACACGCTGCCCGGGGTGTCAAGGTTTCGAATCAACGTGTTCAAAAAGCACCCGGGTATCGCTGCGGCGCTGCGAGTGATTCCGCACAAGGTGCCGACGTTGGATGAACTTGGTTTTCCAACGATTTTGAAGTCCATGCTAAAACACAAGAGCGGCCTGGTATTGGTCACCGGGCCAACCAACTCCGGCAAGTCGACCACGTTGGCGGCGATGATGGATCATCTAAACGTAAACATGAACTACCACATGATTACTCTCGAAGATCCGCTGGAGTTCATTCACGAGAACAAAAACAGTCTTATTAACCAACGCCAAATTGGCGAGCACAGTAAGAGCTTTGCTGCAGCGCTACGGGCTGCGCTACGCGAAGACCCCAACGTGATTCTGGTTGGTGAGATGCGCGATTTGGAGACCATTTCGCTTGCACTTACTGCCGCGGAACTCGGTTTGTTGGTGTTGGGAACTTTGCACACGCGTTCTGCCGCACAAACAATCAGTAGGGTTACCGACGCGTTTCCGGTTGAGCAGCAAGCGCAGATCCGCTTGACGCTGTCCGAAATTCTGGTCGGTATCGTGTCGCAACAGCTTCTGCGTAAAGCCGATGGGTCGGGACGCGTTGCCGCGTTGGAGATTCTTCTGGGCAACCATGCGGTTCGGAATTTGATCCGCGATGGAAAGAGTCACCACGTTAACAACGTCATCATGACCGGTAAAAAGGAAGGCATGCAGCTGTTGGATCAGTGCTTGAAAGATCTGGTGACGTCACGGGTGGTAACGCCGGAAGAGGCCGCCCGTTACTCCGAAGAGCCCGAGACAATCCTTGCCCACGCCCAGAACGTTAAACACAAAGCACCGGTGATGTCGTAGTTTCGCTATGAAAGGTTCTCGCTTAGACCAGATTCTGCTCCGTCTAGGTTTCGTTACCGAAGACCAGATCCGCAAGGCCCTCATGCGTCAAAAGGCGCACGGTGGGCGTTTGGGGTCACATCTTCTGTTTCTGGAGTACCTCAGCGAAGACCAGTTGGTGCGCGCGCTCTCCGAGCAGTACAAGGTTGCGGCGTTCAACCCCGTGGAACAAGACATCGACGCCAGTCTGCTGGAGCTACTCCCAGTGGAGATGGCGGAGGACCTGCAGATGTTTCCGTTCCGGTACGACAGCAAGACCGATACGCTGTTTCTGGCCGTTGCCGACCCGTCCGATATCCAATCGGCTAACACTATTAAACGCGTCTTCGAAGCCAAACGCTGCGAGCTGTTTGTAACACCCGAATCAATTATCACTGATCTGGTGGCAGAGTATTATCGAGGTGGGATCAAACAGGCCGATGCAAAGCAAATGATCGAACTTCCCGAACTGTTCGCGGAGAACCGGTCGATCAACGTCGAATATGACTTGCCGCTAGACACGCCGCGATCGGTTTTGGTAGTGACCAAAGCGGCGTCGCTACGAAACTTTCTGGGCCCCGTGTTTGTCCGGGAAGGCTACACGCTTACGGTAGTTTCCGATCAGGACGACCTCATTGAAATCCCGGCGGACGCATGTTTCGACCGGGTGCTGGTGTCCGAAGATATGATGTCCCGGTTCGAAGATTGGGTTCGTTCGCATAAGCTCATTGTAACCGGCGCTGAAATTTCCAGCTTTCATAGTGTAACTTCTGCGTTGCTCGACAACCCGGTGTCGTACCAACGTATAGTGAAGAGTTTGTTCAGAGCGGTAGAGCTATTGTTGGAGTCGCGGATTACCGACGCTGCGGCAATGGCTCCTTACGCGTTGGTTGCCCGCGACATTCGCGAGCTTGGCGAACGCTTTTCGTTGCCGCGAGTGGCGATCGACGGTGTGCAACTCGCCGCTCATTTGCTAGTGCCACCCGCGAGTGTAGACCCGCAGCGCGCGCCCGGTTCGCTTCCCGCTGGCGACTTCGCGACTACGATCAACCACGCCAAGACGCTTCACTTTCCGTGGGACGTTGTGTCGATGCTCGGCGAGTTTCATCGCCTCTACACCAACGGCATCACCCAGGAGGCTACCGCGTTAACCAGTCAGATTCTGGCCGCAGCATGGTATCGGCACGTACTTGTACCCGAAGACGCCGACCTCAACGCAACCTGCGATGGAATTCGCCAGGTCGGCGGCGTTTTGGTGCGGCCGGAGCTGGCCGAAGCCTACGCCAATCTGGTAGTCGAGCAGAATCAGCGTTCGGATCACGACGACTTTCACCAGGTGTTGGTGGTTTCAACCGACGAATCAATCTACAAACAGTTTCTTCCGCGTCTTAAGCGTACCGGCTGTGAGACGGTGTGGACCGACGACTTCGACGACGCCCAACACATGTGCAACCGACAGTCGCCGTCCGCCGTGATTGTTCACTATGAGAGTTTCCAGCGCGACGTTTTTAACGCCAGTCGGTTGTTCAAGCTCCATTCTGGCGTTCAGCTATACGCGTACACTTTCGAAAACAACAACGGCCGAACGCTGCGCCTGCTGGACTCGGGGTTCGATGACGTGTTCGTGCCGCCGCACGACTTCGACGTAATCGCCGCTCGCATCGGCAAAGCGGTACGGGTACAGACGCAACGTGGGAACAGTCGCGTAACCGCACCGGGCGGGTTTCACGCATCGTTTGCGGCGTTTAGCTTTCTGGATGTGATTCAGTCACTCGGCCAGGCACAAAAGAGCGTCCGCGTGATGCTTTCCGGTGGTGGTGGTCAGCGCGGAGAAGTGTTCATGGAACGCGGCCAGTTGATTGCCGCTATTTGTGGGGAAGTTCAAGGCGCCGAAGCCATCTACCGCATCATTACTTGGGAAGACGAAGGTGAGTTTGTGGTCGAACCCATGCAGTCATTCCCCGAGCCCAACATCTTCGATTCCAACGAGTCGATTCTGATGGAAGGGTGTCGTCTGCTCGACGAGTCCCGCGTTTAGCACCGGTTAAGACTTTCGCTTGTAACCCGTACTCCGGAGGCGTATTGTCGGGCGAACCTCGACAGCACCGGAGATCATGGAACTTTTCATAGCGGGTTTGTTGGCTTTTATCGGCGGAATCGCCTTCGGCATTTTTGGTGCCGGCGGATCGATTCTGCTAGTGCCGATTCTAGTCTACGTGCTGCACCTGCCGGTGAAGCAGTCGTTGGGCATGGCGTTGCTGATTCTTGTGTTCACCGGAATCATCGCCGCGCTGGCACATGCCCGCAGCCGCAACGTTCACTGGGTCGTCGGAATACAATGGTCACTGCTGGGAATCGGTGGCGCATACGCCGGTGGCAGAGTTGCCGAGTTTGTTCACCCCGCGGTTTTGCTGACTATGTTTGCGCTCGTGGTAGTGGTGTCGGCGTCGGGAATGTTAAAGAAGCGCGAACTGCCCACCGACACTGGCCCGGACAAGTCGCTTTCGCCCAAAGTCATTCTGGTGGGATTGCTACTTGGGTTTGTAACCGGACTGATCGGTGTCGGCGGTGGTTTCTTGTTGGTGCCTGCACTGGTACTGCTGTGCGGCGTCGACGTAAAGCGCGCCATCGGGACGTCGTTGGTCATAATCTCTATGAAATCCCTCGGCGGGTTCTTGGGCTTTGCCGCTCATACCGAGTTTCCCCTGGCGCTTACCGCCACGATCGCCGCGTTCAACATCGCGGGTAGTCTTCTGGGTGAACGACTCGGTCGCCCGCTCCCGGCCGAAAGGCTTCGACCGGGTTTCGCAGTGTTTTTGCTGGTCATCGGCGCGGTCATGGTTGTCCAGAACGCCATTGAGATTGCGCGCGGAACCCTGCACTAACCGCAACACCGTTACGCCCCCTGCTTGGCAAAAACCTTGCGCAAGAGTTCGGTGGTACGAGCGGCGGGATCTTCACGGATCCGCTTTTCTTCGTCACCCAATATCGTAAACATCCCGGAAAGCGTCTTATCGGTAATGTAGGCATCCAGATCCAGCGCCGGTTTGGTCACAAACGGGATGCGGTTGTAAAGGTCGGTGATGTCTTTGTAAGTGGTGTAGACGCCGGTCTGGCCCATCTTGGTTTGAACGATGGGGGTGAAGCGGCTACGCAATTCCTGCGTTGTGCGGTCTTGAAAGTACTCGGTTGCCGCCGTTTCGTGTCCGTTAAGAATGGCAAACGCGTCGGCGATCGACATCTGCGTTACCGCGGTCCAGAACACTTCGGTGGCTTCGCCAGCGGCGGCTTCGGCGGCGCGATTCATGGCGAGTTCGAAGTTGTCCACCTGGCTGGTGAAACCGATCCCGCGAAGCGCGTTGGTGACCTCCTCGAACTCTGGCGGCATCACCAGGCGAATAATTTGGTTGCCCCAAAAGCCGTCGGTAATCGACGTCCGGTCGACCGCGCGTTCGGCTCCCACTTTCAACGCGTCTTTCAGTCCGGCCGCAACAGTACTTTCGTCCAACGGTCCCGAAGACATTATGTCGCGCAGCAGCTCATCACTGGGCGGGCATGCGGTGGTCAGGGTAACGGTTAGCGCAAGTGCCAGTGCAATTGATCCAAACTTTCGCATTGTTTCCTCGCTAATAAATAAACGGAATTAGTTTTTTGGTTGCGCGACGATAGTCCGCGTAGTCCCGGTAGCGTTCCGTCAGCAACTGCTCTTCGTATGACAGTTTAATCATGAGGTTGACCACAAAGACCAGCCAAATCGCCCAACGCAGCGTGGTTCCGTACAGGATCATCGCTGGCAGAGTGATCAATAGGAGGCCGCTGTACATGGGATGCCGAACGTAACGATACGGACCCGAACTGATAAGCTGTCCACCCGGGCGCGGAGTTGGCGAGGCGGTGAAAGTGTCGCGGTTCATTGTTGCCGCGGCCCATAGATCCAACGATACACCGATCAATTGAACGACTAGTAACCATCGGTCGTTGGCGATCACCGGTCCAGTCAAGAGCAGCGCCAGCAAAGTGGCGAACTGGACAAAGACGAGTATTCCCGCGTGAGGTCGCAATGAAAAGTGGGCGGGGGATGGCCCCCCGCCCGATGCAGTTACTGTGTCTGCGTGTAAGTCACGGTACCGTTAAGAATAATCGTGCCCTGCGTCTGCACGTTGTTCATGGTTTGGTTGATGAACTCAATCGTCGATACGTTTCCGTTCTGCGAAACGATCACGCCGGTATTGATTACACTGGTCCAGCCTGCGCCCGGTGCGACCATGGTCCCCAACCCAATCGAACTGGCGTCGACCACCAGGGTCAGGACTTCGGTTTCGCCCTCCGATAGGACTAGCGAGATTGGAATGCCGCCCAAACACTGCGCGGTTGCGGTGTTGGGAGTAAACGAGTTGCCCAAGAGCACGGCATCGGAACCCGTAACCGCGAGGCTACCGCCTGGTGTGCCCGGGCAAAACAGTGCTCCGCCGCCACCGGGGTCAACGTCGGCAAAGTCGTCCAGGTCGGGTACGCTCAGCACGGTGGTCAGCCCATTGTTAGACGCCCATTGATTAGCGGCATCGATGAGCGCGCTAATATCGTCGGCATCCAGCACCGGCATGTTTTCCAGCCCCGAGCCAAGGTCGATTTGAATCTGATTGCCGTTAGCGTCGACGCCGTCGAGCACGCCGTCGGTCATGTCTAACGCAATGGCCAGGGCAGACGCGAAGAGGTCAACCGCTGTGGTCAGCGCGGTGTTCACCAATTCAGACAGTCCGGCAAGGAAAACCGCATACTCGTCGGACAGTCCGGCGTTGTTTCCGCGGGGAAGGGGGATTACTGGCGACGTCGTCATGGGATTAAACCCAAACGCGTTTTGCAGCCCGGTAACCGACGCGTTAAGTGCCGCAGCGAGGGTCTCGCCGTTTGAGATTCGGGCCTGCGCGTTTACCACAGCGGCGTGCGTGAGCGGCGTCACCATACCAATCGGTGCGTTCGCGGTGGCGAGGATGCCGTACATCGGGCTGGTTACTGAGACGGTATTCGCGGTCGCTTCATCGGTATAGCTGCCACCGGTGGCCATCACCAGGAAGGTTCCGGTCACGCCCGCCGGCAACTGGCCACTCCATGCGCCCTGGGAGTCGGTGTTGAAGGGGCCCGCGACCTGTGCACCCATGCCGCCTCCGGCAGTGAAGTTGTGAATGGTCACAGCAGCTCCGGAAACCACCGACTTGGATACGGTGCCGGACACGTTCATCGGCTGGGGAGGTGTTGATGGGCCGGACGGCCCGCCGTCGTCGCCGCAGCCACCGAGCGGCACCAGTGAGAACGCCAGTAAGATTATGAAAATAAAATAGTTATGTCCCTTGCGCATGAGGCCTCCATAAACAAGTTTACGTTGAGAGTTAACCAGCCGACATTATAGCAGACTGCATCGCGAGAGTGGCCATCCCGGAACCGATGCTCTAGTTTTAAGGTACCAGGTCGGGAAGGAGAACCTATGACCCGTTACATCGCGCTTATTGCAACCGTGACTGCACTGTTACTAGCCGTCCCCGCGGCGGCGCAAGAGTCGCCACCGAAGTCACTCGACATCGTGTTTGGTCAGGCCTATCCACTGTATTCGCAAACGTTGGGTGAACAGCGAGAAATCTTTGTCTATACCCCGACCGGCTACGACCGGACCGACAGGGCATACCCCGTACTTTACGTGCTGGACGGCAATGCACACTTTCGTCACGCAACCGCTACGGCCGAGTTTCTTTCGCGCACCGGGCAGGTTCCGCAAGTGATCGTAGTTGCGATCCCCAACGTCAATCGACGTCGCGACTTTACGCCGAGTGTCGTGGAAGAGATTCCCGGCACGGGCGGTGCCGAGCGCTTTCTTGACTTTATTCGCGACGAAGTGGTTGCGTTTGTTGATTCGAACTTTCGCACCGAGCCCTACCGTGTGTTATTGGGCCACTCGCTTGGCGGTATGCTGGCCGTACACACGATTGGTACTCGCTCAGCCCTGTTTGGCGGATACATCGCTGCCAGCCCGTTTGTCGAATACGACGATAACGTTACAATCAAAGCAATGCGGCGGGCGCTGGGCGAAAAGGACCTGGTCAAGTCGCTGTTCATTACGCTGGGCGACGAGGATGCAGAGGCGGTGACCCGACTTGTCGATTTGCTCAACGAATCTGCGCCCGCAGATCTTCGGTGGGAGTATCGCGAATACCCGGACGAAAATCACGGCAGTGTTGCTCTGCGATCCCTTTACGACGGCCTGCTGTTTGTGTTTGGCGACTGGAACCTTAAGCGGGAGCTGGCGGAGTTAGGCCCCGCTGCCATTCGCGGTCACTTCCAGGACCTCAGCGACCGGGTTGGCTTTGACATCCAGGTCGACGAGGGACAGCTTAACCGCATGGGGTACACCTTCCTTGCCGACGAAAAGTTCGACATGGCGATCGCTTTGTTCAAGCTGAATATCGCGACTTATCCGCAATCGGCCAATGTCTACGACAGTATCGGCGAAGGCTACGAAGCGATGGGTGAGTACCAACTGGCCAAGATGCATTATGAGATTGCGGTGGAGAAGGGCGAACAGATTGGCGACCCTAACACCCGGATATATCGCGCTCACTTGCATGCAATCGAAGAGCGACTTAAGTCGTTCAATTAGAATATGTTGCGCCTGTAAGTTTCCAGGCCTCCACTCGTCTTGACTATAGCACCTGGGACCGGTTGACAATCTCGGGTGCAATCTGAAATAGTGTTGCCGGCTTTGGGCATCGCGGCGAAGCCCGCTAGGTAGGCGGAGGAGACCTATGCCAATAAGAGTCCTCTTTATGTGCGGGTCGTTGAACCAGACGACGCAAATGCACCAAATCGCGCAGGAACTTCCCGAGTTCGAACACTACTACTCGCCGTTCTACGGCGATCGCTTCTTGAAGGCACTCAACCAACTAAGCCTGATTGAGTTTACGGTGTTGGGTCGCAAGCGGGTAAGCGCGTGCGTCGATTATCTCCAAAAACATGAGTTGACCATCGACTACGGCGCGGTCATGTACGACTACGATCTGGTGATTACGTGCTCGGACCTGGTTGTGCAAGAAAACCTACGCGGCAAACGAATGGTAATGGTGCAGGAGGGGATGACCGACCCCGAAAAGTTTTCGTATCGGCTGGTTCGGAGTTTGCCGTTCCTACCGCGTTGGGTGGCGGGGACCGCGGCCAACGGCATAAGTGGAGCCTACGACTACCTGTGTGTGGCCAGCGAAGGCTACAAAGATCTTTTCATGAAAAAGGGCGTCGAGCCAAACCGGCTTCGGGTTACCGGTATTCCCAACTTTGACGACTGCAAACAGTACCTGGATAACGAATTTCCGCATCGCGACTACGTGCTGGTGTGTACGTCTGACCTTCGGGAAAAGTTCAAGTTTGAAAACCGGCGGCGTTTTGTAAAGCGGGCTGTCGAGATTGCCAACGGACGCAAGATGATCTTCAAGCTGCACCCCAACGAGAATTTTCGCCGGGCCAGTTGGGAGATTCGGCGCTGGGCCCCCGGCGCGCTCATCTACACAGCGGGCAGCGCCGAAGAGATGATTGCCAACTGTCACACATTAATTACCAGTTTCTCATCGACGGTTTATGTGGGTTTGGCGTTGGGTAAAGACGTGTACTCAGAGATGGATGTCGGCGAACTCGAACGGTTGACGCCGGTTCAGAACGCGTGCGCGCCCAGGCACATTGCGCAAGTTTGCCGCGAAGTGCTGGCAATGGACGAGCGCGAGCGCGAGTTTCCTATCGGTGCGGTTCACAAGCCCTGGCAACGCCGGGTGTGGCTGCAGCCGCGCGCCGACGATGGCGGAGGAGAGCCAGCATCTGTGTAAGTGTTTTCGCGGGGACGGGCGGATACGGATGGAGAAAACGCGTCGGCATCGGCGCGTTTTGTGTAATCTGATGGAGTCGTTGGTTTATTTAAAACGTTTGGCCAAGAACACGTAGGCCTTTGAGGGTTTATAAACGCCCGCTTGGGCGGCAGCCAGCGTTTTAGAATCGGCGACTTTTCGTTCGGTATATAGCCGCGCCTTTTTCAGCTGGCCTACGAGTTCGTCAGCCAACGGCTCGTAGCCCAAATCAAAACGCGTTTCCCGATAGTAGTTCCAGTGGTTGTGAAAATGGCGGTTGGGTTTTCCATAGGCGACAAACATGGAGTATTTGTCCCCGCGAATGCGACTGCCGGTATGAACCACTCGTGGATCAAAAATAACGCAGTCGCCGGGGTTGGTTGCAATCCACTCGGCATCGTTGGCCAGCAGGTCTTTGCGGCTGATCATGGAAAAGACACTGGCCAACGGCTTAAGAGTTCGCTCAACCCGCCGCGATTGCGATTTGCTGAGATGTAAGTCGGGGCGGTGGCTTCCAGGAATCAAGCCGAGTTTGAACTGACTTTCCGTGAAGTCTTGCAAGTACATGCCGCAGCGGACAACGCGGTAGGGTTCGACGGCTTCGTCCCAGTCACTGCCTACGCCGGACATGCGGTTGACGCTGTCTCGGTGCCATGCGGGTGACGAGAAACCGACGTGAAGGTCGTTGTGCTGCAAATAGCTAATGTCGGGTCCGAGCAGTTGCCGAACGATGGTCACTAGTGTTTCATTAAAGATGACCGGCCAGAACTCAGGCGTTTTGGAGACTCCGTCGGGAACCGTCCAACTGTCGGCATGATCCTCGGCCATTGTCTCAAGCCTGGAACGATAGCTTGCTACTTCGTTATCGTTCAGAAGCTTGCGAACAACAACGTAGCCTTTTTTTTCGAACTCGGATGTGAGATTTGCGATATCCATTGGGTTCCTCGATGATTGGAATCTCGACGGCGCGCCAAGTATAGTCGAGTCACTCTGCAATTTCTAACCAATCCTTTTCTTTACCGGAGTTTCACGCGTGAAGACACTCGTAGTTGGGTTAGGCTCAATCGGTCGACGTCATTTGCACAATTTGTGTTCGCTTGACGACCAGGAGGCCGTACTGGTGCGGTCCGGCAAATCGACGTTACCCGACGACGATCTCGCGGGGTTTCCCACGGAGTCGGACCTGGCGCAGGCACTGGACCGCCATCGCCCGGATGCGGTGATTGTTTCCAATCCAACAGCGTTGCATCTGCCGGTGGCGTTGGCGGCAGCCGAAGCTGGTTGCCATTTGTTTCTGGAAAAGCCCGTGTCTCACCGGCTGGATGGGGTGGAAAAGTTGGCGCACGTCGTTGCAGCTAAGTCCGTCTGCGTGTTTGTGGGGTTTCAGTTTCGATTTCATCCCGGACTGCGGGCAGTTCGGGACTGGCTCGTTCAGGGGGCCATTGGCCGAGTGCTGCATGCGAGCGTGCACTGGGGTGAGTATCTTCCGGGCTGGCATCCGTGGGAGAATCATCGGGAAGGGTACGCCGCTCGGGCCGATCTAGGCGGTGGAGTCGTGCTAACACTTTGTCACCCGTTAGATTACCTGCGCTGGCTCGTTGGAGAGGTGAAGACGGTAACCGCGACCACGGCAACCGCGAGCGAAGTAGGTGATGACGTCGAATCCATTGCAGATATCGGCCTCATATTTGACAACGGGGCGATTGGACATGTTCATCTGGACTATGTGCAGCGGCCGCCATCTCATACACTGCGGATAATCGGCAGCAATGGTACCATCCTGTGGGACAACCAGGATGGGGTAGCGCGCATGCAGGTGGTTGGCAAGGCGGAAGAGCGGATCCCGCTGCCGCCGGGCTTCGAACGCAACGTGATGTTTGTCGACGAAATGCGTCACTTTATCCACTGCGTGCGCAACAACGAAACGCCACGGGTTACTTTACGGGACGGGGTTGCTGCGTTGGAGATCGCGGTCGCAGCCAAAGAGTCGGCCGCCAACGGACATCAAGTAGAATTGTAGGAAACAAAGAGTGGTCGTCGAACAATTTAATTTAAGCGGCAAGACCGCGCTGGTTACTGGCGGTGCGGGATTGTTGGGTCGCCAGTTTGCACACACTCTTGCCGAAGCCGGCGCAAATGTTGTTGTTGCTGATATTCGCGGTGACGCCGCGGAAGAAGTGGCCAACAGCATTCATCGCGAACTCGACGGCAACGCGTTAGGTATCGCGACCGATGTTACCGACAAGGCGTCGGTCGATGACACTGTTGGACGCGCGGTGAACGTATTCGGTGGTTTGGATATCCTGGTAAACAACGCAGCACTTGACCCCAAGTTCGACCAGGCCAACGCCGACCAACACACCAATGCTTTCGAAGATTTTCCGTTGGAGGAGTGGCAACGTGGGCTGGATGTGGATCTTACCGGGCTGTTTCTGTGCGCACAGGCAGCGTCCAAGCCGATGTTGGCAAGAGGCAGCGGCAGGATTGTGAACCTGTGTTCCACCTATGGGCTGGTCGGACCCGATCAGCGGCTCTACCAACGCGACGACGATAACCCGCAAACGTTCAAGCCGGTCATTTACTCAGTGACCAAGAGCGCTGTGTTGGGGCTCACTCGTTATCTAGCCGCATATTGGGGCGACAGGGGGATTCGTGTAAATGCGCTCACGCCCGGGGGTGTTTACGTCGACCATGACGCCGAGTTTGTTAAGCGTTACAGCGCACGCACGCCGCTGAGACGAATGGCTGATCGTTCGGAGTACAGTGGCGCATTGTTGTATCTGGTCTCGGATGCGTCGTCATACATGACCGGATCGAACCTGATCGTCGATGGAGGATGGACCGCATGGTAGCCGCCGCTCCCAAAGTCCTTGCGGTGATTCAAGCCCGCGGTGGTTCCAAGGGAATTGAGGGCAAAAACATTCGGGATTTTGCCGGCCATCCGTTAATTGCATACAGCATCGCGGCGGCGCAAGCGGCAAAGGGCGTTGATCGCGTGATCGTATCGACCGACGACGAGCGCATTGCGCGCGTGGCTCGCGCCTACGGAGCGGAGGTTCCGTTCCTGCGCCCGCCACAATTCGCAGGCGACGACGCCGTCGACTTTGACTTGTTCGCGCATGCATTGGAATGGCTGGCCACCAACGAAGACTACATCCCGGATCTGGTTGTACAACTGCGCCCAACATCGCCGCTACGCCCGGTTGGTTTGATCGACGCCGGCATAACGCTTATACAAACCGATTCCAATGCGACTTGTGTGCGAGGTGTGACCTGTCCGCGCGAAAACCCTTTCAAAATGTGGCGTCCGGATGGCAACTACCTGCGGCCGCTGCTCGGCGATGAGTTTGACGAACCCTATAACATGCCGAGACAGAAGTTGCCCGAGACGGTTTGGCAAACCGGTCACATCGATGTGATTCGGCGCGAGACGATCATTCGTGATCGGACATTGACCGGCGATCGAGTTCTTCCCCTCACGGTGGATGCTAACTACTGCATCGACATCGACACGCTACAAGATTGGGAACAAGGCGAGTGGTTGTTGCGAAATGGTGGGGTTCGAGTGGATATGCCCGCCGGCGGGTATTGGCCGGAGTCGCCTGCGCTTGTGGTCTTTGACTTTGACGGCGTGATGACCGACAACAAAGTGTATCTGTCGCAGTCGGGAGAAGAGTCGGTTCGTTGTGACCGCGGTGATGGAATGGGAATAGAGATGTTACGCGATGCCGGAGTGGTGGCGGTAGTGTTGTCGAAAGAACAGAACCCGGTGGTGACCGCCCGGGCGACCAAACTTGGTATGGAATGTTGGCAAGGGGTCGACGACAAGTGGCCTCTGTTGGAACAAAAGCTTCGTCAGCGCGGTATCCGTCGCGAAGACGTAGTCTATGTCGGTAACGACGTGAATGACTTGCAATGCATGGAACAGGTGGGGTGTGGTGTTGCTGTTGCCGACGCCGTGCCCGAAGTATTGGCGGCGGCGGACGTCGTTTTGTCAAAGCAAGGTGGCCAGGGAGCGGTGCGTGAAGTATGCGACCGGATTCGAGCCATCGCCATAACCCTACGGGAGGGGAACAATGCCTCGAACGGTTAGTGTTGGTGACCGCCTGGTCGGCGAAGATCGCCCGGTGTACCTGGTCGCCGAGATAGGCATCAATCACAACGGCGACATGGACGTCGCCAAAAAGCTCATCGATATATCTGCCGCCGCCGGTTTTGACGCGGTGAAGTTCCAAAAGCGGACGCCGGAGATTTGCGTTCCGCAGGAACAACGCGCGCAGATGCGCGAGACGCCTTGGGGCTACATCAGCTACATGGAGTACCGAGAAAAGGTTGAATTTGGCAAAGACGAGTACGACGAAATTAACCGTTACTGCAAAGCCAAGGGTATCGATTGGTTCGCGTCGGCTTGGGATGAGCCGTCGGTTGACTTTATGGAACAGTACGATCCGCCGTGCTACAAGATCCCTTCGGCGGCCCTTACCGACGCCGAATTGCTGCACTATCACCGGGAAACCGGCCGTACCATCGTGCTGTCGACCGGGATGTCGTCGATCGAGCAAATCCAGATGGCCGCTGAAATCATTGGTCACGATCGCTTGATCGTGTTGCATTGCAACGGCACGTATCCCTGTCCGCCGGAACAGCTGAACCTGAACACGATCCATACGCTTAAAGACATTTTCCCGTGTCCGATTGGCTACTCCGGGCACGAGGTCGGACTGCCCACGACGGTGGCGGCTGTTGCCATGGGCGCGTGTTTCATCGAGCGCCACATCACGCTGGATCGCGCGATGTGGGGAAGCGATCAGGCCGCGTCGATCGAGCCGCAGGGTGTTGAGCGTCTAGGAAAATATATTCGTGTCGTCGAGCAGGCGATGGGTGACGGGATCAAAAGGATTTACGAAACCGAAGAGAAAGCCAAGACCCGTTTGCGTCGCAAAGACACCCTGCTGGAGTACAAACAAAAGCAGAAAGCAGCTCAAGGATAGAAGCGTTGCCAGTCGACATACAAAACGGCCGCCCGTCATGTGACAGGCGGCCGTTTTTTCTGCCTGGCCTGATCAGACTACGTGGGC
>CAZPQK010000004.1:0-305068 GCA_964588695.1 uncultured bacterium
TGATGGCGTTGGCCAGCAACCGCATGAAAGGCAACGCGAGCACCGAGCAGATGTTCGATCTTTTGTTGGAATGTTACTTGGACAAACACGATCCCGTGAGACGGGATCACAAGCGCGCGAAGCACGGCGGCGAAGCTACGGAGGTCCCTACCACTCAAAACGCTAAACCGCGCACCACCAAGCCCACTAGGCCCAGCCCTGCTGGCAGTCCTTCCCGCGCGATCCCACGGCAGATTCGCGATAAGGTTTACGCCCGCGACGAAGGTCGATGCCGCTACGTCGATCCCGACGGCAAACGCTGCGACGAGACTCGACACTTGCACATAGATCACATTCGCCCGTTCGCTCGCGGCGGCAAACACACGCCCGAGAACCTGCGTTTACTATGCAGCGCGCACAATCAGTTGTTGGCAGAGCGGGAGTTTGGGAATCGCGACAAACACGCACGGACGACCCCGCGCGACCCGGTGCCGCACTCCGCCGACCGGGAGCCAGCGTGCACAAA
Organism: uncultured bacterium; assembly: GCA_964588695.1. Classification (GTDB taxonomy): domain Bacteria; phylum Krumholzibacteriota; class Krumholzibacteriia; order WVZY01; family JAKEHA01; genus CAZPQK01. The sequence continues at coordinate 506 of CAZPQK010000004.1, forward strand.
CTAGGCGGCGACCACATCGCAAATGCGTTTACTCAGTGCGACGACGTCAGCGTTGGCTTCCAACGCCACAGAAACGTGTCCGCCGGGAACCGCCTTAACAAACTGAAAAAAATTACCGTAGCGAATCAACACGTAGTCCAGTCCGCCGCAGTCGATATTCCCGCGCTGCGACACCAGCGTCAGAACCGTCGGATTCACCAACAACTCCTCAAACTTGTCCGTTCCCGAATCGCTGGCGCCTTGCAAGTCATCGCGAGTGTTCAACGACAACTCTCCCCTGATGTACGTCGCGACGTAACGAACGTCTTTGCCCAATGCAAAAATGGATTCGATCACTACTTGTCACCTCCAGGCTGCAATCAGACTAACAGAAAAAAGAGCCCACCGAAATCGGCGGGCCCTTTTAGTGGCAACTCTGCGGAAGGTGCCTAGAAATAGAATCCTGTTTGGATGCCGATCTCGGTCGAAGCGCCGCCTTCGTTGATGTCGAAGCGAACATCACTGCCGCCGCTCACCGGAATCACCAGCGCATCATAGTTGATCGCGTTAAAAGCGACGTCGAGACCCAGCGCGAAGTGCGGGCTAAAGAAGTAGTCAAACCCGCCGCCGAAAACAAGACCGCCACCTTCGGCGTTAGCGTCGATATCGCCGTCTTCAAACGAACCGTCAAACAGTAAGTTGTAACCACCAAAACCGCCCTTCACGTACGGACGGAACTGTTCGGCCGGACGAAAGCGGTACATGGCCAACAGACGCACCGAACCCAATCCTACGTCGACGCCCGAAGTTTCAGTGGAGTAACGCGAACCGTCGAGTTCGAGTTGCAACGAGAACACCGGGTTAAAGTTAAAACCCAGCTGCGCGCCCAGGTGGCCGCCGTTCTTATCGACACCAAGTGGGTTGTCGGCTTCGTCAACCGCAAGCACACTGCCGCCCATGCGAAGGCCAGCGTAGAACCCCTTGTCGCCATAACTTGCAGCCGCTGGCTGCGCGGCCGTGGCGATAGCGACCAGCGCCAGTATGGTCATCGTGATGTGCTTCATTCCAGATCCTCCAAAGTGTGTCGATATCATACATGAACCAATTCCACTGAGGGGTAAAGCCAAGAATGTGCCAACCGTAGCGGCTGATGGAATTACGGGCAACATGTTGTGGTATAACATGTTACAAATTCTGAGCCGGCCGTGACGGGCGGGGCCGTGTGCCGTAAATTCACACCGGGCGGCCGTAATCGGCCTCCCGTGCGGCGATTGCGTCACACCGCCGGGCGGGTTACAGTGGCCCTATGACCACTCCCAAAAGAACCGCGCTGGTCACCGGCGCCAACCGGGGTATCGGGCTCGCCATTGCTCACGGCCTCGCCGCTCACACCGACATTCGCGTGCTGGCTGCCGCGCGCAACGCCGACGACGCCGAGACCACTGCCAAAGATGTCGGCGGAGAGGCGATCGGCGTGCAGCTTGACCTATCCGACCCGGCCCAAGCCGAGCGTCGCGCACGCGAGATCGACTACGAGCATGGCCCGGTCGACATCCTGATTAATAACGCCGGTATTTTGATTTACGGCAACGGACTGGAAGTAACTGTCGAAGAAATGACCGAATCGATCGCGGTCAACGCGATTTCGGCGTTCGCATTGATTCGCGCACTAGCTCCCGGGATGCAAGAACGCAACTGGGGACGCATAGTTAACGTGTCTTCGGGTTGGGGATCGTTCGCCGAGGGATTAACGGGACCGATTAGTTATTCGGTGGCCAAAGCAACGATGAATGCACTCACAGTTTCGTTCGCCCAAACGTTAGGCGCACGGGTAAAGGTTAATGCGGCAACTCCGGGCTGGGTGCGCACCCGCATGGGCGGAGACAACGCGGAACGATCGCCCAAAGAAGGTGCCGACACGCCGATCTGGCTGGCCACACTCCCCGACGACGGTCCTACCGGCGGCTTCTTTCGCGACCGCAAACCTATCGCCTGGTAACGCTGCGCTGTGCAACACGGCATGATGTGCAACGCGCCAAACCGAGCGGCGGCCGAACTTCACCCGGTGACCGCACGTCATCCCGCACAACCCAACTAACACGACCAAAAGAATCGCTTCTTGTCTTTGCCGAACGCGCCGATACGTTCGTAGAACTTCATCGCGCGCGTGTTAAACATTGGCGTCTGCCACTGAACCACATCACATCCGCGTGCACGTGCGTGTTCACGCACGCCGTTCATTAACTCTTCACCAATCCCCAATCCGCGTGTGGCTTCGCGCATGTACAAACAATCCAAATAGCAAAACCAATTTGCGTCCCACGTGGAGTAATCAAACGTGTAAGACGCATACCCCACCAACCGCCCATCGATTTCAACTACCTTGACGTGGAGGTGCGACTTTTCGTCGCCAAACAACATTGTCTGCAACCGTTCGGCTTTTCCATCCGGGTCATAGTCGGCTCGCTCGTACGCGGCGTGTTCGCCGCACATAGCAACTAGCTCGTTGATGTCTTCGACAGCAACATCTCGAATCGTCCAATTTGGCCTCGGATCAGACATCAAGTTCTACGCTTTCTACTTACAAGACGGACTGGCTAAGTCGTGGATTTACAACGGCCTGCCGTGGCAGGCGGCCAGATGTTCCTAATGAGGGCACATCGCGCCTCAGAGTGGCTTGGTTTCCGTGACCCGGGCTGCCAATTCTGGCCGTGGGTATAGTACAATATAGGGGCGCTTGCCTGCTTGTTATCAACGGAGTTCGACCCGTGTACGATCACCGCGCTTTGCTCAACGCGGCGTTATTGCTTTTGCTCCCCACGCTGACGCTACTCTCCCCGCTCACCGCCGGGGCTCGCACCCGTCCGCCCATCGACCGCGAATCTGGCGTCAACCTGGTGCGCTTTGTTGGAACCGGCACGTGCGGAGCAACCGCTTTTACCGGCACTACACTGGCAATTGCCAACGGTGGAAGCGTCGAGTTTTACAACTTAAGCGTACCCGCCGCTCCCGCGCTGCTGGGAGCCGTGACGCTCGACGCGCCGGCGCGCTTTATCATCAGCGACCCCGGCGTTACTTATGTGCTTTCCGGTGACGCGATCAATCAAACGACAATCTGGCGGATCAACACAAGCAACCCAAACGATCCGACGATTGCATCGTCGATCTCCCTCTCCGGCAACCACACCGCGTTTACCAGAATCGAAACTCGACTGTACTTGTCGGGCACCACTGCGACGACAATCATGGACGCTGCATCGCTTTCGCCCGTGGGGGTCACAAGCCGTTCGACAACGGTGGTTGGCAACAGTGACAACTTGTACCTGGCAGACAGCAGTACGCTTCGAGTCATGGACAACAGCGTACCCATCAATCCGCCGCAAGTTGGAACTCTCGGATTTTCGTTTTCGATCTTTGATTTGGGACTTTCGGACGACGGGAACACCGTGTTTGTTGGTCTCGACGGCATTCTGTCGGTTGACGTGACCGACCCCACCAAGCCGACGCAGATTGGTGCATACGATTCGGGAAACTCCCGCTTCTATTCCGATATCGAAGTTACTGCTTCCGGCGTGTACGGTTCTCACAGCAACGGCGAAGTTCGTCTGCTCGATGCCAGCACGCCTGAGACGCTGGGACTGCTGGGCGCGTTTACTTCCAACACGCAACTAAAGTGTGTCGCTGCGACGCCTTCGCTAGCCAATATCACCGTCGCCGGTGCCGGAACCGGTGCGGTGATCATGGACTTCAGCACGCCACAAACGCCTACACAAGCGGCGTTCATCCACACCGGCCATTCGATTGGCGATATCTTGGTCGAACCCGACACGCAACGTCGTGGCGGCACAAGCACCACGCATGTAACCACCGCATCGGGACGGGGTGGTGTTCAGCGTTTTAGTGTAAGCAACGACTTCGGCGTCATCGGCGAACAAACTCCGTTGTTTGTCGGCGCAATCGGAAGTGAGTTGGATTATCGCGTGGTCGCGCCAGCGGGAATCGACCTGGTGTTTGCCGGCCGCACCAACGCGCTGGAAACGATCGACTTTGGTGGTTCTTCGCCTTCGGTGGTTGCCAACACTGCGTTAACCGGAACACCCGCGTCGACCGATGCCGACGGGTTTAACCTCGCAATTTCCCTTGGGCCCAACGGGCGCTACTCCGTCGTCAACGTGGCTAACCCGACAACACCCGCGGTGGTCAACACCATCGACGCGCTCGGCGATGCTCAGGACGTGTCGTGGCAGGTCGGCTCCGGATTGCTCGCGGTCGCCTTGGGCGGCAACGGCCCCGCGCAAGTCAAACTCTTCGACCTTTCCTCCCCGACGAGTCCGGTCCTGGTCAAAGGTTTCTCGCCGGGCACTAACGTTCAGTCGACACTGGTCGACGGCTCGCGCTTGTACCTGGCGGACTTCGATCAATGGATTTACGTGTACGACATTGCGGACCCCGCGAATCCTTCGTTTCTGGGCTCGCACAACCTGGGCGTCTTTTCGCAGATCCAGGACCTTGCTGTAGGATTGGCACCCACCGCGCGTGGCACGGTGGACACCTACCTTTACGCCGCGTTAAGCGAAGCCGGCCTTGTGGTCTTGAACGTAACCAACCCGGCGCTAATTAGCGTCGTCGGCAGCTATGACACGGGCGCGGAAGCTACGTCAGTGGTGCTTCACAACGATGTTATCTATGTCGGCGACGGTCCCGGCGGTTGGTACGCGCTGCAACTTGACCCAACCACTCCAACACTCATCTCGTCGTTCGATGCGCGCGCGACCGACGCGGGCGCGATCGAATTGCGCTGGCTGGTTACCAGCGACGAGAATCTGGCAGGGTTCCAGGTGCGAAGGGCGCGGGCAGGCACCGCCGGCAGCCGAGTCATCACCGACGGACTACTTCCCGCAAACACCAGCGTGTTCGTCGATTTCATGGCCGACCGCGGAGTGACCTACAACTACGAGCTAGTAGTTGTAAAAGCCGACGGTGACTGGTTGCGCTCGCCGCTGGTCACTATTACTACGCCGCGCGCAGCAACCCGACTTTTCGACAACTACCCCAATCCGTTCAACCCCACGACCACCATCGCGTTCGAGTTGGCAACTTCGCAGCGCGCTCAAGTGACCGTGTTCAACGCCGCGGGTCAACGCGTCGCAACATTAGCCGATCGCCTGTTTCCGGCGGGACGAAGCGAAGTCATGTGGAATGGAAAGGATGACGCCGGGGGCGAGTTGGCATCGGGCGTGTATGTGTATCAAGTTCGTACCGCTCAACAACGACTGTCGGGCAAGATGGTCATGCTCAAGTAGCGAGGTTGTTCCTCCCGACTACTATCCCCGTTCGATGCCGAGCTGGCGCATCTTCTTGTGCAGATTAGTGCGTTCAACGCCCAGCGCTTCCGCGGCGCGCGACACATTCCAGTGGTGCTTTTCCAACGCAGACTCGATAACGTGTCTTTCGAAGTCACGGCGCGCGTCAGAGAGCGACTTTCCGTCGGCATCAAACGCGGGCTGCATCTGCGTCGGCGAAGCCGCCGTGGCATCGGCGGGCGCACCCGCGCCGACGGGAGCTTCGATACGTTCGTCGCGACGGTTCAGCATCACCGACGGAATCCCAGCGCGAATCTCCGCACTTAGATCTTCTACCCGAATGTAGCGCCCCGGCGACATGATCACCATGCGCTCCACCTGGTTGCGTAACTCGCGCACGTTCCCCGGCCATGGGTAACGACGCAGCAGACCCATGACACTCTCTTCGACTTTCTTGGGAGCAAGGCCGTTTTCCGCGCAATACTCGTCGACGAACGCGTTCACCATCAACTCGATATCGTCGGGGCGTTCGCGTAGCGAAGGCGTTGCAATGGGGACAACATTCAGACGAAAGTACAAGTCTTCGCGAAATCGACCCGCCGACACTTCTTCGGCAAGATTTTTATTGGTCGCCGCAATCACGCGCACATCGACATGGATGATCTCGTCGCTTCCCACCCGTTCGATCTCGCCTTCCTGTATGGCACGAAGCACCTTGGTTTGCACCTTCAGGCTCATATCGCCAATCTCGTCCAGGAACAACGTGCCCTTGTCTGCCGCCTGAAACTTACCCTCGCGCGAACTCACCGATCCGGTGTACGCCCCTTTCACTGTTCCAAACAGTTCCGCTTCGATTAACTCTTCGGGAATCGCGGCACAGTTGATCTTTACAAACGACTTGTCCGCGCGCTGACTGCGATCGTGAATGGCTTGGGCGATGAGTTCTTTTCCCGTACCCGACTCGCCCAAGATCAGAACGCGCGCGTTGGTGGGCGCAACTTTTGCGACTTCGGTAATCACATGGCGCGCGGCGTCGCTGCGCCCCAGGTACTCCACCTTGCGGCGCCCCTGACGCAACGCCCGGTTTTCGCGCGCCAGTGCGGCGTGGTCGAGCGCATTTCGCGACGTTAGCAGAATGCGATCCTTGCCGCAGTCCTTCTCTAGAAAGTCGAACGCGCCCAACTTGGTCGCTTCTACCGCACGGTCAATGCTGGCATTACCGGTCAGAATGACGACAACCTGGTTGGGTTTGTGCAAACGAATCTCACGCAACGTTTCGATGCCATCGCGGCCCGGCATCGACATATCCAGATAAATCACGTCAAAGCTTTCGCGCTGTAATAGCTCCAAAGCAGCGTCGCCGCTTTCGGCGGTTTCGGTGTCCCAACCGGCGTTGCGATGAATCATCTGCAGGGTCTTGCGAATGTTGGGTTCGTCGTCAACGATCAAGAGTTTTCCGCGAGTTTCGGCTGACATAACCTACGTACTCCTTGAAGTTTCTACAGTGGGCGCCGGCGATTGGCCGATCGCCGGTTTTGACGGTCCACCGCTGGTGACCTGTCCCGGACCGTCCAGCGGCATCGTGATGGTGAACGCCGCCCCCTTGCCCAACTTGCTTTGCACGTCGATAGTGCCGCCGTGTAGCAATACAACTCGCTTGGCCGCTGCAAGTCCCAGGCCGCTACCGTCGGCGCGCGTCGTAAAGTATGGATCAAATACGCGGCTGCGCGTGGCTTCGTCCATCCCCGGACCGTTGTCGAGAAAGATGAAATACGCGTTACCTTCGCGCGCAAACACCGACACTTGCACCCAAGGCGGAATGTCGGCATCGGCCAGCGACACCACGTTGTCGTAGAGATTAATGATCACACTGCGAATGTGATTGGGATCGAAAGCAAAAACCGGCGCATCGCCCTCTTCAAACTCGGTGCGAACTTGCGGGTACAGCCGCGCGACGTCTTCGGCTAACGATCGCAACGAACCACGCGAAGGGGTTAACTCCGGCGTGCTCGCGAACTCACGAAACTCGTTAACAAGGTTCTGCAAGTGATCAAGTTCCTCACCAACCACTCGAGTCGCGTCACCCAGAAACTCTTCATAGCGTTCACCGCCCGCGTCGTACTGGTCGCGAAGCTCTTCCATCGTCAGCCGAATTGGTAACAATGGGTTTTTGATTTCGTGCGCCAGGTGCCGCGCCATATCGCCCCAGGCAGCGATCTTTTCCATGTCGGTAAGGCGGCGCCTCTGGCTGTCGATCCGCGACAACATCGTGTTAAAGGACTTCACCAGCGCTGCGGTCTCGCCGCTAGCCTTAACGTCCGCACGGTAGTTCCAGTCGCCTTCGGCCACGCGCTGGGTTCCTGCCGCGAGTCGACGAATGGGCTGCGAAATACGCTCCGCCATAAACATGGCAGCGCCTAACGCCAGCAAAAGCGCGATGCCGTATATGATCAAGAATGGGTAGAAAAAACTCTTTGCCAATTGCGAACGCGTCAACTTGAGTTCGGCGAATACCTGACGTCCGTCAATAAGTTGATTCGCCGCCGCCAGGAATGCGGCGTCGGTTTCCTTAAAAAAGATTACCATCGCGCCAACATCAGCCGGCGCCCAAACCGCGACGTGCGCCGCGCGATCGGCGGTGTCGTACAGCGTGACAGTTTTGGGCAACGCGGAATGCGCAACCGAGCTGGCAGGCAGTACCTTCAAGTTGTCGCGCGTACGCGCAAACCGGGCCAGGGGAGACGCGCCAGCTTCGGACGGCGTCGTCATCAAGAAACCGTCGATAGGCCGATCGGTTCCCATAACTAGCGTCATAGCGCTTGCAACCACAGACGAGTCCACCGGCTGCTCGCGCAGCATCGCCGCAACGCCGCCAATCGCATGCGCGAAAGCATCGCGTTGCGCGTCCAACCGATCGCGCGACACCGCAATACCACTCTGCAGCGCCTCTTCGACGCGGTCATTAAGACCAACGTTAAAGCTCTTTTGAATGAGCGATCCCACAACGATGGTTAGCGGAATCGCGGGGAGGAGGGCCACAAGCAGACACATCACCACCAGGCGCGCGCGGATTGACACTAGTTGTCCTCCCGCAACGCTGCCGGGTTAAACGAAGATGTTTCGTACCAACCACTGCGGTCTTTCGATTCGGTATCTCGCGAAAAGAACCGCGTAATGAGTTGGTTCACGTTCAGCACCTGTTCGCGCCAATTGGATTGACGCCGCACGTTATCGTCAACGACCCCGACGATTCGCTTGCGACCCGCGCTTTGCAGCGGATTAACTTGTACGGCAAAACGAATTCGGTAGTCGCGCCCGGATTGCAGGTTACCCAACGAAACGATTGGCAATCGATACATGCGGTTGACCAGACTCGTCATCGCGTCGAAAGATGCCAGCGCCAGCGTAGAATCATTTAGCGTGACGCGGTACGCGTCGTCCCAAACGTTGTACTGCAGCTCGAACGTATGAACGCCGTTGTAAACTTGATTGCCTTCGTCTGCCACGGCGGCGTACAACAACTCAATCAGTACCGGAAGTCCACTTTGCACGGTGCCGACAATTTCTTCGGTAAAAATGCCCTCGCACTGTACGTCCGAAACCACCGCGTTCTGATGACGATAGATTTTAACGTTGCTCACTGACGGTTGAGCATAGGTGGTCGCGGTTAGCACACATAACGCGGCCAGCGCGACCGAACCCTGTCGAATCGCGCGCCATAATCCAAAGTCTGCCGCCCCCGGCCATCGCATTTTAGAAGCTAAACCCCAGCGTTCCATGCGCCATGATGTTGTCGCCGGTGGGCGCGTCGTTCAGCGGAACCGCGAAGTGCATCCCCAAAGTTCCTAACCACGGCACCCGAACAGCGACGCCGTAGCCCAGGGCCGAGTAAATGTCTCGGCGCGTCGCTGGCTCGGAAGTTTCCAAATCGGATTTGTTGTCCAGGCCGCCTACGTCAAGAAACACACTGCCGGTTACACGTGGGCGCGCCTGATCGCGTCCTACCATGGGCCAGCGAATCTCATTGCTAACCACCCAATAAAATTCGGAGCCACTGGAAGGCGACAGGCTCCAGTCACGATAGCCACGAATCGTGTAACTGCCGCCGGTATAGAAACGGTCGTAGTATGGTGTGGTCGACGACGTGACGCCGCCGCCCGCTCGCGTGTGCCACACCCAATCGGCTACCACCGGTACCGCCATGCGCACATCGCCGGTAACTTTCGTGTATTCTTCATCGCCGCCAACGGCCAGTACGCTAAGTCGTCCGAACACGCCGCGCCGTGGGTAGTAGGGATCATCGCGACCGTCGTGAACAATTCGCAGGAATGCGCCGGACAGTTGCGCATCTCGTAGCGCGTCACCTAGCGCAAACGGAGCAACGTCGGTGGGATCTGTGTCGACAAACTCATCGTCGTCATCGTCGTAAATTTTAATGTCGCTTTCGGGGGAGATTTGCTCGGTGCGAATCCCAACTGACACAAGCGTGCGGTCGGCAAAGTAACGCTGCACGGACAGCTCACCGCCGCCGCGCGCGATGGGCGCCTGATATTCGGTCCAAACGTCTAAGGTATCCAGCACCGTCGTGCTGCCGTTATCCACTAAGCGCTCTTTGGGAGCCTCGGCAAAAAAGCGATGATCGTTGCCGTAAAAGTATGCCAAAGCGGTAAACCCGTATTCTCGCTCCGCGCCGAATCGTTTGTTCCATTCAGCGTCGACACCCCACAGCTGAAAACCCGCGCGCAACCCCATTCGGAATGTTGACTCCGAGCCCAACGGGTTGTTCCAACGGAGACCAGCGATCGTCAAAAACCAACCGTGCTGATCGTGAAAGCCGTAACCGGTTTCGAAAACGAATCGTTGGCGTTCCCGAACCTGAATCGCCAGAATAACCAAACCGCGTTGCGAACCCGGGCGCGTAAAAAAGCGCACACTTTCGAATCGGTCGGAGTCGAGCAGACGCTGCCGGTCGAGTTGCAACGCGTCCGGCGTAATCGCATCGCCCGCGGCGAGTCGCATGTAACTAAAGATGGTTTGTTCACTCGTCCACTTGTTGCCAGTGACAACAACTGATTCCAAGCGCAACGTCCGATCGCTGGGCGAAGCCGTTGCCGTCGCCGGGCGAATGTCGCGAGATATGGGGCTGGAGGAAACGGCTCCCGCCGATGTTGCCAACACCAACAAGACCGCGCAGGTAACCATCCCCAACAGGGGGCTTATGCAATGATGTCTTTTCACGATACGGCTACGGCAAGTGTCATGCCACCGACCTGGATTGTCCAGCTTATATATCTGCCTGTTACACAACAACTTACGCGGGTGGACGGCGGGACAAAGCGCGGGCTGTGTGAAAAAAATACACACCTGAGAGGGGTCGGCACAAAACTGTCCGCGTCGACAGACACCCACAAGTTGGGTTAGGATGCCGGCGTCGCCCCGCTGATCGACCGACCTGGAGGATTGAAATGAAGAAGATTTTGATGGTGGCGGCGATCGCGGCCGTAGCCGCGTCCACCCTGTTTACCAACAACGCGTCCGCGCAGGGCGTCGGCATTGGTCCCCACGTTGGATATTTCAAAGCGCAGGATGCTGACCAAGGCGAGTGGTTGGTAGGCGGAACGGTGCGGCTCTCACTAAACCCGTTCCTGGCCGCGGAAGCCGGAGTTTCGTTTCGCCGCGAAGAGTACAACAACGGCGACTTCAAAGTTGAAAGTTGGCCGATACAAGTCAGCGCGTTGGTGTTTCCGATTCCTACGCTTTACGCGCTCGCTGGTGCGGGTTGGTATCCAACCACTTTTGATTTTGCCGCCGCCTATCTCGCGGCCAACTCGCTCGACATCGGCGAACAAAGCGACACGCAGTTCGGCTGGCACATCGGTGCCGGAGCGCAGTTCCCGTTCATGCCGCTGATTTCGCTAACCGGGGACATCCGTTGGACATTCCTCGAATACGAAATCAGCGACGTTCCCGGACTCAATGCTGCCGACGCAAACTTTTACTCAATTCAGCTCGGCGTCTTGATCGGGTTGTGATCGTCGGTCGCGCTTGTGTAGCGTGCTCTTGATCCAATTGCTGCGATCACCGTGCAACATGCCAGTAAGCGGTTCGGTGTTGGTGACCGCCGGAACCACGCCGCCATCCTGAATCAACAATGTGATTTCGTTGGCGGAAGTCGTGCTTCCCGATCCCGACGCCGGCGTTCCGTCGTGCGAGCTGAACTGGAAGCCATCGTAAATCTCGATTTCGAATTCATAGAATCCTGGTTCCAGTGTCGCGGTAATCGTTCCGGGACATGGATCGGTGAAATCGGGGTCGCGATAACAGCCGTACGTCTCGTCCAAGTGGATTTCTGCGTACTCCGCTGCGACTCCGATGAAGAGTGTCACCGTCTTGGGCTCGCCCCAGATAGCAAACTCGACGCCAAGCTCTCCGGCCGCGTAGCAATCTGCGGAATAGTGTTCGTTGTCGCCGGTGGCAGGATTGGTCAGCGACAACGACGCTGACAAGTTGCAGTTAAACGTAATCGCTTCGAAGCCACCCGTCACCGAACCATTCGCTGTGATTATGTAGGTAAGGTCCGCCGACCCGGTGACGCTCATTCCCGCGCCGGTCGCGCTCTCCGACACCGAATGGATAAACGTGGTGTCGTGGAACGTGTCTGTGCTTTCGTAGTCCAGCTCTATCCATTCAAATTCATCGATAAAGTGAGTTGTCGGGTTCACGCCCACCCGATACTGAAACCCAATTCCAGTCTCGGCGAACGCATACTGCTCGTACAACTGCACCTTGTTGGGGCGCCGCGCGACTACGGTTTCCTCTACCCGCTCACCGGTAGGGTAGTCGGCACGAACCTCCACCGAAGTTTCGTTCTCGTCGTCTTCGTCCATCGTTATGTTGGTTTGAAACCGCCCGTCGGTATCGGTATAGCCGTCTTCTTCGTCGGCCTCACCATCGTCAACATCCAGGTCGATATCGACGCTGTCGACATAGGTGACCTTCCCGTTCTGGCGCCAGGCCGCGCGCACTTCGAATGCCTCGGAAACGAAAGGCTCAATAATGTTGGTGAATGTGATTTCCAGGAACGGCCCATCGGGCAGCGTGCCGGTACCACTGTTGTTTCCGCTCGGCGCAGTCGTGCTCTTGCACGACATCAGCGGCAGCGTCGCAAAGATAATTAGTGTAAGAATAGTGAGTTTCATAGCAACACCTTGGTCTAACGTTTAATCCTTCGGCCTCACCATCAGACGCGACAAAAGGCTCCGTCGACCGACAAGTCCACGGAGCCTTTTTTAGTAGTACGACGGCCGGCTGCGCCTGGGTTACTTCAACAGCACCAGCTTGCGCGTCAACACTTGCTGCCCGGCGACCAGCTGATAGAAGTACACCCCCGACGCCACTTGCCGCCCGCGGTTGTCGCGGCCATGCCAGGTAACACGGTGAGAACCCTTGGTAACGGCTTCATCAACCAGGGTACGCACGAGCTCGCCAGCCACATTGAACACCCGAAGCGTGACCGGGCCACTTGTGGGTACCCGATAGGCAATCGACGTTGTAGGGTTGAACGGATTGGGAACGTTTTGCTCCAATGCGACCGTCGCCGTCGAAGTCGGCGTTCCCACCGCAGCAAACGGTTCGGCAATCGCGAACGGTGATAGTGTTGCGACGCGCCCATAAACTGTGTCGTTAATCTCGTCTACTGCTACCGTTACGTCCTGCCAGGCGCTACCGTCGTGGTGATAGATTCTGACCTCAGACTCCGGCATTCGCAAAGCGTTGGGGTCGTAAGGTAAACAAACTGTAACTGAATCGGTGAATACTGCCGAAGTAGAAACGTCACAATAATTGCCGAGCACGACGAAACCCAACGGGAATCCTCCCGGCGCCGTATCGCCACATTCGAGCGTTGTGAATCCCTCACTCGTAACATTGTCGAACGACACCTGCGCGGTGCCAGATCCCGATACGTCTTGCAGATCAACCCCGACATTGCTCCCGGCAACCGTGTTGGCATAGTCCACGCAATCAGAGAAGCGCGCGACTCCCTCAAAGAGGATGCCGTCTTCCATTGACACCAGCGCCGAAAGTTTTGGAGCCCCGACGTAGTTGCCGGGGTCAATCCCCAGAACATGGGTCAGCTCTCCTGAACCATCCAGGGTAAGCGGCGTCGCGTATAGAAAGTGCTGCCCGTGGCCGAAGCCAGCAACATCGCCACAACTGGTGCTCGCGTACAGCGACACCCAAACGTCACCGTTAGCTGGCCCCCCGGTTATGTCAAGCGTCACCGTGGGTGATGAACCGTTAACGACATTGCTCAAGACTGGCTGCGGCAACGCATTGTTGTTGCGCACGTCTTGCCCAGCGTTATCCCAAGTCTCGTTTGCCAGAAAACGAATACTCCGCCCAGCTCGGTAAACGCCGTCGAGCAGAATACCACCGTCGGTGGACGTACCGTTCATGCTTACGCGATTGCCGAAACTGCTGGCAAACACCAACCCGAAGGGCGTCATGGTGGAATCGTCCTCGTCCACAGCCCCGAGATTGAGCGCATCGGTTGTACTGTTGACGGTAATCCACATCCCTCGCGTCGGACTCCCCAACGTGTTCTGGCCGGTCACGTCGAGTCCAACACTGTTATTCAAAATCGTCGTGTTCAATCCAGTACGAACGTTTATACCGATTCCGCTTTCGGACGTAATGAAGTTTCCGGTCACCGGATCTGCGCCGCCAATATCGACGCCGTCGGTAAAAAACGACACTACGCCAGAGCCGGAACCAACTACTTCGGCCAAACCGGTCGGATCTGTTCCAATCAAGTTGCCGTAAACGGTGTTATCGAACCCTGCGGACTGGAAGCGAACGCCGCCGGTAGGATTAGCGGCGATTACATTGCGACATTCAAGTGCCGGTCCACCAACCGCGACGGCATTGGCACCAAAGGTAACGTGCACTCCGTACGCTCCGTTGCCGGCCGGGGTTCCGTCAGGTGCCAAACCGAGGAAGCATCCTTCGATACTCGTGCTATCAACGCCGACAACCTCGATGCCATCGTTGTCCCAGTTGGTAATCGACAGACCGCGAATAGCACAGTTGTTGTCGAAAATACGCAAGCCATCTTCATTGGAAACGTGCGGGGGCGGCGTAGAAGCATTGGAACCGTCCAACTGAATCGTGATGACAGCGTTGGTGCCTTCGTTCTGTCCGTTCGTATTAGGACTAGAACCAGGCTGCGAGTAGCCGTCGATCACCACCGATTGAGTGATGCTCGGGAGCAAACTGTCGGGCGCAATGACGTGCGGACCTGTCCCGGGAATATTAAAGGTAATCGTGCTCGGCCCGAACATCCCATTCGCCTGCTCGATGCAATCGCGCAACGAACCAAAGCCGCTGTCGAGCGTACTGGTAACGACGAGCGTGTTCGTCGTGAGCACCGACAACCGAACGTTGTCAATCAGCGGTCCAACCGCGTGACACGCACCGGAACCAAGGACTCCACAGTAAGCGTAGCAAAGATCCATGCACGTTAAGGTGACCCGAACTTCGGTCGCGCCCGCTGGTATCGGCGACTGACTGACCGCTCGTCCCCACATGTCTCCCTCGCTGTACCATAGCGCGGACACGAAAGATTCCTGCCAGCATCCGGCAATCAGGAACTCCGCGCGCGGCGCAACGGCGACCACGTTGTCGAGTGGCGCGTCAAAAATATCGAATGAAATTTCGACATGGGGATTGGGCGACGATGTCGCGGGGAGAGTTACCGCTGGAGATTGTATGGTGTTTTCGAACACTTCCGGGTAGTCCGCACCGGGCGGACCAAACGGTGTGACCGGAAACCCGGCGGTTACCGGGTTGCATGCAGCGGTCTGCGTGTCGGGCGAACCATTATGAAACACCCACAGGCTACTCGCGTTGGGCGCGGGCGAGTCTTGAGGAACAGCCGAGCCGCTGTATAACTCGGCAAAGTTTCCCATTCCAGCTTCGTTGTAAGCGTGCCATTGGTCGTCGTCGGTCTGCGTGACACCAACGGCTTCACCTTCGAAGTCTTCAAAGTAAACCACGCCGCTCGCATCAGAAACGGTTAGGTTATCCACAATGACCGCGCCGAAGCTGTCGTCGAACCCATCTTCGTCGGAGAACGAACCATCACTGCGAAATCGCAGCCGAACGTAAACCGTGTCGGCGGAGAACGGAAACGTAAGTGTACCGGAACCGGTGCCAACGTAGCTTCCCACTTCGACAAAGTCGGGCGTACCGATGTCGACGGAAAACTCGTCGTTGATCAAGTCCCAACTGGCGGACATCTCGATCGTTCCGCCCCCCGGAACGACGAACATTTCAGAGGTAAAAGTTTGCAACCACCCGTTACCGTAGCCGTCGCTGTCGTAGTGACACTCGTCGGCCTGACGCACGCCACACCATAGCGATTTTGTGCCACCGATTGGACCGAATGCGCCCACCGGCAACCCGGCAAAGTCGTCGACGTGCCAGCGGGGCGGTTCGGCGAGGCGATCGAACGACGTCCATCCCTGTTTGTCGGGCGAACCTCCCGCGCCTTCAAAGTCCCACAGCTCAGTATAAATTACGGTGCCCTCGGCACTGCGATTGGGCGCAGCTTCGCCAGCGTTCTTGATGACGGGTTGCGGCGCAGCCGGATGCCGATCGGGTTGTGCAGTTAGGGCGCTGGCGGTAGCCGCCAGCACAGCGAAGGCGAGTAGTAATGAAAGCTGTCGATGCATTCTTCCTCCAATAGTCTGGGCCTCGGAGAGAAACGCGACAAAGCTGCTGAAATACCGACACAGAACGTGCGCTAGTGTGGGTTCAGGGCCGCTTCGGCTTCGACGCGGTAAACATGCGTTGCGGGGGCGAGACGTCGCAACGCAGCCAGGGCATCGGCAGCAACCTGATTGGCTTCGGGTCGGTTTGCGGCTTGAAGCAACTTTGCGTAGAGGGCCTGCGCGTGCGCTAGCTCGAGTTCGTATTCCGAGTGCTCGGTTGCCAGGCGCGGGAATTCGGCGCTAAACAGAGCAAGTGCGTCGTCGTACCGATTTGCCAGCACCAGCGCGTCGCCGTAGGCTACCAACGATTGGATCGCCACCAGGCCGTAATAGTGATCGCGTGCGCGCTGCCAATGTTGCCCCGCGTCGCCGACACCAGGGTCGCCCGCCGCATTTTGAATTTGCAACCGGATCAACTCAGCGTAGATTCGCTCGTCGCGCTCCGGACCCAGATGGGCGCGCACTTCCGGGAGCTGTAGTTCGATAGCGGCACGAGCCTCTTCGACTCGCCCGGCCAGCAATAGCACTTCGGCATCCACCGGGCGATAGTTGTAGAAAAAGAACGGCTGTTGCGAAGCACTTTCTGGGTCTTGCGTGAGTTCTAAGAACAAGTCAATTTGCTCCGGCGTTACCGCAGCTGGATTCGCCAATAGGTTCAGTCGCAACCACCAACCATGCGCGCGCAGGTAGCGTCCTTCGTGTGGGTCGTATTGGCGATTAACCCGATCAAGGTTCCCCTGCAAAACCTCCAACGCGTCGCTCACCCGCCCCTGCCGATAAATAGCTGCCATCATGTTAAACTCGGTAGACGAAATCTGATTGGAATACGCGTTGTTATGCAGCGCAACTTCATGGTCCAGCTTGCGGCGAAGCAATTGCTCGGCTTCCTTTAGCTTTCCCGCTTTCGACAGAATCAAGCCAAAGTCGTTGCACGACTCGCGTAAATCTCGGGTCTCCATCGTCAGGTGGCGATTACGCAAATCATAAGCTTCCCGCAACAACGGTTCGCCCTCATCGACGCGTTGCATCTCGGCATATAACCAACCGAGATCGTGAATCGCCTGCATCGTTTCTGGGTCTTTCTCACCTAACTCTTGTCGACAAAAGCGAACCACACTTTCTACATACGGCAGCGCTTCTTCGAAACGTCCCAGTTCGTAGTACATCTCGGCCAGGTTGAGTTCGACCGAACGGGTTTCGGGATGGCGCGGGCCCAGTTCCGAGCGCAACATGTCGGCAGCGCGTACTGCGTGCGGAAGCGCCCGGTCGGGAAGCTCGACCACAAAGTAACCGCGACCGATCATGTTGTGCAGCCGCCCGGCCGTCGCGGAGACATCGGGAAACTCGGTTTCCATGCGCGCCGACGCGTCGTCTAACATGTCACTTAGCGTGCGGTCGCGACTTTGTCGTTGCGACGCAGCGCTGGTAAACAAGCGATAGATGAACGCGTTGGTTGCCTGTAATGACCGCGCCTCGCGGCGTGCCACTTGTGCCTGGCGAAACGACACCAGCGCCGCCGTAACAATGGTGGCCAAAAGTAAGCCCGTCACCGCAACTCCTGCGCGGTTCCGTCCCAGAAACATCCGCGTTCGATAGATTAACGTGTCCGGTCGCGCCGTCACCGGGTATCCGCTCAAGTAGCGACGCAGGTCATCGGCCAGTCGATCAACCGACGCGTAACGACGATCGGGTTCGCGTCGAATGGCCTTCAACACGATGTTGTCGAGGTCGCCGTCGATGCGCATTGCCTGTCCCTCACGACGGCGCGCGGACTTACTGGGCGCGGGTGGCGTCGCGGTGCTAACGTCGGGTTGCGATGGGCCATCCCAGTCGAATGGCAGGGTGCCGGTCAACAACTCGTACAGCAACAAACCCAGGGAGTAGATATCAGTTGCTGTGGTCAGATCGTCGCCGGTTAACTGTTCGGGACTGGCGTAGCGTGGCGTGTAGGGCGTTGCCATTTGTGTGAGCGTTGCATCTTCCCCGCCGTCCAGTAGCCGTGCGATTCCAAAGTCCACAACTTTGGCGTTGCCGTCGGCCGTCACCAGGACATTCGCCGGTTTAATGTCGCGGTGCAGAAGCGCGCGGTTGTGAACGTGGCCGACGGCGTCACACACATCAAGAAATAGCTCTACCCGATCGCGAACTGACAGGTTTTGATTTTCGACAAAGCGAGTAATCGGCAAACCGTCCACGTATTCCATCGCGATGAACGGGATACCGTCAGTCGACTGACCGCCGTCGATCATGCGCGCAACGTTCGGATGCTCCAACCGGGCGAGCGCTCGACACTCGTTTTGAAAACGACGGAGACCATCGCGGCGCACCAGCGCGCTAGGCATTACTTTCACCGCAACCCGCTGGTCGAACTCGCCCGACTGTCGCGATGCCAGATACACCGATCCCATTCCGCCCGAACCCAGGAACGAATCCAGACGGAACGCCCCGAACACTTTATTCAGAAGTGGATCTTCGGACTGACCCGGCCTCGCGTTGGGTTCGTCATCGTCGGCAAGGCCGGCGAACACCGGCGGTGTGCTTAAAAAATCCTGCGACGAGTCATACGCTTTTAGTAGCGACTCTACTTCTTTGCGCAGCTCCGCGTCGCCGCCACAAGCGTCATCGAGATAGCGACCGCGCTCCACGCCCGATCGAGTGGCCGCGCCAAAAAGAATCTCATCTATGGGTAGGTTAGGTTTGGTCATCGGACAGTGCCCGAAACAACCAGGCACGCGCAAAAACCCAGTGGCGTTCCACCGTGCGCGTCGACACGTTTAACACACTGGCAATTTCTTCGTTATTTAATCCGCCAAAAAAGCGAAGCTCAACGACCTGCGCCTTGGCGGCATCTTCCTGCTTTAGACGCGTCAAAGCGTCGTCCAGTGCGACAATGTCGACGTCGGAATCCTGCCCGGGAACATCGGCGGCCAGTTCGAGCGGAACGTGCGGAGCACCGTCGCCACGTTTCTTACGGTCACGACTGCGGGCATAGTCAACCAGGATACGGCGCGTGGCGCGCGATGCGATGGCAAAGAAGTGCGCGCGGTTTTGCCACTGTGATCGCGTTTGATCGACGAGTTTAAGATAAACTTCGTGCGCAAGCGCGGTGGTCTGCAGCGTGTGGCCGCTGCGCTCGGCGCGAAGTTGCTTGCGCGCGATCCCCTTTATTTCGTTGTAGATGATGCGGTACAGCGCGTCGTTGGCCTCGGGGTCGTCGACGCTGTTAAGAAGTCTCGTGATATCGTGATCGCTCACGAGTCGCTACCAACCACCGCGATGGTTGTCGACGCGCTCCCAGGTGTCGCCACGAACCAGCGACCGCACTCGGTCTCCGGCAAGAAACTCATGCGGAAAACCCATGTCTATTTTGCTGACTTCGTGTAGCGCGGCCATGTGCGCATCGCCAATCTCCAGGTCACCCGCTTTAAGGTTGTCTTCGATTTGAGCGACGCGACGACCGCCGATGATGGGAATCACCGCACCGGGTTGTTGTTGCAGCCAACGAATCGCAACTTGCGCTGGGCTGGCGCCGAGGTCTTTGGCTACCTTGACGACTTCACGCACAATCTTTTCGTTGCGCTCGGTCAGTCTCCGCTGGTTGCCTTTCGCCCGCGCGGCATCGGGATCTTTCTCCAGATACTTCCCGGTTAGAATCCCCGCCGACAACGGCCCCCACGGTGTAATCGCCATATCTAACGCGCGCGCCATCGGCAGCAAATCACGTTCGGGTGTGCGTTCGATAAGGTTGTACTCAATCTGCAATCCAACAAACTGTGACCAGCCGCGCAACTCGGCCAGCGTGTTAGCCTGTGCCACTTGCCATGCCGGCATGTCAGAAATCCCCACATAGAGCGCCTTGCCCGCCCGCACAATGTCGTCGAGAGCGCGCATCATTTCGTCGATGGGCGTGACACCGTCGGCCGCGTGTACCCAGTACAAGTCTATAAAGTCCAGGTTAAGTCGCTTGAGACTGGCTTCGAGCGCGTGTACCATACTCTTGCGATGATTCCCGGCCGAGTTGGGATCGTGCGGGCGCTGCATGAGCGTGTACTTGGTGGCGACGACAAAGCGGTCGCGCTCGCTTGCGACAAACTCGCCCACCAGCTTCTCGCTAGTACCGTTGGTGTAGAGGTTGGCGGTATCGATGAAGTTTCCGCCGGCTTCGGCGTAAGCGTCAAATATCTTGCGACTCTCGTCCGCCGAAGCACCCCAACCCCAATCTTCGCCAAAAGTCATCGTCCCCAAACACAATTCGGAAACTTTAAGACCGGTCCGGCCTAAAATCTTGAAACGCATGTTGATATCCTTAACTTTAACGCGCCCCAGTGCGCACATCGCTCATCATACTATGATTCGAAAGACATTTCACGCCGTCGCGCTGACGGCAGCCATTATTGCGTTGGGATTTACCGCCGCCAGCGGCAGCCATTCGGCCATCGCAACGGTCACCGGCTACGACGGCATTGGCGCCCTTATAGCCCCTTCGTGGGTCGCGTACGTCACTCACACCAACAACATCACCGAAGGCGCGAGCGTAGAGACTGCGGGGCTCATTCGAACCGTCACGCGTTTCGCGGCCTATCGTCTCGACACGGGCGAGCGGCCCTATCTGTACCTGCTGCGCCTGGACCAACCCATTACCACGACCGATCCAATGGCACTTTTGCGGGCTCCAGATCTGCCAGCTGGGTTCGAACCTAAGCTGAAAGAATCAAGAAACGGAAAAGTCAAACTGCGGTTGGGCTGGCACCAGAGCACGTACTTTTTGGCCGATATCTACCTGGGCGAAGACAAAGCCGATGGTCCGAACCAAGGACAAGATCTTTGGATGCCATTTTACGATTTGGTGTTTTGGATCGAAGGGAACGTCGATGAGTTATTGCCGGTGAGCGGTCCGTTCGGCGATCCCGACGACGAATTGATGCAACTAACCAGGCAGTTCCTCAAAGTCCGCAAGTCCGGCGATGCGGCCGCTGTTGCGAAGCTGCTAGCAGAAGATTCGCGCGTTTGGTTTCGCGAGATGGAAGGCGAAGGCACGCCACGCAAACCCGGCGGTGGCGGGCCGTGGTCGGATTGGGATGACGTGTTTCATAGCGAGTCCACCGCGCGTGCGTTTTCGCGACCGCAGTTATACGGCGGGCTAATTAATGTGTGTGTCGAAGAGATTAACGATTTCTACCGGTTAATCGATCGCGAACCCCGCGTTTACCAAATTACTTATGGGTTCAACGAAGACAATTTGATTGAGACGACACTTATTCGCAACTTTCCGTTTCGCAAGTCAACGCCCGACAAGTTTGGCGACGCGCAAGCGTGGATCAAGGAACACTACCCCGGTGCTTTGGAAGTGCTGATGCCGGACGGCCGCATCGACCCAAGCCGCGAGAACGCGAAAAAGTGGATAACGCTACTCACCGAGTGGCGAAGCGCCGCCGGCCTTGCCCCGGTTGCCTTAGGTGGAGGCCGGTAGCCACTCGCGGATAGCGATGGTAGGGTATAGACCTCGGCAATCCCGCCGAGGCCTGTCCTTTCTAGGGAGTATTTGTGGAACTATTGTTGTTGTCGAACTCGCGACTGCCGGGGCACGGATTTTTAGAGCACGCCGAAGGCGCGGTGAGAGATTTCTTTGGTGCGCGCAAAAGAATCGCGTTTGTCCCCTACGCGGGCGTTACGATTACCTGGGACCAATACACACAATTGGTGCGCGACCGGTTGGGCGAGCTTGGGCTGGACGTGACATCTGTCCATGAGGCAGCTGATCCGGTGGCCGCCGTGCGGGAGGCCGACGCGGTCGCGGTGGGTGGCGGCAATACGTTTCACCTGGTTAAGACTATGCAAGAAACCGGGGTCATGACGGCGGTTGGCGAAAAGGTCCGCGCGGGAGCACCGTTCATGGGATGGAGCGCAGGGTCGAATGTTGCCTGCCCACGCCTCAGCACAACCAATGACATGCCCATTGTGGAGCCTGCGAGCCACGAATGCCTGGGCCTGGTCACATTTCAGATCAACCCGCACTATACCAATGCGAAGCCCGAAGGCCATGGCGGCGAAAGCCGTAACGATCGTATCGCCGAGTTCCTGGTTGCGAATCCCGGCGTCGTCGTGGCAGGCCTCCCGGAAGGAACGTGGCTGCACCGGAACGGCGGCCGACTGACTCACGAAGGCACCCGCGATTTGACGCTGTTCGTGTCAGGTTCCGAGCCCAATACCGTCAAACCGGGAGCGGACGTATCGTACTTGTTAAAGGGATAGGATTATGTCGCATTTGAACAACGACAACTCTAAGAGGACACCCCCGGTGAAGCGCGCGTGGTATCCGGTGATGGCGTTACTCTGCGCAGCGCTCGCGGCGTCGGCGATAGACACGACGGCCAAAAGCATGAACGTTTCACCGCTGACATTTAAAAGCGGCGAAGAACGCGTTCGCCTGGTGGAGCTTTACACGTCGCAAGGTTGCAGCAGCTGCCCGCCCGCCGACGAATGGCTGAATGTGTTTGAGCAGTCGGACGACTTGTGGCAGCGCGTCGTACCGATGGCTTTTCATGTCGACTATTGGGACTACATCGGATGGGACGACCGCTACGCGACCGCGAGCAACGGCGATCGCCACCGCAAGTACGCTGCGTCGTGGACCAGCGAAAGCGTTTATACCCCGGGATTTGTGGTCGACGGCGCCGAGTGGCGAGGCTGGTTCGACCGGCAGGCACTCGAGTTGACCACTTCTGACAAGCCCGGCGTTCTGGTGGCATCGGTTAGCGGCGAGAACATAGACGTAACATTTGTACCCAATTCGCCAAGCCGACGAGGCTACCGTGCGTACGCCGCGGTCTTGGGCTTTGATTTTCGCGACGCGGTGGACGCTGGCGAAAACAAAGACCGCGTCCTGAATCACGACTTCGTGGTGCTTGGTACCAGTACCGAGAAACTAGACAAAGACGGCGACACTCGCACGACTCGCCTGGAAATGCCGAAGCCACGCAAGTCGTCGGCTCGCACAGCGCTTGCCGTCTGGGTGACCGAGAAAGATGATCTTAACCCGGTGCAGGCCACCGGCGGCTGGTTGGGCGATAGTGCCCCGCAACGAAAGCAGGTGAGCAAGATCGTGAAGACGAAAGACGAGTGGAAGAAACAACTTAACGACATGGAATATCAAGTGCTGCGCGAGAAAGGCACCGAGCGTGCGTGGACCGGCGAGTACAACGACTTCAAAGGCGACGGCGTGTTTGTGTGCAAAGGGTGCGGCGCCGTACTGTTTGACTCGGAGACAAAGTACAACTCCGGAAGCGGCTGGCCGAGTTTCTGGAAGCCGATCAACGACACCAACGTCGGCGAGATTCACGACACCAGCCACGGCATGGTGCGCACCGAAGTCGTGTGTAGCCGCTGCGACGGCCACTTGGGTCACGTGTTCAGCGACGGCCCCAAACCGACGGGACAGCGCTACTGCATCAATTCGGTTTCGCTGAAGTTTGTCCCTCGCGAGGACGCGGTGAAGTTAATGAAGAAAGACGAAACCGAGTCCGAGTAAATGTTCTTTTGCGATACACACTCGACCAACGAAAAGGCCGACGGTTACCCGTCGGCTTTTTCTTCGTGGTCAGGAACGTGGAATTTTCTATTGCCCGTCACGCCCGACCCACTGTTACGCGTTCGGCTGGAATGGTCCCGCGCATCCCAGGACCTACCGACCCATTCACAATATCAATAATCCAATTGTTAAGATTTACATTCATTGTGAATGTAAATCCGCCCTTTGTATGCCGAAGTGTCGGGCTCTGCGGTGAGAAACACGACCCATGCACCGCTGCGGCCGCCAGCGGCGAGGTCGACTAATAGCACTAGCGATACAGCGCCTTCACTTTACCCCACGACTCCTGCACCACCGGAAGCGTTCGCTCTTGCACACCATTCATGCGCACCGCGCCGTCGGCGCCCGCTTCGCGCCACTCGCCACTGCTGAAATCGCCACGATACACCTGGTTGATGTCAGTCAACGGAGACTTGGCGGCCCACAAGTGGAACGACCGATCGACCCCGGTGACGACAACCCAGTACTTCTTGCCGCGCCCCACATACACTTCTTCGCGGAAAGCTACTTCGATGTCTTCGTACGCGTTATTCGCCACCGTGATCCGAGAAGTCGCGACCGGGATACCGGGAAGAAACTCCTCGGACTCGTAAATCGATACCGTCATGCGCGACTCTGCGGCAGGATTGCTGTTGAAGCGTCTAAGCGGGAGCACCACCGACTCTAACCGGTAAAACTGCGCCGGCAACTCGGGTGGCAGTTGCACCCGCGCCGCGCTGTCGTTCCAGTTACCGTTGGGACCCGAGACGAGCAAGCCGCTCGACGTGGGGCCGCCCAGAATCCCGTCGGGGTAATTATCGAAGATCAAATCCGACGCTGCCGGACTCGCCGCCGTCAGCGTCGCCACCAGAAACAAACACGCAAGCCTCATTTTCCCCTCTTCCTTTCCTCCGAGCTTCGCGTCGATCAGGGTTAACCACAGTATAGGTCACGCCCTTTCCAGATACGAGCCCTGACCCCAAAACTTCACATTCCCATACTTCAAATGAGCTTAGGGTCGAGGCCACCGGCTCCGCTCCGGTTGCAGAGGCGCGGGGATGACCTCGACGCCAACTTCGGAAGACGAGGTGAGAGACCGTGGTCATGACCCTAAGGCCGACACCGCCCAATGAGCTTAGGGTCGAGGCCACCGGCTCTTCTCCGGTCACAGAGGCGCGGGGATGACCTCGACGCCAACTTCGGAAGACGAGGTGTGAGACCGTGGTCATGACCCTAAGGCCGACTTCCGAGCGTGGCTCCAACTGGATCCGGAGCAAGCAATCGGCAAAAGCGAGAGGAGGCCGAAGGGTCATGACCACGGTCCATGCAAGGCGGCGGACAGGTCATCCCCGCGCCCTAACACCTCCAAGACCACCGGTGGACTCGACCCGGGGAATCCTGTACTCTCCAATAAACCAACAACTTGACGGCTTCTCGAACATTCCCGCGCCCGGAATAAATCGCGGCCCGTGCCCCGCGGCGCAGGTTCTTTTGAACAAATCCGCACTTTGGGCGTAGTTTAAGGTAACTCCAACGGCTAGGCGCGCAGCGACATATGATCGGTCAATCCATTCTTCATTACAAAATCATAGAGAAGCTCGGCGAGGGCGGCATGGGCGTGGTGTATCGCGCCCAGGACACCAAGCTGAACCGCGAAGTCGCGCTGAAGTTTCTTCCCGAAGAAGCTATGTCGTCCACCGAGGCTCACGACCGCTTCTTCGCCGAAGCGCGCGCCGCCGCCGGTCTCGACCACCCGAACATTTGTACCGTCTTCGAGATTAACGAAGACGCTGGCAAAGCCTTTATCGCGATGGCGCTAATCGAAGGCCGCAGCCTGAAGGAAGAAATCGACGAGCGCGCAATGAAAGTCGAGCGGGCTATTCGATTGGGTGCGCAAATCGCCAGTGGGCTTGCCGCCGCGCACGAAAAAGGCATCGTTCACCGCGACATCAAGAGTTCCAACATCATGGTCACGCCCAAGGGACAGGCAAAGATCATGGACTTTGGCCTCGCTCACGATACCTCTACCGCCGACATCGACGAAGAGGGTTCGACCCTCGGTACCGCGGCGTACAGTTCGCCCGAACAAACTCGCGGCGAAACACTCGACCATCGCACCGACATCTGGTCGTTTGGCGTCACGCTCTACGAAATGGTCACCGGAAAGCTCCCTTTCCGCGGCGACTACTCACAGGCAATCGTTTACTCCATTAATAATGAACAGCCCGAACCGCCGACGGCTGCGCGCACCGGCCTGCCGGCCGAACTTGAACAGATCATCATGAAGGCGCTGGCCAAGGACGCGGGCGACCGCTATCAGAGCGCCGAGCAAATGGCCGCCGACCTGGTCGAGTTGCGCAATCGACTCGACCCCGCGACGGGAACGTTAACGTCGTCGGTGCGCTACGAAGAACCATCGTTCTTTAAGAAACTCATCGACCGCCACGTGCTGCTGGCAATTGGCGGCTATGCGGCGGCGGCATGGGGATTGGTCAAGCTTACCGAAGCCCTGGTCAGCCAGATGGCGGTGTCACCTTACTGGGTGAACCTGGTAACCGTGGGGTTGGTGTCGCTAGTACCCGCGGTGTTTGCTATCGCCTACTTTCGCGGCGAACCCATGGGCAAGAAGTGGGCGCGAATGGCGCTGCCTGTGAACCTGTTGGCAACCGTCGCGGTCTTGTTCGCCATGTTTCAAGGCAAAGAGCTCGGCGCGGTCACCGAAACTCGCACTATCGAAACCGAAGATGGCCAGAGCGTCACGCAAGTGGTGCCCAAGTCGGAGTTTCGCAAGCGGCTTTTGATTAACTACTTCCAACCCGTCAACGCCGACACAACCTGGGAATGGCAAGCAGGCGCGTTGCCGACGCTGGTCGAGTTTGATCTTTTCCAAGATCGCTTCTTGGACATCAACGGCTATCTTGATTCCAACGCCTTCGAAGCATTCAAAGAAGCGGGCTATTTGAACAACGCCGACGCACCACTACCGTTGACTCAAAAGATTGCGGTACAAAACTACCGCAGCCACTTTATCACCGGGCAGCTCGCCAAAGACGGCGACTCCTTTACCGGCACTTATCAACTTTACGAAGCCGACAACGGCAAGAAGATTTCCGAAAAGAGTTTTAGCGGCACGGACATCTACGCAATCGCCGACAAGATGAGCGTGGCCATTCGCCGCGACACCGGAGTTCCCGAAGGATTTATCCAAGAGAACAAGGACCTACCCGTTGCCGAACTGGTCACTGCAGATTTAACGGCGCTAAAAGCGTTAATAGACGCTGGGCGTTCGATGCTATGGGAGCAGGACTATGTCCGCGCGATGAAAGAACTCAATCACGCCGTAGACATTGATGAAAAGTTTGCGATCGCACACTTTCTTCGCTGGAACATAGCGCGCAACCTGAACCAACCCGAAGTTTCCGACCAGGCACTTCGTACGGCGATCAAATACAAATACCGGTTGCCGGAACTGATTTCGTTTGCTGCTCGCGCCAATCACTACTTCGAAAACAAGCAACCCGACAAGGCGTACCGCGTTCTGGAAATGATGACCGAGATCTATCCCGACGACGTTACCGGCTACAAGTTTATGATGCAGATCAATGTCATCCGACGCGACTTTGCTGGCGCGATTAAGGCTGGCGAAAAGGTGCTGCAACTTGATCCAAATCAATTTAACTATCTGCATCAAGTCGGCGGGCTGTACCAACAGCTTGGCGATAGCAAAAAGGCGGAGGAGTACTACCAGCGCTACATCGATCAACGTCCCACGGACACTGAGGGCTACAACCAGATGGCATCCTTCTACGAGTCCAGAGGTCGATTCGACGAAGCCAGCTCTCTGTACGAACGGTCAGTTTTGCTCGAGCCCGATCAGCCTACGGTGATTGCCGACATGGGCGATGTCGCTGGGCGCGTGGGCAAGATCGACCAAGCGTTGAAGTCCTACCAGGAGGCCCTTGCGGCGGCGACCACCGACGAGCAACGAATCGCAATTTACGAGCGCGTTGAGCGCTACTACATGGCGCTGGGCCAGGTTAGTACGGCGATCGAGAAGACCGAACTGCGCCTTGCTATGCAAAAGAAGATGTTGCCACCGCTGGCCTATTACATCGAAGAGAACGAATCTAACCATCGTTGGGTGCAAGCCGGTCGCTACCAAGAAGCGTTGCAACGCGTTAAGGATTCGGAACCCTATATCACTGGCCCCATGGCGCCACTAGTCAACGTCGGCTATCTCACCGTCTACCTGGAAAACGAAGACGCCCAACAGGCAGAACCCGCACTGCGCGAACTCGACGACTGGGTGACAGAGTTGGGTATTGGAGTTGTAAAACCAATGGTGCATCGCGGCGATGGCGCGGTTAAGGAACTGCGCGGCGACTATTCTGGCGCGGTGGCGGCATTCCGCGAAGAGCTTCGCCTTTCGCCTGCAAGCGAAACGGCGATGCGCAACGTCGGTCGCGCCGAACGACTGGCGGGCAACTCCAAGGAAGCCATCAAGATGCTAACCAAGGCGTTGGAAATACAGCCGTACGATGCCAAGACTAATTACGAGTTGGCGTTGGTGTATTGGGAAGAAGGCGATCGCGACGAGGCGCTTGAGCACATCAAGCGCGCGATGCATATGTGGGAGCACGCCGATGAGAATTATCGTTGGGCCAAAGAGGCGCGCGCTAAGTTAGCAGAGTGGGAACCGAGTTTATAGTGCGCCAGTTGATACTTCAGAACCAGTAGCGATATCCTGCACTACCTTGGCCACGTCGGCACTGAGGTTTTTCCATACCAGTTTGGTCGACCCTTCGATCTCGCCTTTGACCTGAAACACTTCGTCGGCGAAACTTCGCCCAACCGAAGCCACACCACGAAAGTCCAACGTCACTTCTTCGAAATTCTCCAACCCGTTCATGAGTTGGCGGGCTTCCGAACGCGTCAACAACGGTTGGCCGTCGCGTTGCAACGCGGCCACACGAACGAACGCGCGCGACAGGTCTTGTTGCCCGGGCTCCGACGAGTGCGCATCGTGAATACTTTGCAGCGTGCGATTGCTGTGCACCGGAATCGAAAGATAAACGCTGGTGCCTTTTTGACGCAAAGCTAGCGGCGACGTTTGCCACTCGCCGGTAGATCGGTCATGCGTGAATTCAAGGTTTTCGCAGCGAATTCCCACACGGTCAAACGCGTGCAGACAAAAAAACAGCGCTTCGCCTTTGTGGGTGCCCGGCCTGGTGGTGAGCTTGCCTTTGCCCAACTGAAACAGCAAATGATGATCGTCTAGAAAGTTCAACTGATCGCGAATCACTTGCAACATCCCCGCGCCGTCGTCCGAGATGATCACTTCGATCTCGGCGGCGTTCACCCGGCCGCGTACACGCAGGGTTTCGCCCCACGAATGATCGATCGCGTTTTTGACTACTTCGGTGACACCGAACGCCACAATGTTGCGGACGTTTTCGGACAGGTCGGCGGGCAGATCCTGATTTAACTCGCGCCACACCTGGTCTTCGGTGATCTCGCTGAGGTTAAAACGAAGCTTCGCGTCGACCAGGCGACCTAACGTGTACGAGCGTGCCCGCGTGTTTCCGCTGGGCACCAGGTATCCGGCGTCGACGAGCTTTTTAATGTGTCGACTCACCGCTTGTCGGGTCACGCCGAACTTGCGCATGACGTGCGGTCCGATATCCTCGGGATGGTTGACAACGTTGTCCAAGATGTAGCGACGGACGGCGTTGTCGGGCCTCAGTTTCACGGGATCCTCCTAAGGGTCTTAGCGAATCTGGCGGCATTGTCAAAGCCGAAGGCGGAAACTGTCAACCAAAAAGCAGAGTACCGTTAAACGAACCAGAGGCGCTGCCAATGCGACAGCGCCTCTGGTGGCCTTGCCCAAGCGGGCAGGCTGCGCTGGGGGACCGCAAGCGGCCTTCCCTCCCCGCGCGAACTTATTTTACCAGAACAGCCCGCTTGATCTTTACCTCTCCCGCAATCGAAAGGCGGAAAAAGTAGATCCCGCTGGCGAATCCATCGGCTCTCCATTCGGCCGAGTGATAGCCCGCTCCCATGGAGCGATCAATCAGGTTAGCAACCCGCCGGCCGCGGACATCGAACACGTCCAGTGTAACGCGTCCGGCCTGCGGAACCCCAAACTGAATTCGGGTGACCGGGTTAAATGGGTTCGGCACCGCGTTTAGCAACTCCAACCCGTTGGGCACGCCGGTCAGCGTCGGCTCATCGTCGCCACCGGTGGTATCGTCTTCGACTTTAAGCCAGTCGATTTCGACGACTCCGGACTCCAGCTTCATCCCGTCGAGCGTAGCGTAAGCCACAATCTTATCGAGCCCGGGCTCCTTGCTGGTGTACTCAAGTGTCGCGCAGCCGTCGGCGTCGGTAGTGTCCTTTACCAGGAGTCCTTTATTGGGGCCTTCCCAGACTTCAAACTCGATGGTCACTTCGGCGGCCGGCGTCTTCTTGCACGCCAGCACCTGGGCCTTGACCGTTGCGGAAGTGCCTTCGTCGGCCTCTTGCTTTTTCGGTGTTAACTCAAGTGTGACGTCTTCCTTGTCGATCTTTTCCCACTCGAAGTCGGCGAGATTGGATTCAACCGATGTGGCGCTATCGATGTTAGCGATCGCTTGCAGCGTATCGAGTCCGCTGGTCATGCTGTTGTAGCAAAACTCAACGCGCCCTTTCTTGTCGGTCTCTCCGGTAAACGACGTTCCTTCGTTGGGACCGCCTATAACCCAAATGCCGACCTCTTCGCCTTCGACCGGTTCATCGTCGCCCCAAAGCGTTGCCGTCACACAAGTGGTATCGCATAGCGTGCCCTTACCTTTGGTGGGACGTAGCGTCAGCTTATAGTCGACCGGCTTATCCTTCTTACGCCAATCACAAGTCGCGCGGTTGGAGACCAATCCGACCGTATCCACCATTGCCGTGGCCTCGATAGTATCGGTGCCGGCCTTCTTGCCGGTGTAAACAAACAACGCCGAACCCAGCGTGTCGGTGGTAGCACTGCCAGTGGTTCCCATGTTTGGCCCGGCAACAACTGTAAAGAACACTTCGACGCCCGGTACCGGCGGCGTGCGGTCTTCTTCGCCTTCGCCACCACCCTCTCCACTGCTCACGACGGTTGCTGTCAGCGTATGTTCGGTGTCGAGATCGCGAGTCGCCGTTTCGGGAGCAAGCGTTAGCGACAGAGTGGGCTCGCCCGGATCGGCTTCGGTCCAGGTAAACGTCACCGGATCAGAGGTCAACACTTCCTGGTCCAGCAGCACCGCGCTAGCGACAATCGTGTCGATTCCCGCCGCGGTACCTTCGTACAGAAACGAAGCGACACCGTTCATGTCGGTTAGCGAGGTTCCCGAAGCACCGGTGTGAGGACCGCCTATGATTTGAAACTGCACCGTGATGTTTGGAAGCGGCGGGCGTCTCTCGTCGGGAATGGTGTCGGACTCGCAAAAGAGCGTCGCAAACACTTCGTGCATCGCGGGCGCTTCGGCGGTTCCGGTTTTAGGTTCAAGCGTGATCGTGCACACTTGCGGCGGAACATCTTCTTCCCAAATTACTTCGGCGGTCGGCGACTCCAGCGGAAAGAACACGCCCATCGCACGTGCGGTAACACCGTCGGTACCAGCGTTGGTGCCAACGTAAGAGAACGCACCGACACCGTTGGCGTCGGTACTAACCATCAACGTGTCGGGATTCGCGCCGGTGATAATTACTTCAACCATGGTTTCGGCGCCGGTCCCCGATGTATCGGTGTACGTTACGGTCATGTCGTGCGTGGAGCCCACCGAAAGACGCGCGAACGGTGGCGTCAGCCGCAACGACTCGCCACCTTCATCGCCGCGCGGGACGCTCGCGAACACACCTGCAAAAAACAGGTTGGCCTGACCGTCGTTGGTAGCGTCAACCGTCGCGCGGCGCGAGCCATCTCGCAGAAACGGCGTCAGGTCGTAGCGCTCATCGTCGCTGGTAAACTGAGTCGGCTCGGCCATGGGATCAACCGGCGCAGTCAGGTCGTCGCGCGAACCACCGGCGGTGAGCAGCCCGCCGGGCAATGCAACGCCATCGTCGTGACCGCCAGCGGCGGTGGTCATTCGGACGCCATCGACGTCAATAACCAGACGATCGAACGACGCGCCGCCGCGAAGCAACGAGCGGGTTTGCGCGCTTCCGCTAATCCCCAATCCCATTTCGACACGCGTGCGCGGATCGGAACGTCGCACTGGGTTGTCAAACTCCAACGGAATGCGCACACGGTTAGACGTGGCGCCGCCGAAGTACAGCGTGACGGAGTTGTTGACAATCTCGTTGGGGTCGTCATAGATGACGGCGAGAACATCACCGTCAATTTTGTCACTCGTAAATTCTTCGATTGTCAACATCACCTGACCACTTGCGGCGGCATCGAGAATCGGCTTCACGATTTGGGTGACATCGGCCAGATAGTTGGTCGCCTGGCCAGCGCCAGGCTCGGTGGCTATCCACGTAACCGGTTGCCCTGCAAGGCGAACATCGCCCGGTTGCAGGCGGTGAGTGGTGCCGGTAACCGTTGCGGTAGCCAGGTAGGCCGCGCGAACGGTCGCACCGGAGGGTTTGTCAACCTCCAGCTGGGCTAGTTGACTAATGGTTCCAACTCCGGTAACCGCTAGCGAAATCCGACCGCTTTGACGGATCACTTCTCCGTCAAGCCGGGGAGCCGCGGTCGGATCTTCGACGATCGGCTTCGTCTGGGCATGAACAAACGTGGCGAGGCCCGCCAAGACCAGAACAGTCAGGAGTACTGCACAGTGCTTGCGTAACACGCTGTCACCTCTTTGGTGTGAATCAATGATGTTGTGAAGTCCTAGTTGACAATGGTAGGACGCCCCATCCTACCGTATCTTTACCAACCAACGCAACTTCGTAAGGGTAAGGCTTGGGCGCGGCAAACAGCTGTGCTAAAGTACCGAAGCATCTGTATTAACAGGAGTTACGGCGCTGCCATGTCCCAATTGCAAGAATTCCTACGCGACATCAAGGTCGAGCACACCGTGTTCGCGCTACCCTTTGCCTATCTGACACTGTTTCTGGCCGAAGGCGGGTGGCCGCGGGCGAGCGTGTTTGGCTGGATTACCCTCGCGATGATCGCTGGCCGCACCTTTGGAATGGCGGCCAACCGATTGATCGACGCGGAAATTGACGCCCGCAACCCGCGAACGGCCGCGCGCTCGATTCCTGCAGGTCGACTAAGGAAAGCCACCGTGATCGTGGCGATGGCAGCCACCATCGCGCTCTTTTTGTGGGCGGTGTGGAACCTCGCGCCCCTGTGTCGAAAGCTCTGGCCCGCGGTACTCGTCGCCATGATTGTCTATCCCTACGCCAAGCGATTCACCCCTTTTGCGCATCTGTTCCTGGGCCTGGTGTACTTTATGATTCCAACCGCGATCTGGATCGGGGTCCACAACCGCCTGGAGTGGCCCGCAGCGATCCTCGGAGTCGGCGCTGCCTTGTGGGTAGCGGGTTTTGACATCATTTACGCCTGCCAGGATGCAGAGGTTGACAAAAGGGAGGGCCTGCACTCCATTCCGGCTGACTTTGGATTGTCAACCGGACTGTGGGTGTCGCGAGCATTTCACTTGGTGTTTGTCGCGGCTCTGGTTGCTGGTGGGATGCTTTTGTCAACCGGCTGGCTGTATTTCGCCGCTGTCGGAGTAACAGCCGCGACGATTGTCTACGAACACCGCCTGGTGTCGCCCCATGACCTTTCGCGAGTAAACGCCGCGTTTTTTACCGCGAACGGATTCATCAGCATTCTGCTGTTTGTGCTGGTGGCAATCGACCAGGTTTGGAAGTAGCTTAGACCCATGAAAACGTTCGCTGTTGGGATTACTGGCGGGAGCGGCGCGCCCTACGCGCTACGGTTGTTGGAGGCGCTGTCCACCGAGGACGTGGAAGTCCACGTGATCGTTTCGCCGGCGGGGGAAAAGGTCACCCAGATCGAGACCGGGCTTAACCTGCGCGGATCGATCCGCGACAAGCAAGCGGCACTGGACGACTACCTCGCGGCCAAGGTTGAAGGTTTCACCGGTGGGATCCGCGTCTTTGACCACCAGAACCTGGCGGCACCCATCGCCAGCGGGTCGTTTCCTTGCGACGGAATGGTAATCGTTCCCTGCTCAACCGGCAGCCTGGGCCGTATCGCGGCGGGGATTTCGTCGAACCTGATTGAGCGGGCGGCAGATGTCGCGTTGAAAGAACGCCGACCACTGGTCCTAGTCCCGCGGGAGACCCCACTCAGCGACATTCACCTGCGCAACATGCTAACCCTGCGTCAGGCGGGCGCAGACATCCTGGCCGCGATGCCCTCTTTCTACCAACGCCCTCAAACCATCGATGATCTTGTTAACATGATTGTCGGCCGTATCCTGAGTCGGCTGGGGGTTGACAATCGGTTGTTTCACCGCTGGGGCCAGGACACACCCGAGCAGGATATGGACATCGACGCCTGACAGACCTTGGCACATACCCGAGAAAAAGGGCTCCGGAGAATTCCGGAGCCCTTTTGTAGACTCTGAACGGGAGTCTTGAAACCGGTCTAGCGGCCGTACCAGTACAGCCAGGAAACGGCGACCATGAACTGATCGGCGTCACTCACGATGCGGTACCACAGTTCGGCGGTGACGTCGGACTTTTCGTTGGCTTCGAAGCCCAAGCCGCCACCCAAATCAATACCGAATTCAGTATCGCTAGCCGAGCCGCCACCGCTGGAAAACGTCTGTCCACCAATCGTGGTTGTTTGCTCCGGCACGTCGGCATTTAGAAAGTGCAAACCGAGTCCGCCACCCGCAAAGATATTTAGCGAGCCTTCGGTCGGAAACATATACAGGGCCTGAACCGCAATAGCGATGTCGCGGAAATCAACCGTCGACGAGGCGCCGAACCCCGAAAACTCGTAGCTGGACTGCCACCAATCGGCGGTCAGCCGAAGAGCCACATCCGGTGTGATGTAACCGAGGTGGGACATAAGACCGATAAAAAACGCGGTGTCCAGGTTGTCCGGCGAGACGATACCGCCGCGAACTCCAGTACCCTTAAAGCCGATGTCGGCTTCGGCGTATGCCGCCGTAAACGAGAAGGCCATTGCGACCGTCAAAATCGAAACGAGAACCAGTCTCTTCATCTGTCTACCCTCCGTGCAGTGAGTGGGACCGGGTCTCCGGCCGCCCCTAGTGAGTTTGATTGCTTACAGGTAGCGCAGCGGCGGTGGGAATTCAAGCAAATAAAAAAGGCCCCGCGGTTACCCGCGAGGCCTTTTTCCTCAGTGACTCTACGCGTTGACCTAAAGGTTAAACGCGAGGCCGCCCTTAACAACGGTTTGGTTGTTACCGTCGACGATGTTGTAGAGCGCCTGGCCAACGATGCTGAAGGTACCGTTCACGTTGAACTCGGCACCGCCACCAACGTGGTAGCCCATCTTGGTGTCGCTAGCGTCGCCGCTGAACAGCGGGTTGCTGCTGGTAAACTCTGCTTTGAGCATGTGCGCAGCCGCGCCAGCCGTAAGAAACGGGCTGAAAACCGGGCTCGGCACGAACGCCCACTTAAGCGCGCCGCCAAAGGACACGTCGGAAAAGTCAACGCTGCTGCCTTGACCGGCGTCCATGTTTTGCGACCAGAAGTTAACGAACGGGGAAACGGTGAGACCGGTCATCGGCATACCGAAATCCAAGTACAGCCCGTAGCCGAAGGTACCGTCGATGCTTTGACCATCGACATCTTCCGGCATTACCCAACCCGCCTCCACACCAACAGCCTTCAAGCCAACTTTGGCTTCGGCCGGCGAAAACACAGTGGCAACCGCGCAAACGGCAACCAGCAAAACGAGAAGCTTCTTCATTAGAATTGACCTCCAAATGGTGGTTTTGCTTCCCGACCTTCCCCGCCGCGGCGGCGAATGCCTGTTCATTTCGTACGATGGGAAGCGTTTGCCGGTTTGGTGCAAGGGCGGGGCCAGAAGGGCAGGTAATCCACCCCAAATAGCGGTAATGTATTTTTATACAATCACTTACAACGATTTAGATTTGCACGAACTGGCGATCATCACGTGTCTGAGACCGTCGCGAACCGCACTGGCGGCGAACGGTTGCTGACCACCCAGCCGGCACCAGCCGGAACTAGCCAAGCACGCGGCATTTAGTGGAAACCTGCCGGGTTCGTGGGTATCTTCGGGCGATGGCATTCACCGACCTCCGCAGTTTTCTTGCCCACCTCGAAGCCAAAGGTGACCTTGTGCGCGTTCGCGCCGAAGTCGACCCGGTTTACGAGCTAAACGAGATCGCGCAGCGCACCGTTCGCGAACGCGGACCCGCACTGCTGTTTGAGAACGTTAAAGGTTCGCCCTTTCCGTTAGCCATTAACTTTCTCGCGACCTTCGAACGCATTACCGACGCCATCGGAATGGAACCGGAGGCGCTGGGGGAAAAACTTCTGGGGTTTGCGAAAGAACTCAACCCACCAAAGCCGGGGAAAATTTGGGGAACACGCGACTTCTGGCCGCGGTTGATTGCGTTTCGGCCGCGCCGCGCCTTTAGTGCGCCGTGCCACGATATCGTCGACCACAACCCCGACTTGCTGTCATTGCCGATGCTAAAAACGTGGCCGCAAGACGGCGGTTCGTTTGTCACCTTTCCGCTCGTGTTTACGCGACACCCCGTCGACGGCAAAAGCAACGTGGGCATCTATCGGATGCAGCGTTTCGATCGCACGACGACAGGAATGCATTGGCAGATTCAAAAAGGCGGTGGTTTTCACTATCACGAAGCAGAAAAGCGCGGGCACGCGTTGCCGGTTGCGGTGGTGCTGGGTGCCGATCCTGCGTTGATGCTTGCCGGTATCTTTCCTTTGCCCGAAGGGTTCGAAGAGATTGCGTTTGCCGGAATTCTGCGGGCCAAAGCAACCACGCTTACCCCGACCAAAACGCTACCGATTGAAGTGCCCGCCAACGCAGAGTTCGTCTTGGAGGGCGAAGTTCCGCCGTACGAACGTCGCCTGGAAGGCCCGTTTGGCGACCACTTTGGTCACTACTGTGACGCTGCGGACTTTCCCGTATTTAATGTGCGCACCATCACGCGCCGCCATGGCGCTATCTATCCTGCGGCCGTAGTAGGGAAGCCTCCGCAAGAAGACCGCTATATGGGCGACGGTTCGCAGATGATCATGGGACCGCTGATTAAACTCATCCGACCGGAAGTTCGTGACGTGTGGGCGTACTACGAAAGTGGTTTTCACAACTTGCTGGTGGTGTCGATGGAAGCGCGCTACGTGCGCGAACCCATCCGCACGGCGATGGGGATTCTAGGGGAAGGTCAGTTGGGGCTTTCGAAGGTGGTTGTAATGGTCGACGCCGACGTCGACGCACGATCGTTCCCCGCCGTGCTGGACGCTCTGCGCGACAACTTTGATCCTCGCGAAGACTTCATGCTGATTTCGAAAGCGCCCCTAGACACGCTGGATTTTACCAGCTTCAAGATGCACCTGGGCAGCCGCATGGTGTTAAACGCGACGCGCGGCCGCGAACAGTATAGCGGCGGAACGCCGTTGCGCGACCTGAACGAAAACGCTGTTACGGGAGAGCGCCATCCACCGACTGGTCGACTCGGCTTTGACCCGCTACGCGTGCACGACGCTATCGACGATTTTCGCTGGTGGAACGACTGCCTGCTAACCGTACGAGTCAACCGCATTGAAGCTGGCTTGGGTGCGGCGGTTCGGGACGCGCTGTTACAGGTGCCCGAGCTTAAAGGCGTGCGGATGGTCGCCGTGGTCAGCCCCGATGTGAATTTGCAAGATGACGTCGAACACATCTGGGGAATCTTCACGCGCTTCGATCCCGCGCGCGATGTTAACTTTCCCGACGTCTCGATGACCGGTGTACAACCCAACTACGCAGGCACCCTCGGCATCGACGCTACCTGGAAGCCAGGTTATCCCGATCCCGTGGAAATGCCCGACGAGATCGTCAGGCAAGTGGATCGACGTTGGCGCGAGTTTTTTCCAAGGGGATAGCACCGCGCTTCATCCGCTGCGAATGTGGCCCGGTGCACCCACTTGTCCCATCTGTCTGTGTCGTATAAGATTACACACGTAATTGGGAGTTGTGTTCGTCCACTTGCGTCCGATCGTTCCCGACCACTTCCGGATGTTCCCCACGGAGTTCCTGTTTGCGCACACCCATTATTTCCGGCTGGCAGTTTCTTGGCCTGGTCGCCGCCGTTCTCGCGGTGGCCTGGCTTGCACCGACGCCATGGCTAAACGCACCATTTGGATGGGCGCTTTTCATGGTCCTGCCCGGCCTTGCGCTGCACCGCGCCGTCACTCATCACCCCAAACCGTTTGAGGCAATGGCCAGCGCGCTGGTTGTCTCTCCGATTCTGGTGGCGTCGGTTGCTGCGCTGGTAATGTCGTTGGGAGGATCCGCGTTACAAACCGCCTTTACGCTGACTGCGCTCGTCGCCATGCTGTGCGCAGTCGTTGCCTCCAAGCCCACCAACTTTGTCGCGATTGATCGCCGCCACGTCGTGCACGTGGCATTCGCTGCGTTATCGTTGGCATTTCTCACCGGTTTTCTTCCCATGACCGAAGAATGGTGGCGCATTCGCAGCGACGCATGGTTCCACCTGGCGGTTGTGGAGCAGTTGAGCACGTACGGCGTGCCGCCCGAA
Source organism: uncultured bacterium (assembly GCA_964588695.1). Lineage (GTDB taxonomy): Bacteria > Krumholzibacteriota > Krumholzibacteriia > WVZY01 > JAKEHA01 > CAZPQK01. Next base: position 38,826 of record CAZPQK010000004.1, read on the forward strand.
GACCCCTACTTTCTGGGATTCCCGTTGCAGTACATGTGGTACTACCACGTGTTGGTAGCCACCGTTATGCAGATTACCCACCTGCCTCCAGAATGGGTAATGGCACTAATCAACATTCAAGTGGTCGCCGGGTTAGTAGTAGCGGTGTATTGCTGGGCGGGTGTCTATCAAGCCCGGCATAGCAAGCGACTGGCGTCGGCACTGATGGTCCCGCTTGGGTTTAACGGCCTGTTTTATGCGTTTCTCCCGGTAAAAGTCGCGCGTGGGTTGGTGGGGGAAGTGCGCGGATGGCACGCAGTGCAAGAGCAGTTCAACCTGGATCCGTTCAACTATTCCAACGTTAGCCAATTGCTCACGATTCATTACAACGCCGACTTTCTGTTGGATAAATACATGGTAGCAACGGCGTTTTCGGTAGGGCTCGCGTGCCTCGCGTTGGGTTGGTACGCCGCCTGCGAGTTTATGTCATCGCGAAGAGTGCCGGCACTGGTGGTCTTGTTTTTTAGCCTGGTCGGTATGATTGGATTCCATAGCGTCGTTGGCTTTGTGATGTTGGTGGGGATCTTTGCCGGCGTTGGCCTTACCTGGTTGCTGCGCGTCAGCAATGGCTTTTCTACCAGCAGCATGATCGCGATTCTGGGAACCGCGCTGGCGGCTTTCTTGGCGATGTTGCCCTACGTGTACAGTTTGATGCACGCAAAAGAAAGCGACCACGTCGTACCGGTCAGTTTTTCCCTGAACAAAACCATCGGTTTCGCAATTAGCTGTGCACTGGTCGTTGTGCTGGCCTGGTTTCAACGAAAACGCCTGAACCGCAACAACCCGGCCCACCAGTTTCTGCTTTTCGGCTGGATAGCGGTCGCTGTTTTCTGCCTGGGCATTCATCTTCCCGGCCCCAACACCTACGACAAGTTAGGGCTGTTTGTGTACTTTCCCATCGCGCTGGTTGCCGGGTGGACGATGATCGACTGGGCCGAAAGGTTCCGGCATCCTACCCGCTCGGCGTGGTTACTGGGCGCATTGTTTTTTCTGCCGGTCAATGGGCTGGCGTTTGCAGGTGCTTTTAATACACCCGGCGAAGTCATTGTTACCGACGCCGAAAAGCGTGTCGCCGAATGGGTTCGAAGCAACACCTCACGCGATGCGGTTTTCATCGATGACCATGACATCATTTTTTTACTGGTGGAAGGGCCGCGACGTTACCTTTGGGGGCGACGAGCCTATGCCGATCAGTGGGGATATGATTCGTTAGAAGTGGCGCGGCGCTACCACACCCGCAACACCTTGTTCAACGCCGAGCCTATGGATGCGACGACACTGGAAGTTCTGGGCGACGTGGAACAACCCCTTTACATCATCTTCCGCAAAGGCGATTACCCCACTCCGGTCAACGCCGAGCGATTTCCGCAGCTTTTCAAACGGGTCCACTCCACTGGCGAAATCGACGTGTTTCAGGTCGATACCGCTGCGTGCGCGCGAACCGCAGAGAGCGGCGCGTTTGCCTTTGTCCCCAAGGAAGAGCTTCTGCGCGAATCGGACCTTTAGCCGTTATCCCGGCGCCGGTACCCCCTGCCTAAACCCTTTTGCCAGGATTGCGGACTTGGTACAATAGCCCGCGAGTGCCGCCGCGGGCGACTGGTTCTACATGGGATTGATCCAAGTATGGCCACCATTTTTTACAGTTTGTGCGGAGAGGGTCGTGGGCATGCAACGCGCGTTCACGCCATTGTCGAACGGTTGCGAATGCAGCACCGCGTCGTCATCTTCGCCCCCGAACAGGCTCACGACTACTTTACCGCCAACCGCATGGAAGGCGTCGAAGTACGCCGTGTGGCCGGACTGCGCTTTCAATACGACCGCTTTAATCGAGTGCATATTCGACGCACCGGATCCGCGTTCATGCGCTACCTGTTTGGATTTCCGCGCATCATTCGCGGCCTGGCTCGGCAAATAGAACGCGACGCCCCCGACCTGATCGTCACCGACCTGGAGCCCGCCCTTCCCCGCGCGGCCGAACGTGTCGGCGTCCCCTTTGTGGCCTGCGACCATCAAAGCGTTTTTGGCGTCACCGACCCCCGCGCGTTTCCGGTAGACGTCCGCGGTCACGCGCTTTTTATTGCGAGCTTTGTACGGGCCCACTACACCAGCCAGGAACACACCATTTCGTCATCGTTCTACTTTCCGGAATCGAAAGTACGCGACAACGTTACCCGGGTAGGTTCGATCCTACGCGACACGGTTATCCAGCACGAGACCTGCGACGACGGACACCTGTTGGTTTACGCGCGACGCGGAGTATCGACGTCTCTGCGCAGAGCCCTTCGACAGGTTGACATTCCGGTGAAGCTCTACGGAATGGGGAAACGTTCCCGCGATCGCAACATTGAGTATCGCAACACCAACGTGGACGGGTTCATTGATGACCTGTCTTCGGCACACGCGGTTGTTTCGTCGGCGGGCAATCAATTGCTCAGCGAAGCAACTTATTTTGGAAAACCGGTCATGGCGCTACCCGAAGTGGGTCAGCACGAACAAAAGATGAACGCGTGGCTTCTAGAGCACGCACAGGTAGGCGTGTCGGCCGAGGACATTAAAGTGTCGCGCGACGACCTGGTCGCATTTCTAGACAACCACAGCAAGTTTAAAGAAGGCCTTAGAAACATCCCGCCACCCGGCGTTGAAGATGTGGTGACGACGATTAACCGCCGCTTGCAAGCGCACGGCGTAGGAATGGTTGCGTAAATGAAACGACTGCTGCTTGTTCTGTTACTAATGAGTATCGCCGGCTGTACGTCGGGCGAAGACACGCTGGTCAAAGTCGACCCCGACGCCGTCGCCGAAGTGCCTTCATGGTCGGAGTTCTACAACGTTATTCAACGCGAATGCGCACCGTGCCACGACGGCGCTGTCGAACCCGAGTTGGTTGATTGCGACGACATTATCGACGAGTTGGGAGCAATCACCGACCAGGTTCTGGTAAAGAACACCATGCCGCCGGGCGCGTGGCCACGGCTGACTAGCGAAGAAAAGTTGATCATTACACGCTATAACAACAACTACCTTACTGACGTATCGGTGCCACCATGCGAAGACTAATAACTGCGTTGGTAATCACCGGCTTTATTGCGCTTATGGCGGCAATGTTTCAGGCCGCAGTTAGCACTCCTATGTACTCCGCTCGAGCCGGGCGTACGTGCGACAACTGCCACGTAACGCCCAACAACTGGATTAACCCGGAACTGGCGAAGCGTAAATGCACGCTGAGTTGCCAGGGGTGTCACGTCGACCCCGCCGGCGGGGGCATGCGAACGGTGTCGGGGCGCTTTTTCGGCCGGGCCACTCTGCCCATGGACGCAACCAGCCCAAGACCGACGATGGATTGGGACCGCGGATTCGGCGGTCGCCGCGCCGACAAGCGAACCAGCTACAGTAGCGACCTGCCCGAAGGGCCGTATCAGTTCAGCGAACTCGGTGAGTTCCACAAAGACGTGAACGATCGCTGGGCGTGGGGTAAACCTTCCGGCGGTGACACCGAGTTTCAGTTTTTCAACGGCCGCTACGATCAGCTCAACGCCAACCCAATGCTGCGCCTGGGTTACGACGTGCGTCTGGCCACGCTGCTGGCCGGAACCGCGCTTACGTTCCCAATGCAGGTTGACGTTCCCGTGTTGTTCGCGCCTTGGAAGCATCTTTCGTTGTTCGTGAACTCGGGGTTTCGCGGACGCAGCAGCGGGTACTCGGCAACGTTCGACGACCAGCGGCGTGCGTACTTTCGCGAAGCGTTTGTTCTGGCCCACAAGCTACCGTACATGGGCTACGTCAAGGCCGGGCGTTTTGTGCCTTCGTTTGGCCTGCGCCTGGACGACCACACTTCCGCAATTCGTCGTCAGTTTGAACTCGACGGAGCGCTCGCCGAATCGCGGGTCAGCGGCGTCGAAATTGGGATCAATCCCAACTACCCATTTCTAATGGCGAGTTACTTTACCAGTGTCGCGCGGTCGCGCGAGCCCGAACAGTTCGACATATTTGACGCCGACGAGGGAACCGGGTTTGCGGTAAACGGGGGTTGGCGTGCTGAAGGATGGTCGCTGGCTGGTAGTATGTTGATGCGCGATCGCCCGCTCAACGAGGGCGGCGATGCTACGGTCTACGGCGTCTACGGTGCAATTAACCCGTGGCACTACTGGCGGAGTTTGCCGATTACCTATCAGTTCGAAGTGGACTTTGGCAGCTTTACACGCGCCAGCGGGTTGGAGTCGGAAAACTGGGCCGGGTATCATGAAATTGATTATCTTTGGCGTAACGGCTTGAACCTTCTGGTCGCGTATGACTGGGCGGATCCAGATCGCGAAGTAATTGATGACGAGTGGGCCCGCATTCAGTTCGGGGCACAGTTTACCCCCCGACCCGGAATCACGCTCGACTGGCGGGTGCGCAGCCTGATGCCAAGCAGCGGCGAAGGTGCCGACGCCGATTTGTTTCTGCAGTTGCACCTGTACAACTAGGCTGGCCAGCGCACTTAGTGCGGGTCACACATCGTCCGAGGACACGTAGTTATTGCGACAGCGGCATCGGGCCGCTTGGGGACGACCCCGGACGCAAGGAGAATTCATCATGCGTAAATGGACTCTGCTCGGGCTAGCCACACTAGCCGTGTTTCTTTTAAGCGAGGGCACTATGGAAGCTAAGAACAAAGTCACTGTCCCGGAGGGATTCGAAGTTGCCACGTTTGCCGGTGGATGTTTTTGGTGCATGGAACCTCCGTTCGACAAAGTCGACGGCGTGGTTTCCACGATTTCCGGATACATCGGCGGCGAAAAGAAAAACCCTACCTACAAGGAAGTCTGTAGCGGCACTACTGGTCACACCGAAGCCGTACAAGTGGTGTACGACCCCAAGAAAGTCAGCTACGAAGAACTGTTGAAGGTTTACTGGCGAAACATCGATCCGACAACGCCTAACCGGCAGTTTTGCGACTATGGTTCGCAGTATCGTCCGGAGATTTTTTATCACAACGACGAGCAGAAGCAACTGGCGACCAAATCAAAACAATCACTAATCGACAGTCGCCGTTTTGACTTTGTCGTACCCGACATTACTGCTGCATCGACGTTTTACGTCGCCGAAGAGTATCACCAGGACTTCTACTTGAAGGAGCCGGAGCACTACAAAAAGTACCGGCAGGGCTGCGGCCGCGATCAACGCTTGAAAGACTTGTGGGGAGAGAGTTCGTAATTGGGAACAACCGCTGGACTTGAACCCTACGGTCGCGCGCTGCGCGACTTTCATCGGGGAAGCGGTGACGCGACCCTGATGATGTACACCGACCTGGGCGAGGCGGGGGAACTTCCCGCCTCGCTGTTTTTTCGCGGCCCGGAAGACTACTTTGCCTTCGACGAACTTGGTTTGGAGTTGGCGCGCGGCCGGGTTTTGGATGTCGGCGGCGGAACCGGAGTGCATGCGGCCCCGCTACAGCAACGCGGGCTAGACGTTACCGTTCTTGAGATTCTTCCGCTACTCGCAGAGATACTGCGCGAGCGCGGCATCCAAGATGTACGCGAAATCGCTCTTCAGGATTTTCACGGGGAAACCTACGACACGGTTCTGTGCCTTATGAACGGCACCGGTCCCTTCGAAACCTTAGCCGGACTTGACAGTTTTTTACACGACGCCCCGCGCCTGCTCCGTCCCGGCGGCCAGGTGATTATTGATTCCGCAAAAGTTGAACGAACTCAGCCACCACTCTCCGCGCCACCAATCGAGTGGCCAGCGCCGTCCGAAAGCTATGTTGGCGAAGCGTGGATTGTTCTGGAATACGACGGGAAACGTGGAGAACCTTTTCGCGAGTTGTACGTGGACTTTAAGACGCTCGAGAAACACTGTCTTGCTAACGGGTGGCGGTGCGAGTTGATCTTTGACGGCGAAGGCGACGACGAAGGTTTCGTTGCGCGCCTGACGCGATCGGGAGCATAGCCCAAACCGAACCTCGCAATGTCACTCTTTTCTTCCCCCCGTGAACGCAACTTTTGGACGCTCGCAGCTATGGCTGTGGTGCTGGTGTTTATGTCGCTGTCACTGGCGCAGTCACTAGCAAAGGAGGTCGACGACCAGCGTTGGATCAACGCCGGCTTTGTCGCGGGGATGTTTCTGATAGTGGTTGCGATTGTAACTCAGGGCCTTCGTGTCCGACCGGGCGGGATCGAAATCGGAATTGGCTTGGGGATTCTTACGGTGTATTTGCTGCTAATGCTGCGAATGAAGATCCCCACCGAACGAAGTCACTTGATCGAGTATTCGGTGATCGCGCTTTCGGTTTACGAAGCTTTGCGCGAGCGATCACGGAACGGGCGAGGAGTTCGCCTGCCCGGGTTGCTTGCCGTCGCAATCACGACCGCAATCGGCATGTGGGATGAATTGGCCCAACTGTTTGTACCCGGTCGCGTCTTCGACCTCACCGATATTCTGTTTAACTTTTTGGCTGCGACCATTGCCGTTGTCGGTGCGGGAACACTCGCTTGGGTTCGCGAAGTGTTTAGTTCGAAACAGTAGGCGCACTGTTCCACATGTCCAGCTGCATGCGCCACTTTCCGTCGTTTTCTCGCTTCCACACAATCAGATACTTGCCTCGCTTTGGCCCCCACGGCGACCCTTCGTGCTCACCGCTAACCGTGTAGTATCCATAGTCGGTCGCAACATCGCCGATGACTTCGATACCGGTCGGCGTAACCTTGTGCATGATGATCTTGCTGTTCGGCTTCCATTTCCAGTACTCGCGAATCTTGTCGCGACCAACAATCATCTCGGAGCTGGTCGGGAAAATCACCGCATCCTGTGTGTACAACTCTGCAATCGCGTCGGCATCTCCATTAATGAACGCCGCCGAGAATGCGTTGGCTTGTCGGGCGATCTCCTTTTCGCTCGACGATAGCGCCGAGTGGCCGGGACTGTTAACTACACCTGCCATTAGCAATGTCAGTAACACCCCGCCGATTCCGTTTAACTTTTTCAATGATCAACCTCCTGATACGCGAACGTAGTGCACAGCGGAAAGGTTCCCGATGTCAGCTTGCGAGTTGTTCTTATACCGAGTATAATTAACCCATAGTATTCTTCTTTTCCACTTTTCCCGTTTTGCATCGTTGTCTTGTCCAGGAGGACTCGTGAAGCGCACATCCCTGCTCACAGCAACCGCAGTTGTTCTATCCGGGCTGTCCCTGGCGCCCGCACATGCAACCTATTCTCTGGTTTGGTACGACGAGTTTAATGGAACAAGCCTGAACACCGCGGACTGGAACTACGACATCGGAACCGGCTGCCCGTCGTTATGCGGCTGGGGGAATAACGAACTACAGTATTATCGCTCAGAAAACGTCGCCGTTTCCGACGGCCGACTAACCATTACAGCCAAGTCCGAGACATTCGGTGGATCGCTGTTCACTTCGGGAAAAATCCACACCAAGGGCAAACAGTACTTTACCTACGGGCGCATGGAAATGCGCGCAAAGATCCCAACCGGCGGTGGGATGTGGCCCGCCTTCTGGATGCTGCCCGAGAACGACGTGTACGGTGGTTGGGCGGCGAGCGGCGAAATCGACATCATGGAGGCGGCCAACGCGACGGACTACATTAACGGTACTATTCACTATGGCGGCGCCTGGCCCAACAACGCGTTTACCGGTGGGTCGTATAATCCCGGTGGAGTGAACTTTTCTGACGACTTTCATGTGTACGCAATCGAGTGGGAACCCAACATCATTCGCTGGTACGTCGATGGAGTTTTGTACTCTAACAAAACCAACACGCAGTGGCATAGCGACGGAGCACCGGGCAATCCGCTCGCCCCGTTTGACCAGGACTTCTACGTTATCCTGAACGCCGCAGTCGGCGGTAACTACACCGGGTGTACCAACTCGGGATGCATCACTGCAAGTCTCCCACAACACTATGTTATCGACTACGTGCGCGTGTACCAGGACATTCCCAACACGCTACCGACAGTTGCGATTACAGCGCCCGGGACCGGCAGCACGTTGCCGACCGGTAACGTCACCATCGACGCCACCGCGTCGGACTCGGATGGTTCGATCGATCGCGTGGAGTTTTGGAATGGTTACGACTACTTAGGCGAAGATTCGAGCCCCCCGTACTCATTCACGTGGACAGGAGTTAGCGACGGTTGCTACACAATTGTTGCTCGCACTATCGACAATCAGGGCGGAGTGCAAACCGACCAGGTCGATGTTACGGTCGGACTCGGCTGCGGCCAGTTGCCATACAACGGCTCCGCGGTTGTATTGCCCGCCACGATACAGGCCGAAGATTATGACACCGGTGGCGAGGGCGTGGCTTATCACGACATCGATTCGGGCAACAACGGTGGCCAGTACCGCTCCGATGACGTCGACATCGAAGCCTGCACGGACGTGGGCGGCGGGTTTAACGTGGGCTGGACCGAACCCACTGAGTACGTGGAGTACACCGTCGACGTACCCAACGCCGGCGACCATACTTTCGAGATTCGTGTCGCATCGCAAGATGGCGGCGGTTCATTTCGCCTGGAGTTTGAAGGTATCGACAAAACCGGGACTATCGTGGTGCCCCAAACCGGCGGATGGCAGGTGTGGACAACGGTAAGCACAACGGTCAACCTTGATGCGGGTGTACAAACCATGCGGTTTGTCCCAGTGACTAACGGCTTCAACGTTAATTATTTTGACGTCGTGTCGGCCCCGACGGCGATCGCTCCCGCCGGAACCGCTCCTAAGACTGCGCTGTATCCGGCTTATCCAAACCCCTTCAATCCCACCACCACCATTGCTTTTGACATCGCGTCACGCGTGAATGTCTCGCTTTCCGTCTACGACGTTTCGGGTCGGTTGGTCCGAACGCTGTTGGACAAAGAGTCCATCGCTGCCGGGCGCCACTCTCATGTTTGGGACGGCCGCGACAGCAACGGCGAGCTTTCAGCGGCGGGAGTCTACTTTTATCGACTTCGCGCTGGCGATTTTGTTGAAACTCGCAAACTGGTAATGGTGAAGTAGCTCGGCGCTAGCGGGAAGTTGCCGTCAGGTGTGCGTTCAACTCCTGCACGGTTGCCTGAATCACACCCAAGAGCGCGGGATAACCGGACTGGTCAAGGGTCAGCCCCGCAACCGCAATATCGAGCTTGGGAATGTAGAACGCCGTCGTCCCCCAAAAACCGCTGTGCTCGAAAACGTCAAAACCAGCAACACTCTTGGGGAAGAGGCCCAGACGATTCTGCTTGGGATCACAGTGTCCGGGTGCGGACGTCATCAGTTCCAACGTCGATTCATTTTCAAAAACGCGTCCGCGAAACAACGCGGCCATAAACGCGGCCATGTCGTGGCAGGACGCCATGAGTCCACCACCCCCAAAGCCGTCCACTGTTCCGCTAATGTCGGTCATATCGCGCCCATAAAGGTACTGGCGCGCGGGAACGGCTGCCGTAGCGGGAGCGCTTTCATGGATCTCCCACCAGGTCGCGCGAAGCTCGTTGTCGGCAAAACGCATCGACTCGCGAATCGCGGCACCCAGTGTCTGCCCGGTCAGTCTTTCGATCGCGTGGCCGAGTAGAATGTAACCCGTGTCAGAGTAGCTAAACACTTCGCCCGGATCCCCAATAGGACCGGGCCGCTTTCCCATTTCCGCAACCTGTTCCGTACGCGTCCACACCTTTTGCGGATCATCAAACACCATGTGAACGTACTGCAAGTCGGCGTGGTCGGGGAAACCCGCGCAGTGCATCATGGTTTGACGAACTGTAATTGCATTCATGTCGTACCCAAACGACTCCAGCTGCCGCACGAAAGGTGCGTCAATCACCGACGCAAGCGGTGCATCCAGATCGACTTTGCCCTGCTCCCAAAGTCGAAGCAGGGTAGCGGCTGTATAAGTTTTGGTATTGCTGGCAATTCGAGCGGGGGTGTCGGTCGTTAGCGGAGTGTTCGCCGTGTCGGCGACGCCCGCCGCCGCGCCGTAGGATGTGAGCGAAGAATTACCAAACACATAAACGGCGTAGCCGCGAACTTTTGGGTCGGCCTGATTGGTCTCGTCCAGACGCTCCTGGAGCGAAGCGCGCAACTCGTTGGCTTGCGATGCTACCGGTACAAGTGCAAAACAAAAAGCTAACGCAACGATCCTTCGCTTCATTTACCCTCAATCCCTTTCTGCGTCATGGTCCGTCATTTCAAAAGCGCCCGGCGCCAGTCGGTTACAAAGTGAATGGGTGATATTTCGGCGTCACGGCCCTCGTTGTTAGATCCGGCATGGATGATGCGCTCGCCATCGGGATGCACGTCAAAGGGAATCCCGTCTGGCGTTAACCCGGACACCGTTAATAGCGTTTTAGGATCGCTAAACTGAAAACTTTCGCCGGACGTTTCTACATCATATACAACTACTTCGTTGCCGTAACCGTGAACATATAACTTCTCACCGTTGGCTTGCCATTGCGGCCACACCGCGCCCTTGGTTGAAATCTGCCACTTGCGAGAACTCACCGACGCGGGCATTACGAACACTTCCCACGACGTGACCGAATAGCTTCCGTAAGCGATCCAACGGCCGTCCGGTGAATAGCGTGCGCCATATCCACCTTTGTCCAAAACAACACTCATCTCTCCGGTTGCGATGTCAATATGCATCAGAGTAGACACGCGGTTCGTGTCGGGAAGGTTGTGGAAAGCCAGCACACCCGTCCCGTCGCGAGAGACATCGGTGGTGTGGATGTGGGACTGACCACTTTCGTAGTGGACCGTGACTCCGCCAGTACCTTGTACCGGCCGGCTCAAAACCCGATAGTTGTTACCGTGACGCGACGTGTAAAACACTCGCTCACCATCCGGCGACCAGCACGGACCATATTCGTCGCCTTCTTCGAAGGTAAAACGCGTGCGCTGCCCGCTGTTTGAGTCGACCAACCACAAGTCGCGACCCAAAGGCGCGTCGCCGTCAACCTCTACAACCAAACGCGACGCATCCGGCGAAAACCGCGGCATGTAAAGCTGACCGGGCTCGCCTAGGGGAACGTTGGCGCGCCGCTCGAATTCCATCCAGGTGAGCAAGCGTTCGACCGACGCCGAGCCCGTTTGGAAAAGCATCTCACCAGTGGGTAGCACGGAATACGAACCGGCGCCAGCCGCGCCGCTGGCGATCAAGACCTGCTCTACCAAGGGAACAGCGCCGCCGAGCGATTGATTCGACTCCCAGTCCCACGGCGTTGCAAACAGTACACCTTCTTTGGTAGTAAACAAGTAGCCATCCGCGTACTCGGCCTGGCTTTCGGTGGTGGTTACCAGTTCGCGCTCACCACCAACCAACGATTGCTTGTAAACCGTAAACTGGTTTCCTTCGTCGCGAGTTAAATACAAGAAGTCATCGCCGCCGGGAAGGAATCGCGGATGACGATGCGAGTCTTCGTCGTCTGTCATCTTAGTTATTGCTGTTGGTTCACCGCCGATAGCGGGAACGCGAAAGATGTGGCTTTCCGCAGTGGGTGCAAACACAATCACTCCGGCCTCGTTCCATGTGCCCCCCTTGCCATTCTCTGCGCGGCACAACGTCACCGGCGGACCACCCGCGACCGCCACCTTGCGCAACTTGCCGTCCTGCACCGTAAAGAAACCGATGAACTTGCTGTCGGGTGACCAGAATGGATAAGTCGCGTCGTCAGTGCCCGTAATTTTTACCGACTCGCCTTTGCTGAGATGTCGCAAGTACAAGTACACAACCCCGTCGGTGTCACGCGCCGAAAACGCCACCATCGTGCCGTCGGGTGACAGCGTGCCGGGTCCGGGCGAAGCGCCATCCATGTCAAAACGCGTATCGCGCTCGGCAGGAATCATCGTGTGGTACACCGGCGCGAGCGGAGCCGAAGGCGCGAGTAACTTCCAACCGGCAAGTGCGCCGGCGGCCAGCATGGCTATCGCGACGGCGACAACAACCGGCCAGCCCATTCCGCCGCTTTTGGTTTCGGGAACAGAGTCCGGATCGAACGCTGGCATCGACAACAGCGAACTGCTTTGCCCGCCGTCGCCCAAAAGAATTCGCGCTTCGCCGATGTCGCGAAGGCGAAACTGCGGGTCGCGCATCAGGCAGCGCTCGATGAGTCGACACAGCAACGGTTCGTCATCAACCGGCAGCTTACTCCAGTCGGGTTCAGCGCGCAGAACCGCGGCCAAAGTGTCGCTGACGGTTTCGCCTTCAAACAGCAACTCGCCGGTCACCATCTCCCACAGTATTGCGCCGAACGCCCAAATGTCGGCGCGGCGATCGACATTTCGCCCCCGCGCCTGTTCCGGGCTCATGTACGCGGCGGTGCCAAGTATCGTCCCGGCTTGCGTCATAGCGGCAGTAATCGTAGGCGAACTCATCGGGCTGTTAACGGCGTCTTCGGCGTCGCCATACCACGCACGTGCCAAACCAAAGTCGAGGATCTTGGCGTCGCCGCTTTGCGTGATCATTATGTTGGCGGGTTTAAGATCGCGATGCACGATCCCCTTTTCGTGCGCGGCTTCCAGACCGGTGGCCACCTGACGGGCAATATGCTTAACGTCATCGAGTGGAAGCTTGCCCGACGCAAGCACTGTCGCGAGGTCTTTTCCGTCCACCAGCTCCATAACCAGAAAGCGGGTGTTGTCTAGCTCCTCGAATCCATAAACCGACGCGACGTTGGGGTGCTGCAGGCTGGCAAGTGTTCGCGCTTCGCGGTCGAAGCGCGCGACGCGCTCGGGGTCGCCGGAAAGCTCTGTCGGTAGTACTTTAATAGCGACTTCACGGTCGAGCTTGGTGTCGCGACCGCGGAAGACTTCACCCATGCCACCTTTGCCGAGCATTTCGGTGACCTGGTAGTTCCCTAGTGTTTTTCCGATCAATACGTATCTCCGGCGCTGAAGAGAAGGATTCGGCAAGCTTAACCGATATAGCCAACCGATTTTAGTCCCTTTTCGTCTCTCGCCGATTGCAACTTGATCGACGAATCTTGAACGCCGTAGACTGGAACCTTCACCTTAAGGGAAGGGAACGCCTCGATGAGTACACTAACTTTGCTCGCTCGCCGGTTTACGCCAGTACCGGTTGTGCTCGGCTTGTTGTTTCTGGCTGGGTGCGGCGACGACGGTTCGCCGTCTCCGACCCAAACCACCGGCGGTAACCCTCCGCCACCGATCTCGGTCCACTACGGATTTTCCTCCAATACGCCGCGAACGTTGGCGGCAGATGCGTTCGCCTGGCCACCATCGCCTCCCGGGATGATCGACGACTTTCCAAGCACGTCGTTCACCACGCCAGACGGCGTAACAATTTTTCACGACATTGGAAACAACCTGTTCTTTGACGATGCTTATCTGTTGCCCGACCAGGCGGCACAAGGTACGGGCATCGAAGACGACGCGATGTGGGGGCAACCACGACCGACCAGCGCGCAACAAGGCATCATTGAAGCAGTGATTATTCAGTTTGCGGCCGCGGTCGACAGTGTCGGTTTTGATTTCAATTGGGCCATCAGCGGTAGCGCGGCACCGGCAGTGGTTGAGGTGGCGGTGAGCGAGCAAATAGGCGGCGGCGAGTTTGTCTCCCTCGCTTTGCCCAATTCGTACGACGCTGGCGCGGTGTTTGGGAACAGCCTGGGCAGGTCCGGCCGCGTGGGCTTTACGCTGGCATCCCTGGCAGACGCGGGCATAAACCTGTCTGGAATTCGGATGGTCACGATTTTTGTCGACGTGATAAGCACGCAGGGATCCACCAGTGCTTTTGCCGTGGACAACTTTACGGCGATTAGCCCGGGACAGGCCCCGCCACAATAGCGTTGCCTAACTTCTTATCAGTTCACGGGCTAGGGCCGCTTGCCCTAGCCCGTTGTTGTGCTTATACTGGCCCCAATGAGCACCTTCGTTATCAACAATGGAATCGCCCTTAGTGACGCTGGACTCGTTCCCATCTGGGAGAAGGTTCGATCCGGAGAGCGTTTGTCGGTGGAAGACGGCGCGCAACTGTATCGCAGCGAAGACGTCACTGGCATCGGCGCCATGGCGGCGTGGGTAAAGCAGCAAAAGAGCGGCGACAAAGTTTTCTTTGTCATTAACACTCACGTCAATCCCACCAATGTGTGTGTGATGAATTGCAAGTTTTGCGACTACGTTAGCAGTCGCAACGACGATGGCGCGTGGGAAATGACGCCGCAAGAGGTCGTCGACCACATAACCCCCGACATGACCGAAGTTCACATTGTTGGCGGGCACCACCCCGACTGGCCGTTCGAGTATCACGAAAGCTATATCAAAGCGATCCGACAAGCGCATCCCGACATCCAGATTAAAGCGTTCACGGCCGCCGAGCTGGACTACTTTGCGAAGCGTTGGAAGATTCCGATCGAAGAAATTCTAGACCGTCTGATCGCGGCGGGACTCAACGCGATGCCAGGTGGCGGCGCGGAAATTTTTTCTGAGCGCGTGGCCAAGGAGCTGCGCTACATAGGCAAAGCACAGGCCGGGCGCTGGTTGGAAATTCATGGCATGGCGCACCAACGCGGTATTCCTTCCAACGCTACCATGCTGTACGGGCACATCGAAACGTTCGAAGAACGCATCCAACACTTAGCGCTACTCCGCGAGCAACAGGACAAGACTGGTGGCTTCCTGACTTTCATTCCGCTGGAATACCAGATTAGCGAATCACAGCTTGTCAAACGTCACGCGTCCGCACTGGATGATCTCAAGACAATCGCGATTTCGCGTTTGATGTTGGACAACTTCCCCCACATAAAAGCGTACTGGATTATGCTGCAGGAAGAGACTGCAGGTATGGCGCTTAACTTTGGCGCCGACGACATCGACGGCACGATTGTAAAAGAAAAGATTGCGCACGCCGCTGACGCCCGCAGTCCAATTGGGAACACCCGCCAAAAACTGGTTCGCCTGATCCGCGACGCGGGCAAGACCCCGGTCGAACGCGACGCTCTTTATAACGAGATCAAAATTTACAACGAATCCGAAGCCGCCGAGATGGCGAGCGATGCTTACCGTCCAATTAGCCGTGACCGGGTCGCACCTCAAGCCGGACAACCACTCGAACGCTACACCCGTTAGCCGTTCTTCCACCAAAGTTCCCCATTTTCAAGGAGTCCGCGATGAATTTTGTACGCAGTCTTTTTTCGACCAGGGCCATCAACGCCGACATGGGCCTCTTGCTGATTCGCCTCGGCATAGGCCTTAGCATGCTAGCACTGCACGGATGGGGCAAACTGACCGGCGGACCCGAAATGTGGACTCGAGTGGGCGGCGCCATGGCTAACCTGGGGCTGGACTTTGCTCCGGTGTTTTGGGGATTCATGGCCGCGTTTAGCGAGTCGATTGGTTCGCTGTTCATCATTACAGGATTCTTCTTTCGCGGCGGCGCGCTCATGCTGACGTTTACGATGCTGGTCGCCGGTGTCATGCACATGAATCTGCCCGAAGACAACCCCGGGCATGGCCTGACCGCCGCTTCGCACGCGCTCGAACTGATGGTTGTTTACATCGCACTGTTCCTGACGGGCGCCGGTAAATATTCGTTACCCGCAATGCTAAGTAAGAACGACTAGGCGACATGGAAAAACTACGTATCGGCAAGATTCCTTATCTAAACAGCGTGCTGTTTTTTCATCCGCTCGAGTATCACTTTAGCGGCCGACTGGAGTTTCATCCAATGGTCCCGAGCAAACTCACCAACGCGGTTAACGAAGGCGAAATGGACGCCGGGCCCGTTCCCTTGGTTACCACGTGGGATATCGAAGACCGTTACGAACCTATGGGACAATTGGGGATTTCAACGACCTATCAAGCGGGAAGCATTTTCTTGTACGCACGCAAACCAATGCGCGAACTCGACGGTGCAACCATCGGCGTCACCGAGCAAACCTCCACTTCGGTACGACTGCTGCGCGCCCTGCTAACTCAAAAATACGGGGTTAACACCACGTTTGCCGCAATCGATCGTGAACACAACGATGCATTCCTTCTTATCGGCGACGATGCACTACGACATCGCAACGGCGTGGACGGATTTCCGGTGCAGCGTGATCTCGGCAGAGTGTGGCGATCGTGGACGGGGCTTCCGTTCGTGTTTGCCCGCTGGGTCGTCCGGCGCGATCTTCCCCAAGACACTAAAGACTGGCTTCGCGACACCGTCACCGACTGTCTAGGTCGCGGGTGGCAGCACCTGGACAAGTGCGTCACACCTAAACTGGACGAACTGGGGCTTAGCCAGGAAGAGGCACGCCAGTACCTGGAAGGATTTCGATTTCAGTTTACACCCGATGAAATGGGTGCGATCGCACGGTTTCGAGAACTCGACGCACGGGCCCGTGCTGCCGATCAGGCGGCCTAGTCAATCGGCAATCAGGGTACCAACGCGTCGACGCAACGTGGGCAGCACGTCGGACTCCAACCAGGGGTTGTTGCGCAACCAGCGATTGTTGCGCGGACTTGGATGTGGCAGAGGAAGTTTTTGAGGCCAGTGTTTGTTCCACTCGCGGACCCGGTCGGTAACGCTACGGTTGTCCGCGCCCAGGTGATAGTCGAGTGCATATTTTCCAATCACGACGGTCAACTGGACGTGTTTGAATTTGGGGACCAGATCGCCATGCCACGTTGCGGCGCATTCGGGCCGGGGCGGGTTGTCGCCCCCGCTACCGGTACCGGGGTAGCAGAATCCCATGGGAACAATTGCGAACAACGATTCATCATAAAATTGGTCCCGCGTGACACCTAACCAGTCGCGTAAACGTTCGCCGCTTGGGTCATCGAAGGGAAGTCCGGATTCGTGCACCCGCCGCCCCGGAGCCTGGCCCGCAATCAGTATTCGTGCGGTTGCTTTGCCCCTGACCACCGGGCGCGGTCCGTGGGGAAGAGATTGAGCGCAGATAGTGCAAGCGCGGATCTCGGCAAGTAGTTGGTTAAGCGTGGGCATGGTTTTGGGTGACAAACCCCGATAGCAGATTGTCTAATTTTAGTTGCCGGACTTTACGATAGCAGGAGGTCTTAATGTTTCGAAAGTTAATTATATCCAGTGTAATGCTTGCCACCACGGCATCGGCGGCCTTCGCTACCGGAGTGCAGCCGCGTCTCGGTTTGGGCATTGATCCCGACCAGTTTGTATTTGGAGTGCTGTTTAAGGTAACCCCGGTTGGGAAAATCGCTAACTTCGCGCCAAGCGTGGACCTGGGTGTGGGAGACAACGTCACCACTATTACTGGTAACTTTGACTTTCTGTTTCCTCTCAGCCTGCAAAACTCCGACACCGAAATTTACATCGGTGCCGGACCGACACTGGCGTTTTACAGTTTCGATGGCGGAGACGACAGCGAGGTGGGGATCTCTGCGGTCGCTGGCATCGAGCTGCCAACCAGGAGTTCCACGACGCTTGAGGTCAGAATCGGGATTGGCGATATTCCCGATCTGAAGTTCTTAGTCGGCTTCTATTTGTAACCTCAGAGTTCAAGAGAGTCCCCGCCCCTGGCGGGGGTTCTTTTTTGCCCAACGGCTTTGTGTTTTCCATTGAATAAACTGACGCGTTAACGTGTACTGAATCCACACGCACAAGGGGGTTACCACGTGAATCCAATTTTCATTCCAGTATTCGCGTTCTTACTGTTCATATTTCTTGCGGGAATCCGCATTGTCCGACCCACCCATCGCGGGTTAATCGAGCGGCTGGGTAAGTACAACCGATTCGCTCAGCCGGGCTTCCACTGGATCATTCCGGTGATTGATAAGATGTATAAGGTCAACATCACCGAGCAGATGGTGGACGCGCAGCCACAAGAGATCATCACCAACGACAACCTCAACGCGTCGGTGGACGCACAGGTCTACTTTAAGATTCGTGACGAGGAAGATCAGGTTAAGAAGTCGCAGTACAACGTCAGCGACGTAACTTATCAGATCGTCAACCTGGCGCGGACTACGCTACGTAACATTATCGGAACGATGACGCTGAAGTCTGCCAACAGCGAGCGCGGGCGAATCAACGACGAACTGCACGCAGTTCTTATCAAAGAAACCGCTAATTGGGGAATTGATATCGTGCGCACCGAGTTGAAGCAAATCGACCCGCCCTCGGACGTGCAAGAAACCATGAACAAGATCGTTAAGGCGGAAAACGAAAAACTCGCCGCCGTGGACTTTGCGACCGCTGCAGAAACCGCGGCCGACGGCCAGAAGCGCGCCGAGATCAAGAAAGCCGAAGGTATTCGCCAGGCGCGAATCCTTGCCGCCGAAGGCGAAGCCGAAGCGATACGGCTGGTAAATGAAGCCGCCGAGAAGTACTTCATCGGCAACGCCCAGGTTCTCAAGCGTCTGGAAGTTACCGAGTCGGCTATGCGTGAAAACGCAAAAATCGTCGTACCGCAGGGCGCCGAACTCGTCAATGTCATGGGTGACATGGCTGGAGTCGTCCCGCTTAAGTAACAACAGACTTGCACCATTTGCTCAAAACACCGCCGAAGGACATTCGGCGGTGTTTCTTATAGTTACCGATTGTTACCTGTGACTCCATCGAAACGTCGCGGCAACGTGGCATGGCGGTTGCGACCAACTCGGACGTGGAAACTTTTATCGGCAGAAACCTAATCGCGCTAATGATCGCGCTGCCTATCGTGCTACTCGCCGTGTACTTTAGCGGTATTGGCACACGGTTGCGCAGCATCAAGGCTGGAGTCGCGGGGCCGCTTAAGCAGTTTTCGTTGCGCCGGCACGGCAAGTTTAGCGAAGGGCGCTTTATCCTCCCGCCTTATGCTGAGTTTCGCACTAACGAAGGGTCCATCAAGATATCGGGGGTGTCGCTAAACGGTATCGCTGGCGACCGGATTCCGTTCAACCGAGTAGCCTATGCGGAGTTCAAAAGCAAAGACCCCAAACTGCTCGTTGTTATCCAAAAGCGACACGGCGTCCGCCCCCAAAGCAACGGCCAAACAGCCCAGTTTAACAAACTTCCACGCGTAACCATCGACAACGTTAACTTCGCACACGACTATGAAGCCAAATGCTCCGACCCGGAATGGCTGCGGCGAGTTTTATCCACCGAAGTATGTAATATGATTGCGCGTATTCCCGACTGTTCGATTACATCGTGGCGCCATGGCCACATTACGGTGGCCACGCACACCAACGACCATCGCAACGTTGATTGGGACGCGTTGCTGGATTGCGGCCAGCTATTGCAACGGACGATGGTGCAAACGCCCCGATACCATCACGCGCACTGACAGCAACTACTCGGCTTTACGCAGCTTGTAGAGCCCCATCGACTTGTGAAAATATCGAATCAGCGGGCGCACGCCGGTCAGGTGCCGGTGTAGACGATCGCGCAGATGATGGCGTTCCTCTTTGACCACTTCAAAACCCGCACGCTCAAACAACCACCCCAAACGTTCGCGATCGATTTCGTGGTAATGGTGTTCGGTCCATAAGAAATGCGGTCGATGAGGTGTGGAAAGATACAACAATCCACCTGGTCGCATGGACTTCTTAAAGTTCTCCAACGCAAACAACGGGTTGAACAGGTGTTCGATCACCGCAAAAAAGAATATCGTTCCGTACTGCCCGTCGGGAATTTCGTCGTAATCCAGATCGAGTCCGCCAATCGACGTCGCCGACACACCCTTTTCTTTTTCGATCATAGTGATTAGCGGGTTGCGGTCACCGATGTCGGCAACGGGGCCGTGGACTTCGTCGACGAAGCGCAAGATCTTGGCAGCACGGGTGCGTCCAAAGTAAGACTTTTCCAGCGTCCAAAGCTCTTCTTCGGACAAAAACGTCGGGGCTTTCATGGGCTCTTTTCTGCGGCGAGTGGACGGGGTTTTACTGCTTTAGAACCCGTCAAGGATACCACATTTTTACTCCCTTCCGATTGGGAAACAACTGGTGCCGCTCTTACGTATCCTCCGGCTTGACTATCGGTTACGGCGTCGGTATTGTATGAACATGCTCGATCAGATTAGGCATAAAGTACAAAACCGCGAACGCATTACTCCCCAAGAAGGGCTCTTTCTGTTGCAGGATGCCCCGCTGCTGGAGTTGGCGCCGTTAGCCAACACGTGGCGCCAGCACCACAACCCGAATCGCCGGGTGACCTTTGTGGTGGATACCAACCTCAACTACACCAACGTGTGTGACGCGTATTGCACTTTCTGCGCGTTCTATCGTCGCCCCGGAAAGAAAGGTGCCTACACTTTTTCCGTCGACGAAATGATGGAGCAGTTTAAGGCGGCGCGCGCGCAGGGTTGTACCACCGTGCTCTTGCAGGGCGGCCTCAACGACGATATTCCGATTGAGTTTTATACCGACCTGGTTCGCGCCACCCGCAAAAACTTCCCGGAAATTATGCCGCACTTCTATTCGGCTCCGGAGATAATGAAAATGGCCCAGGTCAGTGGGCTGTCGTTGCGAGAAGTGTTCGATAGACTCTACGAGGCAGGACAACGCACCATGCCGGGCGGCGGGGCCGAAGTGTTGCACGAAGACGTTAAGCGAGTGGTCAGTAAGCTAAAGCCCAAAGGCAAAGTCGAGGACTGGACCGAAGTTCATCGACAAGCCCACCTGGCCGGACTACGAACCACCGCAACAATGATGTACGGGCACGTAGAAGAAGACCACCACATCGTTCATCACTTTGACGTCACCCGACAACTACAAGACGAAACGCAGGGCTTCACCGCGTTCATCCCGTGGAGCTACAAACGCGACAACACCCCGCTTTCGCGCAAAGTTAAGGTCGAAGCCGGGCCCAATCGATATCTGCGGATCATCGCACTGGCGCGTATCTACCTGGACAATTTTCAACACATTCAGGCGTCTTGGTTTTCGGAAGGAAAGAAAACGGGTGTGGTGGCGCTAAACTTTGGCGCTGACGATTTTGGCGGCACGATCTTCGACGAAAACGTAATGCAGGAAGCCGGTCACTACAATCGAACGTCGATCGAAGAAATCAAGGCGCTAATCCGCGACGCCGGATTCATGCCCGCGCAACGCACAACGTTGTACGAAATCCTCGAAGAGTTTCCCGCGGGCGTGCCGGAAGTCGACCGTTCGGTTTCTGTCGGCTAGTTCGCCAACTTCGCGGCCATCCCAGACGAATACTTTCTTGAACAGCAACATCGGTACTCAGCCCGCAGTGTGTTGGTAGGCATCGCGCGCCGCGCCGTAGGTTACGACGTCACAGCCGCGCCGCAAAGCGCGTATGTTGGTATACGGAACCACGCCGCCAGGGGTTGCGCCCGTTCCGCCGACGTGTAAGGATCACTCTGTCCTGCGGACGATGCCTTAGCCGCAAACCGAGGAGAGCAAGCCCAAGCATGAACGCAGTCATCATTGGCAACGGCGTTACCGGTGTTACCGCCGCACTTCGCTTGCGGCGCCGCAAACCCGATTGGCACATTACCATGGTGTCGGGTGAGTCCGAACACCACTACTCGCGCCCCGCCCTGATGTACATCTTCATGGGGCACATGCGCTACGAAGACACCAAGCCCTTCGAAGACCAACTGTGGAAGAAAATGCGCATTAACCTGGTTCACGATTGGGTTAGTGGTATCGACACCAGCACAAAACGCATTGAGTTTGACGGACCAACCCAGCCGCTTCGTTACGACAAACTGCTTCTGGCTACGGGCTCCGAACCGAACAAATTCGGTTGGCCCGGGCAGGACCTGGATGGGGTCCAAGGGCTCTACAGTCTGCAAGACCTGGAGCTGCTTTACAAAAACGTAAAGGGTTGTACGGACGCAGTGATAGTGGGTGGCGGCCTGATCGGGATCGAGCTCGCTGAAATGCTGCACTCCCAAAATATTCACGCCCGGCTTCTGGTTCGCGAGCATAGTTTTTGGAACAACGTGCTTCCGCCCGAAGAATCGGCCATGATTAATCGCGTGATCGAAGAGGATCACATCGGCCTGGTGTTGTCCGATGAGCTGAAAGAAATCCATGACTCCGACACCGGACGTGTGACCGGCGTAAGCACCACCAGCGGCAGCAGCATCGATTGCCAACTGGTCGGCCTTACTGCGGGCGTGCGTCCCAACGTGAAGCTTGCCCAAGCATCGGGAATCCCGTGCGGACGCGGCATTCTCACGGATTGGAGCTTGCAAACCGAAGTCGAGGACGTTTGGGCGGCTGGCGATTGTGCCGAACTAAAGAACCAAGGTGACCAACGCAACTTGATCCAACAGGTATGGTACACCGGCCGAATGCAAGCCAACACCGCGGCCAACGTGATGTGCGGCGACGACGAAACTTACGACCCCGGAATTTGGTTTAACTCGGCGAAGTTCCTAGACCTTGAGTATCAAACCTACGGCAAAGTGACGGCGAAGCCCGGCGACGGCGAACATCAGTTGGTGTGGCAAAACCCAGAGTCGCGCCATTTGATTCGCGTTGTCTACACCGACAAACAAGTGATCGGGTTTAATCTATTGGGCGTTCGTTATCGCCACGAGGTGTGTGAAGCTTGGATACGCGATGGTCGGCCCATCGACTTTGTGTTAGACAACTTGCACCACGCGAATTTTGACCCAGAGTTTTTTAAACGGCACGACGACGACGTTCGTCGAACGTTCAAGCAGCAAGTCGCCTAGGCGAATGATCGGAACCCCATGAGCATGTACTCGTTTCCGCTGCACTCTAAGTTCGGAGCCCCCAGTACGCCTTCACCCCCGCCGCTGTCGGGGGCGCAACGTGCGGCAATCGCTGCTGTCGCGATCGGTGCACTTCTGTTCTTTGCTGCATGGCTCGGTGCACCGCTGGGTCAGTCGTGGCTGGGGCCAACAGTAACATTCCTGCTTCTATGCGGCGGCGCCATCCTGTGGTTTGTGCTCAAGTACAAGGACACCACGCCCGGCATCAAGTCCAACGGCATTTTCTTCAGTAGTGCGATGACCCGCGGTGCCTGGGGATGGGGACTTGGGATTTTCATGACCGGCTTCTATGTGTTGTTGTACTGGTTCCCCGCGTACCTGGACGGCGCGGTTCGCCTGGTCGACCCAATCTCCTACGGCCTGGCCAGACAACCGGCCAACCAGTGGTTCCTGTACGGCTTTCTCTATACAGTGTCCATGATTGTGTTTGGCGTCCGTATGTTCATGAAGTATCGACACAATCGCTATCACTTAATACGCACAGGTTCGGTTGTGTTCTTTCAACTTGGCCTTGCCTTCCTGTTGCCCAACTTTCTTAAGGCGCTTAACCAGCCGGAGTTTTACTTTTCCTACTTCTGGCCGCTTAAGCCGGAGTACTTTTTTCCCAGCGACATCGGCTATTTGCGCGAGCACCCCGGGGGACTTGGTTTCTTCTTCATCGCATGGGCCGTCATCATGTCGTTTGTCGCTACGCCGGTCCTAACTTTCTTCTTTGGTAAACGCTGGTACTGTTCGTGGGTATGTGGGTGCGGCGGACTGGCAGAAACCCTGGGCGATCCGTGGCGACACCTGTCCGACAAGTCGACCCGCGTTTGGAAAATCGAGCGGTGGATGATTCATGGCGTGCTGGTCGCAATCATCGGACTTACCGCTGTGTTGTGGATTAACGAAGTACGCGGCGGTGGATTCCTGGGCGAGTTCTCCAGCGCATACCGCAGGCAGTATGGTTTCTTTATCGGGATGTTTTTTTCCGGCGTCGCCGGCGTCGGTTTTTACCCGGTGCTCGGTAGTCGCGTGTGGTGCCGGTTTGGATGCCCGATGGCAGCCATCCTGGGAATCTTTCAACGCTTCTTCTCTCGCTTTCGTATTACCACAAATGGCGGACAATGCATGAGCTGCGGCAATTGCTCGACGCACTGCGAAATGGGGATTGACGTGCGAGCTTACGCCCAACGGGGCGAGAACATCGTGCGTGCGTCTTGCGTTGGTTGCGGAGTGTGCGCCGCGGTTTGCCCGCGAGGAGTGCTGCGTCTGGAAAACGGCGAAGTTGGCGACCGATTCGCCGGCGCAGAACAGCCAGCAAGCGCTTTCCTGCAAAGCCTTGGGCTAAAACGCCGCCAAACTGGACGGGGCAGCTACTGGTCCTAGCGGCGCGCGCACTTCCAACGCCCCTGGTAATTGCCCTTGAGCCATTTTCTTAAGTTCGCGTAGGCTCGCGCGATGAGCCAACCCGCACGCAACGACACTCTCGGTACGCCACCGCCAGCAACCGGCAAAGACATTCTCGCCCTGGCCGCGATTCTTGTATTCACACCGCTCGCGGTATCGCTGGAGATAAGCTTCGGCTATGCCGCCTTGGCCGTTGCCGTTGTTTCCGCTGCACTCAGTAAAAACACCATTGGCCGCCGCAACTTGCTGATCATTGCCGCGTGCGTGGGGCTGCTCTCGGTAACTCCCATTAACACCGACCTCAGCGATCGCCACTTTCTAACTCTCGGAATTCCGTTCTTTGCGGTGGTCGCTGGACCGTTTGTGTTGCTTAAACTCATGGGCGTCGATCCTGGTTGGCGCTTTTTTCCGCGAAGGTGGGCGTGGAGCGAGATCAGACGTGATGTGTTTTACACAATCATTTCGGTGCCGCTCGCGTGGGCTGTTATCGGCATCTACTTTCACTGGCTTACTCCCGACCTGGCAATGAACTGGCCGATGCCGCAA
The DNA here is from genome assembly GCA_964588695.1 of uncultured bacterium. Taxonomy (GTDB): domain Bacteria; phylum Krumholzibacteriota; class Krumholzibacteriia; order WVZY01; family JAKEHA01; genus CAZPQK01. The sequence continues at coordinate 63,448 of CAZPQK010000004.1, forward strand.
CCGGAAGACCCTTCGATCACGCAGAAGTTAATCGTCGGCATCAACTCGGTCGGCATTTGGGATGAGCTATTCTTTATCAACACGGTTTACGTGTTGATGCGGGGTGTGTTCAGCCCTCGGATCGCGATTCCCGCTCAGGCAGTCATCTACACCGCGATACTTTGGGACATGGCGTTTCGCGGATGGGGCCCGGTCATTGTCTACGGTTTCGCGTTAACCCAGGGCATCATGTATGAAAAGTCGGGAACATTGCTTTGGGTTTTAATAGTCCACCTGATTGTTGACTTCTTTCTCGTCGTCGCAATCCTGAACTACCACTATCCGGTCGCACACGCAACTTGGATGTACTAATACAACTCACGCACCTATCCGTACCATGCGGTCAAGACTATGACACCTGAAGAGTTTCGCGAGGCCGGCCACCAGTTGATCGACTGGATTGCCGACTATCGACAGTCGGTTTCAGACCGGCCAGTTCGGGCGCAAGTTAATCCGGGCGACATCGCCAGTCGGTTTTCCGCCGAACCACCGGACCACACAGCCTCGTTTGAATCCCTGTTAGCCACAATGGAGCGCGACGTGGTTCCCGGGATTACGCAAACACAGTCTCCGATGTTCTTTGGTTGGTTTCCGTCGAATGCATCGCTAGCGGCGGTACTCGGCGACATCGCCTGCGCAGGTTTGGGCACGCTTGGTATTACCTGGGAAAGCTGCCCCGCGCTGACGGAAGTTGAAGAGGTGGTCTGCGAATGGATGCGCAAACTCGTTGGACTTAGCGACGCGTGGAGCGGAACCATTCACGACACCGCTTCCACTGCAAGCCTGGTGGCACTGCTCGCCGCACGCGAACGCGCATCGTCGTTTTCGTTCGACCGCGGGGGGCTTCAGCAAGAAACGCGGCCGCTTGTGGTTTACACCAGCGAAGAAGCCCACTCGTCGGTAACCAAAGCTGCACTTCTGGCCGGCTTCGGACGCGACAACTTGCGAATTGTTCCGGTCGACGAGACCGATCGCGCAATGAATGTGACGGCACTCAGGTCGCTGATGCGCGAAGACCGTGACGCTGACAAGCTTCCCGCTGCGGTGGTGGCTTCGGTCGGTTCCACCGGTGTGACCGCCTTCGACTCCGTCGCGGAAATCGTCAACGTCGCTAGCGAACACGGCGCGTGGGTACATGTCGACGCGGCGATGGCTGGCAACGCGATGATGCTTCCGGAGTATCGTTATCTTTGGGAGGGCGTGGAGGGTGCCGACTCGGTTAATTGGAACCCTCACAAGTGGATGGGGACGCTGCTCGACACGTCCCTGTTTTACGTCCGCGATCCTCAACACCTGATTCGCGTCATGTCCACAAACCCCAGTTATCTGCGTTCGACCGTCGATGGCAACGTGACGCAGTACCGCGACTGGGGAATCCCACTCGGACGTCGCTTCCGCGCGCTAAAACTCTGGTTTCACCTGCAACTCGACGGTGTCGAAACAATTCGGGCTCGTCTGCGTCGCGATCTGGACAACGCTCAATGGTTGGCTCAACAAATCGAAAGCACGCCCGATTGGAAAGTGGTCGCGCCGGTGAAGTTGCAAACCGTGTGTGTTCGGCACGAGCCATCCGGCCTTTCCCGCGACCACATCGACGAGCACAACCGGGCATGGGCCAGGGCAATCAACGAGTCCGGCAACGCTTTTGTGACACCAGCCCAGATTGACGATCGCTGGCTGGTACGGCTCTCGGTAGGTGCCGAAAACTGCGAGATGACACACGTCGAGGCGTTGTGGCAGCTCGTTGACAAGACGGCCCAGGCCGAACTCCGACGACGACGCTAACCGATTTCTCTCACCCAAGTTAACTTCGCAGTTACCCGCTAACGCTGGCACGGATTTAGCTGTACCTGCTGCTATTCCCCATCTCTGGCAGGATTTTCGGCAGTAGTTTCAGGAGAGTGCGTTCCGGTGGATCAATTTGACCAGTTTCAAGAGTGGTTTCAAGCCGTCATCGCCAACGATGCTAAAGCGGTAGGCGACGGGTTGGCTGATGGACTTAACATCGAAGCGCGGACCAACCGCGGCCGCACCGCGATCATGATCGCGGCGCAGTTGGGCAACGGAAGTGTCGTCGATGTGCTCCTGCAGAATGGCGCCGACATTGACGCCCGGGTCGACATGGACGCGGCCGGTGCGATGGATGTAGAACTGGGCGACGAGTTTGATCAAGTCGCCGATATTATCCGCCACAAGGCCCAGCAGATTCCCGACAGCGATGCCGACGGGCGGGCGTTTGCCGATGGCCTGATGAATTTCGTGGAGGCGCTGCAGGACCCCCGAGCTGCCGAACCCATCGCCGAAGTGGCGGTGTTCGCCGAACCCGACGAGCTGGAACTCCTGTTTGATGCCTTCGATCCCACCACCGCATTGACCTACGCGATCGCTTGCGGTCGGGACGACGTCGCCTATCAGCTAATCGACGCCGGCGCAGAACTGGACGCATTGGCATGGGACGACACGCCTCCGCTGGCTATCGCGGCTATCATGGGAAATCTGGCAATGGCCGAGCGCTTAGTGCGCGACGGCGCACTCGTTGACGAAGGCTTCGACGTCACGCCCCTGGAAGCCGCACGTGAACACGGCCACACCGAAATTGTGGAGTTGCTGACCACGCACGGAGCCGGCGTCTAATCTCCCAAAAGAACTAAAGTGAAGGACTCCGCCAGCCGATAGACCTCTGGTATCTTAACCGGCAATAACCAGAGAGGGGTCCGCTGTGGACGTCAAGACAAGCTCCATCCGTCAGGGACACACCAGCAGCCCATCCGCTGCGCAAGCTGCCAAGGATCTTTGGGACGCGATCGGCCACAAGGACATGGCCTACGGCGTCTTCTTTGCCTCTCACGAGTACGATTTCCACGAACTCAGCGCTGAAATCAAAAAGATCTTCGGCGACCTGCCGCTGGTTGGTTGCTCCGCTAGCGGGGAAGTTGGCCACGATGGCTACCTCAACCATTCCATTTCGGGTTTTTCTTTCGGGTCGGATTTTGCGGTGGCAACGTCGGTTATTTCCGACCTCGCTAACTTTAAACTCTCCGACGGGGAGAATGCCGCCGCCCGTTTGATCACTGAAATGACCGCGAAAGTCGGCGAACCCAACGGAAGCAACTCGTTTGGAATGCTTTTGATCGACGGCCTTTCACGACAGGAAGAGGCTGTCGTTAGTGCGATCCATCGTAACCTGGGCGACATATCGTTATTCGGCGGGTCGGCTTCGGACGATGTTAAGTTTGATCAAGCCTACATGTATCATCGTGGCGACGTCATTCAAGACGGCGCGATTTTTACGCTGGTGCACACCAAACGACCATTCACCGTTTTCAAGACGCAACACTTCGACCGCACACAAACCAAGATGGTGGTCACCGCCGCAGATCCCGCAACTCGAACCGTCCGCGAGATCAACGGTGAACCAGCTACGAGAGAGTACGCACGAACCGTTGGCCTTGACTATGACGAGCTAAGTCCCACCATTTTTGCCACCTATCCCGTGGCAGTTCGCGTAGGCGGCGTCGACTACATTCGTTCGATCATGACAGCAAATCCCGACGACAGTATCACCTTCGTGTGTGCTATCGACGAAGGCATTGTGTTGTCCGTGGCCAAAGCCAACAGCCTTGTCGACGACCTAACCGAGACCCTCTCGGATATTCGCACACAGGTTGGAGAGCCAGAAATTATCATCGGCTGCGACTGTCTGTTTCGTCGAATCGAATGCGACGAAACCGACATTCGTGACGAAGTTGGACGAATCATGGCCGAAAACAAAGTTGTCGCATTTGCAACCTACGGCGAGCAGTTCAATGCAATGCACGTAAACCAAACATTCACCGGCGTTGCAATTGGGTTTCCAAAGGACGGTTAGGTGGCAGTCGACACATGCACTAATTGCGCGGAGCTTGAAATCAAGCTCGGCAAGCTAGCCAAGATCAATCAAGTGCTCATTGATCGCGTAGAGCGAAGCATGGATATGCAAGAGGATGCCTTCGCGTTGTTTCAAACCGCAATAGCACTGGAAACAAAGGTCCATCAACGTACGGGCGCGCTGAACGAGGCGATGGAAGACCTCGCGCAATCCAACCGCAGTCTTACCGAAGCAAAAGAACAGGCGGACGCCGCCAATGCCGCCAAGTCCGAGTTTCTAGCAAACATGAGTCACGAACTACGCACTCCCATGCATGGAATACTGTCTTTCTCCGAGTTCGGTCTCAAGAATTTCGAATCGGCATCGCGGGACAAGTTGCGAAGTTACTTCGACCACATTAGCATTTCCGCTCGTCGGCTTACCCGGCTTCTCAACGACCTCCTGGACTTATCCAAACTCGAAGCCGGCATGATGACTCTGGAAACATCGCCCGTGCCAATTGCCGACATTATCGACGTCGTGATGCAAGAACTAAGCGCTCTGGCGAGGTCAAAAGAAGTCGAGCTTGCTAAACAAATCGACGAAAGCGGCCTGGTAGTAAACGCCGACTTCGTTCGCATTCAACAGGTATTGACAAACTTGTTAGGGAACGCGATTAAGTTCTCCCCGGCTGGCTCCGTAGTTCGGGTCGGCCTGGACGCCCATCAGGATTACGCAAGAGTTTCGATCGCCGATAGTGGCATCGGCATACCGGACGATGAGTTAGACACCATTTTTGATAAGTTTGTGCAGTCAAAGAAAACCAAGGACGGGGCGGGCGGAACCGGTCTGGGCCTGGCGATCAGTCGCCAGATCGTCGACGCCCACCGAGGTGATATCTGGGCCGAGAATCTCCCGTCCGGCGGGGCAATTTTTTGGTTTACGTTACCCTTGCGAGGCGACAGCAGATGAACCATCGCATTTTGATTGTTGACGATAACCCTACCAATGTTGCGATTGTCGAAGAGCTTCTTGGCGACAGCTATGTGTTAGCAGTTGCTCAGGATGGAGAACAAGCGTTGGAGATGGTTCCGCAATTCAACCCCGACTTGGTTTTACTGGATATCATGATGCCAGGAATCGATGGCTATGAAGTGTGTCGTCGGCTTCGCCGGGATCCAAACTATAGGTTCGTTAAAATCGTGCTAGTTTCGGCAAAAGCTATGACCGACGAGCGGCTCAGAGGTTACGAGGTTGGAGCCGACGACTACGTGACCAAACCTTTCGTAGCCGAAGAACTGCAGGCGAAGGTTAGAGTCTTCTTGCGGTTACAGTCAGCAGAGGAAATGAACCATCTGTCGCAACAACTCGATACCGTCGACGCAATCGACTCGTTTCTTCCTATCAGCAACATAAAAACTGCGCTGCGCAAGTTGGAGTCGGAGGCATCAGATGAGAGGCGCCGTGCCCTGGTGACCCAAGGGCTCGAACACTGTGCCCGACTGCAACACCAACATCAACAGCGCCGTCGGTTGTTTCGAGCACGCGCAGGCCAAATATCCGCTAAGCTAGAGGAAACTGACACCGGTTATGTCATCGAGAAGGTTATTTCCGCGCTCAACGACTACGCGACTCGACACAACGTACTCTTAGTTCCTCCCCAGCGGCGCGAGCAAGTCATCGCAGATGCAACGTTGCTGGAAGAAGTCATAAGCACCCTGTTGCGTGGCGCGATACACAACTCGCCGCACCTCAATGTCGTTAGTGTGTCACTGGATCGGGTAGACGCGAGCATCGTCTTCGGCGTCGAAAGCCCACATCTGGCGTTGGACCCGGAGCATCACCTGGCTCTGACCAAGAGCCGCTTACCCAGCCTGGTTCGAAACTATGGCCGCGGGCATTCCTTGGACCTACTCATTGCACGCGAATTAGTTGCGCTAATGAACGGCGAGCTCGAAACCGATGTCGATAGCGGCATGATCACGTTTCGGCTTGCCCACTACGAAGGCGCCGCGTCCCCGGTAACAATATAGGCGCCTAGAAGGCTACGGGTGGCGGCGGCGTTTCGGTCCAGCCTTGTTGCTGGACGATTTTCTTCGCGACTTCGACACCAGATTGCCTTGCCTGATCATCGGCGTCGCTGCCGGGCGGTGTGTAGTGGGGCGAGTGGGGCTGATGCTCTTCTTTATACAAGTGCACGGTTTGCGTCGGAAAAGCAAACGCCACCCCAAGCTGGTCGGCAAGTCTAACCACATCGACAAAGAATCGTTCACGTTCGCGCAACTCGGTTGCCCAATCGGGCGTCTCGAAAAAAATGTACAGCAGAATGTTCAGACTAAAGTCACCGAAGTCGTTACAAAAGACCTGATAGAAGTCTTTGCGGGTGTACGGGTGCTGGAGCACAAGCTCACGAATCCCCGCGGTAAAAGCCAACAGTTTGTCGGGGGGCGTGTCATACTGCACACCTAAAGTTGTCTTCCACCGCCGATATTGTCGACGACCAAGGTTGTCGACTTTGGCTCTAACCAAAGCCGCGTTGGGGATGGTGACCTGTGAGTTGTAAAACGTGCGCAATCTCGTCGACCGAAACCCAAGTTCTTCGATTGTCCCTTCGACGTCTTCGATAACTACCCAATCGCCAACTTCAAACGGTCGATCGAGAATTACCGCTACCGACCCAAAAAAGTTTTCTATGGTGTCCTTCGCCGCAAACGCGAAGGCCAGACCACCGATACCCAAGCCGGTGACCAACGGAACAATGTCGATGTTGAGGTGCTGTGCGCCGTAGATAATACCGAAAGCCGCGATAAGCACCTTTGACGTCTTGCGCACCATGGGAACCAGAATGTCATCGAACTTGGTATCGGTCCCCAGCGCGCGATGCATGAACACTTCGCCGGCGAGATCGGAAAGTCGCCACAGCGCAAGCGTAGCGGATAGCACCAGGAACACGCCGGTCGCCGCCATAGCGATGGCTTCGACCTGCCCGGGGAGCGACAGCAAGTACACCGAAAAGCGCCAGACTAACGCGCCAACCAGTATCCCAAGCGCTGTAGCGGTTCGTTTTATTCCGTCAAGGTCGGGTTGCGAGTGAAGTCGGGTAACGATGCGCCGCAACCCAGGACGCAGTAGTGCGCGGGCGATGTGGTCGACAACAAAACCCACGAACACCAGCAGCGCGAGCCCCGCCCACTGCCAGTACTCGACACCGACGACAGTTCCGCGCAGCGCTTCGGGGACCAGGTCACGGATCCAACTGGGGTCTTTTAGGAGTTCGGTGTTCATGGCGGCAGTATAGTAGGCTGACCGCGGTCCGTCGAGTACGACGCGACTCGATCAGCCGGTCAAGCGCCGGAGACTTCCAGATCGAGCAGACGTTGCTTGCGCCAAAGGCCGCCGCCGTAACCGCGAAGTTTACCGTCGGCACCAATAACCCGGTGACATGGAATCACAATCGCGATTCGATTCTCGCCGTTCGCTCGTCCAACCGCCCGTCGCGCTTGCGGATGCCCCAAATGCGTAGCTAGCTGCTCGTAGCTGCGAGTCTCGCCATAGGGAATCGCCAGCAGACCATGCCACACCTTCTTTTGGAAGTCGGAACCAGGGACGTCGAGGGCAACGCTAAAATCGCGCCGCTTTCCGGCAAAGTACTCGTTTAGCTGAATCTGCAACTCTTCCAGGCGGTCGTTGCTGCCAGGAACCACCCGGGTGCCAAAATGCCGCGCCAGCGTTCGCATCTGCTGCGGCAGCATGCGCCGGTCGGCAAACTCCAGCAAACAGACTCCGGAATCCGTCGCAGCGGCAACCATCGGTCCCAACGGAGTCAGCACGCGAGAGAAAAACAACTCGGCCGAAGCCGCAGCCCGAGTGGGTGTAATGTCGAATGTCCGGGCAAAGGCGTCGCGAAACCCGCTAACGCTTTCAAACCCAGCGGTGAAACCCGCGCCGGTTGCGTCACCGCCTTCGCGAATTGCCGACAACGCGCGGCCCATACGCCGCGCACGACTAAAAGCGTGAAAGGTCATGCCGTGGTGCTCTTGGAACCACCGCCTGACCCGATGTGGATGAACACCAAGCGCGCGCAGGTCGTCGTCAGTCCAACGGCGGTCGGGATCGCCGTCGATTTCGGCCAACAGGGGCCGCAGCCACTCGGGAACGTCGCCACTGGGTTCCAACGGGCGACACCGCTTGCACGGTCGATATCCGCTACCCAACGCTTCCCGCGCCCCAGCAAAGAATTCAACGTTGGTCGCCTTGGGCTTTCGCGCCGGACACGTTGGCCGACAAAAGATTCCGGTGGTTCGAACACCGACCACAAATACACCTTCGTAGGCGCTGTCGCGGGAAACTAACGCGTCGTACATCGTGTCGAAATTTGGAAGTAGATTCTGCATAGGTTTATTTTGCTCAAAAAGAAATCGATCGCTACCGAAGAATTAACACGGAAGTGATTTTTAGATAAACAAGCGGCCCAAAGGCCACAGTTCCTGGACTGGCGCCCGCAGTCGTCGCGCTACGTAAATTGTCAACGGAAACTGGCCGGGCATCGCGTACTGCGCCCGCACCACTGCCGCAACTTCGTGCGTCACAAACGATTCGCTTAAAGAAGACTCGTCGTAACCCATCACAATGAACACGTCTCCCACGTCGCCAGGCCCCCATAGATAGTAGTTGTTATGCTGGCTAATGGTTCGCGGTAGTCCCCACTGCCTGCCAAAGTAAGCAATGCTGGCAGCCTCGCCATAGTTGCGACACAGTATTGTTGTTTGCTGTTGTTCGTCATAGCTTAGCGACTCATAGACGTCGCGCACCGCGACTGCCAATTCGTACCAGCCAAAGCGGTCGGCGTAGTACTGAGGAAGCTCGCCGACTTCGCTATTCTCCGCCGGCGCAGGCGCCAGTCTCATGGTGGTCATGAACTTCGCGAGGTTACCCGGCGATAAAACCGGAACCGACGCCGGCAGCAACAACAAGCCGGTAACCAATTGTAGCGAAACGAGCACTGCTTTTAGCCACGACAGGTGCCCCTTTAGCCAGGCCTCCAACTGCACAGCTCCGGCCGCCAGCAACGGCAAGAAAGCAAACGACACGTAGTACGGTTTACCACCTAGAAGCGCAAAGACAACGAACGCGGCGAGGAACGATACACCAACCCAACGAAACCGACGCAGCTGCGGAAAAACCAGGAGCCCCAGTAGCCCCGATCCCCAAACCAACGCGTTTCCGGGAAATAGCATCAACACGACTTCGGACACATAAGTGGGAAACGACAGCTCAGCAATTTTGTACCGACTCGCGTTGGCAACAAATTCGCGGGTGGGCCATTCGTTGGCCACTTGCCAGGCAACATGCGGCGCAAATATAGCACCCGCGACTACGACTGCAACCCACACCGCAGGCCTGGATAACAACCTGCGGTTCGGTCCACAAAGCAACCCCACACCAAGTGCACCCAGCATCACGCCCGCCGAAACTTTGTTGAGCAGCGCCAACCCGCAGATTACCCCGATGGGCAACCAGGTGCGGATCGAGGTATCGTCGCGTCGCAGCGCGCGAAGGATCAGCCACAGGGGGAGTGTCCAGGTAAGCATCTCGAAAGCATTCATCGAGTAGAAGCCGGACTGGATGAGGAAGATGGGTGCGATTGCAATGCACAGTGCTGTAAACCCCTGCGCAAACATTCCGCCACGTAACTCGCGTGCAATCGCAGCGCCTGAATAGATGACTATCGCGCCACAAACGGCGGGCAGGACACGAACTGCTGGCACCGTGTCGCCGAAAATCTCCACCCATCCACGAAGCACCGCCAGAGAAAAGGGAGGGTGGTCGACATACCCCCAGGCCAGGTTCTCAGCACAAGCCAGGTAGTAGAATTCGTCACGAAACATGCCGTAGCGACCGTTGGTGACCAAATGGAGCATTACCTGAATAACCGCGATTACCGCGACGGGTCGAATCGCAAACCGTTCGAGCGTCTGCGACGGTCCGGTCGAATGCGGCATAGAAATCCTCCTGGGGCGATGTCGGGGGCCGCTATGGTGGAAACCAATGCGACCCATTGCTATATTCATGGGTACGATACCACGGCAAACTAGTTGCTCAGAATACGATCAAGATGGAGGCGGCAACGCTTGAGAGAGGCCAACGAATACCTGCTAGGGACGTCGGACCGCGAGTTGCAGCGGCTTGAGTTTCAGCACCGCGTGTGGCGCAAAGACACCGAGCGCCTGTGGGACGCGGCTGGCTTCGACGCCGGCAAGCGCCTGTTGGACGTCGGTTGCGGCCCCGGTTTCGCAACGGCCGACTTGCAGGGGCGGGTAGGCAATAGCGGGGAAGTGGTGGGCATCGATATCTCCGAGCGGTTTGTCGCGCACGCGGGTCGGTTGTTGAACGAAGGCACGCGCGTAGAAGTGACATCAATCGGCGACTTTGTCGACGACCAACCGTTCGACGGAATTTTCTTACGTTGGGTTCTTTGCTTCTTGCCCAACGCCGAAGAAACTATCGCCAAGTGCGCCTCTCTGCTCAAACCCGGAGGCGTTCTGGCGGTCATGGACTATTTTCATTATTCCGCGGGCGCGCTACTGCCGGAAGCATTCATTGGCAAACGAATGTTCGACGCGTTTCGCACAAGCGTGGAAGAAAACGGGGGCAGCTACGAAATCGGTCGCCGAGCACTAAAGTGGATGCGGCGCAACGGACTCGACATTGTCAACGTCGATCACGTCAGCCGTTTGGGCCGACCGGGAACTGAAACCTGGCAGTGGTTTACCGTGTGGGTTGAGTCGTTTGTACCACGCATGGTGGACAATCATTACATCTCCCGACAAGACGCTGATCAATTTCTTGAATACTTTGCAAAGCTCAACGAGTCGCCCGATAGTTTGTTCTTTGCGCCGCCAGTTATCCAGATCGTAGGTAGAAAATAATGTTTGGCAACAAACCCAACCCCAACCAGCCGGGTTCGAAAGAGTTCTTCGAGGCCATCGTTGCGCAGAAGGTCGAAAAGGTCGAAGCGCTGCTTGCCGAGAACCCCGACCTCATTCACGCCAAGAACAGTCACGAAGACGACTTTCCGGAAGTTACCATTGGCTTTGGCGGACTGCATATGGCGGTGTTTGTCGGCAACGAAGACATTGTTACGCTGCTGGTTGAAGCTGGCATAGACATCGACGATTGGAACGACGAGCGCCGCACGCCGCTTCACGTTGCTCTGGAACACAACAACACGACTCGTGATCACTTAATCGCACTTGGCGCGGAACTCGACGTGTGCGCCGCTGCCGCGCTGCAAGACCTGGAGCGGCTCGAAGAACTTTTGGATTCCGACCCCGAGTTGTGTAATGACGACACGACCGAATTGAGCCCGCTCGGCTGGGCCGCGTACTTCGGTTCTACCGAATCGATCAAGCTGCTGGTCGAGCGCGGCGCGAATGTTCAGGACGAGTCTTTGTTTTGTGCGGCTCAGGTGAATCGCGTCGACGTCGGCGAGTTGTTGATTAAGCTCGGCGCCGATGCTAACGCATACCTCGGCGGTTGGGACTGCCGCCCCATTCACGCTGCCGCTGCGATGCGCTATTCGCAAGACACCCGCGATTTTGTCAAGATGCTCCTCTCCAAAGGAGCCGACATTAACGCCACGATGGGTAACGGCATGACCGCGCTTGCCGTTGCGCAACATGTCAAAGACCGACCGCAAAATAAGGACAAGAAGTTCAAACAGCTCATCGCGTTTCTCGAATCCAACGGCGCCAAATAGGGCGCGTTCTTCCCGATAGCGCCGGGCTACTCCTTCCCGCGTAGCCTCGGTTTCGGGCGAGTTTCCGCCGCATTGACCCTACCGCCGAGATCGCGCTATAATAGTGTGCAATCTACCGACTCGGGCCAGTCGTCACCACGGCCCTTTTTCCTAGATCTCCTTGGGGGTAACGCGTGCGTTCCATTCGATGGTTTCTTCTTACCGCGCTGCTGCTGTCGTTCGGCGCTGTCGCTCACACGTCTCAAAAGTTTGACAAGCCGTACGTTGTTGACGGCAAAGCGTACGAGTCTCGCGGACACTTTATGAAGTCCGAAGGCCGCCGCTGCGGCACTCCGATTGCCGACGTACTCGATCCGGATTTCGAGCAGGACGGAGCGTTCCGGACTTCGTTGCCGCAAGCAGACTGCTCGTCCAGCCTAACCAACCCGACGCCGGACTACGACCCTGGTAACGTTTATGTTATCGACATCGTGTGGCACGTTATCCGGAACTCTTCAGGCACGGTAGGCGACGTCAGCGACGCGCTGATCGCAACGCAGATTGACATTTTGAACGAAGACTTCCGCGCAATTACTGGCACCAATGGCGCCAACGGCAACGACGCGGGAATCGAATTTCGTACCGACCAGATTATTCGCTACGACAACGACACCTGGTTTAACGACGCCGGCGCGTACTACAACACGATCGCCGTCGACCCCGGGACCAAACTAAACGTGTACACCAACCAGGCTGGCGGAAACCTTGGTTACGTGCCCTGGTTGCCTGCGTCCAACCCTGGTGGCATCGGTGGCAACTCCGACCGCGTTGTTTGTTTGTGGGATGCCGTTGGGCGCGACGCGCCGATTGGTCCGCCCTACGACCAGGGTCGCACCATGACTCACGAAGTCGGCCACTGGCTGGGCTTGCTCCATACGTTCAGCGGCGGATGCGCGACCGGAACATCGCCGGGCTGCTACTCTTCGGGCGATCGCATTTGCGACACCAACTCGGAAAGTAGTCCGCACTTTGATTGTTCGGGTTCGCCGACCATGACCTGTTCGTCGGTCGATCCTATCGACAACTACATGGACTACGGCGACGACTTGTGCATGGAAAAGTTCACCGTCGAACAACTTCGTCGCATGCGTTGCACGTTGGAAAGCTGGCGCCCCAATCACTACTCGGTGGTTGCAGCATCGACGCCGGGCACGGCTCGTCTGGACGCCGCCCTTCGCCAGAACTACCCGAACCCGTTCAACCCGACCACGACCATTAGCTTTGAACTCGCTAGCGCGGGCGAAGTGACGTTGAAGGTGTTTAACGTGCAGGGTCAGTTGGTGCGCACACTTGCCAGCGGTCAGCACAGCCAAGGTACTCACGAGGTTCGTTGGAACGGCACTAACGAGCGCGGCGCCAAAGTGTCCTCCGGCATTTACCTCTACCGCCTCAACGCCGGCGCGGAAACGATTACCCGGCAGATGGTACTACTGAAGTAGCCCCCGGCAGATACTTCAAGAAAAGGGCGCCCTGGTGGCGCCCTTTTTTATATGTCGATTCGGATAATGCCGCCGAAGGAGTGGGTCAGAAGCGACTCGGTCTGGCCAACGCTGCCAGTCAACAGGTCGAGAGCGGTGTTTGTGTCCGACGGGTCCATCGCCGCGTACTCAACGTCGACGACAATCCCCGCGCCCAACGAAACCCGTACCCCCGCGCCGAATGTCGCGTAGTCGTCGTTGGCGCCGGTCCGCAAAAACACCGCATTCTGCAGACCAAGCTCCACGCCGATCCCACCGATGGTATCGCGGTTGGTGTCATCCCACGAAATCAGGTCGTAGTTTACCGTCACGGCAAGCGCACCGGCGTTTGTGTGACGCGCCGCGGGATGGTTTCCCGCGTGCCCGCCGCCGGAACGATAACTCAACGAAAAGCCGGTTCGCGTGTGAACCGACGACTTGGGCAACAAGGGTTCGTCGGTGTTGAAGCTCTGGCCGAGGTTCTTTCCTGCCAGTGCCACCCGCATGTCGACACTGCCATCGCCGACGGGAACACGATGCGCCAGGAATCCTCCGAGATCGGTGCTCCGTTTGTCGACACCCCCGGTCGGCTGATCGAGGTTAACGCCAACGCCAACGCCATAGGCCCATCGGTCGAAAAACCAACCGTAGCTGCCCCGTACAGCCACCATCTGGTCACCGTTTCCCAGCAATGTGGATTTGACCAGGCCAGAGACGACACTTGTGAAGTAGAATTGGGTTTCGGTGCGACTGTGAGTTAGCGAAAGTCCCAGGCGCGCCGATGAGTTCTGGCGTACCGGGATAGACGTGGCGAACAGGAAGTCGTAGTGCGCGACATCGCCATTGAATCGGTCGTATCCCCCCGCCACCACAATGCCCTGAACCGCCGACAGAATGGCGGGGTTACGGAAGCCGTTGGCAGCGTCCTGCAGATCCGCAACTCCGGTAACCCCCATACCGTTGGAACGGGTACTGTGAGTTCGATCGAGCAGCGTGGCGGCCAACGCCAGACGGGCGTCGTCGGTTTGCGCCAACGCGATTGCCGGGGTTGTGAAACTAAAAGCAGCTGCGACAAGTATAATAGCGAGTCGATGCATAGCCCCAAGCTAACTCTGTTTGCGATAGATTAGCAAGCAGGGAGCCTTTAACGATCCGGATTTCCATGGACAACACCACTGTTCGACTAACGCAGTACAGCCACGGCGCGGGCTGTGGATGCAAGATTTCACCCGCCGTCCTTGACGAAATACTCGCGGTGGGAACGGCGATGCCTGCTGACTCCCGCTTGCTCGTGGGCAACGACGCTCGCGACGATGCCGCCGTTTATGACCTGGGCGACGGTAGCGCTATCGTTAGCACCACCGACTTTTTCATGCCGATCGTGGACGACCCCCGCGATTTTGGGCGCATTGCCAGCGTCAACGCGATCAGCGACGTGTACGCGATGGGTGGCACGCCGCTGGTTGCAATCGCAGTGCTGGGATGGCCGATCAACCAGCTTTCAGCCGAAGTGGCCGGGCAAGTGGTTGAAGGCGCCCGCAGCGCCTGTCGCGACGCCGGAATTGCCCTGGCGGGTGGACACAGTATCGACAGCCCCGAACCTATTTTTGGCCTGGCGGTTACCGGGCGGGTTTTGATTTCTAATTTAAAGAAGAACGGCGGCGCGCAACCGGGAGACATTCTGTTTCTGACCAAACCATTGGGCGTAGGCATTCTCAGCACGGCGCAAAAGAAGGGACGGCTGCAACCAGCGCACGCGGCCATCGCCCGCGACAGCATGGTGGTGTTAAACGACATCGGGACAACGTTGGGGCAGCAGCCATGGGTTACTGCGATGACCGATGTCACCGGGTTCGGGCTGTTGGGACACCTCTCCGAGATGTGCGAAGCCAGCGACGTGTCCGCACGGGTGCAGTTTTCGGCAGTGCCGCGGTTCGACGTCGACATGATTGATCACTATTTGTCCGAGAAATGCATCCCCGGCGGGACCAACCGCAATTGGGACAGTTACGGTCACAAGATCGCCGACATCAGCGAACATCAACGCAATGTTCTGGCAGACCCGCAAACCAGCGGCGGCCTGCTGGTTGCCGTTCGTCCCAATCACGCCGCCGACTATGAAAACATCGCCAGAAACCATAATCTCCCCACGCAAAGCTTAGGGAAGATGGAAGATCGTGGCGACAAGTTGGTTGTGGTAGAGTAGCGTCGGTTCGTGACGCAGGCCGCGTACGTGCCGATTCCATATGCTAACCCTACAAAGCATCCTTGGCGTTGTCGTGTTTATTGCCCTCGCGTGGGTAGTAAGCGAAAACCGCCGCCAGTTTCCGTTGCGACTGGTGGCCGTTGGCTTGGGGCTGCAATGGTTACTTGCCGCGCTACTCCTTAAACTTCCTACCACTCAGAAGCTCTTTTTTAAACTCAACGGCGTTGTGACCGCGCTGGAGAAAGCAACCGAAACTGGCGCGTCGTTTGTTTTCGGATACCTGGCTGGCGGACCGTTTCCTTTTGAACTCACCGATCCGGGCGCAAGTTTTATTCTGGCATTTCGTGGACTACCGCTAGTGCTGATTGTCAGCGCGTTGGCTTCGCTATTGTTCTACTGGAAGGTGCTACCGGTTGTCGTTCGTGGGTTTTCATGGTTGTTGCGACGTTCACTCGGCATCGGCGGCGCCGAAGGGCTTGGCGTGTCGGCCAACATTTTTGTTGGAATGATCGAAGCCCCGCTAATGATACAGCCGTACCTGGTCGCGATGACGCGAAGCGAGTTGTTTTCGTTAATGACGGTTGGGATGGCAACCATTGCGGGAACCATGATGGTGTTGTACGCGAGTGTACTGGAAGCAGTGGTGCCCAATGCATTGGGCCACATTCTTACCGCCTCGGTGATTAGTGCCCCGGCCGCGATCGTTATCGCCAAGGTAATGGTTCCCGCCGACGGCCACCGCACCGAAGGCGAGCCTCAACTCAACGACCCGCCGAGTTCGGCGATGGACGCGATTACCAAGGGCACACTTCGCGGCGTGGAGTTGTTGATTAGCATTATCGCGATGCTAATTGTACTGGTGGCGCTGATTGCGTTGGTGAATATGGTACTGGGATTGCTACCAAATGTCGGCGGAGCACCGATCACGCTACAACGAGCCCTCGGCGTATTGCTGGCGCCGGTGGCGTGGTTGCTGGGAATTCCGTGGAGCGAGGCAATGACCGGTGGTTCGCTGTTGGGAACCAAGACAATACTTAATGAGTTTCTGGCTTACCTTGAGCTGGGATCGTTACCATCCGACGCGTTAAGCGATCGCAGTCGAACGATTCTGTTGTATGCTCTGTGTGGTTTTGCAAATCCCGGCAGCCTGGGGATTATGATTGGCGGAATGGGGAGCATGGCGCCGGGTCGGCGCAGCGAGATTGTCGAACTGGGTTTCCGGTCGATAGTGGCGGGCACGCTCGCAACTTGCATGACCGGAGCGGTGGTTTCGGTGTTGATCTAAAAGAAAGACGATTACTGTGCAGCTAACGAATACGATCAATTGGTTCGAAATTCCGGTCTCGGATTTCGACCGCGCGAAGGCTTTCTACAACGCGATTTTCGATTACGAGATGCCGGAGATGGAAATGGACGGCGCCAGACTTGGAATTCTTCCGCACGATCAGGAAGCCGGTGGGGTTGGTGGAGCCATTTTGCAAGGCGAGGGAATGGATCCGATGGGAAACGGGATCATGGTGTACATCAATGGTGGCGATGACTTATCGACGATTCTGGATCGTGTCGAAAGCGCGGGCGGCAAGATCCTGTTACCGAAAACCGAAATCGGCCAGGACATGGGTTTCTACGCAATGTTCAACGACACAGAAGGCAACCGCCTGGGCTTGCATTCGATGGGATAGCGTAACCACATCCGCTGCGGATGTGGATGTTGCGTTAGCGCTAGGCAACGACCGACAAAGTTCGACAGCGGCTACTACGGACATTAACTTCACCGCGGGGTCATGGTACTTTCTGGCAAAGACAGCTCGGTGTCGGAACATTTTTCCGAAGTGGCGCTGCGCAGAACTTTTTGTTGTTTTCGCTTGACGGTTTTCGGGGACGCTATAAAAACCCGCGCTGATCTATCTTTATTTTCTCAGTAAACGTTTAGCGCTAGCGTTCAAGAAACGATCAGCGGGCAAAACGACTTTTTTGATTCCTGGCACTGCCTGGTCGCGTTTACGTACAACGACATGCGGTCGCAAAGTCCATGTTATATTGTTGATAGTCACCGGATGCGGGATAACACCGGAGGCTACCATGTCTGCTACAATTCTCACTCAGCTTGACCATCGGCAACTGCATTCGCGGGTTTCCAACTTAATGCAACGCGAACGCGAATGTACGCTCGCCATCCTTGATCACCTGGTCGAAATCAACCGGCGCAAGCTTTACTGCGACCGCGGCCATTCGTCGTTGTTTGCGTACGTTACCGATGAACTCGGCTATTCGACCGCGTCGGCGGTTCGTCGCATCGGGGCGGTGCGAGCGATCACCTTGCATCCGCCGTTTCGCGACATGATCGCAACTCGTGAAACCACACTAAGCGCGCTGTCCGCCGTTTCCCGGGACATCACCGCCGACAACGCAGGGATGATTGCCAAACAGCTCAACGGCGCGACCATCAAGGACGCCCAATTGCTGTCGTCAGAGCTTCGCGGTGGCGTCATTGTTCGGGAAAAGATTCGGCCGGTTGCCATCCGGTCGCCGGAGCAGCCTACGCGACTCCACATCCGCAGCGGATGTGACTCGTCGGCGCGGCCAGTGCCCAACATTAACGTTGCACCAAAGCCGAGCAGCATTCCCGGTTACGCTTTGGAGTTTGCAATCGATGCCCCGACGATGGCCCTTGTGGAGCGCGCGATGGCCCTGGCCAGCAATCGCCCGGGAGGCAAGCCGACGACTGCCGAGTTGTTTGCGATGAGCTTGGAAGTATTTCTCGACAAGTACGACCCCGAGCGGCGCGAGGCGAGGCGCAAGAAGCGTGCGGCCGGGAAGTCAAAGGACAAGGTTGGTTCTCGCGCGTTACCGCAGGCGACGCGCGACAGGGTGTTCGTGCGCGATGGCGGTCGTTGTACGTTTCGCAGCCCGGACAACGTCCGGTGCAATGCGCGCCATCATCTGCACGTGGATCACATTGTCCCGCGCGCGAATGGCGGATCAAACGCGATCGACAACCTGCGACTGCTGTGCGCGACGCACAATCGATACGAAGCGAGACGGCTCTTAGGCGCGTAGGCGTTTTAAACGTCGATGATATCGAGTGGCGGCATTTTGTTGATAATGCCGCGTTCCACGGCACGCGAAAAAAGCAATTCGAGTGCGCGCTTGCCATCGGTGCCCATGTCGACGGTGTCTTCGTTGACGTACATCCGCACAAAGTCGCGACAAGTGTCACGATCGATTCCTCGACCAAATTGCAGTGCATAGTCGATTGCTTCTTCTTCGTGCTCGCGTGCGTACTCGATACTTTCCTTAAGCGATCGAGCGATTTCTTCCATGTGATCGTCGCCAAGATCGCGATTGATGACGTCCAGACCCAGCGGAATTGGTAGTCCGGTGTCTTGCATCCACGCTTCGCCCAGGTCGAGAATCTTGTGGAAGCCCGAGCTTTGCCAGGTAAGCTGACCCTCGTGAATGATGACACCCGCGTCAACTTCGTCGGCGTCGATGGCATCCATGATCGCGTCGAACGACATGTTCACCGCTTCGAAAGGAAAATCCAGGTACAGACGCAACGTGAGGTAAGCGGTCGTGAAAGTTCCGGGTATCGCAATGCGCTTGTCGCGCAGGTCTTGCAAGCCCATTGGTGTTTTGGAGAGTAGGATTGGGCCATAGTTGCGACCCACCGACGAACCGCACGACATAATGCGATACTTGTCGGCGACTTCGGGGTACACCGCCGCGGAAATCGCCGTCACCGGCAACTCACCGCTTTTGGCGCGGTGGTTGAGCGTCTCGATGTCTTCCATCACGTGGTCGATGTCGTAGTCCCCAATTTTCACTTTACCCTCGGCAAGGGCGTAAAACATAAAAGCGTCGTCTGCGTCGGGACTGTGACCGATGTATAGCGTGCTCACAAGCTTTCCTCTCCAAAAAGTAACGCTACTGCGAATCGCCTTCGCAACAGCGTCTATGTGGTCAGGTCAATAGAATCAATCGCGTTTTCATGGTACGGCAGCAGACCGTGCGTCGCAAATGCTTTCTGAAAACGCCACCCATGTTATGATCCCTCCATGTCCACCAACACCATCGTCGTAAGCATTGCCGGCGGCTCGTGCAGCGGCAAGACCACTCTCGCGCGCGGGCTCGCGGAGCGCCATGGCGACGCGGTGGTCGTCCCGATCGACGCGTACTACCACGACCTCTCCGGCGTTCCCGAGCATACCATTAATGTAGATGTGCCCGAGGCGATCGAGTCCGAGCTATTGTTTTCGCACGTGCGAATGTTGCTGGCGGGACACCCGGTGACGATCCCCAACTACGAGTATGCGACGCATTCGCGCCAACCGGGCGGCACTAAGGCAGACCCCTGCGGATTGGTGATCGTCGAAGGATTGTTTGCACTGCATTGGGACGTTCTGCGCGAACTCAGCGCGCTTGATGTGTTCGTTGACATCGACCACGAAGAAGCACTAAAGCGTCGCCTGGCGAGAGACGTCGCCGAGCGGGGGCAGCAACCGGAGCGTATTAACCGCGTGTATCGCGAAAAGGTAGCGCCCATGTACGACCAGCACGTGGCACCCACTGCAGTCCACGCCGACCTTTGCGTTGACGGATTGAAGCCGCCGGAAGAGTTGGTCCGTGCAGTAATAGACAACCTCCCCAACCCATAGTTCTTTCGAGGTACCATGACCATCACATGTCGCCGCGCACGCAAAAATGAACTCGACGCGATGCTCGCGCTCTACCCTGGCCTTGCCAGTTTCGACGTTCCCGAGGGTCGGACTGCTGATCAGCTATGGGCCGGTGATGCGGAGATGCTGCGGGCGTGGGCGAATGGCAAGGCCGACTGCGCAGTCCATGTCGCGGTAGACAATGGTGATGTCGTTGTCGGTGTCGCGGTAGTGACGTTACGCATGGAGTTAATTAGCGGCGAACAAAGCGCTCACTTGGAAGTCCTGGTCGTCGACCGCAACGCTCGCGGACAAGGTGTGGGAAAGAAACTACTATCCGTTGCCGAGGCGGACGCCAAAGCCAACGGCGCGCTGTCTATGACGTTACACGTATTTGGAAGCAACACCAATGCGCGCCAGGTCTACAAGCGATTGGGCTATGACGAAGAACTCATCCGCGCGATCAAGCGGTTTTAGAGGTCGCCCGAACACCGGCCACAATACTCACGATGTTTTCGATCGCGTAGTCGATGTCCTCGCGAGTCGTTTCCGTGGCCAAAGAAAAGCGAATAGCACTCATAGCTTCGTCCGACGGAACCCCCATTGCCGTTTGCACGTGCGAGGGTTTCATCACTCCCGACTTGCATGCCGACCCACCCGACGCGCAAATACCAACTTCATCCAACTTCATCAACATGACGTCGCTGGTGGTGCCCGCGAACCGAATGTTGGCGGTATTGGGCATGCGCGGCGAGTTCCCACCGGTGACGGTGACGCCGGAAATGCGTTTTAGGATTTCGCTTTCGAAGTGATCGCGCAGCGGACGCACGTGAGACTCATAGAGCGGAAGTTTCTGTTCGGCTAACTCGCATGCTCGACCCAAAGCTGCAATGCCGGCGACATTCTCGGTTCCGGGACGCCGTCCCCGCTCTTGCGTGCCGCCACGCAAGAACGCGTCACAGACGACGTCCTTGCGACAAAACAGCGCGCCAACACCTTTGGGCGCGTGCAGCTTGTGGCCCGACATCGACATAAAGTCGATGTTGTATTCGTTCACATTAAAAGGGATCTTGCCGATGACTTGCACCGTGTCCACGTGGAACGGAATCTCTCGTTCGCGACAGATTGCACCCAACTCTTTAATCGGAAAGATCACACCGGTTTCGTTGTTCGCGTGCATCACGGTAACAATCGCGGTGTCGTCACGCAGCGCCTTACGAAAATCGTCGACGCTCAACTGTCCATCCACGTCGACCGGCAGGTAGGTAACGTCGTACCCGAGTTCATCCATACGCTTGCACACATTCATCACGCAGGAATGTTCGACTTGCGTGGTCACGATGTGACGCTTGTCCGGGCTCGCTTCCAGCACACCGCGGATGGCGAGGTTGTTGGACTCGGTGCCACAGCTGGTGAAAATAATCTCACCCTCGGCACTTCCGATGAAGCCGGCAATCGCTCGCCGGGCGTCGCGCAAGGCCTTTGCCGCGACCGTCCCCATCCGGTGAATGCTTGAGGGATTGCCGAAGTGCTCGGTCAGATATGGCAGCATGGTTTCGACCACTTCCGGGGCCACGGCGGTGGTGGCATTGTGGTCCAGATACACCGTTCTCACGGTTTCTCCTTTGCGAAAAAACGATGGGGTCAGCGTTGCCCGCTGCCCCTTGATCTCTTATTGTAGAACATGCCCGGAGGCCGAAACAAAAGAAAAACTAACGACTTACGGCGCAAGGGGTTATAACGACGACAACCGGTGGTTCGGCCGCCGGACACTGCAAAGCTGACCTGAAAGCGGCGGCGGCTTGCTACCCCTATAAATGATTATAAATACGCAACTTAGGAGATTTTGTGTCCGATTCCAAGCCCGATCAAAGCCAAAAACGCAAAAAGAACCCCAAGGGCGAGCGAATTGGCCTGATTATGGTAAACACCGGTAACGGGAAGGGCAAGACCACGGCCGCCCTGGGAACCTGTATACGGGCGCACGGTGTTGGCTTTCGGGTAAAAGTGATACAATTTATCAAAGGTTCCTGGGACTACGGCGAGCTTCACACCGCCGCCCAATTGGACAACTTTGACATTGTTCCAATGGGTGAAGGGTTCACCTGGGAGACCAAAGACAAGGAGCGCGACCGCAAGGTCGCCTACAAGACCTGGGCAGCTTGTGAGCAAGCGATCGTAGACAACCAACACGACCTGTTGGTGTTTGACGAAATAAACAATACGATCGCGCTGGGCTACCTGGATGTTGAAGACGTGTTGGCGGGGCTGGCTAAGAAGCATCCCGACATGCACATTATCCTGACCGGACGCGACGCCCACGAAAAGATCATTGAGGCGGCCGACCTGGTGACAGAAATGCGGGAAATCAAACACCCGTTTAACGAAGGAATCTATGCGCAACGCGGCATCGAATACTAATCACTCGCGACTCGGCTGGCTTGCGGCTGCCGTGTGTGCCGTGATGTTTGTATTTGCGGCGCCGGTTCGCGCGACGTTGATATCTGGTACGGGAAGCACTTCCGACGGGTGGAACTTCGACACCGAGCGCGTGGTTACCGATCTGTCGCTGTCGTCACCCGCCGACATCTTCTTCGTGCAAGTGATCACCGACTGGCGTATCCGCACTCGCGGATCGGCGACGCTAATGGCGCTGCCGGGGCAGATCTACGCCGACCTGATTAGCGCCCCGTCCGACGAGTCCGGTTTTGCCGCCGATGTGCCCCTTCTGTTTAACACCACTTACGTGATCAAAACTCAGGAAGGCAAGTACGCGAAGTTCGTTATTACTGGCGAAAGCGCGGCCGCGTACACGTTCAACTATGTGTTTCAAGACGACGGCACACGCGTACTCGGAATTCCGGCGACACTTGACGAACAAACCTGGGGCCGGCTCAAGCGCCTTTATTCGCTCGACTAGCCTATCGCAAAGGTTTCCCACCCGCCCAGCAGACTGAAATTCAAAGAGCCCGCCTTCGTAAGAAGACGGGCTCTTTTTTGTACGGGTGTTGGTTCCCGGCGCCTAGAATAGCGCGTAGATGAACGGCGCGAGTGCCGAACCCTCGGTAAACACAATGAGTACACCCAGAAGTACCAAGAAAATCATAATCGGGCCCAGCCACCACTTCTTGCGGACTTTCATGAACTGCCAAAGCTCGTCCATGATGCTGAGTCGATCTTTCATGTCTTGCCAGAGTCCCATGCGTTCTCCTGCGATGCGAATACGAAAAAGTCGGGTGTGCTACAATGCCCTCGGCGGGCCAGCCGGGCTTTCGGCGCGGCGGCGCCCCGGCCTGGTTAACGCGCTATTATAACACGAAAACCCCGGCCGTGTCCACGGCACGGATATGTAACGTAAGTAACGACAAGGAATTACTCGATGGATTTGGGTATCAGGGGAAAGGTCGCGGCGGTGGCTGCGGCCAGTCAGGGCCTGGGCTACGCCACAGCTTTGGAGCTTGCCCGCGAAGGCGCAAGGGTTTCGATCTGCTCGCGCAGTAAAGACCGTATTGAGGCCGCGGCCGAACGCATTCGCCGCGAAGTCACAGACGCCGTGGTTGAGCCGATGGTGGTCGACGTCACCAAAGAAGATGAATGCGTAGACTTTGTAACCGCGACCGCAAAAAAACTCGGGCGCATCGACATCCTGTTAACCAACACCGGCGGCCCGGTACCCGGCGCAATGGACGACGTGAACTTCTCCGACTTTCGCGACGGGGTTGACTCAACGCTAATGAACGCAATCGTCATGATGAAGACGGCCGCGGGCTACATGCGAGAACAGCGTTGGGGTCGGATCATCAACGTGCTTTCAATGACGGTCAAGCAACCAAAGGTAAACCTGCTGGTTTCCAACACCATGCGGCCCGCGATTTTAGGATTCGCCAAGTCAATTTCCTTTGAGCTTGCACCTTACAATGTAACTGTGAACAACGTCGCACCCGGTTACACCCGAACCGAGCGGTTGGAAGAACTCGCCGATCACGTCGCTGCCAGTGGATCGGGAGCAGAGAAATCCGACGTCTACGCCGAATGGGAACGCACCGTTCCCGCCAGACGTTTGGGAGAACCCGAAGAGTTTGCCGCGCTGGTTGCCTTTCTGGCCAGCGAACGCGCCGCATATATTACCGGAACCACGATTCAAGTCGACGGAGGCTCGACTCTGGGGCTGTTCTAGCGCCCCCATTGAAATTGCCGCCAGCCATTTAGTATCATTACACCCCCTGCACCCGGTTGGTCATCTGCTCGAATCCACGCTTTAAGAGGTCTGTTTCATGCCCGCTTACCGCGCCCGTCTTGCCGCTTTGGTTGTCGCAGCCGTTTTGTGTCTGACCGCCGGTCTCGCCGACGCCAGTACTTGGATAATTCGCGCCGATGGCAGCGGTGACTTTGCAACGATTCAAGCAGGCGTCACCGCCGCTACCGCGGGCGATACGATTCAACTCGAACCCGGCACATTCACCGGTGTCGGCAATCGTGAGATCGACACAATGGGTAAGGCGCTGGTTATCATTTCCGCGAGCGGCGCGGAGACTACCATCATCAATTGCGAAGGCATGGGGCGCGGACTTGTGTTCGCGAATGGAGAAAGTGATGACACCGAACTCATCGGCGTCACTATCACAAACGGAAGTTCGTCGGTCGGCGGCGCCGTCTACATGGATAACTCGTCGCCCGTCATTCGCAACTGTGTGATCACCGCGTGCAGTTCGAGTTTTGATGGCGGCGCCATCTACATGGAAAACTCCAGCCCAATTATCAACAACTGCGAGATAACCGGAAACTTTGCCGGCGGCAACGGCGGTGCCATTGCCACCGAAAGCGGCGGAATAGCGACCATTACCGTCAACAACATCCACGGCAATACCGCGACGATTAGCGGCGGAGGCGTTTACGCCCGACAAGCGTCACCCGACCTCAACACCAACAAAGTTTGGAACAACGGCGCCATTAACGGCGGTGGCATTTACCTGGAAAACTCGTTTGCATCTATTCAACGTACTACGGTGGTCGAAAATACAACTGTTAGTTCGTCCGGCGCGGGTTTGCTTTTGGTCGAGTCGCAACCCACCGTTGCCACCAGTATCATCGCGTTTAATAACGGCGGCGAAGGTATCACCTGCGCTGGGGTTAACTCATTGCTAACGATTTCGTGCTCTGTGGTGTTTGGCAACAGCGGCGGAGATACGATTTGCGGAGCGTCGGGTGGAAACAACCAGTTTGTTGATCCGGAGTTCTGCGGTGTTCTCGGCACCGGTAACTTGCTGCTGCAATCCGACTCACCGGCCTGGTCCGGTAACAACACGTGCGGCCTGATTATGGGCGCCGAAGGCATCGGCTGTTCGACCGTGTCCACACGCGAAACCAGTGTCGGCGGGCTCAAGGGACTCTTCCGCGGAAAGCGCAAGTAGTCGCGCTCGCGCGGGCACACCACCGCTCCCCCACAACCCAACCTCGCAGACTTGTCACCCTTTGTTGACAACCCATCCAAAAAAACAGTGTTGCGCGTTGGCCATCAACCCACATGAATGTTAGAATCGCCCCTGCTAAGACGCAAGGGACGCAGCTCGCAACTCAACGAAACGGCAAAGCGTCATGAAGACCTGGTCCGCGCTCATAATGGCAATCATCACGTCCACGTCTCCCCTGCTGGCAACTACTTCAGAAACCGATATCGCCCTTACCATCCGCTTCGTTGGCAATGCTGGCGTTGAACTAAGCGACGGACAGACAACCCTACTGGTCGACCTTCCATACGAGCCTGGCTACCTGGGCTATATGAGCTACGACCTTTCGGACATCATGCCACGCGGCCGGACGGTTTGTTTGATTACCCATCGGCATCGCGACCATTTTCGTCCGGCCTGGTTCCATGGCAAAGACTGGGAGATTGTCGGCCCCAAAGAAGTGACCGACGAACTGCCCGAAGAGCGAGTGATTGCTCTGGAAGATACCGTGACCGTCGGCGCGTTCAGCATTGTGCCTAGTCGCACGCCGCACGGCGACACCGAGCACTACTCGCACCTGGTGGTGTGGAACTCCAGCGAAGGTGGCACGCTGCGTTTTTTCTTTGTCGGCGACACCGAAGATCCCGCGAATCTGTTCAGCCAGAAAGACCTCGACATCGCGTTCGTCACCAGTTGGCTGGGGTGCGCTGCCAGCCGCGAGGGCGGTTCTATTGACGCCGAACGGGTTGTGCTTTACCACCATTGGCCGCAGCCGGACCGCGACCAGCTATGTATACCCATGGAGCGCCCACAACGCGGCGACGTTCTGTTGTCGGTGACTCGCGACGGTGCGGTCAACGGACAATAGCAAGACGTGTTAAACTTATTCCATGGCCAAAACCTCGCAGCGCGTTCAGGTCGGCAAGCGGAAGTTTGAGTTAACCAACCTCAGCAAAGTTCTGTGGCCGGAAGACGGTTTCGTAAAAGCGGAACTGATCGAGTACTACCTTCGTCTCGCCCCCACGATTCTCGCGCACGTTAAAGGGCGCCCGCTCACGCTCGTGCGTTTTCCCGACGGCATCCACGAAGAGACGTTTTACCAAAAGAACCGACCCAAGTGGGCGCCGGAATGGATCGAGTCGATTAAGATCGGCGACGAGAAAAAAGTCGAATACATGCTGGCCACCGAGGAAGCGTCGTTGGTGTGGCTGGCCAACCTGGCGTGCATCGAAATGCATCAGATGCACTCGCGCGCACCCGACTACAACCTTCCCGACTACGTTGTCTTCGACCTCGATCCGCCCGACGACTACCCGTTTGTAGATGTCGTTGCGCTTGGTCTGAAGCTACGCGAGCACATCGAAGGTTACGGATACCATCCGTTCGTCAAAACCACTGGCCGCAAGGGGCTCCATATTGTGTTGCCCATCGAGCGCCGTTGGACATTCGACCAGGCGTTCGCTGCTGCCAAAGACATCGCTACGCCATTTGTAAAAGCCAACGGTAATGTGGCCACATTGAACATAAAGAAAGAATCGCGTAAGGGTCGCGTTCTGGTTGATATCTATCGCAACCGCAACAGCCAAAGCATCGTTTCCGCGTACTCGGTGCGAGGCTTGCCGGGCGCGACGGTTTCCGCTCCGGTGACTTGGGAAGCACTCGCCGAACTCGACACGCTTAAAGGGCTCAACATTCACACCGTCCCCGATCGTGTTCTCGCCGATGGTGACCCCTGGGAAGGGATCGACGCATACGCGGTGGCATTGCACACCGATCGCCCCAAGCGTACGTCGCGACGCAAGCTTGGCCCCAACGAAAAGCACAAGACGCCCGAGCAACTTGCCAGCTACGAAAAAAAGCGCACGTTCGACAAAACACCCGAACCGACCGGCGGCGCCGAACTCGGCACCGGCAACGCATTCGTTGTGCACCGCCACCACGCTTCGCGGCTGCACTACGATCTGCGACTAGAGCAAGACGGCGTTTTGAAGAGTTGGGCGGTGCCCCGCGGTATGCCACAACGGCCGGGGATTAAGCGCCTGGCGGTTCAGACCGAAGACCATCCAATTGAGTACCTTAATTTCGAAGGCGAAATACCCAAGGGTGAGTACGGCGGCGGTGATATGTGGGTGTACGCACGCGGTCGTTACGAGATTACCAAAGAGAAAAAGAAGGGTTTCTACTTTCGACTGCAAAGCAAAGAACTAAGCGCCGAGTTCCGCATGCACGAAACCAGCAACAAACAATGGATGCTGGAGCGCGTTGATAACCCGCAGATAGATTATCTTGCTGACCACATCGAACCGATGCTGGCGACACTCGAGAAAGAAGTCCCCGCCGACGACCACATTTACGAAGTCAAGTGGGACGGTATTCGCGCGCTCATTGCTTTCGACGACGGCCAACTAACCATTCGCAGTCGCAACCTACGCGACATCACCGCCAACTTTCCCGAACTGGTGATTCCGGAGACGGCCTTTCGTGGGAGCTGCGGCTTGCTCGACACCGAGATAGTTGTTCTTGAACCCGACGGCCGACCCAACTTTCGCAAGGTCATTAACCGTCTGCAACAGCGCACCGAAGGCGGTGTTAAACGCAGTCAGGCCAAGTACCCCGCGGTATGCTACGCCTTCGACTTACTGTATTTGGATGGACGGCCGCTGGTAAACGACGCGCTGGAACGACGCCGCGAGTACTTGCAAGACTTGATCAAACCGGGAACGCCGTATCGGGTAAGCGAAGCGATTGACGACGGCGCCGGTCTTTTTGCTGCCGCCGAACAATTGGGCGTGGAAGGGATCATGGCCAAGAAGCGCGGAAGCACTTACACACCCGGCAGGCGAAGCGCTGCCTGGCTCAAGATCAAGACCCGCCAAACAGCAGAGTGTGTCATTCTGGGGTACACTAGAGGAAAGGGAAATCGCGAGGGCACCTTCGGAGCCCTACATCTTGGGCAGGATGACGGCGGTCTACGATATGTGGGTAAGGTCGGAACCGGCTTTGACGACAAAGCCTTAGAAGACGTCTTGACAGCCTTAGAGAGTATTAAAGAAGCTAAGAGACCCGTGGACGAGAAACCGGTGGACGACGCGAACAGCGTCTGGTTGGAGCCAAAGTTGCACTGCGAAGTGGAGTACGGCTCGCTCACCAGCAACAAAACGTTGCGCGAACCCGTTTTTGTTCGGCTACGACCGGACCTCGCCACAGAAGACTAGCGCCGCGGCGGCGGCACACGCGCAAACGCGCCAACAAGGAGCAGTACGATGCCAGCCATGCGTTCAATCTGGAAAGGCCACATCCGTTTTTCTCTGGTCACCATTCCGATTCGGATTTACAACGCGGTCGACACCGCGCAAACCATCCGATTCAACCAGTTGCACGCCGAGTGTAGCGGCCGCGTCGGATACGAAAAAAAGTGCAAGAAGTGCGGCGAGACCCTCAACAACGAAGAAATCATCAAGGGTTACCAGTACGAACCCGACCAGTACGCGATCTTCGAAAAAGACGACTTTGAAAAGCTCAAACTAAAGAGCACAAAAGTCATTGAGATTGAAGGTTTCGTCGACGCGTCGGAAGTTGAACCAACGCTTTACGAGTCTCCCTACTACGCTGGTCCCGACGGCGACGTCGCCGCCAAACCGTACGCGCTTCTCGGCGCCGCACTTAGCAAGAGCGGCAAGGTGGGCGTTGGCAAAGTGGTATTGCGCGATCGTGAAGATGTCGTGCTGATTGCTCCGCACGGCGAAGGCATCATGCTTTATCGCTTGCGCTACCCCGGAGAAATCCGAGCAATGGCAGATGTGCCACTAATCGAAGGTGCGCGAGCCGACAAAGAACAACTGAAGCTAGCGGAGAGCTTGATCTCTTCGATGGAAACTTCGTTGGACAAGCTAACCTTAACGAACACGTACAACGAAGCCGTCCAGGAGATGATCCAAGCCAAGATCGACGGTAAAGAAATCGTGGCACTGGAAGAGGAAGAGGCTCCGGTCGTGGATATCATGACGGCGCTTAAGGCCAGCATCGATCAGGCCAAGGGAAAGAAGAAGCCGATGGCCAAGGCCACCGGAAAAACCAAGGCCAAAGCCAAATCGAAAACCAAGACCAAGGCAAAAAGCAAAACCAAGGCGAAAGCAAAGAGCAAGGCCAAGGCCAGGCGCAAAACTGCGTAGTTTTGCTGGCCACCACAACCAGTCCGGCGTAGATTCGAGCCATGAGCGACTCCAAGAACATCGACAACGTCATCCCGTTTCCGGGAAGCGCGCAGCCCAAGTTGGGTCTAAAAAAAGCAGTGCGCAAGAAGGAAGCGGTGATGGAGCGGCTGGGACAACTCAGCATGTTCCCGGGCGACGAACCCGACACGGCTCCACGTCTGGCAGATGTACTGAAGCTTCCAACCAACTCCAGCGTGTTTGAAGAAGCACTCGTCATGGACGAGCGCGGGCTCGACGAAGCCGAAGCGATGTATCGCAAGGCTATTGACGAAGACAACTACGTCGCCGATGCCTATTGCAACCTGGGAATCATCCAGCATCGCCGCGAAGAAACAGCCAAAGCCTTCGACAGCTTCACTCGCTCGCTGGAAGTTGACCCACGCCACTTTGAGTCGCACTTTAACCTGGGCAACTTGTACTTTGAAACCGGCGACCTGCGCCTGGCCAAGCTTCACTATGACCTGGCGTTAGAAGTCGACGACGAGTTTGCCAATCTGCACTTTAACCTGGGGCTGTTGTACGCGTTGGAAGAAGACTTTGGCGCTGCTTTGGTACAACTCAAACTTTACCGTGCGCAACACGAAGGCGACGATGCCGTCGCCGACGATTTAATCGCTCGCCTGGAGCGATTGGACGGATAACCTATCCAGCCAGTTAGGTAGTCGTTCGTGTCCACGACCGCTCGAATCCTGATTGTCGGCGCTGGTCCTACCGGGCTTACCGCCGCCGTCGAACTTGCCCGTCGCGGCATCGTTCCCGACATCATCGAAAAGCGTGCAAACGCGTCTAACCTTTCGCGGGCTGTTGGCATTTTGCCGTCGAGCATGGAAGTCTGGAAAGAGTCCGGCGTCGCGGTCGCGATCGACCAGGATGCCATCCCGTTTAAGCACTTTCGACTGGCACGCAACCGTCGTGTGTTAGCGAGAATCCCGTTGGAACTTCCGCATTCGCCGTACCAGCGGCTATTGGGGTTGGCGCAAGACCGTACCGAAGCCCACCTACACGAGGGCCTGGAGCGATTCGGCGGGCAAATTGAGTTTGGTGCAGAACTACAAACGCTGGTGGCAAAACCGTCTCACGTTGTTGTCACCATCAATGACGAGCAGCGCGAGTATCACTACGTGGTCGGCGCGGACGGCGTGCGGAGTACCGTTCGTCAGCAAGCCGGTATAGAATACCGAGGGTTCGATCTGCCCGAACGTTGGTCAATAGCCGATGTCGATTGCGCAGACTGGCACGACGCCGACGACTTCCACGTGTACGCGTGCGACAACGGCCGCGTTGTTGTGGTTGCCCCGCTGGAGATGAACCGCTTTCGAGTTGTATCCAACACCCCCGATGCGCTAGCGACATTGCCGGTCCCGATGGCCGTGACCAACGTCCGGCGGCGAGATGACTTCACGATATCCGTCCGGCAAGCCGAACGTTACCAGAGCGATCGAGTGTTCCTGGCGGGTGATGCTGCACACTGCCACTCGCCCGTGGGCGGACGCGGAATGAACTTAGGGGTTAGCGACGCTGGCGATCTGGCGCGACGCCTGGCTGAAGGTGGGTTGGAGGGCTATCACGACTGTCGGCATCCCGTCGGGCGAAAGACCATCGAGCTCAGCGAGCGGGGACGAAGGGCCATCACCAACCAAAACGGGTGGGTGCGCGCCGCGGTGCTAACCGCGATCGATGTTATCGCTGCGGTTCCCCCACTGCGTCGCCGCCTGGTCGCCGCGTTAATGGCGTCTGAGTAGTGCTAGGTTTTTTGTGATCTTGCAATCGCGTACCACACTAGCCCGATTGCCATCAGCACGGTTCCGATTAGCCAGATCCTTGGTTCAACCCACCAGGCCAGAAACGCGCAGCCACACAAGCCGAAAACCGAAAACACTCGTGGGTACAGCCGCGCTTGTGCGGGCAAACGCAGCGCCGCCCAGTTGGTGAATGTGTAGTACACCAAAACCGTGAACGCGCTGAAACTCCACGCGATCCGAATGCTGCCAATCAGCGTAAGCGCAAGGATGATCGCGCCCACAATCAGGACCGCAACTACGGGCGAACCTTTTGTCGACACTTTCGCGGTGACCGAAGGCATGTCGCCGCGACGCCCCATCGCCAGCAGCACTCGCGACAATCCCAAAAGCAAGTTCAGGAGCACACCCGCCATCGCGGTAACCGCGCCGATCGCGATTACCTGCGGCAACCACGACACTCCGAACCCCCGCGCCACGATCTCAAGCGGAGCGCCTTTGCCTTCGGTGGCTTGCAGTAATCCTTCGCCACCGGTAACACCTATCGCGACGCAAACCACCGCCAGATAAAGAAACGCGGACACAACTAGCGTCGACACTATAGCTTTAGGGATGGTCCGCACAGGATCGTGTACTTCTTCGCCGAGGGTTGCGACGCGGCCGTATCCGGTGTAGGCCACAAACATCAACGCAGTTGCTTCCAACAACGCACGCCACCCGGGACGTGGGCTACTGGCCACCGCATCCCAGTTGGCAATGGCGCGGGAGAAACCAAATGTGACAAAACCTATGAGGGCGAGAATCGTTACCGACACAATTACGATATTCACGGCGTTGCTGCGTTTAACACCGCTTGCTACCAGAGCGGTTAGCATCACAACCAACGCACCAGCCAGCCAAACGGGAACCGTAACCGCATCTGCATCCAGCGCATTAAGGACGTAGCCCGCAAAACCGAGCGCGGCTGTTGCGGCCGACGCACTCTTAGCAAGTAAAAAGCTCCAACCCGCGGTGAAACCGGCGGCGGGATGAATCAACTCATAGCCGTACTCGTAGGTACCACCGCTGACCGGAAAGCGTGCGGCGAGCTGTGCGCTGCTAAGCGCGTTGCAAGTAGCCACGAAAGCCGCGACCAGCACAACCACCGGCGTCCAGACACCAGCCAGTCCAGCAACCAGACCAACACTAACAAAAACCCCGGTTCCCAGAATGGAACCGAGGCCAAGCATTGTCGCACTGCCGACACCAAGTTCGCGCTGCAGTCGCGGTACCAACTCTGTCTACTCGCTCCCGAACACTTCAACAACTCCCAACTGCACGCTGTCCAACATTTTGTTGATGCGCTTTAGCAGACGTGCCTGCGAGCCCGCTGGAATGCGCATGTTGTCCGGGAGTTCCACCGCAGCAGTAACCAGCGAGTCGCGAAACAACATCGACACGCGCAGCGCAGCCGCCACCGGCATTCCCTTTTCTTCCGCCGCCTGCCCGTAGCGTCGCCCAATTTCGCGCGCGCGCTCTACCAGTCCGTCGTCTTCGTCGGGCGCGGTAAGAAAGTTCAGTGTCAGTTCCATAAGCTGCTGTCCCATCTCGCGATGCTTACGACGGCTTTCTTCGTCGTGGTTCTGCAGCCACGAATCGTCGCGGCGCGCCGATAAGGCTTCGCGAGTTCGCTCTAGCGCATGGTCGGCCCAGATCCGCTCCACCGGTCCCAGTTGCCGTCCCGCCTGCCGCGCGGAAACTTGTACCACATCGGATGACGCGAACCGTCGGTGCCCACCGGGCGTAAGCATGTACGGGATCTTCCCATCGTCGGCCCATCGGCGCAGCGTCGTCGGGTGGACGTTTAGCCGCTTGGAGGCCTCGCTAAGGGTCAACCACTCTACTTTGTCGTGCTTGGGATGGCTCATGACACTCCCACGTAAACCCAGTCAAAAGCTAAGATTAGCCTGGTCGAACCAGCCTGAGGGGAGGCCCGGCCCAGAGAAGCTTCACTCTACGACGCCAGCGTCCGACCTCGCAACCCTCAGGGCCATTAAAACGAATCTCAGCCATTACTGGCACCATTGTTGATGCGGATCCCCCAAAAGCGACCTAGTGCGCCCGACCGCCTGACTTGTTATAATTAACAATAGCCAGCCGGGTCCCCACGATCCCTAGAGGACCAAAATGCGACTGTTCTGGATCATATCGATCATTCTAACACTTCCGATCTCTGTCGGCGCCCAAGGTCAGATTAACCTGCTGGGTCAGTTCACGCCTGCCAACTACGGGCGACTGTCCGACGTGTGGGGTTACGTCGATAACGGCACCGAGTATGCCGTCATCGGCGCGCTCAACGAAAAGAAGATATGGTTTATCGATGTGACCAACCCCGCCGCCCCATCGCAGGTGCAAGCACTCGCGGTCCCTAGTTTTGATTTCAAAATCCGCGGGAACTATTTGTATTCGGTCGACGGCGATCGCAATGGCACCGACGGTCGCATTACCAATATCGCAGATCTAATGTCCCCGATATTGGGGTCCGCTCTGGTGTCTTCGCATAACATTTGGATTACCGACGGCGGTGTCCTGGTGCAGTCCGACCCGGACATGACGTTGCGCTCGCTGGCCAACCCGGAAGTTCCGCTTTACCTGTGGGAGGTCGGCGGCGGCGCCACTGGCCACGATGCGTTTAGCGTGGGTACGACGCTTTACGAGTTTCGCGGATACACGGGAACGTTCATCTGGGATATCACCGACCCGTCGCAACCGCAGCAGCTCAGTCGTATCTTTTCCAGTGAGATCTTTGCCCATAGCGGATCGCCCTCCGAAGATGGTCGCTATGTTTTTGTTTGTAACGAACTCGCCGTTCATCCCACCGAAGACATTACCGTGTGGGATGTCATCAACCCGGCGGTCCCGGTTCGCGTGGCCAGTATTACTGATCCAACTGCAACCGTGCACAACCTCTACATCATCGACAATCTCATGTACGTGTCGTACTACACCGCCGGATTCAAAGTGTTTGACGTAACCGATCCGACTCAGCCGCAACTACTTGACACTTACGACACGTCGATCCTGACCGGAGAGGGATTTAACGGCGCGTTTGGCGTTTACCCGTTTACCCCGTCGGGTAACATTTACATTAGCGACCAGGATGGACTGTTTGTATTTGAGTTCAGCGACCCGGTGCCGACACTGTTTTCTTCGGTCGGCGGAGCACAGCATAACCAGGACGTGCGCCTCTACTGGGATTTCTTTTCTGACGAAACATTGAGCCATTTGGAAGTCCGTCGAAAAACCAAAGACTCGATTGCTTTCAGCGTAGTCGCCAGCAACCTGCCCAAGGATGCTCGTGAGTGGGTGGACACCGACGTCCAGCCGGGCCAGGTTTACGTGTACAAAATCCACGCCGTCGGCGATGGCAGCCCGGGCGGCTTTTCCAGCGAGTTCGAAGTGAAAGTTGCATCCTCCCAACCGCAACTGGCGCAGAACTTCCCCAACCCGTTCAACCCGACCACGACAATCACGTTCGAGATCGGCCGTTCGAGCGCAATCGAACTGACGGTTTTTGATGCACAGGGCCGTGTGGTTCGCACGCTAGTCAACTCTCGCTACGGAGCTGGCGTATACAGTGTGGATTGGGACGGCACCACCAACACTGGCGAGTCGGCGTCCAGCGGTGTTTACTTTTACAGACTGCAAACCAATTCCGGCGTGTTTACCCGCCGAATGACGCTGCTGAAATAGCGACCCACCTACTCGCTTTTTCCGATACCCATTAAGAAAAGCGGGATGCGCGTAACACGCATCCCGCTTTTAGAGTGTCCGGTCTTGTCGGCGCCGCTAGCTCTTCTTGAGCGCGTCGCGAATTTCGCGAAGCAGCACCACGTCTTCCGGCGGAGCCGGCGGAGCCTTGGGCGCGGCTTCTTCCTTCTTCTTGAGGTTGTTAATCCAACGAACCATCATGAAGATGACGAAAGCAACAATCAAAAAGTCGACGACGTTTTGTGCGAACTGCCCGTACTTGACTACCGCCGCACCTGCTTCTTCGGCGGCGGCGAGAGTTTCGTAACTGCCTCCGTCGAGCGCGGCGAAAAGGTTGGTAAAATCCACGCCCCCGAGCAACTTACCAATCGGCGGCATGATGACGTCATTGACCAAGGAACTAACGATCTTTCCGAACGCACCGCCGATAATGATACCGACGGCCATATCCATCGCGTTACCCTTGACCGCGAAATCCTTGAATTCCTTCATCAGGGACATGCGGATCACTCCTTTGCAATAAGTGTACGCTCTCGGTAGACGTAACTAACCTGCCCGGGCTTCGAGAGCGACGCTATAGTAGCTCTGCCCCGCAGGATTGTCGAGCGTTTACCGTATAGAGCGCAGTCGCTATTGCGGAGAGTTGTGGATAACTTGGTGCTGGCTTAGCCCACTTCGGGGAAGGCCGACACGACATCATCAATTGGGGCGGCGTCGGGAAAAAAATCGAGCAATCGTACCAGCACTTCGTCGAGGATGGCGTCGGGGCAGGACGCACCGCAAGACACCACAATCTCCACCGGTCGCTTTGGCACAAGCCAATCACTGGACGTTACGACTTCTTTCTGATGCAAATCAAAGTGGCGAATCTCGGTCGCCGAGCGAATTTCGTCGGCATCCTTAATAAAGTATGTGGGCATCGCGCGCTCGCATAGCTCAACAATGTGCGACGTGTTCGACGAGTTGTACCCGCCAACGACCAGGGCGGTATCGGCACCGCGCTCGATCAGCGCATAAGTCGCGTCCTGGTTTTCGTTGGTGGCATAGCACAATGTATCTGACGTATCTGCAAAGTGCTCGGACAGGCGATCTTCGCCGTATCGATCCAGCAATGCCTGGCGCAGCGTCTGTGCAATGGCATGGGTTTCGGTGGCCAACATCGTGGTCTGATTAACCACTCCAATTCGCCGCAAGTGGGCATCCGGGTCAAAATCCGGCGTGGATTTGTGGCCAAAGTACCGGTGGAAAGTCTCGCGATCGGCCTCGCCACGAATCACGGCGGCCAGGATATCAGCCTCGGATTGATCAAACAGCACCACGGTTGGTGCCGCCTGCTTGGAGTGCGAAAACGTCGCGCGCGTTTCTTCGTGAAGATGTTTGCCGTGAACAACCACCGTGTAGTCGTCCCTACCAAGTTGCTCGCTACGCTTCCACACCTTCTCAACGAACGGACACGTGGTATCGTAGGTGTAGGGATCGATACCGCGCTCCGCCAGCCGTTGCTGCATCTCCAAGGTGGTTCCGAACGCGGGCACTACGACGATGTCGTCGGCGGTCAACTCGCTCCATTCCACAAGCTGATCACCCGCGGGCGTAAAAATAAACCTCACGCCGCGATCCTGCAGGTCGCCGTTGACTCGCGGGTTGTGAATCATCTCGCTTAAGAAGAACACGCGTCGGTCGGGATTGTCATTGAGCGTGCGATACGCAATCTCCACCGCGTTTTCAACCCCAAAGCAAAACCCAAAATGCCGCGCGAGCACTACCCGCAGTGGCCCAAAGTCCAGGACTGTCGGCGAGAGGTCGCGCTTGCGCGGATCGGCCGCTTGTCGGGCTCGCTTTACGCGAGTAATAACCCGGCCGCGGTAGATAAGGGGTATGTCAAACTTACGCGCCATTAGTCGCTAATCGTAAATCCCACTTTGATGGTTACCTGCCAATATTCAATAGATCCGCCGTCGATGTAACCGCGCGTGTCCATCACCTGGAACCAGCGCATTTGCTTAACGGTCTTAGAAGCACGGTCGATTGCGTTTTCGATTGCCTGCTGGTAGCCCGCTTTCGAAGAGCCAGTCAGTTCGATTGTCTTGTAAACATGTTCCGACATTGGAACCTCCTTGTTTCTAACTATACTATCTTATCGCCGCTGGTGCGAACTTCGTCTCGGTACCAGCTGGCCACCTCGCGAGT
Organism: uncultured bacterium; assembly: GCA_964588695.1. GTDB lineage: Bacteria > Krumholzibacteriota > Krumholzibacteriia > WVZY01 > JAKEHA01 > CAZPQK01. The sequence continues at coordinate 100,793 of CAZPQK010000004.1, forward strand.
CACGGCTCCTACGTTTCCCAACCCGATGGCGCGTCCGTCGATTTCCACCACGCCCGCTACTTCCCCCATAGTGCCCGTGCAGAACACTTCGTCCGCACGATAGAGCTCGGTCAACGAAATGTCGCGAACATCGCACGTTCGCGAATGGCGTGCGGCCAGGTCAAGGACGGTCGCGCGGGTAATTCCCTCGGGACACGCGACGGCTCGGCTGGTTACCAAACGTCCGCCGGAAACCGCAAAGATATGCGTGGCGTTGGTTTCGGCCACAAACCCGCGAGTATCTAGCATGAGCGCGTCGTCGGCCCCGGCAACGTTGGCTTCTACCTTGGCCAGGATCGATTGGATCAAATTATTGTGATGAATCTTGGGGTCGAGGCAGTCCGGGGGAAAGCGCCGCACCGAACTGGTCACCAACGAAAGCCCGGAGGTGTCGTACACGGGAGACTTGAATTCGGCAAGCACGATAACGGTCGGACCGGATTGGTTAAGACGCGGATCCATTCCCGACGTTATTTTTACCCCGCGGGTTAACGTTAAGCGGACATGCACGCCGTCATGCATGCCGTTGGCCATAAGCGTCGCACGAATGTGCTCCACCAACTCGTCGTCACTGGGAATCGTAGCAAACGCGAGCGCCTTCGCAGATCCCCGCAGGCGGTTCAGATGTTCGTACAGCTTAAAGATCTTGCCGTCGTAAAGACGCAACCCTTCCCACACCGCATCGCCTCCTTGTACGACGCTATCAAAGGGGCTTACTCCCGCGGCTTCGCGCGGCACTTGCTTACCGTTAATTCCGATCTTGATGTCGCGGTTGCGTTCGTCAAACTGCTGCAGCATGTCACACCACTAATCGATGAGGTTGGAGTTGGTCGTAAGCATCGCGACAAACCTGCAACACTTCTTCAAGTTCAGGTCGCACCACGTCGGATTTTTGTTGATACGGAGCAAAGCCGGTCGATGCCTCCACCGTGGCATACCAGTGAGGTGCCCAAATGCCATCGCTTTCGCGACGCCCCGGAGGCCACGATAACATACGCTCACTGAAAGGGACGCCGACGGCATCACATAGCGCAGACAACATTTCTCGTGGCCGCTGCAAAATGTCACGAGCGTCAATAACCAACGGCGGCGTGCCGGTTTGCTCGCGCAACCAATGAAACAAATCAACCTGTTGAGGCAACCCGGTGTCGCGAGCGGTGGGTTCGGTCAGCACTTTGTCCAGAGACGTTAACATTTCGGCGGGGTCGCGAATGAGCAAAGCGTTCACGCACTCCGCCATCCAATCGCGGCCGATCTGCGGCGCCAGGTGGTGTGCCATATGCTTCTGATAGAAGATGTGAATGCCAGTCGGGAGCGGCGCCAGCAACCCTTCGACTACCGCACGCCAGTCCGTGGGTTGCGACGCGATCACCGCGTCCCGCCCGGGGTGGTCAAGGCCTGTGGCTAAAAGGTAATTGGCGTAGAACGGCTCGTCGCAAACGATCGTGTCGGGCCGGTTTTCCCAGCTTCGCATTAGGGCGGTGGAGATATTGCGCGGGCCCGACCACATCGCCACCCGGGTTGCGACTTGCATGCTAACTCCCGTGTTTCCAACCAATACGGACAAAACGGCTATTTCGTATGTTACCAATTCGCGGGGCGTCATTCCACATTCCGCCGCGACTGGGCTCGGCATGAAAACTGCCTAACTCTTTGCGGCACAACAAGATTTAGTGTATACTTCGTGCCAGTCGGGTGGACCGCACTCACTCGATCACCAATCAGCGAATTTATAGTTCCAACGGAAATCTCAACTCTTCCCAAGGAGAAAACCCGTATGAAACGAGCACTCGTGGCAACCGGAGCCATACTCGTTGTGGCGACGGTGGGAACGTGGATGCTCGGTGGGGGCACCAACCATACGGAGCCGGCCGAGGTCAACGCCGCACCGTCAATGGTGGTCCACATCGATCCCGCAACCGGTAAGGTCATCCCTCCCGCTGAAGGAGCGACGATCATACCGATCTCGCGCGAAATGTCCGAAGGCCTTAGCCGTTCGGAGGAAGGCCTGGTCCAGGAGAAAGGCCCTACCGGCGGCTACGTTGTCGACCTGCAGGGTCGGTTTCAACACACGCAAGTGGTCACCATGGACGAAGATGGTAATCTTCGCACCGATTGTATCGACCACAACCCTTCCGACCTTGTTAACCACAACCACTAGAGGAGAATAGAATGAAAACGATTCGCGTTCTAATGCTCCTCGCTGTGGGAGCTTTGATAGTAACGGCGCTGCCGACGGCAAATGCGCATGCGGCAGCAACCATTGTCATCAACAACGCCGATGGAGCTGGCGAAGGGTTTAACGATCCGACACCGGTGGCGCCCATCGGCGGCAACCCTGGGACAACCCTGGGTGCACAACGACTCAACGCGTTTACTTATGCCGCCAATATTTGGGCGGCGTGCCTGAACAGCAACGTGACCATCGTCGTTAACGCGCAAATCGATCCGCAGTTCTGTAGCGGCGGTTCGGCAGTGTTGGGGTCGGCGGGAACCACGACCGTCCACCGCGACTTTACAGGCGCTCAGCTTGCCAATACCTGGTACCCGCAGGCGCTGGCCAACGCACAGGCCGGGTCCGACCTTAGCCCCAACCCCGACATTAACGCGACGTTCAATAGCAACCTGGGAACGTCGGGTTCTTGTAGCATCGGTTGGTACTACGGCTACGACATGTCGCCGGGCGGCGGTCAGATCGATTTCATTTCGGTAGTCACCCACGAAATCGGACATGGCTTGGGTTTCCAAACGTTCCAGAATTCAGTAGGTAACTGGTTCTACGGTATCCCCGACACGTACGGCCGCAACATGTACTTCAACGGCAACTCGCCGCCAGACTATCCGTCGATGAGCGCGGCGCAGCGGGCAGCGGGCAACCTTGGCGACCCCAACCTGGTTTGGGATGGCTCGGGCGTGAATGCACAGATTCCGTTGGTCCCGATCGTTTCCGGTGTGACCAACAACCGTGTGCGTTTGCATGGACCAAACCCGTTCCAGAACGGGTCGTCGCTTTCGCACTTTAGTACCGCTCTGTTTCCTAACGAAATGATGGAACCGTCGTACACTGTTCCCATCCACGACCCGGCAGTGGGACTCTACTTGCTGGAAGACATTGGCTGGGATCTCGACAAGTGTTCGGCAACCGAAACCACGGTGGATCAATCCGATACCAACACGGTGTCGCAAACTACCACACTATGGACGTTCCAGCTTGAGGTTACCGCCAACGGCCCCGGAGACGCGATCAACACCAACGTGACGCTGACCAGCATCCCATTCTGGGCGTCGGCGCCGGATCCGTTCTGCGCTTACGGCACCATCAACAACGGCACGTCATCGTTTGGTTTGGACGACTTCACGTTGGACATCACCAACTGGACGCCGGGAACCAGCTTCAACGTCAACATCCAAATTGAATGGGAAAACGACTGTGGCGAGACGCGTAGCGAAATCGAAACCGTCACATTGCAGCCCGAGGATCAAGTTACTGCTGCCGGCCCTGCGTTGGGCGATAGGCTCGAGCAGAACTTTCCCAACCCGTTTAACCCGACGACGACGATCAACTACGCAGTGGCCGCCGATGGCCTGGTAGAGTTGAACATCTACGACGTGTCGGGCGCTCTGGTGCGTACCCTGGTTGACGAGACCAAAGAAGCCGGCACCTACAGCGCGACCTGGAATGGTGTTGCCAACAACGGCACCCGCGCGGCTAGCGGGGTTTACTTTTACACGATCCGTAGCGGCGAGTTTACCCAGACCCGCCGCATGGTCATGCTGAAGTAACGTAGTCCTAGCATACGCTAATAAAAAGGAGAGCCTTTTCGGCTCTCCTTTTTTTGTGCCGTCACCGACGTGCACCATGCGGTCAATTCGTGTTATGTTTTGTGCTTCGGATCTCTCCGGGCCGAACACTGACGTGCGGTTAGACTTACTACAATATTGGAGCAGGGAATGGCGAAGAAGATCTTGATCGTAACCATGTTTGTGCTGAGCGCATTTTTGGGTGGGGTATTGGTTGGACACGTTACCCAAAGTGCGCAAGCCGAACTTACCGAAGGCGGCGAAGAGCTAAGCGAGTACATGGGATTACTACAGCGACACACACACAAGCTTGGCCTCGCGATTGCTGCAAAGAACAAAGGACTCGCAGAGTTTTACCTTCACGAAGTGGAAGAAACCAGCGCTGTAATTGTCGAGCGCTTTCCCGACTATGACGGGTTCAAGGTGGGCGCGCTGGCCAAGGCCATGATGGTGCCGTACGTTTTGACGTTGGATAAAGCGATCGACGGAGGAAACTGGTCGTCGGCTCGCACCGGTTTTACCAGTCTTGTTTCGTCATGCAACCAGTGCCATCAGGCAACCAAGCATTCCTACGTGGTCATAACGAACCCCGAGACGAATCCCTTCAACCAACGGTTCGAGCCCTAACTAGTAGATTGCAACAACCGGATTCTTGGCGTCGTGGGTACCGTCCAACATCTCGCAGAACGTCCGTAGCGAAGTCCGCGCAGTTACGGCATAGCGGTTTATCGGCGACATGGGGTTGCCACTGGTTAAACGAACATTGGTGAGATCGTTCATTGCCACCATGCGTTGAAACCCGACGTGTGTTGCCACCGAATCGACCAGCGTCGATCCCGCCCCATACGGCCACGCCAGGAACTTTGACGTGGCGCCGATGGCGGCAATTCGGGTGATCGACGTCGCGAGGTCTGCGCTCAGGCCCTCCTGCCAGGTAACCCCCAGGGGCACGGCTCCCCGGCTCGCGGCCAGGAACACCGGAACCATGTCTCCTGCGACGTCAACTTTGTAGTGCAGGTTTTCGGTATGCGACTCGACCGCAAAGACACCACTTTCCGCCATCTCTCGAATCTGCGGCCACGTTAGCATGTCGCGACCATTCCACTGTCTCTCCATTTGTCCGGTGGTAACAAAAAGGGTTGCCGTAAAGCCGAACTCCTTGAGCATGGGAAACGCGATGTCGTAGACGCTGCGCTCGCCATCGTCAAAGGTGATAACAATTGGGCGTGACGGGAGTTGCTTTTCGCCACGCTGCCACGCGTCAACATCTTGCAACGTTACGGTCTGGTAGCCACGTCCATACAAGTAGCTTAGCTGCGACCGGAAGTTGCGGCGGGTAACGGTCCACTCATCGTCGTCAGGCAAAATCGGAAGACTTAGAACCACTGCGCCAAACACCCTGGCCACCTGAGCCGGGCTGTTGTCCCCAGAGAGATAGTGGTAACAGAGCACCGGAACGCGTTCGGTACTAACGGTGTCGGTAAGCGCAAGCGCGCGACGGGCCTCAATGTCGCGAGCGTCTTCGACCGCGACCAGGCTGGCAACAAAAAGCGTAAGGCTGGCCGATGCCAGTACAAATACACTTAGCCCAACTAGAACTTCGCGTTTCCGCATTAGTTGTTAAACTCCGCGAAACGGTATTCCGTCATCAGATAGAAACCATTTGCCTCATAGCCACTTTGGCTGTCGAGTCGCGATTCCGAAGCGTAATACCCTGCACCAATGCCCAACCCTTGAACCAGGCGAAACCAGATAGAGGTGTTAAACGAACCAACGGTAAACCAGTCGTCGGTTTCCTTTTCCCACCCCAAACGACCGCCGAGGTCAAAGATCACGCGAGAGGTTGGGTACGCAGTTACCGCGATCCGTTGGTAAACTGCAGTGTACTTGTCGGGGCTGTAGTAACCGTTGTCGTTGGATTCCGCAAAGTTCCAGTGCGCGATCCCGGTTGTCAGGTTCCAGCGATTACGAAAGCCCAGCGGAAACTGTGCCGCTGGTTGCCACAGTAAGCGTGTGTCGAGAGAAGTGCGACGGTTGTCGTCGCTGTAGTTTGCGTTGGCCGCTGACGCCGCTAACGTAATGTTGTATAGCGCGCGCCAGTCGATGCCAACGCTAGTCTGGTTGATCGCGATGTTACGGTAGATCGGTCGCGGATTCTCCAACGCGTCGCGATAGAACCCCACGTCCATTCGAACACGGTCACCGGGGGTAACGGTAACGTAGCTGTCGATGACAAAGAGATCGAAACCATCGGACGCTTCCGAATCGACCGCGAGAATCCCGTTGTCGAAACGGTTGCTCTCCACGCCTGGCATGATCGTTGCCGCCAGCGCTTCCGAAAACCGATGCTGCACTTTGGCATAGAAGCGATCACGAGTAACCGGAAAGCTGCCAGGCTGGTCGATACTTCCGCGCGCGTAACCGGCGGTTATCCGCGACGGCCAGTCGACGTTTAGCGCGGCTTCGTAACGATGCCACCGTCGTTCGATGTCGTCATTGTCGTCGTTACGGTCGAAACGATACGTCGCAGTCGGCGCTCGATCCTGCTCCAACGCGCGCCGCATGTGATTTGCATCGCTGAAGTTCTCGCTACGCAACAGCCCGTGCGCATCTGCGTACATTCCCACATCGCGATGCGTGGCCGCCTTGCCGACCAAAGCGTCGCGATTCTCGCCACGCGAATGCAGGATATCGTCGTAGTAACCGCGCGCTTCCCGTGGGTCGTTCATCCAGCGAGTCACCTGCGCCAGCCCTAGCTGCGAGGGTTCGTGTCCCGGCGCGTCGACAAGGATGGATTCGTACATCCGCTTTGCGCGCGGAAGGTCGCTCTTCCAGCTAACCACTTGTGCGAGGCCAGCGCGCGCGTCGTAGATTTCCCCACGGGGTGCGAACACGATGGCGCGCTCGTACGCCAGCTCGGCCTCGTCAAGCTGGTCGTTCCAACTCAGCGCGCGTGCCAGTCCCATTTGTGCAGTAAAGTCGTCGGGACGGAAATCTATTCGTCGCTGATACCACACCACCGCCGAGTCCAACTGGCCTGACCAGGTGAACTGATGCCCCAGTTCGGTAGCCAGTTCCTTCGCAAGATACGGGTGCATCTCGATAGCAGCACGATAGTTGTTGATCGCTTCCTGGTGACGGTCACTGGCAGCGGCTTCGCGAGCTTTGCGCAGCGACGCTTCGACCCCCTGGTGCGAGTAAACAGCCCCCGGCACCACAGCGACAAGTAACGCGGCAAGTAGCAAATGTTTTTTCATTACGACTCCCCTCGTACCGGTTTCCACTTGACCGGTCCGCGATCGTCGGGCGACTGCAGAATCGCTTTCGGCGTTGAGATAGCAGTAATGACAGCCATCAACATCCAGTACAACAGTGGGTAAAAGATTGCCGTAAAGTAGTAGAGTGGAATTTCTGAATCGTATTTGCGATCCATCAGCATACCGGTCATTAGTTGAATCAAGCACATGGTGCCAATCAACATTCCCCACCAGTTAGGAATGGGCGAAGCACCCAGTGGTGGATAACCAATCCAGTAGCAGAAAATCCATAGCAAGGTTAGAACAACAAAGCAGTAGGCCCAGAATATTGACGCCCACGCCTCGATGACCAGCGGCCATTGCCGACGCGTCTTCCAACCCATCGCCCGGCGGCCGTGACGGCGCAGCACCTGGCCCAAGCCGGTCGCCCAGCGCCGACGCTGTCGCCAAAGACCGCGAAGGGTCGCCGGAACCCTCATCCACACCACGGCGCGCGGTTCGTAACGAATGTCGTAGAAACGAAGCTGTAGTTTCCAGGACAGGTCGATGTCTTCGGTAGCCATGTCGGGACTAAACAATCCCACGTCAAAAATCGCGTTACGATGAAACGCACCCACGACACCGGACATGGTAAGGATCCGCCCCCACACGCGTTGCGCGCGTCGTTGCAAACTGACGATGGATGCAAATTCGATTACCTGGAGTTTGGCCAGAAGTGATTCGCGGTTAAAAACGCGCGGGTTTCCGGTAACCGCACCCACGCGTGCGTCGCGAAAATGCGGAACCATGTAGTGCAGAATCTGTGGGTCGGGAACGGCATCGGCGTCGATAATTAAGAACACTTCGCCATTAGCGCATTGTAGTGCGTCGTTTAGCGCCATTGCCTTACCTTCGTTGGTTACCTTGCGAACCAGGCGAACCTTGCCAGCATCAACGAACGGCTTCACCACCCCGGCAGTGTCGTCTTTGGAGCCATCGTCCACCACGATGACTTCGTAGTCTGGGTATTCGATCCGCAGGCACCCCTCCACGGTTTCCTTAATATCGTCGGATTCGTTGAACGCCGCCAAAACGACAGAGACCATGGGGACAAATTCGTCGCTGAATTCGGGAGTGTTGTCGCCTTTTTCTCGGCGAAGAAAAAACACGATGCTAGCGAAAACCAGAATCGCGCTGCTTACCAGTGGATACCAGGCAAAGAACGACAGCGTAAACAGGTAGAACGGGTTTCCCTCGATCGCCTGAACTATAGCGATAGCGTCAATCATGTAGCATCGGGAGACGCGCGAAACACTTTACGACCCGACGTGGTGTCATCGTCTATGTGCACTTCAATGTAGCGCGCCGATTTGAGGAGTTCGTCGTCTGCCACAACCAACTGTCGGCCCAGAAAATCACTTGCCGACCGCTTGACTCCCGTGAGTCGTTGCTTGCGCGGCCCCTTGCGCCGATAGATCCCTTTGTTATGAAAGATCCAACCGGTCAGGAACAGGTAAACCCCCAGAACCATGGCGCCAACCACGATCAACGCAAACTTGGTGTGCTCGGACACCGGGCGTTGAAACACCAGATACCAGTAGTAGGCAAACACCACCCACAACAGGATCCCCAGCAGAATGTGGAGCACGAGGCGCATAGAATATTTGGGTAGGGGAATGAGACGAGCGGATTGAGCTAACCAGGGTTTTGCAACCTCTGTGCCAGCCGTGGAGCGATAAGGTATTATAAGGAAGGCAGTTAGCGGGGCGGCCTAGAAACCGTCGGGCAAGTCATCGTTGGAACCAAGACGCTTGATCCATTCATCGATGCCGCGTTGGGTCGCGAAGCGTCGCACGCGTCGGAATCCTTCCCCATACACCGGGTCCTGGTCTTCCAACATATTGCGCACGATGTACTGGCCCTGGTCTTCTTCATATTTGCGAAGCACTAAATATGCTGCGTAATTGCAGCTGCCCTCACGAAACGCGTCGTCGGTATCCAGCCTTCCGCGGGTGAAATGCCACACGTGAGTAAGCTCGTGCGCGAGAGTTCCCACCATATCCATGCGGGGTATGCCGTAGAGTACGTAAACATCTATCGTTCGTTTCTTAGAAAACCCCAAGTTCCATCGTCGTTCCCAAAAGTCAGTAAAGCCCATCAAGCTGTGCGACCGTCGGCCGGACAGTTTCTGCATTTGCTTAAGCCCCATCACGTGCAGGTGTACTTTGTCGAGATCGACAAACATCCCGAAGTCATCCATCGCTGCGGCAACATCTTGCATAAGCGATTTGGCTTCCTTAATGTCGGTAATGGCATCGTTGCGGCAGATGCGACAGATCTCGCGTCCATCGCTGTAACGGGTACCACCGCCGGTGGTGTTCTCGGTAATAAACCGCCCGCAGTATTCACACGAAGGAATGTCACCCTTGTGATGGGTGTGATAGCTGTTTCCCCAGTGATCGAGCAGGTACTCGCCAGAAATAACGCCGGCGCAAATGGCACAACGCAACGCGACGTTATGCTTGAAGCAATCGTTGTGATAGTTTTCGTCTCGAAAAGTAGTAAAGCGGCCGCGAATCTGGCGGTCGCAATGTTTGCACACCAGATGCTCGGGGTGATAGCACAGGCCTCCGACTTCGATACGCGACGTACCAATCGCCTTACCGCATGCTTCGCACGCGTCGCAGCGCTCCGCGCTGGAGATGCCGGCAACTCCGACGAGGGATACCAGGAGCAGCATCCCAAAAACATATGCTTTGGCGAGAACGTTCATAACGAGATCGAAACCCGGAATCTAGTTAATCAAGCTTTGTGCCAGTCGGGCAATACGACCGTTGGCTCCAACCAGGTAAATATGGTCGCTGCTTGCCCAGGCGCCAAGCCATGTTTCGGAAACACCGGTTTCGATTTCGAGCAGTTTTAGACGCTCCGATGGGTCAAACCGATAGAGGTTCCCGCGGGTAACCGCCACCCCAATGCCGTCGTCAATCACCGCTACTGAGGTTGCCGCCGCTGGTAGCTGAACTCTTTGCCATGCGCCCGTTCCGCGCCAGTAAAAGCCGCCTGTTTCGTCGATGGCGAAGGTTGCCGTCGCTCCGGCAGCGACATCAATCACATTATCGTTCGCAGATATTGCCATACGTGTCCATTGGCCTTGCGTTCGATGGAGAATGGTTCCTTCGGCACCCACGGCGTAAACGTTGTCGTCTCCAGTGCCGGAAACACCGTAAAGCGGAGGCGTCCCCGCGGGCAGCGATTCAACTTGATAAGAAAGCCCATTGAAGTGAAGTACAAGTCCGGTGGTGTCGCCGCCGACAATATAGACGCTGGAGTCAAAAGGACCCCACACGTCGCGTAGCGCTTCGCCGGTTAGCGTCAGTTCCGCGTTCCAACTGGACCCGTTAAACCGAAACAACACACCGCCATCGGCGGCCGCGAAGACGTTACTGGGCTGAACCGCGAACACGCTATTGAACTGGAATGGACCCTGGTCGTCCGATACCCAGGTCGTGTCCGCCCACCGCAGTATTTCGCCATCGTCGCCACACGCAAACCCCGCACCGTTGTCCGGGCTAAACCATACACTGGTAAGATCGGACTGCGTTGCCAACTCCACAACCCCGGCCTGAGGCGCCGGCGCGTAGTGAGCCAAAAACCCGGCCGATCCTGACAACCAGAAGTCGTCGCTAGCCGCGGCAAAAACATCGGTCAATTCCTCCGGGCCAGGCGTTATATCGACAGGGCTCCAGGTGGACCCATCGAAGTACCACAACGCCTCACCGCCGACGTTGGCATCGCCAGCGACAAGTATTGAGTTCGCGTTCACAACCGACACCGCATTGAAATCGGTCGCTGCAAAGTTATCGACCGTCGGACTGGGACCAAAAAGATCGCGAACTACCAAACCGTTTGCGCCGACAGCCACGACGGTCATGTTGTCCGACGCCACATCGTTGAAACTTCCGCCAACAGAAACTGTGTCAATCGGATCGGGGCCAAACACGCCGGTGTCTAAGAACGCATTCCCCGCGGCATCGACCAGTACTTCCTGTCCTTGACGCAAGGCGATGCCGGTTATGGGCTCCGTGCTTATTTGAATTGGCTGATAAGTGGTCAGGCCAACGCCGCGATCACGCTGGTGCAGAAATCCGCCGGCGTCGCCAAAGTAAACCGACGTGTCGGCGCCGAACACCGTGATTACATCGTTGGCCGGATTCAAAGTTATGGGCCACCACGTACCGTTGTAGCGCTCCAGGACCACGCCGTCCTCGCCACCTGCGACAAACCCTAGCGGGGTTCCAGTCGCGTCCAACCAGCGGCTGTCGGCATGCTGACCACTGGAGTACCGCCTCCACACGCCGCCGTCCTGATAAAAGAATCCAGCACTCAACGACGTAACTGCGAGCCCGGTTGGAGTGATGGCCAGTGCGTTGATGTCATGGCCGGTGGGCAAAGGCGAGTCGAACTCCACAGCGACAAAGACTGTGGTAACCGAAGGCGGGTGATCACCAACCTTCGGCGTATCCGGTCTCTCGCATGCGCATAAAGAACAAACGGCGACCGCCAAACCGATCGCCGTTGAATGCCAACCTTTCGCGAGCAACAAAGAACTCCTAGTCGTCTTCGAATCGAAATCCGATAAAATCGAATGGGTTGTCGACACTGGAAATAATATTTAACAAATGCGCGCACACCCGCTTTAAGTATCGAACGTATACTGCGGTTGCAGCAGCGTCGCTGGCGGTCATGCCGTGATCGCTGCTGGTGACGACGCTTTCGAGAATCTCATCGCACTTCTTTAGCACCCACCAGTGTTCCTCGCGAAGCGCCTGTGCTCTGGCTTCATCTTCGGTCTCCATTACCGGTTCGGTCTCGGCAAACAGTGCTTTGATGGACCGCTCAATGCTGCCGATGTCGGTCTCCCATTTTCCGCACTTCAAGTTGTTGTCCATGAGCTTCGCAAGGTCCATGATGTTCTTGCAGTAGTCTCCCACGCGCTCAAAGTCGATGACAATCGAGGTCAGAATAAGGCCGGGAACCATGTTGTGCGCCCCGGTAATGGCCAGGTGTTTGACGATGCGGCGGCGAACCTCTCGCTCGAATTCGTTGACCTTCTTGTCCATCGCAAAAACATCTACGCTGCTGTCGACCATGTCTCGATACCGCAAATGCGCAACCGAAGAGTCAAACATGACCGTCGTATGCGACAGCATTTCCCTCGACGCGGCCAGAGCTTGATTGAGAGCACTGTCCTGACGAAAAATCTCGATTAGTTCTTTGAACGAAATCATGTCTACAACCTACTGAGCGTGATCAACAACAACGGCAACCCAAAAAATAGAACCAGAATGTAAATTAGCGGCACGGCCCGCGACCGAATTGAGAGCGCGGCAAGTCGTTCGGCCAGAAACACAGGAACGCCTCTCATTGGCCATATTATTATAGCGCCAAACACATTGAATAGAACATGGGCAAACGCGACGATCATCGCCGACGGTTCGCCGGTAACCATCGCCGCCATCACGCCGGTTATAGTTGTTCCCAGGTTGGCGCCGATCGTCAGTGGAAAAATCTGCTTGAGGGTCAGTACCCCTGCCCCGGCCAGTGGCACCGCCATCGACGTCGTTATGGAACTACTTTGCACCAGTATCGTCAGCACCAGTCCAAGCATCATCGAACGCGCCGCGCTCTTGAACAGGCGTTCGGTGAAGAATTCTTCGACCTTACCGATCACCAATGCGTTCAGGTTGACCACAATGAACCGAAGCGAAATGAACAACAAGACCAGGGCGATGACCAGCATGATCCAGCCGGAGTCCCCGGTAACGTGTTGGATCTTGCCGACCGCTGGCTTGACTATGAGTTTCAACGGACTGGCGTACTTAAAACCTCCGACACCTTGAAACGCGTGAGCTAACCACGTCGCGGCTCGTCCCAGTATGTTCGCGGATAGCTGCAGCGGCAGAATGGCAACGACGGCGATGATGTTAAAGAAGTCGTGCACCGTTGCCGCGGCCATCGCTTTGCGGAACTCCGACGGACGCGACACGTGCCCCAACGACACGATTGTGTTGGTGACACTCGTTCCTATGTTGGCACCGATCACAATCGGTATCGCGTTGGTAATGTTCAGCGCCCCCCCGCCCACCATGCCGACCACAATGGATGTGGTGGTAGACGAGCTCTGCACCAGCGACGTGGCTAACACACCGATGAACAGACCAACAAACGGGTTGGATGTTGTAGCAATGAGACTTTGCGCGAAATCTTTACCGAAGAATTTGAACGATGCCCCTATCAGCGAGATGCTGACAAAGAACAGATACATTAGTCCTAGCAGAATGGCGAACCGCAGAATTGGATGAACGCGTCGAGTCTGAATGGCGGTTCCTCCGAGGGATGGGGAGCGACGCGCTAGCGTAGCGAATTGGCGACCCGTTTGTCAAACTTCTAACACTATATTTAACAGCAATATACACAGCCAGTGTTCGGTATCTCGACCCAACTTCAGAATCATACATGGTATAATTTCGGCCACGAGGCGGGCACCGAGCGAACCTCTCGCGTTTGGACGAGAGCACACATTTTTAGGGGGCAAAAATGCGTACCTGGCTAGTCGCGCTAGCGACGCTTGTGGCCATCGGCCCGGCGACGGCTTCGGCCGATGTCGTGGTGCTGCAAGCGACGCAAGACAACACGCTTTATCAAACTCCGGCGGTTTCTGACCTTAGCAACGGCGCCGGCCAAAGCATCTTCTCCGGCCGTACCGGCCAACTCCAGGGTGCGATTCGTCGCGCGCTGGTACAGTTCGATATCGCGGGTAACTTGCCCGCGGGCGCAACGGTAAATAGCGTTACCCTTACGCTGAATCTAACCAAGACTGCGTTTACCCACGGCACCCAAACCGTAAACGTTCATCGGGTCACCACCGAATGGGGCGAGGGCAACTCTGTGGCGGTTAACCCGGGCACCGGACAGGAAGGCGGCGGCACGACACCAATTGCCCCCGACGCTACCTGGAATTTTGCCAAATTCAATACCGATAGTTGGACAACAGGCGGCGGCGACTTTGTTGGTGCGGTTAGCGCTAGTCAAACAGTTAGTTCGTTGGGCGCCTACACCTGGAGCGGAACCGGCATGGTGGCCGACGTGCAGGACATGCTCGACAACGGAGGCAACTTCGGTTGGATCGTGCGCGGAAACGAAGTAGATGCCCGTAGTGCAGAGCAATGGGCATCTCGACAAAACGGTACTATGGGCATGCGCCCGTCGCTGACGATCGACTTTACTCCGCCGGCGACCGCGGTGGTCAGTGCCCGTCAACCTTTCGTGCTGGCCCAGGCGGTTCCTAACCCGTTTAACCCAACGACTACCATTGCCTTTGACCTGACGATCGCTGGCAACGTCGATGTTCGAATCTACGACACCCGCGGCGCACTTGTCCGCCAACTCGCCAGCGGTGCATTCCCCGCAGGACAAAGCCAGATTGTGTGGAACGGCACCAACGACGCGGGACGCGCGTTGGGATCTGGAGTCTACTTTGTTCGCGCGGTTTCGCTGGGAGTGGAACATACGCAGAAGATTGTGTTGATCAAGTAGTCCACGCCAGCATCGCAAAAAGAAAACGCCGCGTTGATTGAGGTCAGCGCGGCGTTTTTGTTGATTGTACCCCGACTACTTATCGTACTCGTAACCACCGCACGACTGGTCGGGATGAATGGCCACAAATGCAGCAACCAGCAATACGGTTTCCAGGCCTTCGCCTTCCATTCGCGGGCGTTGGACAAGCTTGCCTTCAATCGTCGCCAACACCTCGGCGCCAGCGCTTCTTCGAGCCGCAAGGTAAGCGCGCTCGAGAGTCGCGTGGTCGCCTTCAAAGGTCACCGGGTAGACATAGCCCGACTCGCAATCGCGAAACAATGCGGCATCAGCGTAGTACGAATAAAGCCCTTGCATGGTCTGCGCGGACCGCGACGCGTCAGCGACACTAACCTCGCTCTCGCCGTTGCTGGCGAGCGCATCGCCGCCGCCGATGTCAGCGGTTGTCGTTTGCGGGATCGGGTGAGCATAGGCAGTTTCGTCTGGTGCCGACCGCCAGTCCCGAGCGGCAACGACCACTACCAGAATTGCCGCCGCCAACGCTCCAACTCCAATGAGTAACTTCCGATTCATTGTTCCCCCTTATGGGTTAAGTGAGTCCGTCAAACAGGTCGGCGGTTGGTGGTGAGAAGTCTTCCATAAAAAACTCAAAAGCCGCTGGCGACTGGACCTTATCTTTGATTCCGGTCGCATCCAACACGGCTTGAAAAGACACGTAACAATCCAGCGCGCGTCGCGCGGTCGCAATATCTTCTGGTGATACTTCATAAAGGCAATCAATTAGTTCGTCGGGTGAAGCTTGAATGTTGTAGGGCGATTCACCCACTTGAGTTTCGGTCAGTACTTGAAACGCCAGGCGCCGCGGCCCCGTTCCTTCGTCGCGGAGCTCGCAGAAAACTCGCTTCGCCACTGCATGCATCACCAGGTGGTCATGAAAACCGCTAATGCCATAACACGCGTAGGTTACAACCACGTCGGGTTTGACTCGCAACAGTTGCGCTTTGACGACCGACTCAATCTCTCGCGGATCCATCTCCTTGAGCCCGCTATCGGGCAGGTCCAAAACCACCATCTCGGTCAGGTCTAGAACTTTCTCGACATTCAGCATTTCTTTGAACCTGACGTCGCCCATTTCTGCTATCGAATAGCCGAACTTGTGCCTTTGGCGTGTCGCCCCACCCTTGGTAAGCGTCAGCAGATAGACTTCATGACCTTCACGCCGCAGACGAGAGATTGTATGAGCTGCGCCAAACGACTCGTCGTCGGGATGCGGATAAATAAACATAACCCGCACTAGTGATGCCCCCAGTTTTTCTCGCCGGCAGTTACCGGAAATGGAAGTACATTGTCCGGCGACGGCAGCGGACACGTAGCGTATGGCGTAAACACGCACGGTGGGTTGTACGCTTTGTTAAAGTCCACGACAACTTTGCCGTTCTCGGGGATGCCCGTGTAAACGAACCGGCCGCCACCGTAGGTGTCGCGACCACTGGTCTCGTCCGCAAATACCAGAAATAACTCGTCGTCCCACATGCCAAGCGGTTCTAACCGATGCGTGCTGCCTTGCCACTCAAATACGATGGCGCCGTGGCATTCTTCTTCGTTGTTGTGTCCCAGCACGTCGGGAACAATTACTTTCTTGGGTGGAATGTAGCGTTCGTAGTCGGCAACGATTCGCCAATCGGATTGCACCGGATAACGATCGATTCCGGTGAAGCGCTTGCGCACTTCGGATTCGCGGTCTTTGACCCGAAGCAATACTTTGTCGCCGCGTTGAATAACGTAGAAATTAAACCGACCGACATCGACTTGCGTTGGTCCATCGTCGGCGGCATCGCTCAGCAGCACGGCGTTGGTAACCGATGCGTCGTCGATGGTGGCTTCGCCGGAAAGCATCACCAACGTGAAGGTATCACCCTTGCGAGTAATAACCCCCGCGCGTTCCGGTCCAGACGGAAACTGCATGGTGTTGTTTTCGGAACTACCAAATGTGTTGTCGCCCTCGTCCAACGGATGCAACCCAACCAGCGAAAGCCAGCCAGTCTCGCGGCGAAGCCGATCTTCCCGCCCCTGGTGCCATTCGTCGATACCAGCGGTGTAGTCGCCATCGGTCCCGGCATCGCGCGTCTGACCGGCGACGACATTCAACTCCGTCTCGTTGCCGGGGGCCGCGTCGGCACGAGCGAACATGGTTTTGCTTAAGTAGACCGAGAAGACGGTCAGCGCCAGAAAAGCGAGGGCCGCTAAAGCGCCGCTTCGGGTGGACGATGTCATGTTTTATCTCCGAGTTAACAGGTGGGTTACCTTAAAGGTTGTAAAATGATTCCAAATAGTCAACTACCTCGTTGCGATCGTACTGTTTTGCCCAGTCAAGAGGAGTCGCTTGATAAAGTTCATCTTCAAATTCCAACGCGGCACCAGCTTCGGCCAGTGCGCGCACAACTTCGACATGCCCATAGCTGCACGCGGGATGCATGGGCGTGACCTTTGTTGCCCAATACGAAATCATCAGATTGGGGTCGGCGCCAGCCGCGAGTAAACTGCGTGCCGGTTCCAGCCATCCGCGCTCCGCGCAGCAATGAAGCAGGCGATGATACGCCCCGCCCGGTTCCAGCTCGTGATCGGACAGCACAACCTTCCCGGTAGTAAACAATCGAGCGCTGGCATCAACCTCGGCGCCAAAGCCTGCCAACAGCTTTTCCATACCCGGAATCAGTTCCGCGCGAGCCGTTGCCAGTGGACTCAGCCCTAGCCAGTTTATACGGTTTATGTTCGCTCCGGCTTCCACCAACACTTGTACACCTTCTTCGAAGCCAATCGCGATGGCGTCGTGTAGCGGAAGCTGAAAGTGATTGAACTTTCCTTGCGTCTCCTCGGCAACCTCCGGACGCCGCGACAATAAATCGCGCAACGCATCGGCGCGCCTAAACCGAAGCGCCGCCAGCACGGTCCACTCGGCGCCCGCATCCAATAGCACCTGCGCCACTTCTTCATGGGGCCCATCCATAGACGCCCACCCCAGAGGCCCCCAGCCATGAACGTCGGCACGGTCGTTAACGTCGGCGCCTTTTGCGATGAGCAACCTGGCCACGTCCGCGTGCCCCAGACCCGCCGCCAGATGCAGCGGCGTCACGTTGTCGGCTTGCACAGCATGGTTGCGGGCGTCAATTCTGGCACCCGCGGAAATCAAGAGCGCGGCAATGTCGACGTGACCGCACATGGCTGCGACGTGGAGAGGAGTGCTTCCATCCCATTCGGTCGTTAACGACACCCACTTTGGGTTCTTGCGCAGCCCGTCGTCAACTTCGGCCAGGTTACCGTCATCGACGGCCTCAAAAAAAGTTTGTGGATCCATGAGCCAAGTATAGCGGGTTCCAGACCGAACGATAAGAACTAGCGCAGTGACCCGACCCGCACCTGCACGGCGAGTTTGAGGTCGAAGCTCGCGCCCATGGGGTGGTAGCGAACGGTTTCGTTGAGCAAGTTGTAGGCGAGAATATCGGTGGCGATACGGTTGCTCCACCACGTTAGCGACGCGGTGCCGTTAACGGTCGTGCTGGCAGGCACGGTGGAGTCATAACGGACCGGAAAACCGTCGACGAAACAGATTTCTCCATCGATCGGGTCATACTCGGGCCAGTGAGTCGCGCGCTGCCACTGGGCGTTGACCGACAGCGTTGCACGCCGGCTGGGACGGTAGGTTGTTTCCAGTCGCAAGCGTTTGCGGGGAAGCGGAGCCCACTGGCGATCGAAGGCGGCGTTGCCGTCGACAAGTTGCAGTGCGCTGAACCAACCGGAAAGCGTAATGAAGCTACCGATGTTACGCCGGAGGCTCACCGTTTGCACAAACGTGTTGCCTTGCGAATCGAGCGTCGTGACGCTGTCGACTGTTGCGATGCACACTTCGCGACCCTGGATAAACTCACCGGTGTATCCAAGATGCCGACTGTAGCAAGTTCCGTCGTGATTACGCCACGCGACTGCAAGCGTTGTATTGAACCCCAACCGCTCCGGCAACCGCCACTGTGCATTAAGGGCCGTGGTAGTCGACGGCGAAACAAGCCTGTTGGTCTCGTCCAACGCCGGGTTTCCCAAGATCGCCACCGAGCGGTTCACCCAGTACCAGATTCCTTGGGTTTCTGAGCTTGGGGTTTGCCGGTACGACGCTCCAACTTCCAATCGATGTTCGCCGAGGCGCATGACAGCCACACCCCCGATGTCGCTCCCCGGTGAGTCGTCTAGCGTGCGACTGCGGCCATACGCGGCGACGTAACCCCAGGACAGGTTAAACCGGGAACTAACCGCTAGTGATCGCTCGTAAAACTCGCGTTGCTCATCGGCATTTGCCAAGATGAACTGTTCGTCGGCTTCATAGTAATATGGAAAATTGGCGACGCCTCGCCCTTCTACTTCAAGCCGCAACCTCCCGATCTCGGTAGCAACGGCCAGTTCCGCAACGCCACTAAGCTTTCGCCATTTCAGACCCGCGCCGTTCGACTCCTCCGCGTCTTCCACGTAGGTCCGGGAGACCTCGGTTCGGCCGCGAATATCGAGGTGCGAATCGTGCGGCTTACGAAAATCCATTCCAAACCGAAGCTTCGAAGGATCCACGGCCCGCTCGACACCCGACGTTTCGATTGGAAGGTAAAGTTTGCGAGACTTTCCGTACCAGGCGTACAGCCCAAACACGCCTTCGGGAGAGTGATACCGACGATCGACAAACCAACCGATTTGTCGCATGCCCGGCCACTCGGGTTCGTAGCCGATGTCAAACAACCCGGTGTCATTGGGTTCGGCACTCAGTTGCATCCGCGTACGGTTTAATTGTGCGCCGTCGGTAAAGTAGTGGATCGCGTACTTAAGCCCAATCGTCGTACGCCATCGGTGAGACTGATTCCGAAACAAATAGCCCACGTCTGGTCCTTGTGCATCGACGTTGGGCGATGTCAGGCTGGTGTAGCGGTAGGGCCCGGGGTCACCGGTTTCGTTTCCAACCCACAACCGAAGGGCGCTGCCAAGCTGCTCGCGCGACGAAGCATATGTGTAGATACGAATTGTGGGACGTCCAAAGCGATCGGGGTCGGCATCCGCCACGCGAACCATTCGAACCATGGAGATGTCGATGGGCAAGGCGTTAAGGGCGGTGCGATCAAACCAGCGCGCATCGACAAGCGCGTCGTCGACAAACACATCCAGCACATCCCGCCCCCACGGCGATACGCCCCAGGCGCTGGCTTGCCAGTTGAAACCATCCACTGTGTTCGCCGCGAACTGCGGGAACACATTTAGAATGTCGCCAATCCGCGTTACTCCGGCCGCCCTGAGTTGCGGCGCGGTATAGCTGGTAGTTAGCGCGTCGGTTGAGCCGGGCATAACCAGCAACAACAACACCAACAGTCGCCTCATCGCAACACCGCCCGAATCCAGTGCGGCGTGCTCATCGACCGCGACGCTCCAACGAACACCAGCACCTGTTGCAACTCGGTGTGCGTGTGCACAGTGTTGATGGCGCTGGCGGCAAACAAGCTCCAACGGTCGGAGACTTTCATGGCCAGCGATATGCCGAGTTCGTTGGTAACTTCGAGCTCCGCCGCCGTCGCCGCGCCTTGTCCGCCTCCTGAAAGCATTTCTGTCGCACCAACGGCAAAGCCAACTCTACCGGTGAATTGTTGGTTGAACTGTTTTTGTACGCCAATGGTGACAAAGGCGAAAATGCCGGTAAAGTCCAGACGGGGATCGTCACCCAGCCGCGGATCGCTCGCATCGTAGTCGGCTATGCGGAGGCCGCCACCAAAGAACGACCACTTTTGTGGAAATAAAACAAAAAGACCCACCGCTGGCGATGGGTCCCATTGATCGTAGAAACTATTTCCCGCGACGGTCGCGGCACCGTCAACAGCGATCTCCATTCGCTCCTGCTCGGCAAAGACCGGCCCAGCGACCGCAGCCACAAGAAGCAGGGGAAGAAGCGCCTTGCGAATGAACACTATGCTTAAGCTTTACGGTACCGTATACATGACCGTTAGTCGTGGCCGCGAATCAGTCGTCATACTTTCGCGCGAATCAAAACGAACCGCCGTTCGGTCCAGGTCTTCTCGGCCTTTAATCAGGACACCAAAGTTGCCAGCTGGCGTATCCAACCAGGACTGAACAAGCGCTTTAAGCGCATCTCCGGTAAACTTCACGTCGGTGAAACTCGCGCCAACAGTTACGCTGTCTAACGGAACCGCATCAAAATCACCGCCACTGTTGCTCCACATGGTCGTGTTGAAGAACGTGTGAATCCAGGTGGCGTCTCCGGTTAGCGACAGGTCGCCGCCTCCTTCTTCGCCAAAAGCATCCGATGCCCCTTCGCCCCAGTCCTGTTGCAACCGATGTAGCGTTAGCCATTTGGTCGACGTTGTGGACTGCTTGTTAACCCGAAGCTCCAGACACACGCTGTCGATGGTCGAGCCCGCAGTAATCGACGAAATGTCGAACGCTAGCACCGCACGCCGGCTTTCCGCCGGTTGCGAGTTGCCGCCGACATTTGCGGTCATTCCCGCAAACAGATGCTGTCCCGATCCATTACTGAACGCACCGTTGGTATCTTCGATTAGGGTATTGTCCTTCGACGGATTCAACGTTGCCGTCATCTTGTCGGTGGTCGCGTTGATATAATTGGTTTTGGTTTCGACATTACTGCCGCATGAATCGGTTACCGTGAGCCTCACGGTGTACATGCCCGGCGTTGTGTAAACGTAGATCGGACTTTGCGCCGTCGACGAGCCGCCGTCGCCAAAATTCCACGACCACGACGTCGGGTTGCCGGTCGACTGGTCGGTAAAGGTAACGCTTAGCGGCACATGACCCGTGGTGGTCGAAGCCGTGAACTCGGCATCGACTTGCGGAGTGCAACCCGGCTGCATAGGATCACTGCCGTCATCGCCGCAACCGGTAATCGTCAGCGCGACTGCCGACAATATTCCCAACA
Organism: uncultured bacterium; assembly: GCA_964588695.1. Taxonomy (GTDB): domain Bacteria; phylum Krumholzibacteriota; class Krumholzibacteriia; order WVZY01; family JAKEHA01; genus CAZPQK01. The sequence goes on from CAZPQK010000004.1 coordinate 122,441, forward strand.
CGCTTAACAGCAACTTGTTAGCAGAACGACGTGAACGCATAGAGCCTCCGATAGGGGTGGTTTCGCCTGGGAACCCGATCATACTAGGCAAGCCTGTCTCCGACAAGGCCTTTACCTGCGATGACGGTAACGCGATTAGGGTTGGCGTGAGATTCGGCTTCGGGTAGTTGTTAGAGACATGTCGCTGGTCTCTTTTCGCAATTGCTGTAAGTCTTATCCCGACGCCATCGCGCTAGACAACGTTTCTTTGGATATCGTGGACGGCGTCACCACCGCAGTTGTTGGGCGTAGCGGTAGCGGCAAGTCTACTTTACTACAGATGATCAACGGGCTGATTCGCCCCACACATGGAACCGTTGCCGTTTTTGGCAACAAGCTCGACTACAACAACCTCACCAACCTGCGGCGTGCCATCGGATACGCCGTTCAGGGCGTCGGGTTGTTTCCCCACCTGAACGTCGAACGCAATATCAGCCTTCTTGCGCAACTCGAAGGTTGGGACTCTACACGAATCACCCAACGCTTGGATGAACTGCTGTCGCTGGCAGAAATTCCACGCGGGTTTCGATCGCGCTACCCGCACGAGTTAAGCGGCGGCCAACAGCAACGCGTAGGCCTGTGTCGTGCACTTATGCTCGACCCCGACGTGCTGCTGCTCGACGAGGCCTTCGGAGCACTCGACGCCATTACCAAGACCGACGTCTACACCGAGTTCCTGAACATGCAGTCACTTCGCCCCCGCACCACTGTCCTGGTAACCCATGACGCACGCGAGGCGGCGCGACTTGCGCAGCGAGTGATTGTGCTGGAGAAAGGCGCCGTTCTGCAGCACGACAAGTTCGGCGATGTAATGAGCAATCCGGCCAGTGACACGGTGACACGGCTCATCCACAGGCAGCTGGAGTCGTAGTGAAAACGTTGTTGCTTGCACTTGGTATCTGTCTGACTGCCGCCATGGTTGTGCACGCGCAAAGCGAACCTATTGTGGTCGGGTCAAAGAACTTCACCGAAGGCTACGTTCTTGCCGAGCTAGTTGCGCAAACTTTGGAAGCACATGGTATCCCGGTTGAACGGCGGTTCGGCCTGGGCGGAACGCTGGTTTGTTACGAAGCACTCACCACCGGTGAGATCGACGTTTACCCCGAATATTCCGGCACGTTGGAGCAAGCCATTCTAAAACTTCCGCGCTCGGTGGGCGTTGACTCGCTGCGCGTACTGCTTCGGAAAAGGCATCGACTGGACTTTGTGGCGTGGTTGGGATTCAACAACACATATGCCATCGCGCTAAAGTCCGACCTTGCTCGGAGTCGCGCATTGCGATCAATAAGCGATCTTGCCGGCCACCCGGACTTGCGCCTGGCGTTTAGTCACGAATTCAATCAGCGCGAGGATGGTTGGCCGGGGCTGAAACAACGGTACGCTTTGCCGCAGACACCGGCCGGAATCGAGCACGGGCTGGCTTACCAGGCCATCGAACAGAATAAGATTGATATCACCGACGTGTATTCGACCGACGGAGACATCGAAAAGTACGGCCTGGTAACGCTGGCTGACGACCGCAACTACTTTCCGCAGTACCTTGCCGGTGTAGCGATTCGCGCCGACCTGGCGCCGCGCGTGATCACCGCGTTGAATACTCTCGCGGGGAGTATCGACGAATCCACAATGATCGCGATGAACGCGGACGTCTTGCTCCGCGGAAAATCATTTGCTGAGGTGGCAAAGACTTTCCTGGCACAAACGCACAATGTCGAGACATCGGTCGCAAGCGAATCGCGCTGGCGGCAGCTCCGCCGTCGCACCATTCGCCACCTGTTGTTAACCGGTATCGCGTTGGCAATGTCCATTCTCATCGCGGTACCACTCGGCATCGTGGTCTATCGCGCGGGTAGGGGCGCGCAAGTAATCACGTATGTTGCGGGGGCAATGCAAACCATCCCGTCAATCGCGCTGCTCGCCTTCATGATCCCAATTTTGGGCATTGGCGTCGCGCCCGCAATTGCGGCGCTGTTCGTTTACGCGCTTCTCCCAATTTTGCGCAACACGACGACCGCGCTGCAAACCGTCGACCCAGTTGTACGGCGTGTTGCCGAGGGAATGGGACTGAGTGTGATTCAGCGTCTGCGCCATGTCGAGTTACCACTCGCGGCACCAACTATTCTGGCGGGGGTAAAGACCGCAGCTGTCATTAACATTGGGACCGCTACGCTCGCGGCGTTTATTGGGGCCGGTGGTCTGGGAGAACCTATTGTGACCGGCCTGGCGCTTAACGATACCCGGCTGATTCTTGAGGGGGCGGTACCAGCGGCGGTACTAGCAATCGCGACCGAACTCTTGTTTGACGCCATCGAACGCGTAAGCATTCCGGCGCACTTGCGCTAGCCGTGATTGGCTTCCCGCCGGAGTCGCTTTTCTTTTCGAGCCAGCAACGCGACGTACACAATGAACGTTCCCCAAACAATTGCGTAGGCACTAAGTAACCAGGCCATACTTTCCTCCTACTGCCCCTGGTCGAACCGAGACTGTTCGACTTGAATCTTAAGCCGACCTATGCGAGCGCGCCATCGAATCAACAATATCATCAACGCGCAGAAAGCAAAAAAACTTACGTACAACGTCGTCGCCATTCGCGGATCCAATCCCGATCCCTCGCCGCCCAGAATAACCGGCTGCGGATGCTGCGTGCGCCACCAGCGGATGGCAAAGTACACCAAAGGAACGTTCACGAAACCCAGAATTCCAACGACCGCCGACAATGTTGCCCGCTTTTCCGACTGATCGAGATAGTGACGCAACATCAGGTAACCCGCGTAGATTAACCACAGCACAAGGGTCAGGCTTAAGCGAGCATCCCAGGTCCACCACACGCCCCACACCGGCTTCGCCCAGATCGGCCCGGTGATTAGCACTAACGACGTGTAAATAACACCAACCTCGGCGGCCGCTTCCGCCCAGACATCGAACCCTTGCTTACGTGTTGCCAGGTAGAGAAAACTGCACAGGAATACAATAAAAAACCCCAGAAACGCGTTCCACGCGGTTGGCACGTGGTAGTAGAAAATCTTCTGAACGATTCCCATTTCGCGCTCAATCGGAGCGTAAGAAATAATCAGGTAGTGGGTTACCGCCATCAGCGCGATCGTAACCACGAGCAACGTGACGTCAGCGGGTGACATTCGTTTTGCGGACATTATTCCTCCAGAACGTATCCGAAGATCAGAAACGACGTAACCAGACCGATCACATCATAAACAATCAACAACCGCCACCAAAAGGTGGCGTCGCTTGCGGCACCCGCGGCATCGGCGGTGGTTTGTACCGCCGCGATTAACGCTGGTAGCACGGCCGGCAAGAGCAGCACTGGTAGTAGCAGTTCCCGCATCCGCGTTTGAAACGCTACCGCCGCGAACACCGTTCCCACCGAAGAGAATGCCACCGCGCCCAACAAGAATGACGCCGCCAACTTCAGCCATCCGTCAACAAACGACACGTCAAAGAACACGACGAACAAAGGAAGTAAGAACAACTGTGCAAGCAGCATACTGACGACGCTGGCCGCAAACTTTCCCAAGAAAACTCCACCGCGATCGACGGGCGCCATGACCAGACCGCGTGAACACCCGTTGGCAAGTTCAAGCGCCGAGCTTCGGTTAAGCGACAACGTTCCGCCAAATGCAAAGGCCACCCAGAAGAATGCTGGCGCAAGCCGTCGCGCGTCGGCGGTAGAGACATCCAATGTAAAGTTAAAGATGGTCAACACCATCGCGCAAAACACAAACGAACCGGCGAGCGCTTCTTTGGTACGCAGTTCGATGCGCAGGTCTTTCCACAACACTGCCCTGGCGGTGGACAACACTAGCGAATCTCCTCGCCGCGATACAGACGTCGCACTTCGGAAACAGCAACTCCGTCGGCGAACGCCCCGGCCACACTGCCTCGGTTCAACACCACTACGTGGTCGGCCATTTGCACGCCACGTTCCACCTGATGGGTTGCAACAATGGCCGTCCCTCCGTCTGCCGTGTGCTCAACCAGAAGGCTCAACAAAACATCAATTGCAGATTCATCAAGACCGGAGAACGGTTCGTCGAGTAGCAATACTTTTGGTTGATGCAGCAGCGCGCGAGCGATACTTACTCGCTGTTTCATGCCGCGGCTAAGCGAACGAACCGGCTTGCTGGCGTGGTCAATCATTCCGACACGCGCAAGCAGCACCTCAATCTGGTTGGCGTCGCGGACGCGATACAACCGGGAGTAGAAGCGCAGGTTCTCGCGACCCGACAGATCATCGTACAGAAGGCTATCGTGTCCCACATAACCAACCACCGCCCGGTCACTGTCGTCGCGCTTGCGAACGTCCAGCCCGGCGATGGTTACGGTGCCGGTAAAAGAGGCCGTTACGCCGGAGATTATGTTGAGGAGTGTGCTCTTGCCGGCACCGTTGGCGCCAAAGAGGACTGTGGTTTGTCCGGCCGAGGCCGTCAGCGAAACGTCGCGTAGGGCGGTTACCGGACCAAATCGCTTGCTAACGTTGTCGGCTTGAACCGTGGCTTGTGCCAACGTCGCCCCCGAGATTAGCGACCCGTTCCCGACGGATTCGTGCCGGTCGCTTCGTGGTTGGAACTGGTCGTTGTGTCGCCTGCGTCCGCCGAGCCCTCACCTCGGTTTGCCTCGGCGAGCTGTTGCAGCACCACCGCAAGTTGGGCCTTGGTATCGGCGCGTTGGGCACGATAGACGTCGTTACTAACCACGCCGGTGTCAGACAGGCTGTCGAGTGTGACCAGCCGATTGAGCAATCGCTCGCGGTGCCTGGTTAGCGACGCCAACCGTTCGCTCGCCGGCGTCGGCGTTTTCACAACCATAAAAACAAAACCCAGAAGCACAAACAACAACGCCGCCATCGCGATCAAAGACACGTTGTTTGACGGGTCGGGAATCAGCACCACACTGTGGCCTTCTCCGTGTTCGGTGCCCGGCGAAGCCGCCAGTTGCTTGCTTCCACCAGTAAATGTAACGGCGAACTCGGTGCCCGCCGCGATGTCACTAGCGGTGTGCCCAACCATACCGTGAGCGCCCTCCGCCTGTCCGAACATGTCCGTCGGCGCAAACTCCAACGCCATGTCGGGGTCAACCTGAAACACGGTTAGTTTCTTGATCGGGTATAGTGCAGTTTCGGTCAACGTAATGGCATCGCCGGTGTACGGAACCACGTACGAAATCCCAATACGCGTCATCCCCGGACGCAGCGGATAGTCGACGCGATAAACATTGGCTTGCTCGGTGGGAATAGCCGACCGCTCAATGGGAACACCCAAGGATGAAACAAACACGCCAGTGACTTCTTCCATTTGCGCGGGCAAGTGAAAGCGAAAGTTTCCAGCCTCGCCGGCCACCGTGACCGGTGGCTCGGTTACGTTGATCACTTCGTGCACGCGCATTAGGACCAGGTGGTCGCCTTCGCGTCGCGCGCTGTATTGTGGAACCGAGATTTCCAGCCCATCGGTCGATGTCGTTTGTTCGTAGATCGTAAGCGTAACGTCGACCTGTGGCTTCTGTTCGTAGCGCACCGGCGTTGTATAGGTAACGCCTTCGTAATCGACGCGGAGCAAGTAGATGGTGGTGGCTTCGCTCAGGCCCTCAACCGTAAAACGACCATCGACAATGTCGAACGTTTGCTCGGTCGCCATGCCGCCGGCAGGGTTCACCAACACGCCGGTCATTTGCGCTGGCACAACTCCGTTAGTGCCGTTTTCGACGGTCCCATCCAGGGTGTAGGCGCTCGCCGAGGCTGCGCTGAGCAGAAGGAATATCGCGATCAAAAAGCGGCGCATGCCTAGCCTTTGCGGCGAGCCTTTACTTCGGCTTCGATGAGTTGTTCGATATCACGACGCACTTCGGCGGCATCGATTTCGGAGGTTAGTTCGGCCGCTTCTGCCAGCAGACCGTTTCGTAGTTTTTGATGGTCTTCCACCGACAACTTGCCCAAGTCAAACTCGTTGTCCAGATCTCGAATATTGTCATAGACCAGATTCTTTTTCGACCGCAGATGAAACAAGGTCTTCTGGTCGCCCGATGCCAACGCGTCTTCCAGGTAGTACATGTCGCGATTGCTCGACATCAATGGGTACGCGACATAGGCAAGCGCTAGAGTCGAAAGTATTCCTACAACAATTAGTTCCATATTAATCCTCGCGTGCGGCCAACTCGGCTTCCAGCCGCTGGCGCATGCCATCATCTACCGCGTCGGCATCCGCGCCGGGAACAATTTCGACCGCTTTGCGTCTACGAATGAAACTTCCCACGTAATACGCCACCAAAAAAACACCGACAATCAGTGCGAAGCCGGGCATCACCCACGCGGCCAGGTTAAACCCATCTACCGGCGGCGACGATAAAATTACCTCTCCGTACTCCGCGACGAAACCCGCGATGATCGAATCGGCCGGCGCGCCCGCGATAATCTGCTTTTCGATTTCGCGGCGCAGTGGGATGGCGGACGGGCAGTTTTCATGGTTGCAAACGCGGAGAATCATCTGACAGCCGCATTGGCAAACCAGCGCGTCAGATATTTCGTTGAACAAAACTGCTTGCTCGCCTTCCAGCACCATCGACTTGGCCGACTGCGCGGAAGTTTCTGACGCCACCGTCGTCAGCGCGACAAGAACAGTAAATACAACTACAAACGTTCTCACACGCGCTCCGCTGTTTTTAGCAGTTGCTCGATGGTCTTTTCTTGCTTGCGGATTCGAGACTCGCGACGATTCGGAAGCACCGTAACAATGGTGCCAGCAGCCAGAACAATCCCGCCGATCCAAACCCACATCACCAGCGGGTTAATCCACACTTGAAAGATCCCTTTGCCGTCGTCTTCGTTGACGCCCGAGAAAACCAGATAGACGTCTTCCTTTAACGTGTTATGAATGCGAACTTCGCTGGTGGTTTGCTCACTAGCGGGATAGAAACGCTTCTCGGGCGCCAGCGTAGTGACTTCCTTGCCGTCACGCAACACCGCTACCGTGGCCATTAATCCCGCGTAATTGTTGGTTCCAGACTCTTCGATGCTATTGCAAACAAACTCGTAACCACCCACGGTAAAGCGCTCTCCCGGGCTGGCTTCGCCCCATCCTTCGCTGGTAAACGCTTTACCCGTGAAGCCAACAATGAGCATGACAAAACCCAGATGGACAATGTAGCCGCCGTATCGCCGCTTATTAATGGCGACGATGTTAAAGAGCGCAGTTGCGATGTTCTCGCTTGTGTTCTTAACCCGTGCCCGAATAGCACGCGTGTATTCCGAAAGCAGCGTTGCCGTGACAAAGCCGACCAGCGAAAAAGACACCAGCGCATAAAAGTCACGAATACCGCCGACCAGGCAACCCACCAGCGTTGCGATTCCTGTCAACGTTGGCCAGAAGAAAATCTTTGCCATACTGCTTAACGAAGTCTTGCGCCAGGCCAAAAGCGGACCGACGCCAGTAAGAAACAGCATGAACAAGCCGATCGGAACATTAATCTTATTAAAGTAGGGCGCGCCGACAGTCACCTGGCGACCTTGAATCAACTCGGAGATAACCGGAAAGATTGTCCCCCACAGCACAGCGAAGCACGAAGCCAACAGGATCAAGTTCTGAAACAGAAAACTGGCTTCGCGCGATGCGTACGAATCGAGCTCATTGTCGCTGCGCAGGAATTTTAGACGCGTAAACAGCAAGTACAAACAAAACGCGCCCATCAGAGAAAGGAACACGACAAAGTACGTTCCAATCGAAGACTGCGCGAACGAGTGGACCGACGACACGATTCCACTTCGAGTAAGAAACGTACCGAAGATGCTTAGTAGATAGGTGCTTAGAATCAGCACAACGTTCCACACTTTAAGCATGTTCTTGCGTTCCTGGACAATAACGCTGTGCAAGAACGCGGTACCGGTTAGCCAGGGAAGCAGCGAAGCATTCTCGACCGGATCCCACGCCCAGTAACCGCCCCATCCCAACTCAACGTACGCCCACTTGCCGCCTAACAAAATTCCGGTTCCTAGAAACAGCCACGCCCACAACGTCCAACGCCGGGTAATCTTGATCCACGTGTTACCCAACTCGCGTGCCATAAGGGCCGCCATGCAAAACGAAAACGGCACGACGAAACCGATGTAACCCAGGTACAACATTGGCGGGTGAATTACCATGGCCGGGTGCTGTAGCAGTGGATTAAGTCCGCGCCCGTCCTGCGGTGCAAATGGTTGGGCCGCGTCACCGCTGCCAATTGCGAGAATCTCAAACGGGTTAGCCGCGAAGCGGTTAAGGATTAAAAAGAAGGCGGATGTAATACTGATAATCGCCAGCGTATAGGGCACTAGCTTTCCGGGCATTCGCCGGTTATAAAACGCAGTCAGCGCACCGTACAGCGTCAGGATCCACGACCAAAACAGAAGTGACCCCTTCTGGCCGCCCCACAACGCTGCCACCTTGTAGAACAACGGCAAATCGCGGTTGCTGTAGCTGGAAACATACTCGACCGAAAAGTCACTGCGAATGAGCAGAATAGAAAGCGCAACGGTCGCCAATGTGACGAACGCGAAAATCATGTAGACGGAGTTGATTCCGCTTTTGACAAGTTCGCGGCGCCCGGTTCTGGCGCCGTAGAAAAGCGAAAAGATGGCGTAGACGGTAAACGCTAACGCCATCGTTACAGACAGGTTACCGATGCTGGTAAATTGCATTGCCTGGCCCTAGGAAAGCTTAATAGTCAGATGATTCGGCGGACTCGTATTCGGCTTCGTACTTGGACGCACACTTGGCTTGAATGTGGTCGGCTTCGAAGACACCGTCGGGACGACGGTACCCTTCAACCACCGCATCAACGCCATCTTTAAATGTGTCGGGAACCGGCCCCGACCCGGTGTAGTGAACTTTAAGTGAGTGACCGTCCTGCCCAAGTTCAAAGGTGACTTCGGTACCATCACGGACGATAGTGCCTTCGCGAACAAAACCAGCAACCCGAAGCCGTTCCTGTTGAGAGGATGCGGGTAGCGCGTCAAACTCTTCGAGCGTGGTGTAGTACGCCTTGCCTTCCTGATAACCAGAAACGGCCAGGAATCCAAGCGCCGCAATTACGACGGCGATCCCAACTGTAAAACGAACTTTTTTGGCTGCCACGAATCTCACCTCATAACGTTAAACGGGCTGGCCCCTTCAATATACCTTAGCCCGCTAGGCCGGTGAACGAAAATCGGGGTCCAAAGCGGTGGTCGCACGACCCGTGCCCAGACCTAACCGATCTGGACCTTCTCACGGTACTCTGGGGTATCAGCCTCCCAATTGAACCGGCGCTTTAGATGCATCCGAAACGCATCCGCCGCCACCGGCTCACCATGAGTAATGAATACGCCTTTTGGCGGTTTCTGGACGTGGCTTAGCCAACCAAGCAGTTCCTCGTAGTCGGCGTGCGCAGATAGATTGTCCAGGTCGACGATTTCGGCCCGCACCGGTACTTCCACGCCGTGGATAGTGATTTCCTCTACGCCGCTTTGAAGGATCTGCCCGCGAGTGCCGGGCGCTTGAAACCCGGCGAAAAGTACGGTGTTGTTGGGGTCGGGCAGCATATTGCGAAGATGGTGCACGACTCGACCTCCGGTTGCCATTCCACTGGCCGAGATTATCACCGCGGGCCCCTGAATTCCATTAAGCGCGCGTGATGCATCTGCACTACGGACAAACTCGGCGATGCGAAACATGTCTTCGCACTGATCGTCAGAGATTCGGTGCTGAAACCGATGTTCGCAAAACAGTTGGGTCGCGTTAATGGCCATCGGCGAGTTCAGATAGGTCGAAACCCGCGGAATTTGCCCTTCGCGACGCAGTTCAGACAGCAGGTGGAGAATGGTTTGCGCGCGCCCAACCGCGAACGCCGGGATAATCAGAATTCCGCCGCGATCAAAAGTTCGGTTAAGCACTTCGCACAGCTCTATCTTGGGGTCGTCCCCCTGGTGCAGACGATCGCCATAAGTGGACTCCACAACCAGATAATCGCAATCGCTAAACGGCTCCGGCCCTTTCATCAGTGGATCGTCGGGGCGACCGATATCGCCAGAGAACACGATCTTCTTGTCGCCGAACTTCAAGTGCACTGACGCCGCGCCTAGAATGTGACCAGCGGGTCGGTAGAGAAACGCCATGTCACCGCCTAGTTCGTGCCACTGTTCCCAATCCACAGGCTTTAGCAAACGGAGCGAACGCTCGGCGTCTTCCTGAGTGAACAAAGGCAACGCCGGGTTGTGCTTCGAATACCGTTTGCGGTTGGCGTATTTGGCTTCTTCTTCCTGCAAATACCCGGCGTCGGGAAGCAGAATCTCGCACAGGCCCTTGGTCGCATGCGTGCAATAGATGGGACCCTTGTATCCGTGCTTAACGATCAACGGCAACAGTCCAGTGTGATCAATGTGCGCGTGTGTGAGTACCACGGCGTCGATCGATTGGGGGTCAAAAGGAAGTTCATCCCAGTTACGCTGTCGGATTTTCTTGATGCCTTGAAACATTCCGCAGTCGAGCAGTATTCGTTTGCCCTTGAAGGTCAGTAAGTACTTCGAGCCGGTTACGGTACCCGCAGCTCCCAGAAACTGTATTTCCACACTCACTCCTCGTTGTTTAACGGTCTGGTAAGACCTGACTCGGCTGTAGTGTCCGGCAACGCCAAAAATCCCAAACGGTCAATGAACGCTTCGCTCAACGCCGCGTGCCCAGCGGGCGTAAAGTGGTCATAGTATACCTCTTGTCCCGAGTCGCGACGGGCGATGAGTTCGGGCGACGGGTCGACCAGGCCTATCCCACGGTCCAAACAAAACTCCCGCAACCACGGCAGCCACGAATCTTGTTGGTCTTCGGGCTTACCCAATTCGCGCTGGCTTGGTACGTACATGATCACAAAACCCCGCCCCGCGGTAACCACCTGGTCTCGCCAGGTTTCAATTACTGCGGCGGTCAGGCGACGCGCCTCGACAAGCAAGTCGCGGTTAGGCCAGGTTGAAGGGCCCGTGCCCGGCGCTCGCACACCAGCCTCGTTGACTCGATCCGCCTGGGTAACCTGGGTTTTGATTCCGTGGGCGCGCAACAACTTGAGTCGCGAATGAATGGTGCTTGCCAGAAGCGATTTGGAACGCGTGCGCTGCCAGAGCTGGTGAAGCGGTTTCTTTTTATAGGCATAACGCTCTCGAAAACTAGTGTCGACAACGAACGAGTCTCCAACGGCCACAACGTACGGAATCGAGTCAGCCTTCTTTATCTCCCGAATCTGATCGCCGGGATCGTTCTCGCAGAATACGTACACCACCATGTCGAGGTCCGCTTTGGTCAGCCAGCGCTGGCACTCCAGATAGGATTGAACAGTACTGCGTCCGCCGATCCCAAACGCGAGCGTCTCGGTAGGATGCCCAACCGCCGAAGCATTGTCATTGAGACGCTTTTCGATGCGCCGAAAGAAGGTCTGTTCGAGCGGAACCTGCCTGGACTCGGTGTACGAGTCGCCAAAGAAACCGATCCGCATGGTTCCCGCAGGTGCAATCGGCTTGTGTTCCTCGTCCAAAAACCCCCAACTGTTCGCGCGCCGTTTGACCACGTCCCCGCGATCGTTTCGGTAGGTGAAAGTTGACCCCGGATAGAACAGGCCACCGGTAAGTTCGTCGTAGTAGAAGGTGTTGGCTGCCACACCCGGTATGGGTAGAACCCGGAGAAGCACCTCGCCGATTACGAACCCCGCGACCAGAACGATCGCGGTCATCAAAACCAGCAATCTCCAAGTCCGTGTACGTTTTTGTTTAGCGGAGTTCATGCTCACAGTGTGGTGATTCTACCACACGACGGAGAACTACGATATTCTCACCGCCCCACAAATAAAATGAATCAACTCCGCAACGTTTGCCGTACACTTTCGGTCGAAAGAATTTTTGCATGCCCGAACCTTAGAAAGGACGACCATGTTGTTGCGCGCGTTGTTGGGCCTCATTGCTGTGGTCGCGGTGACATACATCGCCGCACCAGCGGCGGCGACCGAGCCCAGCCAAATTCCATCGTACTATCAACAACTCGACTTTAACTTAACGTCGCCGTCTGCTTTTGGGTCGGCGGTGGGCGGTTTTGCCAACCCGGCGATGTATGCGTTAACGCCTGGAGCCGAGCTGGAATATTTTCGTGACAAACGCGACGGACGCGCCTGGGATGTTGCCGATCACTGGGGACTTTTCGCCGGGCTTCGCGGCCTGGGCTTTGGGGCCGTCTACAACCGCGCCGCCAACCTTCCCGGCGGAGGAGAACTGAGCGTAACCGACTATCGCCTGGCGTTGTCGGGTGGAGACCGTCGTGGCGGCTTTGGAATTGCCTACGGCTGGTCGCGCGGCGACACCGACCAGTTTGGTAGAACCAGTGTGGTCCAGGTAGGCGCGTCGGAACGCATCGGTCGCTACGCCGCCGTCGGCGCAACTGGAACCTTCTCCACCGAGAAAGACGACCAGTCTGGCTTGTTCGATCTTGCCATTCGGCCGTTGGGCGACGAACGACTCACCGTGTTCGGCGACTTTGAACTAGCCAAAAACGTCTCCATCGAAGACGTGCCCTGGAGCGCCGGGGCAATGCTTGAGTTGGTACCGGGCATTCGGCTAACCGGCCGCTACTTCGGCGATCCGCGAGATGACGCGCGCGACGGTAGCTTCGCGCTGGGCTTTTCGTTTTCCGACGTATCTCCGTACAACGGCGGCATGTCGCGAACCACGTGGAGCCCACGCTTCGACGCCGACAATAATAGCAACAACAGCATCTACGGTTATCGCGTCGGCTTTCCCGAACGAAACCTGGGCGATTGGATATTTAAAGAGCAACAGTTCGTAAAAATGCACTTGAAAGGCCCCATCAAACACGCGCGTTACCGGTACTTCGACAGCGGGTACACGGTACTGGGATTGATTACCGCGCTCGAAAACGCGCGACACGACGCGAGAGTCTCGGGAGTGGCGATTAACCTTTCGGGAACGCGCGTTTCTCCAGGTAACGCGTGGGAATTGCGCGAAAAAATCAAGTCGCTGCAGAACGACGGCAAGAAAGTCATTGTGTACGTAGACGAAGCCAGCATGACCACCTACCACCTTGCGAGTGTGGCCGACCATGTCGTCATGGACCCGGAAGGAATGCTCATTCTTCCGGGCTATGCGCTGGGACGGACCTTTATTAAAGGGACGTTGGACAAGTTGGGAATCGGCTTCGACGAATGGCGATTCCTCACCTACAAGTCTGCGGTGGAGGTGCTGTCGCGCGAGAGTATGTCGGATGCCGACCGCGAGCAACGCGAAGAGATTCTTGACGCCTACTTTGATACGTGGGTTGGCGACGTAGCCGCGAGTCGAGACGTTTCTACCGCGACGGTCACCGATTGGCTCAACGAAGAAACCTTGTTCAGCCCCAGTGAAGCCGTGGATATGGGAGTGGTGGACGCAATTGGTCGTTGGGATGATCTCGACGAAATGGTTGAAGAAGTAACCAACAAGCGCAGGCAAATGGTCGGCGCGGGCTCACTCGCTCGCAGTTATTACCCAAGTCGACAGTGGGGTAACCCGCCGCAAATTGCGGTGGTCTACGCGCTTGGTCCGTGCGCGATGGATTCCGGAATTAACGCGCGTCGCCTCGAAGCGACGCTGCACGAACTAACCGACAACCCTGCGGTGAAGGCAGTGGTCCTGCGGGTGAACTCGCCCGGGGGATCGGCGCTCGCGTCGGATCTGGTGGTTAAGGCTCTTGGGAAATGCGGAGAAAAGAAGCCGGTAGTGGTTTCGCAAGCCGACGTCGCCGCTTCGGGTGGCTATTGGTGTTCGATGTACGCAGACGAGATCTGGGCCCAGCCCACGACGATTACAGGGTCAATCGGCGTCATTTCCGGGTGGGTTTATGACAACGGCGCCTCGGAAAAAATCGGCTTCAGCGGTGACGTTGTGCAACGCGGCGATCGCGCCGACTTGTTTTTTAACATCCGCGACCCGTTGTTGGGTATCGGAATTCCCCATCGGCGACTAACCGACGACGAACGCGCCGACGTGCTTGACGATATGAGAGTGTTTTACCGCGGTTTTGTGGAGAAGGTTGCCAAGGGGCGGGACATGGCCCCCGACGATGTTGAAAAGATCGCCCAAGGCCGGGCCTGGTCGGGACGCTCTGGGTTGAAGATCGGCCTGGTTGATCGACTCGGCGGTCTGGCCGACGCAATCGATTCGGCCGCCGAGCGCGCCGGCATCGATCGCGACGAAGTGGAAATTGTGGAACGAGGCACCCCGGGCTGGTTCAATCTGGAAAACCTCAACCCGCTTCCGTTTCGATGGTTCCATCGCAACCACGTAACCGAGCCGGAGTTCGATCTGTTTGACGGTTATTCGCTGCGTTACGTTCGCACGATTGCGGACAGCAACGGGCGACCGCTGTGTCTGTTACCCGCTGATATCGTGCCATCGGTAGGTGAGGGAATCCGTTAGAAAAAAGAACCCGCGCTGCAAACGCGGGTTCTTTTTTTACCAAAGCTTAGCGACATTACGAGTTGACTCTACTCGCGACCCGGGGCTTAGAAGGTCTTTGTCGCGGCTCGATGTCTTGACTAACCGCCAACGTCTTCCGCGTAGCGCGAAAAGTGATCGATCTGCGCGCGAGCTGTGTTCGAACTCGGCGGAGAATCCATCTCTTGCGATTCCCACATGAACGTTGCGGGATTGTACCAGTAAGTCGTTACGCCACTCGCGTTGTTTGCTGCGGTCGTGCCTTCCAGGTTCCAGTCCAAGAACACCGGCTCAGCAAAAGCTAACCCGGCTGGTGTAAAGTCGGCGATCAAAAGTAACAGGTCCGACTCTTCGACACAAATGTTCACAGTTGACGACAAGGCGCCTGCCGGAACGGTTAGCGTTACCCGGCCCGTGGTGATGGAACCACCGTCGGCACCGATGTCACCGCATACGGTAACTGGCGTTCGCAAGGTGGTTTTGTCTACGACTTCAACGTGATTGATCTCCGCTCGAACGATAGTGCTGTTCAAAGTGGAAGCGTCGCCGGTTGTGGTCGCGACTTGCGTCGGACCGTCCGCACACGAAGTGACAAGACCACCAACGACCAGTAAAATGAGGGCTGCGGACAGAATTGAACCGGCGGTCGTAGATACACGACGACCGTTAAAGCTGCGCAGGTACATGAGTGCCTCCTCCTGCGGATGCTATCCGTGGATTGTGGATGTTGTGGGCAGGCCCGTGCTGGGTGTAGAAGTTGTGCAGGCCTCCCCAAGCCCCGTGTGAGCAGATACTGTGTAGCAGTGCCCTTTATTGAAAACTATATCGTTAACATGAAATGTCAAGAGGCCCCGACATATTTCACCGGTAACCACGCCACGTATCGACTCGGTACTCCCCTAGGTGCGGGCGGAGGTGCGACGGTTTTAGCCGCGACTAATGTTGCGACCAACGAACCCGTTGCGTTGAAACTCTTGAAGGCCGAAACCGCTCACAATCACCGTGCGGTGGAACGACTTCGACAGGAGTTTCGGCTGTTGTATCAGCTGGAACACCCAAACCTTCCAGCCGTGTATGACTTCGCGTACTCGCCCGACAAGAGACCTTTTATAGCGATGGAGTTTGTCGATGGAGAATCCATCGACATCACGCTGGCAAACCAGCGTGACAACGTCTGGTTTGTTTTACACCGCTTGTGTGAAACACTTTCCTTTGTTCACAGCCAAGGGCTCCTGCACCTGGACATCAAGCCTCGCAATGTTCTTGCCAAAAGAACTGGCCCGCGTTTTACCCCGGTGTTGATTGACTTCGGAATGAGTCATACCGCAAAACGAAAAGCCGGTTATCTTCTTGGAAGTCCCGCGTACATGCCGCCGGAAATGATTCGCGGCGCGCAAAGGCTTTCGCGCGTGGCCGATTACTACGCGTTGGGAGTTTCGATTTATGAGCTGGTAGAAGGCCGGTTACCGTACGAAGGACCACGTGCACATGTCATCGAGCAACATCTGCACGGGTACCCAGAGTTCTCTGCCTCCGACCATCTCGCCGTCGAGTTGCGAGACACGGTTTCCGGACTGATGAATCGCGACCCGGCCGTTCGAACCCGCACATTTGTCGATTTACGCCGCTATTTAGCTGCTCGCACAGCGTCGCTCGACAAGTTCGGACGCGACTATGCTCGTAGCGCTTTGCAATCCATCGGCGCAATTGACAAGGACCACGCCTGGCCCGCCATCGTTGATTGGCTGGACGGATTGTCAAACCGTGTCGACAGTTTTGAGGGAGACGCGTTGGTTGTTCGCGGCCCACGAGGGTGTGGCAAGACCTTCATGCTGTCAGAAGCGCGGCGCGAGTGCTGGCTGCGGGGTCTCCCGACCGCGGAGATCTTTAAGGACGACCAGGACGTTTATCGGGCAAAGTTTCGCGGCCAAAATATCGACCTGAGCGACCTTAACGAAGCTTGCGAAAAAGACCCGATCGTCATCATCATTGACAACCTTGACGCACTACCCGTCGAGGACCGTCACAGACTGTACGCACAAATGGTTATGCCCAACGCCCGACTCGCCATGCTCGCATCCGCGCAAACGACGTGGACCAGCGATCGCGATTTCAGCGAACCCAGCCTATTGCTGCATCCGCCGACGACAGTCACTAAAACAGAGCTCGTCAAGGCCTTCTCTGGGGACAGTGACTCCAGCGAAACGATTCGCGCACGAATGGAGCAACTTCTGACTGGCGCAGACGCGTCAATGCGATCGCTGTTTGAAGCGCTGAGTCGGGCTGTCGACAACGATGCGCTACGATGGGAGGACGGTCAATGGATGGTGGCTCCCGACGCGCAATCACCTGCGGTACAAGAAACCATCGATGAAGCTTTTTTTACCTACCAGTATGAACAACTTACCCCCATTCAACAGAATGGACTGGTTGCTGCCGCTTGCTCTCCCGCACCGCTAACCACCGACTGGATGATGACCGGAGCAGATGCCGACCTGGGTTCAACCGAAGCCGCGATAGCGATTCTGTGTGAGCGCCGACTCCTTACCGAAACGCCAACCGCGTTTGCGCTGGCCACGGATGCGCTACGTCGACTGCTGTTGGCAACCCACGCCGCGCCAATCGTCGCCAAGCGCCTTCTGAATCGTCGCCTGGATGAAAGCCAGGACGATCCAATTGCAATCGATCACCTGAGTCTGCTTCGGGCATTGGTCGGCGACCTGGAAGACTCATTGACGCTACGTATTGACTGGCTGCGTAAACGCGGCAAAGAGCTATCCGCAGCGGATCTTCGTCGCTGGTGCGACAGCGGCTTAGCCGTCATCGATCAACTCGAGCGCAGCGACCCCGCAGGCTTGCAACGCGCGTTTTGGAAACTCCGCCTGCAAAGAGAAAGTGAGCGAGGAAACGCGCGAGCAGTAATCGACATGGCGGATCGGTTTGGTTTAGAGGCGTGCAATAGCGATGCGGTCAAAGCGTGCTTAGCCGAGGCGTTTGCGTACGCGGGCGACTATCCCCGCGCGAACACTTTGCTTGCTGGACCGGAACAGGTTCCGTGCGGAACGGACGCGCGCGTCATGCGTCTAATGGCGCTACGTTGGATTGCTAACCCATACTCGCCACGCGGCAATGAACTGTTGGCAAAAGCGCAGAAACTGGTTTCCCGGGCCAGTTCTCGGGTAGCGAGCATGGTTACCGTACGTTGCTCGCAACAGCTCACGCTCGAACAACTCGACGCAGAGATTCCCAAGCTTTACGACGCTGGCCACTACGCGTTTTACGCGCAAGCGTTGGCTAGCAAGTCGACCAAGCTCATCCACGCCGCCGAACTGGACGCCGCCGACGCTACCATCGATGAACTCACGACTGTCAGCCACCAGTACGAACTTCTGTCGCAGCTTGCCGACGCGCACATGGCAAAGTCCAGCGTGTCCTACGAGCGCGGCAACATTACCGGCGCAATGGATTCGTTGGAACAAGCGCATCGCGAGGCGTTGGGTGCTGGTCAAACCTATCGCGCGCTTTTCTACCGTGCACGACTACCGATGCTGCTAAAACGCGCGTCGCGTTTTGGCACCGCAATAGCAACGGCGCGTGCGGCGCGTGCACAAGCCCACGCTTTGGACATGGAAAACATTGTTCATCGCCTGACTCTGGTGGAGTACGAACTACTTAATGATCTCGAAGCTGCTGACACCAACGACGCTCGGCAGCGCGCGACGAAGCTACTTAGCAACACCAATTCTCCAGTGCTGCGAACCTGGTCGCTATTCGAGCTAAGTCGCGACTATGCGGCGCGGGGAAAACTTGACGACGCTCTGCGCGACGTGGCGGCGTCTATTGATGCCGCACGTGAGGCAGGATTACTTGACGACGAAACCTTTGGGTGGCTGCATCAGGTCGAAATTCATCGGCTGCGGGGCGACGAGGATGCTGCTCGGGATAGTCTTGCGCAGGCCACGTCGTTAGCAAAGTCACTCGAATCCTCCGAACTGCGTCATCGACTTCGGGTCGCGCAGATTTCGCAGGATGCCCGCGATGGCCAGTTTGAACTCGACGACGTCCTGCAGTTTTCCGAAAACCTTCTGGAACTGGACAACCAATGGCCGGCGTTTGACCTTATTCCACGGCTCGCGGTGATCTTCGTCGACAACGGTCACGAACCAATCGCCGAGCGGATTTTTGAGCCCTGGACGCAACTCGCGCGGATTGTTTTTAGCAACGTCGAAACCGAACTCGAACCCAGCCTCGCGCAGTTAACCACGGTGCAACAGGCCGCGATGACCCGCCTGCAAGCTACTTAACCTCGTTACCGAACCCGTTTCGCGGGGGCTATTCTGCCCTTCGGTGCTCGTGACCGCTATGCTATACTCAGCGGGCATGCTGCATTACGGGTTCCAGGAGGAGCCAATGCCCGTTGAAATTCGAATAAGTACCGAAGAGCACCTGATTACCTACATCGCGACCGGCGAGATTACCATCGAAGAGATGAAGGCCGCGTTTGACAGTGTGTTCGATCACCCCGATTTTCGCTCGGGGATGAACGCTTTGTGCGACGCCAAGTATGCATCGTTTCCTTCGGTCGGCCTGACTCAAATAAAAGATCTGATTGGCGCGCTAGAACTGCGAAGCTCCGAACGCGGGCGTGACTATCGGGTCGCCATCCTGGTTCGTGGGAATCTTGAGTTTGGCGTGTCGTCGCTCTTCGAAATGCATGCGTACGGAATGCCGTTTGAAGTCGCCGTTTTTCGCAACAGCACCGATGCCCGCGAGTGGCTGGGCGTGCATCAGCCTGACGCCTGACCGCAGGAGCACACTTGACCTCCATCGATATCGCCGGCGCCCTCCGTTACGGCTGGCTCACCTTCAAAGAAAATGCAGCGTTCCTGGTGGGCGTTGTACTCGCGGCTTCGTTCCTGAACGCAGTGGTGAGCCTGGCGTTGGATATTGCGCCGGATGAGTTTCTCCCGCAGGCGGTTCTCTACATTATTAATGCGATCGTTTCGATCTTGCTGGAGATCGGTCTCATTCAGATTGCGCTGAAGTTTGTCGACGGCGAACAACCGGAGTTTTCCAACCTCTTCGATCGCCTCGCACTGGTTCCGCAGTTCTTCTTGTTTCGACTACTCGCCGCTTTGCTCATTCTGGTCGGGTTCGCTGCGCTGATCGTTCCCGGGATCTACTTGCTCGCGCGCTTGTGCCTGGTCGGCCCGCTCATGGTGGACGAGCGCGCCACTCCGTCTGCCTCGATTGAGGAAAGCTGGCGGCACACCCGCGGCCATGTAATGGAGCTGGTTGTATTCGGCCTGGTGATCGCCGGACTGAACCTGCTGGGAGGATTCGCTCTATTGGTTGGCATGCTGGTCACGATCCCCGTTTCTCTGGTTGCGATCGCGCACGTCTATCGTCAACTGTGTCCAATCGAGGGCCAGGAAGTACCTCATTTTGGGATCGCCGCCAACGCTGAGTACGATTACGATAGCGACCACTCTTCGACCCCACCACAAGACGACTCCACCGCCTCTTGAGGCTTTCTCATCGTTGCTCATTGCGCTCGGCGTGAGGTTTAGCGGCCACACCTGTGCCCCGCAACCACACCTTTGTCACCCGCACCTGTCCTCGTAATCTATTGTAATATAAGCATTTACAGGTTCATCCGAGTGGCACGCGAGATGCTTTAGCCGGGGTGAGACCGGATAGAGTTATTGAAAAGCCTAAGGAGGGCAATGACATGAAATCCAACACCAAAATGATGCTAACGATGCTTGTGATCGTTGCCATGGGAGCCTTGTTTGCCGGATGCTCCGGTGACGACAGCGGCACCGCGCCGACGGAAGCGTCGCTTAACAGCGCGCCGAAACTTCCGTCGGTAGAGACCATGACCTTCAACCTCGATTTCTTTGGGGCCGACATGCCGAGCCCGGACGCACAGTCTTTGATGACCGGCAAGGCCAGTGACGACCTGCAAGCCGCCGCCGGCGACCGCACAAATTTCATCAACGCGATTGTTCGCGCTCTGTTTGTCCAGTTGCTGATGTACGACGCCCTGGAAGAGCCGATCGGCGCGTTTGCGCTTGCCGTGCACTCGGTTCCGCAAGAACAAAACGATGGTTCTTACCTGTGGACGTACATCTTTGTTGAAGACAACGTCGAGTACAGTATTTTTCTCTACGGTACTCCGCAGGTCGGAAGCGTCCTGTGGCGACTCGAAGTATCGACCGACGATGGCGCGCTTAATCACTTCGTTTGGTTTGACGGCGAGTTTCAGGAAGACGATACCGGTGGTTACTGGCAATTCTACGAGCCGGTTACCGCAAGCACCGGCGATCCGGTTGTTCGTATCGATGTTTCCAACACTGGCGGTGTTGAGCAATTGCGCGTGACCGTCAATAGCTTAACCAGTGAGGACAGCGGCGACATTCTGACCTTTACCGAAACCGACGACGAAGGTTCGATCACGTTTCTCGACGCCAGCACATTGACCACGGATGAGATTCGCTGGTACGTCGACGGCACCGGTTACATTGACGTGAGCGATTATAACAATGGCGAACGCGGCTGCTGGGACGACAAGCAAAAAGACACCATCTGCCCACAACCGTAGACCACACGACATCTAACAAACAAACGGGCGGCCCTTTCACGGGTCGTCCGTTTTTGCTTGGGCTTGTGAAGCAAATCACCAGGAGCAACCGGGAACCTTTTCAGCGCCCAGCCGTATCAATAATTGAAACCTCTCCTTAGTGCGAACCGGCTTTGAGATTGCACCTCGCGCCTCCCTAGGACATAGCATTCTCAAAGCCGGTTTTTTTGTGGCCAGCCGCGTCGCTTTCCCGTAGTTCTTTCTCTTGCATGACACACCTGTTTACCTCGAATCGAACCACCTGGGGCCTGGCATTGCTTACGCTCGCCCTTCTGTGGGTACCCCACCCGGTGCCTCGTGTGCTGGCGATGGTTTTAGCCGCGGTTGCGATTTGGGGAATCGTCCTAACACCACAACGCCTACCGTTTGATCTGCGCCTGGCCACCGCCATCGTGGGCGGCCCGATGTGTCTTGCCGTGTTCGCGGCACTGGGGTTTGCCGTGGGCGTTGCCAGTGTTTTTATATCAGTAATTCTCCCAACCGTTGCGATCCTGATACTGACGCGGCAATCGGCATCGGAAAACACCCTGCCCGATTCCACGCCCGATCGACCGCTCCCATGGACTGCCCTGTTGGCACTGTTGGTAGTTGGTGCAACTCTCGCGCTGTACCTTCCCGCGACCGAATCGTGGTGGCGTTATCGCGAAGACAGTTGGTTTCACGCCGCGGTGATCGAAAAAATAATTCGCTCGGGCGTGCCGCCCACCGACCCGTACTTCTCAGGATTATCGCTACGTTACATGTACATGTACCACGCGATCCTTGGGCTCACGGTTCAACACTCGGGCTGTTCGCCGTTCGCGGCGATGATGGCGTTCAACGTTGTCGCCATCGCCGGTCTCGTCGCTGGGTCGTACTCACTCGCCAGTGTGTTCACCAACTCGCGACGTGCACAACTGCTGGCAACCGCGCTTGCCACGTTCGGACTGAACGGCGGATTCTTTCTTTACTATCCCATACGGGTCGCGCGCTCTCTTGTGGGCGAATCAACTGGGGTCGCACAGCTAAGTCAGTTCTTCGCAACCACACCGCCCAGCCACGACACCGCGTGGAACCTGGTGTCGATCGCCGGCAACCAGGCATTGCTGATCGACAAGTTTATGTTGGGCACCGCGATATCACTTACGTTCGGCGCGATATGTGTAGTCGTACGGTTAATTGCAGAACCAACGGAACGCCGCACCACGGCACCCCTGCTGGCCGTGCTAAGCGCCGGCATTATGCTGTGGCACGTTGTGATTGGCGCCGTTGTGTTTGCCGCAACCGCAGTCGCTCTAGCGGTAATGGCGACTCGTGAC
This sequence comes from uncultured bacterium, assembly GCA_964588695.1. GTDB lineage: Bacteria > Krumholzibacteriota > Krumholzibacteriia > WVZY01 > JAKEHA01 > CAZPQK01. Next base: position 144,903 of record CAZPQK010000004.1, read on the forward strand.
CGCCGACGGGGTTTGTCCGGACTGGCCGGGATAGCGGTCGCGGCATTGCTTGTGACACCGTATGTATTTTCGGTGTTGCGCGGCGGCGAGGGTACGTCTTCGATTCGGTTCGACTTGCAAGCCAACCAGCTGGTGGGCCTGGCGGCGGCGATCACTCCGGTTGGCCTGTTTTCGCTATGGGGATGGCGAGCCGTGGGCGGCGGTCAGGTTCAGCGAACCGTCGTAGTCGCGTGGATTGTTACCGCTGTCGTACTGGGTGTGTTCATTGACCTACCCACTAACAACGAAACCAAGTTTGCTTTCCCGCTACACCTCGGACTAGTCGGGTTTGCCGCCGCCGGCATTGCGGCGGGCCTTAAGCGACTGCGTGCGTTTACAATTTTCGCGGTGCTTGCGTTTACTATACCGCTCCATGTGACCTACTTTGCAATCGCTAGCCGCGACGCCCATACCTTTCACCTCACTCCGGAGGAATCGAGCGTTTATCAGTGGATCCGCAGTTCCACCCCTGCCGACGCAGTTTTTCTGGAAGCCCACGACACCGTGCGAATTCCGGTGCTGGCGCAGCGCGATCTCTATTGGGGAACGGCCACCTACGCAAACAATTGGGGATACGCGCGCGGCGAAATGGCCACCCGGCGCACGCTGCGCGACAATGTGTTCGAAGAGATCCCGCTACTGCCCGATCAGTTTGATTTGGTGGTGGCAGACGGTCGGCCGTTTTACATTCTGATGCGCGACATCCACACCAGCAACGGCGTTCTTTACGATCTCCGCAACCAGTTGGGGTTTCTGGAGGGCAGATACGTTACAGAATCTTTCGTGGTGTTTGAGGTGAACGCCGACAAGGTGCGTTCGGCATTACGCCGAACCCGCGACTAACCCATCATTTCCCGGCAGGCTTTTACAACACGTTTGATCACTTCGTCCAGTGTACCGCGCATGCGCATTCCGGCCGCCATGCGATGGCCACCTCCACCAAAATGGTTCGCGATTTCGTAGGCGTCGGCCGGTCCGTTCGACCGCAGGGAGATTTTGACCAGGCCCGGATCGGTTTCCTTAAAGAACAAAACCAGGTCGACACCCCGAATACCCCGCACCAGATCGGCGAACCCGTCCATGTCTTCGTAGGTCGCGCCCGCCGTTTCGATCATCTCACGAGTCGCGCTTACCCATGCAATGCGACCATCGTCGGTTGTCGAAACTGTACTCATCACGGGGCCTAACAGCCGGGCAGCCGCCCAAGTTTTCTTGCCAAACGCCTCGCGATGCGATTCAAACGCGTTAACTCCCAAGTCGATTAACTCCGCAGCGACTCGCAGGGCGCGCGCATCGGTATTGGAAAAACGAAACGTACCGGTGTCGGTGATTAATGCCGTGTACATGGCGTTCGCAATGTCCAACGGAATGTCTTTGCCTGCAGCCCTGGTCAGTTCGTAGGTCAGCAACCCGGTTGCTGCGGCCGTCGTGTCACTGGCAATGACGTCGGCAAAATCGTCAGCCGGCTTAACGTGATGATCGATACACGCACGCGGAGGTAGTCGATTCTCGTAGAGGAGTTTTCCCAAACGGCCCAAGTGTTGAAAATTGTTCACGTCAACTATGACAATCGCATCGACCTGGTCCAACACTTCGTCGCCGACATCTTGCTCATACACGTCGACAACGTTGTTAGGATCGAGGAAAGCCAATGTCTCCGGCGTGGGACTGGAGTTCACCACCATCACATCTTTGCCCATCTGTAACAGAAGCGAGCGGATGGCCATTTCGGAACCCAGCGCGTCGCCGTCGGGGTTGACGTGCGTGGTTACCAGAAATGATTGATGGCGGTCAAAGAAGTCGAGGACGGGTTTCCACATGTGCTACTGGCTGCTTTCCAGGGCGTCCAGAAACTCGACCGCGCGTCGCAGGTGCGGAATCACGATCGAACCCCCAACTACCAATCCAATGCTAAAAATCTCGAAGAACTGTTGTTTGGTCACACCCGCTTGATGACACTCTTGCACGTGGTAACGAATACAGTCGTCACAACGCAGCACCATCGACGCGGCCAGTCCCAACATTTCTTTGGTGCGCGCGTCAAGCGCGCCGTCTTCGTAGGCACGGGTGTCCAGGTTAAAGAACCGCTTCACCACGAGATTATCCTCGCTCAGTATGCGATCGTTCATGCGGGCGCGATAGTCGTTAAACTCTTCAACCAGATCACTCATGTCTCACTCCAAAAGGTAATATCCAAGTTTACCCTTACTGGTGAGCGCTTGCAAACCCTTAGGTTGTGGAAGGAAGAACGCTCCAAGGGGAATACGTGGTTGCAGGAACTACTAGAGGCTTACCGCGTCGCCCAAACGCGCAGACCGAATCAGGTCGTACTTGCAGGCGAGGGTTTCGAGGCTCAGGATGGATTGTTGGGAGTCTGCGGTGAGTTCATAGTCCCAAGAATTGGCCAGGAATTCGTAGGACACTTCGCTTCCAATACCTGCTTCGCGGGCCACTTCGTCGGCGATTTCTGACAAACGCGAAACACCAGCATTGCGTGCGGCGGTTACTATCGCGGTGGCGCGTTCGGCCATGGTTTCGTCGCGATACACCCAAAGCGCGGATACCAACGGGTGTCCGGTAAGGTCCGACCACCACTGCGTGATATCGTAAGACTCGGCTCCGTCTCCAACATCGGTGCGGGCGGTTATCTGGCGATCTCCAGAAACCAACACAGCATCGTAGCGATCCCGCCAATACGGCGTAACATTCTGTTCAACCAACATATCAGGAAACACCGAGTATTGCTCCGCGAGCACGATTCGTAGCACCGCCAGCCCGGTTCGGCAATGTTCGGCCACGGCGATTCGATTGAGTTCGGTGATCGGTTTCTGTGCAAGCAACGAATGACTCAGGCGGCCGGGTTTTGCCACCAGTGCAGGGCCGCTAACATAGTCGCTACCCACTCCGCGTAGATACTCGATCGTGGGAACCAGCGCGACATCGAACTCGCCCATGCGAAAGCGCTCAGCGAGAACAGCGGGATTGTCTTCGGCTACAGAGATATCCTGTGGCGGGGCGGTTTGTAGTTGGTTTACCAGCGGTCGAAAGCAGAAAAGCCGAGTGATGCCGAAGCGCATAGTTCTCCCAAATTGTTAGCAAGAATGCCCCCCCACTGTTCCTAAATAGCACTGGCGCCGAAACCCCGGCAAGCAAAACCTCGACGCCCCCAACCGATTGCCAGAAAACAATTTGATAGACTTTTCACAAGCGAGCGGGTACATCTTAAGTCTATCCTGAACACCCTTGCCGAGGAGTGCCATGCCCCAGTCGGCGGCAACTCACAAACTCATCTCTATGGCAAAGACCCTGGGCCTGCTAATCGCGCTCGTTGGGTTGGGCATCGCGTTCTTTGCGCCTGCCGTTTCCAACAATACGTTCTGGCACTCCGGCGACTACCAGTACCTCGAGCGCGCCATCGCGTCGGACAGCGACTGGGCGTCGGTGTTTAAGCCACGCACAGGATTCGACTATCAGCCGCTGGTCGATACCGTGTTCCTGGCCGAGTTTCGGGCGTTTGGACTGAATGCATGGTATTACTACTTGTTCAACATTTTGCTGCACGGCATTAATGCGTTCATGGTGTTCGCGATTGTAAATACGCTGCTGCGACACCAGTGGATTGCAATTCTGTCCGCAATGTTGTTTGTGTTCGCCGTGGGTAATTATGGCAAGGCGGTGATGGTGGTGTCAGGCGTCAGCGACTTGATGATTACGTTTATGACGCTGTTGACCCTGTGGTTTTACTTCACCAACGAATTACACAAATCCGGTCGGGTATTGTCACCCTGGTTCTTGGCCTGTGCGGTTGCTTTTGCGGCGAGCCTGCTAACCAAGGGAACATCGTTTAGCATTCTCGGCTGCATGCTCGCGTTCAACATCTTCTTTAAAGAACAAACCGGCCGGCGGATCTTTCACAAGAGTTTTCTGCTGTTGACTGTGTTCGCGGCCGCGGTGGTGATTGGAAAGCATTTGTGGTTACCGGAGAGCACGACGGGAACGCAAGCGGAGTGGTTGGGGTTCGAATCACTGCGGATTCTTGCCGGTTATCTGGTGCGAATGCTGTTTCCAATTCACGTGTCTAATATCGTTCAGGACTCTGGCCCGGTGGTCGAGTTTATCTATCGCCTTGCGACTCAGATTCGCGTGCTAATCTTTATGGTCATCCTGTCGTATTCCTTCTTTGGTGTCATCTTTGGCAACCGCGTTATCCGGTTGTTCATTGCCTGGACATACATAACGGTCGCGCCATTTTGTTTTCTTGAGTTTCCGGCCGACTGGCTTAACATTCGCTACCTGTACTTGGTATCGGTCGGATTCGTTATGCTGCTGGCGTCCGGAACGTATCTGGCCTCTCGTCTGCTAAAAGACCATCCCTTTAAGCGGCTGATTCCCTACGTGCTGCCACTGGCGTTTGTGCTCGCGTCAAATTTCATCATCTCGCATCTCGACAAGAACTACGAACGACTCGCGCAGGCACCACACATGCAGTCGGTGAAGGAATCTTTTTTGGAGAAGTATTGGGCCGCGTATCCGGAGCGACGACCTTAGAACAAATAGCGAACCGATACGCCCGTGACCGACTCCAGGCGCGGCATGTCGCTCGACGCGATCGAGCCCACCAGCACGCACGTGTCGCCTTGGAAACTTCGTTTAACCCCGTGTAGCAGTGTGCGAACATGCGAAATTGCGCGTCCATCCCCGGCGGAAAGTTTTACCTCCACCGTTACCGCCCCCCCACGTGCAGCGCCCTGGACTCGCTCGACCAGCTCCGCGATTCCTTCTCCCGCTGCCGCCGACACCAATACCCCATCGGGAAAGCGCGCGCGAATGGCGTCAACGCGTTCATCATCAGCGCGATCTATTTTGTTGAAAACGTGAATAGTGTCGGCCGTGGCGTGTTCAATCGCGCGTAGCGCGTTGTCGGTTACCTGGATGTGTTCGTCCCAATGTGCGTGGCTCGCGTCAACGACGTGCAGGTACAGGTCGGCTTGGGCGATATCTTCGAGCGTCGCCCGAAAACTGGTGCGAAGATGATCGGGCAGGTTGCGGATAAATCCGACGGTGTCAACCAACAGCAGGGGATGGCCGTTGGCCGCTGTCATCCGACGCGTGGTTGTGTCCAGCGTCGCAAACAGCTGATCCTTAACCAGAACATTTTCACCAGTAAGACGGCGCATCAGGGTGGACTTGCCGGCGTTGGTATAGCCCACCAGAGCCACAGTGCTGAACCCGTCGCGCCCCTGGCGCACAGTTTCGTTTTGTCGGGAAATTCGTTTGAGCTGACGTCGCAGGTGCCCCATGCGCTGGTGAATCCGCCGACGGTCAATTTCCAACTGGGTTTCACCAGGGCCACGTAATCCGATTCCACCGGCCTGGCGAGAAAGGTGATTCCACAGACGAGTCAACCGTGGCAACGCGTACTGTAGCTGCGCGAGTTCGACCTGGATTTTTGCCTGCTGGGTTTTTGCCTGGCGCGCGAAGATGTCGAGGATAAGTTCGGTCCGGTCAATTACATTGACGTCGAATATTTTTTCGAGGTTGCGCGCCTGCGCAGGGGAGAGATCGTTGTCGAATACCAGAAGGTTGGCACCAAGGAGTTGGATGCGGTGCTTTATTTCTTCGGCTTTGCCAGCGCCAATGTAGGTGGCACCGTCGATCCGCGTCCGCGCCTGCACGCTGCGCCCGGCGATGACCGCGCCTGCAGCCTCAACCAGTTGCTCGAGTTCGTCGAGGTACTCGTTGGTTTGGGATACCGGCTGCGCGGGTAAACTAACCCCCACCAGAAAAGCCCGTTCGGGCTTCTTTTCCCGGGTGACTTCGAACCCGGTGCTCACTGAGGCATGTCTCCACTCATAGATGCTCTTTAGCAATCTCCTTGGGCTGGTGTCTTACCTATATTATAAGCTGTTTTCCCCCCGATCGAAATGTCTAGATGAGCGGGGAAATGACGCGTCCCGCGCCGTATTCTATTTGAGTTGAGTCAGGCGTTTGGTAACGAACCGTTTGCCAATCTGCAGCTTTACGTAGTAAACCCCGCTGGCGACGGAGGTCCCATACGAATCCCGTGCATCCCAGGAGATGTTATAGCGGCCCGGCGACTTAACATCGTCTACCAGGGTGCTCACCAGCCGTCCGGCCACGTTATAAACCTTCACCGAAGTCGCCACCGCACCGTCAGACACTCGCTCCGCCCCGTTTTCGTCCACAAACTGGCCGGGAATCTCGTAGAAGATCGTCGTCGCGTCGCGGAAAGGGTTGGGCGAACCACTCAACCATGCAGCGTCCAGCCTTCCCGCCGCCGCCCAGTACGCGTCGGCGCTTTGGGCACTGACATCCATCAACGACACCGGTTCAAGTTCTACCGAAAACACCTGGCCGCTTTCGGTTTCGCCAGCCCAATGAAGCGAACCGGTGGCATCCCGAAGCTCGGCGGGAATACCGCCCGGAAACTCGACCGCGGTCACACCGTCGGTCCGTTCCCGAACCACGGCCGAACGCAGCGAAACTCCACCAAGCGAAACGATGTCGCGCGCCCGAATTCCCTGAGTCTGTAGCGATCGCAATTCAATCGTGGGTGCGTCACCAGCGACGGACGACCGGTAAGTACCGCGAACCGTTCGGCGCGTGATTGAAACCGGTGGCGGCACCAGTCTGTGCTGCGCGTCGCCCAACAATGTTAAGGCGGCAGTGCGCATCGTGCGATTCACACGCTTGATGTTGTCGAGCGCTACAATCGCAACAAAAAACTCCAGTTCCTGACCAGGAGCTAGTGTCGTCGCCGCTGGGCTGCTCACTTCCATTCCGTTGGCGGTCGCTCGAACACGCCCATTGGTATTGTTGCCTTCGCTGCGGGTTAACACGACAACACCAATCGGCTCGTCACCTCTCGCGACGCCAGCGGTCGCCGACCACCCATTTCTGGCCATCGATAGCGGTAAAGGCATCGAAACGGCACGGACGTCTTCGGTCGACAGCACGCTGGCCACGAACCCCGGGCGAATTCCGTGGTAAGTCGATGAGCTGATGTTGCGTACGGTCACGTGTCCGGCAGTCATTGTGTTGATGTGCGGCAAAGACCAAACCGACCATGATTCGTACACGTCCAGTTTGGGAGCGTTGCCATCAACTCGGAATGCGACCACCACCATCTGGTCACCCACGGCGGCAAAGTCTTCGTCAACTTTCCCGTCGCCGTCGTTGTCCAATCCATCCAGACGATCTTCGTTGGCCCGGCCGTCTCCGTCGTCGTCCGGGTCGAGCGGATACCGCGAACCGTTACGCACCCCGTCGGACACCGCGGGTAGGTTGGCCACCGAGTGGTTGGGGCGGAGCGATTCAGCGGGGACGTCCACCAGGTCGACGATATTGTCCTGACCCACGAGGACGGCGATTCGGCCGCCGCTGAGCCAACTGCTTCGTGACCATGCTGGCGCAAAGCTACGCCAGCGGCCATCGGGACCGACTTCGGCACGCAAGCGGTTTGAATCTAATACCTTAGAAGTTCCGGTGGGTTGGGCGGCAACACCTCCGCCCACCATAAGACAAACGGCGCCGATGGCGCCGATCCGCATTTTCCACATATTCCTGGTGCAGTTCATAGCTGGATAAATCCCGAGGGGAATCTTTACTGCGGCCGCGTCACGGTGTCAATACCGCGCTAACCTGGAAAATCGAGAAAAGTCGCAACGATACGCCCTATTTGCACTTACGGTGACAGAAAAATTGCCAGAGTCGTGGGGGATTTTCTTTTGTGACCCGGACAGCACGCATCGCGTCTAAAGCAGTGACGGGCTGCTGCGTCCCCCTCGCAGGTCGCCCGCCGGGACCTGATTGCCGGAACCGAAGGAGATCATCTAAGCCATGCGTCGGATTCTGTGCGAACTTTTCCTGATCTGCCTGTTGGGAATGCTGATGGGCGCGGTTAGTTGCCGGCACGCTACCCGCGCGTCTGGTGACCCCTTCTCGCTGCACCCCAGCGCTCATCAGCTCCCGCCCAGATAGCTGGCAAACTCTTTGCAGTCCGGCCTTCCGGAAAGGCAATTGCGACGCTTCTCATTGGGGAGAAGCGCGACGATTGAAGCCCGGATGGAATGGCAGCCCCTTCTCATAACCGCTAGTTTTATAACGGCTTACTTGTTTCTCCTGGTGGGTGTAACCGGTCTGGTGCGACGGTCTCCGGTCGTGATTCACCGCGAAGCGCTTGCCGGTTGGATGTTGGCCGCTGCCCTGATTCTGATCGGCGCTTGCTCCTATATGGCATTTGAACGAGCCGCCACCACCCCGGCGTTTGCGGGTTTGGCACTGGTGGCGATCGCCTGCTCGGTCGGGCTTCGCCAGATGTACCTTCCGCCCGGCGGATGCCTGGTGGTTGGTACGAATAGCGAGTGGGTTCGGGTCGCGGTTCGGGCAAGTCTTTATCGAATGTCCATCCCCTTTGTTGACCGCGGAAAAAACGTCATCGACGTTCGTCTGACCACTGGAGCAAACGCTATTTCGCTTCCCGGAACTCAGAAGTTTGCTTCGCCGCTGCAGGTGGTACGAATGGGCAACCAGCGTTCGCTCCCATCGGTCGTGGAACTTTCTTCGGCTATGCGCGATTACTTCAGGAACAACGACGTCGAAACCAACCACGCGACGTTTGGCTACTTCCTGGCGAAGGGTCTGGTGCTGACTTGCTTGGGGGTTTATTTAAGCGCGCAATGGTTGAACTGGCTCTAGGGCGTGCAACGACGAAGGGTTTCTACCAGCAGCGACACTTCGTAGGGTTTATGCAAGAACGCCGACGCTCCAACGCGCTCAGCTGGATCGCGCGCGTCCTGACCGCTGCACATGATTACCGGAACCCTCGCGTTTACTTTGCGAATCTCCTGGCAAGCTTCGATCCCGCCCATGTTGGGCATTGTAACATCCATCAAAACGTGACTGACTTCCGCACCGTGAGCATGAAACAATGCCAACCCTTCGCGACCATCGCACGCAGTGATCACTCGATATCCCGCGCGTCGCAATGCACGAGTGTTGACATCCCGCACAATAGCTTCGTCGTCCACTACCAACACAACACCGCGTTCGGTATCGCCTTCACTTTCTTTGGTTCCGCTAACCCGGTATACCTTTTGTTCGCGCGTCGCTTCTTGCGACAGCGCTCGCGGCTCGGCGGAACCCAACTGTCCCAAAGTCGCGTGAATACGGCGGATCGATTCGCGAATATCCGCCAATTCGCGTTTGTCAATGTCGAGGTTTGCCAGCTGCATTTCCAATCGCTCGGTATCGCCTAAGATTCCAATAAGTTCGTTACTTACGTCGCCGATCACCGCATCGGTCGCGCTAGCAAACGCCACCTCGCCGGGGCGATCGGTAATCGCGGTGACATCCTGGCACCAGCCCAATAGTAGCCCAGCACTATGATTTGGCTCGTCGACCACTTCCCCAGAAGTCCGAACCCTTACCTCGCGTCGATCGTCGCGATGAACTCTGTGAATCATTTCAAACGGTTCGCGACGGTTAATCGCACGACGCAGTTGTGCTTCGGTCGCCTCTCGATCGTCCGGGTGAACCTGGGTAAGCCAATTCTCCATCGTCAACGGCAGCCGCGGATCGAGACCCCACAGTTCGTACATCTGGTCCGACCAGTACAACACCTGCAGGTCGAGTCGCATCTCGAAGCTTCCCAGACCTGCTATCCTTTGAGTTTCTGCGGCGATTCGTTCGGAGCGGGTCAATGCTTCCAGCGCGTTCTCGAACTCGCTCACGTCGCTAATCCACGCAAGCGCAACACATCGCTCCTTGTCGCGTACGATATTGTTTACCCGAATTAGAATCGTTACCGGGTTGCCTTGTAACGTCGTGTGTCGGGTTTTGATTTCGAATACTTCGGTGCCTTCAAACAAGGTTACCATGTATCCGCGAACGTATTCCCATGACCTCGCGGTAAACGTTTTGTGATAGTTTGAAATCAGGTCGGCACGGTTGTCGGCTTCGTACATTCGTACCGCGGCTTCGTTAACGTTAACGATGTCCCAACGGCTCATGAACTCTTGTACTACCTCCGGGTGGGCGGCCGTATAGGCATACAGGTCAGAGACCCCCGACTTGCGCAGATTCTCTAGCAACGCCATGGCGTCGGTAATATCGACTTCCCATAGACCAGTGCTACTACCATTGAACAAGACGCTAAAACGTTCTTCCGAATCGCGAACCGCTTCCTGAAGGCGTCGCACCTCCAACATTTCTTCCGCGACTCCCACGAAATAGTGTTTGTCGCCGATCGTAACTAGCGATCGAACAACCCTTGCTGGAACTTCACTTCCGTCGCGGTGGCGAAACGATTTATGTGCCGTGAGGTAGTCCTTACCACCCGACGCCAGGGCCCGTACGTGTTCTTGGTACTCGGCAACATCTTCGCTAAAGGTGAACTTCTCGCGGTGCTGCCCCATTACTTCATGCGGTTGGTATCCCAACATTTCGCAGAACCGTTGGTTAACATAGATAAAAGATGGGGATCCAACTTCGCGGATGGCCATGGGCATCGGCGTACGCTCGAGAAACACACGAAACATGTGTTGCTGACCTTCGGATGCTTGCGAGTCTTTGGTAATGTCGCGCAAGACCGCAATCGAATGCAAAAACTCGTCGTTGGGTCCGCGCACCGCTTGCACGTGTACATCCCCGTACAGTATCGAGCCATCCTTGCGAACGTATCTTTTCTTCTGGTTGAATTCGTCGATGCGACCATGGACAAGGTCGACAAATAACTGCCTCGAAAGAGGCATATCTTCGGGATGGGTGAAATCTTCGACGGCGAGTTCGGAGAATTCTTCGCGAGTGTACCCCAGCATCTCGCAGCACGCGGGGTTAGCGAAGAACAAGCCGGAGTCTAAGGACCGCGCAATGACGCCGAAGTTAGCATTGTTGATGACGCTTCGATAACACTCTTCGTCGGTCAATGGCGGCCGTGCGGAGGTCTCGCTCGGCCGATTTTGCTTTCTATCGTCGGACACTATCTTTCCCACCTTGCCCCAGGAATACTGTGCAGGTCCGCGGCGACGTCTTGATTATCGACGCCTGCAGAATGATGCGCAACCGGCAACTGCTGGTAGACCCAATATCCATTCGTATGTATATGCGATACCGCCGGAGCGTTAGATCGGGCACAACTCATCGTTTAGACTTTAGGGCAATGCTAAACCGCCCCTTGGGAATACCATGGCTATACAACCAACGCGAACTGCCAGCCAGCAAATGACGGCGTGGCCCCAACACTTAGTTGAACTGGGCGCGCGGTGGCAGGCAGCTCCCGCCGATCGCGACCACCTGCGAACGCAGATCTGGGTGCTCGTACACACAGCATTGCTTGGCCTGGTTCACGGCCAGGCGTCACGCTACTCGTCGCTGGGCCCCGAGGACGCCGAAGATCTCGCCGCCGACAAGTGTGCCGACCTTATGCAGCGCCTGGACGAAGGACGTTGGCGGCCCGGTGAAACCACTCCCGGACAGACCTGCTCGTTCCTTAACACAATCGTTCGCAACGGACTCGTGGATCTGTACCGGGTGGAGGGTAGTAAGCGCATTCGCAGTGTAGACGTCGTCGATCTGGCAGATAGTCTCCCGGCCGCATCGACATCCGAACCGAAAGACCGGCAGCATCGCGATCGATACGTCGCCGCAATCGGTGAGTGCCTGGACGCGTTGACCGAAAGAAGTCAGCGCATGTGGTTCTTCCGGGTGTTCCTGGAGATGTCGAGCAAGGAGATTTCCGCGCACCCGGATGTCCGTACCACACCCGCTGCCGTCGACGTGGCGCTGAATCGAGCTCGCTCCGCGATAAAGACGTGCATGGCCGCAAAGAAGTTTTCCAAGTCGGACATGCCCGCAGGGACGTTTGCTGCTTTGTGGGATCGGTTAAACAAGTCGTAACAACATCTTCGAAAGACAACGATGACACATAGAATTGACAACGACCAGTTGCTCGACCTTGTTCACGGGCTGCTTCCCGAAGAACGGCGACGCGAAGTGCTCGACGCAATGCACGACGATCCGGACGCGGAGGCTCGGTTCCAGCGACTCGTGCGAGTTCGCGAACAAATTCTTGCGCAGGCGGCACAGCCGCCAAACGACACCGCAGCTGCTCATTCCCATCACCGGCCGGCAAAGGACTCGCGTTTACGCCGTTGGCTTCCTACCAGCGGCCTGGTCGCGGCGGCAATTGCAGCTGTGGTTTGGTGGCAACCCTGGGCCGGAGATCCCATCGATGCCTACACCTGGTTGCCCGAAAACAATTACGAAGTCGTTAACGAGGCCGAGGCGCTTGGCCCCACCGAAGAGTTGCTGCGCGAGGCAATGGAAGCTTACCGCGATCGCAAGCCGCGTCGCGTAGCGGAGTTGCTGGAACAGCTAACCGGCGCCGACCTCGACAGCCTGGACGAATCTCGTCGTTTGATCCACGACCTCTACCTCGCGAGTGTTAAGGTCATCACCGGCGATCCAGCGGCCGCGCTTGCAATAGTCGATCAATTGGAAGCGCAGTACGGAGAGGGTTTCATTCCCGAGCCTTTTGACGCCAACGCCGACTGGGTCAGGTACCTGGCGCTGCGACAGCTAAAAGATGACTCTGCGGGCACACTGCTGCATTCGTTAATGCTTCGCGACGACGACATTGGTAGATACGCGCGCGACGAGCAGGAGCGATTGGGTCAAGCAACTGCGCCGTAATTTCGGGGGACGTTTACTGCGAGAGGTAGAAGCTGAGGCTTTCCAGCGCGACGGCCAGGTCGACGTATCGGACCCATACGTCTTCGGGGACACTAAGCTGGACGGGAGCGAAGTTCAGGATACCGCGAACCCCGGCGCCCACCAGCAGCGTTGCAAGCTCTTGCGCCGGTTCCTTTGGTACCGCAAGTACGCCAATTTCGACCGGTTCCCGGCGTAGTATCTCTTCGGCCTGATTCAGCGGCTGGATGGTCAGGTTGTCCCACGACGACCCCACCTTGTCGGCGGCAATATCGAACACGTGCTTAAAATAAAAGCCGTCGTCACGAAAGCCCTGGTGAAAGAAAAGCGCGTGACCAAGAAATCCCGCGCCAAACAAAGCCACCGACCAGCTCTTGTGCAACCCCAAGAGTCGCTCGACGGTGGCTTTCAAGTCGGCGACCTTATAACCCAGCCCACGGGTACCAAAGTTACCGAAATAGCTGAGATCTTTGCGGACCTGGGCGGATGTGATACCACCCAACTCGGCAAGCTTGGCCGAAGACACAGTCGCAATTCCGCGCGATTCCAAGTCGCGAAGAATCCGGTAATAGTTGCTTAACCGGCGAACGGTAAACTCAGAAATTTTGCTGTCGAGGTTGTCGTTAATCGTTGTCAATATGCTCTCGAGTCTACTTTTCTTCCTCTTCGTCGCCCACCAGATGTGCAACGTCCACAACGCAATCTTCGTCATCCACATTGATCAAACGCACACCTTGAGTGTTACGTCCAATCATCGACACCTGGTCCACATCAACACGAATTACAATACCCTGCTTGGTAATGATCATCATCTGGTCGCCATCTTTGACCTCTTTGATCGTCACCACGTTGCCGTTGCGCTCGGTTGTTTTCATATTGATGATGCCCAGCCCACCGCGTTTCTTGACGGCATAATCGTCGAGTGGCGTTCGTTTGCCGAAACCATTTTCGCTAACCGTAAGCAAGCTGGCGTCTTCCTTGACCGCAACCATTCCGACAACTTCGTCACCGTCGTCCACCCGCACGCCTTTCACACCGGCCGCCGACCGGCCCATGCTACGAACGTCGGTTTCGTGGAAACGAATGGCGCGTCCGTTCTTTTTGGCCAGAACGATGTTCTGGTCGCCGTTACTAATCGCGACCGCAATTAGCTCGTCGTTGTCCTTAAGCCCCATACCAACGATACCGCCACGACGCGGACGTCCGTACTGTGACAAGTCGGTTTTCTTGACGAAACCGCGGCGCGTTGCAGTAATCAAAAATCGATCCTCGGAGAATTCGGAGACTTGAACACGACCGTTAATGCGTTCGCCTTCGCTCAGCCCCAGAAGGTTAACGACCGCTTTGCCACGCGCGGTGCGACCGGCGGGCGGAATTTCGTGCACCTTCAGCCAGTGCACTTTCCCAAGGTTGGTGAAAAACAGAATGTAACTGTGCGTCGACGCGACAAAAATATGTTCGACGAAATCTTCGTCGCGCACCTTGATTCCGGTCACGCCCCGTCCGCCACGTCGCTGCTTGCGGTACGCGTCAAGCGGCAGGCGCTTGATGTAACCCTTGTGCGAAATGGTGATCACCACGTCCTCGTCAACAATGAGGTCCTCTGCGGTAAGCGTCGATGGCCCCTGGTTGACAATCTGCGTGCGTCGCTCGTCACCAAACTTTTCTTTCACTTCGGCGATTTCATCTTTGATGATCGCGAGCACCTTGGCGCGGTCGGCCAGAATTGCCTTTAGTTCGCCGATCAACTTCACCAAATCCTGATACTCGTTTTCGATCTTCTCACGCTCGAGCCCGGTAAGGCGCTGCAAGCGCATTTCCAGAATCGCTTGCGCCTGCCGTTCGGAGAGCTTGAAGTTGGCCATCAAGCCATTGCGCGCGACTTCGGTGCTCTCGCTCTTCTTGATAAGCGCAATGATTTCGTCGATGTTGTCGAGCGCAATGCGCAGGCCCTCCAGAATGTGGGCGCGCTCTTCGGCCTTGCGCAGGTCGAAGGTCGTACGACGAACAACAACTTCTTCGCGGTGGTCGATCCAGTGCTGGAGCAGTTGCCGGAGTGTTAAGACTTCCGGGCGATTGTTGACCAACGCCAACATGATGATCCCGAACGTCACTTGCATTTGGGTGTGCTTGTAGAGCAGGTTTTCGACGACTCGTGAGTCGGCATCGCGCTTGAGAATAATGACGACGCGCATGCCCTCGCGGTCAGACTCGTCGCGAATGTCAGCAATGTCCGTCAACTGACCGTCTTTGACGAGATCGGCGATACGCTCGATAAGCGCCGCTTTGTTCACCTGGTAAGGAAGTTCGGTAATGATGATCGCTTCGCGATCGTTCTTCATTTCTTCGATCTCGGTCTTTGCCCGAACGATCACCCGCCCCCGGCCGGTACGATAAGCGTCGACAATGCCCTGTTTACCCAAAACCAAACCGGCGGTGGGAAAGTCGGGGCCCTGCACCAGCGCCATCAGCTCTTCGTCGGTAGTCTGCTGGTTGTCGAGCAGCGCAGTGGCGCCGTCACAAATTTCTCCGATGTTGTGCGGCGGAATGTTGGTAGCCATCCCGACAGCAATTCCCGCCGCGCCGTTGACCAGCAGGTTGGGGACCCGGGCAGGCAACACCAGCGGCATGGTTCGCGACTCGTCGTAGTTGGGGCCGTACTCGACAGTTTCTTTGTCGATGTCGGCGAGCATTTCTTCGGCAAATGCGGTCATCCGAACTTCGGTGTATCGTTCGGCCGCCGCGCGGTCGCCGTCGACCGAACCGAAGTTTCCTTGTCCGTCAACAATCGGATAACGCAGCGAAAAGTCTTGCGCCATGCGCACCATGGTTTCGTAAATCGCTGCGGTTCCGTGCGGGTGGTAGTTACCATTGACGTCGCCCGTCACCTTGGCGGACTTACGATATGGGCGGGTTCGGGTCAGGTTCAGGTCGTTCATTGCCGTTAGAACGCGCCGGTGGACCGGCTTTAAACCGTCACGAACGTCGGGAAGCGCACGCGAGATAATGACGCTCATCGAATAGTCGAGATACGAGTTCCGCATCTCCTCTTCGATATTGATCGGCACAATCTTTTCGTTGCTCGCCATTCGGTCTCCTATCTAACCGTAAGAATTTTCTGATGATGAAATAAAAACGCGGCGCGTAACCGCGCCGGTACAGCGTGGCCTGGGAATGCCGGTCACGCCCGGAAACAACCGCTGAGTAAGCGATTTTTAGCACCGCCTGTGCCTTTCAAAACATACCCGTTTTGGCGATTACGGGAAAGCACTAATTGCTCACTTTAAGCGACGTAACATGTTGTTATTACTATCGTTATGCTGGTCGCCACGGGCGCGGCCGGTGATATTCCGGGCTCGGGTTACCTGCAACAAAAAACGCCCGCCAGTCTAAACCTGGCGGGCGTCGGATGCGAGCGCCGACGGCTAGGGCGGCGCTCCCAAAGTTGTCCATTGTTAACTAAAGCATCGTCATTTGAGGCGTTTGACTCCACCCGAACCCGAACTCGACACTGACACGTTTTCGGGTTTACCCGCGTAGTAAACCGAGCCACTTCCCGAACCCTTCGCTTCGATGGACTTCCGCGCGTGAACGTACACACTGCCCGATCCCGACCTCCGCACGATGCACTTGTCCGCTTCGACATCCCGCATTTTGACCGAACCCGAACCGCTCGCGCGTACGTTAATCTCCTCCGCCTCGCCCGCAGCCACATGCATGCCGCCCGATCCCGAATTGTGGACCTCCACGTCATCGGAGTAAATACTCTCGATCCGCAACGATCCCGACCCCGAGTTTTCGATATCCAACTCGTCGGCTTTGATTTTGCCTTCGCACTTAAGACCACCTGAACCCGAACTCACCAGTGTCATGTCTTTAACATCGAAGTTGGCTTCGACCAGCGCATTTCCGGACCCACCGCAAATTAACTCGAAGCTATCGCCGGTAAAGTCGCCTTCCAGACGCATTTTCCCCGACCCACCCGCGCGGACGGCTTCGAGATCGCGATAGTAAACTTTTACGTCGCCGTTAATCCGACGCCAGGAGTCGTTCCAACTGCGCCCCTTGATTTCGATGATCAGCGTTCCGTCATCGACTTCGGTGGTAACCTCGTCTAGATCGATGCCTCTTACGTCGAGTTTGACCATCTCCGAGTCGCCGGGAACGATTTCGATGTCAAATGGCACCTTGGCGACCACGCGGTCGAACTTCTTTACCGGACGAGTCTCGCTTGCAGCATAAGCTGTTGATACAATGATAGATAGAGCAGCAGCGATCGCTACCGCGTTGGCTAAGCGTTTCATGATACCTCCCAGGTTTAGTCTTATTACGAGCGCGGGCACGAAAAGGTTCTTCGGAACGGCGCAGCAATTCTCAAAAAAGACGCGCGGTTTCGTGCCCCGGCAAGCGAAGCTACGCCTCGTGATCCCGGCCATGGAGGCCGACCAGGCGTGCCATCAGGATCGCGGTGTAAAGCACGCCGAATACCGCTTCAAAGGCGGCCACTGCGCGAGCCAAGGTGTGGGTGGGAATGATGTCGCCGTAGCCCAAAGTGGTGAGCGTGACGTAACTAAAACCGATGAGATCCCACCAGTGAACTGGCACTTCGGGCCGAAGCACATTCACGTACGAACCCGGCGACAATGTTTCAATGATGGTGAACACCGCACTGTAACAGGCGGCGACCAGGATGTAGACCACGGCCGCGGCGTAGATCGTGTCCCAAGTGACCCGCCTTCCGGTAAACACGTACGCGGTCAACGAATAGATGATGGTCAACTGAAACGCGATTACTGCTACTAGCGCCGCCACTTGGAGCCCGGGCGTATTGGGCCCAGATGCCTGATTAACGATCGTCAGTACCAGCGATGTCATCCCGACGCTGCCCACCAACAAGAGCGCCCACCGGTTTGAAATCGCGACCCACAGCGACGAAACCAACATCGACATGAACGCCAGTTGAAACGCGATCGCGTACTTGGGACCGAGCGTCCCCATTGGGTAGATGTGACTGAGAACAATCAGCGCCAACAACAAATGCAGCGCGCCTCGTGGGCGTCGGCCTAACACCTTTCGCGGGCGCTTAAGGATTCGACGATCGGCATTGGGTCCGGACACTTAGGTATCTCCTCGACGTCGCTCTTCTAGTTCTTCCACCGTCTTAGGCCAGTCCTTGCCCAATAGTCGTGACAGCGACCGGTCGGCCAATAGCTTACCCCCGGTCTGGCAATTGGCGCAGTAGTTGGTTTCGTTGCTGGCAAAACGAATGCGCTGCACCGGGTTTCCGCACACGGGACACGGCTCGCCAAACTTGCCATGTACCGCCATCTCCGGCCGAAAAGCAGTTACCTTTTTGGGGAACGCACCGTTGCGATCGGCATCGAGCAGACTGGTGAAGCGATTCAGAACACTTACGACCGCCTCATACAACCGATCGACTTGCTCGCTGCTCAACCGCTGAGTCCAGGTAACCGGCGACTGTCCGGCGTGGTGCAGAATCTCGTCGCTGTAGGCATTGCCGATTCCGCTAAAGAGAGTCGGGTCGGTTAGGGCGCGTTTGACCGTGTGATTGCGCAGGACCAGCCGTTCCCTAAACTGGTCACGCGAACAGGTCAGCGGCTCTAACCCGGCGGGGTCTAGCTCGTCGAGCCCAGCCTGGTCGGCAACAACAAAAAGAGATGCCCGCTTCTGAGTGCCCGCCTCGGTGAGAACTAGAGTGCCAGCGGGAAAGTCGAACATGGCAAGCACCTGCTTTCCACGCGGCCGCGCGCCAGCCTCCTTCCATTGCAACCGCCCCGCAATCATCAAGTGAATCACGAACCACACGTCAGGCGGTGCGTCGCTCGCTTGCCCCAGCCCAATCGCAATGCGTTTGCCGATGCGGGTCAAGCCGCAAACGTGTTGCCCCACGGCGCTTTGTGGCGAAGGCTCCACAGTTCGCAGCACAAACGGGTGTGAAATAAGGATGCCTGTGAGCGGCGCTCCCGAAATCCGCTCGTCAAGCGCCCGCAGGTACACCTCAATATCGGGGAGTTCGGGCATGGATAACTTCCAACTTTTGGTTGCCAGCATTGTACGTGCTAAGGACCATAGCGTCACTATGGGTGGGGCGACTCACCCCGGCGAATCCGGGCGCGGGTCAGCCCTAGCCACAAACGTGCGGCGCCTCCCGGCTGGCTCGCGCCTTTGTCGATTAAGCGTACGGTCGCGAAGACCTGGGAATTTTCGCCCTGCGCAACCTTTTTTAATCAGATAGTTTACGGATTCGGAGCTACCTACGAGTCTGGATTTGCCCCGTCCGTGCTTGACAAACCACGTGGTTGGGCTATCCTTTTACGAGCTATAACCATCGGAGAAACATCATGCGTCTCGCTACTCCCAACCGAATCAAGAGCCTTGTCGTCTACACGCGGCGTCGTGTCGCTGGCCAGGGATCTTCCGGTGGAGTGGTTGAGTTGTAGAAAGCGTTTACAACGCGGTCTGCTGAGCCCTTCCACACGGAGGGGCTTTTTTGTTATAGGACATTCTCACTCTACAACTCAGATCGAGGTAAATCATGACATCGGAGCACTCCGATCTTCCCACTCGGGACGACGCCGCCGGGTCGCCGGCAGCGGCGGCGACCGCAGACGCCGCGGCTCCTGAGCATACTGCCGCGCCCACCGCTCACAACATGCGTTCCTGGCGCGGGTTCTTTCGCGCCGTAAAGCAGGCGCTATCGGGTAGCGAAGAGCTCGACTTTACTCAAGGGTCACTCCGTTACGCCATCTTTCTGCTAGCGGTTCCCATGGTCTTGGAAATGGCGATGGAGTCTGTGTTTGCCGTCGTCGACGTATTCTTTGTCGCCAGGTTGGGCGCAAGCGCAGTTGCGACCGTTGGGCTAACCGAGTCGGTTCTTACCATCGTCTACGCAATCTCGTGGGGGTTCGCGATGGGCACCACGGCGCTGGTCGCGCGACGCATCGGCGAAAAGAATCATGAGGCAGCTTCCGAAGCGGCCGTCCAATCGATCTTTGTCGGGTTGTTTGCCTCGCTTCCGGTGATGATTGCCGGAATTTTTTACGCACCCGATGTGCTGCGCCTGATGGGCGCGGACGAGTGGAGTATTACCGAAGGCGCCACATACACACGATGGATGCTGGGCGGCAACCTTGTGATTATGTGGCTGTTCATTATTAACGCGATCTTTCGCGGCGCGGGCGATGCAGCCGTCGCAATGAAAGTGTTGTGGGTAGCCAACGGTATCAACATTGTTTTGGACCCGGCGCTGATTAACGGGTGGGGACCATTTCCGGAGATGGGAATCAAGGGCGCCGCAGTGGCTACCAACATCGGGCGCGCCGTTGGCGTCGCGATGCAGCTCTACATACTGGCACGCGGCGCATCGCGTATTCGCGTAGCTGCTGGCATGGTCCGGGTCAAAGCCAAAGTCATGTGGAATCTGATCCGCGTGTCACTTGGTGGAATCGGCCAGTTCATTATCGCTACGTCTAGTTGGGTAATTCTAATGCGCATCATGGCCATGTTTGGCAGCGAAGCGCTAGCGGGTTATACGATCGCGGTTCGCATCGCGATCTTTTCGATTATGCCGGCATGGGGTCTCGCGAGTGCAGCGGCAACTTTGGTTGGGCAGAACCTTGGCGCCGGGCAGCCCGAGCGCGCCGAGCGATCGGTGTGGATTTCGGGCTGGTACACCATGGCATTCCTGGGCGCTATCGGACTGGTCTTCCTGGCGTTTCCGGGCGAGTTGGTACGCATCTTTAGCCAGGAGCCGGGCGTGGTTGCGATTGGCATCGACGCGCTACGGATTTTTAGCATCGGCTATGTGCTGTTTTCCTGGGAGATGGTGATGGTGCAAGCGTTCAACGGCGCCGGCGATACCTACACGCCCACGCTGATCAACTTCATCTGCTTTTGGCTGCTGGAACTTCCGCTGGCTTACCTGCTGGCGCGACAGCTTGCGATTGGAGAGCGCGGCGTTTATACGGCAGTAGTAGTTGCCGAGTCAGTCGCTGGCATTATCGCGATCTACTTGTTCCGACGCGGAAAGTGGAAGACTCGCACGGTGTAAACGGGCGCCCCCTCTGGGGGCGCTTTTTTTTCTTTAGTTTTTTTGAAAACGAGCATTCGAACCGGTTACACTTGTCAGATGAAACGTGCCGCTTTGTCACTGATATTTGCGGTCTTCGTGCTGGGGGCGTGCGACGTCAACGAGTTCGCAATTCCCGACGCGGCCGAACCGCTCGCACAACAATCACCAGCCAGTCCACCCAAAATCGTGATTGTTGTTATCGACGGGATTCGCGCCAGTGAAGGCTTCGCCGACTCCACTAAAGCGAACATCCCGTTCATGTGGAATACTCTGCGGCCGCAAGGCACGCTGTGCACCAACTTCAAAAACACCGGCTTCACGGCCACGGTCACTGGCCACTCCAGCATGGTAACCGGGGTTTACCAGAACCTGGTCAACAACGGAACACAGCTTCCGGACAACCCGTCGTTGTTTGAATATTACCGCAAACACACGGGCGCTCCCGACACGGATGCAGTTGCTATAACCGGAAAATTCAAACTGAACGTCATTGTGAACAGTAACCACCCGGACTACGGGACTGCTTACGCTGGCTACACCGACCACGATCACAGTAACGACTTCGCCATTCTAGACCGCGTAAGTTGGTGGATGGAAAACCATCAGTCGCGTTTTATCTTTGCATCATTCCCCAACACTGACTCGTCGGGACACTCGGGCAACTTTAGCAACTACGTGACCGATCTCGCCGTCGCCGATTCGCTGGTAAACTGCCTGTGGAGTAACATTCAAGCCGATAGTGCTTACGCGGATAACACGTACATGTTCATTACCACCGACCACGGTCGACACGACGACGCTCACGGTGGGTTCGTTAACCACGGCGATAATTGTCCGGGCTGCGAGAACATCTTTATGCTTGCACTCGGGCCCGACATTCGCCAGGGCGGTACGGTTTCCAACTTCTTTACACAACGCGACATTTGCGACACCGCCGCGCACCTGCTGGGCGTACCGGTTCCGTATTCCACAGGAAATGTGATTTGGGAGCTGTTCGAGTATCAGGCTACCGGTATCGAATAGCCCGCTAAACGACGTCGGTCTTTTTTTCGCTGTCCGGAGGATCTGGGTGGGTGTTGTGATCATCCCCGTTGTCGGAACCAGGATGATTGCGGTGTCTGACTTTGTCGACCGCTTTCATTCCCTTAGCCTTTAGCGCAGCCAGCCATCGCCGTGCCCACGCGAACTCCAGCCCAAGAATCGCCAGCCCGCCAATGATGGCGCCGATGCCCGGCCCGGGAGTCACCAGCATTACCACGCCCACGATCACAACGGTAAGCCCTATGACAAAAACCACCACTCGGCGAGCGGTGCGGTAAGTAACTTCAAGCGCACGACGAAAAATCAATTGTGCCTCTACTTTGCCGCGGGTTCCAAGATGCCAAACAGTGTTCCGTCGGGGTCGCTGCAGTAGGCGTGATGTCCAACGTTGGGGATTTCATTGGGTCCGTGAACTTTCTTACCGCCGTTGGCTTCGATCGCGACGAGGGTGTCGGCCAGTGATACTACCTGGATGGTATTAATGACGGGTTGCGGAAAGTGTCGATGCATGAACGCACCGTGAATGCCTTGGGTTGCCTCGTCGCCGGTGCGTGCAAACCAATACCCTTGCTCGCCGCCACCCATTGATGCCACTTCCCAGCCGAACACTTCGCTGTAGAACTTGTGGATAGACTCGGGGTTGTCGGAGAGTATCTCGAAATGGATGGGGCGACTCATGGCGGCTCCTTTGGGTGACACTTATATAATAGCGAGTCAGAGGGTAGCCGGTCAAAGGCGGCGCTCGCTTTTACTACGGTAGAGGGCCAGGAAGAGTTACAGGCCTGATGTGCGGTGACTCACAAGCGCGCAATCCACGATGCGATATCATCCACCACTTCTGGGTCGACGGTGCCCGCGCGTTGATACTCGCTGGGTAGCGAAGGACCCGACCCCGCGATGAAAAGATGGTTGAGCGTTGGATAGGATTTAAGCGTGGCGGCGCTGCGCTCGGCCAAAGCTACCGACCACATTCCGAAGTCTTCTAAAGTAACCTGATAGTCGCGCTCGCCCTGGAGCACCAATACCGGTGTCGACAGTTCCGCCGCAAGTTTGTGGGGCTCGTACCCGCGCAAGTCCAGCCAGTAGCTCGGCGGAACGCCCAGCGGCATTTCCGTCGCCGGGTGGTCGGACTGAAGCATGTCGCTTTTAGCCGCGGCAACCTGGTTAATAATCTTATCGAATTGTTTTTGTTCGTTGGGGTCGACGGTTCCGTCGGCGTTTATAATGTACTGGTATTGTTCCAGAATCAAATCCTCCAACGGGCGGGCGGGCGCGGCCAGCAAAATCATTCCGGCCAACTCCGGATCCTTTGCCGCAACTCGCGGCGCCACCATCGCTCCCAGACTGTGACCAGCGACAAACACGCGACTGGCGTCAACGCCGATGTGGCCGCGCACCAAAGCCAACGCGGCTGTGGCATCGTCGACAACTTCCTGACGAACGGTCAACGTGTTTGCAATCGCACCCATTTGCGCGCCGTGCACGAACGTGCGCTTGTCGTAACGCAACACGGCGATGTCCCGACTGGCCAATCCCCAGGCGATATCGCGCAAGGGTTTGTTTAGCCCTATTGTTTCGTCGCGATCTTGCGGACCCGAACCGTGTAGCAACACCACCGCAGGAAATGGACCGTCGCCTTTGGGCATAGACATTGTTCCCGGAAGCGCCCATTGTCCGCCCTCGCCAATCACAACTTCGGTTTCGCTAAAGCGATCGCGATCGACATAGTCGGGCGTTGGTGCGAACGGACTGTCTTGTGTTTCGCTGCGCGCACCATCGTCTCCCTGTGTCGCTCTCGGCGGCGCGCTTGCTGGCAAAAAGAACAGGCCGGCGATTTTTCCATCGCCGCTGAAGACAACTTTCGTGTCTAACGTCGCCCGCTCGAACACACATGGCACCCACACCACATCGTAGATGCCCTCTTTGGTTTGGCGAGGCACCGTGCGACGCTGATATTTACCTGCTTGCGCATTAATCTGGGTCCAAACCCCGGCGATCTTCTCGGCCGGGAGGGCTTGCAACATGGTGGCATCAAAGTCGGCGGTGGCTTCGGAAAACTTCTTTGCGACCAGCAGGTCGACGAACGCTTCGGCGCGATCAATCAGCGTTGGCGGTGCTTTGGTGTCTTTAGCCTGGGACCAGACGGGTGATACCGCCAGGACCACCCCTACAAGCAAGGCGGCAGATACCAAACGTCGATGAGGTCGAACCAAAAAAAACATGGATCCTCCTTGAAATAGGGCCGCTGTAATCGAGCCCGAGTTGGCTTCCGCTATAAGGTTACTATACCCTCATTATGGGCTTGTATTCGCGTGAATCCATAGCTGCCAGGGTCGGCGCAACCTCCTAGCGTAATTGAAAATCCGCTTGTTGGCGTGGTATCATCTTTCACACCCCTGGGGAGGTCAGGGGTCCCCGCCGCCATCCCGATCATGAACCAATTACGTTACATCTTCCCACTTTTTATGTTCGCGCTGTCGCTGTCGGCGTGCGAAAAGCGCCCAGTGGACGCGGCGCCGAACGGGAGCGGTGCATACTGGGAAACAATCGGTGACCCGGTCATCGAGACCTACCGCATCCACGGGGTCGACGACGACAATGTGTTTGTACTTCGCCGAACCCAAGGCGTCTCGCGTTTTGATGGGGGCAACTACCAGCGGGTGCCCGTGACTGCTCCTTTCGAGTACGACCTTCACTGCATCACTAGCGATAACATTCTAGTGACCGCAGAGTCTGGTCTGTACGAATACGACGGTATCACGACTCGCGAACTTTATGAGCATCCGACTCGACTTTATCAACTCGACTTAAGCAATGACGGTACTATTTTTTGTCGCTGGACCGACGGAGTCGTTACCGTCGGCGATACGGTCAGGGTAGACACTCTGACCAGCGTCACCGACGAATACCGCTACGCGATATCTCTACACGCGCTAAACGATGGGCAAGCGTTGGTTGGCACTACCGACGGACTATTTGTGATTGACCAGGGTGGTTTCACTCGCATCGAAACACCAGACGACATCCGGATGGTTCGTGGATTCGCAGGCGATACGCTCGACAATCTTTGGATTTGGAAAAGCACCGGCGTTTATCACCTTCAAGATGGTGTTTGGGAAAGCTTCCAAGTGCCCGCGGGTTGGCACGCCGACTGGGTTAGTCTCGACACCGCGACTCAAACGCATATTGTATTTTCCGAGACAAACGCGATTGTCCTGCGAGGCGGCCAATGGGAGGTATTGCCTCTCGCATCGGCAATGAGTGTCGAGGATTCGTGGATATCTCCGAGCGGCCAACTCTATGTGGTTACCAACCTCGACGGCCTATTGCGCTACGACGGAACCAAGTGGGCGGTCTTGCGATCGCCCGAACCGGACCGTTTCTACGACGCGATCGTCGATGACAACGAAACCATATGGGGAGACCGTTACGGCGGACTCTTCTATCGTCGGGGCAACGATTTCGGAGAAATCCCACCACCTACCGGACTCGGAAGTATTCGCCAGTTTGACGTGTCACGCTCGCGAACCGTGTTCGCTACCTACACGGCATACCCTTTTGCCTTCGGGGGCGGGAGTGACCGACTGCTACGCAAATTTGACGGCCAACCATGGCAGCAAGTAATGCCTTTGACCAATTCGTACTCGAGTAGGTTCGTGGTCGCCAGCGATGAGTCGCTATGGATGGCCAAGGACGGGCGCGAGATCGGGGTGTTAAAGGGTGAAATATGGTTTCCTCTGCGTGAGCTGCCGACCAATCCCAACTTTGTGCGCCAAGGCCCCAACGACGAAGTCGTCTGGGCGCTAGCTCGCGAACTTACGTTCCTGGCCAACGACGTTTGGGTCACCGTTGAACTAGATTTCACTCCTAGAGACATTGTCGTAAACAGTTACAACGATATGGTAGTTGCTAGCGACGTACAGTTGTACAGGTACCTCCACGGCGAAATACAGCCGATGCGCACGCAATACAATAGCGCCGCCTTTGATGCTACGACGATTCTTACACTCGCCGGCAACAAGGAATCTTTGTTATTGCTTGCTCACGATCGAACAGTTCTGCAGTTCGAAAACCAAATGTGGCGAAAAGTCGCCGTCGCGCCGTCCTTGGGCGACCTGGTTGTTAGCCCAGCCGGTGTCGTTTACATGTTTTACGCCGATACGGCAACTCTGAAGCGATGAAGGTTTCCATAAGGTTGCAACTGCTCGCCGCGGCGCTGCTCGTTGGCTGCGCCGGTGAACCCACGGTTTCGCCCGATCCTCCGGCGACGGAACTGAACTGGTCAGTCGTAACCCGCTCGCGTACCCACCGGTCCGATGTGCCTAACTCGGCTCGGGGAATCCCCGACATCGCTTGGTGGCAGAATTTTGACGCACACCATCTGCTACACTTGGTGGGCGACGAGTGGGTCGAAGGCGTGTCGATCCCGGTCGGACCCGGTGACATGATCAAGGACAAGAACGGAACCATCTGGGCAGCACATTCTTCCGGGGTCCGACGCCTGGAGGCCGACGGAACATGGACCAACACCGGCGGAGGCACCGGGCACTTGCTCGAAACCCGATTCGGACTCATGCTCAATACCGGGTCGCGGCTGTTGGTGTTTAACGGCAGCGAATGGACGGTAGCATTAAACTCGGTTAGTCAATGCGTCTCCGACGTCCAAGGCAATGTGTATGTCGGGCGCCGCGACGAACTCGTTATTCTCGGAGACGACACCGCGTTCATACCCGCTCCATACAGTTACTTTCGAGTTCAGGTAGTTGACTCTAGCCGCGTTTATGTGTACGCAGGAGAATCCGAGGTGTTTGCGCTAGCGGATACAGGTTGGGTACACATTCCGGTACCCACGCCCGTAGAGGACATGTGCGTAAGCGCAACTCGCGCGTGGTATCGTGATTGGGATGGGCAGGTCTGGGCGTTGGGTGATACGACCGCGCCCCACACAGTCCTCCCTTTCAGTATCAGCCACGGTGGATTCAAAGTTGACGACGACGGAACCATTCTCGTGGCAGGCATTGGGTTGCGACAGTTTCGGGGCGGTATCTGGGAGAACGTGCTCCCAGGAATTCCAAGTTTGCGGCAAGTTCACGTATTTGAAGACAATACCGTCCTGGTGAACTCCGGCACGGCCATAGCACTAGTCGACGAAGACCAACAATTCGAAGTGCTCCCCTTACCGCCGTCAACCGAACAGTTTGAGTCTCTGCAATTCGCCGGACGCCGAACGGACGAAATTTACGCTGTCGATCAATACTCTGGTCTCACAATCAAGTGGGATGGTACGGATTGGTCATCACTGCCGTCGTTCGCAGGCGGATATATTCGCGACATGCACCTTGACTCCAACGGTGAATTGCTGGTGATCGCTGGGTTTCAAGTGTGGCGGCTAACTGACGGTGGGTACGAAGTTGTCTACGCCTCGGATGACTTCCTTCACACCTTGAACGTCAACTTCCAGGGTGACGTGTACGTGACCAGAGACGAAGGTGTGATCATAGGCGCCGACGGCGATTGGGTAGAAACACCAACAACACCAGTGTCAGCCTGGATGGCCAACGGCGTCGGCACCAGCACTGTTGTTGTGGTTAGTTCTAGCGAGGCATATCGGATCGTGGACAACGAATGGCATCTTGTCAGTTTGCCGAACGGTGCAAGCTACTGGAAATGGATTCTACCGTCGCGGAACGGGCCCATCTTACTGTCGAATGACGGCGCGGTCATTCCTAGCGGGCGCCAGAGCACTGTTTACCGCGACGAGATTACCCGAATCATTCACAACCTAAGAAACACAGGAAACGGCGTGGTGTGGGGTCTTTACGGCGATTCGGTTTATCGATTGGTGCTAGATTGAAGCTGTCGTGGGTAAAAGTCGTTTGCGTTCTAGCATCGTTGGCGCTTGGCGCCGTCGCGCCTTCGGCTTCCGCTCAGGTTCTACCCAAGGCTGGTGCTCTCGACCTTGGCTACTACTATCAATCCCTGCACCGCGACCTTAAGGGCGCGAACGACCTGGAAGCCCAGTGGGCAATCGAATCCATCAGCGCGCGCTTCTCGCCGCTCGATCGGTTGTCGCTGCAAGTTTACGGACTGTTTTCCAACGTCACTCACGATGAGTTTCCCGGGCAGCGATTTAGCCGCTACACCGCGGGAGGAAACGCCACGGTAGAAGTTTATCGATGGCAGGCTTATGCGTTGTGGTTAGATGCCGGAGCGGTCGAGCTTATCGATCGTGATCGTTCGGACACTCGCAATCACAAACGGATTCGCACATTTCAGTACGGTGCACGCATCGCGACCAAACACGAATGGGACAACTCGACGGGGATGATGTGGCTAGGGCTAGCAAGCCGCGACGACATTGTAGAAAACTATTTCTTTGACGGGCCGGTTCCGACTCGCCATGAGTCTGACACATTCGGCGGCGTACACGCGGGGGCAAACTATCGTTGGAGGGGTATAGGATTGTCTTTGGATTTCGTGTTTACCGACCACCCGGAATCATTCGTCGCCATCGACTATCGACTTCATGACTAGGCTGAATCCAATGACCCGTATTGCTTGTATCTTACTAATCGTCTGCGTGGTGGCATTGTGCGCATCCGCTGCCAATGCACAGGTGTTTGGTCGACTTCTCGCCGACAACGAAACCGAGGTTGGTGCGACCGTGCGCTGGACGCGTATGAACCTCAACGACGGCGACTCGCCTTTGCAGGTAGACCAGACGGATACCAGCGGGTTCCTGCGTTTTGGGGTAAGTTCAACCCTTACGCTTTCGGGAGAACTTACCGTCGCCAACGACACATTCTTTCGAGGCGGCGGCCCCAACGTGCGTTACTACCATGCGGGCGCGGGTGCAAAGGTGCGCGCAGCCGACACCGACTACTTTACCGTTTTCGGGCAAGTTCACGCATCAAACGCATTGCTGTTTCGGTCCGGCGACCACGAGTGCAACCAGCGTCAGTTATCAATTATGGTGTTTGGCTCGGCCGAACGCGCTTGGGAATTTGGCGATTGGGAGTACGTTGTCGATGTGGGATACGGCTACTGGCTGTTCGATACGCAGCAGGATCAAAACTCTGTGTGCCCGGAGATCGACCAGTCGTTGGACGAACACACGCTTTATTTGCTTTCCGCGGAAGCAACTTTTCTGGACCATTTCACCGCGCGGGTTAGCAACCTGCAAGGTCGGTACGCACAACCCCGTCTCTCACTCGCCTATCGCTTCTAGCGTTTCTTGGGCTTCGGAGTCTTCTTGGGTAGCGTTTTAACAAACCTAACCGCTCGCGTAACCCACGCTTCCAGTTCGGCGTCTTCGGCGATGCCCGCGGCATCGACATACACATAGCCCTTCAACGGTTTGCCGGTAAAGTCCATCTCTCTGGCATAAGGCTGTGCCAACGCTTCTTGATAAGCATCCGGGCCAACCCGCACCATCAGGTTGTCTTCGTTAACACCAACAACCATGTTGCCGCCGATCATAATGCACAGGCCGCCAAACATTTTGCGTTCGCTTACGTCGCGCGCGTTGCCCATGGCATCACGAACCCGTTGCGCCAATCCTTCGTCGAATGCCACTACCAGTTTTCGCGATCAATAAGGTTCTGGATGTGCGCCAGATGATGCCGCCCATGCCACGCGTACATGCCAATGTTGAAATCCACGCGAACGTCGGAATTGTCTTCGGGGTGGAAAAAGGTTCTTCCGTAGTCTGCTGGGCCAAGCGTCCGCGCCAAATAAACCCAGCGCGCGTGCACACCTTCCAGCAAGGACAACGACAGGGTGATTGGCGCAGTGCGAGCGTCGGCCAATTCGGCCCAGGCTTTCTCAAAGTACGGTTTGATTGTCGGGTGATCTTCGGTAATCGCCCAACGCAAACGAAGCTGTGCGTTCATGTGAGAATCAGCCAGGTGATGCACTACTTGTCGCACGGTCCACCCGCCAGGACGATACGGCGTATCCAGTTGCTCGTCGCTTAGCGGCGCAACCGTCGCACGCAAGTCTTCGGGAAGCCTGGCGATCTCGTCGATCCAGGCACCAACCTGCTCCACAGAAATCCGGGCAGGAGGGTCGTAGCCGCCAATGGGAAAGCGAAGCTTATCGTCAAAACCAAGCGTCTCAGCGGTCTCTTTCTCGGCGAGGTTGTCGACGTATGCCGCGAGCGACGCCAGTGTCGTTTTCCAACCGGCCTCGCAGGCGCTGTAAAACTCGTCGCCAGATTTGTCGTCGGGAAAACCTTCCTGGTTTACCGTTAACACCGACCCCTCGTCTTTGGCTTCCACCAAAAACTCGGTGGAAAGCTGCGCCGCGTAAGGGACTTCGTGATCCTTGGCGTAATACTGGAAATCGATCAGCAACATACGCTGTGGCGGTTCGAAGTTGCAGATCGTTGCGACGGTAATGTAGTCGGGGCTGTCTTCTTCTGAACCCCACGCTGCCGTCCAGGTTCCGCCCGCCTTGGGTAGCACGATCGCGCGACTCGCACCCCACCAGGAGCAAATAGCACGCGGGCTGTGCAGCAGTTCGAACACTCGTTCCGGCGACGCCGCCAGATAAACGCTGCTCTGGTGACTACGCGGCATCGGGACGCTCGATACCGACGTGGATTGCGACGGTGTTCATGTCCGGATAGTACTCAAAATCGGTGGCGAACTTTCGTTGGTACTGGTTTGACTTTTTAAAGAACTCTAACGCTTCGCCCCAAAGCTGCGGGGTAACTTCGTCAAGCTTACCCTGACGACGAAACACCAGGTACAGGCCCGGTTTAACCGAGATTCCGGAAACCGTATACGGTAGGTCGTCGGTCGTGGTAACGCGAACGCCAGCGGTGACGTTGTATAACCCGGTCTCATCGGTCTCGTATTCGGAGTAAACACCGTAGAATCCATTACCGCGGTCACGGTTGGGTAGGGACTCAGGCAAGTTCTCCGAGAACAATCGGTTCCAGATGGTTTTGATTTTGGATGTGCTTGGGTTTTTTTCGTCGCTGGATCTGGTCTGGGTCTGCAGCCCGGCAACCGTGAATCCGCCGACGTTAATCAAATGTGGTTCGTGGCTCATGAATACTCCATCACAAATGTCATTAACAACGCGTGTACTGGAGATTAACACAGGGAAGGGGCGGCCTCAACGGCGTCCGTGGCGGGCGCTCACGTTGGGGGATGTTGTGCGATGACAACCTTGCGCTTGCTACGGTTTCCAGCGGTTCTCTTGCAAACGAAACAAGGGTACCGCCACCACCGCGCCCAAGATCGGACCGGCAAAGTACAACCACACGTGCGATACGCTGGCCGTTCCCACGATCGCCTGATGAATTGCCGGTCCCAGTCCAACCGCGGGGTTAAACACTGCTCCCGAAACTCCGCCGACTGAGAATATTCCGGCCGACACAACCAGCCCAATCGCAAGACCGTAGTAGTTGTTACCCTTGGACTGCTCCGATACCGCGACGTGAAATATCGTGATCATCAGAAGAAACGTAAACAATACTTCGGCGGCAAAAGCAACACCGATTGGGACGTCAACTGCAGGCGTTGCCAGGAACCCCGGCAAACCCATCGCTGTTACGGTTACCG
Organism: uncultured bacterium; assembly: GCA_964588695.1. Classification (GTDB taxonomy): domain Bacteria; phylum Krumholzibacteriota; class Krumholzibacteriia; order WVZY01; family JAKEHA01; genus CAZPQK01. The sequence goes on from CAZPQK010000004.1 coordinate 176,376, forward strand.
ACGCCGTCAACGCGCCAAGCATCTGTGCAATGATGTAAGGAAACACGTCGGACAACGGCATGTCGCGGTTTACCGCCAGAGCGATGGTGACTGCCGGGTTGTACTGCGCTCCCGAAGTATGAAACCCCATATGCACCAACGCCATCAGACCAACGCCAATTGCTAGCGGCGCCATAGGTGTACCGGTTGCCACCACGAGGCCAATAATGAGCACCAGAAAATACGTGCCGACAAACTCTGTCGCATACTTTGACATTATAAACTTCGGAACCGAGAGGATTGCCGCTAGAAGTTATCTTCTTCGCCGCGTGCGAAGACATTGGTAGCCAAAAACAACCGCCGTATTCTAGCGCGGCCGGCAAGTGAAAACAACGGTTTAGCGAAAGAGCGTTGGAGAGAAAGTTTGGGGCGCGGGTATCCTCCCGCAGCCCGAGGCCGTTTGCGCCCCGGGCTGCGAAAGATTACGCGCCTTTAGCGGCGAAACTTTGGATAGTGTTTCGAAACCCGGCCGTCGAGCTGCGCTGCTCGCTCAACCAAGCCGATGAACTCGACCCGGTAACCGTCGGGATCAAAATCACTCGAGTCTTCGGCGATCGCAATAACCTGGTCAAAGCTACCTTCGCCGACGTGTTCAGAGTCGCGCAACAGCATTCCGAACTCCGCCACCGCAGCAGCGAAACGAAACGACTCCGAAGCATCGTGAAAATCCGTATGGCGCCAATCAAGCTTCTGTTCGATCAAGCGACTCTTACTGGCGTTGGGCTGCTTGTAACGAAAACGTACCGTCATCAACTCGCCATTGTCGTCAAGCTGTGGTCGTTTGCGATCCTTCAAATACGGGTTGTCCGACCCGGATGAACCGATACCCCTCCGCGGAACAATCTCGTAGAGCGCCGTGACCGAATGTCCGGCACCAATGTCGCCGGCGTCTTTACGATCGTTGTTGAAATCACGGGCAGCCAGCACTCGGTTCTCGTATCCAATCAACCGGTACGCTTCCACGTAGGCCGGGTTGAATGCTACTTGAATCTTCACGTCTTTCGCGATGGTTTGCAGCGTGCCGCCAAGCTGCGAAACCATTACACGTCGCGCCTCCAGTGGACTGTCGATGTAGGCGTAGTGACCGTTTCCTTTATTCGCCAGTTTCTTCATTTTGCTGTCTTTGAGGTTTCCGGTACCAAACCCCAGCACCGTCAGGAACACGCCCGACTTGCGTTTGGTTTCAATCAGGCGCACCAATTCGCCGTCGCTGGAAACACCAACATTAAAGTCGCCATCGGTGGCGAGAATAACCCTATTGTTTCCGCGACGCTTGAAGTTGTCCTGAGCAAGTCGATAGGCAAGCTTGATTCCGGCGCCCCCTGCGGTACTGCCGCCGGCCGAAAGCTGATTAATCGCACGAAGAATTGTCGTCTTGTCGGCACCGGAAGTGGGCGGCAACACCAGGCCTGCCGCGCCGGCGTAGACCACAATCGACACCGTGTCCTCTTCGCGAAGTTCACGCGTCGCCATGCGAAACGCCTTCTTAAGCAGCGGGAGTTTGTCGCGCGAGTTCATGGAACCAGAGACATCGATCAGAAACACCAGGTTGCTGGGCGGCAAGTCTTCAATTTCCAAACGCTCGCCTTGCACACCAATATGCACAAGCTGATTTCCCGGACTCCACGGCGATTCTGCAACCTCCGTCACAATACTAAAGGGATGGTTTCCGCGCGGACTTGGGTAGTTGTAGTCGAAGTAGTTGATCAACTCTTCGACTCGAACCGCATCAACCGGCGGCAACGAACCATCGGTCAAAAACCGCCGCGTGTTTGCGTACGAAGCAGCGTCAACGTCGACGCCAAAAGTCGAAACCGGCTTGTCGTAGACCGTGTAGAAGTTGTTCTCGTTAATGTGGTCGTATTGTTCGCCACCCGCGTACGTGCGGTCGGAATCCACGGCGTAGAGTCCGACAGAATGGTCGTTGTACAACGATCGAACACGACCCCACCCACGGGCCTTGTCACTTGCCTCGTCTGTTCGCACAACCGGCTGAGGGCGACTTGTCAGTTCCTTCTCCTCAGGGGTCGCCGTGCTTGGCGAATCAAGTAATGCGTCACCCGTGACGGTGAGTTGCAACGTTACCGTCGAACTATTCTTCGCAACATTGATATCTCTAGCAACGCGCCCGACTGCTGTCGACGTAACGACCAGTTGGTATGAACCGGGTGAAATGCCTTGTAAGCGAAAGTAACCTTTAGTGTCTGTCGTTGTGCGGTGGTCGGTCCCTTTTAGTTGAACCAACGCGTTGACGACCGGCTGCCCGGCGGCGTTAAGCACTGTTCCCTCCACCACGGAGCCGGACTCGGCTTTAACCAAAGCTCCGGCCGCTAGCGCCACTGTTACGATAAGCACCGTGGCAAGTTGTATGAGTTTTCTGGACATCACTAATCCTCCTAAAATCCCAGGGGAACCTTTCTGGTTAATACAACGTTCTGATGATGTAAACAGTTCCCGAAAGGGCGGAGAAACTAAGGCAGGATGGTTACTGTTGGCGTGGCGGCACCCTCATCCAGATCGGCGCGCCTAGGGCGCCGAAGCTCGTCGCGCCAACAGTAGTCGTCTAAGGTTTAACCCCGGTGGCGTACGTTAGTGCCCACGGCAGCGAGCATTTATTGGCACGAAGGGAAACGGAAAGGTGTTCGGCAATTGCGTTGGCGACGTCGGCAGGCGTGGCTTGGGTCATGCCAAACAACGTTCGGCAATACGCCACCATGGTGGCCGCATCGGTGAACTCCCAATTAAACTCAACGTGCTTTTCGGCAACGTCAACAAAACCAACCGCGCGTAAGGTTTCGCGCATCTCGCCGCGACGAACGAATATTCCGCAATGGCCGGTCTCGGTAAATTCGTCTACCGGCCCATTCAAGAACAACGCTTGCGGAGTCGAATCCAGCACGTCGCCCACTGCAATCATTCCCCCAGATTTCAGGGTGCGAAAGGCTTCGGCGAAGAAGTCGCGTTTGCTGTTCAGGTGATGAAGGCCAGCGAGGCTTGCGACCCGATCAATACTGTCGTTGGCGACGGGAATCCGGCCGAGACTGGCAACGACACCATTAAGAGACGGCGCGATGCCGCGCGCAAAAACCGAAGAGGGCTCGACGCACAGGATGTTTTCGGTCGGGTGCCCACGATCGAGAAGGCCGTCGGCCAGGTATCCGCCACCCGCCGGGGCGTCGATCACCAGATGGTGTGATTCCAGCAGCAGAAGTTCCACGAGGATACTTCGCTCGTGTTTGCGTGCATCAATCGCGATCCTACTGGCTTCGTTGTAGTGATCGCCGCGGGTATTAAATGTGGATTCGTAGTCCGATGGATTCATCGCGTTAGGATATGCAAAGTTGATACCGTCGCGATATTCTTCGTGCGTCCCAACCGCTACGCAACATGGCCTACGGTTTCGTATCGCCCTTTGCGTCGAGCAATGTTTGCCAACCGCTGGGGAGTTCGCTAATCCCCACGAGTGCCTTAAAGCGTTCAACCTCCAGGGGAACATTGGCAAACGACCCCTCAGCGTACACTGTACCGCTTTCTGATCTGGCAGTTACCGCAATCTCCATGGGGCGCCACTCGCCCTTCTCATTGACAATTGACGACTCGAGTTGGATCACACCCGAGGCCGGCATCGGGCTTCGGTAGGTGATCGTCGCTGTGCCCAGGATCCAGATGGCGCGTTCATCACGCAAGATTGTCGACGTCCACGCGCACAAACAATCCATAGCGGTGTACAACGCGCCGCCGTGGGTAATCCCGGGAAACCCGGTCGTGTGTTCGTTGGGACGAAGTTCCGCGCGAAGTTTTCGCGAATCGTTGTCATGATGATAAACGGCTATCTTTAGACCGTGCGGATTCTCATGGCCGCATCCAAAACACGAGTTGTGTTCCAAGTGAGCGATGTTAATTGGTTGTTGCATCAAACCCCTTCGGTTAGTGGACAGTTATCGTTCCCACAACATGCACCCGTCCTGAACGACGTTGCCATCAATTTCCAAAAAAGCTTCGTTGCCGCGAATCCAAAACACAACGTGGCCATCGGTGTAGCGTACACCTTCCGCGCCGGTGGTTCTGGCCAGGGTAACCTCAGTATCCTTGGAGATCACTACTCGCACCTGTTCTCCGCTTTCCGTTCGCTCTACGCGAAGCTCGAAACCGTCGGGACAACGATAGGTCGCCGCGGGCTCGGGTCCGGAACACGCCAGGTTCCCGGCAGCCACAACGAGCAGCGCCCAAAGGGTCACCCGGCTGAGGTTCATTCGTCGATCAAGTCTCACTCGTTAATAATTCCACCGCCGGGACCGCGTAGACGCGAGCATGAGTGTCACGCTCGCGCCCGCACCCTTGTCCCACCGATTTGCTCCGCAAATGCCCGCTTTCGCGGGTTTGCTAAGCCAAATAATGAGTAGGTTTTACTTAATGTTAATCCAATCCTCACAAAACTTCTTTATAAAGTGGGGACATGGAAACAACACGAAAGCAAGCTGTGAAGACCGAAAAAATCGTCATTATTGAGGATGAGTCTGACATTCTGGAAGTGATCGCCTACAACCTCCGTCGTGAGGGGTATGAGGTGGTCGAAAGCCAGAGCGGTGAGGACGGCCTCGATAAGGTCATTTCCTCGGCGCCACAGTTGGTCATTCTCGACTTGATGCTGCCGGAAATCGACGGCATTGAGATCTGCCGCAAACTAAAGTCCGATCCGCTTACCGCCGGAATCCCGGTAATCATGGTAACCGCGAAGGGCGAAGAGAGCGACATCGTTTTGGGTTTGGGGGTTGGCGCCGACGACTACGTCACCAAACCGTTCAGCCCTAAGGAACTGCTAGCGCGCGTGCGAGCAGTGCTCCGGCGCGGCCCGTCGCTGACCGACCGCGGTGGACAGGACGTGATTTCCCGTGAGGGTATATCGATCGACATTCGCCGACACGAGGTTACCGTCGACGGCGATGCCGTTCCGTTTACCGCAACAGAGATGCGACTGCTTCACTTTCTGGCTTCGCATGCCGGTCGGGTTTTCTCACGCGACCAGTTGCTGACCAGAGTTATCGGCGAAAACGCCGTTGTTATCGACCGCAATATCGACGTTCACGTTCGCGCAATTCGGAAGAAGCTGGGCGACCACCGCGACCTGGTGCAAACCATTCGCGGGGTCGGATACCGCTTTCGCGACTAGGTCACGACTCCAGATCCGACCGCTCCCCTTGACCGGTAGACGCTTCGTCTTGAAACTCTGCCGTTGACTGTCGCGTGCGATCCACAGTCAGGCGAGTTACATCCGGCCGGGAGTAGTGGCCAGCGGCATTGAAAGAGTGACGCGCTTCCAACACGCGCGCGTGATCGATAGTGGCTGTTATCAGCTGCTCGCTGCCCACTTGTGGTTCCACTACCCATTCACCGTCGGGCCCCGCAATACAAGACCCTCCGTCCGCCCAAACATCCTTGTCGCCCGCACCCGATCCCAGCGACCCAAGACCACCAGCCAGTATCTGGTCGCGATGGGGAGTCTCATCGGGTACGTCAGCGCTGGTGAATACCGACGATGCCGACAACACAAACGACCGGGACTCCTTGGCAATATACCGCGTGATGTCGTAAGTGTTGCGCTGGCTACCCGGCCACACCGCCACGTGCAAGTCTTCTCCCTGCGCGTAAAGTGCCGCACGCGGAAGCGGCATCCAGTTTTCCCAGCAATTCAATCCGCCGGCGGTAAAGTCACCGATGCGATGAGTACGCAGTCCGTGCCCGTCACCGACGGCCCACACCAGGCGCTCTTCATGGGTGGGCATTAACTTACGCTGCGTCGACGCGATGTCTCCGTCGCGGTTAATAAACGCCAGCGTCGCGTAGGTACTGCTCCCGCGGTTGCGGACTCGCTCGATACACCCCAGGTAAACCGCGATCCCACCCCGACGAGCCGCCCGGCATACCACATCCAGATCGCCGCCCTCGATGTCGACGGCGTTCTCGACGTACTGGCGGTAAAGTGACTTTTGTATAGGGGATTCAAAGCGCGCCCCATCGGTTCGCTCCACCCAAAAGGGATAACCGGGGACGAGTGCTTCGGCGAACGCTACAAGTTGACAATTATTTTCGGCTGCTTTGTCAACCCAGGCAACAACTTTGTCAAGGGTCTTATTCCGCGATAGCCAAACCGGTGTGATTTGGGCGATTGCAACATTTAACTCGGACATGTGGGTGACTTACCCCAGGTCGTTAGAGTGGTGCTTGGTTGACAAAAGGCGAATAAACTAGGCCGTGTTGTCGGGCCAGGTTGACTAAGGAGCCACCAGATACGCGTGGGAAAACTCACCGAAGCGCCGGGTTTCGATTTCATTTGCCACCGCGTCTATATCCGGCTTGAAGTACCGATCGTGGTCCCACTTTGCCGCCACCGCGCGGATGGTGGCGTGGGCCTGCTCGAGATCCGGGGTCGTTCTTAGCGGTCTGCGCAGGTCGATGCCCTGGGCCGCCGCCAGCAGTTCGACCGCGACTATCCGTCGGGTGTTGTCGTTCATGTTTCCCAGACGCCGGGCCGCAAAAGTAGCCATGCTGACATGGTCTTCCTGATTGGCGGACGTGGGCAGGCTATCGACACTTGCCGGATGTGCGAGCGATTTGTTTTCGCTCGCGAGCGCCGCCGCAGTGACGTGGGCAATCATGAAACCAGAGTTAACACCGGGATCTTCCACCAAGAACGCAGGGAGCTGGCTCAGCCCAGAGTCGATCAACATAGCCGTGCGTCGTTCAGAAAGCGCGCCGATTTCCGCAATCGCCAGCGCCAGATTGTCTGCCGCCATCGCAACTGGCTCGGCGTGAAAGTTTCCGCCCGAAACCACACCAACCGACGCTTCGAACACTAGCGGGTTGTCGGTAACGCCATTCGCTTCGCGCACCAGAACCCCGGCAGCAAACCGCATTTGATCGAGAACCGCGCCCATTACCTGGGGTTGGCAACGCAAGCAGTACGGGTCCTGCACCTTGCTGCACTCACGGTGCGAATCGCTAATCTCGCTGTCGTCCAGAAGCGCCCGGTAAAGTCTGGCCGCTTCGATCTGTCCGTGCTGACCGCGTACTTCGTGAATGTCAGCCAGGAAAGGACTATGGCTACTGAGGCTGGCTTCGACGCTGAGACTGCCGGCGATCAACGCGGCGTCAAAACTCTTCTCCGCCTCGAACAACCCGACCAATGCGAGCGCGGTAGATACCTGGGTTCCGTTGAGTAAGGCGAGGCCTTCTTTGGCCTCCAGCACAACCGGCTCCAACCCTACCCTGGCCAGCGCTTCACGAGCCGACATTGGTTCGCCAGCTACCCGCACTTCACCTTCCCCAATCATCGCCAGCGCCATATGCGCCAGCGGCGCGAGGTCGCCCGACGCGCCAACCGATCCCTGACCGGGAATTGCCGGGTAAACTTCGGCCGAAATCAATGCCAGAAGGTGTTCGACCACTTCGCGGCGAATTCCGGAGTAACCCTGCATTAGCGAGAACACCTTAGTCACCATAATCAGACGAACGGTCGCGTCACTCAGCCACTCGCCCACACCGGTGGCGTGTGACAAAACCAGGTTGCGCTGCAACTCCTGAAGCTGGTCGCGCCCAATTGTGGTTTGAGCCAGTCGCCCGAAGCCGGTGTTTATGCCGTACACGGTTGCGCCGCTCTCGATGGTATCGACGACACGTTGTCTGGAAGCCTCAACAGCCTTCCAGGTCTCGGTAGACACACCGACTTCGACCGGGCCACGATACACTTCGCGCAAATCGCCAAGCTGGAGTTGGCCCGGCGCACAATCTAGTTTAAACGCCACGTTTGCTCTCCATTGCGAACGTTGATTTCGATAACGTCGCAGTATACCATAGTTTCAAAGCGGCATCGAAGCCGCGCGGGCACCAACAACTCACGAGATACATGACAGTTTCTTGGGACAAACTTTGGCACTCTGCGCGAGTTGCAACCATGCAACCGGGCAAGCCGTATGGCCTCATCGAAGACGGTGCGGTTGCCATCAGCGGAGAGCGTATCGCATGGGTCGGACCCATGTCGGAACTTTCCGCGCCTCCAAGCGAGCTCGCCAGGAGTGTTCGCGATTGCCAGGGCGACCTGGTAACGCCCGGCCTGGTGGAGTGCCACACACACCTGGTGTACGGCGGCGAACGCTCCGGAGAATTCGAGCAACGACTCAACGGTGTTAGCTACGAAGAAATCTCACGCTCGGGCGGAGGAATTAACGCAACCGTAACGGCGACACGTGCGGCGAGCGACGTCGAGCTGTTCGACGCGGCGGTTCCGCGACTGCAGCGGCTGATGCTTGACGGCGTTACCACCGTGGAAATCAAGTCGGGTTACGGGCTTACCACCAACGACGAACTTAAACAGCTGCGTGCGGCACGAGCGTTGGGCGACAATTTTGCCGTCGACGTACACACCACATTTCTAGGCGCGCACGCCGTCCCTCCGGAGTTCGCTGGGCGGCCGGACGACTACATAACAAAAGTCGTCGAAGAGATGCTTCCCGCGGTTGTTGCCGAACGCGCCGCCGATGCCGTAGACGCATTTTGTGAAAACATTGCGTTTTCGGTGCCGCAGTGTCGCAAGGTGTTTACTGCCGCGCAAGACGCCGGGCTCCCGATTAAACTTCACGCCGAGCAACTCAGCAACTCGGGTGGCGCCGCGATGGCGGCCAGCATGGGTGCGCTGTCGGTTGATCACATCGAATACTTAAGCGACGCCGACGTTGTAACATTAAAAGAAAACGGTACCGTTGCGGTATTACTGCCCGGCGCCTTCTTCGTGTTAAAAGAATCCCAGAAACCCCCGGTCGATGCACTCCGCGCGGCCAACGTCCCTATCGCACTTTCCACCGACTGCAATCCCGGCAGCTCGCCGGTGCTTTCGTTACTACTGATGATGAACATGGGCTGCACGCTGTTCGGCCTCACACCGGAAGAAGCGCTTGCCGGTGTAACCCGCAGTGCGGCTGCCGCGCTGGGCGTGGGGGACGAAGTCGGAACCATTGAAGCTGGCAAACGCGCCGACCTGGTGCAGTGGCGCGCACACAATCCCGCGCAGCTCAGCTACTTAATCGGAGACTTGCCCTGCGAGCACGTATTGTACCGCGGCCGCGACCGTTAGTTTAGGAGCAACCATGCCTGACAGCAAAACTTCTCAGCAAGTCGGTACGCGACGCGATCCATCGCGGCGGATCGAACCTCCCACTGGAACCAAGCTAAACTGCAAGAGCTGGTTGACCGAAGCGCCGTACCGAATGTTGCACAATAATCTGTCTTCCGAAGTGGCGGAACGCCCGGAGGAGTTAGTGGTGTACGGCGGTATCGGGCGCGCGGCGCGCAACTGGGAAGCTTTCGATGCAATCGTTACAGCATTGCGTAACCTTGGCGACGATGAAAGCCTGCTCGTGCAATCAGGAAAGCCGGTCGGTGTGTTCAAGACACACGCTGATGCGCCGCGAGTATTGATCGCGAACTCCAACCTGGTTCCTAAGTGGGCGCACTGGGATCATTTTCATGAGCTGGATCGCAAGGGCCTGATGATGTACGGCCAGATGACAGCGGGATCGTGGATTTATATTGGCAGCCAGGGAATCGTGCAGGGCACTTACGAAACCTTCGTCGAGGCAGGCCGGCAGCACTTTGGCGGCGACACCAGCGGTAAATGGATTCTCACGGCAGGTTTGGGAGGCATGGGCGGCGCGCAACCGCTGGCGGCGGTCATGGCGGGCTACTGCATGATCGCTATTGAGTGCGACGAGACGCGAATCGACTTCCGGTTGCGCACCAAATACGTCGACAAAAAAGCGCGTACCATCGACGAGGCCATGGACCTGTTGCAAGAAGCACAGGGCGCTGGTAAAGCAATTTCGATTGGCTTGCTCGGCAACGCCGCCGAGCTGGTCCCCGAGATGGTGGCCCGAGGGATTGCGCCCGACCTGGTGACAGACCAAACCTCAGCACACGACCCGGTGAACGGCTACCTGCCGAAGGGCTGGACGGTTGAGCAGTGGCGCGACGAAGCTCAGAGCAACCCGGAGCGGGTGGCCAGCGAGGCGCGCAAGTCGATGGCGACTCATGTTGAAGCGATGCTCGCGTTCCACCGGCGCGGCATCCCGACGGTCGACTATGGCAACAACATTCGCCAGGTCGCGTTCGACGAAGGCGTTACGGACGCTTTTGATTTTCCCGGCTTCGTACCCGCCTACATCCGACCGCTGTTCTGCCGTGGCGTTGGCCCGTTTCGTTGGGCGGCGCTCTCCGGCGACCCGGAAGACATATTCAAAACCGACGCCAAAGTAAAAGAGTTGATACCCGACGACCCGCACCTTCACAACTGGCTAGACATGGCACGCGACCGCATTGCGTTTCAAGGCCTGCCCGCACGAATTTGCTGGGTCGGGTTAGGTCAACGCCACCGGCTGGGATTGGCTTTTAACCAGATGGTTCGCTCCGGCGAATTAACCGCGCCGGTTGTCATTGGGCGCGACCACCTGGACTCGGGTTCGGTCGCAAGCCCCAACCGCGAGACCGAAGGCATGCTCGACGGAAGCGACGCGGTAGCCGATTGGCCTCTACTCAACGCTTTGTTGAACACTGCTGGTGGCGCGACGTGGGTGTCGTTGCACCACGGAGGGGGAGTCGGAATGGGGTATTCGATTCACTCGGGCGTGGTTATTTGTTGCGATGGCAGCGACGCTGCCGACCGCCGCATTGAACGCGTTTTGTGGAACGATCCGGCGAGCGGAGTAATGCGTCACGCCGATGCCGGTTATGACATCGCGAAGAACTGTGCCCGTGAAAACGGGTTGGACCTACCGGGAATCAACCTCGACTAGCGCGTCACCACTTGCGTTCCAGCCAGAAAGTCGTGAGGGGCCCTCGACTTGCGGTCTACCAGAACGGTAACCACGTAAGCGACAAGTAACACCTGCGGCGCAATAAACATCCAACGAAAGCCGGGGTCGTCCGAATACCACACCGGCGACGGAAAGTTGTTGGCGACATGCGCCAACTCCCACGGTAACAGTTTAACTGCAGCGCGCGCGGCCGCCGAACCCCAACCCAATTGCCCGGCGGTCTTTAGTCCCAGCAATCGCTTGCCGGGCGTCGCCTGCCAGCGAGATTTCTCGGGCAACGCAAAATACAACAGGACCAGTGATGAAATCGTCAGCAGCGTGTAAAGCTCGGTGTTCCAGCCCGAGCGAAAGAACTCGTCGTCACTAATTCCTAGCGCGTGACGCAACGGACCAAACAACGCCAGCTGAGTCGCGGCAAAAATTGCGAACGCGACGATCGAGTCCACCAGATAAGCTACGGATCTTTTAATGAGCATGGCTAAGAAAAAAAGCCGGTGTCAATTAGCCAACAGAGAGGGGGAGAACAATCTGAGGACCGACCAACACCGGCAATTCGTAAAGTATGTGGCTCACGTAAAACCGTGTGAGCTACGGTAGCCGGGTGTTTAGTGCGCGTCCTTTGATTTGCGCTGACACTGATTGCAAATCCCGCGAAAGATAATTTGCGCTTCGTCGATTGTACCCGGCACATCGGTGTCGGGTTCCAGGCAAGGCTTCGAACCCTCAACACACTCGACATCAAACACCGACGCGCATTTCCGGCACACAAAGTGGTGGTGCCAATGGTCGCTGGCCTCGTACAGCGCCCGACCGGGCCCGGCATCGGCGCACATGATAAGGTGTACCGAGCGCAGGTCATTGACCACATTATAAATAGTCATACGCGAAATCGAGTGGCCCCTATCGGAGACAAAGGCGGCGATATCGTCAACCGACCGGTGACCACCGACCTCGCGTAAAGTCTCGTAGACGACCACGCGGGGTTGCGTGGCTCTCAGCCCGGCCTCTCTCAGTCGCGCGATGATGTGTTCTCTGTCTTCCATATCGATACCCGTGCGCGGTGCGGGCGCGCTGAAATGTCTTCAGATACTGTTAGTATAATACTTGTCTTTAGACAAAATCAAGTTTAAGCGCCTACCCGCCCGAGACGCTCATCACCCACAATTTACCGCCGAGTATAGCAGTCTTTGGCCTTGGGTGCTTAACGAAGATATCTCGATGTTTGGCAAGTAGCTAGAAGGGTACGAAGAAGTTCCGCGCTATTCGGTGACCACAAAACCGCGCAAATAGTCGACCAGGCCTTGGAATGTCTCCGGCGGCCGCGACCCCAGTGCTCCCAGGTCACCCTCGGAAACCTTGATCCGGTGGATTTCCAGTTCGTCCAATTCGTTCCAAAAGAACAATCGGTAACTTCCGGTTACAGTAATCCACCCGTGCGCCGAACACACCAGAGCAGTACCGTCATTTGCGATGTGAAAACGCGGATCCTGCAGTCGCGCGTTCATCAGCGAGTCGACAGAGTAGTCAAGAAGCACTACGTAGTCGATTATGCCATTCGTACTTCCGGTCCGCACGACTGCGTGTGCGTCTTGCAATCGAACCGTCAGTCGGTTGTGTTGAGAGGATCCCATCGCGAGACCTCACTGTGGGTTGGGTCGGTAACTGTGCGAGGTTCCGCGCTGCGCTGCTCCACTTCTCGCTGCAACCGGACACCCGCTTGACTCAGAGCCACTTGCTCTTCTAGGCTCTAGCCAGCTTTATCTGTGCAAGTCTAGTTCCCAACCTCAGCAAGGATGCGTCATCAATGCCCAGCCTTCTCCGGAGTAGCCGACTGCTACTTATCGTCTGCCTTTTGACACCGTTTGCATCCACGGGCTTTTGGTGCGCATCAAAATCGTCGCTGACGCCCGCGCAAATGAACGACTACCAACTTCGCGCACTTGCTCATGAGATTGCACAGGAAACGATCATTACCGACGGTCATATTGACGTGCCTTACCGAATGGAACGACGCCCTGCCGACATTTCCGGTTACACCTACAGCGGCGATTTTGATTTTCCGCGCTGCGTTGAAGGCGGATTAAACGCGCCGTTCATGTCGATCTATACGCCAGCGACCCTCGAAGCCGAGGGCGGCTCCTACGATCTCGCCAACAAACTCATCGACATGGTCGAAGGTTGGGAACGCAACCACCCCGACAAGTTCAGGGTGGTAACGTCGCCGTCGCAGGCAGAGCAAGCATACGCCGATGGCGTCGTCGCGTTACCGCTGGGGATGGAAAACGGTTCACCTATCGAAGGTTCGTTGGACAAGCTGCGACATTTTCACGGACGCGGAATTCGCTACATCACGCTGACTCACAGCAAGGACAACCATATTTGCGACTCGTCTTACGACACAACCGGTACGTGGAGTGGTCTGAGTCCGTTTGGTCGCGAAGTTGTTGAGGAGATGAACCAGCTAGGGATCATGATCGATATTTCGCACTTGTCGGACAACGCCGCCTGGCAGGTGCTTGAGCTAACCAAGAAACCAGTTATTGCCAGCCATTCATCGTGTCGAAAGTTTATACCGGGGTTCGAGCGCAATATGAGTGACGATATGATTCGCGCGGTCGGCAAGAACGGCGGCGTTGTACAGATTAACTTTGGTTCGACGTTTGTTAGCAAACGCGCACGTGATTGGGGTGACGCGCATCGCGCTGCCGTAACCAAGTTCATGGCCGAGAACGGCGTTCCGTCCGACGATCCGGCGACGGAAGCGTTTCGTCAGGAATACCGCAAGAACTCGCCCTTCCCATTTGCTACGGTCGCCACGGTCGCCGACCACATCGACCATGTGGTTAAGCTCGCCGGCGTCGACCACGTAGGCTTCGGTAGCGACTACGACGGCGTCGGACCAACCCTCCCGACCGGACTCAAAGACGTGTCGACATTTCCCAATCTCATCTTCGAACTACTTAAGCGCGGCTACTCTCGCGAGGATATCGAAAAGATCTGTTACAAGAATGTCTGGCGGGTGTGGCGAGAGGTGGAGCGAACGTAGTCGGCGGCGCGGGAATCCGGGTTGTGCTATAATGGAGGTATCCCTGCGCGCAACACGGAGGCAACCATGAGACCTTTGCTTTTGTGCCTTGCTGCCCTTGCCCTCGCTTCTTCGGTCGAGGCGACGAGTCGGTACTACGTCGACCAGTCGGCGACCGGTGCTAATAACGGATCGTCGTGGACTGACGCTTTTACCGACCTCAACGACGCCCTTGCACTTACGCTCATTACCGACGAAGTCTGGGTGGCTGCGGGTACCTACAAACCTACGACCAACAACGATCGTTTGGCGAGTTTTACTCCGTTCTATGGTTCGTACCTGTACGGCGGTTTTGCTGGCGGAGAAACCGAACTTTCGCAACGAGACCCCGTCGTCAACGTGACCATATTGAGCGGTGACATCGGGGTCGTCGGTGACCGCTCCGACAACAGCCGACATGTTGTGACGTGCCCAGATGGCACGGCGGCTTTGCCCCCAACGCTGATCGATGGCTTCGTTATCGAGGACGGGTACTCCGACATCGACACGATCAACAATAATCGCTTTGGTGCGGGAGTGCTTGTGCTGGGCGCCGCCCAGATTCGACACTGTGTCATCCGCGACAACGAACTGAACTTTCCATTAACCGGCCTGTTGGCCCGTGGGGCCGGCGTAAGCGTGCTCACAGCTTTGGGAAAAGAAGTGTCGATCGACAGTTGTACTTTTACGGACAACAAGATTCTTGATTGGGCGGGCGACGGCGCCGCGGTCGGCGCCGCGGTCAAGAACGTCGTGATCTCCAGATCCCATTTCGAGAACAACACAAGCTCGCGCAATGGTGGGGCCGTGTCTCGTGCTAGGCGCGTGTCTGGAAGCACATTCGTTAACAACACGGCTGGAGTCGATGGAGCTGGAGAAGGCGGTGCCATCGCCGAAGCCGACACCGTTCGCAAGTGCTACTTTTCGGGAAACACCGCCGATTCCGGTGGGGCGGTTTCGGTTTATCACGTGTTGCGCGAATGCGAGTTCTTTAATAACTCGGCAGCCTACGGCGGCGCGTTTGTTACACGGCAGATTCTCATCGAAGTAACGCGCTGCTGGTTCGAAGGTAATGCCGCCACCAACCGGGGCGGCGCCTACTACAGTGGCTCTTCGCCCGGCGGCGAGATTAATAGTTCGGTGTTTTTTAACAACACCGCAGAAACGGGCGGCGCCCTTGGAAGCGTCATTCATTTGATCAATTGTACCGCGATAGGAAACAGTGCGACGGTTTCGGGCGGACTCACCGCGTCTGGCGCGACCGACGTGCGAAACACAATCTCATGGGATAACTCATCACCGACGGGTCCCACGTCCGGAACCGCGGCCGCGGTAACGTTCTACAATTCGTTGGTGGAGACGTCGGGTGGAAGTGGATCGTGGAACGCGTCGGTAGGCAACGACGGCGGCGGCAATATCGACGCCGAGCCGTTCTTCGTTGAGTATGGCGTTGACTTTCATATTGGCGGCCAGTCGCCCGGGTGGAATAGCGGCGACAATGCCGTCGCACCAGCGGAAGATTACAGCGGACAGTCTCGTATTGCCGACGGCACGGTTGACATGGGAGCGTTCGAGACTACGTGTACGTTCAACGCGATTGCTTATGTGGACGACGACGCGATTGGCGCAAAGAACGGAACTAGTTGGGCGAATGCCTACACCCGAATACGGGACGCTTTGGTGCTTCCCTGCACTGCTACTACCCAGGTTTGGGTTGCTGACGGCGTGTATCCCGTCGGCAGTGATACATCGTCGTCGCTAGTGCTGTACAACGACTTTAGTTGGTACGGCGGGTTTGCCGGATCCGAAGCGACGCTGGGCGAGCGAGATCTATCCAACAACGAAAGTGTGCTCACCGGTGAACTCGGGCCACCGGGAGTTGTTGGCAATATCGTCCATGTGGTCGACGCCACCGGAACGAACTCAACCGCAGTATTGGACGGGTTTACGATTACCGGAGGGGCTGCGAAAGCGGTGGGAGTACTGGGAACACGAGGCGGCGGCGTCTGGCTGGACGGTGGCGCTGCTACTTTTCGAAACCTCGTGCTCCACGGCAACTTTGCGCGCAACGGCGGCGCGATCGGTATGCAGAACGGCGCGACCCCAACATTTACGAACGTTGTCGCCTTTGACAACGAAGGCGAGTTCTTTGGCGGGTTCATGTATGCACTTGATAGTTCGCCTGTGCTGGTGAACGTAACCGCTACCGAAAACGTTTCTGCCAACGGCGCCCTGTGTTTTGTTGCTGGCGGCGCAGCATCGGTAACGAACACCATTGTATGGAACAATGATGGCTCGATTCACACGCAAGCGTCGTCGCCGACGTTTTCGCATTCACTAATCGAAGGTTCAGGCGGAAGCGGCTCATGGAACACCAGCTTCGGCAACGACGGCGGCGACAATATCGACGCCGACCCGTTGTTTGCGGGGCCCGGCAGCGACGACTTTCAACTTACCATGTCCTCTCCGGCAGTTGACGCTGGCGACAACGCTGCCAACACACTGCTCGAAGATGCACTGGGCAACGCTCGGGTCTCCGGCGGGTTCATCGACATGGGCGCATATGAGTTCGTACAGATCATCGGGCTTGAGCCGGTGTCGGTGCGCGGCGCCGATAGGGCCTACCCCAACCCGTTCAACCCCGCTGTCACAATCGAATTTGTGAACCACGGGCACGAGATTGTCGACCTCGCCATTTTTGACGTCGCCGGAAGACGGGTGGCTTCGCCAACGTTCCGCAAAGTGGAAGGGTTGGTACGAGCAATGTGGGATGGCACAACCGCCCAAGGCCATCGTGCTGTTGGCGGTGTTTACTTCGCTCGACTGGAAACTTCCGACCGAGTTGCGACGGTAAAGTTGGTGCTGGTCAAGTAGACTAGTTGTCCAGAAAGAATGATATCGTCGTCACGACGCGTACTTTTTTGAACATGCTGGTGCGGTCTTCGCCGTAGGTGGCTCCACCGTCGCGCGAAGCGATCGAAAACGCACCCTGGTTTGCCGAGCGGATCGTGCCCACCTTAGCGCCGGCATCTTCGGCAAACTGGGACGCGGCCAGGCGGGCGTTACGCGTGGCTTCCTGCAGCAACTCTGGTTTGATGTCATTTAGCTTTGTGTACAGATACTGCGGCGGCGAGTTGGAGATCAGAATCCCCTTGCCGATTAGCTCGCTCGTATCGCGGTGTGTTGCTTCGATCCGATCAACGTTTTCCGACCGTACCTCGGCGTTCACCGACACGACATAGGTACGATCGCGAAGGATACCTTTCTCGCGGAACTCGCGAGTGTCGGCACTTAGCGTAAAGCGCATTTCTGATTCATCAAAACCGCGGTCCAACATGAACTTCTTCACGGTATCACGACTGCTTTCGCCAGCTTTGTACGCCGACTGCAGGTCGGCCGCTTGCGAGCTAAAGTAGATGTTCCAAACCGCCAGGTCGGACTTCACCTCGCGCTCGGCCAGGCCCTTAACGCTCGCGGTGTTGATCCCCACATGAGACTTGTAGAGGGTCGTGCTCACGAAGTATCCGCCGCCCAACAATCCGATCGCCAGAAACAGGCCTAGAATTCCCAGCCCGCTGTTACCCGATTGACTCAATTTGCTCTCCTTGGTGATCGTACGTGGTGTCGTTAACAACATAGAAAACATAGACTTGCGTGGCAACGAGTTTCGCGACCGGCCAGTCCTGGCAAACTGCCGCTCGTCGGCCACCACCAAGGTGGCTCGGCATTGCTGAAAAACGACGCAAATGCTGGTAAAATGGGAAGGTTATTTACAACTCGGTCCCTTTTCGGAAACCCCGATGCGCACCTTTGCTCTACTCCTTTGCCTGCTCCTCTTGGGGGCCAACAGCCGCGCGGCGCGGTACTATGTCGACGCTTCGGCACCCGGCGTACAGTCCGGTGCCTCCTGGGCGGACGCATTCCACAACCTGCAGGTGGCGTTAACCATCTCTGTCGCGGGCGATACGGTTTGGGTTGCGGCTGGCACCTACCTTCCCACGGCCAGCGGGCTGCGTTCTATTTCGTTTGTCCTCAACGAATCGGTTTCGGTGTTTGGTGGTTTCGCAGGAACCGAGTCGTCTGTTTTCGAGCGCAACATACCCGCCAACCCAACCATTCTTACCGGCGCGATCGGCGCACCGGACACCACCGATAACACCTTTCACGTGGTTCGATGCTCGACTGGCAGTCTGCTGGATGGCTTCACAGTGTTGCGCGGAAACGCCAATGGCGACGCTATAGACGGCCCTTCGGGGGGAGGAGCGTTCGTGCTGGGCAACGCGTCGATCCGAAATTGCGCGTTCAATCGAAACGCGGCAGGCGTCGCGGCCAATGGCAATGGTGGCGCCATTTACACCGCCGCGGGTGTGGACACCGTTTTAATAACTGGTTGTACGTTCACCAGCAACACGGCCTCGGGCGGCAACGGAAACGGCGGGGCCATCTACTTTGAAAGCTCGGTTGCGACGCAAGTCTCCAGCTGCAACTTTACCGACAACTACGCTGGCGGAAACGGCGGCGCAATTGCGGGTGGCACAGCGATTTTCGGTTCGACACTAAGTTCAAATCGGAGCGGCGGCGATGGCGCGGGGGCGTTCAACGTCGGCAGCGTAACGCTTTCATCCTTCATCAACAACAATGCCAGCGGAGACGGCGGCGGCGTTCACGGAACTAGTGAGGTCCGAAGTTGCCAGCTCATCGGCAATGTCAGCGCCGGTTCCGGCGGGGCCGGCTGTGGTGTCGGTGTTACCGACAACTGCTTCCTGTACAATAATACGGCGGAGAACGGCGGCGGGCTTTATGCGATAGACCCGGTCATTGAGCGAAGCGTGTTTGTATTTAACGCGGCCACCAACAACGGCGGCGCGATTTGGGCATCCGGGGCGTCGTCGTTGGTTGATAGTTGTTTGATCGACGAAAACTCTGCTGGGGCATCCGGCGGAGGAGCGTACACCGGCGGCGGCACACTTACCGTTCAGCGGTCGATATTCACAGACAACCTATGTGGGCTATCCGGAGGAGCGTTAACCGGGCCGGCCAACGTTTCTACCTGTGTGCTCGCCGGTAATCGCGCCGCTAATGGCGGCGCAATCAATGGAGGGGTCAACAACGTCGACCATTGCACAATTATTAACAACTTCGCCGGTTTGTTCGGCGGCGGCTTGGGCCTTGGCTCCTACACCATCACCAGTTCGATCATCTGGGACAACAGCGGCGTTTTTGATCCCAACTACACAACCCTAGGACCCGGTTCGGCTGTTAGCTACAGCATAGTTCAGGGGTCCGGTGGAAGCGGCGGTTCGTGGGACTCGGACTTGGGTACCGACGGGGGCAACAACCTGGACGTATCCCCAGTGCTGGTGGATCCGTTCGCCAACGACGGGCGCATCGGTCCTACGTCTCCTGCGCTAAATGGCGCGGCGCCGCTCCCCGCCGCAGTACCAACCGACGTGATCGGCTCGCCTCGCGTCATCGGCGGCGTCTCTGACATTGGCGCCTACGAGTATCAATGTTCGGGGCTTAGTACCGTTTTTGTGGATGCGAGCGCGACTGGCTCCGACAACGGATTCGACTGGTCAAACGCATTTAGTTCGCTTCGGGCTGCGCTGGTCCTGGCATGCACCACCGCGACCGAGCTTTGGGTCGCGCAGGGCACCTATCATCCATCAACCCACCCGACGGTCTCGTTCCCGCTGCGCGATGGAATGAGCGTACTTGGCGGGTTCGCGGGAACGGAGAGCTTCAATAGCGAGCGAGACCTGTCCAATAAGCCCATTCTTAGCGGCGAAATCGGCAACACGAACATTACTAGCGATAACACGCATCACGTGGTTGATGGGTCGTCCACCGACTCTACCGCGGTTCTGGATGGCTTTGTGATCGAGCGCGGCTACGCCACCGACGCCTTTCCCAACGATCGCGGCGCTGGCTTATGGATGCAGAACAGTAACGCCACCGTACTTAACGTTACTCTTCGCGAGAACACCGCCACATTTGGCGCGGCGCTGGCGATGAACAACGCCTCACCCAAGCTGGCGAACCTTCTTGCCTTCAACAACACCGCATCGACCAGCGGAAGCTTCATCCACGCAGTCGATGCTGCTCCTACCGTGGTCAACGCAACGATTGCTGGCAACTCAGTTAGCGATGGCGTGCTAAGTTTTAGCGGATCGTCGAGCCCAGCGTTAATCAATACTGTCGTTTGGGGCAATGGGACGGTTTTCGAGAATACCGGGATCAATGCGGTTACAAGTTTTAGCTTGCTGGAAGGCAGCGGTGGTAGCAGTTCCTGGGATCCGGCTTACGGCGTGGACGGCGGAAACAATATCGACAGTGACCCTTTGTTTGTGAATGCTCCCAGTAACGACTTCAGGCTGAAGGGCAACTCGCCCGCCATTGACAACGGCAACGACGCGGCAAATCCTCATGGGAAGGACATTGCCGGCAATCCGCGCGTCATCGACACGATCGACATGGGGGCATTCGAATCGGTAGTTCCGCTGGCGGTGGACACGCCCGGCGCGCGTAACGAAATGGTGGCATACCCCAACCCGTTCAACCCCAGTGTAACTGTCGCGTTTAGTGTTGCTCGGCAAACGCAAGCGTCACTGGCCGTCTACGACGTTTCGGGAACTAAAGTCCGGACGTTATTTTCGGGGAAAGCAACTGGACGCGTGGAAGTCGTTTGGGATGGAACCAATGAGCAGGGGCTGCGGGTGGCGAGCGGCGTGTACTTTGCCAGACTTCACGCCGGCTCGACCACCCAAACTTTAAAACTCGTCGTCGTTAAGTAACTCTAGCGATTCATTCCTAACTGCGTGGGATCGACTTCGTACGCGTAGATTTGCAGTGGGTCGGTTTCTTCGACGGCGCCTTCGTCGCTGGCACCGCCGATGTTCGCCATGATCGCGTCTAGCTGATTGCTCACACGATACATCCGTGAACCCGCAAAGTAGACCGCGTCGATCGCAGAATCACCTTCGCCATTCATGACCACTTGCCGAGCGAAGCGCCCGTCCTTGTCGTAGACGTCAAACACAGCGAACACACCGGCACCGCGCGCCCAAACACCCTGACCTGAAAGTACCCACAGCGTGCCGTCCGCACGGTAGGTAAGTTGCTGAATCGCCCGGTGGTTGGGACTGACTTTGAATGTCGAATTGGGGTTCCAGCGAGTGTAGCCGTCAAACATCTTTTGATAAAGCTCGACCTCTTCGCCAGTCCGATCAACGTTCGTGTACTCCGGCCGCGAGATAACGTAGGCTAAGGAGCCATCCGAATTGAACACGTCAATTTCGTATTCGTCGAAGCCCCGCGCCAAAGCAACTCGACCATCCGGCGCCACCGTCCATGTCATTTTAAAGACGGTCCAATCTTTTTCATCAAACTTGCGACCGCCGAACTGGGCGTCTTCCATCATGGTGCCGTAAGTCGCCAGTTCGTTGCCGTCGCCGTCGAACAGTTTCAGATAGTTCTCTTGTTCGTTGCCGCCGTTTACCGACGCCTTGCCGCCCGACAACACAACTCGGTTGTTCTGCGTGCTACTAGCGAGAAAGACCAACTGAAAGCCTTCACCATCGCCACCGGGCAAACGAAAGATGCCGCGCGGCTCGCCTTCCGGCCCAAGCTGTACGACTTTGCCCGGGAAGATGGTAACTACGCCTATGGTCTGGTCGGGGGTAATGAACATCGAGCTACCGTTGCGAAACTCACCGGGCCCTTCACCTTCACGTCCAATTGTTCGCAAGTATTCGCCACTCGGGTCGAGCACCACGATCTCGGAAACCTGGCTGTCCAGGATAAACACATTGCCCTTTTCGTCGTGGACCACGCCCGCAGGCAGCCCAAAGAACACATCGTCGTCTTCGTGACCTCGATTCCAAAGCGGCTTGAGTGTGACGGGAGTTTTCTCGATCGGCGCTTCCGGATTCTTTACCACCTTCTTGCCTTCTTCGTTGACCACCTGTCCCTGCCAGGAGGCAGAGAACGCAGGAAGTGCCAACAGCAGCAGCGAAAGGGCCGTCGCAAGCATTCTGTACATGACTTCTCCTTAGTATCGATTATTGGGCACACACTTACGGGCGGTGCCCATACTACACTAATAGTACGTCCGAAATTCGATATAGGTTCAAACGAGCTTCTATTTGAGCAGAACCATTTTTAGCGAAGAGGTGGGGATCCCATCGACATACAGCCGCGAAAAGTAGACCCCGCTGGGCATAGCTACGCCGGACTGGTCGTTGCCATCCCAGGTAACATCGTGGCTTCCGGCGGTTGCCAGAGGCTCGCGAAAGGATCGCACTAGCTGACCGGCAACATTGACAATGTCTAAACGAACCGCCGCGGAGACCGATATCGAATACTGGATTGTGGTGGTCGGGTTAAATGGATTTGGGTAGTTGCCGGCGATCGTACCCTGTGGGGCCTGCGGCGTGACGCCAACCGGTGACCACGGGTAGTCACCTTCGAGTTTGTAGATTCTTCCGTTTTCGTTACACAGATAGATTTCGTTGTCGGCATCAAAGCCAAAAGACATGACCCCGTTGAACTGGCCGTTGCTATAAAGACGAACCGGGATGAACTCCGGAAGTGACAAGTCTGCGCCCCAAATACGACCCGAAAAATAATCGAGCCACAACAGCCAACCAACAATCCCCGGGTGCTTGCTTCCGCGATACACGGGCCCGCCGATAACTGTCACGCCCAACGAATGATCGTAGGCATGAATCGGCGGTGTAAGGTTCAGGCCCGTCGTGTCGCACGGGCTCAGGTACAAACAGTCCGGACCTTCCATATACGGATATCCGTAGTTGGCTTCCTTCTCCAGCAGATCGATTTCTTCCCACACATCGTTACCCACGTCACCGATGTAAATCTCTCCGGTCACCACATCGGGGCCCACCCGCCAGGGATTGCGCAGTCCATATGCATAAATCTCTTCGTGCCACCCGTTCACATTACCCACGAACGGGTTGTCGGCGGGAATGCCGTAGTTGTTTCCCCCCGATGGATTGTCCACGTCAATCCGCAGAATAGAGCCATTTAGATTGGTCAGATCCATCGGTTTACCCGGGCTGCCGTCATCTCCGAGCGAGATGTAGAGATAGCCATCGTTGGGGCCAAAAAGCAGCGTCATACCGTTGTGGTAAATGTTGTCTTTCTGAACTTCCAGCAGCGTTTGCACCGTCGTCGTATCTATAGCGTTGGAATCGGTAGCACTAACCGTGTAACGCTCAATGACCAGGCGCAAAGGGTTTTCCGCCGAGTAGCCAACGTAAATGTGGCCGTTGTTGACGTAGTCGGGATGGAAGGCAAAGCTTTGAAAGCCCGAAGCAAAAGAGTCGAACACCTTGTGGCGGATGTCGAGGAACGGCAAGCGGCCGCTCACCGTCGGATTGTTCGCGAACGAGTAAATTCGCCCCGCTTTTTCGGCTACAAAAACGCGGTCGCTGCCGTCCATGGGGTCGCGCAGATCAATAGGTATTGTAAAAAAGAAGAGGTTGGGAAACGCTTCGACCACGGTAATTTCGGCGTGAGCCGTGCCGACACCGTTGGGGCCGATCGATATAAGCAAGGCGATAGTCAGAGCAGCGGTAACGCGTGCGAGATGCTTGAGCGCGAACATGTTTGTCCATCCTGCACAAAGATTGGTGAAAGTGGAGGCCGAGGGCACTAATTATATCGTATCGAAAGGCAAATCTCAAATACCGCGAAGTGCCTCTGCGAGGCGCGTCGGCGCCCGTGGTACCATAAAGACGACATGAACACAGAGTCTTTTCATCAACTGTTAAGCCCAGCTGGGCAAGACCTGTTGGCCCATGTCGTCACACGTGAGCCGACCGAGAAAACGTTCCTGCGGGTGTTTACCGCGCTGGAAAAACATCATCCCCCGGCCCTCTTAAAACTGGCCATTGAAGTTGCGATTGCGCGACGACGAGGACACGCTAAGTTTGGTGAGCTCTCCAGTAAATTGTACTTTACCCGCGAAGCCCTTGAGCAAGCATCTGCGCTGGTTGTGTCTCGCCATCGCGCTCAACGGTTTCGCGAATCTTCCGCGATCTTCGATTTGGCTTGTGGGTGCGGCGGCGACGCACTGTCGCTTGCGCGCCTGGCGCCAACGTGGGGCGTTGATTGTGACCCGTTGCGACTCGCGATGGCGAGTGCGAACACTCGTGTAGTTGGTGGAAGTTTTTCCGCGATCGCAACCGAGCTGGCCAGCCAACTTTCGCTAACAGTTCCTCCCGATAGCGCGGTTTTCGTAGACCCCGCTCGTCGACACAACGAGCGTCGTGCGCGCTCCGTCGCCGACTATCAACCAAATCTGACCACAATACTAAGATGGCGACGTCAGTTTAACGGGATGGGAATTAAACTCTCACCCGCGGTGGATAGGGCAGAAGTGAACTTGCCCGGAAGCGAGTTGGAGTTTATTTCGGTTAACGGGGAGTTGCGCGAAGGCGTTCTTTGGCTAGACGAACTCGCCGCAACAGCTCCCGACGGAGTACAAAGTCGGCGTCGAGCGACCATCATTCGGGAGACTGCGCCAGGCGATCCTGCCAGCGCAACCGTAGTGACCCGCGTGGGAAACCCAGACGTCATACTGCCGCTGACGTTACCCAAAGATTATTTGTTTGAACCAGACGCTGCGGTGATGCGCGCCGAACTGGTAACGCCCATTGGCGAGCGGTACAACTGCACACAACTCGATCGCACGATCGCCTATCTCACCGCCGACGACGCAACCCCGGCTCCGGAAGGAAAATGGTGGCGCATCCTTGATGCGTTTCCATTTAACCGAAAAAAACTAAAACGCTACCTGCGGGAACGCGGTGTGGGAACCGTCACGATTAAGAAGCGTGGATCCGCAGTAGACGTAGCAGCGCTGGCGCGCGAACTTAAGCTACAAGGAAACAATTCGGCCACCCTGGTGATTACCAAAGTGGCCGGGAAACCTCACGTACTACTGGTGGAGCAGGCGGACTAATCTTCGATGTCGTTAAACACCAGACTGCAGCAGGTCAGACTTCCTTCGGCTTTGCCCAACTCATCCATGTCCACGCGGTGAAGTTCGATACCGGCTTGTTCCAGCTTCTTCGCGGTTTTCGGAAACGCTCGCGGATACAAAAACTTGTCGCCCACTCGAACGCCGTTACCGCCAAAATCTTCGCCCGGTTCGGTGGTGACCACCGTGAACCCGGGGAACTGATCCGGGTTTACCCATTGGGCATTGCACAAGATCGTCGAGTCATTGACCACCGAAGATGCTGTGGTCAAGTGTAACGCGCCGTCAAAGCTAACCCTGTGCATCGTGTAGCCAAGCGGCTCCATAAGCGCGGCCAACTGATCGAACCCTTCGTCGTTGGTGCGATGCCCGACACCTACAAACACGTTCTTGCCGGTAAAGTAAACATCCCCGCCGTCGAGATGGCCGGGCGGCTCTATCTGCTCAATGCGCTTGCGATACTTTCCCAACGCGCGTTGCACATCGTGGACCTCTCCGCGGCGCGATTTCACACCCGGCCGCATAATAATTGCGAGTTCATCGAACACCAACGCTGTGTCTTCGATAAACACGCAATCCGCTTGGTTGGGATCGGCAGGCAGCGAAACCACCGTGCATCCCATCAACCCCAGCTCTTCTTCGTAGGAAGCGTGCTGCCAACGGGCGCGCGGAAGGTCAATGGGCTCGCGTTCGATGTGGGTGAGTTCGCAGTTCACAATCTCATCTGAGATCTTGCGGGTCATTGCAATCCGCATTTAATGCTCCTTACGAACGCGGTGGGATTTCAATGCGCGCAAAGTTGTTGTCTTCGTTGCGCTCGGCGACGGCGTTGTCTTCGTCGATGCGCAGGATTATGTGGGTGGCGTTACCTTTTACAAAACCTGACGACGGAGTGTAGGCAAATTCGCCAGCGACTTCCTGGCCTGGCGCCAACCATTGACGACGACCAAAGCTGTGGGGACGCAGCTTCCATTCGCCGACCTTAGCGGCCTCAGTGCGTCCGTCGTTGGAAAGGTATGCCCGTACGGTCATCGGCTTGTAGACCATCCCCGAAATCCCGCCATCGTTTTTGACATTCATCACCTTATATGAGTACTTTACCCCGCCGTCGATCCATTCCATGGACGCGTCGGTAATGTGAACATCGGGCTTGGGCATGCAGCCACCCAGTAACGTGAGTGCCGCGATCACTGCGACCGCGCGTAGCATTAGCGACATATTAAGTTCCTCCTACTCGTTGTCCGGCGAGCTGCCCGCAGCGAAACCCACCATCTTGTGGCTTCCGTCGCAGAACGGTTTGTTTTCGGACGCGCCGCACCGGCACCACGCGCCTTTGGATTCTTTCAGCGCCGACTTCGCGTCGGCATCGCAGCGATAGTAGTCGCCTCTAACCAGCAACGGACCGTTTTCGGCAACCGTCACGACCAATTCGTCGCAGTCTTCTTGCGGGGCTTGTAGCTTGCTCGCGTCGCCCGCAGCATGAAACCCCTCGGTCGCGTGACTGCCGTCACAAAATGGTTTGTTGTCGGAAGCGCCGCATCTACACAACGCAACCCGAGAGCAACGAACAATCTCTTCACCATCAACGGTTTGTAGTACTACTTTGCCGCGCACAAACAACGGCCCGTTGGGTCTCACTTCCAGTGAGTTCGGCGAAGCCGCCTCGGTCGGATGCCCGTCGCGTTCGTATTGCAACGCCCCCGTGGGGCACTTTCGTACCACGCGTTCGACCTGGTCGGCGGTAGCGTGATCCAGTTCGACCCACGGCTTCCGTTTGGGATCGAAGACGTTGGGTAAACTCATCACGCAAACCGCAGCATGGATGCATCGGCGCGGGTCGTACGTAACGGTAATCCCATCACCCTGGTATGCTCTAACCTTGGGCATCGTGAACCCCCCGGTTTGGTCAACATCGGTTGCCAACTAGCGGTCGGCCAACATCTTACGACCCATTGGACCTGGGGTCAATGGGGGCGCTGTCCCTTAGTCATCGTCGCCAAATGTCGCCCGGAGCCCTTGCAGAAACGCTGCTTTCTCGGCCTCGGTGAGATTGGCCTCGGGATGCATGCGTAGATACGACGGGAGCGGCATCTTGCCCTTTTCGACCTCTTCGGCCGACTCGTGGGCGTGCCGTTGTGGCTTGTTGAACTCCGAAACGTTAAACTCTCCGCGCCCGTGATTAACATGGCCAACCACGAACCACTTCACCGGCGCCACGCTGGTATACCACGGCCATTTGGTTTCGTTGCTGTGACAATCCCCACACGCGCGCATGAAAGTCTCGCGCGTCTCCGAGCTGTCCCACTCGGGTTCCTGGGCCACCGGCGGGTTCGTGCGCGCACCAACCGGCAGAAACTGGATCACGACTATTGCCAACAGCAAGACCGCCACGAGGGTTGCGAAAACTTTCTTCATTCCAGTCCTTTCGCCGACTAGGACAACGACTTTCGCGACACAATAATAATAAAGCCGATACAGAGGAATACAAACCCCACTCCGTCACGAAGCGTCAGCGACGCCCGCCCCAACGCCGACTCTACCGCCAGCGACATTACCGGGTAGGCCAATGCGGTGTAAGCCACAGCGGTAACGTTTGATTTCGCGATACCGGTAATGAACAGCGTCTCTCCAATGAACAAAGCGACCACAGCGCCAATGGAAACGTAAACCCAGTGCTTTGCTGAAACCGCGTGAAAGTCGGTTTGTCCTCTCAGGATGATAAGTGTGACCAGGCAGATCACGCTGGCCATGACAATGGCCAGAGATGTTTTTACGACGGTGTTGCGGAATGTGTCGGCAATTCCAATGAGCGTAAACCCAATTGCAAAAGCCATTTGAGCCAGAAGGCCAAGGAGCACGCCTTGTGTCATAGCCAGTCCTTTTGCTGATGGTTGGTGTTCGCAGCAGTTTACCGCAAGGTGGTCGTCAGCGGCCAATTCCGATTCCCGCAAATGGGGTTCGACTCTTGCATATGCTAGTATAGAGAGCCTGGAGCGCAGCGGTTCACCATCCCTTAACCTTCCTAGGGGGATCTCTAATGACCTGGCAACGCCCGGTTGTTCTGGCGACTTTTATGGTTCTTGCGGCAACTAGTGCCGCGCTCGCGCAAAACTGGACGCTGAGCGACGAGTTCAACGACGCCGCGACCACTTCGAACTGGTCCCGATTTCACGACGTCGGCGACTGGCCGGATAAGGCTGTCACCGCCGACATCAATACCACTTCGCCCGGCAACCTCTACATCCGTCCCAGCTCCTGCGGCTGGTACAACGACCTTCATGCACCTACATTTTTTAAGACACTTACCGGTGACTTCGTGGTCGAGACGCGGGTTCGTGCCGATGGCACGACAACACCGATTCCTACGCAACCGTATTCGCTTGCGGGCATTTTCATTCGAACGCCGCGCGCAGTTTCCAAAGCCACGTGGGTAGCGGGTCAAGAAAACTGGATGTTCTTTTCGGTCGGCATGGGCGACACGCCCAACACCTACACGTTCGAACGTAAAACCACGACACTTAGCAACTCGCAGCTCGTGCTTACGCCGATCACCGACTCCGGATTACAACCGGTAACCAGCGGTTGGATTCGTCTTCGCATTACCCGTACTGGTGCCGACTTCACACTGGAGTACCAGGTTCCGGGCGACATCTGGCAAACTCACTGGGTGTTTACTCGCAATGACATGCCGGCCACGCTCGATGTGGGTGTCACCGCCTACTCTGACTGGCCGACGATATCGCCATATGTCAGCGATCCGCTTACCGGCAATTGCGATGTCTTCACGGTCAACAACGACCTGGAAGCACATTTCGACTACGTCCGCTACGGAAACCTGGCAACAGGTATAGAGTCCCCAGGGGCTCGTGTGCAACTCGACCAGAACTTTCCCAACCCGTTTAACCCAACGACGACGATTCGCTATTGGATTAGCGTGGCTGGTCCGGTAAAACTAAACGTCTACGATGCTTCCGGTGCGCTTGTGCGCACGCTTGTCGATGGTGTGGTCAACCCGAATGCGGGGGGCAATACGGTCATCTGGAACGGTCGCAACAACGTCGGCGCGACCGTTACTAGCGGCGTTTATTTTTATCGCCTTGAGGCCGCCGGAGTGATTCGCACGCAAAAGTTGGTGCTGCTTAAGTAGCTCGAAACGGTTCCGATGGAAAATCTGTATCGCCAGCGCAAATGGCTGTACGAAATTACCTCGCCAAGCGACCCGCGGTTCGCCGAGTGGATGTACATTTACGAGACGAGTTTTCCGCCGGACCAGCGCCAGCTAACGTCCGAGCAGATTGGGTTGATGCAATCGATCGCGGAAGGAACCTGCACCGACACGTGGTTTCTGGCGGCGCTCGACAAAATGGGCAAAGTCTACGGAATTGCGCAAGTGTTGATGATGCTAAAACAGCCCCGCGCCGCCGCGCTGGTTTATCTTGCTGTTCATCCCGACCATCGCGGACAAGGAAAAGGCGCGCGGCTGTACGCCGACGTGCTGGAACGCGTTACCATGAATGATTGCTCGGCGATGTTGTTCGAAGTAGAGGTTCCGGAAACAATGCCCACACCGGCGCGGCAAAATCTGGCCGCGCGACGACTTGGCTTTTACCGCCGCAACGGCGCCCGGGTGCTAGAAGGCGCGACCTTTACCGAGTCGGTCGCGCCGGGACAACCGATTTGTTCGTGGTCCATCATGGTGCACCCCATCAAGGGCCCCATGAAACCGGTCGAAGGCAAGGAGCTGGCGATTCGGCTTCATCGCGACGGCGTCCGCTTTGACGACGACCTTCGCTGGGATTAGTCTTGGGCGCCGCAACCGTTGGCTATTGCAGGCTGGTAAGCCGGGTCGTTATCAGCGCATCACGCAGTGCAGTTGGCGAGTCCGAGATAATTCGCGCTACTTCGGTGCTATGATGCGCGTGCATCGATGACGTCACCGCCCCCTGGTATTGCGCAGACTCGTCGGCCTCGTTGTCGCTTTGCGCAACCTTCACCAGCACGACGATAACCACGGCGACGACAACGACTATCACGACAGCGGTTAGGGCCAGGTTGTCGATGAAATTGTCCACGAACCTGTCGCCCTGTGTATCGGTATCGGCGTGGCTAACGCCGGCCAAGAACACAAAGCACATCGCCAGCACGATGATTTTCTTCATTTCCCCTCCAAGGATCAGTTCTCGATCCATTATAACACCGAACATTCCATAAAAAAGGCGCTCCTATTTGAAGCGCCTCTTTAAGTAAGTCTGGTCGGTTTGGCTATTTGGCGAGGAGCATTTTCCTGCTAAGTACCTGTCCGCCAGCAGTTTCCAGGCGATACAAATACATTCCTGACGCGACCGTACGTCCGGCGTTGTCACGGCCGTTCCACACCACGGTGTTACGTCCGCTCGAACGGGTCTCGTCGAGCAGGTTGCGAATCAACTGGCCGCGCGCGGAGTACACGTCCACGCGAACTCGTTCGGGCTGAGCAAGATCAAACCCAATTGTTGTCGTCGGATTGAATGGGTTGGGCGCGTTTTGTAACAGCACCGCGTTGCCGATCGCCGGAGTTTCTCCAACACTGGTAACGACGTCGGACAATCCGGTCAGTTCCCACACATCGTTGTACGTGGTGCCGTCGCTTCCACCAAACACGACCATACGATCGTTAGCGCCGTCATAGATAGCACTCGCGGCTTCGCGATCGCCGGGCCCACCAGACGCTGTCACCTGGGTAAACTCTTCGGTCCATAAGTCGAACGCCCACACTTCATCGGAGTACCCGCTGATCGTAAACCCTCCATAGAGGATCATCCGCCGGTTGGCGGCATCGTAGACGTTAGAAGGAAACCAGCGTCCTGCCGGGCGAATGGTCGGGGTGATTTCGGACCAGGTGTTCGAGTTGAGGTCAAACGCCCATACATCGTCCAGCGCGCCTCCGTTTTGCCCGCCGTACATGATCATGCGATGGCCAACTTCGTCGTAACACGCGGAGTGAAGGCAGCGTTCGATTGGCCCTGGCGAAGACGACACGTCGGTCCACGTGTTTGCGGTCGCGTTGAAACGCCAAACATCGTCGAAGCGTCCCATGTTGGTGAAACCAGCAAAAGTCACCAGGTCGTTGGTGTTCGGATCGCGCACGAGAGCAACGCCGTAGCGAACGTTCGGTGGGCCGCCGGTCGGCGAATACAATGACCACGTGTTCGATGTGAGATCAAACTCCCAGACGTCGTTAAAGAACGTACCCGGCGCCTGGCCCGACCAGGTAATCATGCGATGTCCGACCGGATCGTAAATACTTCCCGGCGTACGACGCGGCGCTGGCGACGTACCCATCGGTGTCAGGTCCGTCCACATTTCGGTGTCGAGGTCGAATGCCCAGATGTCGTTCTTGTCGCTGGCCGCCCGACCACCAAAGATGATCATTCGATTGTCCTGGGCATCAAACACACCAGACGCCCACGCGCGCGTCGACGGCTCGGGGCCGGTCGCGGGCGATAGATCGTTCCAGGTCTGTGCCGCCAGTGGGTTGGCCGCAAGCAGGGTCATCAGAAGCGCAAAGTATAGGTTTTTCATGGGTTCTATGAGTTCGGGGAAGGGGCGCATCTTTGGGCCGAGTGTGCCTCCATTATAACACGCTTTAACACTGGATGTTGGAGGTACGCCGGACGCGTGGGACTGTGACACACTTTTTTGCGGTGTTACGCGCTATCTCCAAAGCGCTTCGCGCTGCGCTCGCGCGCCTTCTGGGCTTCAACCTCACGATCCTTCGGCGGCGCAGAGGTTGTCAGCTCGCCCATCAACCGTGCAATTACAGATTGGACATCATTAACCGCTCGATCGAATGCCTCCTGGTTGGCTTGCGAGGGCTTGGAATAGCCGCTTACCTTGCGAACAAACTGTAGCGACGCTGCGTGAATTTCGTCGGCGGTCGCGGGCGGCTCGAAGTTGTAAAGCGTTCGAATGTTGCGACACATGTTTTCTTGTCTCCTATCTGAAACTAATCGAAAGCCCGACATCAATGCTAGAACTCGGCTCGCACGGGAGTGTTTACTTCAACACCAACCTCTCGAGAATGTCACCGACGAAATAGGCGACCGTGGCGGCGATCGCGCCCAACACCAGAGTTTCGAGAATGCCTTTCATGCGGCTCGACTGCGTGACGTAGCTTTTAAGCCAACCCACTCCCACGAAACCTAAGCCGGTTAACACACTGGCGTATAAGAAAAGGTTCTTACTTAGCGGCGAGATGAAATCCCATACATAAACCAGCAGCGGAACCAAACCCACCAGGAGAAATGACCCAAACGTCACGCCGCCGATCGTGAACGGTGATTTTTGGTTTTTCATCATACCCAATTCGTCGGTCATCATGGTGTCTACCCATTGCTCGCGATCCGCCGTGATCACCTCCACCGCCTGTTCAAGCAACTCCCCTTCGAACCCTTTGGCCGCGAAGATCTCGCGAACCTCTTCGCGCTCGTGTTCGGGCATGTGCTCGGTTTCCCACATTTCGATGTTACGGTGCTTTTCGTAGTTTTCGCGCTCTGACTTGCTGGACAGGTAGGCACCGATCGACATCGCGAATCCATCGGCAAGCAAATTGGCAAATCCAAGAATGATAATGATCGCGCTCTCCAAGCCAGCACCCACGGCGCCGGCCACCACAGCAAAGGTCGTCACGCAACCGTCGATGCCGCCATAGACAAACTCGCCAAGGTACTCTTGCACCTTGCCGAGCCGTCGTTCACCGTGTAGATCGAGTTCGTCGTGATTCATTAAAACGATAAGGTTAGCTGGACTCCTCTGCTCCCCGGAGCATACTGGATCGCGACATCACGTTGTTTGGCTTCGGTGGGTGCGCTCGATGCGGCCCATAGTGTAAGCGCACCAAGAATCACATGGAAGCCCGCAGCAAACTGCATCATCTCGCGATTGTTCGAACTGCCTTCCCGTGCCACCACAAGTTGCGCGCCACCAATTCCAATTTCCAGTAGCCCAATCGCTTTTCCCCAGCCGGGATTTCCCCGCGACGGATCGCGTAGAATCGTGGCTTTTACGTTTGAATCTATTGTGATTAGTGACGCCAGTGGCAAAGGTGGCAGAAACAGTGCGAAGTAATTGGGGTCGTCAACAACGTCGGCCTTCGCTGTCGCCATCGAGCACGCGATGGCAACCAGCCCGATCACGCCAATCCATTTGGTTCTTTTAGAGGCGGTCATCATCTTCTCCCCAGGGGCGGTGCGGGGTATTCCTAAGGATACCATCCGCCCCTCACAAACAAAAGCCCCGGCCCGAAGACCGGAGCTTTTGCTCCGCCGTTACGCCAAATCGGCCCCACTTGCCAATTTACGGCGGATAGAACGTAGCCCGACCGCGAGAAACCCACTCGGCGATTCGTTTCCCGCTTCGCCTGGGCTACGTAGTTCTAACGAACGCGCGTGACCGTCAACATCGCCGACGGATCTTCCCAGCCCCACTTTGCGGGGTCCAGGTCGCCATCGCCAGAAATGCCCGGATGATGACGGATGCGCTTGTGTTCGTCGGTGCCTGCCCCCGGTCCGCTGCAGCACGGCCCAGGAATACTCGATACGAGTTCGTCGTTCACTTCGGTACCGGCGTCGTACGAGTTCAGGTAATAGCCAACGCGCCCGCCAAAGGGAAGCGCGAGCCTATCGACGCCCGAGAATCCGTCGTTGGTGTTGACCAACATAAAAGCCATCGACAGCCACCGGTACGAGAACGTTCCCTCGATTGTGTAGGTGTCAGTACCGCCTGGCCCCACGGGGC
Source organism: uncultured bacterium (assembly GCA_964588695.1). Lineage (GTDB taxonomy): Bacteria > Krumholzibacteriota > Krumholzibacteriia > WVZY01 > JAKEHA01 > CAZPQK01. The sequence continues at coordinate 210,118 of CAZPQK010000004.1, forward strand.
CCGCGCCGGTTTCGATCGCGAACACGTGCTTGCTACCGGATAGTTCACCGGCAAGCGTTGCCGTTCCACCGTCTTCGGCCAGTTCTTCAAGCCCGGGGCTGGCATAACCACCGGCGTTCCATACCTTCGCACTCTTTCGATGCGTCACCAAAAGCGGCGGGGAAAACACTTGTGCCGCGCCGTCGCCACGATCTTCCGTATTGTTGGTGAGTGCTACTTCCCAAGCGGGTGCGAGGCGGCGCACGGTCACCCTGGCAACCGGCCCGGTCCAACCCCACGTGGCGGGATCAAGATCGCCGTCGCCGGTGATGCCGGGATGGGCGTGAATGACACCGTGCTCGTCGTCGCCCGCGCCGGGCGTACCGCAGCACGGCCCGGGAATATGTGCTTCAAGTTCGGTGTTAACTTCGGTTCCCGCGTCGTATGCGTTCAGCATGAACGTCGTTTCGCCGCCAACGGGCAAGATCGCGCGGTCGAGGCCGGCGAAACCGTCATTCGTGTTGACCAACATAAACACCAGCGACAACCGGCGGGCATTAGACACAGTGGCAATTGTATAGGTAGCCGACTGACCCGGAGGAATCGGACCGGCCGCCGCAAACGACTCGTGGACGCGGCCAGCACCATCGAGCAATGCCAACATGCCCGAGTTGTCACCGTCTTCTGCAATCGCTTCCAGCTCGGCGGAGGCTTCGGTACCAACCCGAAACATCCGCACGACCGGATGGTGGGTTGCCAGGACCGGTGGCGAAAACACCTGCGCGGCGCCACCACCGTTGTCGACGGTTAGGTTTTCAATCGTAACTTCGTAAGTGCGAGTCGACGCGGCCACGCCGTACTCAGGGTTGGAAAAGGCTTGTAGCAATGGCGTGGGCTCGCTGTCGTCGGTAACATCAACTTGCGTCGGCTGATCCTGCGAACAACCAAACACCAATGCCACCAGCAACAACGCCACACCGATCAGTGTGAGTCGTCTCAATGGTCTCCTCCATTTGTGATAGACGCGACGCGTTCTGGTGTCTAAAGGACATGCGCCGACGCTAAGCTTGCGAGTGGGGTTGGTGGTGGTACGTTGCAACCGCAGGAGTGTGACGACAATTTTTTACGAATCTTCTAGCGCCAACAGAGGTGTGTTAGGATGGGCGCATGAAGCATTTGCTAGCGGTACCCGACGACACAGATATTATCGTCACTCACGAAAACATCTCCGGCCTGATACACAAAACGCCGGTCCTCACATGCGAGAGTCTTAGTCGCAGGGTTGGGGCCGAGCTTTTCTTCAAGTGCGAAAACTTTCAAAAGATCGGTGCGTTTAAGATGCGTGGCGCCGCTAGTGCCGCGATGCGCCTGGCGCCGGAGGCGCGCAAGAACGGGCTGGCAACTCATTCGTCGGGGAATCATGCGCAGGCCGTCGCTCGCGCCGCGCAGCACTTGGGCGTGCCCGCATATATTGTCATGCCGAAGAGTTCGCCGCGGGTAAAGATCGATGCAACCAGAGCGTACGGGGCGAAGATCACGTTTTGCGAAGTGTCGCAGGCGTCTCGCGATGCGGCGTTGGGCGAGGTTGTCGCGCAAACCGGTGCGGCATTCATCCATCCGTTCGACAACTACGACGTGATCGCAGGGCAGGCGACCGTGGCGCGCGAGTTTGTGGGCGATGTGCCCGACCTGGACATTATCACTTGTCCTATTGGTGGCGGTGGGTTGATCAGTGGAACCGCGCTTGCGGCCGCTTACTATTCGTCGAGGACATTAGTTTACGGCGCCGAACCAACTGCCGTTGACGACGCCTATCGCTCGTTTACGTCGGGCGAGTTGCAAACCAACACGTCAACCGACACAATCGCCGACGGGCTGCGCACCGGTATTTGTGAAAAGACCTTCGCTATTATTAGGGAGCGAGTTGCCGACGTGCTTACCGTTACCGATGAGCAAATCGTGGCGGCGATGCGGTTAGTCTGGGAGCGCATGAACGTCGTCATCGAGCCATCGAGCGCGGTCCCGGTTGCTATGGTCCTAAACCATCCAGGTTATTTTGCGGGGAAACGAGTAGGTGTAATTCTGACCGGCGGCAACGTAGATGTCGCCAACCTTCCGTTCGCGACTGACTAGTCACCCATTGCCATATCGCGCACTTTCTTTAGCTTCGCACGTTCGGCAGGGAATATGTCCTCGACCTTCGCAGGCTTATCGCGATAGACGGTCCGACGCTTGCCGTCGGTGACAAAGTGGTAGGTACCATCGGCATCGGCCATCTTGACCTTGCCTTCAAGAACCGCCACAAAAAGGCTGTCCTGGTCACTCATCACCAGGAACGTTGTGCCAGCAACCTCAACCATCGCCAGCGGGGCGTAAATCATTAGTCGCTCGACGTTCAGCTTGGGGCCGGTGGCGATCCGCACCTCACCATGAGGCACTTCCAGCGAAGCTTCCTGCCCTTTGCCATAAGGCGTTAACTTGGGCACTGTCGCTTCGGAGTTCGCCGCCAACTGCATCGCCAGCTTGCGCTCAACGGTAAAGTCGACTTCCATATCGCCTTCGGTGAGTTTCACGGGCGCACCAGGATGAAGCATCTCGTCGATCTTCTTGGGCTGGTAGGGGTCCATCGAGTGACCTTGCACAAAAAGCTCTCCCGTCGATCCCGTCGACCCCATGTAGACCGTGGTAAAGTCGCTGCGATCGAAAAGCTTTGGTGTAACTGTCACCGCCAGGGCTGCAAAGAACGCTGCGGCCGCTGCTTGCCAGAACACACGGCGACGACGACGGCGACGCGCACCAAAGCCATCGGTCGCATCGACAACGTTCTCGCCGGAGGCCGCGGCACCGCCAACAAACTGTTGCCGCAGTTTAGCCTTAAGCTCGGCACCCATAGCCGGACCCTGCAAATCGCGGACGGTTTGCTCAGCCCTCTGCTCTTTGGGCGTTAGTTGATATTCCTGATCGTCGTTCATCGACTCGCGTTAACTACCTAAAATTTCGGCTAATTGTGACAGTGCGCGTGAGTACCGCTTTCGTATCGCCGCGTGAGTTGAATCCAACATCTCCGCAATTTCTTTATGGTTGAGCCCCTGCCACAAATGCAGGACCACAACCTCTCGCAATGTATCGGGCAACTTGTTCAACGCCCGTTGGACATCCGCATCGCGTTCGTCCGCCAATAACAATCCTTCGGGTGTCTCCGTGGTGGTCGGATGATCGTTCTGCCAGTCTTCGATTTCATCCAACGGTGAGGTCACGTTTTCGCGGCGGCGGGTCGTGCCTCGCCAATGTTCGCGACAGGCATTGTAGGTGATAGTGGTCACCCATGGGCCCGGGTCGCGATTCGGGTCGAGGGTGTGTATCGCGCGGTGGATCTTCAGAAACACTTCTTGCGATACATCCTCGGCCAGGGTTCGATCGCCGAGGAGACGGTATGCCAAGCCGAAGACGCGGTCTGCAAAGGCGTCAAAGAACTGCCCCAGCGCGACCGGGTCCCGAGCGACTACTCGTCGCAGGACTTCTCCTGATAGCGCTCCGTTTCCTTTTGTGGAAACTTCGCTGAATTGCGGATCGGCGTCGGCCATGCCCACATTATATACGCTTAGCCCCAGGAAGTGTGTCACGAATCCGTGACGACCCCCGCCTGCTGGCGGGGGTCAGCCCCATTGATTGACAAATGCTTAGAGCAACGGATCTCCCCAGAGCGGCGGCGAATAGTTGTCTGCACCAGGGCTCCAGTTCGCCTGCATAATCGCAAAAGTGATAGATGCCACCGCGGTAACAATGTAGGCGGGAATCGTAATCTGCGGAAACAACGCGGCGAGCTTGCCGTACGCCATTTGCGCGAGTACGTCGGAGATTATGCGCCCGACCGAAGCCCAGGGCACCACGATGTCTCGAACCAGTTCGTTATCCTGTCCTGGCGGTACCGGAATTTTGCTCCAAAAGGCAACCGACGCGGCCATTACCCTGGCAGCCGACTTGGTCGCTGGCGAATGCGACCGGCGCGCAATCTCGTTGGCAACGGCCGCGGCGCGCTCCGGTGTAACCAGCTTTGGCGCGCGGTTGTCGTCACCGACTGTGATTAAACCGGCTATCAGAGCGCGAAATTCCTCCGCCTCCTGCGGCGAGATGAATCCCGTCTGCTCCCACTGAGTGATCATTCCCTCTACGTCGCGCCCACCTTTGCCGGCAAAGTCGTAGGTCGGTCGGAACGTCTCCAGATACTCCAGAATTACCCCGATATCGCCCTGGTTAAACTGGAATGGTTCGTTGTGGGCAACCATGACCTGATTGATAGAGCGCGCAACTACGCTGGTGAACTCGTTGTGCGTAATCGGTTGCGTTGAATTGAGTGCGCGACGGCGATCGAACGCCAACAGAATATCGTTGTGGCCTGCGCCGATGTCGTAGGGCGCCGCTTTAGGCAAATGACCAAAGCGATCATCAAAGTGGCGAAGCAGCCTGATGTCGCTTTCGAGATTTTTGGTGGGCCTGGTGTTCGTCGCGATTGGCGATTCGCTACAAGCAAGCATTCCGGCGGTGATTACCACTGCCATCGCAAAAACAAAAATTCGCTTCATCCCTATCCTCCCAGATTAAACGCGGCGGAGCAGGCCCGAGCCGAGCGACCGGATGCGGGTGTGGGGTGCAAACTCGGCGTCGGACCTTTGCCCGACCGCAAATGTGTAAAAGACGTGCGCTTATCGCCGCCCAACATGAGGGCGTCGACTGGTTGAGAGGTATGAACGAGGAGGAAGGGAGGCTTTGAGGAAAGTGCGTTCGGCCCTCCCGTTGGCCGACGTGTGGTGTACAATAGTAAGCAGACGCCACGAGCGCAATAGCGTCGGAATGTTTTTTAGTTATTAGGAGAAAAAATGGAAATCGGTCAGTACAAAAACGAAAGCGACGCCTACCGACGGGCGCGTGCCGAACTACTGCAAGCCGAACGCGAACTGCGAGACCGACGTGAGCAAGTCGCGCAACGTCGCCGCGAGTTACCGCACGACAAAGTCACCGACAACTACATGTTTCGCGAAGGCCCGCGCGACTTGTCGGCGGGAGACGAGGAACGCCGCGTGTCGCTGGCCGACTTGTTTGATCGTCCCGACGCTCCGCTGGTGCTTTATCAGTTCATGTACGGCGAAGCCCAGGAGAATCCGTGTCCCAGCTGCACCATGTGGAATGACGGACTTAACGCAGCCGCGCGCCACGTCGAACAGCACATTAACTTTGCGACCGTGGCGCAGGCACCTTTGCGACTGTTTCGTGCGTTCGCCCGCTCCCGACAGTGGAGACATCTGCGACTGTTGTCGGCTATCGAATCGAGCTTTAAGCGCGACTTTAACTTTGCCGACGACAAGGGCAACCAGTATCCCGGCGTGAGTGTGTTCATCCGCGATGCCGACGGCGTCGTGCATCACACATACTCCGGATCCGCAGTCTTCGACCTGGAGAAGAACGAGCATCGCGGGATCGATCTACTTACCCCTGTGTGGAACATCTTCGACCTAACACCACCGGGGCGTCCCGACTGGTATCCGACACTGGACTACTAACGCGCGAACGCCAGGCCTATCTTGCCGGTGCGATTGAAATGCCGATCACGACGCCACTTAGCCGCGAACGCGAATAACCATCGGGCACGTCCTCGGTGCCAAACGCGAACCGATAGCCCACCGCGAGTTCGACTCGTCGGATAATCGCGGACTGCGAAAGTTCGACGCGCCAAAACCCCTGGTCGCCACCGGGGGTGTCGGCACGCACATAGTCGACGGCGGTGTTCGTGCTTCCCCGCCCCTCTTGATGGTCGATACCAAGGCCGATACTCTGAAGCCGCATCGCGTCCCAATCGGCACCGACGAGTGTTCCGCGATAACGAGCCGTCGTCGCGGTACGGCCAAATCGACCGCCTAACTCGGCGCCAACTTCGGGCCTCCACTTGCCAAGCACGTGGCAGATTCCAAGACTTCCGTCGAGATGAAGCCCGACCGGTCGCGGCAAAGACGGGCCGCTAGCTTCTTCCCAGTACTCATCGCGCCAGTGTTTGAATCGACTCATGTCGGCATGTCGCTGCGGACCCGGGTTGGTGGTGCCGTCGCCGCGCGCCTCAATCTCCCGGCGCGCCGGAATTGTCCCCAGGCCGAAGGCTTTTAGCGTCACGCGGTCGCGAATGCCAGCGGGAAATCCCTCCATCGCCTTGACGGCAACGTTCCAGCGTCCAAAGCGCTGCCCAAGAACACCGTTCCCGTCGTCCGCCGTACTGCCGTTCGCACGATAAAAGCTGTCGATCCACTCCAGCGTGCTTCCGCGCGGCGCCACGTCGCCAGCGGTTTTTTGTTCGCGCTCGGCCTTCGGGTGCAACGAGACCACCCGAAACGTTGCGTCGGGATGCGCTTGCAGCCACGGCACCACGGTTGCGATGGTTTCGGTAGCGGATGTGGCCGCGCCCATGTAATCGAGTGTGTCGATACGCAACCGATGCCCCCACCGCTCCAAGAGATCGTTGCCAACAATTGCGCCCATGCTGTGGCATGTAACAGTTAGCTGAGTATCGTGCTGTCCCTGAAACTCTTCCAGCCGACGAAGGAACTTGTGGACCGCAGGGTTTTCCTGTGGCCGGTCGGGATGCGGGACGACGCTATGCGCGCGACGGCTAAGGTTGCGCCAGGTGTGGACACCAAGTCCGGACGTGACTGTCGTCGACACGATTTTAAGCGGCCACGTGCGCACGTTCAGCAACCACGATCCGGTTTGATAACCGCGGCCACGACGGCTTCGTGCGTCATAGATTGTGCGAACCTCCGCGGGCACTTGTAAACCGTTTGCCGCGTCGCGGGCATCGGCGCGACTTCTTCGCTCATGCGTGATCAGGTCAAACGGGGCTTTAACGATTGCGCTTCCCAAGCGCCACGGAACCACCCATGTCGAAGAAACCGGGCCATATACTGGACGGCGCTTGCCGCCGCGTATCATAAACATTTCCTGCACAAGCGACGTAGCAAGCGACGACGGCCATAGCAGGTAGACCGGATATACCCCGTCGTCGAGTTCGGCGCGAACCTGCTCCTGCAAGCGCCCCAAAGTGCCGGATGTGGTTTCCAATCCGCCGTGGATGAACAACTGCACGCGCCGGTCCGCCCCGACCGAGTCGGTGACGAACCGACTCATCGCGTCAAACATGGCATCCAGTTGCTGTTGATAGAGATCGGCGTCAGAATATGCATGGCGTCGCCCGACCCAAGTGGGTCGCAGCGCGTCAACCGCGTGCCCGGACTCATTCACGACAATTGCATGGTGTTGCAATTGCGGCAAAGTGTCGACCGCGTGGGCTTCGGAGCGCACCGACAACCCGGCCAGTAACATTAAAGCAAGCCAACGAAACAAAGCACGCCTTCTGGTTAACACTTGATGGCCGCAACAACCGACGTATGCTACGGTGGCCGCATGTGGTCTGTCTACATACTAGAGTGTTCCGACGGAACCCTGTACACGGGGATATCTAACAATGTGGCTGCGCGGCTGGACAGCCACAACGCGGGAGACGGCGCAAAGTACACGCGCGGACGGCTACCGGTTGCATTGGTTTATGAGGAGGAAATCGGCGAGCGCAGCGACGCGCTGCGGCGCGAGATCGAAATTAAGCGTCTGTCTGCGGCCGTTAAACGGCAGCTGATACGCGCTAAAGAAACTGAAACCCGATAACGATACCGGTGTTCAGCACGTTTGACCTTTCCAGGAACACGGGCGCGAATTCTACACCGATGTACAACGCGTTGCTTCCGCGCACCAACGGCGCAAAGGCGGCGCCCAAGTAGAGCCCAAAGCCGGTGTCATCGTCTTCGACACCGTCGCCTTCGATCGCAAGAACTCCCAGGCCTGCGCCGAACTCAACGTTAAGCTGATCGCTCATCCAATACTGCGTCGTCAACGCCACCGAGCCGCAGGTAAAGTCCGCCTGGCTTTCGCCCAGTACGTTTTGCCCGGAGATCACGATGACGTCGTTTTCCACCAGCGTTCCCGATGCGCGAAGGAGTATCGCGACGTCGTCGTTGACGAATCCGCCGATCGAAAAGTTCAGCCCGGACAAACCGGTCTGGTCGTAGCCGTCGCCATTTTGAAATCCGACCCCGAGGGAAAGAGAGGCCGTAAACCCACCACGGTCTGCCGGCGTGGGTCCCGGCGACTGGGCAGACGCGAGCCGTGGCGTCCATAGCGTTGCGGCAAGAACAGAGACGAGGGCAACCAACAGTCGAAAATTGAACACGACGGCTTAACCTCCGGGAGTTTGCCGACATCAGTATAATGGTTGCAGGGCGGCTCCGCGAATGTGAATCTAGTGGCGAGGCACACCTTAACACCGGGGGAGAATATGGATCGCGAAGTTGCCATGTACGTGCACGGCGTCAGCCCGGAGGGATCAACCGGAACTCACGCGGCTTCGTACCAGAAGCTTCACAATGGCATCCGCAAAGAGGTTGGAACGGGCTACCCGGAAAGCTTTGTTGGGGTCGAGTGGGGGTGGAACGTCGACAACGTACAGTTCCCCAAGGGCCACCAGGCACTGGCCGAGGCCGAACGGCAATTGGGCAGCCGAGCGCTTACCGCGGTTAAAGCGGCAAGCGACGCGTCGCTTAACCCGCTGCGAATTGCCATCGACAAAGCGCGGCCGTTTTACATCTATGGGTTGGGCGACATGTTTTATTACGTGTCGAAAGATGGGCAACAATCCGTTCGCTACGCGATGTGCGAACAACTACTGGCCTACCTCCGTGGGCGGAACCTGCTGGAAGACCCGGGTGGTTTTCCTTTCTCGCTGACCATTGTCGCGCACAGCGCCGGCTCGGTGGCAGCAATGGACCTGCTGTTTTACCTGTTCCAACGAATTAAGCCCGACCATGAGTTTCTGAAGTCGTGCGAAACCACGTCCGAAGTAAGCACACGAAACGCGCTAACCGACCTTCGCGAGTTGGCACAACAGGGTAAGTTTCGGATTCGTCGCTTTGTTACGTTCGGATCTCCGATCACGCCGCTGGCGTTTCGCAAAGATGCGGTTGTCGAGTTACTGGCTGCGGGAAAGAAGCTTGATCCTCGCGACTACGGCCTGGCCGAACGCGGAAGCGGTTTTGAGGGGGACCTCACCGGGCCCCGATGGATTAATTTGTGGGACAAAGACGACTTTATTTCGTGGCCGGTCGAGCCGTTGTTTATGAATCCTAAGGACTACAAAACCGTCGCGGACGTTTATGTGGACGTGTCTGACTTTGTCACCGAAGCCCACGGTTCGTACTGGCAACACCCGGCGGTTTATCGCGCTATCGCCGAGGCGTGGTAGCCGGCTAATACCGCTTCACCACCGCGCCGTAATCCCTTAGAATTGAGGGAGATTGCTGCTTGTTTACCCACACACCTCCATGGCCATGTCCGACATCCAATCCCGCGCCGATAACACCAAGCGACCACTAAACGTGTTGATCCTCGACAACGAGCTCAACATGGGCGGTGTCGAAAAAAAGCTGTTCGATTTTGTCAGTCGACTGAATCCCAGCGACGTGCGCGTGGTGATGTGCTGCCTTAAGGACGGCGGTTTCTTTCGCGATCACTTTGTCAAGTTGGGCGTCCCGTTTTACGAAGGGTTGATGACAAACAAGTTCGACGCGTGGGCCTACCTGAAACTTCTGGGCATCCTTAAGCGCGAAAAGATCGACGTGCTTTATACGTTCGTGAACCCCAATACGCTGTTTTTTGCCAACTGGGCGCGCCGCCAGGGCAAGGTACCGCGAGCGTTGGTGTCGTTTCATTCGTCGGCGGGCGACGACGGGGGACCATTGCTTAAACCCTACATGCGCCGCTTGCTGAAGCCGTTCGATTGTTTCATTGCAATCGCGAACATTCACAAGCGCTACCTGGTTGCAGACGAAGGGGTCGATGAGTCGCGAATCGAGGTCATTTTTAACGGCGTCGATACCGAGAAGTATCGCCCCGGGCCAGCCAGTGAAACCCTTCGCGACACGCTCGGTATCAAGCCAGGGGAAAAAGTGGTCACGACGATTGCGTCGCTTAAACCCGAAAAGAGCCTGGACGTGATGATGCGCGCTGCCGGCGGGGTGGCTAAACATCACGACAACGTGCGATTCTTATTTGTGGGGCGCGGGCCCGCTCGCGACCATCTGCAGGCGCTGGCTGATGACTTGGGCATTGGCAATCGCGTCGTGTTTGCTGGGCTGCGCGAAGATGTCGACGAGATCTTGCGGCTGACCGACGTGCTTACGCTATCGTCACGCCCGGGACCGGAGACACTTCCCAACGTCGTACTGGAGGCAATGGCCACGGGCCTTCCGGTGGTCACCACCGAAGTGGGCAGCGTTCGCGAGCTGGTGATTGATGGTGAGAACGGTTTCGTGGTTCCGGTTGGCGACCACGAAGCACTCGCGTCGCGCATTCGCGACCTCGTGGCCGACACCGACCTTGCTCAAAAGATGGGCGCGGCCGGACGCGCGATTGCCGAGACGCGGTTTCCCATCCATCTAATGTTTGACCAGCGGGTCGAGCTGTTTCGACGCTTAATCGAAACCGAAGCGCCTTTGGCCGCCGCCAAAACCACTTCGCCTTCTGCGGGCTAGACGCTATCCTAAACCAACAAGAACCCCATGCCGACTGTCGCCAATTGGACCATTTAGGAAAACCGCATGAGTAACACCGACCCGTTTGGTCCCCTGCCGGACCGGCCCATTTTTATAGTCGGTCTGGGCCGTTGTGGTTCGACCATCCTTCACCACATGTTTAGCGAACACCCGCACGTCGCGTGGCTGAGCGGTTTTGGCGACCGGATGCCCACATCGATGAAGATGCATCGCCGCATGTTGGGCTGGGTAGACCTTCCATTGGTCGGCGGCCGCATCAAGGCAACCACCGAGCCCGGCGAGTGCTACGACACCTGGGAGCATCACGTGCGCGGTTTTCGACGGTCGTTCCGCGACCTGCGAACAGACGACGTGTCGGTGCGCAGCGCTCGGCGCGCGCGCGCGATGACCCAAGAGTTACTGGTGGGGCGCCGCCAGCGTGCGCTCTATAAGATTACCGGTTGGCCGCGGTTGGGCTTTTTGTATCGCATGTTTCCCAACGCGCTGTTTATTCATTGTTTGCGCGATGGGCGTGGCAACGTGAACTCGTTGCTCAACGTTGATTTTTGGTTGGGCTGGCGTGGTACCGCGCAGTGGCGGTTCGGCGAATTGCCCGATGCCTATCAGCGCGAATGGGAACAACACGACCGCTCGTTTGTTGCACTCGCGGGAATTCAGTGGAAGCTGTTTCTGGACGCGCTGGAGGTAGGTAAGGAAAGTGTTCCCGCCGAGCAGTTTGTACAAGTGCGCTACGAAGACTTGTGCGAGGATCGCCACGCTGTTTTTTCGCAGCTGTGCGAGTTTACCGATCTGCCGATGACCGATGGCTTCAAGCGTCGACTCGACAAGTTTTCTCTGCGAAACGCAAACACGAAGTACCAGCAGGATCTAACTCCCGAGCAGCAGGAAATTTTGCAGTCGGTGATGGGCGAGTACCTGGAGCGTTACGGGTACTAGCTTATCGGCGCGGGCGCTTCAGAGGCCGGTGGAGCCTCGCGGGCGAAAACGGTGGACCGACGCATCGCGTACCACATTGCTGGAGCACTTGGAACAGCACCCATCAGTAGATAGCCCGTGCCCTTGACCATGATGTTGTGGGCAGCGTCGGACTCAACCGAACATTCCGTCATAACCAAAAACATCGCGGCGCAGCCGGGCATCGCCATAACGTGAATACCACCAAAAACGCATATCGCCACGAACGCGACAAGTTTCAACGGGCCATGCTCGGTGCCGCACTGGTTGGGTGTCAGGGCGCACATTGCCGTGAACCCCACGAGAAAAACTAACCACGCCACAAGTGGTACGTGCGGCGACCAATCGAGCACAGCCTCGACGGCGAGGCCTATCCCTATCGGCACCACGGCGAGAACCAGGTAGGCCGCAACTACACGCGACCACAACCATTCGACAGAATCCTGATTCGGAACTTTGGGGTTATTTGCAGGCACAGTCATCCCTAACAAGGAACTATTCGCTATCGACAGAGGTTAGGAACTCATAATGCATTGCCCGTGCCATGTCTTGCGGACTTGCCGAAATGTCAACCCATCAGTTAATCTACGATGGTCGTTTCTTCGAAAGGGGAGCTTTGAAAACGATCCTGTCGGCAGTACTACTTACCGCTACCATTGCCGCGCTATGGCCTTTGCCCACACTTGCAAATACCATCCAGGCTAAGCCTATCTGGGTTATCAACGACGAAGAAATGGTCGAACCCCTTGGTCACCTTAGCGATGTTGGTGTCGACGCCAAGCAAACTGTCTACTTGTTTGACATGACGCTCCATAACATCCGAAAGATCGATATCGACGGCAACGAACTTCCATCCATTGGACGTGAAGGCCAAGGGCCGGGGGAAATATCTGATGGTACTAGTATCGTGGTCGATGCGAATGGGGCGTGTATTGTTCTTCCCATGCAAACACGGCCAGCAGCCTGTATCCTGTCAAATGGCGACGCCTGCGATTCGTGGCTGTTAGACAACATCACCAAAGGTGGGGTGCTGGTGCCAACCCTTCGGGGTGGCCGGATCGACCAGGCGGGGCGACTTTATCTTTTCACTCGCGAAACGATCTGGGGAAAGCTGCCGTCGAGAATCGATATGAGCGAAGAGTCGATGGAGGCTACGCGGTCGGCAATCAAAGGAACGGTGTCGTCCTGGCTGCGGGCTTCCCCGCCGAGTAACGGGAAGCCCTGCGAAGTCGAGGTATTGCTATCGCGGGACGTTGATCAGGCCAAGAAGTTTGGTGAGTTAACGAAGCTCGCGGAACAGGGCCCAGCACTGGTCGAAGTGGACTTCGGTTGGGGTTCGCACGGATGGGATGTGCAGCCCTCAGGGAGGCTATTATTCGCCGTTCCACGCCAGCGACGGGTAATGGTCGTCGAACCATTCAACGCCGGTGAAACACCTCATGTGTCGACCACCCCGGTACCGAAAGACTCTGCAGCCGAAGCCAGGCTCCACGAGTTCGCGGCGCTTCGCGGTGCAAGCCTGGAAGATTATTCGCCTGTCGGATTTGCCCGTTGGTTGGACGACCGACACTTCTTCGTCATTCAGAACACAAGCGTAATCGTTTCGGCCGATTCACGTTGCTACGATTTTGATATATTCCGAGCGGCTGAAGGAGAGTCCGTTGAGTACTTAGGAAAGACTCGCGTGGATTTTGACTTTCAACCACAATTCGACCGGCCTTTCTTCGAAGGCGGTCTCCTGGTAGTGGCCCGCAACAGCATGGCCGGATTAATCGCCAGCATCTCCGAAAAGGAGAGGCGGCGCATGACGGAAAACTGGTACGAGAGTCGCCGGAAGCGTGGCGACAAAACTTTGGAGGCGGACATTGCCGCAGGGGCCACACCGTTCGGCCAAAGTCACCCAGACATGGATTACGTGGAGCTTCGAGCGTATGACATGCGGGCACTGCTTTTGGACAAACCGTAGCTCATTGCCTGCCGGAGGAGCGCCACTACTAAACGGGAGTTACATAGTCGCTGCTCAATAGCTCCACAGCTCCCGAAGCATCTTCGCAAACCGCTCGCGGGGCAGGAAATTTTCCTCCAGCGACGCCGCGAACGGAACCGGTGTGTCGAGGCTACCGCAGCGCAGGATCGGGGCGTCGAGATCGTGAAAACAATGCTCATTAATAAGCGCTGCGATCTCCCCGCCGATGCCGCCCATCAACGTGTCTTCGTGCAGGATGATCACCTTGCCGGTTTTGCGCGCGGACTCAAAGATCGAGTCGGTGTCCAGCGGCGATAGCGTTCGCAGGTCCAGCAGGTCGGCGGAAATGTCGGGGTTGGCGTCCAAAGCCTCGGCTGCCCAGTGCACACTAAGCCCGTAGGTAATCACCGACAGGTCGTCACCTTCGCGCACCAGGTTGGCCTTGCCAATCTCGACGGTGTAGTAGCCGTCGGGAACCGGCCCCTTCACGCTGCGATAAAGTTTTTTGTGCTCAAAGTACATCACCGGATTGGGATCTTCGATCGCGGCGGCGATCAGCCCCTTGGCATCGGCGGGCGACGACGGGTAAACCACCTTCAGGCCCGGCGTGTGCGTAAACCAGGCTTCGTTGCTTTGCGAGTGAAACGGCCCGGCGGCCACACCCGCGCCGGTCGGCATTCGCACAACAACATCGGCGTTCTGGCCCCATCGATAATGAATCTTGGCCAGGTTATTGACGATCTGGTTGAAGCCGCAGGTCACAAAGTCGGCGAACTGCATTTCGACCATGCTCTTAAAACCGCCAACCGAAAGACCCAGCGCCGAACCGATGATCGCACTCTCGCACAGCGGCGTATTGCGCACCCGCTCGCTACCAAACTGCTCGGCAAACCCTTCGGTGACTTTAAACACACCGCCATACTCGGCGATGTCCTGCCCCATAAGCACCAGGTTGTCGTGCCGTTCCATCGCTTGCCGCAGCCCGTCGGAGATGGCGTCAACAAACCGCCGCTCGGAAGTCGCGCCGGGGTTGCGCGGCTCAATTACGCGGACGCTGCTGGGAGTAAACACGCCGGCGAGTTCGCGCTGGGCGTTGGGGACAATCGCGGGTTTCGCAAACGCGACATCCAACGCGTCGTTGATTTCGTTGCCGATGTCGGAACGCGCTTCGACCAGAATCTCTTCGGTCAACACACCTTGTTTGCGTAGAAAGTTCTGGTACGTTTCCAGCGGATCCTTCTTTGCCCACTCGTCTTGAATGCCTGCGGGATAGTACTTGGTTCCCGACGCTTCTTCGTGCCCGCGCATGCGAAACGTCATGCACTCCAATAGTCGCGGCTGCGGCTTGCGGCGGATGGCGCGAATGTGTTTGGTCGCGGCGTGGAATACGTCGAGAACATTGTTGCCGTCGACGCGCTCGGCGGTGATACCGTATGCCTTGGCTTTGTCGACGAAACTCTTTCGGAATTGCTCGGCGCTGGGCGTCGACAGTCCCCACCCGTTGTTCTCCACCACAAACAGAACGGGGAGTTCCCACACCGCGGCGACGTTGAGCGCTTCGTGAAAGTCGCCTTCGCTGGCGCCGCCGTCGCCGGTAAACACGACGGTCGCTCGCCGCGACGCGTTAAGCTTGTGACCCAGTGCAATCCCGTCGGCCACTCCCATTTGCGGGCCCAGGTGCGAAATCATGCCGACAATGTGATGGTCGCGCGAACCAAAGTGAAAAGAACGGTCGCGCCCGTTGGTGAACCCATGAGCTTTACCCTGAAACTGTGCGAACAAGCGATCGAGCGGAATCCCGCGCGTGGTGAACACGCCCAGGTTGCGCAACATGGGCAAGATAAACTCGTCTTCGCGCAGCGAACTGGTGACGCCTACCGATATCGCCTCCTGCCCCATTCCCGAAAACCACTTGGAGATTTTTCCCTGGCGCAGCAGGATCAGCATTTTCTCTTCGATCATGCGCGGTTTAAGCAACCGGCGATGCAGCGTGAGTAGTTCGTCGGGGGTAAGTTTCTTGGGGTCGAATTGCACGTTGGGCTTTCTAGTAACTAACGAAGAGAGCCAGACTTCCCATTCGCCGCTGCGGCGCGCGATGTCCAGCAACTCCTAGTACGCTGACGGTGCTGCTCAAAATAAAGGCTCAAGTATAACAGGGGAGCATCCAGGATGCCGCCTTCTTGCAGCATGAAAGGATCAGCAGGTGGCCAACGCGACCATAGCCAGCGACAAATGGGTGAATGGTTTCAAAATGCAAGTGCACAAGGGCCGCCCGGGTCAGCGGCGAGAACTCTTGGCTACCGTCGTGAATTAATCGCTCGAGCGCGTCCAAAGTGGCGGCGAGATGCTCGGGGGGGGCAATATAGACTCTATTACAACTAATCTGCGCGGCTATTGCATTTTCGGCGGCTTTCAGCCGCCCGACGGCCCCTTGTATACTTCGGCCTGCCACTCCAGCTAACTTATTTTCTTTTATTGCTTTACAGGGATAGCTGCCGTTGCTAGCTTAGTCCCATGACATTTTGTACCGCCATCAACTGCATCGACGGCCGGGTCCAGATCCCGGTCATTCAGTACCTCAAGCACCGCTTTAGTGCCGAGTTCGTGGACATGATCACCGAGCCGGGGCCCGTTGGGGCGTTTGGGAAGAAGGGGAAAGCCGACACCGTGGCCGCGATCCGCTATCGCGTTCAGGTGTCGATCGAGGCACACAACTCCAAGAACCTGGCGATTGCCGCGCACGCAGATTGCGCGGGCAACCCCAAGTCGGACCGCGAGCAGCAAAAGGAAATCGCCGTCGCCGTTAACGAACTGCGTAAGACGTTTCCCGCGATGAAGGTGCTGGGATTGTGGGTGGATAAAACCGGTCGCGTCACCGAAGTCTCGGTGGCGACTTAGGGCGCTCTAACAGTTAGCTCGTTTGCTCGCCTTTATACCCGCGCGGCGCCTCAAGAAGACGACCTTGCGAACCAACGTGCGCCGCTCTTTTTGCAACACCTTCGGTGAGGTTCTGATCTACATCCTCATTGCCCCACTGGGCCCAGTTTTTCCGTGCGAATCGAGCGAACAACTCAAGGTATGGTCCGGGTGAACAATCCTCAACCAAGTCGTAGATTTCATCTGGTTTGCGCGAGTGCTCCCGCTTTCTGCTAGCCAGAAGGTTCACTTGGCGACGCCCAGGCGCAAGTGTTCTCATTGATCCCTTCACGCCGAACAGAATAAGTTCTGTAACGTTTCGGAAGTAAAACCCAACACCACGACCGTCGGGGCCTCCATCCTTCCGGACCTTGAGCCAAACAAGATTCGACTTGTAGGTAAACCCCCAACTCTTCATAACGTCGAGCCCCTCCTGCAACAAGGCATTCGGCACCCACAGATATAAATGCGCGGGCTCGTCGGCCAATTCACCAACCGGCAAACGTTTAATCTCGTCTAGAGTGAGCGTGGGGTATCTGAGCAACCTTTTATGCTCTGGTGCAACCTTTCCTGTGCGGTTCTGGAACTGCCAGGGAGGATCAGCAAGTATCGTTTTGAACGACTCGGAGAAACTACGTGTTAGATCCTCTGCGGCCGTCTTCCGATGTTCTGCCTTCATGTGCAAATGAAAACAACTTCTGCGTGTTTACGCAACAACAATGTTGGCCGGAAGACCAATCAATAGTAGTGGACAAGGATTTCCCACACCTCGATCAACACGATCCGTCAGTTTTCGCCAGTGCGTTGTAGACTCTCCAAACTTGTCACCAACGAATGCGTGAGACCAACCACCAGGGAAACTTGCTTCCCGTTTTACGGCCACTCCGATGTTTTTTTGCTGCCGTTGGGTTGGACTATAATATTCCTGTAGGTCTTCGAGAGAATTTATGCCGCGATCTTCGGCGAACTGGCGCACTAACTCGCGCAGGCGCGCTTGCAACGATTCGCCCCGCGTTATAATTGCACCGACTGAGATCACACCGTCGGCATGCAACCGCTTGAAATTGTCAAGATCGCGGTCAAAAAAGGGATCCTTGTTATTCCACTCTATCTCTAGAGCAAAAGCTGAAGCGCCGAACGTCTTTACATGATCCACCTCGTGGCTGATGGATTCCGTCTCCACCCCATCCACGATTCTGCGGATTTCAAACTTGTGCTTTGGCCACCCGAGTCTAGTAAGTCCCGACCGGAGCCGCTGTGTGAAGGGGGCCTCCCCTCCGCCGCCGCGAACGAGCTCTTCGATTGGGATTTCGGCTGCGGAAAGAACGGCCTCAAGGTCAACAAGAGCCTGTGGCATGTCGTGCTCAAGAATGGCTTCCGCGTGGTGGAGCGCGGTGACGTCAAACTGTTTTTGCCTAAGGACTTCCAGCATCTACACGTCGAGGTTCTTCACCGCCAGCGCGTTCTCTTGGATGAACTCGCGGCGCGGCTCGACCGCATCGCCCATTAGCACCGAAAAAATATTGTTAGCTTCCACCGCGTCGTCGATGGACACCTTCAGAATGGTGCGGCTGTCCGGATCCATTGTGGTTTCCCACAGCTGTTCCGGGTTCATCTCGCCAAGACCCTTGTAGCGCTGAATGTATACGCCGTCGGCGCCGCCCCAATCCTTAAGGATGCGGTCGCGGTCGTCGTCGTTAAACGCGTAGACTTCCTTCTTGCCCTTTTTGAGTTTATAGAGCGGTGGCTGGGCGATGTACACCCAACCGTTTTCGATGAGTGGCTTCATGTAGCGGAAGAACAACGTCAACAGAAGCGTACGAATGTGCGCGCCGTCGACATCGGCATCGGTCATGATAATGATCTTCTTGTAGCGAACCTTGTCGAGGTCGATGCTTTCACCAACACCCGTGCCGACCGCAGTAATGATGGTTTTGACTTCTTCGTTGCCGAAGATCTTGTCCATCCGGCTTTTCTCGACGTTCAAAATTTTTCCGCGCAGCGGCAGGATCGCTTGAAACGCGCGGTCACGCGCCATCTTCGCCGAACCGCCAGCCGAGTCACCCTCAACCAGATAGATTTCCGCTTCGTCGGCATTGCGCGTCGCGCAGTCGGCTAGCTTGCCGGGCAGCGACGCACTTTCCAGCGCGGTCTTGCGTCGCGTCAGGTCGCGCGCTTTACGAGCGGCTTCGCGCGCGCGAAAACTGGCGATACACTTTTCGATAATCGATTTGGCTTCGCTGGGGTGCTCGCCCAGGTACTCGCGCAGGCCGTCGCCAAACACAGCCTCCACGATTCCGCGGACTTCGCTGTTGCCCAGTTTAGTCTTAGTCTGCCCTTCAAACTGCGGGTCGCCGATCTTGACACTGATGATTGCGGTTAGCCCCTCGCGCACGTCGTCACCGCCCAGCGAAACCTTCTCTTTTTTGAACAGGTTCTCTTTGCTGGCGTGGTTGTTGAGCGTACGGGTCAACGCGGTCTTAAAGCCACTTAGATGAGTTCCGCCTTCGAGCGTGTTGATGTTGTTAGCAAAGCTCAACACGTTTTCGGTGTACGCGTCGGTATACTGCATCGCGACTTCCACATCGATACCGTCTTTCTCGGTATGGATGTAGATAACGTCCTCCATGATCGGCTTGTTGGTGCCGTTGAGAAACGTCACGAACTCGGTGATACCACCGCCGAACTGAAACGATTTTGTCTTGGGTTTGTCTGGGCGCTCGTCGGTGAAGTTAATCTTCAGGCCCTTGTTCAAAAACGCCAGCTCGCGCAAACGCGTCGCCAGCGTTTCAAACTTGTAGTCGACGGCTTCGAAAATCTTGTTGTCCGGGAGAAAGTGAACCGTTGTTCCCGACGCGGCCGAACCATTGGCCTTGGGCGCGTCGCCTTTGGTGAGTAGATCACCCGTAGGCTCGCCGCCTTCGTAACGCTGAAAGTAGTGCTTGCCCGCGCGATGGATGTCGACTTCCAACCACGACGACAACGCGTTCACTACCGACACGCCTACGCCGTGCAAACCGCCGGAAACTTTGTAAGTCGCGTCGTCAAACTTTCCGCCCGCGTGTAGCGTCGTCATGACGACTTCAACTGCGGGACGATTCTGTTCGGGATGAAGATCGACCGGGATGCCGCGACCGTTATCGCTAACAGTAACCGACTTGTCTTTGTGGATGGTGATGTCGATGGTGTCACAATAGCCAGCCAAAGCTTCGTCGACCGAGTTGTCCACGACCTCGTAAATAAGGTGATGCACACCTGCGATGTCCGTCGACCCGATGTACATGGCGGGTCGCTTGCGTACCGCCTCCAGGCCCTTAAGTACCTGAATATTGCCAGCGTTGTATTCTTGCGTCATCCTCGTCCCTTAAGAGTAAGTCTAATCGTACTCGCGCGCGCTGAAATGAATTCGACTGAGTTTCACGCCAGGCGCCTTTTTGCGCAAGCGTTGAAGCAGCTCTCGCTCCATGAAATGCAACTCTTGCATCCACGCACCGGGCTCGGCGCGAACGTACAAAACGCCTTCGTGGATTCGGGTCGCTTCGCTCCGGGCGGCAATCTCCTCGCCGACCACCTCGGGCCACAATGTCAGAATGGTCTGTTCCTTGAATTTTTGGTCGAGACCTAGACGGCTGAGAACGGAGGGAAGAACGTCCCCTAAGGGCTTATAGGAACGGCCTGCCATACCCTCATAATGTAACGCTTGGAGCAACATTTTTGAAGTCATTTTTAAGGCCAGCGGCGCCCGCAAGCCTTTGTTGTTGCTATAGTTACGGGTGGCGCCGGTGGGTCGTGGCCGTCATTCCCCCAACCTGCTAGACTGCGGGCTAGGCAAGGGCCAAGGTTGGTGTTTCTGCAGCGCTGAAACCAAGGGGGAGTCCCATGAGAACCGTGGCCGGACACGCGTTGGCGACGCTTATCGCCAGCGCGACTTTGTTGTTTTCTACACCCATCCTCGCCAGCGACGCTGCCCAGCGTCAGTCGCGCGAAGTTATAAAGTCCTCATACCAGCAAACCCATTTGGCAATCGCAATGGGTGGCGCGGTTTCGTTGGGTTCGTTTGAAGCCGGCATCCTCGCGGAAATGACCAGGCGACTTGAGGCCCACAATCGTAGCGGCGAAAGTCCGCGCTACGTTATCGACGTGCTCGCGGGCGCATCGGCCGGAAGCATGAGCCTGGCGATGATGGCTAACGAACTCTACGATCCCAGTTGGGACGTCGCGAGTCCGGAATACGCTGACACCTGCGTTTACTTTCAGGCGTGGGTTACCAAGATTAAAGCGTTGGGGCTGATTCGCGGCGACCGCGAAGTAAAGCTTCACGATGATCCGTTCATTTTTGACGAGAACGACCTCTACACGATCTCCAACGAGTCGCTAAAAAGTACGCTTAAGCTAAAGCGCGACATTAAAGACTACAAAAGCAAACTAATCGAGTCGGCTGACCATCCGGCAACCGAACCGCCGCTGCTTCCCGGCAATCGCGGTAATACCAGACTAAGCCTGGCACCCGAAACCATGGCTATCGGTATGACGCTTTCGGCAATGGAAGGCCTCACTCGCGGCGTGTCGTTTCAGGGGAGCGGGCAGACGATGCTGTTGGAACAACCGTTCTTTGATGACCGCCGACGATTCGTGTTGAACGGGTACGGACGGCGGCTTTCGTTAATGCTTGGTACTGGTCTCGACGTTAACTGGAACGACGTGGCGTTGACGTCGATTGCCTCCGGCGCGTTTCCGTTTGCGTTCGAGCCGGTTCGGCTTCGACGCCACCGAAGCGAGTACGAATACCCGCCTCGCGAATTTGACAACGGGACCGAGTTTCACACCTACACGTATGTCGACGGTGGTTTCTTTGACAACGACCCGCTGCAGCTGGCCCGTTCGATGGCCACGGAAGTTGACCGAAGCACGCAAGAGGGGCCGGCGGGGCTCTACCAACCCAATCGCGAGCGCTTGTTCATCTACCTGGCACCGCAGGTAGCGGTCACGACCACCGAAAAGGCTGTGGCGGAAACGTACGTCGACGACATCAAGACTTACGGGAATCGCATTGCGAAAATGGCGGTTACGACGGCGCGCAGCCAGGGCTATCGACGCTACATCGACGAGAACGACAATAACCACGCGCGAGTGCGCGAGCTTGCCCGCGAGATTCGCGCGCTAAGCGACAGCACAGAAGTCGAAGACATGCTACGCGCGTTGGTGTTTATGGGTTCGGCGGGCGTAGAGTCGCACAACATTCCGCTGTTGCGTCGACTCGCGGACTACGCACGCGACGAGTTGCCGCGGCAGCCACGCTATTGGGACGGTCTCCCCGCCGAAGTAAAACGTCGGGTCGACTTGCGTCAGGACTGGGGCAGCGACCTTGATATCGCCAATTGGCTTCGCGACGAAGCGCCGAGTGCGCATCGACAACTGTACGTTCAGTTGTTTGAACTGCGCGACCTTACAGCAACCAACAACTTCGTTTTAATTACCTCAGGCAACGGCGACCAGCTACGACCGCTCGGTCGCCATTGGTTTAGTTTCGGCGGTTTCTTTAACAAAAAGATCCGCGCGTTCGACTACATGCTTGGACGTTACTACGCCCAAAAGACGCTCCGTAACGACTTGGGCCTGACTTTTACCGACACCATCACCGCTGCCGAAATTCATGAGGCGCGCGAGCCGTTCGCGCAACTCGATCAGTCGGGAGCTTTGGCGCTGCACTTTGACCCCGATTCTGGCGAGCGAGTGCAGTTCCGCGACGCCGCAGAAGACCGCTTGCGTGCTTACGTAAAACACGCTGGCGTTCCCCGGCTCGCTCGTGGAACCGCGTACTCGATGGGTAATCGCTGGCTGGACAATCAAATCTATCATTACCCGCGCAGTTTGTTGCTTCGTGGCAACGTCGGTTGGGACAAGTGGAGGTCATCGTCGCTTGCGTTTGATGTCGACGTTCGTCCGGCGCTGGCCAAACCGCCTTTACTGGGTTGGTTTTTTGGGTGGCTGTGGAGCGAAGACGCTTATGACCAGTCTTTTCGCGGACCAGATGGAAACCCGCGGTCAGTTTGGGCACAGTTGTTCGTGACCAACGAGTGGGGCCACTGGCAACCCAATGACTGGTGGTACCTGGATACCGGTCTGGCGCTACACGTGCACTGGCGGGTTGCCAGTTGGATCGCCCCACGCTTTGTGGTCGACATGGGCGTCCGTAGTCGTCACGACCACGATGTCAAGTTCGACTGGAACAGCGCCAGGTACTCTGGCGTAGGCGTGGACATCGGCGCGTTGCATCTGGGACTACGCCACCAGGGCGAAAACGCGTTCGACTTTAGTTCGCCGTCAATATTTCGGGTCGGGTTTTCGGTTGTGCCGCGCACCGTAGCGAGGTCGCTGGCCGCATACTTCTAAGCGGTGTCTACTTAATGAAAGAGTAGATACCTTTGGCCAGAATCTCGCGGCGAGCACTAACGTCGGCACCGGTGTAGTCGGCGGGTGCACCGGTGGTCTTGTTGGTGTCAAAGATAACGGGCTGTCCGTCTTTAACAATGTAGTCGAACTTACCGTAGTCAAAACCCAACTGCTTGCGAATGTTGAACAGTTCGGGGTGCGGGTCTTCGTTCCACTCGTTAAACGTGTCGTCTCCGGCCACGATCGGCGACTTTGCGGCCATGTGGAATCCGTAGTGCTGGTCGCCCAAAAAGTGGAAGTTGTGAACCACGTAGTTGCCTTCGTCGTCCTGCTCGGTCACCAGTTTTTCCACGACCAATGTGTCGTCGTCAAAGTATTCCGCGGGAACATCGTCTACGTGCTCAAACATCAGATACTGCGCCTGATCGGCAAACGTCACCGTGGACGCGTTCAGATGAGGGTACCCGCCCATCATCGCTTCCAACTTGCGCCGAATCTTGCCCGTGTTCTTCCAACGAATCTCTTCGTAAAAGCGCTCGGGCTTGCCCGCATAGTTGTAGTTGGACTTAACAATCACCGGTCCGGTGTAGCCATTTCCCCGGCTGACTTGTAGTTGGCTGGTAGACGACTTGCGCACGTCGGTCACGCCGCGGTTTAGCGCAACGGGAAACCGGTCGGCAAACTCTAGATACTTGTCGGGAACGACTGAGAGGTTCACGTGCACGACGGCCAGGTCGGCGCTCACCGACTCATCGACTCCAAACACGTCCACTACGTCCAACCCGTCACGACGCCAAAACTCGGCGATGTGCGTAATTTTGAACCGGCGCACGGTTTGCGGCGACTCGTTTTCGTGATGGATTATGGCGATTCGTGCGTTCATCGGTTTAACCATGGTTTCCGATTCTTCAGTGCAAGGAACAGGCCGCCCTGCCTGAAAACTAAACCCGAACACGCGCGCCGTGCACGGTCTTTTTTGAACGTTGATGCGTTACGGCAACGCCTTTCTTTGCAATGCGTTGGGGTTTCGCGGGCGCCCCGGCGTTAGTCTTACTGTCGCATCTGCCAGCGACGGAGCCCCCGCCGAACCCTTTTTTGCGGCGTCGGTAAGGCATTTTTGGGGATTATCCACCACAATGGGTAAGCAAAAACCCACAGCTTAACGCTGTGGGCTTTTGACGTGAGGCTCGAAAAAGGCGGTGCGAATGGTGCTATTTGATCATCACGATTTTCATCGTTTTGACATCCACCTCACCCGCGAGTTGTACAAAGTACACGCCCGATGAGGCCCGTTGGCCATCCGCATCCATCCCGTCCCAGGTAACGCTGCCTGCACCCGCGGGCCGGGCGCCGGCGACGAGGGTCCGCACCAGTTTTCCGCTCACATCGTAAACACGCAGGCGGATATTCTGAGCGGCGGTCAACTCGTAGTTGATCGTCGTCGTCGGATTGAATGGGTTCGGGTAGCTGCTAAGTGCCGACTTCGGCGCCGGCGCCGAGCCATCGGGAATAGCCGTCGGCAGCACCAACCAACCAAGATCGGCAAAGTGAGCCAGCGTCAGGTCGACACTCGACGAAAGGTTGCTATTGATCGCCGGCTCCATTAACAGGTTGGGAAACGCCGAAACGTCCCAGTGGGATACCGACGAACCGCCTTCGAACGGATTCGGCGTGTAAATAAGCGGTCGGCCCAGCGCATCGGCACCCGCGAGCTCTGACGGATCTTCCTTGATGGTTAGGTTCACCCCGCCACCGAGTTCGGCTTTGATCAAATCGCCGTCCGCCTGACTAACACTCACCACCGGAATGGTCACGGTCGGGTCGGTACCACCTAGCGTGATCGCACCGGTCGCCTGATTGTTCGCGATGATTACCGCGATCGCGCCAGCGGCTTGCGCGTTAAGGGCTTTGCTAACAAACGTACAGCTTCCGCGATCGATCAGAGCAATCTTCCCGGAGACATCGTTGGTTATTGCCTCACAGCCATCGGTAGCGGTGCCGGTACCGTCGTCGACCAAAACCACATCGCCGGTAACACCGGCTACGTCCGGTGCCGGTCCGAAGTTGGCGAGGCCTACGGTAATTTCGCCAGGCAATGTGCCGGGGCTGTTTACGCAAATCTTGGGCGTCCCGCCCAGAAAGTTCGGGACCTGCGCGACCGCATTGGCGCCAATAAACGCGACATTGCCCGTGTTGGTCAACGACGTGAGGCGCTGGCCGTTGGACATGGCGGTGTAGGCAAGGCCTTGGGTGTTGTCGAACAGAAACTGCGAGTATACGTCGGGCGAACCCGCAAAGAATGCCCCCGTTCCCGAACTAATAAACTCGCTAAACCCAAGCCCGTGACCCATTTCGTGCAACACGACCGGCAACAGTTCAACATCACTACCTTCGTTGCCGTCAAGTCCGTAGTACCAGTTCGACGAAAGGCAATTGGGGTTGTTGTCAATGCTGCTGTTGAAAGTAATGTTGATATCGTTGGTCGCCGCCAGGTCGGTGTCGGCCAGCTTGTTGGCAAGCGCTACGTGATACCAGGTGTTGGCAAACGGCGCGTTGGGAAAGTCGCGGAAAATCTCGATCGGGCCAGCGCTACCGAGCACGGCGCTGGTCGCCGTGCAAGTTTGTGGATTGAACTGCGCTTGCACCCGAATCTCGACGTTGCTGGGCAACAGTCCACCCCAAATGTCTGCGGCTTCCTGAAACACATTGAGCCGCTGCTGTCCAATCGTCGTTCCGGGGTTGCCCCCGACCGGTGTCGCCGGCGTGGGATCGTTAAACCCTTCGCCAGCGCCGTCTTGATTAACAATCGTGATCGTTGCAGCGTCGGCCGCAACGGCAACTGTCAGCAAAAGCAAACTCGTCAATAGCATGCGCTTCATTTACTCCACCTCCGCTTCCGGCGTGGTGTGTTTACCGCACAGCGCAGCGTCGGCGCCTTCGTGCGTGTGCGTGCACGAAACCACAACGCCATCTTTGCCCTCGTAAGCCATCGACGCGTGCTGATAGCGCCCGTCAAGGTTTACCGAAACCATGCCATTGGCATGGTAGACCGGCTTGAGTCCAGTGTCGTCGCGTCGCAAGGCGTTGCGAGTTGCGGTGTCGAGTTCGGCAATCGGCCGACTTGTCACTTCCAACTCGCCGGTCTCGGGGTTTTGATACGCCTTCATCCCGGCGTGTCCGGGTGGCAGAACCGTATCGGTCGCCACCGGCTGGTTGTGGTCGCCGGTGATTAGCGCAAGGGCGGCGGTGGCCAGCACCGCTGTGAGCGCGATAACGAAGAGGCCTGCGCGTGTGCGCAATCTTTTGGTCGGATTCATCGGATGAAACCTCCTGGTGTGGGTGGGCATGCGAGTTTGTGCGGGACAGGTTAGTCTAACATATCATTAATGGTGCTAGCGGGACGACTGGTCGCCACCAACGCGAAAACCCACCGCAGTGCGATGGGCTTTCGTGTGTAGCTTTGTGCAGTTTATGCTAGTTGCTTGGCGGCCAGGTGGACTTGCGAACCTTAGGCCGCGGCTTGCGTTCTTTTTCTGGCTCAGGCTGAATAAGCCCCGCCATGATCGCCATCTCGCGCGCCACTTCGGCGACTACTTCGGGAACCTCGGGCGGCGTCGCGCCTTCAAAGTCGTAACGAAACTGCGCCAACACGCCAAACGACCGCGCGTCGAACACTTTTACGTACAACGTTCTGTCTCCGCGCCGCGCGCCAGTGGCTTGCGTGCGGACAAACTCGCCGCTCACGAACGCTTCGACATCGTTGTCAACGGCGTACTCTCGTAGCACGTCGACATCGATATCGCCAAATCGCATACCCGGATAATACTCCTGATGCGAAAACTCGCGGAGCGAGAAACCAACTTCGGTGAGATAGAAAGACAGGTGGGCGCCCACGTCTCGATGTGTGCCCGCGATGGCAAGCTGTGTCGGCAATGCACCCGTGTCCGCACTGCGCACCGCTTGAATTTTAGGGGTCAGGCAACCAGGGACCAGGGGAATTAGCAGAAGCAGCGATAGCAAACGCTTCATGATTGGCCTCCTCGGGGTCGTTTTCTAACCGAACAGATCCCACACCACCATGATGGTACCCCCGAGGATCATAACTAATGATACTACCATTGGTACGCCCATTAGTTGCTTTTGTTGCAAACGAATGTTCCACGCAAGCCCAAGCCCCGCGATGATGCTTCCCAGCGGGCCCATGCTAACGCCAGCGGTGGCGATTTCATATGCGCCCTTGATGATGAAAAACGCCACCACAACCCACAGGAAGGCGGGGTTTTTTTGCTGGGTTTGCTGGGTCATCTGGACGCCTTTCGTTGGGTTTAGACTATCGCGCTTTTGCCTTGGTCTTTTTCTTGGCCCGGTGAGCTTTGGTTTTGGCGATGTATGCAATTGCGTCCGGTGTCTTGCAACTGGTTTCTCCGTGATCCACCTCGACCTTGCCGATTCGCTTAGCGGCCGCGACCGCCTTTTTCTCTAGCGCGGCGTTGCGAACTCCGATGGAGATTAACGCATTGTTCATGGAGTGGCGAACCCGGTTCTTCGCTTTGTGGATTTTGGTCTCTATCGTTTTCAGATACGACTCCAGTTGGGCGTCAGCAACGTCGGCGCGCGAAGCCGACCGCGCCACCAAATCCCATCCCGCCTGTCCAACGAACTCGGCCGCCGCCTTGGACCATTTTTTTTCTTTGGCCGGCGCGTGCTTGCTACGCGCCACCATTTCGGCAAACGCGTCGGTAATGACGTAGTTGTCGAGCTCTTTCGCCCACGCGTCCAGTTCGGCACTCTTTAGCTGGTCGGGGTCGGCGATCATGCACGCAAGTATGCGCGCGTCATGATTGCCCGTTTGCCAGAGCCTGGTCGCCAGTTCGTGGTCTAGTTTGATTTGCTTTTTGAGTTTGTTCAGCTCGGCAAAACTAACTCCGAACTGCTCACCCGAAACGCCGTGACGAGCGTAGACTTTGCGGTTCTGTGCGGTTCCTGCGGCTTTGAGTTTCTTTATGGTTTCGGAATAGGTCATAGCGCTGCCTTTGCTCGAGCCAGTTTTTCGTTAAACGTTTCGTCTTCAAAGAACATGTCCATGTTGATCTTTCTTAAAAACTCCTGGTAGCGAGGATCGGTGTGGAAGCGATCCAGTGAACCGTCGTTGATGGTGGCTATACGATCCACTGTAAGGTCAACGTCTTCAATCGCCTGAAACGCGGCCGCGAACGCTTCGTCCATTCGCCCCAGTCGCGAAAGTGCCGCTACCTTCTCGACGCCGGTGGAGCCGGGAGTGTTCACCAAATACTCCGACGCCGCCAACTTGCCGCCCCGTGTAAACGCATCCAGAAGCCCCTGCGCTTGCGCTTCGGTGGCACCACGAAAACGCATGTACCGGGACCAATCCCGCGCCCACTCTTCGTCCTCCCCGATAACCTCGTAACTTAGACCGCGGTGAAGGTACACCGGTCCAAATTCAGGGTTCTTGGCAACTATGCCGTCGAGAATCGCCAGACCGCGGTCCGCCTCCCCAAACACACTATACATGTATCCAAGTTGTGATTGGACAATCAGGGAGTGGGGATCCAGCTCTCCCGCCGCTTCCATTGATCGGCGGGCCTTTGCAACTTGTCCGGTTACCCAGTAGGCCTCGGAAAGCCATTGATGTCCCGTTGCGTATCCGGGCGCCAGCTCGGTGCACTTTTCGTAGCTCTCTATGCCTTCAACCCAGTTGCGATCGCAACCGCTATACACGCCGCCGAGTACGGCGTACGCTTCCCCCAAAGTTGGATCTAACTCAAGGGCTCGTAGCGCGTACCTCTTGGCCAATTCACAGCCCTCTTCCGGCGCTATCCATTCCCATTGCACCGACACGACAATCGCGTCAGCCAGGCCGACGTATCCGCGGGCATAGTTTGGCGCTAGTTCTATCGCGCGGGTCATTTCTCTAACCGCCGTTTCCAAGCCGGTCTGAGTGCGCTTATGCCATTCTGCGCGCCCGCGTGCGTACGCCTCAAATGCCCGCGGGTCGATGGAGAGCTTGTCGGCGGCAAGTTGCGACGACTCTTCCGCCGTCACCTGGACATGCACTTCCTTGGCAATGTCGGCCGCCACCTGGCTTTGCAGGCTCAAAACGTCACGCGCGTCGCGGTCGTAGGACTCGGCCCACAAGTGCTCGTCGGTTGCGGCGTCAATTAATTGCACGGTAACACGGACACGATCGTCGGCTTTCTGGACCGAGCCTTCCAGAATGGCTTGCACGCCGAGTTCGTTCGCGATCTCCGGAAGTGATTTCTCTGTGTTCTTGTACCGCATCACCGACGTTCGCGAAATAACTCGCAGCGCCTTTATCTTGGCAAGGTCGGCGATGACCGCCTCGGTCATACCGTCGGCAAAGTAGTCCTCGCCGGGACCCGAGAAGTTATCCAGCGGCAACACCGCGATGGATTCGATTACTCTTTCGGCGTCGCTGGCGGTATGGTTTGCGTCGCGCGACGGAAAGTACTGTTTTGCCACCATCGTTGTGATCCAGAACCCGGCCAGCACCAACACCGCAACCACGGCCGTACGGGCATGGCCGCCGCGTTTTTGCTCGATTGGCGCGGCGCCACTTGCACGCGCGGCGGGCCCCGACGCTGTCGCCGTCAACTGCGACTCGCCTGGAGTGGTGTCCATCGCGCGACGCATACGGTCGATGTCGCCGTGCAGGTCGGCCATGCTTTGGTAGCGATCCTTTGGATCCTTGGCAATCGCCTTATTCACGATCCGCTCTAACTCGTCAGACACGTCGGGCAGGTATCGGCGCAGCGGTGTCGGTTCTTCGTTAGCGATGGAATAAACCAGCGCGGCCTGGTGATCGCCGCGAAACGGACGCTGTCCGGCGAGCATCTCGTAAAGCACAACACCAAAAGAAAAAATATCGGAACGATGATCAGCTTCTTCCCCACGAGTCTGTTCCGGCGACATGTACGCGTAGGTGCCTATCGTCGAACCTTCGGCCGTCAACTTGGTCACGTCTTCCAGCTTGGCCAGGCCGAAATCCAGGATCGTCGCGCGGTTTTCGGCGTCGACCACAATGTTGTCGGGCTTAATGTCGCGGTGAACAATGTCGGCTTTATGCGCGGCGCTAAGTCCGTCGGCAATCTGGGTTGCCAATGCGACAACAGCCCGCTCGCGCGGGCCGGTATCAATCCACTCGGAAAGCTTAGCGCCTTTGACGTAGGCCATCGCAATAAACGGCCGTTCGTCACGGGTCGACACTTCATAGATGGTAACGATGTTCGCGTGGCTCAACGCGGCCGCAGCTTGCGCTTCGCGCTTGAATCGCTCCACAGCGCCGGCATCGCTGGCGACCGCTCGCGGCAGAAACTTAAGCGCCACCTTGCGATTAAGCTGGGTATCGTCAGCCAAATACACTTCACCCATGCCGCCTTCGCCGAGCTTGCTTACGATTCTGTAATGAGAGATGGTCTCGCCGATCATCGCTGCTTTGCCGTTCGTGTTATAATGCAACCAGTTAGGTCGATAATAGACCGGCCACTCGGCTGCCTCAAGGCGATTTAGGGATCCTACATTATGTCTACCTTACGACACCTGGTTTTGTTGGCAACTATTCTGGGGCTGTTTGCGCCGGGGGCGCTGAGCGCCGGTACAGCCACGCCGGTGTTTGCACTCAAATGGGGAACCACGGGTGTCGGCGAAGGCCAGTTTGATTTTCCCCGCCGAGTGGCGGTGGATGCAACGGGGGTTGTGTACATCGCCGATCGCAACAACGCGCGCGTTCAGAAGTTCGACAATAACGGTAACTTTCTCGCCACGTGGGGAAGCCTGGGGTCGGGGCCGGGGCAGCTCGACTATCCTTTTGGCATCGCCGTCGACAACGGCGGGCGGGTGTATGTCGCCGAGCGGGTTAATAACCGCGTGCAAGTGTTCACCGACGATGGCGCGCACCTGTTCATGTTCGGAACCCCGGGCACGGGTGCGGGCCAGTTCAACTTTCCGGTTGGTGTCGCGATAGGGCCGGACGGGTCCATCTATGTGGCCGACTCATTTAACCACCGCGTGCAACGGTTTAACGCTAGTGGTACCTACCTATCGCAATGGGGAACACCGGGGCCGGGCGCCGGCCAGTTTAATACGCCGGTAACACTGGCGGTGGATGCAGATGGCAACGTCTACGTGGGCGATGCGTTTAACTATCGTGTACAAAAGTTCAACGCCTCGGGCGGTTATCTGTTGGAATGGGGATCACAGGGCAACGGGGACGATCAGTTTCTCGCCCCGCGCGGGATCGGGATAGACGAGGCGTGCGGTGTTGTCTATGTGGTGGACCAGTCGGGTAACCGGGTTAAGGCGTTCACCAAGGCCGGCGAGTTTCTTTTTGTGTTCGGACAGCACGGATTTGGAAACGCCCAGTTTGATCGCCCCGAAGATGTGGACATCGATACCAACGGAAACGTGTTTGTCACCGACCCGGGCAACGATCGAATCCAAAAGTTCATTCCCGCAACGGTTCCGGTTCGGGAACGAAGTGTGGGTTCGGTGAAGTCGCTGTTCCGACCTCAACGCTAGCGATCCGACGCCCACCGATTACAACACATAGGGGCGCTTCCGCGCGCCGTAGATGTTAACATATTTACTAACATTTCAACAGGCGGCTGAAATTACCGTGTGGAAAGTCGACTTACCGCTGGGTCAACACCCCGGCGTCGACCTTAAAGACACTCGCGTGGCGCGCCGGCGCCCAATCAAGTTCAACTGGAGTTGTAATAAAAACCTGGCGCTCGCCGTCCAGCAAGTGTTGCAACCGGGCCATGATACTGGCATCGAATTCCGAAAACACATCATCGAGGAGCAATAAGCTAGGTTCCCGCAGGGATGTTTCCAGGTGGGAAAGTTCGGCCATCTTGAGCAATATCGCCAGCAGGCGGCGCTGGCCTTGCGACCCATATTTGCGAAGATCGTTGCCATCGATCGAAAACTTTACGTCGTCACGATGGGGACCGGCGAGTGTTGTTCCGCGCCGCAACTCTTCATGCTCGAGCGACTCAAGCTTGGCTGCAAACACATCAGCAAGCGACATTCCGCCGGTGTCGGCATTCATCACGGCGGCCGCTTCGTTAGCAATGGTACTCTCGTAGCTCGCGCGAAAATCGTAACGTGTTCCCAGCTGTTCGCCGTGGAGCTTTACGTAGGCGCCTAAAGTTTCCACCAGCTCGCTGCGCTTATCGATAAACGCGACGCCGGTTTCCACCAACTGTTGATCCCATGGCGCGCGAGTCGCCTTGCCCGCACGTGACTTGAGCGCCGCGTTCCTTTGCTTTAGCGCGCGCCGGTAGTCGCGGAGCGCATCAATGTAGCTTCGATCGCTCATGGAGCCGACCATGTCGATAAAGCGCCGACGATCGTCGGGCTGGCCAGAAACAATTCGAAGGTCGCTTGGACCAAAAAGAACTGCCGGATACTTCCCCACCAGCTCAATCAATCGCGGCAAAGGTTCGCCGTTGGTTTTGATTGTCTTTTCGCCGCCGCGCTCGACGGTACAGGCAAAACGTTCTTGAGCCCCAACATCTCCGTCATCTCCAGGATGAAACTTAACCTGGCTCTCGATACGAAAAAACGGCTCGCTAAACCGAATCATTTCGGTGTCACGAGCCGTTCGAAAGGAACGCCCAAACTTGAACAAATAGATCGCTTCGAGAACGTTGGTCTTACCCTGGCCATTCTCGCCAACCAGCACGTTCACGCCGGGGCTAAGAACAAGCGCAGTATCTTCTAAATTACGAAACTGCGTTAGGGTAAGCCGGTCTACCTGCACGCCGCCTACCCTCTTTTTTGGCTAGTCGCTAAGACGGAGTGGCATCAACAGGCACTGGTGCTGAACTGCTTCGCCATCGGCGTCCGGTACCACCATGCCGGCGTTGTCATTGCGATCCAATAGAAACGTAACGTCGTCGCAATCCATCGTCTTGAGTATATCCAACAGATAGCGCGCGTTGTAACCGATCTCCATTTTGGTTTCGGCGTAGCTACACGGCACTTCTTCGACAGCCTCACCAACGTCGGGTGTGTTGACGCTCATTGTGAGTTTGTCCGGGCCAACGACCATTTTTACCTGGTGCGTGATCACGCTGGACAAAATGGACACACGCTTACAAGCGTCGGTTAATTCGTCACGATTAACCGTTAGGCGTTTTTTATTGCTCTTAGGAATAACCTGGTTGTAGTCGGGGAACGGGCCTTCCAGGAGGCGTGAATAAACCACCGTATTGCCCAGATCAAAAGTGATGTGGTTGTCGGAAACCGAAATTTTCACATCGTCGGCACCGTCCACCGACGAGCGCAAGATACTCAAAGCTTTAGGCGAAACGATAAACTCGTTCTCGCCGACACCAGCGACGGCTTGCGGAAGGTCAACCTTTGCCAGACGATGGCCGTCGGTCGCTACCATACTCAAACCACCAGCTTTAACTTCCCACAGTACGCCGCAAAGTGACGGACGTGTTAAGTCGTTGGACACCGCGTACGACGTTTTGGCAATCATATCTTCGAGAGTTTCGGAAGACATGGTGAACGACGCCAGTGTTTTCTGCTCGGGGAGTTTAGGAAACTCCTCGGCGTTTTTTCCCACCATCTTAAAGCGGCTTTTTTTGCACTTGATGGTGATGCGGTCGCCGTCGATATCGACCACAACTTTGTCGTCGGGAAGCGACCGAATAATCTCAAAGAACTTCTTTCCTGGAATCGCGATCGAACCACCGCCATCGGTTTCGCATTCCACGTTCGTGGTCAGCGACACGTCAAGATCGTTGGCGGTAAGGGTAATTTTTCCGTCGCCGCGGCACTCCAACAGAAAAGTCGACAGAATGGGAAGTGACGTCTTGGTGGGGACCACCGACGAAATGCCCGATAATTTTTTGATCAGATCGCGCTGCTGGACGGTGATCTTCACGCCCGACCTCCCGGTAGACAATCGTTTTTATGGTTAATAATAAAAATGCGCTGCTTATAAATCAGGTATAGCCTTGCTACTATACGCCAAGGCCAGCCTGGTTTTCAATATTTGCTGCACGGTCGGCGCAAATCCGCGGTTGGTCAAAGCCGCTCCCGCCCAACGTCGTCGATACTGCCTGGACCGCGTTTGTCCACACCGCCAAATTGCGAGCCGGATAATAATCTGGTAACATTGAACTTTGGTAATTAACAAACTATCCCCAACCTGTGGATAAGCCGTGGAAAGATCATTCATCAGAGACGCCCATGTCATCTTAGAAGCATGCCCGCCGGTCCTGGCCGATCAGCGGAAGTCGTATGCGATACTGCAACATAGCTTTGGCCTCTATAACAACTTCCAGGGCATTAGCGTCCCCGATCTGCAGGACTCCGGTGAGTTCAAGCGCCATCGCGACCGGGTTCCGAACGAGGAGTTTGCCGCCTGGCTGCAGGAAATGACCTCCAAACCGCTTTGTTTGTATAAGGTTGCGGCTGGTTGCCCCCAACCGGAGTTTGAAGGCTGGCTTAAGCGCGCCAGTAGCCTGGGGTGTCGGGAGGTCTTCCTGGTGGGCGCCGATACCAGCGACGCCAAATCCACTCCGGATTCTCTGACCATCCGAACCGCCTCGGACGTAGCACGGGCCGCGGGCTTCGTGTGTGGCGGCATCATTATTCCCACCCGGCGCGAACATTTTGTTCAACGGCCGGCAACGGTCGACGAGACCTCGCGGGTAATCCAAAAGATCACCGAGTACCACCTTGAGTTCTTTTCCACCCAGATCCTCTACGAATCCGAGTGGATGTGCTGCCTGTTGCTCGACCTGGTTCGCATACTTGATCAGAAGGACCTGCCTAAGATTTTTCTAACCTTCTCTCCATTTGTTGCGGCCGAAGAGATCACCTTCGCCAAGAAAACGCTCGGGGTATTTGTCCCTAAAGATGTCGAGCGTATGTTGAAAGGCGCTCGGAGTATGCGCGAAGCGTCGATCACGCACTTGATCGGTGTGTGGGATCGACTGTCTTCGTTCGCGAGTCAGATCGGTTACCCCGAAGAACGCTTAGGGGTGAACGTCGAGTACCTTGACACACGCAATCCTCGCGCCATAGATGCCTCGTTTGAGCTCGCGGAAGAGTTCGGTCGACTGTTGGATCGTCGAGCCAGGCGATCGGCCAAACAGACGCAAAACACGACGTCTTCTTGACCAACTGTGGTACTTGCACCTTGTGAAGAGCGAGTGCGTGACGCTCTCGCTGCGCCCTATTTACTAATACTAGAATATATATATTAAAACAGTAGTAGTAGTAGGGGCTGTGGGTATGTTGATAGCAACGGAAATGACGTTGAGTTGCTTAACGTTAGTTTGGATCCGCGGCTGTTGGTTTCGTGGGAACTCGTGTTAAAAACCATCTCCGGTATACCGTGTGTATGTCGACTCACTAGCCACCCACATAGGTTCTCCACACTTGTGGGTTTCTTTGGAATAACCCGCTGGCGAAAAAAAACGCGCGCCTTCCGGCACGCGTCTCTTTTTACTTCGATTCTTTCAACGAACTACAACAAGTCTTTGCGCAGTTGGTTGACGGTCGCGCGAAGTGCGACGTCGTTGTCCACCTGGTCGCCGATTTTGTTGCACGCGTGAATCACCGTCGTGTGGTCACGACCTCCAAAGAGTTTGCCAATCGCAGTTAGCGATGACGCGGTGAGCTCTCGGGCTAGATAGATCGCCACCTGCCGAGGAAACGCAAGTCGCGCGGTACGCGATTTGGACTTCATCGCATCGACGGGAATGTTGTAGTGCTGAGCAACAACCTTCTGAATCGTCGAAATCTGCACCTTCTTGGGCGCGGTCTTTATGAAGTCCTGCAAAACCTTCTGCGCCACTTCCAGTGTTACCGGTTCCTTATAAACACCGGCATGGACGGTCAGCTTCACCAGGCTGCCTTCAAGCTCGCGAATGTTGCTGGTGACATTGTCGGCGATTAACGACAAGACTTCGTCGGGAATATCCAGCTGCTCTTTGTCGACCTTCTTGCGCAAAATAGCAAGGCGTGTTTCATAGTCGGGGCTTTGAATGTCGGTAATCAGGCCCCACTCAAAACGCGACACTAGTCGTTCTTCGAGCGTGGGAATTTCTTTGGGCGGGCGATCGCTGGTCACGATGATTTGCTTATTTGCACCGTGCAGCGCGTTGAACGTGTGAAAGAATTCTTCCTGCGTAGATTCCTTGCCAGCCAAGAACTGAATATCGTCAATCAGGAGCGCATCAACGTTACGGTACTTCGAGCGAAACTCGTGGCTCATTCCGTTACGAATCGCGGTGATCATCTCATTCATGAACGATTCTGCGGAACTGTAGTGCAGGTGCATTCCTTCGTGCTTGTTTAACAACACGTGGCCGACCGCTTGCATCAAGTGAGTTTTGCCCAGCCCCACACCGCCGTAAATGAACAGCGGGTTGTAGACCATTGCCGGGCGTTCGGAGACCGCCATACAAGCGGCAAACGTCATGCGGCTGTTGCTGCCAACAACAAACTCTTCAAACGTGTACTTTGGGTTTAGCTTGTCGCCGTTATTGATCGACGGGCGATTGGTTTTCTTGGGCGCAACGGCGAACTCTTCGGTTACCGTTGCCGCGGCCCGTTCGCGAGCAACGTCGTCGGGGCTCTTTTTGGTATTCACAAATTGAACCCGCGGCTCGGTGCCAAGGATGTCGCGCAAGCTGTAAATGATCTTGTCGGTGTGATGTTCCATCACCCAGTCCATTAAGAACTGGCTGGGGCATTCGATAGTGGCCGAGTCGTTGGTAACTTCCGCCAGGCTTAGCGGTCGAAACCAGGTTTCCAGCGCCTGGTCGCTAACCAAGGTCGATATGTTGGTCAGGAAGCGCTGCCAAATTTCATCCAAGTTGAGGCTTTCGCCTCTGGCTCCGTCCTGGGAGGATTGAGACATGGAGACACCTTTCCGTCGTGTGGCCGGGAGCCACCGAGTTTAGCTTCGCCGCCAGCACCGGCTCTGGCCAGAAGCGGAAGTCGTATAAACAGGCGAAAAAAAACCATTTTGGTGGCGTTCACCAACAAACAAACGGTTTATCCACACCTGTGGATAAGAAGGTGCCAAACTGTGGACAAGTCAAAATAGGGCGCAAAAATCACAGAGGTGTCGTTAGGACGACTCCCACAAGTTTGGTTCTGTGTAATACTTGATCCGTGCTATGAGAAGCGACAGGCGGTGTCGCTATGTAGCCAGTCAGTGGAGGGACATTAGCAAAGCGTCTGGGCCCCCCTCAACACCGTTTTTGGCTTCTCCACAGGAAGAGGGTAAACCTCTGTAATTGCAGCGATATAGGTATCCACAGGGTGTGGATATCTTGTGGGTACTCTCGTCTTGACGATTTAGACAGTTTACGGTAGCTTCATGGTTTGCGGTGGGAATCCTCCGCGCCTCTCCTTGATTCATAATAGAACGCGGTGGCTTCCCATCGCCAACATAATAAAATATTTAGAGACAAGGCTTTACAATGAAACGTACATTTCAGCCCAAGAACCTTAAGCGCAAGCGCGACCATGGATTTCGGAAGCGCATGAGCACAAAGGCCGGGCGCGCCATCCTGAAACGCCGCCGCAAGAAAGGCCGCCGAGTACTTTCGGCCTAGCGGTGCCCACCTTACCCGGAGGCGCCGGGGACCCAGCAGTGAACCGTCGCCACACGCTCCGGGCCGCCTGGCAGTTTCGAACGGTCTATGACCACGGCGATCGCGTCGTCGGCAGTCTTACCGTTCTTTTCTACCACTCCACCCCATCCGATCAGGTAAAGGTCGGCGTAGTGGCAAGCAAGAAGGTGGGTAACGCGGTTAGTCGCAACCGAGCGAAGCGACTTATCCGCGAAGCGTCGCGCGAATTAATCAAACGCATCGATGACAAAAATATCTGGCTCGTTGTCGTGGCCCGGTCCACTATCAACGGCAATAGCTGCCAGGATGTGGTGGCGGACCTGGAGCGGTCGCTTAAGACTGCGGGTCTCATTTAAGAGATCGTCGAAGCGAAAATTTAATACTCGAGACATCACTGCCCGCGAGATCGGGTAGACACCATGATCTTTCAAAGAGTGCTGATCGGTATGATCGTCGCCTATCAAAAGGCGATCAGCCCATTCCTTCCCGACACCTGTCGGTTCTACCCATCTTGCTCGGAGTTTGCCAGGCAGGCACTCGCCAGCGAAGGCCTGGTCCGCGGGACCTGGCTGGCGCTGCGACGCGTAGGCCGTTGTCACCCGTGGGGCTCGGCGGGCTACGACCCTGTCGAAGCGCACACCCACCACGAAACGGTATCGACGTCGGTGGAAGGGCAGGTGCCGTAGATGGAACGTCGCGCAATTCTAGCGTTCGCGCTGTCGATGGTGTTGTTTCTGATCTACGACATGGTTTACTTGCAGCCGCGAACGCGCAAGCAGCGCGAGCAAGCCAAGATTCAAGCCGAACAACTCGCCGACTCTCTCGCCGCTGTTGCCCGCGCTGACTCTATCCGCGCGGCGCTTAACCCCCCGCCATCGCAACTCGACAACACGCCAGCGCTATCTCAAGACCCCGCACGCCCGGTGCTGGAAGGCACCACGGATGCCCCCGCGCAGCCAGAAGCAGAGCCGATCGAGATCGTCGTGTCGACGGGCAAGCTCGAGTTGGTACTTTCGAGCCGCGGCGCCGAAATCATGTCGGCACAACTCCCCGACTTTGAAACCGACGGCGCGCCGGTGGAGTTGTTTCCACAGATCCCCGAATGGGGCAACGGGCGGATTCTGAGCTTTGCTATTCGCGGCGACGACCGACAGCTGCGGTCGTTTAGCAATCGAGTTTTTGACGTCACTCGAAACGGCAACGCGTTGCGCAACCGACAACGAGTCGTGGTGTCGGGAGACGAGCCTGTAGAAGTGGTGTTTACCCTGGCCCTGGAAGACGGTGTCCAGCTTGACCGCTACTACACGTTTTACGCCGACCGTTATGATTTTGAAACTGGCGCCCGGTTAACCACTTCGGACACGCGGATGTACGGCTGGTTGGTGTGGGGATTTGGCCCGGGAATGCAGTCCACCGAAGAAAACGTAGAAGATGACCGCCAGAACTTTAAGGTGATTGCGCGCCTGGGAGAAGAAACCGACTCGCGGCAGCCCAAGGACTTTGGAAAGACACACTCGGAGCAGCTGACGGGACAGTTGTCGTGGTTTTCGTTACGCACCAAGTATTTTACAACCGCCCTGATCCCGTTGGATGCCACTCGCAGCGAGGTTGAACTAACCGGCGACAAAGTCGGCCACCACGTTAGCGGGAACATTGGGTTGCCGGGTGTGGTTCAGGGTAGAGGCGTGCACCAGCGTCACCGCGTGTATATGGGTCCGCTGGATGTCGACCGCCTGCGCGGCTTCGATGTCGGCCTGGAGTCGATTGTCGAGATGGGCTGGAAGGTTATTCGGCCGGTGTCGAACCTGATTCTGGCGTCGATGATTTGGATGCATAAGTTCATCCCCAACTATGGCTGGGTCATCCTGATTATTTCGGTGCTCACCAAGGTGCTGTTCTACCGACTGACGCACAAAAGCTTTAAGTCCATGAAGGACATGCAGGACCTGCAACCGCGTTTGCAGGCACTAAAGGAAAAATACAAAGACGACAAACAAAAGCAGAGCCAGGAAATGATGAAGCTCTACCGCGAAGCGGGTGTTAACCCGCTGGGTGGTTGTCTTCCGATGCTGCTGCAGATGCCGGTGTTTATTGCACTGTTTAACGTGCTGAAGTTTACCATCGAGTTGCGCGGCGCCAATTGGTTTGGGTGGATTACCGACCTCTCGCAGCAGGATGTCTTGTTCAGGCTGCCTATGGCGCTGCCGTTGTTGGGAGACGCGTTTAGCCTCATGCCGGTGCTAATGGGAGTATCGATGTTCCTGCAGACCAGGCTGGGCGGCGGAATGGGCGGCATGGGGGGCTCGGGCGGCGCTCAGCAGCTGCCGCCGGGCTTTAATGCGATGATGCCGGTTGTTTTTACGGTTCTGTTTTACAAAATGCCGTCGGGCCTTGTGCTTTACTGGCTCGTAAACACGGTGCTGTCGATTGCACAACAGTGGTACATCAACCGAGACAAAGACAGTCCGAAGCCAGCCGCGGCATAAGCGCCTGGCTCGACAAAGAAGGGCACCAATTATGGGTGGAAACTTCGTAATCACCACCGGAAAGAACGTGGAACAAGCGCTCGAAAAAGCGTTGAAGCAGCTCAATCTCAAAAAAGACAACGTCGACATCGAGATTCTTGAAGAAACCCAGGGCGCGTTGTTTGGCCTGCTGGGTGGAAAAAGTGTGAAGATCCGGGTGTCGCGCCGCGAGCGAGGCCCGGTACCCACCAAGCCCGAGTCGCGAGGTGGCAACGACCGCCGAGGGTCTTCGCGTCGGAGCGGTGGCCGTACCGACAATGCGCGGTCTTCGCGCGAACCACGAGGTGACAACGGCGGGCGTAGCCGGGGGCGGCGCAATGGAAGTTCGTCACCACGGACGGCGCCGGCGGGAAGCGCAGCCGTTGCAACCGAAGGGCTGGGCGCGGAAAACGTGGAACTGCTGGAGCAAATCGTTTCCGAGGTCCTTGGATACATGGGTGTCGATTACTCAGTGACCATCGAAGAGGTTCCGGACACAACCTTTATCAATATTTCTTCGGAGGGCCTTGATGGTTTGTTGATCGGTCGTCGCGGAGAAACGCTGGCGTCGCTGCAACACGTGGTCAACCGTATATTCACGGCCCGTACCGGACATCACAGCAAAATCACCGTCGATGTTGGTGGATACGTTCGGCGCAAGCATCGATTGTTGGTCGAAAAAGCCCGCAAAGTTGCCGAGCGCGTACGCAAGACGCAAAAGGACTACGACTTTGAACCGTT
The DNA here is from genome assembly GCA_964588695.1 of uncultured bacterium. Classification (GTDB taxonomy): domain Bacteria; phylum Krumholzibacteriota; class Krumholzibacteriia; order WVZY01; family JAKEHA01; genus CAZPQK01. Next base: position 250,862 of record CAZPQK010000004.1, read on the forward strand.
GAAGGCGGCCGACCGGCGCATCATTCACCTTGCGGTCGCCGACATCGGGGACATTACGACATACACAATTGGCGACGGTTTGCTGCGCAAGGTGGTTATCTCGCCGAAGTCGACGTCAAGCCGGGACGCTTAAACGACGCAAGCCGCACAATCGATTGTGGTGAAACAGCCACGCTTAGTGATGTGCTGCGCGAATGCGGTGTGGCCGGTAGTCACGGAGTGCGATAGTGTTCGGCGATGCCGAACGGCCGCGGAGCTTGCTAATGCATTGTAGTACTTGCGGCTGCGAACTTTGCCTCTATAATTGAAAGTGTTGGCCCCGCTGCTGCAATAGCCATCACAGGCGGTTTGCCCGCGGTCGCGCAGCGGCCCCCAAGTACGTACACCACCCCTTCCTCTTTTTTACACAATGACAATCAAGCCCAGCCGCTGGATCGTCTGCGTTTTATTCATCCTTACGTGCGTCTCGGCGGTACGAAGCCACGCCGCCACGATTCGCGGAACCACTGTAGATGCCGCGACGGAAGAAGCCGTAGGTTTTGTCACGGTCCAGGTTTTTACAAAGGATGCCGCTGGCGCTGACATTAGTCGTGGTGCCATGAGCCTTGGCGATGGCAACTACGTCATGCCCAACGTGCCGCTGGGGCGCTATCTCATTCGCTTCTCGCGCATTGGCTACGCTTTACTAGAAGACAGCATCACAGTAGACACCGACGGCGACGTGTTTTATAACGCGCGATTAACAGAGCAGGCAGTCGTTATCGACGAAGTCGTTGTCGAGGCCGACCGCATTCAACCCGATCAGCGAGTAATCCCCGGGCTTATCGACATTAAGGCAACCGATCTGGCGTCGCTGCCGGGAATTATCGAAGGCGACCCGATCCGAAGCCTGCAACTGCTGCCCGGCGTTCAGGCTGCCTCGGACATCTCCAGCGGACTGTACGTTCGGGGCGGTGGCCCCGACCAGACGCTGGTGCTGCTGGATAACGTGACCGTGTACAATCCGACCCACGCGTTTGGGTTTTTCTCCACGTTTAACGCGGATGCGCTGGACGATGTCAATTTGTACAAAGGTGCATATCCAGCACAATACGGCGGCCGATTGGGAAGCGTTCTTGATATTAGTAGTCGCGACGGCAATAAGGGCAACGTCCGTGGATCTGGTGGATTAAGCACAGTTGCGGGCCGCCTGGTCTTGGAAGGCGGAGGGCCGCAGGAGACGACGTGGTTGCTTAGCGGAAGACGCACTTTTCTGGAGCCGTTGCTGGACGCGCTACGTTCGCCGGATAACGAAATCCCCGAGTACTACTTCTACGATTTTAATGGGCGCATCGATGTTCCAACCGCCGGCGGCACGTTCACACTGAGCGGATACTACGGGTGGGACGATTTATTCTTCGACCTGGACACCGATAGCAAGATTGCACTGGGTTGGGGCAACCGCGTGGGAACAGCCGCGTACCGGCGGTTGCTAAGCGAAACCGTGCTCTGGCGAACCCGGTTGTCGGGCAGCCAGTATCGCAACCAGGCGGCGGTTGAATTTTTTAGCACCCCGATTTCGTTTGCCAATCGGTTGCGCGACATTTCTTTAACGAGTGATCTTACGTGGACGCCAAATCGTCAGCACAAGTTGCGATTTGGCGTGGCTGGCTCGTTGTACGATTTCCGCTACGTGGAGTCCTTCAATTTGGAAACGGACGTGTCTTACGACCGATCTCCGCGCGAGGCGGCGACGTTCCTCGAAGACGAATGGACCCCAGACGATCGCACCGTTGTAAAGGCCGGTGTCCGCGCGCGATACATCAACGACGGAAAGCGTTTCCTGGTTGAGCCCCGAGGCGCGGTGAGTCGTAAGCTCGGCGATGCTTTCCGAGCAAAAGTAGGCGCCGGGATTTATCACCAGTATTTGCAGTTGGTGTCGACGGAGGGCTTTTCGGCGGCGGACTTCTATCTCCCAATCGACAAAACCGCAGACGTTCCGCGGTCGTGGCAGCTTGTCGGAGGCCTGGAGTACGAACCCACAATCGACTACAAGGTTTCTTTGGAAACCTACTACACGCAACTTGAGGATGTCGTCGAATACGACAACAACGCCCCGGTGGATGTCGGTGCGGTTACCGCAGACGATGTGTTTGTAACCGAGGGCGAGGGTTATCAGACCGGTGTCGAGCTGTTTGTGCAAAAGCGTACGGGCGCGTTAACGGGATGGGTTGGGTATACCCTGGGTTGGACGCGCCGGCAGTTTGACTCGCTCAACGACGGTAAGGTGTTTGCTCCTAAGTACGATAGACGCAACGACGTAAACGTGGTGGCATCTTACAAGCGCGGGAAGTGGTCGTACGGGACAACGTTTGTGTATGGATCAGGGCAAGCGTTTACACCGGCGTCGGCGCGTTACGTACTCACTAACCCCGCGACCGGAACGGTCCCCGGCGACGCCCAGCTGTTGCCGGCCGAGCGCAACTCGGCTCGACTGCTGCCCTACCATCGTATGGACGTAAGCATCAGTCGCGACGCCACGCTCTTTAGCCGCGACGTTGAATGGTTTGTGCAGGTTTTCAACGTGTACAGCCGTCGTAACGAGTGGTTCGTTCAGTACAACACCAGTGACGCCCAAGTGCAGCCCGAAGTCGTAAAGCAGCTACCCATCATTCCCAGCATAGGTATTAACTTCAGGTTCTAATGATGAATTACACTAAGAAAATTCTTTTCGTTGTTGTTGCGTGTTTTGCTGTCGGGTTGTTGACTTCATGCTCTACCGACCGAAACCCAAACGAATTGTTTGCCCCGGAAGGTGTGGGCGTACTGGTGGTGGACGCAGTCTTGATTGTTAACCAGCCGTGGGTCGAAGTGAACATCCGGCTGTCGCGAACGGTTGCGCCCAACGACCCGCGGTTCGTGGCTCCGGTACGAAACGCGGCGGTAGTTGTGCGGGGCGACGGAGAGACCTATGTGTTTCAGGAGTCGCCGGCCGTGCCGGGCGTGTACCGCCTGGCGAACACTACCAACGGCGACCCCAACCCCGTGGTCACACCACGCACCCGGTTTGAGTTGGCGGTTGAGACCCTCGGCGGTGAGAGGTTGGGTGCGGTCACCAATACGCCGGAACAGTTACAAGTGACCGCGTGGCAGTTGTTGGCCGCCGACGGCGTTACCGTTCGGCGCACGCTTTCGAACTACGACAATTCGAGCGACCCGGCGGCCGAGCCGGAAAACCAGATCCGGTACCAAGACGGCTTACTGGACGCGCGGTTCATTAGTGGGGATGCGCTAGCGATTCAAGTAGGGCTGTTTGCGTTGACCCCTGACTCCGGCCTGACGATCGACCCGGACTTTCTGGACGAGGAAGACATCGAGGATATCGTAGACGAAGCGATTTCTTCTCCGCCGCTTTCGGCGGACAACCAATTTGTGCGACTTCCCTGGGCGGCCGTGTACTACTACGGGACGCTCGACATTGTTATATTTTCGATCGACCGAAACTGGTACGACCTGGCTCGCTCGTCGCCCGACCTGGCCGGAGACGGTGGTGCTTTCGGAGGCAATATCGGCGATGGGTTTGATACGCCGATATTCCGCGTCGACGGTGGGATTGGCTTGTTTGGGTCGGCCTCCAGAGTGGTAAACTCCATCACGATTGTTCGATAGCCAGCTCGACACATATATATAGTGTCGCGCGGGTGTCGGCTCAGACCCGCGAACCTCAACCCCCGCTCTGCCACCTTCAGTTATGACGAGTCTCCATGACACAATCGCCGCTCAGTCGACCCCGCCGGGCGAGGCCGGAATCGCCGTCATTCGCTTGTCGGGCGCGGGCGCGGTAGCGCTGTTGTTAGAGGTTTTTCGCGGTGATCGCTCGGAATTGTCAACAAAAGCCCCGCCTTTTGTCCACCGGATGATGCGCCACGGCGCCCTGATTGACCCCGTGTCGATGGAGATCGTCGACGAGGTCATGGCGGTGGTTATGTTCGCACCAGAATCTTACACGGGTGAGGACGTTGTCGAGGTGAGTTGCCACGGAAGCCAGACGATTGTCAACCGAATCCTTAGTATTCTGTTTTCCCTCGGAGCCCGGGCAGCTGAACCCGGAGAGTTCACCAAGCGAGCCTTCTTAAACGGAAAAATGGACCTGATCCAGGCCGAAGCTGTGGCCGACCTCATCCACTCGCGGTCCGAGCTGCAGCGCCAGGCCGCCCAGCGCTGCCTGGCGGGTGGGCTGTCCGAGGAGATTGAGGGTGTGGCGCGTGATGTGATTGAGCTGCTGGGGGTCGTCGAGGCTAACATCGACTTCATCACCGAGGACATCGACGCGGTTGACTGGTCGGGCTCGATAGCACGGATGCGGTTGCACCGGGAAACACTTGGCGGCCTATTGTCAACCGGCGTGCTGGCCAAACCGTTCCGTGAAGGCTTTCAAGTTGTTCTGGCCGGACCGACAAACGCCGGTAAAAGTACCCTGTTCAATCGGCTTGTGGGTGAGTCGCGTGCGATCGTCACCGATATCCCGGGTACCACAAGAGACGTATTGCGTGAACACGTCATCAAAAACGGGCTTGTTTTTGTCGTTCATGATACCGCTGGTATCCGAGGGGGTGTCACGGACCAGGTTGAATCGCTGGGGATTGGTTTGGCCAACGATGCAATTGCACACGCAGACGTCGTTTTGGTTGTAGAGGATGGCGTAGATGTTAACGGCCGCAACAAAATTGACCCTATTTTGTCATCTCTTGATCTTAGTCGAACAATACGTGTAAAAAACAAGGCGGATTTGTTGCACAAACACGGAGCGGTTGACAATGATACCCCTGGGGTAGCTCTGGTTTCAGCAAAAACAGGCGCTGGATTGCAAGAGCTTTGGAATCTTATCGTTGATCGCGTCGGTGGGGTTGACATTGCATCCGCAGCTCGCGAGCGGTACGTGTTGAACACACGACTAACGGCACTGTTGGCGCGGGCTGACGCCCTTCTCGCCGAGCTAATCCCAGCGCTCGAGTCAAGGGAGTCGCTGGAAATGCTCGCGGCGCGCACACGGGAGTTGCTGAGCGTCTTTGAGCAGGCGACCGGCCGACGCTACGAGAATGACTATCTGGACGTTATTTTTTCCCGGTTTTGCATCGGGAAATAGCGGCGGGCTATTCCCTTTATCCACATTTCTATATAACATCTACCTCATGGGTTTTGACGTCATTGTTATTGGTGGCGGTCACGCAGGTTGCGAGGCCGCTCTGGCAGCCGCACGAATGGGCCACCACACGGCGCTGATCACACTGCGACGCGATCGCATTGGGCATATGCCGTGTAACCCGGCCGTGGGCGGCCTGGCCAAGGGCCACCTGGTTAAAGAGGTCGACGCTCTGGGCGGCGAAATCGGGCGCGCGGCAGACGTTGCTGGCATTCAGTTTCGCATGCTGAACCGCGGGAAAGGGCCGGCCGTTTGGTCGCCACGCGCACAATCCGACAAGGTTCGATACGCTCAGCATATGCAGAATGTGGTAGCGGCCCAACCCATGTTGTCGGTCGTCGAGGCCGAAGTTTCGCGGCTTCAACTTCGCGGCGAGCGGTTTACCGGAGTTGAGTTGGCGGATGGCTCGGTTGTTTCTGCTCCCGCATGCGTTCTTACGTCGGGGACGTTCCTCCGCGGTTTGATGCATACCGGCGACTGTAAGACTGCGGGCGGTCGAGAAGGAGAACCCGCGGCTGGGACGTTGTCGGCGTTCTTGCGTTCGTTGGGATTGCGTATGGGGCGGTTGAAAACAGGCACTCCGCCCCGGGTGCTAAAATCGTCCGTTGATCTTTCCCGCCTGGAAGAACAGCCCGGAGACGATTCCCCAAGCCCGTTTTCTTACCGCACCTCTGCGATTGAGTTGCCTCAGGTAAGTTGTCACCTTACCTATACTTCCGCAAAAACCCACGACGTAATTCGCGCGAACCTGGACAAGTCGCCGATGTATCGTGGCGTTATCGAAGGTATCGGTCCCCGGTATTGTCCGTCTATCGAAGACAAGGTGGTGCGATTTGCCGATAAAGATCGGCACCAGGTCTTTATTGAACCGGAGGGTTTGGACCATCCGGAGTTGTACCTGAACGGGATTTCCACCAGCCTGCCGGCGGATGTTCAGGAAGACATACTGGCTTCGATTCCCGGTCTTGAGTCCGCCAGAATGGCGCGGCCGGGCTACGCTGTCGAATACGACTTCTTTCCGCCTGATCAGTTGCTTCGCACCATGGAGTCAAAGGTGATAAGCGGGTTGTTCTTTGCGGGCCAGGTGAATGGTACTTCGGGTTACGAAGAAGCGGCCGCCCAAGGCTTTATCGCGGGTGTTAATGCAGTGATGAACGTGCGCCAGAGCGACCCCCTGGTGTTGGGGCGGGACGAAGCGTACATCGGCGTGATGCTCGACGACCTGACGACTAAAGAGATCGATGAGCCTTATCGGATGTTTACGTCGCGAGCCGAGTTTCGTCTTCTTCTGCGACAAGACAACGCTGATGAACGACTAATGCCGGCGGGAAATCGCCTGGGTCTGGTTCCCGACACCGCTCTCGCAAAGGTCGAAGCTCGCAAGTCTATAGTTAAGCAAACCATTAACGAAATGGTCACGCGCAACTTTCCCACCGCCATCGGTAACCCGCTGCTCGTCGCTGCTGGGCTTGAGCCGGTGACCAAACCGGTCCCGATCGTCCAGGTTTTAAAGCGCCCGGGGGTCACGTTGGAGATGATTGCACCACTACTCGATTGCAGTGTGTCTGCCGAGATTGCTCCGCACGTTGAAAGCCTGGTTAAGTACGAGGGTTACGTTACCCGGCAGCTTCGCGATATTGCTAACGTTCGGGACCTGGAGGCGCGGCGCATTCCGGTCGACTTTGGGTACGAACAGGTCCCTGGCCTTAGCGCGGAGGCCCAGCAAAAGCTCCAGGAAAAGCGCCCGGAATCTGTCGGGCAGGCTTCCCGGATTGCGGGCGTTCGCGCGGCCGACCTCTCGATCCTTGTGGTGCACCTCGAGCGTCACTCCCGCGACGAAAACGCGGCGGCTTCCGCCTAGTCGGTGGATCCCTCTCTGGTAGAAGTTGTCGACCAGTTGGCCGAGGCGTACCCGTCGGCTTCACCCGACAAACTCAAGTTCTACCTCTCAGAAGTCATCGAGTGGAATCACCGACTCGGTTTGGTTAGCAAGCAAACGACTGAGGCTGCATTACCTCGGCTGGTTAGGCAAAGTGCGCAGCTGCTGGAGATGTGTATTGAAACGGCAGCGCCCTTAGGTTCAGTTCTGGATGTCGGCACTGGGGGTGGGTTTCCGGGGGCGGTGTGGGCATCGCTCGATCCGACTTTGGATGTGGTTATGGTCGAGCGAAAGCAGCGCAAGGCAGCGTTTGTCGAACGAACGCTTGTCGTAAGTGGCATAGACGCTACGATATATAATTGCGACGCGCGTGATCTGCCAGAACGGTGCCCCGCAGGACGCTTCGACCTGGTGGTTTCGATGGCGGTCGCCGACGTGCGAGACGTCATGGAGCTGGTCGCTGGTGTTGTCTCTTCGGAGGCATACTATGCGACGGTTCGACCGAGTCGCGAGGGCAACAGTCCCAGTGCCGTCGCCCGCCGCGAGTTGACCGATGGTGTTGCCCTAATGTTCGCATTTCCCGCCTAGCGAACCAAACGGTGGAACTTTGGCGAGCGCCGGACGTACCACAACCATGCAAAACCCCACCCGGCATTGGAACCTAAGTGGTTTAACAGTAGCGGCGCTTGCGCTGACGGTTATCGGTTGCTCGTCAGGCGGCGACCAGTCCGGCGACAACCTCCCCGAATCTTCTGCGGCCGAAGCGCCCAAGGTCCAGTACCAGGTACTTGCCGAGAAAACCTCGCCCCAGGACTCCCTGTTTACCCTTCGATATCTTGGCGACGGCCTGGAAACCCTCAACGACAAATGTCCCGTGCGCAAGGTGCCGCTGAATCGAAAGATGATGGCGGCCTACGTGAACGGTAAGCCCATTGGCTTTTGTTGAATGCCGTGCGCGACGGTCTTCGTGCAAGGCCCCGACCCGTTCCTGAAAGCCCTCGACATATCAGTGCCGTGCGTTGTTGATCCGTCCAAAACAGCGGTCCTGGATCCTGATCATCGGCGGTTTGTGAACTACGAGACGTTCTACTTTTCTACGGGCGACGCAATGGCGGCCTTCGACAAGGACCCGGTGGCGTATACGGGGCGACTCACCGACCCGGTTACGCGCGAGCGGTTCAATCCGGCCAACGCCGGGGCGCCGACCACTATCGGCAACCGCCTCTACTATTTCGCCAGTGATTCAACCGCAGCTGTGTTTGCGGCTAGCACCGACCAGTACGCCACACCTCGGGTCGGCATGATACCGCTGGTTACACCGGAGTCAGGCAACTAGGCCTCAGACCACAGCTTACGATCACACGCCCAATACGAAAGCGCGTGCTCCCCGCGGCGCTCCTTCTTTCTTGCCACACCTGAAAATATCTTTGGTCAGACAACTTGTCTTATTGCAGAGGGTTACGTTTGCCGGGCAGGCTTATTTTTCACGTGAAAGGCAAAAGCACTTGTCACCACTGGCCCCTCATGCATATTCTTACCTCATGCACCGTTTACCCCACCGCTCGCAGCTGTAACTTGTTTGTTTTAAGGGGTTTGTATGATTTTGCGCTTAGTTTTGGCCGTGCTTGTCGCGTTTAGTCTCGTTGGTTGTTCCTCGGGTACTGATACGGTCGCCCCTGTCAACCAGGGGCCCTCTATATCATTTGATTTCAATAAGATAGCAGTGTCGAGAGCCTCGTCGGTGCTGCTTTCGGTGGCCGTAAGCGACCCAAACGCCGACGACCAGCTGTCGACCACCTGGAGCATCACGCGGGGATCTCTTTCCGGAACTTCGACCACGTCTCGTACCTGGTCCGTCCCGGCAACCGCCGGCACGGACACGCTGGAGGTCGTTGTAACTGACGGTCAACGCTCCGCGAAGATAACCGAAGTGATTCGGGTTGCGACGCGCACCACGGGGGTGATTGCGCAGGGTATTTACACCAAGGCAAATTCCCCGTACATAATTGCCCCCAGCGTTACGCCACCGAACCTTGAGGTCTCGAACGGCGCGAGCAGCAACGTGGAAGCGGGCGTCGAGCTGTTCATCGACGAGGTTGGCACGTCGCTGTCCGTTTTGGGGACACTGAACCTTAATGGGACCTCAAGCGAGCCCGTCGTCATCGCTCCCAACGATCGGACCCTGTTGTGCGGAACGGGAACAGGCTGGTGGGATGGCATCATCGTCGAGGGAACTGGTGCATTGAACGCGACTTACGCTCAAATCTCCTACGGCGAGAACAACATTCGAGTTCGCGAGCAGGGAACCATCAATGTTGACAATGTGATACTTCAATGTTCACAAGAGGCCGGGCTGCTGATGGAGGGTACAGGGTCAGCGACGATTACCAATTCGGAAATCTCCAACTCCGCGGCAAATGGTATCGACATTCGCGCGATTTCTAGCGTGCCGACGGGCGTGCAGATTCAAGGCTGTGCCATCGAGTTCAATCAAGTCGCAGGGATACTCATTAATATTAATGACCCGCTGGTCACTGCCGCCCTGTCGATCACGCAGAACGAAATCGTAAATAACTTCTCCAGCGGTATCTTCCTTGGCGGCGCTTCGCGCCCGAGCATTTCTCAGAATCACATTGCGGTGAACGGGGGCAGCGGAACGCTGGCGAACCTCCGATTGGATACCGACTTTGCTGGCGGGAGCGGTGATACATCGATTGATGTGTCCAACAACTTCTGGGGCAGCACCACGTTGACAAACATAATTAACAACATTGACAATAACTCGTCGCTCACGCTTGTCGTTGAGCCGTTTCTCACCACTTCCCCCATTCCCTAGGACGTTTATGGAATTGCATTCCCATTTTGGAAAGGATGTAGGCGCTTTGGGTAAGATCATCGCGATCGCGAATCAAAAAGGCGGGGTCGGTAAAACCACAACGGCCATCAACCTTTGCGCTAGTCTCGCCGCGGCGGAGAAGCGGACACTGCTGGTTGACATGGATCCGCAGGCGAACGCTGTTTCTGGGCTCGGGGTTGACAAAACGGCGTTGGAGCACACGGTCTACGACGCGCTGTTTGACCCGGAGGTCGTACCCGGGGCGATTAAGCCGACCATGATGTCCCACTTGTGGTTGCTGCCGTCTAACCAGCATCTTACCGGCGCCGAAGTTGAGCTGGTGTCCGAAATGGGACGCGAAATGAAGCTTAAGACCGCACTAGCGCCAATTAAAGATGACTTTGACTACATCGTTGTAGACTGCCCCCCGAGTCTTGGCTTGTTGACAATCAATGTGCTAACGGCAGCCGATTCGTTGCTAATCCCGGTGCAATGCGAGTACTTTGCGCTGGAAGGACTGTCGCAGCTGTTAAACACCGTGCGTTTGGTCCAAGCCAACCTGAACCCACAGTTACAAATTGAAGGTGTGTTGTTGACAATGTTTGATCGTCGACTCAACCTGGCCAGCCAGGTTGCCGAGGAAGCCATGAACTTCTTCGGCGATAAGGTCTACAACACCGTGATTCCGCGAAATGTCAAGTTGAGCGAGTCCCCCAGTTTTGGAAAACCCATTCTGCTCTATGACGTCCAGTCCCGCGGCGCCAAGAGCTACCTGGAACTAGCCCACGAGGTGATCAGCAATGCCTAAGAAAGCACTTGGACGCGGGCTCGACGCGTTGATTTCTCAGAACGTAAAAGCCCCCGAACCAACGTCCACGGATCCAGGTGGAAGCGGCGAAGCCGTTGACGCTTCAGGTGTCGGCGTAATCGAACTTCCAATAGAAGAAATCAAGACCAACCCGAATCAGCCGCGAAAGCAATTCGATCCGGAAAAGATTCAACAACTTGCGATGAGCATTCAAGCCGACGGCGTGCTGCAGCCGGTGGTGGTGCGTCGCAAGAACGACGGTTACGAACTCATCATGGGAGAGCGAAGAATGCAGGCCTCTCGGGTTGCGGGAGTAGAAACCGTTCCGGCGATTGTGCGCGAAGACGTGCGCGACCGCGACTCGCTAAGGCTGGCGCTTGTCGAAAACATACAGCGCGAGAACCTGAACGCGATTGAAGTAGCAGAAGCCTATCGTTCCTTGCTGGCGGAGTTTGGGCTGACACAAGCCGAACTTGCTGACCTGGTGGGACGTGACCGCAGCTCGGTTGCGAACACTTTGCGATTGCTAAACCTTCCGCAACAAGCGCGCGACATGATCATGACGCGCGAACTTTCCGAAGGGCACGCTCGCGCACTGCTAGCGTTGCCAACGCAAAAGGAGCAACTGTCACTGGCTAAGACCATAGTCGATAAAGGGTGGTCGGTTCGCCAGGCGGAGCAGGAAGCCGGGATGGCCAAGCGCGCGTCGAAAGGAATCAAGCCTGCCAAGCAGCGTCCGGCCTATGTGGTTGATCTCGAAGACAAACTCTCGTCGCACTTGGGGACCAAGGTTCACATCGACGAAAAGCGTGGCGGCAAAGGTAAGATGACCATCGAGTTTTATAGCCACGACGATTTTGAGCGGTTGGCCTCATTGCTGCATCTACCGCTGCCGCGCTAGTCGACGTTGGGGAGTCGCAACATTTCCGCCCCTTTTTTTACGTCTCGTCTACACCGCGTGACAAATCAGGGCCTTTTTTGTAACGTCCGCACGCCATAGGATTAGCCAAAGGATCCATGGGCAAATTTATCTCACTAATAATTGTTCCGCACGACAATACCAAGACGTGGAATCTGCGGTTTTCGTACAAATTGTTATATTTGCTAGCAACTGTGGCGATAATCGCGTTCGTGTTGACAATCGGCTTTCTTTTTAAGTACAGCGTCGTCCTGGTTCGTGCCGAGCAGGCGATTCGGTTTCAGCAGGAGAATACCGAGCTCAAACTTCAGGCCGCCCAGATCGATTCGCTTCGACTGGAGCTAGTGAACCTCCAAGCGATGGGTTTGCAGTTGAAGGGAATGCTGGGTGTGGATCTTACTCCTCACGATAGTCTCCTGGTGGCCAGATTATCACCAGTGGTTGGTACGCCAACGATCGGCGGTGATGCCTACGAAGAAGCCGTCGGGGCCGACGAGCAGAGAAAGATGTTGGAGGCGATGCCTTCCCTGTCACCCGTAAAGGGTTTTGTTAGTAAGACTTTCTACATCACCGGCGGGGAGAAGGCCGAGGAGTACCACCCCGGCATAGATATTGCGGCTCCCCGAAATACACCGATTAGGGCAGCCGCCGATGGTGTGATAGTGGCCAGTGAGTTTGATGACACCTACGGGTATATGGTTGAGATCGACCACGGCTACGGATTGGTCACGCTGTATGGACACAATGCCCGAAATTTGGTAAACGTGGGTGACCGGGTAAGTCGCGGTAAAACGATCGCCTTTGTGGGCAGCACCGGCAATAGCTCTGCCCCGCACGTCCACTTCGAAGTTCGCAAGAACGGCGTGCCCGTAGACCCCAGCAAGTATCTACTGAACTAACCAACCACCCCGGCTAGGAAACGACACCCACCGTCGTTGCAGGGCCGTCGGAGTTTAGCGACCGTAAGAGGAGGAGCGCTACGATGTTCGGAAAAGAAGGGGCCGACGCCCCCACCAGCCAAGGAAGCCTTAATTCGATCCTGGGTCAGGGCTGCAAAGTGACCGGGGACATCGAGCTGACGGGTACCCTGCGTATTGATGGAGAGTTCGAAGGAAAAATCCACGGCTCCGAGACCCTCATCGTAGGGAAGAGCGGAAAAGTGAAAGCCAACATCGACGTCAAGAACGCGGTGATCGGCGGCAAAATCGAAGGTAACATCAATGCTGCCAACAAGATCGAGCTCCAGACGGGCTCGCATGTCGAAGGTGACATTGTAACGTCGCGCCTGGTGATCGACGAAGGCGTGTTTTTTGAGGGGAACTGCAAGATGGGCGGCAACCGGAAGGTTTCCAGCGCTCCGTCGACCCCGGAAAAGAAACCGGAGACGGCTGGCGCTCGTTAACGAGCCTGTTAATGAGCCACCGAAGCACGCCATCCTCGCGTCGGTGGTTCGAAACATGGCCGCCCGGCCCGACCATGCGCCCTGGAGATTCCTCCGGGGCGCCTTTTTTTCCACAATGGCAACACGCTCTGTGTATAACTCGGAGGCCTTTGTGGATAATCCTAACTTGTTGCCAGTACGCCGCTTAGGCTGGTTACTTGTCTCTTAACACGGCGCTTTTCCACAGTGGAGTCTTAGCTTATCGCTGTAACTTGCTACAAACACGGTTTTTACGTCTACTTAATTTAGACGCTACTAAGGCGTCACAATGGGTGTTAAGCGGATCGTATTGGAGTGCAAGTTTACGGGTTATGGCTAAGCAGGTGGACGCTGAACCAGCCATCCGGATCGGTCCAGGCACGCGCAGTTGTAAATCCTGAGCTTAACGCAAGTCTAGAAAATTGCTCTGGAGTGTACTTATATGACGACTCAGTCCACAGGCGTTCGCCCGAGCCGAAAGTAATGTCCTCGCCCGCAACGGTTACCGTTTGGTCGCAGAGACTTTCCAGGTGCATTTCAATGCGGCCCACGTCGGCGTTGTAGAACGCGACATGCCGAAAGTTCGCGATTTCAAAATCAGCGTCAACCAACTCATTTACGTGCATTAGCATGTTCAAATTAAACGCCGCAGTGACACCAGCGTTGTCGTTGTACGCCGCGTTGAGAACGTCCGGAGACTTTTGTAAGTCTACGCCAATAAGCAGATCACATCCGGGCGAGCGCTCTGCAACTTTGCGAAGAAACCTGGTCGCATGGGTGGGCTCGAAGTTTCCAATCGTGCTACCTGGAAAGAACACAAGATGTTTTCCGGGCCGTTTTGCTTCGGGTAAAGAGAAAACCGCTTCGAAGTCGGCACTAACCGGTAGCACTTCCACGTGCGGAAACGAGCGGGCGATTGCTTGAGCTGCGTCAAGAAGATGGTCGCCGGAAATGTCGATTGGAATGTAAGCCGACGGCGTTAACAAACTCGACAAGAGCAGATGGGTCTTTTCGGAGTTTCCGCTACCGTACTCCACGACTACCCGGTCGGGACCAACGGCGGCGGCGATGTCGGCTGCGTTGGTTGCAAAAATCTCAGCCTCTGTTCGCGTGGGGTAATACTCGGGCTGGCGAGTGATTTCAGCGAATAGCTCGGACCCTCGCTCGTTGTAAAAGTACTTTGGCGAAATCCGTTTGGGGTCTTGCCGAAGTCCTTCCAGTATCTCGGTACGGATATCGGTAGGTGGGCTTTCGACTTCGTAAAGTTCGAACGAACACATGTTACTTCGCCAACCGGATTCCGGAAAACTGCCACCGCGCGTGAGCCGGGAAAAAGTTGCGATAGCTCGCGCGAATATGGTTTCGACTGGTGGCGACCGACCCCCCACGCAATACGAACTGGTTGCTCATGAACTTGCCGTTGTACTCGCCAAGTGCGCCGTCTCCCGCTCGATACCCGGGGTACGCTGTGTACTGGCTTTGAGTCCACTCCCATACATCCCCGAACATCTGCGCCAACTCGCTGTCCGGCACGGCGCGATTCAACGCCCTGGGGTGAAACCGCTGGTCGTCGACAAAGTTTCCGGATGCGACCGGATCTGTTTTTTGCCGCAACGCCCGCTCTGCGCCCACTTCCCACTCCGCTTCGGTGGCCAGGCGAGCTCCCGCCCAGCGTGCGTACGCATCGGCTTCGAAATAGCTCACGTGACAAACCGGCTCGGCATCTTCCAGTGGACGCATTCCGGACAGAGTCATGTTCCACCACTCACCTTCGCGTCGCTCCCAATACTCCGGATGCACCCACCCCTCACTTTGCACAATGTTCCAACCCTCCGACAGCCACCATTGCGGATCCTGATAACCACCTGCGGCGATAAACTTTTTAAACTCGTTGTTGGTGACCAATCGGCAAGCGAGCGCAAAACCTTCAAGAAACACGCGGTGACGGGGGTGCTCGTTGTCGTAACCGAAACCGTCTCCGTGATGGCCGATTTCGTATAACCCCTCGTCAAAACTCACCCAATCCATATCCGGCAGCACTTCCCCTCGCTTAACCGCGATATCGCGATAGGCCGGCTTAAGTGGGTTACACGAAAACAGGTGCTTGATATCGGTGATGAGTAGTTCCTGGTGCTGCTGTTCGTGCTGCACGCCGATTTCAATCAACCCGGATAGCGTGGACAACAGGGCTTCGTCAGCCCCAGCGAGCAGCTGTTCCATGCCGGCGTCAACGTGGTCGCGATAATCCATGACCTCGCTTACGGTTGGCCGGGACAGTAGGCCGCGTTGCGGGCGGCTATGTTGCTTGCCCACGGTGTTGTAGTACGAGTTGAATAGAAAATTAAACGCTTCGTTTGGCGTCTTATAATCCGGAAGATGGGCCTTAAGAAGAAACGTCTCAAAAAACCAACTGGTATGCGCGAGGTGCCACTTGGCTGGGCTGGCATCGGGCATTGATTGAACGACAAAATCCTCGGTTTCCAAAGGTTCGACCAGGTCGTGAGTTTGCTGACGAACGGCTCGATAACGGTCAGCCAGGGCGCGCGAAAACTCGTCGCGACTAGCGACTAAGCTTTTTGGGCTCATGGAGAAGGTCCTTCCGTTGAGGGCGATCACGATAAGTGACGCCGGTGGCGGAGGTTAGAGAGGATTTCCGCAGATTAAAGTGCCGAGTTATCGACATATTAACAGATGCCCGGTGACGTGGCAAACCATGCGCACGTTTTAGCCGCCGGTCTGAACCAAAAGGTAAACATAAACCGCGTATGCTGCAAACAGGATCAACCCCTGCCAGCGCTCGAGTTTCTTTTGCAACAGCGGTATGATCAAAACAACAGAGAACCCCAGCATCCACCAGATGTCCCGACTCAGTACGACTTCGCTTACCGCAAGCGGTTTAACCAGCGCCACCGTGCCCAGGATCCCACACACATTAAATATATTAGATCCGATGATGTTGCCCAACGCCACGCCGTCATGTTTGCGTATTGCGGCAACGATCGCCGTGGTTAGCTCCGGAAGCCCGGTCCCCGCCGAAACCAAGGTCAGGCCGATAACTAAATCGCTGACACCCGCAAGGGCGGCGATTCGCGCCGCTCCGACCACCGTAAGGTCGGCGCCCCAAGAGAGCACCGCTGTTCCCCCGACGATGAGCAGTAGCGCTAGCGCCGGGTGGAGCACTCTCGCCGCGGGCTCGGCTTCGACGGTGGGGTCGAGCGGCACCTCTGCCCGGGCTTTTCCCGACGTGGCTCCTTTAACCCTCAACACCATGAACAGTGTCAGAAACACCAGTAGCACGGCCCCTTCGTAGCGAACAATCTGTCGATCCCAACAAAACAACAGCATCATCGCGCCCGAAGCCATCATCACGTAAATGTCGGTGCCGAGTCGTTGCAGGTTAAAGTGGAGCGGCGGCAGCAGAAACGCCGAAAGCCCAAGGATCAACGCAATGTTGAACATATTGGAACCGACGACGTTGCCAATGGCCATGTCGGCGTTACCGGCGAGCGCAGCCTTCAGGCTAACCACAAGTTCGGGAAGCGACGTGGCCAGTGCGACCACCGTGAGTCCGATCACCGCAGTGGACACGCGAAAGCGACGCGACAGATCGATGGCACCACGAACCAGAACTTCGCCGCCAACGACCAGAAGTGTCAGCCCCGCAAGCACGAAAAGTAGCGCTGTGGTAAGACTCATCGCCCAATGTTATCCCAGCGTATTGGGGCGGGCAAGGCATTGATCGAGGTTGTTCAGGTCGCGTCGATCACAGCCTTAACGGTGTCGATGAGTTGCTGTCGCGAGAACGGTTTGGCGAGAGTTGCGTTGGCGCCGAGTGCGGCGGCCATGGCGAGTTGCGATTGAGAGTGTCCCGATGGTCCGCCGGAGATCGCGATAATTGGAATGTCATGAGTACGACGAATGTCGCGAATCAACTCGATTCCCTCCTTCTCCGGCATGTAGAGATCGGTAATGACCAGGTCAAATGCGCTTTCGGTAAAGGCCGCGTATCCAACGGCGCCGTTCTCGGCGGTCGCAACGCTAAACCCTTCGCGGCTTAGGATTTCGCTAGTGACGTGACGGACGTCTTCCTGGTCGTCTACTACAAGTATGCGTCTCATCGTTTCCCTTTCGCAGATCATTTGGCTCGCATTTAGAAGATCGGTCAGAGCGAGGCGGGATTACAGAGACAATAGCGCCGACAGCAAGGAAAACGTTGCCGGTGGAAAACGTATGTGTAGCAGAGGGTTAGAGCGCACTGCCGCAATCGCGGCAAAACTTGGCATCGTAGCGGTGGCCTTCGCTGGCGCATTGTGGACAGGCCTGGGTGGAAATCTTTTCGTGGCCGTGAACCAACTGCGACGTCACGATTCCCGTCGGAACCGCGATAATCGCGTAACCGCAAATCATTAGCAAAGACGACACAAACTTGCCCAGCGGCGTCTGCGGGCTCAGGTCTCCGTAGCCGACGGTGGTCATGGTAACGATGGCCCAGTAGATGCCCAGCGGAATGCTAGAAAAACCGTGTTCTTCGCCTTCGATGACATACATTACCGAACCCATGATCACCGTAATCGCGGTGACGGCGAACAGAAACACGAGAATCTTGCGGCGGCTCTGCTTCATCGCATGCCAAAGCGCTTCGGATTCGTTGACAAACTTAACAAGCTTCAGCACCCGAAAGATTCGCAGCAATCGGAGAATACGAATCACAAACAGAAAATGAGTGCCCGGAAGTAGAAGGTCCAGGTAGCTGGGGAGCACCGCTAGTAAGTCGATGATACCGAAGAAGCTGGTGGCGTAGCGTAGCGGGCGACCGATACAAATTAGCCGCAGCACGTACTCAATGGTAAAAACGATGGTGAAGATCCACTCAAGCAGATAAAGCTCGTAGCCCCAAAACTTGCGGATCGACGGAACGCTTTCCAGCACAACCGCCAGCACACTTAGGACGATCGCCAGGATTAGCGCGACGTCAAAATTGCGCCCGGCCGGCGTGTCGGCTTCGAAAATGATTTCGTGTAGCCGATGGCGCCAACCATTAAGTTTATTCGATGACGAATCGCTCATAACGGGACGGGCAAAACCCGCGGCCGGATTCTACAACGAGCCGAAACCGGTCGTCACGCACCGATTGTGCCCCCGGGCTAGCTGAAATTGATCTGCGGATGGGCATCTACAGGGGCATCGTCGTCGTGGAAGATACGATCAAGGGCCTGGTGGCGGTGGCTGAAGATGCGGGTCAGGTCCTTGCGAATAAACAGGCGGTTCACCAGAGCACCACCGGGAATGGCATAGCGAACGTCGTCGGTTACCACCGTCGTGCCGTTTCGGGTTTCAAAGCGGTGTTCGTGAATCCAGTAACGGTAAGGTCCGCGCCGTTGCTCGTCGACAAACCTGTGCATTGGCTCGAACGCTGTAATCTCGCTTTGCCAACGTAGCGGAATACCGTGCAGCCTGATTCGGTAGTCGATTAATGTACCGGGCTCCATCGGGATCTCGCCTTTGGTGAGCACTTCGAAGCGTAGCCACGGTGGTGTAATGGTCTCCAGGTTGCGGGCGTTCGAGAAGAAATCGAAAACTTCTGATAACGGGCGCTGAATGATTTGTGTCGTTTGGAGTCTGAAATCGCTCATGCTTGGCTCGCTTTCAGTTGATCGTACGCGGCAAGTGCACGGTTGCGGCCGCGGGTGTGGTCGATGACCGGCTTGGGGTACGTCTTGCCGAGATGAACATCGGCAGATAGCAGGACGTCGCGGGGAGCCTTCCACGGTTGATGGATGTATTTGTCGGGAAGCGCGGAAAGCTCTGGCACCCACCGGCGAACGTAATCGCCGGCGCGATCAAAACGTTCGCCTTGAAGAATCGGGTTAAACACACGAAAGTACGGAGCGGCGTCGGCACCACTACCAGCTACCCATTGCCAGCCCATCGTGTTGTTGGCGAGATCAGCATCAACCAACGTATCCCAGAACCAAGTTGCGCCTTCCTGCCAGTTGATTAACAAGTGCTTAACGAGTAGCGACCCGGCAACCATCCGGACACGGTTATGCATCCATCCGGTGTGCCACAACTCACGCATTCCAGCGTCGACGATTGGATATCCGGTCTTGCCGTGTTGCCACGCTGCCAGGTTGTCTCGCTGGGTCTGATCCCAGGGAAATCGTTCGAACTCAGGACGAAGCGGTTGGCGAGTGGTTTGAGGAAAATGAAACAGCAAGTGATAAGCGAACTCCCGCCACGCGATTTGTCGACGATAGGCTGAGCCATCGCGGCCGGTGCGCTGCTCCGCACGACGCACTTCGTGCCAGACCCGCTTGGGGCTTAGGTTGCCAAAACGAAGGAACGGAGAAAGTTTCGATGTCGCTGGCTCGCTGGGAAAGTCGCGGTTGTCTTGATACCCGAACACCGCGTCATCGAGAAAGCGGCGAAGCTGTTGTTGTCCGCCCGCTTCGCCGGGCTTCCATGCTTGACGCATTCCGCTTGCCCAATCGGGCGTAGGAAGCAGGTTCAACGCCTCCAACCGAACCGAGTCGGGCCACCTGGCGGGGGCGACTAATGCCTCCGGCGCGGGCACATGTTTGCCGGGGTCAGCAAGGGTGTGCAGGTGTTTCCAGAACGGCGTAAACACCTGAAACGGTCCGCCGGATTTGTTACGGACGTCTCGGGGATCAAAAAGTACGCGGTCGGTGAATGTTACCGCTCTGAGGTTGGCGTCGTTCAGCGCGGACGCCACTTTGGATTCGGCGTAGATTCCCGGTGGGTCGAAGCGCTGCTGCCACACGACGGTGTCAGCGCCAACTTCTTCGGCAAGGTCGACAAGGACTCTGGGAGAAGGGCCGCGTTTTACGATAAGCCGCGAACCGACTTCGGCCAAAGAAGATCCGAGGGAAGCGAGCGAGTGAAACAACCACCAGCAGGCGGCGGCGCCAGTGGGCCACTCACCCTCTTCCTCGGAATTCATTATAAAAACCGGCACCACGACGCCACGCCGCGCCGCAAAACCAAGTGCGTCATTGTCGGCCAGCCGGTGGTCGTCACGAAACCAAACAATTGTTACGGGTCTGGGCATAGTGCCTTTGGGTTTAACGCTGCGCAACGCTACGCAATTTGCTCGAGTTGCATCCGCAGATCGCCGAGTCCATCGACCACCGTCACGCCGCTGCGGTGCAGGTCCTGTGCGCACAAGTTTGCCGCGCGCCCACCGACGAGTAGGGCAGCACCGTTGTCCAGGCCATCCTGCAACCGATTCAGTTCAACCGACAATGCATCGCGGTCGCCGACATAAGAGATGCTTAACGCCACCGCTTTTGCTTGGGTCTGGCGAACGGCGGCGACAATTTCGTGAGCTGGCAAGTCGGGGCCCAGGTAGATCACATCCCACCCCAACTCTTCGGCGACGGCTGCCACCATAACGGCGCCAAGTTCGTGCAGTTGACCCGCTGGGGTTGTCACCACGACGCGCGGCGCCATGTGTCCGTTTGGCATTCGGCGAACGCGATGAGTCGCTACGAACGAACGGACAACCGCTGACGCCAGATGCTCGTGGACCACACGAAGCGTTCCGTGTTTCCACCGGTCGCCGACTTCGTTTAGCAGCGGGACCAGCAGGCGCATGCGGACGTCGGGAGCGCTCATCTGAATCGCGGCTTCGCTGAGTACGCGTTCCAGGCGAGCGCGATCTAGCGCGGCGATCGCGTCCAATGCCTTCTCGAGTAGGGATTGGTCAATCGGCTGTGGCGCGCTAGCAGCGCCATGATCTTCCGAGACGATTTCGCGTAGCTGCTCAATCGTGAAGTCCGAAACGTCGCTAATCCGCCGGCCGCCGTCGACCGCTACTTTCAGAAGGCGAAGCTTTTCGATGTCGTTGTCGCTGTACAATCGTCGGCCCGTGTCAGTACGGAGCGGCACGACCGCGCCGTATCGACGCTCCCACGCCCGAAGAAGATCGGGCGCCAGGCCCGTCCGTGCGGTAACCACACGGATGGGATGCCGAGGCATCGATTGTTTATGGCTAGCTTCCACACCCATATACTAACTGTCTGTCCAGGTGTTGTCAAGAAAATGCAAGATATTATCTTGACAAAACATAATCACACCGGTTATTTTCTGGACGTAAGCGGACGAATAGCTACGGGACGCGCGCATGCGCGCAACCAAGCGGAGGAAACTATGGGTACTTCGATTCCTAATAAGCGACAAGCGACCACCAAAGGTCGTTCCGACAGTGGGCTCGACACATACCTGGCCGAAATCAACCGCATCCCCCTGCTGACACGCGAACAGGAGCACGAATTGGGGCTGCGGATCCTCGACGGCGACGAGAATGCCGTTGATGAAATGGTGAACGCCAATCTCCGGTTCGTTGTCTCTATAGCCAAGCGGTACGCGAAACAAGGTGTGCCCCTCGAAGATTTGATCAACGAAGGCAACATTGGTCTGATTAAAGCGGCTCGACGCTTTGACGTTCACCGCGGGTATAAGTTCATCTCGTATGCGGTGTGGTGGATTCGGCAGGCTATTCTTCACTCGCTGTCTCAGAGCTCAAGGATTGTCCGGATTCCGCTGAATCGCACCGGAATTCTGCATCAGGTGGGTAAGGCGTCCCGCGAGCTGTTCCAAGAATTGGGACGGAACCCAAGTGCCCTGGAGATTGCGGAGCACCTTGACATTAAACTTAAGGACGTGGAGATCGCGCTGCGAACCCCTAGCACTCACGTTTCCCTCGACGAACCATACGACAGCGACTCGGACGACAACGCGCTTATTGACTATCTGGTGGACGAGTCAACCCCGTCGCCCGATGTTCCTTTGTACGAAGAAACACTCGGTAGCGACATGCGGCGTGCGCTTGCAACTCTCACCGAACGCGAGCAAAAGATCATGACGCTGTACTTTGGTTTAGGTGAAGAGGATCCTCTAACTCTCGAAGACGTCGGTCGGCGCCTTAACTTAACCCGCGAGCGTATTCGACAGATCAAAGAACAAGCAATTGCTCGACTAAGGCACGAAAGCCGGGCCAAGTACATTCAAGGGTACGCCGAGAATTGATCGCGCTACCCGTCGAATCGGAACCTGGTAAGCTTTCCACATGACACTTGGGCTTTGGGTTGTTGTCGGGCACGCCGTAGCAACGCTTGTGATGGTTGGGCTGATTTGGTTCGTGCAGGTGGTTCACTATCCGTTGTTTGCGAAGGTGGGGAACGGTGCCTTTTCCGCCTACCACACGGCGCACATGCGGTTGACCACCTATGTAGTCGGTCCGCCGATGCTGTTCGAAGTCGCCGCTACAATTGCATTGTTCGTCATCCGTCCGCCGGCATTACCGTTGTGGTGGATTTGGTTGGGAGCGGTCTTGCTAGCCGGAGTTTGGCTTACGACAACGACTTTGTCGGTGCCCTACCATCACAAAATGGCCAGGGGCTTTGACGCTCGAACCGTCAAACTACTGGTACGTACCAACTGGATCCGGACGATATTGTGGACGGCGCGCGGCGTCGTGTCGGTGCTAATGGTAAACGCACTCGTTAAGTAAAGGCTCGGACATGAAGATTCTCATTAGCGGCGTAACTGGTTTCATTGGGCACAAACTGGCTCAACAGTTAACGCGCGATGGACACACAGTCTGCGGGTTCTCGCGAAACGCGGCATCCGCCAGGGAGCGGGTTCCCGAGCTCGCCGAAGCATTTGCGTGGCAACCGACAACGCAATCACCGCCGAGTGAAGCGTTTGCCGGAGTCGACACGGTTGTTCATTTGCTGGGAGAAACTGTCGTCGGTCGATGGACCGACGAAAAAAAACGGGCGATTCGGGAGTCGCGTGTAACCAGCACCCGTAGACTGGTGGATGCGATCGCAGCGTTGCCCGAAGGCGCGCGTCCACGCGCGTTGGTTAGTGCAAGTGCCATCGGGGCGTATGGTGATTCGGGCGATGAGCGCCTGGACGAATCCGCCCCAGTTGCCGATGACTTCTTGGGAAGTGTCTCCAAGGAATGGGAAGGTGAGGCCTATCGCGCGGAATCGGCAGGCGTTCGTGTGTGTACCCCCCGGATCGGGATTGTTCTGGGGGTTGATGGGGGTGCGCTGAAACCGATGTTGCTTTCGGCAAAGTTTGGCGTCGTGCCGGTGTTTGGCAGCGGCCGGCAATGGTGGTCGTGGATACACCGCGAAGACCTGGTTGCAATGCTTGCGGCGATGGCGCTTGACGATAACTGGCGCGGCGTTTACAACGCAACGGCACCGCAACCCGAGACACAGCGAACCTTTTCGCGGACACTAGCAAAAGTGAAAGGGCGATTTCTCACGCCGCCGGTCCCAGCGGCACTCTTGCGGGTGGGGATGGGAGAGATGTCGGTGGAACTACTCTCCAGCAAGCGGGTCGTGCCCGAGCGAGCATTGACCCAGGGGTTTCAGTTCAAGTTTACCGAACTTCACGCCGCACTTGGCGACCTGGTGCAATAAAAAGGCCGCGCCCATCGACGCGGCCTTCCACCATGGTCCTGGTGCCAAACCTAGCCCATCTTTTTTACCCGAGTCATCGTGGTGACCATTTCCATGTCCTTGCCATCGGGGCCCGGCATGGTAATCACCGACTTAAACGTGTCTTCGTCGACTTTCTCGATGGTCCGAACCATCTCGCCGTTGGGCGATTTCCAGGTCATCGTGACAACGTTGCCGTCGCGAGTGCCTTCGCCCTGCGACATGTTGCGCATTGAATCATACCAGTAACCGTGGTACTTGCCGCCGGTGACGGTGAACACCGCCCGCCCTTTCATTTTCATCGGCCCCATGTCTCCAGACCAGTCCATCACCAGAAATTGATCATTCATCCCTAGCACGCAGTGCATCGACTCTTGCATCGTTCCCATCGCGGACTCGTTGGTTCCCGTCCACTCGCCCAGCATCCAGGTGAGGATTTCGTCGTCGAGTGCCTTGGGTGCCATGTAGTTGCCGCTTTCCTGCGCGATAGCGAGCGGCGATGCCAGCAACATGCACGTGACCAGCGTTGCGATTCTTCTCTTCATGATCTCTCTCCTTGTTTAACGACGATCCGAACGTATCCGGCTATCGATTAAAAACCAACGGCTACTTTCGCGCCTCAGGAATCATCGTGAACTCCATGCGTTTCCCATCTCGCATAACAACCACTTCAAGTGGTTTGCCCACTTTCACTGCGTCGAGGGCGTAGGTGTAATCATAGATGTTCTTAATATCCTGGCCGCCAAATTTGACAATAATGTCACCAGCTTGCAGGCCTGCCTTTTCCGCCGGGCCGCCGGCGCGCACGCCCGACAGCAACAACCCTTCAACATCGTCGCCGGCATAGTCGGGGATCGTCCCCGTGTAGGCACGCAGACCGCCGCGGCCACCGCTCTGTTGAGACTTGGTGGGTTCAACCTTCACATAGTCAAGCTGGTCGGCAGTTTTGGTTAGCTCGGTGATGACACCAAGCGCCAGTTTACCAATCCTCTCCATACCCTCGTAGTCCAGACGGTCCGCATCGTCGGTCGGACGGTTGTAGTCTTCATGGCTTCCGGTGAAGAAGCTCGCGACCGGTATGCCCTTCGGATAAAACGCGGTCACATCCGTTGGCAAATATGGATCTTCGCCTAGTTGCAGATCGAAGCCAGCGACGACGTTCTTGTGTTCGAAAATGCCTTTCCACACCGACGACGAACCGATCCCCTGAATCTTAAGCTTGTTGTCGCGTAAGCGGCCAACCATGTCGAAGTTAAGATACGCGGCAATTCTTTCGCGATCCTGGTCGGCACCTTTGGTTGTCGCCATGGTTGGATTAGCGACAAAGTAGTTCGAACCGATAATGCCTAGTTCCTCACCCGACCAGAACGCCACAATCACTCCGCGTTGAAACGCGGTAGTGTCTTTGCGCATTTCGCTAAGCTGCTGTGCCAGTTCCAGAACGACGGCGGTGCCAGAAGCGTTGTCGTCTGCGCCGTTGTGAATCTTGCCTTCTTCGCCGCTCTTGGCAAGCGAGCCGATCTCGCCATATCCGATGTGGTCATAGTGCGCGCCGATAACAACATAGTCACCGTTTGCGTCGGCGGGCGGAATTACACCGACGACGTTACGGCCTTGCTTGGTTTCGCGTTTTACCGCGGTGGCCAACTGCAGCGACGCGTCTGGAATCGGAAAGTGTCCCAGAAAGTGTGGGTTCTCTCGGTCGAGTTCTTTTTGAATTTCTTCAAGCGACTTGTCGTGGTTTGCTAGCAGTGTGTTGGCGACGTTCGTTGTGATTGACGCGACCCCGATACCCGAACTCGCCAGGCTTTGATCGAAGCTTAGCCCGACCAGTTTGCCCGCGTTGGGCGAGGTCGGCCCGGTAACGACCAGGAGCGCTTTCGCGCCGTTCTCGCGGGCGATCATCGCCTTGTAGCGAAGGCCCGCGTAACGGTTTAGTGCCTGACGCCGCTCGGTAGATACATCCTCTGGTACATACCGCAGCACCATCACCACTTTGTCTTTCACATCAAGGCCGTCGTACGAGTTGTACGATTCGCCGGCATCGCCGGGTACCCGCAGGCCGTAACCGGCAAACACCACGTCACCGGAAAACTCGCCGTTCTCGGAAAACGCTAGCGGACGAAAGTCTTGTTCGACCGCGTACTTGACGTTCTTCCCGGCAACGGAAACTTGCAGGCCGCAATTTGCCTTGTCGACTTTCACCCCCGACGTAAACGGAAACTCCTGAATGTACGACTTGCCGGAAAGCGGGGCGACTCCCATCTGTTCAAGCGACTCGGCCAGATACTTAGCCGCGGCCTTCTCGCCTTTGGTGCCGGTCATGCGGCCTTCCATTTTGTCGCTGGCCAGGATTGATGCGTGATGACGCAAATCGTCCGCGCTAATCTCTACCGAGGTGGAACCGCCCCCGCTACCTGCGCCATGGGTTGCCGCCTCCTTTTGTACCGTCCCGCGTTCGGGTGCTTCGGCCAGCGCATTGAGAGCCGCTCGATGGTTCCAGTTACCCAAATAGACCTGGGACATTCCACCGCTGCGGGTTGACGTCCATACCAGCTTTTTGCCGTCGGGAGAAAACACCGGCAGTCCGTCAAAACCATCGGTGTAGGTCACCCGCACGGGTTCTCGCGTTCCCATCGCGTCTACAATAAACACTTCAAAGTTTTCAAAGCCGTGCTTGTTGGTGGTGAACACCACGTACTCGCCGCTGGGATGAAAGTACGGCGCCCACGACATACTGGCGAAATCGGTGAGCTGGCGGCGGTCACTGCCGTCGAGTTTCATCGTATACACGTCAGCAACGGTGCCCTTTTCGCCAAAGTGTCTCCATACAATCCGCTCGCCGTCGGGCGAAAAGAACGGGCCGCCGTCATAACCAGGCCAGTTCGTGAGCCGAGTTTGGTTACTGCCATCCGCGTCCATCAAGTAAATCTCGCCAAAGTAGCTTGGGTCGTACTCGAGTCTCTTAGCGTCTTCGCTGGAAAGGTTGCTGGCGGGATACGCGTTGCGCATCGAGCAGAAAACAATCTTACTGCCGTCGGGAGAGTAAGCGCCTTCGGCGTCGTATCCATTGGCATCGGTGAGTCGTTGTGTTTGGCTGCCGTCGCGCTGGGTGACGAAGATGTCAAAAGACTCGTCGTAGTCCCACGCGTAACGACGTTCTTTCCCCGAAGCACGAAAATCGAGTTCGGCCTTCTGCTTAGCACGGGCGTCGGGGTCCAGGTGTGTGGACGCGAACAGCACTTCGTTGGTACCGGGTCGGAAGAAGGCGCAGGTGGTTTTCCCGTGTCCGGGCGAAACCCGATGCGTGTCTCCGCTAGTCAGGTCGAGCATAAAAATCTGGTAGAACGGATTGTCCGGATCTCGCTCGCTTTGAAAGATCAGCGCGTTCCCGTCGGGAGAAAAGTACGACTCGCCTGAGCGCCGTCCATCGAAGGTCAGCTGGCGGGCGTTTTCTATGAAGAGGTCGCCGCTGGCTTTCGCCGTTGTTGTGGCGGGGAAGGCGGCAGCGATCCAGGCTGCGGCAACCCAAAGGCCCAGGCCTCGCATTGTGGCTGTGAAGATAGTCAATCGATGACTCCTTTTTATTGTGTTCGGGTGGGCTGGCGTTCCCGTCTCTTAAGATACACCTTTATATATTGTCGTGAACCCAGACTTGGAAAAAATTCGATCCGGTGGAGCGTTGCTTCTTGTAGTGGACGCAGGTACCGACGGGAAGCTTTGCTAAGCTACCATAAAACAACGAGTTGATGAAATGGTTCCCTCGTTGAAGCACTGTAGTGATGCATTCGAACTACAGTTCGACAGCGATTCCTACTCCGCCAGGAGCCCCGAGACGATCTGGGCGAAAGAGCTAGTGAGGTCGCGATAGTGTTCACCTGTTCCGGGTCCGCTAAAACCGGTGTGGACGTGCCGCACGCGGTGCTGCTTGTCCAGGAAGATGGTGGTGGGGAACGAGCGGACGCGGTCTAGCTGGCCTAGCGTTGTGGTCGCTTCGGCCTTGTCTGAGTATCCCGCCACTAATAATGGGTATCCGATATTGTAGCGATCACGAAACTTCTTAACCTGTTCGGTCGCGCGTTCGTCACGAAAGTGTTCGAACATCAGCCCAACAATCTCGACGCCCTTCTTTTTGTTCTCTCGGTAGAACTCGCTTAGAAAGGCGGCTTCGTCGTGGCAGTTGGGGCACCAACTGCCAGCGATGGTCACCAGCACAACTTTTCCGTCAAAGCGGCTGTCGGCAAGCGAGACGGTTTTGCCCTTGAGGTCGGGAAAGGAAAACGTAAACGCATCGTTGGCCACGGTGAGTGTGGTCGCCGCGAACGCGTCTTCCAGCGTCGCGTCTTCGTCGCGTTCCGCTGTCCAGGTTTCATGCCACTTGGTGCCCGACCAGAAGTCACCCGCAAGTGTCCCATCAGCTTGCATGGTTGCGCGGAACAGAAACGCGTGGGCGCCGTCGAAACAACTTAAGCTCATCACATCGCCGGAAACGTCGCCAGCCAGGTACCGATAGTCGCCGGTTGGGGTCAGAAATGTTCCAAACACCAGGCCCCCTTCGCGGCGGAACTCGCCGATGGCAGGCGAAGTGTTGCCGTCGTCATCGCGAAACGTTACCGCCCAGCGACCATCCAGCTCAAACCCCGACGGCATGGTCGCCGGCTTGAACCAGTAGCCCTGCGCGTATTCTGCGCGAAACGGCATCTCCTGGATGTCGCCGCCGCGCTTGGTCAGTCGTAGGGATCCCGTTAGTACTCCGTTGTCGATGGTCGCCGCGATTACCGAGTTGAATGCCCCCATGCGAAGTTCCATATTGGTGTCGGTAACGGTTACGTCGTCGACGGGCACTCGCTCGACCCCGTTAATTAGCACCGCGTCCGGGTTGCGACCATCGGACAGCTCGAACTGAAATCGTAGCGGGCCGCCGGGCAAAGTGACCTCGGCCTGCCACACGCCGCGCGGAATTGGGAAGGAGTGCCGTTTGGTGTCGCCGTCGCCCGACGAGCAGCCGCCGATGATCACAACGCCAACCAGTGCGAATAATGTCCGAAAAATCCAAATCACGTTGCTACTCCGGTGAACTTGAGCGGTCTGGGCGAGGCCGTGGCTTTTGAACCGTGGCCGCTTCATGGTGTATCATACACCGTAACTTTAACCCCTGGAACCCCAGAGCAGTTTATGTCGGTCCCATCCCTTGAAGAGCTACGAGCCGCGATCGCGGCCGCCCCGGACAACTCCACCGAAAAGGTTGACGCGCTACTGGAGTACGGCTGGGTATTCTGGCGTGGCGACACCCACAGCACCCTCGCCGCCAACGAAGAAGCGCTGCAAATTTCGGAAAAGATTGGCTACGACTACGGTCGCAACCGGGCGATGCAGGCGCTGGCGTGGCAAAAGTTCGGCCGCTCCGATCCAAAGAAAGCCCTCGAGATTGTAAAAGAGTGCCTGGCGTGGTTCGAAGCACAAGGTGATACGTACGGCATGGGCGAGTCGATTCTTGGCCTGGCGTTCATGTACTGGGGGTTCGGCGATTTCGAGCGAGGGTTTCAACAAGCCCACCGGGCAGCCGACCTCGCAAAGGAAACCAACAACGACCAGAGTCTGGCGTGGGTTTCGGCAACGCTGGGCGGGTTCTACTTTGACTTCAACGACTACGAGCTCTCGCTGGAGTATCAGCGCAAAGCTTACGAGTTGTTCGAGACACTGGGTGATGATTCTGGCGGTGGCCGTGCACTCAACGGCATCGGTAACGCGCTGTTTAAGATGGGAAAGGTTGAAGAAGCGCAGGGCTATCAAGACCGCAGCTTGCGAATACATCAACTTAACGAAAACCCCTACGGCGAAGCCAAGACGCTCAACGACATCGGCCTGATTTTGCAGGCGCAAGACCGCTGGGAAGAAGCACAGACCGCGCACGAGCAATCGCTTGCGCTGCGCGAAATGCTCGACTACACGATTGGTATTTCCACCTGTTTGCTAGATTTGGGTGTCGTGCACCTGGCGCTTCGCAACTACGACAAGTGCGAGTCGTATCTCAATCGCGCGCTGTACGTTTCCGAACAGATCAACGCGAAACCCAAAATGTGCCGCGCGCACGAACTGTTGTCTCAGCTCTATCGCGACCGCGCGCAGTTCGACGTTGCGATCACACATTACGAAAACTTCCATCGGCTTACCGAAGAAGTGTTTAACCAGAATAGTGATCAGCGTCTTAAGTCAATGCGAACCCTGTTTGAGCTGGAAAACGCGGAGAAAGAAAAAGAGATCGTGCGATTGCGCAATGTCGAGCTGAAGCAGGCCAACGACGAGTTGTCGCAAACGCTGAAGAAGCTCAGCTCCACGCAGGCGCAGCTGCTGCAGGCGGGAAAGATGGCGGCGCTCGGAAACCTGGTTGCCGGGGTCGCGCACGAAATGAACACACCGCTGGGCGCCATCCTAAGCTCGGCTGACGGCAACGGCCGCGCCGCTGATCGGCTAAAAGGCGCGGTCGGAAAATCTCCTGAAGACCGTGATGTTGACCGTCTGCTCGACGTGATTCGTGTGAACTCGACCACTATGCGCGATGGCGCCGAGCGGGTGCAAAAAATTGTCGAAAGCCTGCGCCGTTTCGTGCGGCTGGATGAAGCCGCGTTTCAACTCGCCGACATCGAAGAGATGATTTCCAGTACGCTGGTGTTAATCTCCAACGAAATCGCCCCCGAGGTTCGAGTTTGCGAGAACTACGCCAAGGTTCCCGAGATCTACTGTTATCCCAGCGACCTTAACCAGGTGTTCATGAACATCCTGCTTAATGCGGCGCAAGCAACTCCGGAGAAAGGCGAGATTCACATTACGACTCGCGCCAATACGGAGAACGTTTTTGTCGAAATTGCCGACACGGGAAGGGGAATCGCCGCAGAAAAGCTCGATCGTTTGTTCGAACCCGGGTTTACTGACAGTGGGTCAACCGTGCGCATGCGCACCGGCCTGTACACCAGCTACAACATCGTTAGAACTCACTACGGCGAAATAACCGTCGATAGCGAACGGGGAAAGGGAACCACCTTTACCATCAGGCTGCCGCAACGCCTTGACGAACTCATCGCCAAAGAGGCGAGCAATCTCTCGGGCTAGCGAGGTTTGCCCAGCAGTCGCAAGAACGTTAGCGGAGAAACCAGGCGTCGACGCTGTGAGACACCGTCTTCGGTGGTCATGCTTTGAAACCAACGCAATACTTCCGGGTGAGCTGCGCCGCGACCAATGAGGAAGTTGATTGCCGGCCCCCATTGCGCCATCGTGCGAAGACGATAATGTAACTTAAGTTCGTCGCGATCTACGGCCGCCCACATTCGTCGTGGGTAGTCGCTTAAGTCCAACACATTCGCGGTGCTCGCCGCTGTGGCTGCGGCTTTTTCGGCAATCACTTGAGCCGCGACGTGCGCCGCGCACATTGCGTTGCCGATACCTTCGCCAGAAAACGGATCTACCAGACCAGCCGCGTCACCCACCATTAAGAACCCGCGTCCCGCGATGGTTCGCGAGAAGTCGGGCGTAGGCAAGTTCCAGCCGTGGATGTCGCCGACCTGATCGGCGCGCTCGAAGCGGTCACGAAAGCGGGGCGAGGCCACTACGCGCTCATGCACAAACCGAAGTCGCTCGCCTTGGGCTTTCATGCGACCATGCACCATCCCGAGCCCAACGTTGGCGATACCGTCGCCGGTAGGGAAGATCCAGAGAAACCCGGGAAGTGAATCTTTTACGTAGTGAACCTCCACCGTCTGGGGGGCGACGTCGAGGTTTCTGTAGTATGCACGCGTTGCCACCCACCACTTGGACGAATGGCGATAGCTATCCAGCTTGCGGGAGACTATGGAGTTAAAACCATCGGCGCCGACAACCGCGCGCGCGAAAACATCGCGCGTCCTGGCATTGTGGAGTACGCGAACCCCTACGACCGTATCGCCACTACGTATCAGATCAGTGACATTAGCTTCTTGCCAGGTCTCACAAGTTCTTGCCGCCGCGTCCCAAAGCACGTTGTCAAAGATCTCGCGACGACACACCATGTGTGGTTGGTCGGGCGTGCGCTCGGGGTTAAGGTCAACAAACAAGTTGGTGCCATCGGGCGACCCCAGGACGGCTGCACCGATGGGTTCGTGCGGGACCAACTCGAAAGCATCGATCAATCCCAAGTCGCGCAAGTAGCCCACGGCCTTGCGAGCGATCGCGTCGCCGCAAATCTTGTCGCGGGGAAACCGGCGTTTGTCCAGCAGTAACACCTTAAGCCCCGCGCGAGCCGCGTACAGCGCGGTCGTTGCACCTGCGGGGCCGCCGCCGACAATCACGACATCATATGCGGGTCGCGCGCACATCAGACCGATCGCACCACCGCAATGCCAGCGAACACGGCTCCGACACCAACGATAACCTGTAACAGCACATTAATACCGGCGCGCGCGCTGTGGCCGTCGCGCAGCATTGCGGCGGTTTCGTTGCCGAATGCGGAAAACGTTGTGAAACCGCCGAGCAAGCCGACTAAAAGGAACAGTACCCAAGGCGTCGTCGTCGATGTTTTGCCCACCGCCCACGCTCCAAAGGCGCCGACGGCAAAGCAGCCAATCAGGTTCACTGCAAGGGTACCGATTGGAAAGCCCCAAACGATGCTTGTGCGTTGGGTGGCCAGCGAAACAGCGTAGCGTAGCACGGAGCCGACGAAACCACCGGCTCCCACCCACAAGAGATGATGAACGGCGAATTTTTCCATGCGGCAAGGATAGCGCATCGCACGCCAGCCGGGGGCACTTTTGCGCGATAAATCCCTTTAGCCATTACCGCGCGTGGTCGATAACTCGGTGAGCCCGCGTTGCGGGGAGCAATTCATGACCACGACCATCGAAACCGAAACAATCACACGCGGCGGTACCCGCAAAGAAGACGCCGCGACGCTGATCGCGCGAATTCGCGACGGAAAGGCCAGCGGTCGGTCGGCTGACCTCCGTGGAGCGAATCTGGCGGGGTGCGATTTGTCGCAGTTGGACCTCAGCGCGGCCAACTTTGATGATGCGGATCTTAGCCGAGCCAACATGGCGGGTACGCGATTATTCAAAGCGTCGCTCGAAAACGCCAACCTTGCGGGCGCCGACCTGACGGGAGCGGAACTGACGGGTGCCAATCTGCGCGGTGCAGTTATGGAAAGTGCGCGGTTGGCGAACGCCGGGTTGGGATCGGCCGACCTGAAGGGTGCGAGCCTGTTTCGCGCGGCGCTTGACGAGGCCGCGATCAGTAAGTCAAACCTGAAGGGCGCGGACTTGCGTGCGGCGTCGCTTAAGAACGTACGTTTGCGCGAATCGGACCTTACCAACGTGGACGCCGCCAACGCTGATCTTAGCGGCGTTGACCTAACCGACAGCACAGTCGCGGGCGCTAACTTTCTGCACGTCGACTTACGGCAGGCCAAACTTCGCGGGGTGCGAGGATTCGAAAAGGCTGGATGGATTGGGGTCGACGTCGGTGACATAAACTTTGCGGGCGCATACAGCTTGCGGCGCTTTATTATCGACCAGAACTATCTGCAGGAGTTTCGGGAGCGCAGTCGGTGGTCGGGCTATGTTTATTGGTTCTGGAAGGCCACCAGTGACTGCGGCCGTAGCGCGAGTTTGTGGTGTGCGTGGATCGCAGCGCTCGTGGTTGGTTTCGCGGCCGCGTACATGCAATTGGAAATGTCATGGGGGCCGGGGCAGTCGTGGGTGACGGCGCTCTACTACAGCGTGGTGACGGTCACAACGCTTGGTTATGGCGACATTCTTCCGCTATCGAAGGCGGCGCAAGTTGTGGCCACCATACAAGTTATCTTTGGCTACGTCATGTTGGGCGGGTTGTTGTCGATTCTTAGCAACAAGATGGCGCGCCGCGGCGAATAGTGAAGGGGAGTCAAGTGGGACTGAAACTTTTTCGATCATCCAGCAAGCCCCAGGACGCGCTTGTGCAAGCCGTTGCGGACTACGAACTACCGTCATTTCCCGACGCGGCCATGAACGTTCTGTCGCTACTGCGCGATGCCAGTGCTTCGGGCGATACCATTGCCGCCGAAATCGAACTCGATCCCAACATGCACATTCAGGTATTGCGAGTGGTTAACTCCGCCGCCTATGGGTTGTCCACCGAAGTTACCAACGTGCAGCACGCGGTCGCGCTTTTAGGTAACGCGCAGATAGAAGCGCTGGTTACCGCACTTGCAGTGGCCAGCACCGTACCCACGGGTGAGTCGGCGGGCTTCGACATCTCCCGCTTCTGGCGAGTAGCTTGTGAGCGCGGCGCGGTGGCGCGGGCGCTTGCCTCCGGTGCGCGCTTGCGCGGCGGCGGCGACGCTTTTACAAGTGGGCTGTTGCAGGACGTCGGGTTGCCGGTATTGGCCGAAGTCAAGGGTAGCGAGTTTGTTGACTTGTATCATCGTTATCTGGAAAACCGCGACGACGACTTGATTGCCATGGAGCGCGAAGCGTTTGGCATAGACCACGCAGAAGTTGGCGGGATGGTAGCACAGGCGTGGGGATTACCCGAGACGTTGGTAACGACGATTCGCGATCATCACCTGCCGGTCGACATCGACAGTCCGCATTTGGTTGCACACTTGGTGAGTGTTCTCGAAGGCGCAGACGACCGCCATGCGCTTACCGAAAAAACGGTAGCGCTCTTGGGCAAGTCACACGACGAATGGAATAATGTGTTTGCCGAAGCACTTGAATCTGCCGACGCCCTGTTCGGCGTGTTTCACTAACCGTCGCCGTCTAACAGGTCGCCGAGTCCGCCAAGAATCGATCCTTCGCCCTGACGGCGGCCGCCACCCGAAGGTGCTTGTGCCAGAATGCGGTCAGCGAGTCGAGCGAAAGGCAAGCTTTGCAACATCACTTTGCCGTGGCCACGAAGCGTCGCCAGAAACAAACCTTCGCCACCAAAGAACATCGACTTAAGTCCACCAGCGCGCTCGATGTTGTACTCCACCGACTCGTCAAACGCCACCAGGCACCCGGTGTCAACGCGTAGGGTCTCGCCCTTGAGCTCGCGCGTCACTACAGTGCCTCCTGCGTGGACAAACGCCATGCCGTCGCCGTCCAGGCGCTGCAGGATGAAACCTTCACCGCCAAAGAAGCCGGTCCCCAGCTTGCGTTGAAATGCGATACCCAACTTGGTGCCGAACGCCGCGCACAGGAAAGCATCCTTCTGGCAAAGCAAGCTGCCCGGGATTTCTGAAAGGTTGATGGGAATGATCTTGCCGGGGTAGGGAGCGGCAAATGCAACGCGCGATTTTCCCTGGCCGGTATGTGTGAAGTGCGTCATGAACAGCGACTCACCGGTTAGCACTCGCTTGCCCACGTTTAGCAGCTTGCCCATGAGTCCCTGGTCGGCCGTAGAGCCGTCGCCCATTTTGGCTTCGAACGAAATCCCGGGTTCCATGTAGTTCATTGCACCCGCTTCGGCGATAACGGTCTCGCCGGGGTCTAGCTCGATTTCGACGATCTGCATGTCGTCGCCGAATATTTCGTAGTCGATTTCGTGGCTTGGCATGTGTCCTCCGTTTTATGTCTGTACCAATTCTACTGCCGATTATTCACGCCCATCGGCTGGTCCGCAACCCACAATCGGGGGTTGCTACTCGTCTTCGGTCGGGATGGTTTTACCGTGCGGATCACGCGCCTCGGCAACCGACTCGGCCAGGTCGCGACGCATAGCGTCGTCGGTGACGTGCTCCAGCATATGAGCGGTTGGGTGAACGTGGTCAGCCGGCAGGTTCAAATACTGATGCAGAAAGGACTCCCACAGGCGATGGGTTCGAATGAGCATGCGAGCTTCGGTCCGACCGTCGTCGGTTAAGATCAGGCGCCCCTGATTGCCAGTAACTTTGCCGTTCTGACGCAGTTGCCGTACCGCGAGCCATCGGGCAATCGGGTTGACTTGCAGACCCGCGTCCATTGCGGCCGCTGGCAATGAAACCGTATGGCTAGCGTCAAGTTCTTCGAGTCGGTACAGAAGCCCAAGCACGTCTTCGCGAATCACCCGCAACGTCACTCGGGTACGGTTGAGTACCGCCGAAAGCAATCCGTGGCGTGGCGCAAAGATCCAGGCCAGCACAAATAGTATCCCCGCGGTGAACGCAATCATTCCCGACGTAATCGTGTCACCCATGCCCAACGCCGACGGAATGGTGATGGCGCCAATGTGTCCCATCGCCGCAGCGATCGCACCGACGACGACACTTAGCGCAATCATCACCCCGAACTTGTCGGTCAACAGGTAGGCGGTGGCGGCGGGCACCACCAACATCGCGATTACCAGAATACTCCCCACGGTTTCAAACGCCGATACTGTGGTCGCGGCGGTCATTGTCATTAGCAGATAGTGCATCAGGCGTGCGTTGACACCAACGGTTGTCGCCAGAGCAGGGTCAAACGCGCTTATTTTGAACTCTTTAAAGAACAACAGCAGGACAATCAGGTTGGCTGCAAACATTCCGCCGTTAATTAGCACTGCCCGCGGAACCTTCCAGCCAAACACGGTTACTTCGTCGGTGGCCGCGGTAATAATGTCGCCATACAAAACACAACCGGGGTCGAGGTCCACTGCATCTAATGCGCGCCGGATCAGTACCAGGCCCAGTGCGAACAGAATGGTGAATACAACACCCATCGCGGTGCCGCTGTCGGTTTTACCAAGCTTCTTTACCCACTCCACCAAGAAAGCCGTTAGAACACCGATGACGGCGGCACCGATAAACATCGGCAGCGGTTCGCGGCTCTGGGTAATCAAAAACGCAATCGCAAGTCCCGGCAGCACTGTATGGCTGATGGCATCGCCCATCATGCTCATGCGACGCAACACCAGTATGGCGCCGGGAATCGCGCAGGCGCCGGCGCATAGGACGCCAATCACGATGGTCCACGTGTCTAGGGGATACCACGTCATGTTGTTTGTCCCTGGTCCAGTTGGTGCGGGCTGTCCGGGACCACCAGATGCGGAAACTTTTCCGCGAGAAGTTTTTCTAACCGGTCAATCAAGTCCGGGCTTAGTACGTGTTCGATATGGTCGGCGTCGCGATCGACGTGGCTAGGTGCGATGTCGGCGTGGGTGATTAGATAGACTTCCCACAAGCGATGGTTACGAACCACCCGGCGCGCGGTGGCCTCACCGTCACGGGTGAGGCGGTAGGATCCGTCTGTGCCCGGAGTCATAAAGTGTTCGCGTCTCGCTCGTCGCAACAGGCCTTTAAGTTCGCCGGTTCTCCAAGCGCGATGCGCGGAGAGTTCGGCAAGAGTAAATGTTCGGTCGTTGGAGTCGGAGGCCGGGTGTTCCAACAACTCGTAGGCGGCGCGCATCAGGTTCTGCATACCGACGCGACGGTTCAGCGAAGCGTTGCGCACCCAACGAACCACTAGTCCGCGTTGAGCTCCAAACACCAGACTGATTACAAAAACGCCGCCACAAACCAGAACAATGATTGGCCCGGTGGGAAGCCGGGTGTACATAGCGCTGGCGATTGCTCCCAGATAACCGCTCGCCATGCCGATAGCGCCTGCGGCGAGTGTCATCGTGCGCAACTGTTCGGTCCAAAAGCGCGCGGCGGCCGCGGGAATGATTAGTAGTGACACCACCAAAACCAGGCCCACCGACTGCAGGCCAATAACGGTTACGCCAACAACAAGGCCCATTAGCGACGCATCAAGCAACACGACCGGCCAACCTTGGGCAGCGGCAAATGATTCGTCGAAGCACAGCAGCCGGAACTCTTTAAACAGGAACACGGTGAGAACCACGATGATGACCGCGGCCCAGAAAATGACGGTAGCATCGGCGGTCAACATCGAAGCCGCGCGACCCAGGATGAATCGATCGAGGCCAGCCGCACTGCCACCCGGCAGATCCTCGGCCAGCTTAATTAGCGATGCTCCGAGGCCAAAGAACACGCTTAGTACAATTCCCAGTGCGGCGTCGTCTTTGATTCGCGTGGTGTGGCGGATGGCCAGAATCATTGCCATGCCCAGCAATCCAAAAACGAATGCGCCCGCCAGCAAAATAAAAATGTTCTTACCGTCGCCGCCAAACGCGACCGCCAGCATAAACCCAACGGCGATTCCGGGAAGGGTGGCGTGCGATAGGGCATCGGCGGTAAGCGACCGCTTGCGCAGCAGCAGAAATGTGCCGATCACTCCGCCGGCTAGCCCCAATAGCGTGACGCCCGCAACCACAATGCGGGTGTTGTAGTCGGTCAACAAGATGACGCGGGTAAATTTTTCCAGCCACAACTCCATGGCTACCGCTTCTTGGGACTGCGTGCGAACGCTTCCGCCGCTTCGCTTAGCAGCGTCAACCGCCCGCCGTAAGTTTTGACCAGGTTATCTTGGGTGAACACTTCTTCGGTGGGGCCATGCGCAACCACGCGCATGTTTAGCAGAATCAAGTTGTCAAAGTACTGCTCGACGGTATGCAGGTCGTGGTGAACCACCAGGACGGTTTTTCCCTGCGAGCGCAATTCGCGCAGTACTTCGACGATCGCCTCTTCGGTGGATGCGTCGACACTGGCGAAAGGTTCGTCCATAAAGTACAGTTTGGCGTCCTGCGCCAGGGCGCGCGCCAAAAAAACGCGCTGTTGCTGACCGCCGGACAGATTGCTAATTTGTCGGTGTGCAAGGTCGGCCAGTCCAACGCGGTCGAGCGCTTCCAACGCACGCTTGCGATGCGCGCGATTCACCGGACGAAACCATCCGATCTGGCCGTACAAACCCATCGCCACCACATCAAGCGCACTCACCGGAAAGTCCCAATCCACAGACTCGCGCTGAGGAACGTACCCGACCAGGTGGCGCTGTTTGCGATAAGACTTTCCGTAGATGGTTACAATACCCGACACGCGCGGTACCAGGTCGAGCGCGGCTTTGATTAGCGTGGTCTTGCCCGCGCCGTTGGGCCCGATAATTCCGATTAGCCGTGCCTCGGGAATGTCCAGGTCAACGTCCCATAGCACCGGCTTGCGGTAGTACGCTACCGTCATATCATGAATGGAAAGCGGCGCAACCGGAGAGTGATCCTCCCCCTGAGAAACCCGGTGTGCGACAGTGGGCTTGTGTTGCGGGTCTTTAGTCAACGTTGAGTTTCCCTTGAAAGCCACCAGCTGGAGCTTCGCCGCCCAGTGCGCGCGCAATAGTGGTGGCGTTGTGGTCTAACATGCCTACGTAGGTGCCGCGGTAAGTTCCGGCGGCGCCCATGGCATCCGAAAACAGTTTGCCGCCGATGATCACGTCGTGTCCTTTTGCCGCCGCGCCTTCGATAAGTGCGCGAACATTTTTGTCAGACACACTGGTCTCTACAAAGACAGCCCTAATGTTGCGCTGTGTAATCTCGTCGATCAATTGATTTATGTCGTCAAGTCCAGCTTCGGATTCGGTAGAGATACCTTGTATCCCTTTGACTTCAATCCCATACGCGCGACCGAAGTAGTTAAATGCGTCGTGCGCAGTGACCAGTACTCGCTGACGCTGCGGCACCGACGCGATGACTTTGCTAATGTAACCGTGTAGTTCGGTCAGGCGTCGCTGATAAGCGTCTCCCCGTTCGCGGTACTCGGAGGCGTGTTTTTCGTCGTAGCGCGAGAGCGCTTCGACAACTACGTCCACGGCGCGCGACCAGGCCGACACATCCATCCACACGTGCGGATCCCAGTGTCCGGCAAAACCTTGTGGCTCCAGAAGGAACGACTCGTCGATCTGTTCGGTCACCGCGTACACTAGCTTGCCGTCGCGAGCAGCTCGGGTGAACGTATCGACCATGCGTCCTTCCAGCATTAGGCCGGAGTAGAACACCACGTCGGCTCCCAATACCTGAGTTACGTCGTTTCGAGTGGGCTTGTACAGGTGCGGATCGACGCCTTCGCCCATCAAGCCAACGACACTTGCGCGGTTACCCGCGACTTCGCGTACGATGTCGGTGACCATTCCGCAGGTGGTAACGACGCGGTAAACGTCGCCGTCACGCTGGGATTCTTGCGAAGTGCAGCCGCCGGTATTGAAAGCGATCAGCAAAATTGCGGTAAAACAAAATGCGAATCGACGAAGAGGGAGTTGGCGAGTCATATTGATACCTTAATAGCTAGCTTAACATGCTGTGCGCGCCAGCGGCGCGTGCGAAATCGAACCCATTTAAATTTAGACTAGGCTAAATCTACTGTCAAGAAACGAGTTATAGCTTTTGACCGCGCGGCAATGGATGTCATTTCTAGCCCTCACGATCATGTGGGGAGCGTCGTTCCTGTGGATCAAGATCGCGATTCGGGAGTCCGGGCCGTTGACTATTGTCACCTTGCGGCTGGCAATGGCGATTCTGGCAGTGGGTGTAATCTGGCTGGTAAAGCGACCGAGGCTCACGCCGCAACCCGGGATGTGGACGGCGGTGGTTATTCAGGGACTGGTGAGCGCGGCTATTCCCTGGATTTTGATTACCTGGGCCGAGGCGCGAATCGACTCGGCCATCGCGGGAGTTCTCAATGCAACCGTTCCGATGTTCACGCTTATTCTTGCTCACGTGTTCTTGCACGACGATCGACTCACTAGAACCAGGGTGCTGGGGTTGGCGGTTGGTTTCGCGGGTGTAGCGTTGTTGATGTTCCGTAAAAGCGATAGTTCGTTGGTCACGGACGGCGGATGGTGGGAAGGTACCACGGTTGCGTACCTGGCTATGTTGCTTTCGGCGTTTCTGTACGCTGTCGCCAACGTATATGGCCGCGCGAAGTTTCGCGGGTGGTCTCCGATTAATCAGGCGCTGCTGACCATGATCGCCGCCGACATTATTATGTGGATGGTAACCCCAGCCATCGAGTCGCCGTTTCGCTTGCCCGCTGCGCCGCTCACTTGGGCGGCGATTGCCTGGTTGGGAGTTCTCGGAGCGGGTGTCAGTTACCTGCTGTTCTATCAACTCCTTCACGAAATTGGTCCAACTCGTGTGGCGATGGTTACCTACACCATTCCCGTCGTTAGTGTTGGGCTGGGTGTGGCACTGCTTGGCGAAGCTTTGGATTGGAAACTGGTCGCGGGAACGGTTTTAATTGTCTCGGGAGTCTGGGCGGTCAATCAAAACAAGCGAGGAAACGTATGAGACGCATAGTGGCACTGGCGCTGACGGTTATGGTACTAGCGGGTTGCGGTGGTTCCAAAGGGTTGGACCCGAAAGTCGCGGCCATTGGACTCTACAACGATGGTGATCTGGACGGCGCCACCATGCAACTCACCGAACTCGCCAGGCAACGTCCCGAAGATCCGCAGGTGGCGTACTATCTGGGTCGCGTTGCTTTCGACCAGCAGCGCTTTGACGACGCGCTGCAACACTTCACCAAAGCCACCGAACTAAGCGCTAACCACGCCGACGCACACTACTGGTCGGGTCGTACCTATGCGGCGCAACTCAACCAGACACAAGATTTTCAAAAGATGGGTGCGCTCGCGAGCAGCATGGTGAGTTCCGCACAACGCGCGGTGGAGATCGATCCGGCGCATCTGGACGCGCGAACGCTACTGGGTATGTTCTACCTTAACGCGCCGCCCATCGCGGGCGGGAGTGTCGACAAGGCCAAGCAGCAGGCTGCGCTTATAATGGCCGAAGACGAAAAACGCGGCCGCGGGTTTATGGCGCAGATTCTAATTAAAGAAGGCGACATCGATGGAGCGCGGGCAGAGTATCAGACGCTGATCGACAAAGAACCGGACAATGCGGACCTGTGGTATTCCCTGGCGATGCTGCACCAGGGCGCCGAACAGTGGGACGAAGCGTTCGCGTCGTTCGACAAGGCACTCGCCGCTGATGCGGATCATGTTCGCTCAATGTACCAGATCGCCCGCACCTGCCTGTTTGCCGATCGCGAGTACGAGCGCGGTGTGACCAGCTTGCAGACCTACCTGGCAAAACCGGTCGATGGAACGGCGCCTTCGCACGCGAATGCGTACTGGCGACTCGGCTTGCTATACCAAAAACAGAACCGAATCGCCGACGCGCGCGCCGCGCTAGCCAAAGCCGTAGCGATGGACCCCGAACACCAGCAGGCCCGCGAAGCGCTGGAGTCGCTGCCCGAACAGTAGTATGCGCCTGCGTGCTTTTGCTAAAGCCGAAGCACCTAAATGCCGATACCCCCGTTGAGTTACTGGGCCCAACGAGGTAAGGCGTGCGCAATCCAATTGACAGGTTTCTTCCAAAATTCGGCGATCCCGGCACCGATCGTCGCGCGAAACTGCTCGCACGGTTCACGCTTGCCGGTGCTGCAGTATCGGTGTTCTACGCCCCGTTGAACCTTTGGTTAGGAAACTACTGGGGCGCTGTCGCGCTATCGATGTGCTTCGCCTCTTCCATCGCGATCGTTGCTGTTCTGTGTATCACCAGGAAAATTACTCCCTCTGCGTACATCGCAGTTGGAGCAATGTTGGCCGGGGCTGGCACCATGATGGCAATCGACGGGGGGGTGTCATCG
Source organism: uncultured bacterium (assembly GCA_964588695.1). Classification (GTDB taxonomy): domain Bacteria; phylum Krumholzibacteriota; class Krumholzibacteriia; order WVZY01; family JAKEHA01; genus CAZPQK01. Next base: position 292,859 of record CAZPQK010000004.1, read on the forward strand.
CCAAGCTTGCCTTTTATACTGTCGGTTCCCGTCATCGCGCTTTTGTTGATCAACCAGGCGGCGGCGATCCGGTGGGCGGCCGTTTCCGGAGCAATGCTCGCTCTGTTGTTTGCGCTGGAGTATACCGGCGTACTGCCACCCTCAAAGCTAAGCCCCGAAAGATTACTGGTGCGAAGGCTGGCTTCCGGATTAGGCGGCATCACATTAGTCGTTTGGCTTACATATCTCTTCGACAACGCACTTAGCCGCACCCTTGCCAGCCTCCACCGAGCCAGGCGCGAGGCCGAAACGGCCAATCGAACAAAGACACGGTTTCTTGCCAACGTCTCGCACGAAATTCGTACACCCATGAACGGAATTCTTGGGGTAAACAGTCTGCTTGCGGACACCGACCTGTCTCCGCAGCAACGCACCTATACGGAACTCATTCGGCGGAGTGCCGATTCGCTACTAGCGATTGTCAACGACGTACTGGACTTGTCGAAAATCGAAGCCGGCAAGATGACAATTGAGCGAACGTCATTCGATCTTCACCACCTGCTTCGAGACTTGGAGTCGGTACAACGCATCAGCTCTTTGGCCAAAGGTCTGGAGTTTCGCGCCCATGTAGCCGCCGACGTTCCTCGGCACGTGGTTGGCGATTCGATGCGCCTCTTGCAAGTTCTAAACAACTTGTGCGCCAACGCGATCAAGTTCACGAAAGACGGCTCGGTCACGCTTACGGTTGCGCTAATCTCCAGTCGTAACTCGATCGCCGATATCCAGTTTGCGGTGACCGACACTGGTATTGGAATACCAGCGGATCGCCTTGAGGCCATCTTCGGCGCTTTTGATCAGGCAGACTCGAGCACGACGCGTCAGTTTGGCGGTACCGGGTTAGGTTTGTCGATTTCGCAAGAACTCGCCGAACTTATGGACGGCAAGATCAGTGTAACCAGTCAGGCAGGTAAGGGTTCTACGTTTGCAGTTGTGGTGCCGTTGCCGCGAGTGGCCGCGGAAGCGCTGGTGCAGCCAGAGGAGTCTACCCCCGCGTCCGCCCCTAATCCTCGTCGTGTGCGACGGGAACCGGTTGGCCGCTTGCTGGTGGCCGAAGATAACCGCGTCAACAGTCTGGTCGCGCGGGGTACGTTGGAGAATTTGGGGTGGACGGTTGAAGTTGTCGAAAACGGAAGGTTGGCGGTGCATATGCTTCGCGAAGCCAAGTTTGACCTGGTGTTTATGGATGTGCAAATGCCGGTGATGGATGGCGTCACCGCTACGCGTCTGATCCGCAACTCCGAAACCGGTGTGCTGGACCCGACCGTTCCGATTGTGGCCATGACCGCAAACGCGCTGGCCGGCGATTCCGATGAATATTTTGCCGCGGGCATGGACGACTACGTATCCAAGCCTTTTCAACGCGAAGACCTGATTGCGATTCTGGAAACGCACGTTGGGGTGGGGGTTTGGTCGGCTTCGGCCGATGTGTTATGATGCTCGCCGATTTGATGCGTTAGTACCTTAGGCGTTATTCGGCAAAGCACATGGCAAAAAAGATTCTCACCGGTATTAAACCTACTGGTATCCCACATCTCGGCAACTACATCGGCGCAATTCGCCCAGCGCTGGAGCACGCCTCCAAGCCAGGCTACGAAGCCAGGTACTTTATCGCCGACTACCACGCGCTAACCACCATTCGCGACCGCGAGCAGTTTGCTGACTACACTCACGAAGTTGCCGCCGCCTGGCTGGCATGCGGTCTTGACCCCGACAAGGTATTGTTCTACCGGCAATCAGACCTGCCGGAAGTGTTTGAGCTTTCCTGGGTGCTGGCGTGCATGACGTCTAAAGGGCACATGAACCGTGCGCACGCGTACAAAGCGGCGGTGCAGGCCAATGAAGAAGCTGGTTCCAAAGATCCCGACAAGGGCATCAACATGGGACTGTTCGGTTATCCGGTGTTAATGGCAGCCGACATTTTATTGTTCCAGTCGGACCTGGTGCCGGTGGGTCAGGACCAGGTGCAGCATGTGGAGATCGCGCGCGATTGCGCACAAAAGTTTAACCACTACTTCGGCAAGGTGTTTAAGTTCTCGCTGCCCGAGCATTTGATTCAAGAGGATACCGGTACGGTGCCGGGTCTGGACGGTCGCAAGATGAGCAAAAGCTACGGCAACATTATTCCGCTGTTCGATCCGCCCAAGAAGTTGCGTAAGACCATCATGAAGATCGTCACCGATTCGACGCCACCAGAAGAGCCTAAGGATCCAGACGATTCGATCATTTTCGACCTCTATGCGCATTTCGCGACGCCCGAACAAAAGCAGACGCTTGCCGATCGGTTCCGCGCTGGCATTGGCTGGGGTGACGCCAAGCAGGCATTGTTTGAACTGCTCGACGAAACGCTGGCCGAACCGCGCGAGCGCTACAACGAACTTATCGCCGACCGCGCAAAGATCGACCGGCTTCTTGCCGAGGGCGCAGAGAAGGCTCGCGTAATTGCATCGGAAGTCATGGACGGCGTGCGCCGCGCGGTGGGACAGAAGCCGCTGTAGATTTACTTGGGCAGCTAGTCGATTTTCTTGTAGATCACTTTGGGTTTGTCCGATCCAGCGAACGCGGACGTTAGCCAGCCGACAACCGTGACGATGATCGATGCCAGGATTGCCCAACCCAAACCATCCACCCAGAACCCATCCAACATCGCCGCGACCAGGCCCACCATCGCGCCGTTAATCACCAGCAGGAAAATGCCCAGCGTGACCAGCGTGATCGGAAGGGTAAGGATAATGAGTAGCGGACGCAGGATCGCGTTGACCGCGCCCAGGAGTAAAGCGGCAACAACCAAGGTCGCCGTGTCGTCAATGTAAACGCCAGCCAGCACTTCGGCCGCGAACCACAAGCCCAGCGCGCCCCCGACAAATCTGATTAGAATCTTTCTCATATATATAGTTACGAATGCCTCCGCGGATTGTTCCACGGGCGTTGCCTCCTGCGACTCCCGAAGATCAGTGCAACTTGTTGACATAACTGTATTTGCTGGCCCTCTCGCTTCTATGCTACCATATTCGGGTACATGCGCTCGGTCCTCACTTTTTCGCAAGGTCACATATGCTCAGCCGTGCCCAATCGTTTCAAAGACCCTTTCAATTCTTCGTGGCCGTTCTCGCCGTTGCCCTTTTTACCACGTGTACCAGCGAAGAAACGCCCCACATTCCGCCCATCGAGCCTCCGATAGAGCTAACTATCGGGTTGTCTGCTTCTTCGGGCGCGGCCGCTTCGCGGGTATTGGTCACGGGAATTCCTGACAACATCGACGATGTTTACGCGGTGGTCACGCCGGTGAGTCCGCGGAACGCGCGGACCGAACACGGCTTTGGCGTTATCGAAAAAGTCGACGACGATTACGAGCTGGTTGTTCCCATCCATCCCGAAACGCCCATGCAGGGTGGCATCGTTAACGTCTCGGTTACCAACGGATCCAACGTAACGTCGAACGTTGTGCAGTTGGACATTGGCGCGCTACCACCCGCGCCCGGTGCGTTTGCCAACCTGGTTGGAGAAGTGCAAGCCATGCTGGACGCCTGGCTGACGGCGAATGGTAAGACGCGGCAGGAGCTTCGCGACACCGACCCCGAAGACCTGGATGCCCGCGACGTGCAGGTGCTGTTTGTTCATAACCTGCTCGATCATCCCGACAACGAAAACTCACTGGCTGCGTTGGCCAGCGGCGATATTCCCGAGTACGACGACGGCGAAGAGCCGCTCGACCGGGATGTGTTTGACTCGTTGATTGCGCTGTCGGAATTATCCGACTATGCGAACGAGAGAGCGGCAACGTTCGATACGCTGACCACGCCCGATGTGGCCGATACCACCGGCGCTTTGTTCGCGCGCGCGGCGACGCGAATGTGCATCGAAGCTCCCCGTTTTAGCATCGACGCCGACGACTGTTATAAGTTGGCCGAAGTGATGCGCTATCAAACGCAGCTAGAGTTGGAGGCCGCAAGCGCAGCGGAGAAGTACCTCGACAGCATCCAGAATACGATTCTGTCCGCGATCGGTAAGACGCCGGCCGGTAAGATTGCCGGCGGTATTGCCACCGTGTACTGGGCCATCTCCACAATTGAAGACTCGCACAAACAGCTCTACCCGTCCGAATTCATATCGGATGAAACCCAAGTGACAGTCGATCCGGCCGTGTTTCCGGAAGACTTTGACCAACCTGGTCAGTGGAGTGACTTTAAAGTTAGCGCGGGTAGCACCGGATGGAACTTCGAGAAGGCGTTGTTTACGGCATTGCAAAAAGCTTACAAGGCGGGAAAGGGAATCGACGCCAACGACGCCATCGACTACACGCCCAAGCCCAAGCCTGCGTTCACCGGCGTGCAGGACAAGTACAATAAGATGGTTAAAAACCGTCTGACCAAGGACGTTAAGAAAGGAATCCAGGGCGACATTCAGGACGAAATCGACCTGGAGTACTGTCCGCAAACGTGGCACGCGATCAAGTGCGACGAGTTTGCGCAGGGTGTCAACCCCGATGGTGGTTTGGACGTCGAGCCAAACCCGTCGACGAACTACGAACCCACAGAAGTTGGCACCGCATTGCTGCGGGTTGAAACCATGGAGGTGTTTGGGCCGGGTAACAGCACCGCAGAGACGGTCCAAATCGAAACCGAGCAGCTGGAAGTGCGATTGGATCCGTTTCAGGCGACCGCCGACGTAGAAGAAAGTATCACGTTCTTTGTGAACTCTCTCGGCGCGCAGGACGCGAGTGTTGACTGGTCGGTGGAATGGCCGCCCGGGAACGCGGGTTATCTGATTGACGGCGGAGACCAGGCTGCCGTCGGAACGCCATCCGACCCGTGGCAGACGCCGTTTGCCGTCAAGATCAAGAGCACGTCCAATACCGGACTCCGCGAAGGCATGGTCGACTCTGATCCGCGCGAGGACACCGCGTTGGTGTCGTGGGCCGGCGGGCCGACCATCATGATTACGCCAGCCGCGCAGTGTATTGAGAACAACCAGGACGTTACGCTAACGGCTGTGGTGGAAGGGCTTCCCGAGCCCACGATAATTTGGACCAAAGAAGAGGGCTTCGCTACCTTCGTGCCCAGCGGGGAAACCTGCGTCGTGACAGGCATCCCGATGGGAACCGACAATACGCGCATGAAGGCGACGGTCGAGGAACTACCCGAGTTGTTCGCCTACGCCGATATCCGCACATCAGCCTGCAACTGTAACTTCACGGTTGCCGTTGGCGGATGGAACACGACCGGCTTTGACATCGCCCACCAGTACGGGTTCGGGGCGATCCAGTGGTACATCGAAAACCCCGACCCGGACAGTGATGTGCTGCTGGGTATGTCATTGTTCGCTGACCCGCCTTTGGAGCCGGGCCCGGGCGGCGAAGGCGATTTCCGGATTAGTGCCGTGTACTTTGACGGCTTTGACACATGGAGAATTGACCAGGCCGACACCGCGGCTGCGGCGACGATGACGATTTTGGAACATACCACTTCCGCGATAACCGGCAGCGTTTCCGGTGTGCTGGTGCAGCGAAACGACCCGAACGACCCCGAATTGATCACTTCGTCGATCAACATCAACATGAGTTTCCGTTCGGGCCACTTTTCTGGAGGCTGGCCGTGCCAATAGCAAGCGTGGTTTGGTAACATTTTCACGCCGCAAGCAAAAAGCTCCGGAAGCAGACCGCTGCCGGAGCTTTCTTTTTTGTGGTCAGTTAGTGGGCCGCTATCCGTACAGCGCTTCGAAGCGTTCAATTTCTGCGCGAAGTTTTTCGATCCACTGTTGCTCGGTGGTTTGCTTGGCTTTCATCGCGTAGACCAGCATGGCGTGCAAGCTGGCAAGTTGCTGGTTGTACTTTTCCTGGGCGGCTTTGTCACCGTCGGTGGGCAACTTGATCCGCTGCGTCATAAAGTATTGCGTAACGATGTGTTGCAGCTCGGTGGCGTGCGATTCTTTGTTGGACACCCAACGAATCAACTGATTCGGATTGTCATGCCCTGCCTGGGAAAGGTCGCGAATCTGCGCCATCGCTTTTTCGATCGTCGTGGTGTGCTCCTTCAGTAGCTGAATCCGCAGCGCGTCGTCATAAATCCCGCACGGCACTTCACAGTGCGCGTTTGCGGTTTGGGTAAACGCTACAATCGAGAGCGCGCACATCAACATCAGAACCATCGACTTCATTGCAACCTCCATAATTCCATCATCGTATTACGGGCGAACTCTTGCCCGCCAAGTGTAACATTATGAGCGCCTACCGACGCGAGGCTTGTTTGGAGGGTCGGACGGTTGGTGTCGCCGACTTCCGAGGGCCGCACCCGCCTTACGATTGGGTCCGCCAGTTGTAGGCGAGAGGAGGCCGAAGCAATCGTTGGCCCGATCGGGTGCAATCTGCGGACAAATGTAGTATTTTAGGGGCACTCTTGAACCATTATCGTTAGCTCCCCTCCGGGAAAGGATCGCAGTATGTCCGATAACGCCGCCACCATGGACGACGTTCGTCAGTTTAATGAAGCCTACAGAAAGCTCCGGTCGGAGGTCGGCAAGGTGATCGTGGGGCAGGACCACGTGGTCGACGAATTGCTGACCGCGATGTTCGCCGGCGGCCACTGTCTGCTGGTTGGTGTTCCCGGGCTGGCCAAGACGCTGCTCATTTCTACAGTCGCCCAGGCGCTGGACCTGAATTTCTCGCGGATTCAGTTTACCCCCGACCTTATGCCCTCAGACATCACCGGCACCGAGATCCTCGACGAGGACGCCGGCACCGGAAAGCGAACCTTTCGATTCATTAAAGGCCCTATCTTTGCCAACGTGATTCTGGCCGACGAGATCAACCGGACACCGCCCAAAACCCAGGCAGCACTACTGCAGGCGATGCAGGAAAAGCAAGTCACTGCCGCGGGCGAGACTTTTGATTTGGATCTGCCGTTTTTTGTACTGGCCACGCAGAACCCAATTGAGCAAGAGGGAACCTACCCGTTGCCCGAAGCCCAGCTCGATCGCTTCATGCTGAACATTCAAGTTGGTTATCCCAGCGAAGAAGAAGAAACCAAGATCGTCGAGTCCACTACGTCGCCGGCTACCGACAAAGTCGAAGTGGTGTTGCACGGCGACGACATCCGGCGCATTCAGCAACTTGTGCGAACCGTGCCGGTGGATTCCAAGGTGCTTAAATACGCTATCGCGCTAACCCGCGCGACGCGTGACGATTCGGTCAAGCAAGTGCAAGACTACGTGTCGTGGGGCGCGGGACCGCGGGCAGGCCAGAACCTGGTGATCGGCGCTAAGGTGCGCGCGGTCATGGACGGCCGTCCGATCCCCAGCATCGACGACGTCAAGGCAATCGCCCCTCCAGTGCTGCGGCATCGTATTGTCACCAACTTTAATGCCGACGCCGACGGTGTCACCACCGACGACATTATTAAGATGTTGCTCGACGGCGTCCCGGCATAACAGGAAGGCCTCGGTAGAACATGGCAGATCCCCGCAAAATTCAATCGGGTATTGTCGACGTAGAGTTTGGCGAAGGTGTCATCGTCATCGAGCCCGCCAACCTCTACGGTTGCAAGATCGGCGACGAAGCGTTTATCGGACCGTTTGTGGAAGTGCAAAAGGACGTCACCATTGGCAAGCGCACGCGCATTCAGTCTCACGCGTTTGTGTGTGAGATGGTCGATATCGGCGACGACTGTTTTATCTCGCACGGCGCGATGTTTATTAATGACCTCTTTGAGCTCGGCGGCCCATCCAAAGGGCGTAAAGACTTGTGGCGTTCGACCAGGATCGGCAACAACGTCTCAATCGGCACCAACTCGACAATTCTCCCGGTGAACATTTGCGACAACGTCGTGGTGGGCGCGGGTTCGGTGGTTACCAAGGACATCACCGAACCGGGCATCTACGCCGGCAACCCCGCCAAACTGCTGCGGAAGCTTTAGGACAAGGCGCAAGTGGCGTACCTAAAGCGTAAACAGCAGGTCAGCAAGTACCTCGACCCGGCGGTCATTTCCAAACTGGGCAACATGGAGCTAAAGGCTCGCATGATCGTGGAGGGCTACATCGCGGGCCTGCACCGCAGTCCCTACCACGGGTTTTCGGTCGAGTTTGCCGAGTACCGCCAGTACATGCAGGGCGATCCCATCAAGAACATCGACTGGAAAGTGTACGGCAAGACCGACCGGTCGTACGTGAAGGTGTTCGAAGAAGAGACCAACCTGATCGCCAATATCCTGTTGGACAAGAGTGGGTCGATGGGATTTCCCACCGAGAAGGATCGGCGCGATCGCGGGTCGGACAAGGACTCGGTCGACAAGCTTACCTACGGAAGCCTGCTAAGCGCGAGTCTGGCGCACATGATGGTCAAGCAACAGGACGCTGTGGGCCTGTGTGTGTTTGACGACGACGTGCGCACGCTCATTCCGCATCGGTCGGTGCGCAAACAGCTCTTTCACATTTTGCATAGCCTGGAAGGTGTTGCTCCCGGCGCGAAGACTAAGGTTAGTCCCACGCTGCACAAAATTGCCGAGCGCATGCAGCGCCGCGGGTTGATGATCCTGATCTCCGACCTCATGGACAACGCCGACGACATTATTCAAGGGCTTAAGCATTTTCGCCATCGCAATCATGAAGTGATTGTGTTCCACGTACTCGACCCGCTGGAGATGGACTTAGACCTGCGCGACGAGGTCGAGTTTGAAGACTTGGAAACCGGGCAGAAGCTTCGCCTGGAGCCTGCGTTCTTGCGCCAGCAGTACAACGCCGATGTCGCCGCGTGGATCGAGCGGCTTAACCGCGAATGTCGTCACCATCAAATTGACTACAACTTAATCCGCACTGACACGTCGTTCGACGTCGCGCTGACCGCGTTTCTGGGTAAACGGTTGAGGCTCGGCTAGTGCTAGGTTTTCTCAACGCATTGTTTTTGACGGGCCTGGTGGCGGCGGCAATTCCCGTGGTCATCCACCTGCTTAACCGGCGACGTACCAAGAAGATTCGGTTTAGTTCGCTCGAGTTTCTATCGGAAGTTTCCCGGCGGCGCATGCGGAAGATTAACCTGCGCCGAATCCTGGTGCTGATTCTGCGCACGCTCGCGGTGTTGTTCCTGGTGCTGGCGTTTGCTCGGCCAACACTTCGCGGTGTTGCCGCGCTGCTTCCGGGGAAGGCGCCCAAAGCCGTCGTGGTGGCGCTGGACAACTCGTTTAGTATGGGGCTCGAGCTAGAACAGGGAACGCTATTCGATCGGGCGCGCGGACTGGCCGCGGACGTGGTCGACGAAGCCAACGGGAACGATGTGCTTAACCTGGTGACGTTCGCCTCGCGTCCGGAAGCGTCGCTCGAACGCGGGACGCGCAACCACTCGCTTATTCGCAATGCCCTGCGCGATGCGGCGGTGAGCCATGAGGCCACTTCCATCGGCCGCGCGGTGGCCTTTGCCAGCGAGTTGGTTACGAGTAGCGATATCGGTGTGGGCGAAGTCTACGTGATCTCGGACTTTCGCTATAACCGCGACACGACACTGGTGCCCGAAGGTCTCTCCAGCGACGACGTGCGCGTATACCTGGTTCCCGTGCAAGTTGACGACGCCGACAATGTGTCGATCGACCGCGTCATGGTGCCGCGTAAACTTCTGCGCGCGGGCGAGCTTATTCGTGTCAGCGCCGTGCTCACCAACCACTCCACTCAACGCGCGGTGGAAGTGCCGTTGGAGTTGCGCGTGGGCGAAGCTCGCAAAGCCGAAAAAGTGGTCACCCTTTCGCCCAGCGCGACCACGTCGGTGGCGTTTCCCATTTCGTTCAACGAAGCCGGGCTATACAACTGCACGATCTCCAAAAACCGCGACCGGCTTCCGGTGGACGACACGCGACACTTTGTCGTCGATGTGTCCAAGAGTGTTCCGGTCACGCTGGTGCGTGGGCGCCGAACGTTGGACGGGGATGTGCCGTCGGCAGCGGGGTTCTTTTACCTGGAGAAAGCCCTCAACCCGCGCACCGCTGGCGACGCCGAGTTTGTTGTGCGCACCATCGACGAACGTGACCTGGTAGCTGCATCGCTGCCGCGCCGCGGCGTGGTGGTGTGGGTGAACCCACAGAAGTTGCCTAACTCTCGCATGGCGTTGCTAGAACGCCACGTGCAGCGCGGCGGCGGGCTGTTGATCTTTCTCGGTAACGGCGACCGTCAGTTGCTAAGCGACCAGCGTTTTGCGGACTTCGTGGGGTTTAAGAGTGCAGCGCGCCGGTCGACGGGTGCGGTAGGCGGCTACACAAGTTTTCAAAAAGAGCACCCGGTGTTTGCGTTGTTCAACGACGAAGAGTTAGAGCTCCTCGCGCGCACGCGGGTAAGCGATTACGTCTCGGTGCGCGGCGTTGCGCCCGATTCGATTCTCGCGTACGTTGCCGCCGGCGACCCCGCGATTTGGGAAGTGCAGCGGGGGCAGGGAAAGATTCTGGTGTGCGCCGCGGCACCCGACCTGCAAAGTGGCGACTTGCCGCTCTCGCCGATGTTTCTGCCGATGGTGCATACCTCGGTGTCGTATTTAGCCAGCGCCGGTGATCTTGATCGCCGCGGCGAAGACTTCGCTGGCGAAGCCGTCTACCTGGATGCGCCCGAAGATGTGTTGTCGTCCTCTGCATTGGTGGTGCGCGATCCACAAGGCCAACCCATTCGCCCCGCGTTCTTCGAAACCCCGCAGGGAACCCGTCGCGTGGTAATCGATCGACCCACCGAAGTCGGCGTGTACGGTTTGTATAACGACACCACACTGGTTACGCACGCGGTGGTGAATGTCGATGCGCGCGAATCAAACCTCACGGTGTCCACCATGGACACCAACCACGACGCGGTCGCAGTGGTAAGCGCCGACGAAGGCTTCACCGAAAACCTCCGCGCCCAACGCCAGGGCCGAGAAATCTTCGCGTTCTTCCTGCTGCTCAGCGCGGTTGCGCTAGCTGCGGAATCGATTCTAGGGCGCCACGCGTAGGCCCCTGGGTTACGTTCGGAGGCGCAAGCATGCTACACTTGAACCGCAGTTTGCAGCCTAGGGGAGGCTACTATGACCGACAAGACTTGCACCCCGCCAGCGTTTCTCCGTGGACGAATGTCGGCCGCTATCCTCCGCAGAATCGTTTTCTGCCTACTTTTTTTCTTTGTGTTCTATTCAGATAGTGTTGAAGCAGTGCTCGAGACCGGGCCTGGAAGTCATCTCGCGTGGGACTTCAGCAAAGGTACCGCCGTCAGCGACAGCGTTGACTTCCGAATGATATTTGTCCGATTGGGTTCTGGTGGCTGTCTAGTTTCATTCTCGGCGACTACGGGTGGTTTTCTTGATATCGGCGCTGGAGTTTATCGCGCGACAGGCGCCACCGCATTGGACGACGTAACTATCGCTTCATCCATGCCGTCCGATTACCTGTCCGGCGTCTGCGCCGACGTCGGCGCAGTCTACGTGGTTCGAACAGCAGAGAATCACTACGCAAAGTTCATTCTTCGCGAGTTCGACATCCTTTTTGCTTACCAGGCGGACGGCAGTACAAGTCTTGACGAAACAGTTCCGGTGCGTTCATTAACCTGGGGGAGAGTTAAGGCGACATGGCACGAATAGTAGTTTTTATAAGCATGTCCGTGGTTGCCTTGTTTGCGAGTGGTTCCAGCGCCACAGTTGTTGACGCTGACTCACTTTTAGCGCGGTTGCGCTAGCTGCGGAATCGGTTCTAGGGCGCCACGCGTAGGGGCGGCTAAATGTTTGCGATACAATTGACAGTAGACGTCTTTGCACGATGGAATTCTTTTGTGTCGAATCTCCACACGGTGGGCGCTTCAGCCACATTCTTTGACTGGGATAAGTCGTGCGAATTAATGCTCTGCTCTTTCTTATAGTATTGGGTTTATCGGCAGCACTTCCAAGATTGTCACAAAGCACAATTGAGACGGGAATTGGAAACCAGTGGCAATGGGACTTCAGCAATACCACTAGTGCAAGCGACAGCGTTGACTACCGTGTGCTGGTTTCGCGCTCCGCAGAGTCTGGAACTCTTTACAGTTTTTCTGCGACGACCCATGGATACGTCGACATCGGCGCGGCGTTGTACAAAGTCTCGGGTGCCTTGATGTTGGACGACGTGATTGAGGCCTCCGCCGATCCGTTTGACTACAAGAAGTCGGAATGTGTCGAGATCAATGCGATCTACATCATCAGAACCGCCGAAG
>CAZPQK010000004.1:305078-334314 GCA_964588695.1 uncultured bacterium
ACTTCGCAAAGTTTGTTGTTCGCGAGTTTGATGTGTTATACGCCTATCAAGATGACGGTACTCGCAATCTTGACACCACCGTTCCTGTGGCGGAGTCCACCTGGGGGCGCATCAAATCGCTTTGGAGTGGGAGATAAGCGATGCGAAAGACCGATAGTCGGGAGGGCTTGTATGCTATAAGACGGTTATCTATAACTCATATATGCGCACTTTTTTGAGCAGTACTGGCGCCGGGCACGCCTGCTGATCGCGGCAACCACAGGCGGCGCAAGGTACTTGCAACCTTCCAACCGCCCGGTTACCTTTAGCTGAGTAAACATCACCTCCCCCCGGTTTTCCAACCGGCGGGGCTTTCTGCGTCTTGCCCCAAGAGGATTATGGCCCGATCCACCAACCCGTTCGTCGACAAGGTTCAGCACACCGAACCATTCGGACCGCTACGTGCCGCCGTGGAAAAGGCCGGCCGCGCGGCGCGGGCGTTGGCGGCGCACGCTGCCGGGCGTCCGGACGATACGCTAGGGCCGATCACCGACAAGACCGAACAACAGCGGCGCGTTCACGTATCGGGTCTCCGGGGAAGCGCGTTTGTACTGATGGCCGAAGCGTTGCGCGATCGCCTGCAGCAAAAGGTCGTCATCGTCTGCCCGGACGAAGAGTCTGCCGAAGACACCGTCAGTGATCTGCGCACAGTGACCACTGCTCGCGTGGCGCTCTTACCCGAGCGCGACATTCTTCCCCATCACGTTCACTCGCGTGAAAACCTCACCGTCCGCGGCGACCGCAACGAAACGCTGCTGCGCATTTTGCGCGGCGACGTCGACATTGTGGTGACTAGCCTGTTGGGCTATCTGGAAAAGACGGTCACGGTAAACGCGCTCACGGGCGCGCAGGTCACGATCAACGCCGAAGATACGATCGACTTGGAAGAACTTCGTCGGTCGCTCACCGACTTGGGCTACGACGCAGTGCCCGTGGTGGAAGAGTCGGGGCAGTTTGCCGTGCGCGGGTCGATCATCGACATCTTCGACCCGTCGTGGGACTTGCCGGTGCGGATTGAATTGTTCGACGACGAGATCGAGTCGCTGCGCACGTTCGACCTGGACAACCAACGCTCCATCGACATGGTGCAAAGTGTCACCGTACTTCCGGCGTCGAACGTTCATGTCGACGACGACGCAACCGATGCCATGCGCGAGTACCTTAAGGCGCGCGACTTCGACGACGAGCTGATCGACCGGATCGCATCGCAAGTTGTTTTGGGAAGACACTCGTACTTAACCCGTCGGTATGCGCCCGCGTTGGGCCAGCAGGGTTCGCTCTTGGACTACTTCACCGAACCACCGATGCTATTTTTCAATCGGGTTGGGGCGCAGTACCGGGTGTACGCGAAACTAAAAGACGATCTGGAACGTTCGGCGGATCTGTTGGACGACGACTATCCGCTATTGGGTTTTTCCGATTACACCCACGACCCCGACTATCACCGCGCGTACGGCGGCGCGCCCATTTATGTGTGGGAGTTGGCGCCGGGTGCGACCGGAAAAGGTGACGGGGAGGCTACGACCAGCGCTGGTCGTGACGAGACCACCGCCGAAACGTCGCCGGCCTCGGCAAGCGAGCCTGCCGATGGCGAAGCCCCGCCCGACCACGACGACTCGCCGGCCAGGGTGCCAGAGCCGACGATCAAACCCGGCGAACCGCACATCAAGTTCGCGGTGCAACAGCACCCGGCGGTTGCGGGCAAACTCGACCCGCTGATCGGACACATTCGTAAACTTCGTCGCAGCGGTATCGACACCTACATCTACTCCGAAACCGCAACGCAGCGCGACCGCATGGCGGACATGCTGGAAGGCGACGAAGAGCTGGTTCATCTTCCCGTCGGTTGGCTGACCAACGGCTTCATTTGGGAAGACGCCCAACTCGCGCTGCTTACCGACCACGAAATCTTTGGTCGCATGTTGCCGCGTCCGCGTCGCAAAGGAAAGAAGCGCCGCCAGCAAGCGTTTCGCCACGATCACTTGAACGTCGGCGACTACGTTGTGCACGTTGATTATGGCATCGGCCGTTTTGTTGGCCTCGACAAACTGGGCGGCCGCGAAAGCGGCGCGGCGGGCAACCAGGACCGCGAATGCCTCATCATCCGCTTCTCCGGCGACGATAAAATATACGTACCGCTCGACCAGATGAACCTGGTGGAAAAGTACGTCGGCCGCGAAGGCGTTGCGCCCAAAATGGATAGCCTGGGGAGTAGCCGCTGGCAAAAGTCCAAAGAAAACGCGCGCAAGGCCGTCGAAGACATCGCGCGCGAGTTGCTGGAAGTGTACGCGCAACGCGAACTGGCCGAAGGCCACGCGTTTGGCCCCGACACCGCGTGGCAACAGGAGTTGGAAGCATCCTTTCCGTACGAAGAAACGCCGCATCAACTGCGCGCCACCGACGAGATAAAAAAAGACATGGAGTCGCGACAACCCATGGACCGCCTGGTGTGCGGCGACGTGGGGTTTGGCAAGACCGAGGTGGCCATCCGCGCGGCGTTCAAGGCGGCGTCGCAGGGCAAACAAGTCGCGGTGCTGGTGCCAACCACGCTTCTGGCGATGCAGCACTACCAAACGTTTCAGGAGCGGTTGGAGCGCTTCCCGTTGAAGATTGGACAACTAAGCCGGTTTGTTTCGACCGCCGAACAAAAGAAAGTTGTCGAGGGGTTACAAAACGGCGACATCGATTTGGTTGTTGGAACGCACCGCTTGCTTTCCAAAGATGTAAAATTCAAGCGCCTCGGCCTGCTGGTCGTTGACGAAGAACATCGCTTTGGCGTTAAACACAAAGAGCGGCTCAAGGCCATCGCCAAAAACGTCGACGTGTTGTCGATGACGGCGACACCGATTCCGCGAACGTTGTACATGTCGTTATCCGGTCTGCGACAGATTTCTGTCATCGACACGCCGCCGCGTAACCGTCACCCGGTCAAAACCGAAGTGCTGCCCTTTGACGACGAACTCATCGCACGCACCATCACCGAAGAACTTCGTCGCGACGGCCAGGTGTTTTTTGTACACAACCGTGTGGAGTCGATTGCGAGTATTAAAGCGTACCTGGAACGTCTGCTTCCTGGCGTGCGCTTTGGCGTCGGCCACGGCCAAATGACCGAGTCCGAGTTGGAGAAAGTCATCCTCGACTTTGGCAACCGCGAATACGACGTACTGATTAGCACCATGATTATCGAGTCCGGTCTGGACTTTCCCAACGTCAACACCATGATCGTCAACCGCGCCGATCGATTTGGTCTTGCGCAGTTGTATCAATTGCGTGGGCGTGTGGGCCGTCGCGAGAAGCAGGCGTACGCGTACTTCCTGGTACCGCGACAACTTTCGCTTACCGAAAACGCGATGAAGCGTTTGGAGGCGATGGAAGAGTTCGAGGACTTGGGCAGCGGCTACCGCCTGGCGATGCGCGACCTGGAGATTCGCGGCGCGGGTAATGTGCTGGGTACCGAACAACACGGTCACGTTGCCGCGATCGGTTTCGAACTCTACTGCAAGATGCTTAAAGAGGCAGTGGATCGCCTTAAAGGCGAAGCGCCCGCCGAAATGCCTGACTGCAAAATCGACGCGCCCTACGACGCTTACCTTCCGGCGACCTATGTGACCGACGCCGACGAGCGCATGATTATCTACCGCCGACTCGCGAGTGCGATGGATGCCGACACGGTCGGCGCCATCGAAGGCGAGCTGCGCGACCGCTTCGGTGTGCTTCCCCAACCCGCCGAGCAACTGGTCCACCTCGCCGAAGTCCGAGCCGAGGCCGCCCGCCTCGGCGTTTCGGTGATTCGTTTTAAGACCGGCCCCGCCAGTGGCGCCAAACAAGCGTGGGCTCCGCCCGGGACGACCCTGGCCAAACGCATGGCCGCGGAGCTTACCGCCATCGCCTGCACTCTGGAGTTTGCGCCGGGAAAGACGCTGGAGCCCGCTCAGATGGGCCGATTGGTGGAAACTTTTGACCAGCGTCTTGGGTTTAAAGCCCAGAAGACGTTAGGCGTAACCCTGACAGCGGCGCCGGAACGCCCCCTCTTGCAGGACCTTAGAAACCTGTTGCAGGTGGCCCATTTTTCCGATAACATTAATGTTTAGCCGAGGTTAGCGATTTCGTTATCCCGGCTTTTTCGTTACCGGGCACCCGGTCCGCAATTATCGCAGTAACGCTTCATCCGATCCAGATCGAGCCCCGCAGTTCGTTCCTACGACTAGGGATTTAGGAACGTTTGCCAGCGGTGCCATCTATCTAAGGAGTACTTTTTAATGAAAGCCTATAAAGGTATTGCCGCGCTGCTCATGGTGGCAATCGGCGCCACGCTGTTTTCTTGTAGCGGAAGCAGAGAAGACACGGTGTTGGCAGAAATTGGCGACCGCGAAGTTAAGATCCTCGACTTCGAGGAAGCCTGGCACAACGTTGGACTGGAATACCTGCCACCGACGACCGACCAGGAAGGCGCGAAGCAGTTTCTGGAGACGATCGTTCAAAAAGAAATCCTCGCTCATAAAGCAGACGACTTGGGTTATGACAAAGACCCAACCGTTATTCAAGGGATGCAGGCGTATCACCAGATGGGACTGCAGGCCGGTTACCTCAAGGTGATGGTCTCCGACAACGTCGAGGTGACCGACGCCGAAGTTAAAGAGCACTATCGCAATCGCGGTGCAGTGCTGAGTGTTAAGCAGATTCTGGTCGACACGCCAACCGACGCCGACGAAGCGATTGCCCGGCTGGAAGACGGCGATGACTTCGACACCGTGTTGCGAGAAATGTCGAAGGCTCCCGACGCTGCCGAAGGCGGAACGGTCGTGACCGTCAACTACGGAAGCTACGTTCCGGAGATGCAGAACTCGCTGTTCGCGCTCGACATTGGCCAGCACACCCAGCCCATCCAAACGCCTTACGGTTGGTTCATCATGAAAGTGCTGCGCCGAACCGAAGCGCGCGACAAAGAACCATTTGAGCAAATCGAACCCACTGTCCGCCAGGAGTGGTTCGTGCTTAAAGAAATGGTCATGGTGAATCAGCACACCGAAAAGATCCGGCGCGATCACAAAGTTACCTGGTACTGGGACAACCTCGGCACCGCCTATCGTGCGCTGCCGGCCGACCGTTCCATGGCCAATCCGCCGACGCGTGATGAAGAAGTCTATCCGCTACTCTATTTTGAAGCCGAAGACCTCGATCTGCCGATGGTAACTTACGAGCTCAACGGTAAGACCGAGACGATCGCCATTCGCAACTTCTCAGACTTGTACGACCGCGCGTCGTTCTTTACTCGTCCGCGCCGCGACGCTCGGTTGGGCGGTATCAAGAGCTTCCTGACGCAGATCGTTATGAACGAATTGGTTGCGTCGGAAATGACCGCGTCTAACATCGAAGAACACCCAACGGTACAGCGCGCGCTCAAGCGTAAGCGCGAAGAGTTGATGGTGGGTCGTTTGTATGATGATCAAGTCACCAAAGTCATCGAAATCCCCAACGACGAGATGATGAGTTACTACCGCGAGAACAAGAATCAGTTCACCTCGCCGGAGACGCGTCGCTTTGCCATGGTATTGACCGGCGACCAGGCGACCGCGCAAAAGGCGTACGACGAACTGCGAAGCGGACGAAAAATGCGTCAAGTCGTACTCGAGTATTCGATCGATCCCGAGACGCGCGAAACATTGGGCGAAACGCCGCTAATCACCAAGGGTGAGAACCCCGACCTGGATGCGACCGGGTTTTCGTTGCCGCGCGTTGGCGCGATTTCCGAGCCTTTCGAAACCGGCCGCGGTTGGATGGTTGTTCGTGTGACCGAGATTCAACCCGAGCGTGTTTATAGCTACGAAGAGTCGGTAAGCTCGATCACCACCGTGTTGCGCCAGCAAAAGTCGGAGGAACGTCTCCAGGAACTTCTTGCAAAGTGGCGCGAAGAGTATAATGTCACGATTTATGAAGATCGACTTGGCAAGTGTCAGCTTGAAGATCGCCGGGCCACTGCGGCTGCCGTGCACCGCGACGAAGCCTAAGCAACCCTTGCACAGATTTAGCGAACTAGGGATAGGGGGCCTCATGCCCCCTATCCTTTTGTGTCTGCTGGTGGCGCTGGCGCTGGGCTGCGAGCGCCGACCGATGGACGATGTATCGGTTCAGTCGGAACCTGTCGCCAAGGTTAACGGTAAAACTTTGTATCAGGATGACTTCGAGTGGTACTTGCCACAGGACTACCGCTCGTCGCTGACGCTGGAGGAGCGGCGCGAGTACTTTGACCGCTGGGTTACCACCGAGCTGTTGTATCAGGCGGCCAACGATGCCGGCATGGGAGTTTCCAGCGAAATCGCGGCCAAGCTGGAGCAGTACAAGAAAGACCTTGTGGCCGACCAGTTGGTGCAGAAAGTTATAGATGATAGAGGACTGGTAACCGAGCAGGAGGTTCGGGCGTACTACCTGGAGCGCGAACACGAATACACGCAAGAGTATCGAGTCAGCCACATTCTGGTTAACACGCTCGAAGACGCCGAAGAAGTGGCCGAACTGCTAGAGAAGCGAACCTTCTCGTGGGTGGCGACGCGACGTTCGATTGACCGCCACACCGGCATCGGCGGGGACCTGGGCTACCTGTCGAAGGGCAATATGATTCCGGCGTTCGAGCCGGTCGTATTTAGTATGGAAGAGGGCGACGTCAGCGACATTGTTGAATCCGAGCTTGGTTTTCACTTTATTAAACTGGTCGACGTCCGGGAGAAACGCGACAAGATGACTTACGACGAAGTGGCCCCCGATATTTCACGCGAGTTGCTGCTGGCCAAGCGCGCGGCGGTTTACGACAGCCTGGTAACATCGCTCGTGGAAACGGCACGCGTCGAAGTGTTGGACAACCAGTTACGCACTGGCAACATCGACATAGATACCGAAACCGCCACCGGCCGCTGGTGGCGTCAACAACAACAATAACTATGAAACACATTACACTGATTCTTGCTGGCGTCATGCTGGCTGTTGGCGTGTCCGGCGCTAGTGCCGAACGGCAACTTATGGATCGCATTATCGCGGTTGTCGAAGACGAAGCCGTCTTCGAAAGCGACGTCGAACAAATGCTGCGCCGCTTTGAGTTGGAAAATCAAAGACAATTGGAAGGCGCCGAACGCGCACAGCTCCGCACAAAGATTATCCAGGACCTCATAAACGATAAGCTGGTAATTGCCGAAGCGGGTCGCATGGATATCGAGATCACGTTTTCGGAAGTCGAAGAGCGGGTAAACGCGGCGCTCGACAGCAATCGGCAGGCGTTCCCCAGCGCGGCAGCGTTCGAGGCGCAACTCGCGCGCGAAGGTTTCACAATCGATTCGCTTAAGCAGCTTTACCGCGAGCAGATTCGCAACCGCATGCTAGTGGAACGAGTGATCGGCGCGAAGATGAGTCAGTATCGTAACGCGTCAAACGACGACGACCTGGAAGCGTTCCTCGAAGAGAAGCGCGCCGAGATCGGCATGCGTCCCGATGTTGTTCATCTGCAGACAATCTTGTTGCCGATCGAAGCATCAAGCGCAGCACAGGACGCGTCCCGTGCCCGCGCCGCCGAAGCCCGCGCCAAGATTCAGGCCGGTGCCGACTTCGCCGATGTCGCCAAGGAATACTCGCAAGATCCCAGCGCGCAGATCGGTGGTCGCTTGGGTTCGCTTGATCCCAACAGCCTGCGCGACCCCGACTTTGCCGACGCGATTAAGTCGCTGGAGGTGGGCGAACTAAGCGAGCCGGTGAAGACATCGTTTGGTTATCACATCATCGAAGTCACCGAAAAAGACCCTGATTCCAACAACGTTACCGTGCGTCACATTCTGGTGCAGATCGAAGGTTCCGATGACGACCTGCAGGCCGTGTTCGCTCGCGCTAACGCCGTTCGAGAAGAGATCATGACCGGCGCGCCGTTCGACAGTCTGGCGTTGCAGTTGTCGGTGGATCCTTCAGCCAACAAAGGCGGCGACCTGGGTTGGTTGCGCGTGCAGGACTTACCCGAGTTCTTTCGCGAAGTGCTAAACGCTATGTCGCCGGGTGATGTTAGCCAGGTGATGCGCGAGCCCACGGGTTTCCGTATTGTGAAGCTGCTCGGCCGAGAAGGGCCACGACCGTACGAGTTTGCCGAAGTGCGCGACCAGATTCAGCAGCTCTATGAACAAGAGCGCATGGGCCGCGCCTACGAAGAATACGTGGCCGAACTTCGCGAAAAGTTCAGCGTCGACATCAAGCAGTAGTTTACGCGTGCGGATCGATCTGCTGCTTAGCGCGTTGTGTCTCACCAAGACACGCTCTCAGGCCAAGAATCTTTGCGACGCCGACGCGGTTCTCATTAACGGGAACCGCGTGCGTGCTTCGGCTACCGTTGTTGCCGGCGATCGCGTAACCCTTTTGTACCGACCGGAGCCGGTGTCGATTGTCGTGCATACGATTCCGGGCGCGGACCAGCCGGCGCGTCGGGTGCAGGTAAGCAAGGCCGATGCGGTAAACTACTACGACCGTATCGAAACGCCGCGCGACGAAAACCCCTGGAAGGACACCAATGAGTAAACCCCGCATTGCCGTCACTTGCGGAGACCCCGCGGGCATTGGGCCGGAAATCCTGGGCCGGTACTTTGGCGGCGACGCGACCGGCCCCACTTTCGACTACGCGACAGCAACCACCACGCCGATCGTTATCGGAGATCCCGGGTTGTTCTCGCGCTGGAACGGCAAAGCCGATTGGCCGGTACTGTCGTCTCCGGCCGATGTGTCGGCGCTCCCAGAATCGCCGCCGCATCCTTTGTATGTGCTCGATACCGGCGTCCGTTCGCAGACGCCCGCGGGCAAAGACAGCCGTGAGGGTGGAGAACATGCCGGGAGGTCGATAGAACTTGCCTGCGAACTGGCAAATATTCGGTCAGTTGGCGCGATCGTCACGCCCCCCATCTCCAAGAAGTCGTTGAATTTAGCGGACTTCGACTTCCCCGGACACACCGAGATGTTGGCCCAATACTTGAATGCACCCGACTGTCAGATGATGATGGCGCACGAGGGGTTACGGGTGGTTCCGCTGACACGACACCTTCCCCTGCGAACCGTTGCCGAGCACATTACCGAGCCCCTGATCCGCGACTGCGTGCGTGTGGTATGCGACGCGCTGGTTCGGGATTTTGGCATACCGACGCCTCGTATCGCGATTGCGGCGCTCAACCCGCACGCCGGCGATGGCGGGGTGATCGGCACCGACGAGATCGACCTGATCATGCCAGCGCTGGAACGTCTGCGCGCGGACGGGTATAACGTGACAGGCCCGCATCCGGCAGATGCGCTGTTTCAGAAGCTGCACACGGCGCTGGAACGCGGCAACCCGGAGACCGTGGCCGATGCGGTTATCGCCATGTATCACGACCAGGGGCTGGTGCCGTTTAAGATGCTGGCCCAGCGGCGCGGCGTTAACGTCACCGTAGGGTTGCCGGTGCTGCGAACGTCGGTCGATCACGGGGTTGCGTACGACATTGCTGGACAGGGCATCGCGGGACTCGATAGTTTTGATGCCGCATACGGATTAGCCCAAACACTCACCGGCTAGGCGCGCCGCATACCAGGCCGCCGGCAAGGGACGATGGAAGAGACCAAAGTACATACCGGCGGTAACGAGCGCACCATCATTGGCGTCTACCACCTGACTAAGGAATACGACACCCACAAAGCGTTGGATGACATCAACCTCACTGTGGCCAACGGCGAGTTTGTGTTTCTGGTGGGTCCGAGCGGCGCGGGCAAGAGTACGCTGATGCGGCTCATCTACATGGACGAGTATCCCACCAGCGGACAAGTCGTGGTGGGCGAGTATGTGTCTACGCGCATGAAGCGCAACAAGATTCCGTACCTGCGACGTCGTGTCGGCGTTATCTTTCAAGACTTCAAGCTACTCGACGACCGCGACGTATTCGAAAACGTCGCCATTGCCATGCGCATTGTTGGTGCGGGCAGTTTCGACATCAAACGTCGAGTCAATCAGGTGCTCAACCAGGTTGGCCTTTTCCATAAGCGCAAAGACGAAGTTACGTCGTTGTCTGGCGGCGAACAACAACGCGTTGCCATTGCGCGTGCGCTGGTAAACAATCCCGCTATTCTCCTGGCCGACGAGCCCACCGGTAACCTCGACCCGGAAGTCACCGACGATATTCTACGGCTGCTGTTTAAAATCAACAGTGGCGGAACGGCCGTGCTTATGGCCACGCACAACCACGACATGGTAAAGAACTTTGGCCAACGGGTGATTCACCTTCGCGACGGTAAGCTTTACGAAGACCGCGTGACGGGTCTGGTGGGTAACCTGCAAGACCGTCTGGACGCGATTCAGGCGCAGCGCCTGCGCGACGGCCGCGACTCGTTAACCCGGGTTGACGACTACCGCGACGTGACTCAGCAGCCGACCGACGAAGTGACGCGGGTGGACAGCTAATGATTGGTAAGTTCAACTACCTGGTCAAAGAAGCGCTGCGCACGATCATGCGCAACAAAGGCGTCACTGCGCTAAGTGTGATGATCATGAGCTTGTCATTGCTAATGCTTGCGGTGTTCCTGCTGGCCACTGACAACTTGTTGCGGGTTATCGCCGATGCCCAGCGCGACATGAAAGTTTATGTCTATCTGGAAGAGCCGTTGGCGAGCGGCAAAATCGAAGCCCTTCATCAGGACATCTTCGCGATGGAAGAAGCGCAACAGGTGCTGTTTGTGCCCAAAGAACAGGCGCTAGTCGACTTCCGCGAACAGCTCGGTGAGGAAGCCGACCTGTTGGAGGCGATTGAAACCAACCCGCTTCCCAATGCTTTCTGGGTGATTCCGCGGCAGGAACATAAAAACAAAACATCTATGGCCTACCTAGCGGGTAAAGTGCAGCAGCTCGAAGGCGTAGCCGAAGTACGTTATGGAAAAGAGTTTGTCGACAAGTTCTCTGCGATCGTCCGCGGGGTTTATTTTGTCGACATCGCCGTGGGGCTGATTGTGATTCTGTCGGCGATCTTCATCATCGCCAACGCGGTTCGCCTGACCGTCATCAGCCGGCGCAAAACGATCGAGATTCTAAAACTAGTTGGTGCCACCAACCGTTTCATCACCATGCCGTTTGTGCTGGAAGGCGCCGTGCAAGGTGGGCTGGCCGCGCTGTTGTCGCTGGGCATGTTGGTGGGCATTTTTCTAATCAGCCAGAAGTTTATCCCCGACCTCACTTACTTCTCGTGGGAGAAGTCCTCGCTGTACACGCTTGCGTGCATCACGATTGGCTCGCTGGGCAGTTTCGTTTCGCTGCGCCGGCACTTGCGGGTGTAACGTGCGCGTGCGTGGTAAGCATATCGCTTGCGGATTGCTTGCGCTGGCCGTGGCCGCGCCTCTGGCGGCGCAGTCGCTCGACGGCAAGATCAAGAACAAGCAGTCCGAACTCAAGAGCATACAGCGCAAGATTAACGAGCATCGCGCCGAAGCCAAGAAGCTTAACCAGCAGGAAAGCGCGATGCTTTCGAAGATCACCAATCTGGATCAAGAGATCGAGTTGGCGCAGCAGTTTCTGCAGAACCTGCAGGATCAGGAGCACATGTACACGGTGCAGATCGATAGCCTCAAGTCGGCAATCGATTCGGAGAGTGGGCTTCTGGAAGAGCAACGCGAAGCATTGGCTGGCCGCCTGCGGCAAATGTACATGCAGGATCCCGCCAACCGCTGGGACGTGGTGCTGGGCGCGAGTAGCGTCAACACCGCGGTCGAACGTTATCGCTACATGAAGTTGATTGCGGCGCAGGACGCGGGGCTCATCGATAGTTTTCGCGACCGACGGCTGCAACTCCAAACCGAACAGGCCACGCTAACCGAAGCGCTTTCCGAAATCGCATTGGTGCGGCAGACGCGCGAAGAGGAAGCCGTGCGACTTGACGACGCCAAGCGCGAACGCAAGACGATGCTGACACAGATCCGCCGGCAGAAGTCGCAAAAGTCAAAAGCGATTAAGGATCTGCAACGCGCGCAAAAGGAAGTCACCGACCTGATTGGACGACTCGAAGCTAAGCGCGATACCGAGGTGCAAGGTTCCGGCGAGTTTGCCAAGCTTCGCGGGCAGTTGCCGTTGCCAATGGACGGCAAGATTATCCGCGGCTACGGTCAGCGCAAGCATCCGCGCTATGGAACGGTGACTTTCAACAACGGCGTCGACATTCTGGGCAAGCAGGGCGATCCGATCATGGCAGTGGCGGACGGAACGGTCGAGTTTGTTGATTGGATTGACGCGTTCGGACGCTGCATCATCATTAATCACGGTGATGGGTACTACACGCTTTACGCGCACGTGTCGACCACGTATGTTTCTCAAGGAAACAGCATTGGCGCGGGTGAGGTTATCGCCGAAGTTGGCGATACCGGGGCGCTAAACGGGTTCACTTGTCATTTCGAGATTCGACAAGGTAAGAAGGCGCTGGATCCCGCGGGCTGGTTTCGCAAGTAGGCTTCTGGTACTGTTAATTGGGCGTGACGAAAGACTGTCTCGCGTTCATGCTCTCACGCGGCTTTTCCCCACGAGTTATAGTCTAATCCCCACGCGTTCGAGAAATCACGCTCGACAGTTTTCGTCACGCCCGTGACCAAAGAGAACTTCTTGCGAAGCCAGCTCGCGGGATTCAGACTAGGGTAAGAAGGAGGGGAGATATGTTTCGAGTAACTGCTTTTGTCGCGTTGATCGTTACGCTCTCGGGCTGCGCTACTTACCGACATACCGAGGTTGTTCCGCCGTGGGATTTCAAAGATACCGAAAGCGGCGCATGGGTGGTCACGACTCGGGACGGCCGGACCATAACGGGTGATCGCATCCAGCTTGGCGAGACAGTTGTAGTTGCCTCTGCAACCGCGGCCGACACACTCCTGATGGCCGATATTGTCTCCATCCAAAACACGCGACGAGATTTGTCCCTCGGGGAAGGCGTTGCCGGTGCGGCCATGACTGCATTTGTCGTGGGGACGACCGGGTTGCTGTTTCTAGCGATACTGCTGACACAAACTAACTTGGGGGATCTGTGATGCTACGGATCACTCGAAGGGTCGCGGCTGTCACTACAGCACTGCTGTTGGCGCCCGCCTTTGGTTGTGCGTCATATTCGTACGTAGAGGTTGCTCAGCCGGAGAAGGTTTTTGGAAAAGTGAAGGGCTCGTGGTTAGTGGTTACAACCGACGGCGAATGGGTCCAGGGCGATCGCGTCGAGTTTTCAGATTCGTCCATAACGATTCGAGTCAACCGACTTCGCACCGAAGAAATCGCTTTTGATCAAGTCAGCTCTGTCAGTCAAGTCAACGATACCTCCGGCCGTGGGACGATCGTTCTTACGACGCTCCTCGTGTTCTTGGTAACGGTTTCGTACGCTGTCATCGCGTTCTAACTACTCCACTGCGGTGGGGTTTTCGTCGACAGCGTCGTCGAAGACTTGTTGAAACACCGCTCCCGTCATAACGTCAGATGGAAAAAGCAGAATGCGCAGGTCCATGATCAAGTGTGCGATTATCGGCAGCAGTAGCGAGCCGCTCAGCAGGAACAGTGCGAAGACGAACGCACCGATAAACGCCACCTGAATCGCGCCGCCCACGCCCTGGTAGCCGTGCGCCAGAGCGAACAGCAAGCAGCCGATCGCAACCGCCCACCACAGGTTCAGTCCCATGCTGGTGATGTATGACGCCAGAAAGCCTCGATAGATAACCTCTTCGCAGATACCAGCAGAGATTGCGACCAGAGCAAACACCAGGCGCTGTCGGGTATTGACTGGCAGGTAGAAGCGCATCATTTCTAGCGCTTTCGCGGTTTGCAGCCTGAACTTGTGACTGAACAGCGGCATGATCGTGCCTACGATCAGCAGCAAAGAAGCTCCGACTAACAACCCCTTCGCGATGCTTCCGGGAGCCGGCACGACATTCTGTAACCAGTGCAACTCCGGCCCGTGCGGCGGATAGAACAGAGAAGCGTTGGGCGTCGTCAACACGAGAAACGCCGTTGCCACCCACAGCCAGGCGATGGTCTTCCAGTATTCCAGCTCGCGCGCGTTCACGTCGGTCGCGGCTCGTGCTTTTTTGGTGCCGAAGTAATCCCAAAGGGGTATGCCGATGGCGAGAAAGGCTACAAATAGGTGGTGGAACCATCGAATTTCCATGGGAACCTGCTGGGTTAAGGACCGAGCTTTTCTACACGGTTGTCGTTCGCTATAATAGCCGCATGCCCAAAAAAGTTCTAGAACCTCGACCATTTCGCGATCTCGATCTTGGCCACGCCCGCGTACATACGTTTTTGGATTCTCTAAAGCGTACCCGTGTGCCGGCGCTTTTATTCACCGGGCCCGAAGGCTCTGGCAAGGCCTACACGGCGGTGCGATTTGCCAATCAGTTGGTGTGCGACACTCCCACGGAGGCCCTGGTCGGCGACGCCGAGACCAAAGCGTCGCTTTTGGAGCACCCCGACATCCACCTCATCTACCCAACGCCAACGCAGGGAAGCGACGAAGGCGAAGACGGCGATATTGCTGACACGGCAAAGATTCTGGAAGAAAAGCGCGTCGACTTTTTTGCGCAGTACGTTTTCAAAAAGAAGGTGTCGCTGCGGGTCGCGCGATCGCGCGCGATCATACAGCGAGCCAACATGCGTCCGTTCGGTTCGGCGTTTTCGGTGTTTGTAATCAACGACGCGCACACGATGCGCGAAGAAGCGCAGAACGCGCTGCTCAAACTTGTCGAAGAGCCGCCGGAACACGCGGTGATCATTTTCGTCACGCACAATCCCGAAGGTATCCTCTACACAATTCGCTCGCGTTGCCAGACGGTGCGCTTTAACCCCGTGCCTACTGAATCGGTCTCGGCTTTGCTTAAAGGTTATTACGGTACCGAAGCGAAAGTCGCCAACCGTGCGGCCAAATTATCGCACGGCAGCATCAAGCGTGCGCGCCAGCTGGTGGAGTCTTTCGACGACGCCGAACGCGAAGTTGCCGCGGCGGTGGTCGCCAATCTGGCCAGGCAACCATTGGGGTGGGCAGTGGGTCAGGCTGGAGCGCTAAGCCGGTCGGGCAACCGCGACGGGGTCGCGAAGTTCTTGCAAGAGTTACAGCTCATGTTTCGCGACGCGATGGTCGACGATCCCGAGTTACGTCTAAACGCCGATCTCGGCAAGGTCATCGACAAGGCCGCGCAGCAGTACGACACGGCAAAGATTCCCGGCATCATCGACCGCATCGCTCAAGCCCGCACCGAAATCCTGGTGCGCAACCTCAACGTCGACGCCGCTCTCACCGCGTTGTTTGCGGAGATTCGGGACGCCGCGGCCTAACCAGGTTTATTTGAACTCGAAGTAGTTGAGACTGGCATCCTTGAAATCGGCCCATGCCTGTTCGATGAACTTGTTCCGGCTCAAGTTATTCGTTTTTTCCCTGCCAACTAACCAATCGCGGAACGCTCTGTTTCCATAAACATTGTCAGACCGATATTTCTCAAGAATGTCGGTGATCCGATTGCGCCCAGCCAGCACACAAAGCCATTCCAGCTCCTCTATGTTGAGAACGTATAGCTTCCGAGCAAACGAAGGGTCCAAGCCGTTGTCGGTGATAATCGAAGTGTACCAGTCGGTCAAAAGAGGATGAATGGGGAAAGACGTATGGGTTACCAACACGTACGTAATGTTCTTGATTTCGCTAGGGGTGACGTTCGAAACGCTCCATGTGCCGTCACGAAACCCTCGGCCCGCGCCCTCTAGTTGGCGCATTTTCGCGGCCTTGTTCCCCTTCGCGAACCATACGCGTTCAATCCCTGCACGAATTAACTCAGGATCCCCGGAAATGATCTCCGCAGGGCGTAACGCCTGACGCGTCACTTCGAACATCAGCAGGGTCTCACCCTCATGAACCACAGCATCCGGTATTTTCGCATCCTCTTGCGATTTCACAATTTGTCCATCCCAGTCCAACCAAACATCTCGTCCGCGACTCTGAATGTCCCGAAGCAAGTCACCGGTGTGGCACTCAAGTGCGTCACCCCAATATTGGCCAATGCTGTGAGTGTCGGACTGCCGGCCGTTGTGACGCAGATGTTCGATCAGGTCCCAATAGATGCCTTCGGTGGCCCGCTCAAGCAGAAAATGCAGGTCCAATGGAAAATATACGGCTTGGTTGTCCAAGCGAACGAACGGATGGTCGTACATCGAGCGAAAGTCGTAGTGGGAAGGTTGCGCGGCAGCCCTCTCAGCATGCTGAGAGAGCGAACACGCCAGTCCATCAAAAACCCTTAGAACCTTGCCGCGTTGCGACTCGTTGATATTTCGAAAGTACGAAGGGGTAATAAACATCTCATTTGGCTTAGCCGCGAGATCGTCCGGCGACAGAGCCTGGTACTTCACAAGCGCTGCGAAGGCTATGCTCATCTTGTCGCCAATCTCGTAATCGAATGCCTCACGATAGAACGTGCGAAATGAGCGCGCTGAGGTTTGAGCCGTTACTCGTTCGTCTAAGGTTTCAACGAGCCGCCAGGTTCGCGCAATTGCGGATGCGAAATCCTCATTTCTGTGAAACGCAGCTTGCCTCAGCAGCCAAGCTGCGGCGCCGGGTTTCTCCGTGGACGAAAGTACGTCTTCCACAGTTTCCTGAAAGGCAAGCAGGCACGGCCCGATATCGCGTTGCACCTTCCTGGGGTGGCGCCCGTTGCTGGGGTTGGTGCGCAAGGAGTACTTAATGGACTGAAGAAGTTGCAACCGATGGACGACCCTGTTTCGCCGCCCTGTTGCTTCTATCCAAAGGAGTAGTTTTCGATACCAGCGCATCGGAAAACACGAGACTAGAATTCTGTCTTCGTTTTGACTAGGTCCGCGGAGTCGTTGGTGGAATAGGACAGCGTTGAATCGAGAAAGAACGATGACAAAAGGAAGGCGCTCGACCTGCCGGAACAGCCTCAGAAACTTGTCAGGGTCTACTTTATCCGTTGGCCAGAGGTCTTTCCAGGATACGAAAGTTGCGTCTAAGGGATGATTGCCGAAAGAATCGGGCCGAGCGAGCCCTTCGCAGCAGTCCTTGAGACGATACCCGCTATGGCATGGACACTTCTTCCTCCGCTTTATCGGTGATCCATCTATCCAAAAAAGGGAATCGTCGCTAGTTGGTGTCACTTAAGCCTCGCGGCTAACTCGAATTTCTTCCACGAACGCGCTGTTCGAAATCGCGACAGTTCCTTCGGAGTGTTTCATCAGTGTCACTAGCGGAGTGATGGCTTCGATTGTGCCGCGTGTTCCCGCGACCTCAACGGTGTCGCCAACTTCAAAGATCTTCCGTGCGTAGAACCCAGCGATGAAGTTGCGGGTAATGCCGCGGGTGCCCATACCAAACGAAACCGCAAAGCCCAGCGCGAGTCCGCCAAAGACAATCAATACCACGGCGTTGATGATCTCCATGTTGATCCGCAGTTGCGCGATGGCCAACACGAATATCAAGAACAGGATCATCGAGCTTACCAAACGACCGAGCGTCTGCGCGTACTCGATGCCGGCGCCGTCGGCAGAAGCCGCAACGGCACGGCCGGCAAACTGTGCCAGCACGTTACCAAACAGCACCACAATCAACGCCGATACCACGGCGGGGAAGTAGCCCAGTGCGGCGTCGATGGCGAGCGCGACTTCGGGGAGGCCAATAGTCTCGGCGGCGATGCGGACAAAGAAGATCATCACCAAGAAGTAAATGAGTCGGGGGATCAGCGCGCTGGCGTTGTCTTTAATGCCGACACGTGTAAACGCGTCGCTAATTCCAACTTTCCCCAACAGCTCGTCAAATTTCACCCGCGACAGGATGCCAGAAAGCGTTTTCTGCAACACTTTCGCGATGATCCAGCCAATTAGCAGTAGCACGATCGCAGTAAACGCGCGCGGGATAAACACGGTAACGTAGTCGATCATCCCGCGACCAATGTCGGTAAGGATGCTGATGAGGTTCATCGATTCGTTCATCGCGACTTTCCTTCAAAGAATGAAGCCAACATTCCCCAATAACTTCTAAACATTTCGTGCAGGCCGACGCGCGCCAGTTCGAGCCCGTCCGCGCCCAGCTTGCGCCGCTCCACCGCTCGGACAACCTTCGCAAACAACCCTTCGCTGGACGGATGCTCCAGCTCAGCCAGTTCGGCAATCGGTTCGCCAGGGTCGACGTCATCGTCGAACGGTTCGTCGGGGCCGTTGTATTTGTTGTCTTTACTCATGATGCTTGTTCTCCTGTCGACGGGCCGTCGCCCATCTTGGCCGCATATCGTTCGCGAAAGAACTCGCGTCCGCGCTTAACCCGCATTTTCAAAGCGGACAGCCCGATGCCCAGTTTGTCCGCCGCTTCCTGGTACGACATGCCGTCCATGTCGCAAAGAATTAGCGGCAGCCGCAATGTGTCGTTCATCGAATCCAAAATTTCCTGGATCGCTCGCCGTCGCACCGCCTCTTGTAAGTCGGCACTGTGCTCGGCGTCGACGGCCAGGTGCGGATCGATCTGAACCTCGGGCGCGTCGCTGTCGACAAAGACCCGGTCCTTGTGTTTGCGCAGAAAGTTCAAGCAGTGGTTGACCTTGATCCGTTGCACCCACGTCGAGAACTTCGAGCGCTTCTCGAATGTCTTCAACTTAAAGAACACCTTCACGAACACCTCTTGCGCGAGGTCTTCGGCCACGTCTTCTTGCCGGGTCATGTAGCGACAGTTGGCCACCACTTTGCCCCGGTTGCGCCGAACCAGTTCGGCAAACGCGCGCGTGTCGCCGGTCACTGCGCGTTGCGCCCGGTCGACCAGCTCTTCGGAAGGTATGTCTGCAAAGTCCGACATCTACGCCCTTGGACACGTTGGGGTGGGTGCAGGTCACATTAACTACATCCGGCGGCGGTGGTAGGGCACGGAAGCGGAGTGATGGGTCGCCTTGCCGCCGGTCGGATTAGCTTATCACGCCATATCTTGTTGTCAATACAGCACTTGTGAAGAAGTTCACTAGCCCGTGCGATTTTCTGTGACCGAGCCGGGCAAACACCTGTCCAAGGCGATGCAGGGACGCAGCGAAGCACCAAACACCGCCTACGCTGTCTCCCCACAGACACGCGGTCGTTTTCTTGTCGTCTGGGTTTGCCGCACGCATCGTCCGGCAGCTGGTGGCAGGCTTGTCGCGGGAGGCGACCGCAAAACCAAAAAAGGCAACGCGAACGTTCATCGCGAACGCGCGCTCCGGAGCTAGCGGCCGGGGCGATTGATTCAGAGGCTTGGATTCGCAGCGTATCGCCCAGGTTGCTTTCGACGGAGTGGTGATTCCGACAATCGAACACCCTTTAACTGTCGGCATCACTCTGTCGAACCGAATACCCGGTGGGGCTAGTTGGTAACGCAATAGAATCGTAGCTGCCGAGCATCGATGCGAAACGACAGACCCACCGGAATGAATAGCGGGAGTTTCAAGAGTTCAGGGGCTTGAAACAAACGCTAGGCCCGCAGGCTAGCGGGCCACGAACAGACTGGCGTCGGAATATTGATCTCACACGCGGCTGGGGTGAGTATCGATTTCCGGCGCCGGACTTTTTTGTGATCCCACCCGCTGGCCCAATCCCTTGATTACCACACACTTACGTGGTATTTTCCCTGCCATGAGTACGTTTTACATTACCACCGCGATCGACTACGTAAACGCCCGCCCGCACTTGGGAACCGCCTACGAAAAAATCGGGGCCGACTGCATGGCTCGTTTCCAACGGCTGTGCGATGTCGACACGTATTTTTTGATGGGCACCGACGAACACTCTACCAACGTGGAAAAGTCGGCCAAAGAGTTGGGCAAGGACACGCAAACCTACACCGACGAAATGGCGGTGGAGTTCGAAGCCACGTGGAAGAAGCTGCTCATCTCGCACGACCAGTTTATTCGCACCAGCGATCCGCGCCATAAACATGGCGTTCAGGCGCTTTTTCAGCGAATCTACGACAACGGCTTCATATACGAAGGCACCTACGGCGGTTACTACTGCTACTCGTGTGAGGCGTTTTACCAGGAGAAGGACTTAGAAGACGGCAAGTGTCCCAACCACAAGACCGAACCCGAATGGGTGGAAGAAAAGAACTACTTCTTTGCGCTGTCCAAGTTTAGCGATCGGTTGAAGTCGCATATCGACGCGAACCCCGACTTCATTCGCCCGGATATTCGGCGCAATGAAATCTTAAACGTCATCGAAAGCGGGCTCGAAGACGTTTCGGTGTCGCGCCACGGCAAGACTTGGGGCGTGCCGCTACCGATTGCCGAAGACCATGTGGTCTATGTGTGGTTCGACGCACTCATTAACTATATCTCTGCAATCGGTTTTGCCGAAAACACCTCACCCGCCGAGTTCGGCAAAGTGCCGGCGCCCATGGACGAAGCCCACCACGGCGACAATTTTAACCATTACTGGCCAGCGAACGCACACATCGTGGGCAAAGACATTACACGGTTTCATTGTCTCATTTGGCCCGCGATGTTAATGGCCGCCGATCTTCCGGTAGCGTACTCGGTGTTCGCTCACGGCTTTGTTTACAACCGTGGCGAAAAAATGAGCAAGAGCATCGGCAACATTGTCGATCCCAACGACCTGGCTAAGTTCTTCGGCGCGGACGCCATTCGCTATTTGTTGCTTCGCGAAATCGCGTTCAACCGCGACGGCGACTTTACCGCCGAGCAGTTTGTAACGCGCTACAACGCCGAACTTGCCAATGAACTCGGCAACTTGTTTTCGCGCACGCTGTCGATGACCACTCGCTACACCGAAGGTACCGTTCCCGAATGGACCGACGAAGCCGCCGAAGAAACCGCACGGCTGGTCGACGATGTCATTGCCGACTACGAGCAGGCGATGGATCGGTTTAGCTTTGACGGCGGTATCGCCGCGTGGTGGCGTGCCGTGACCGCGGCCAACCGCTACGTCGAAGAACGCAAGCCCTGGGCGCAAGCCAAAGCCGGCGACACGCAAGCCCTACACGTGACGCTGCGGGTGCTCTTGGAAGTGTTGCGTATGTCCTCGGTACTCGCGATTCCATTCATGCCGCAAAAAGCCGCCGAGATGCGCCGTCAACTTGGTCGCGTCGACGACGTCGACGCGCTACGACTTAGCGACGCCGCTAACTTTGGCGACCCCAACTGGAAAACCATCGGCGAATCCGCGGTTCTCTTTCCCAAACTGGAGTTGCCCGAAGAGGGCTAGCCCCGCCATGGCCAAGCGAAAAAACAGCGAAAACATGCGCGCCTTTTGGGACGAAAAGGCTCGCGAAAACCCGATGTACTACATTTCGTCGTTTCGCGACTACGACGACCAGGATCCAGATGAGTTCTGGTCGTGGGGCGAAACGTTGGGCGATCGATTCTTGCGCGAGTCAGAAATTCCGTTTACCGGGCAGGAACACGTTCTCGAGATCGGCTGCGGCCTGGGACGCATGACGCGCTACTTTGGTTCGCGCTTCGCCAGGGTGAATGGCCTCGATGTGTCTGCGGAGATGGTGACCCAGGCGCGCGAGCACAACCAACTCGATAACGTTAGCTACGACGTCGGGTCGGGCGCGAGTTTGAACGTTTACGAAGACGAGACATTCGACTTTGTGTTTTCGTACATTGTGTTTCAGCATATTCCTGACCCGGAAGTCACACTCAGTTACTTGCGCGAAATTGGTCGCGTGTTAAAACCGCGCGGGCACACGTACTTTCAGTTGAATACGTCGCAGCCATCACTTCGTGAGCGGTTGAACCTGGGACGTTTCGTCAAGCGACGAAGCGCCTCCGCCGATTCGGCCGCCGGCCCCAAGGGGTTGGACAATCCCGCGTGGATCGGCTCGCGCATTCCCGAATCGCGGGTCCGCGACACGTTGGCGCGGGCGGGGCTGAGCATCGCCGCCGTGAAAGACCCGGGAACACAGTACACGTGGTTTTGCGCGCGCAAGCCTTAAGACAATGATCGACTCCCACTGTCACTTAAACCTTTCGGTGTTTGACACCGACCGCAATCGCGTCATCGCCAACGCGTTCGAAGCGGGCGTTCATGGGTTCATGAACATCGGGTTCGACCGCGACACCATCGAAGGCACCAAACAACTCCTGGCGACCTTTCCGTTCATGTTGGCGGTCGCCGGGTGCCATCCCCACGATGCCGGATCATTCGACGAATCGCTTTTTGAGTTCGTCGCCGACACTATCGACAATCACGATCGCTTCGTTGGCATTGGTGAGATTGGTTTGGATTTTTACCGCGACTGGTCGCCGCGCGACAAGCAGGTCGAAGCGTTCGGACGCATGCTGGGTCTGGCCAAAGACAAAGATTTGCCCATCGTGATTCATTGTCGCGACGCGTTTAGCGACGTAATGGCCATGCTGCGCGATTACGGTGCCAGCCACCGCGGCATCTTTCACGCGTTCGCCGGAACACCCGACGAAGTCGACCAGATTTTGGAGATGGGCCTGCACATCGGTGTCGGCGGTGTCGTGACGTACAAGAAGAGTGGCTTCTATGACACCATCAAGCACATTCCACTGGACCGAATGGTACTGGAAACCGACAGTCCGTATTTGACGCCGCATCCGTGGCGCGGCAAACGCAACGAACCGATGTTGGTGCGCATCACCGCAGAAACCGTTGCGCGGGCCGTCGGCGAGCCGTTGACCCGAGTGGTCGCGGCAACCAGCGCCAGCTTCGCCAGCGCGATGCTTCGCGGCGAAACACCGCCCGCGTTTGCCGGGGGGCATCGGCACGACGGTGCGACTTACGCGGTGTTGATGGGCAGCGACGACGAAGGGATCTCTGCTGCCGGTCCGGTGGTGGTGTCGGGGACGCCGGATCCGCTGGGCGAAGGTGCCGCCGCCGTGGTTGCCATCACCGGCGCCAGCCAGGTTACCGCGGTTACCGATGGCCACGCCGGTCCTGACGTTTTTGATTACCCGGGTCTGGTCGACACGCTCGACCGCGTGTCGGTAACGTGCTACGGTGCGACCGCCGCCCAGCACGACAAGGTCGCGCAGACCGCCGATCCCGAGTCGACCTGGGCGGCGATGATGGGTACGCTGCGTCGGGCACGCGAACGCGGCCTCGAAACCGAGTGCCGGTTTGTCGCGGTGCCCAAGTTAAAGCCCAAGGTATGTCAGGATCTGGCCGATTCAATAGGGGCAACCGCCCGTTTCGTTAACTACGCCGATCCGGCCGCCTAAGGAGGGGAGCCATGGAATCGTGGGTTTGTATCGCCTTCTACGCCAACCAGATTATGCTGGAGCGTCGGCTCAAGGAGCTTGAAGGCCGCGGTCTTCCGTCGAAAATTGTCGAAAATGACGATATAGTAGAACTCTGGGTACCCGAGGCGAAGCGCCTGGAAGCGATCGAAGCCATCGCCGACCAGCGCGGGAGTAGCGAACAGTGCCCGCAATGCGGTAAGTTTTACGGGTCCGATCTGTTCGTCTGTCCCCGGTGCGGAGGCCACGACGACGATCCACTTCCCAAACGCGAAGCATAAGGAATTATATCAATGAAGGTTCTGTTGGCCGGAGGCACCGGCTTCATCGGCAGTGCGGTCGCCAGGCGACTTAAAGAAAACGGATATCAGGTTCGGATGCTGGTGAGGCGCGACAGCGTCCACAAGGTTGACCCCAACGCGGGTTTCGAAGTCGTTACCGGCGACATCCTGGACACGCACGCATGTCTGCGCGCGATGAACGGCATCACCGCCGCCGTCAATCTGGTTGGCGTCGTTCACAACGTCGAAGAAGTGGGAACCACCTTTGATGCTCTGCACACCTCGGGGACTTTTAACCTGGTTAACGCGGGCAAGATTCAGGGACTTAAGCGTTTTGTGCAGATGAGCGCTTTAGGCGCCGCACCCGACGCGCCGACGCGGTTTCAGCAAACCAAACACGAAGCCGACGACATTGTGATCAAGTCGGGCTTCCGTTACACCATCTTCCGTCCCGCCTGGGTGTTTGGTAAGGGCGACCACATGCACGAAACCCTGGCCGAGTACGTCCACGCGGGAATCTGTCCGGTGGTGGACGGCTACCGCGGTAAATTCAACCCGGTTAGTCGCGACGATTTTGCCTTTGCGGTGGCGGATTGTTTGCACATGCCCGAAACGCAGGGCAAGACGTACGACATCGCTGGCCCGTCAGAAGTGGCATGGACCGATCTTATCGACCGCGTCGCGCGACACTATGAAGTGTGGCCGAACAATCTTAAAGTGCCGAGCGCGTTGGTTCGACCGACGGTAAAGATGTTGGCTCGGTGGCGGCACTTTCCGCTTTCGGCGGACCAATTGTTGATGATGACGCACAACATGTTGGGCAATGGCGACGAGTTCGCGCGGGTATTCGGCGCGACGCTCGGCGAGTACCCGGAGGATCCTTCGCCATTCTTGCCGACACAGGTACAAGCAATCGCGTCTTAACGCGTTGAGTCCGGTGGTCGCAACGACATCGGTCGCGACAACAACTGCCTGCACAAAAAAGGCCTCGCTAATGCGAGGCCTTTTATTGCGTCCGCTCCCGTGCGTAGGATCCAAGACGCTTTGGTGGGGTCGATTGACCTGAGTGCCCAGCCAACCATCGCTGGTCAGGCACCGGCGCGAGTATAGCACGTCCGTTGACGCATCAGGGCGTAATCCGCTATAATATTGCCACTTCACCAATTAGGAGGTTTCCTGCCACACCCACTGCTACAACTCCCCTGTAACCGCCGCCTGTGCGGCTTGATCCTTTGAATCGCAAAAACACCCGACCCAAGAAACACTTGGGCCAAAACTTTCTTTACGATCCCGCGATCGCCGAGCGGATCGTAACGGCTTCCGGCCTGGAGCGCGACGACGTCGCGGTGGAACTGGGCCCGGGACGAGGCATTATGACGCGGCCGCTGGTGGCAACCGGCGCTTCGGTCATTGCCATCGAAGTGGACGACGACCTCATCGCCAGTTTGCGCGAGTCGTTGCCACAGGCGAAGGTGGTTCATCAGGATCTGACCGAAGTAAAACTGGCCGACCTGCTGGCCGAAAGCGGTTACCCGGAGCGTGGGTGTCGATTAATAGGAAACATCCCCTACTATCTGACTCGCGACGTACTGTTTGATTATCTGGTGTATCAGTTCGAGTCGATTGAGTCGGCCACGATCATGATGCAGCGCGAAGTCGCCGAACGAATTGCGGCGTCCGCCGGAGGGCGTGTCTACGGGATCACCAGCGTGGTGTTGCAGGCACTGTACAACATACGAACGGTTATGAAAGTTGCGCCGGGTTCGTTTCATCCACCGCCGAAGGTGGCATCGATGGTGCTTCGGTTTGATCCGTTGAGCCCGCCGATGATCGAGCTTAGCGAGCGCAAGGCGTTTGTCGGCCTGGTTCGCGGCGCTTTCGCGCAGCGGCGCAAGACCCTGGCGAACACACTGCGTGCGGTGCCGGGCATCACCGGGGATGCGTTGGCCGAAGCGGCGCGATGGGCAGAGTCAAAGCTGGGGGCACCTATTGACACCTCGGCACGACCGGAGACATTCTCGGCGGAAGCGTTTGTCGCCTTAATGCGCGGACTTAAAGAACAGGGTGCAGACTGGTAGCACATGCAAGACCGAAATCCCACACGACGCCAACGTCGCCTGGCGCGACGCATCGCCGCAGCACTGGGTGTGTTGCTGGTGGTTGCAGCGCCGGGTTCGGTGCACGCAAAGGCACAGTTTACCGCGCCGAATCAAGCGTCGGTCATCGATTCGCTAATGAACTTGCCGTTCTCTTTTCGACCGGACTACGCGGCGTCGATTTCGGGGAGAGACTCGAGAGTAGAGTTTGGACATACCTTCCGAAGCACGATCACCATGCCGCGCGGGATTACGCTGGCTTCGAAGCTGGCGGTGAAAGATGTCGCGTATCGGATTCAGGACAAGACCGAAACCGACAAAGATTTTGAAAACACGATCACTAAGCTTTTGGGAGTCGGCCAGGTGTTCACGCTGGCCCAAACCGATAACCGTTTTTTCAGTCGTGTGTTGCAGCCCGGCGGCCGGTCGCAAGATGTGGTTTCGGACAACTCGACCCTACGCGCAAGTTACACCTATATCCCGCTTACGTGGGATCAGCTGCGCTACGATGGCTACGCCAACGCGGTGCTCAATCAGTACGCGCTAACGTTCAAGACCGATGAAAGCGCAAGTGCCGACGGAGGCTTGGGAGTTGGATACTCGCTGGAGAACAAACGGGCCGCCGTTTATGCGCGAGTGCATCGCAAGCAAAGTTCGGACGAGTCCGTGTCCAACTTGGGAACGCGGTTTAAGGGCTTGAGCACGGCGCAGGACAGCCTGGAAGTGTTGGCCTCGGTGCGACCGGTGGACAGCGTGTTGGTGGAGTTCAACTATATGAACTACAACAGCGACCGCGAGTATCTCGACCAGGCGCGGTCTTCGACCGGAACCCAATCGTCGGAGCTGGTTCCGGAGTCCGAGATCAAGGACGCGGAAACGATTGGGTTTTCAATGCGATCCGGAATCGGTGGGCGGGTAAGCGTGCGCCTAAGTACCGAGCAGTCGTTTCAAGGAACAAGGTATCGTGAGCAATCATCGCGAAACGCCGAAAACACAGTCGATAACCTTAAGGGTTCGGTTCAGTATCGATTCAGCCCTAACACTTCGTTTCGAACGGCTTTGGAACGGCGCGAAACCGACCGCGAGTTGTTTTCTATTACGTCGTTTCGCGAAAAAGTCCAGCGCGCCAGTTTTAACCTGACGCACAAGTTTGGATTGGGAAAACAGGTCAGCTTTGATGGGTCCACGCAACTTACGCAGATTTTCTACAAGGACCCCGAGCAGAATCCGCGCGATCGCGACCAGCTTAACCAGCAGCTTTCGATGAACCTTGTTGCCAGTCCGTTCCCGAAAGTGGCGTCGACCATCAACATGATTTTCACTCAGATTGATTTTGTAAACATCGACGGAAGCCTGTCCGCCGACAACCGGATACGGCGTAAGTTCGACCTAACGCCTCGGCTTCGCTACAATTACAACGAACGCATTTCCGTGTCGCAGGTATACGGTTTGTCGCTGGAATTTAATGAATTTACCCAGGGAGAAGCCGCAACCGAAGACGACTTCCTTGACCGCAACGTAACCTTCTCAAATATTATTAGTGCAATCATTGCGCAGGGTCTCAGCGGCGAGTTGGAATACGAGTTGCAGCTTCATGACCGCGGGCGCTCCTTTAACGACGGGATTCGTTCCGAAGTAGAAATCGAGCGAGAGGACCGCACCGACATCATGAAGATTCGCGCTCGTTACAGTCTGACCCCCGCGATTACCGTCGTGGCCGAAAACACTTATAGCAACAAGCGTGATGAGACCGTCGGAAGTGACCGCATCACCAACACCTCCGACGGGTCGGTGGAAGGCGGCGTCATTGGGCGCTATAATTGGGGTT
Organism: uncultured bacterium; assembly: GCA_964588695.1. Taxonomy (GTDB): domain Bacteria; phylum Krumholzibacteriota; class Krumholzibacteriia; order WVZY01; family JAKEHA01; genus CAZPQK01. The sequence continues at coordinate 332,546 of CAZPQK010000004.1, forward strand.
CGGGCCGCAAGTTGGACTTTACTCTGGTCAAGGTGAACAAGTTTAGTCCGTTTACTCGCAACGCCAAGCAGAACGACTTTTGGCGTATGCAGATGGATTTTGCATGGGCATTTTAGGTAAAGCAAAAGACCTGGCACCCCTGGGAATGCTTCTTGCCATCCTCGTGATGGTGGGGTCGGGCTGTCTGTTTGAAGCCCGCGAAGCCGACCCGCCCGACACGGGTGGCTCGTCGACGTTTACTCCGCTGGACTTTCCCGAAGCGGTGCTGTCGAACATAGTGTCCGGCGTAGAAACGCCGGCAGAATTCAATTACTTCCAGACGCTTAGCGACGATTTCGTGTTTTCGCCGCTCCTGGCCGACTCGTTGGATCCTTCGCTGAGCGGAGCGTTCGACACGTGGGATGCCGAGTTAGAGCGGCAAGTCTTTCAGCTGTTTCTGGCCGAATCGCAGGGCATCACCTTGGAGTTGTCTAGTACCAAGGAAATTGACCGCAACGATTTTGTCCGCTTTCGGGTGCAGTACACGATGACGGTCACCCCGTTCGGCGGCGGAACTGCGGCCGTCTACGAGGGTATTACCTATATCGATGCCGCTGAACAGAGCGGGGTATGGCGAATGGTAGCCTGGGACGAAATCGAGGCGGTAGCCAACGCCACGTCCTGGGGATTTTTGCGAGGCACTTTACGGCTTCGTCTGCAAGGATAGGAAACGTATAGAAACTACTGCAAACGGCCTAGTGTCAATTAGTTAGCAGCGTTCGCCCCTTGACGAAGGGCTGTTTCTGCGGTATCCTTATTCCGATTCTGAGGGATCAGAAAGGGAGAACTTCTATCATGTTGAAACGATCTGTCGCCATTGCCGCCATCTGCCTGCTCGCCATCGGCGGCCCTGGTTGTATTTTTAGTCCGGAAGAAAAGAAGCCGCCGGAAGGCTGTGACGACTGCGGTTCGATTTTCGAGGAACTTACCTCCCCGGAAAACGTCCTGCTCAACCTGGAACTTGCGTACGACGAACAGAATCTAAACGAGTATAAAAAGATACTCGATCCAGACTTCACGTTCTTCTTTGATCCAGGTGACGTAAACGATCCGACCGACCCCACTCCGCAACAGTGGGGAGTTGCGGAAGAGGAACAGTCGGCGTCGAACATGTTTAATGGTGTGCCCAACGGTGAAGGCTTTGCCATCGTCGACATCGACCTTGATCTGGTAATGGCCAACTTGAACTGGATCGACACCACGCCGGAAGACTTTCCGGATGAAACCTGGAAAACGGCAACAGTGGATTACAGCTTCTCGATTGCTGCGACCCAGGATCTGACGTTTATCAACTCGGGCGGCGCCAAGGCGCAGTTCACGGTTCGTCCGCAAAGTGACGGAACGTGGAAGTTGGTCGAGTGGCAGGATATCGCGTCGTCCACACGCGTCGCGGTTCTTCCGTAACAGCTAAGCAGACTTGCATGAGACGGTCGGCCCCACCGGGTCGGCCGTTTTCTTTTGGGTGTTACCGGTCGTGCCAAGGTGGTTGCGTCACGTGTTAGCGGTTTGGTAAACTCAAACCTCCCCTGCCTCCTCCCGCCGCGCAAAAGAGGGTGAGTCTATGTTGAGGCGATTTCATACCAACCTATCGATCACGCTAACGGCGTTGCTGCTTGCAGGTCTTTCGAATGTTGCCTGCGAAGTGGTCGACGATGCACCCATTCGTCTTTGTGACAACTGCCCCACTGAGACCGTACCCGTGGTTCCTTCATTCGCGGAGCCAGAAGGTG
>CAZPQK010000005.1:0-166596 GCA_964588695.1 uncultured bacterium
GCCGGAGTGGTTGAACGGGGCGGTCTCGAAAACCGTTGAGCGCGCAAGCGTTCCGGGGGTTCGAATCCCCCTCTCTCCGCCATTTTTATTACCGACTCATTTGGGTGGGGATGTAGCTCAGCTGGGAGAGCACTTCGTTCGCAACGAAGGGGTCGGCGGTTCGAGTCCGCTCATCTCCACCATGACGATTTTTTTTGCGGCCGATGCGCCGCACGGCAGGCATCGAACGCGATGCGGCCGACAGGCTGTCATCGCAGGATGCAGCCTTTCCGTTTTGGCCAGGTCCCACACAATGGCCACCCGCGAACCCCGTCAGGACCGGAAGGTAGCAGCGGTAAGTGGTACTGGGCATGTGCTGTGGGGTTACCTGGCCTTAAATGCTTCTAAGCGTTAAGATAGGGACGACGACATTCTCTCACCAGTGGGGCTAACATGAGCTACGAAGTTCTCGCCCGGAAGTGGCGTCCCCAGACCTTCGACGATGTCGTGGGTCAAGATCACATTTCCAAGACGCTGCGCCGCGCCGCGGTTGCCGATCGTATTTCGCATGCGTACATGTTTTCGGGACCGCGCGGTTGCGGTAAAACCAGCACCGCAAGAATCCTGGCGCGCGTGATCAACTGTACGGATCCGCAAGAGGGAAATCCGTGCAACAAATGTGATTCCTGTATCGCCGTACTTAAGGGCAACAACCTCGACGTGATGGAAATTGACGGCGCGTCACACACCGGAGTCGGTGAGGTTCGCGAGTTGCAAGAAGGCGTGGGGTACGCGCCCAGCCAGTACCAAAACAAGGTGTACATCATCGACGAAGTACACATGCTCTCGACGCATGCGTTTAACGCGTTGCTTAAGACGTTGGAAGAGCCACCTAGTCACGTGTACTTTATCTTCGCGACCACGGCCCCCAATAAGATTCCCGATACCATTAAGTCTCGTTGCCAGCGTCACCACTTCAAGCGGCTGGAGATTTCCGAAATCGCCGGTCAGCTCGGCGCGATTTGCAAAGCCGAGAAGGTGAAGTTTGACGACGACGGGCTGCGGTTGCTCGCACGTAAAGCCGACGGGAGCATGCGCGACGGCACCAGTTTGTTGGATCAGTGCATTACGGCGTCGGACGGCAACGTCAATACCGAGTCGGTGCGCGACATTCTGGGGATCATCGACCAGGAGAAGGTTTTAAGTTTCATGCGTGCGCTTTCGGCGGGCGACCCGACTGCGCCGATAAGACTGCTCAACGAATGCATAAACGAAGGCCTTGATATCTTCGAGTTGTGCGCGGCCTTACTTGAAGGTTACCGCGACTTGATGCTGCTGGCGACACCCGGCGACCTGGCTGATTTGCTGTTTCGCTCGAAGGAAGAAATCGCCGATCTGAAAAAGTTGCTTGATCACTACGAACTTGGCGATGTGGTCACCATTGTCGAACGTCTGTGTAACACAATTCCTCGTTTGCGCACCGCCGCCGATCCACGAGTGTTGCTGGAAAGTTTGCTGGTGGACTTGACGCTGCTCGACCGGCAGGTAGATGTACGCGAGTTGTTACAGCGAATGGAGTCGGGCGGAGGTTCTTTGCCGCCTGGAGGTGGGACTCGTCGCAAGAGCAGCACGTCGACAAAGGGAAGTGCGCAGTTGGGTGCGCAATCCGACGTGGCCCCGCGCACCAGCGCAAGCGAACGGTCGCACACGAATGCTGCCCCGCGCCGCCCCGGTGCTCAGAGCGCCGACGGTGAAGACGATGTGGCTGGTGTCGGCGAGGAAGAAACCTTGGATACCATGAAGATTGCGCAGCTTTGGGACGGGTTCGTTAACTTTGTTCGCCAAAAGAAAGTATCGCTGGGCGTAAGCCTGATCTCGGGTAAAGTGCACGACTTTGACGGAACCAACCTGACCTTGAAGTTCCTAAAGAACGCTTCGCTACAACGCGAGCAGGTTGGGCACGAAACCAACGCCGAGTATCTGGCGGGCGCACTACGAAAATACTTTGGTAGGGACATTAATTTAGTGTGCATTGCCGAAGGTGATTCGCCGCGCGACATTGCGCCGCCGCAACCCGATACCACCAAGGCCGAACGCATCCGCGGCGTTTCGGAAGAAAAACGCCCCGTGGTTAAGAAGTTGATGGATGCTTTTGACGGCGAAATCATTCGCTACACCCCGTAGGAGTAGATCATGAACATAAACAAAATGATGAAACAGGCGCAGCAGATGCAGGCCAAGATGGCCGAAGCGCAAGAAGCTTTGGGCAAAGAGGAGATCGAAGTTGCTAGCGGCGGCGGTATGGTGAAGGTGCGTATGAACGGGCATCAAGAGGTGTTGGAAGTTTCGATCGACCAGGAAGTTTTCAACGACGGCGACAAAGAGATGCTTGAAGACCTCATCGTCGCCGCGCTCAGCGAAGCCCGTCAAAAGGTCAGCGACATGGCTCAGGATCACATGTCAAAAGTGACCGGTGGGATGAATATTCCGGGTCTGTTCTAACCTCAATGGATTACGGCTCCGAGACCCTCGAGGCGGTCATCAAATCCCTTTCGCGCCTGCCGGGAATTGGCCGCAAGACTGCCGAGCGGCTGGCGCTAAGTCTGCTCCGCGATACCAACGACAGCGCCGTGCATCTGGGCGCCTTGCTTTCCCGCTTGCGCCAGACTGTGCGTTTCTGTTCGACCTGTGGCAGCATTACCGAAGCGGAACAGTGTGCAATTTGCAAGGATCCTGGGCGCAACCAGACCCTTATTTGCGTCGTTGAGGAGCCACAGGACGTTCTTGTGCTGGAGAAAATGGGCCAGTTTCGCGGGCTCTACCATGTGCTCCACGGAGTCCTCTCACCGCTCGATGGCGTAGGTCCCGAAGACCTGCGCCTTGATGGCCTGTTTCGGCGGGTCAAAGACCTCAAAATCACGGAAGTCATTGTCGCTACGAATCCTACCGTCGAAGGCGACACCACCGCGCTGTATATCGCAAAATCACTCGAAGTCGACGGATGCTCTGTCACGAGACTTGCTAGAGGGTTGCCAATGGGCGCGACCCTGGAGTTTGCGGACGATTCCACCCTCGCGCGTGCCCTGGAGAAGCGCGAGCAGCTCTAGCTCGTCCGTCCGCGAACCTGGTCTTAGTGGAGCATCTCGATGGTAAAAACCGACTGGACGATATACGAAGAGGATTACTGGGCCATAAACAGTGTCCTCAAGGAGCTAATTGAGAACTCAAATTCTCAGAGCGTTCTCCTTATCGATAAAACTGGCCAGCTGATCGCGAGCGTTGGGCTTGAACCCGAGTTCGATCTGATGAGCTTTGCATCGCTATGCGCTGCCGACTTCGAAGCCAACGCTCAACTCGCCCAACTCATCGGCGAGAAAGACTTCTCCACCCTCTATCACCAAGGTTCCGACGAGAGTATGTATCTCGCTCGGGTATCGCAGTCGATCATTCTGGTCGTGTTGTTTAACAAACGCACCACGCTAGGTTTGGTTCGTTTGCGTGTCAAGAAGGCGGTCGAGGGGCTCGAGACGATCCTGAATGGGTTATTCGACAAGCTGGAATACGAAAACGAAGATTTGAAAGAGTTCGACGCCGAGTTTACGGAAGAACTCAACAAGGAAATTGACTCTCTCTTTCAGGATTAACATCTAAATCGGGAAGGCACCGGAGATAGTTCATGTCGCTGATTAACTACTCATCGCGCGAGATCAACTGCAAGATCGTGTACTACGGACCCGGTCTGTGCGGCAAGACGACGAACATCCAGTACGTCTACAACAAGGTCGATCCTAGTACCAAGGGTAAGCTTATTACCTTGGCTACCGAAATGGATCGAACGCTGTTCTTCGACTTCCTTCCTTTGGAACTCGGCCAGGTGAAGGGCTTTAAGACGCGCTTTCATCTGTATACCGTTCCCGGTCAGGTTTACTACGACGCCTCGCGGAAACTTATCCTGCGCGGCGTTGATGGCATCGTCTTTGTGGCCGACTCGCAGACGTCGCGTTATGACGCCAATATCGAGGCGCTATACAACCTTCACGACAACCTGGAAGAATACAATCTAAGCCTCAGCGACATTCCGTTTGTGATTCAGTACAACAAACGAGATATGCCGGACGTGATTTCGGTGGACGATCTGCAGCAGGAGCTTAACCCCGAAGGGTTCCCGGACTACGAGGCGGTCGCGGTTAAAGGCGATGGGGTATTCGATACCCTTAAGGCCGTCGCCAAAGGTGTGCTTAAGAAGCTCTCCGAAAACTAGACCTGTTAGGGATTGCATAGTTTTGAAGGCGGGCTCGCGCAATCGCGGGCCCGTTTTCTTGTGCGCGTTTGACCTGCGCCGCGGCGCATTGCTACACTAGGGTGTGCCACTTCTCGTATTCTATGTAAAGCATGTCTCGATGCTGTCCAGCTGGATAGACCCCATTGCCGAGCGCATCGCTGGGGCTGGTTACCGCATTGTGGTACTTCATACGACTTCGCTAAACTTGGATTCCGCGCCACCGGTTGACGTCGATCGCGACTACGACATTGTTGAAATCAGCGGTTGGAACTTTGACGATCTGCACAGCTATTTGCAGTCAGCCTTGCCCGCCGCGGTTGTCATGTTTACGTTCCGCTCGCTCATCGATATCCTGTTGATTCGTGTGTGTCGCCAGCTGCGGATTCCATCGTTGTACGTGCAGCACGGCTTTTTTATTAACACCAAGTATGTAATGGCCAACAAGCGAGCGAGTGTTGCCCGTTATCGCCGTTACCTACGTTGGTACGGCAGGTTCTTGGCCAGGAACAAGCCGCCGGAGATGCTCAAAGAAGTTGCCACGGCACTCCGGGCGGTCACCCGCGTCGACTATACCCACATGAGCTTTGATGCATCAATGTTCTTCGCCAAAGCGGGCTTCGATGATGCTGCGCAGTTTTTTGACTTTCCTCGAGATCGCGTGTTCTTTTCTGGGTATCCCATTGCGCCGACGCGCGAACGTTTACAGGAAATGCGATCGCGCCAGGTAAAAACAAAGCGAGCGGTCTACATTCATCAACCGTTTGTGCGCGATCGATTCACGCACTTGACCGCCGACGAAGAAATCGTCTACTTGCGTTCACTAGGGGCGGCTTGTCGGTCGGCAGGTTATGAGTTGGTGTTTCGACCACACCCGCGCGAGTCGGCCGAACACTATAGTCGCGAATTGCAGGGAGCAGATATCGAGGTGGATACGGCGCGGCCAACCACCGAGGCCATCGCCGATGCCAGCGTTGTTCTTGGACAGTTCAGCACGACGCTGTTTACCGCCATACTGCTGGAAAAACCGGTTGTTATTGTCGACTATCCGGGCCTTGCCGAAGACTACTATCGCCTTTTCGAGCCGGTGGCGACACGCGTGTCCGATGCCGCCGGGTTGCGCGCGGTGCTCGCGACGCCAGCCGCAGCGGCCTCCACGGGCGCGCTAGAAGGCTTTCGCGACCGCTTCGTAGGGTCGCAAAACAACTATCAACACCGGGCGGAAACTCTGCTAAGTATTGTCGAAAAGATGGTCGACAGTACTCTGACCCCGGCATGATGGTTCCCGCCAAAGACGAATCCCCCAGAATTGCATTTATTGCCTCTTCGCTGCACTCCGGTGGTGCGGCCAACGTGGTTGCACCGACGCTGGCAGGCCTGCAGTTTGACCATGGCTTTAATGTGCACCTGTTTATGCTGCGCGAACAGGGTGAGCGCGCCAGACAGTTGGCAGCCAAAGGAATGTCCGTGCAAAGTCACTGGGTTCGTTCGCGAGTCGATGCGTTGGGGTTTCGCAGCGCGTTTCGAGCGGTCAAGGCTTTCGCGCCAAGAGTCATTTGGTCGTTGGATCATCACAACGCTATTTTCCTGTCCGGGCTACTGGCCGACCAGGGGGTCGCGCCCTGGGCGATGTCGTCGCACACAACACGCAGGGCTGGTGGCGCGCCGACGTTCAAATGGACCGATCGATACATGCTCCACCGGGCCGCGCGTGTGGTGGCGTTGACTCAAACCCATGCCCGGTTTCTGCACGAAAACGAAGCGATTCCCGCCGGGCGTCTTGGGGTAATCGCCAACGGTGTCGACGTGAATCGCTTTCGCCCACCGATAGCGTCAGAGCGGGATGCCGCGCGAGATCACTATGCCGTTCCCGACGGACACCGGGTGGTGGTGTTGCCCGCAGCGTTTCGCCCCGAGAAAGCGCACGATGTGGCGTTGCGCGCGCTTCAGCAATTAGCGCCGGAGGTCGAGCTGTGGCTATTGGGGGAGGGCCCGACGTTGGTGCCCACCGTCGAGTTGGCCGGCGCCTTGGGTATTGGCGACAGGATTCGGTTTATGGGATGGGTCGATGACACCGTGCCCGTTTATCGCGCGGCTGACGTTATGATTCTGCCGTCTCGGCCTGCCGTGGAAACCCAACCGATGGCTGTCTTGGAAGCCATGGCTGCGGGAGTGCCTGTTATTGCAACGCCGGTCGGGTCGGTGGCGGAAATGGTAAAGCCTGAGCAGACGGGCTGGCTGGTGCCGGTGGATGATGCTGGCGAGTTGGCCGCGACCATCGCACGCATTATCGGCCGAGACCGGCGAAACCAGAACGTCGATGAGGTCGTTGCCAGCGCCCGCGCGTTGGTGGAGGCGCGTTATACGATCCCGCAAATGGTCGCTGGTTACGCGCAACTTTTCGAACACTTGAGCAATAGTGATGTGAGATGAAAAAAGTAAACGAGTTTATAGGCACGTTCATGTATACCGGGCTGTTTCCCATCGCACCGGCGACGTTCGCTTCGTTAGTGTTCGCCGCGATATATTGGTTCGTTCCCGGTGGCGAATGGTTGTGCAAATGGCCGGTGGTTCTGGTGACGGCGATCGTCTCGGTGCCGGTGTCAACCGCGATGGAAAAAGATCACGGTCCCGACCCTTCGCGCGTGGTAATTGACGAGGTGCTGGGGATGCAGATTGTCCTGGGGGCCGCCGCGCCGACGCTATGGGGCGTGCTGGCGGCGTTTTTTGTGTTTCGCGTGTTCGACATTCTAAAACCGTGGCCCGCAGGCCGCATGCAGAAACTACCGCGCGGGTGGGGGGTTGTGCTGGACGATGTGGTGGCAGGAATTCAATCGCGCATTGTTATGCTCGCGGCGACCTATTGGCTCCCACAACTGGGGACCTTCGCTTGGTAAACCGGCACGACGCATCGCTTGTGCTGGTGGGCGACGAACTGCTTAAGGGCGAGCGCTCCGACAAGCACCTTGCGTTTCTGGCGAGGGCCCTAAGGTCGGTTGGCGTTCGATTGGGTCAATGTGTAGTTGTGGGGGATCGCATTGATGAAATGACCCAAGCTCTGCGCGGTGCGTGCGATCACAGCGACGTAGTAATTGTCACCGGCGGCCTGGGTCCAACTCCCGACGATCTCACCCGGCATGCAGTGGCACGACTCTCTGGTTTGGAGTTGGAGTGGCACCAGCCCAGCTGGGATGCGATCGTTAAGTTCTTCGAACGTTACAATCGAACGCCCACCGATCGCAATCGACAGCAAGTCGAGTTTCCCGCTGGCGCTACGGTAATCCCCAATGCGTATGGAACGGCTCCCGGGTTCTACCTTACGGTCGGAGACACACTGGTGGTAGTGCTGCCAGGACCGCCACGTGAGTTGCAGCCCATGGCGAACGAGTTTGTATTACCGCTAATTGCTCAACGCTTTGGCCGCCCGCCGGTGCGCGTCGAAACGTTCCGGACGGTCGGGGTTGGGGAGTCTCAGCTCTTCGAACAACTCGGTGACCGGTTGTCGCGTTTTCAAGCCTACGTGTTGTCGTCGCTGCCCTCCGGGACTGGCGTAGATTTGATACTGACACAAGCACGACCCGACGCGCCCGCCGACCAATTGGATGACGAAGCGCTGCACATGAACGACATGCTGCGCGCAGAGATCGGTAGTAAGTATTACGAACACGGCGAACGCAGCCTGGCCAACGTGGTGCACGACGAGCTGGTTGCTGGCGGTTACACGTTGGCGATTGCCGAGTCATTGACCGGCGGGCGGATCGCCGACGAGTTGATCGCGTTTCCGGGGAGCAGCAAGTATTTGCTCGCCGATGTCGTAGCCTACTCTAATGAGTGTAAAGTTGATCTGCTAGAAGTTGATCCCGACGTGATCGATCGGTTTGGAGCGGTTAGCGAAGAAGCCTGTCGGGCGATGGCGACCGGCGCGCGCGAATGCGTGGGCCGACGAGGACAGCATCCGCCGATTCGCCGCGACACCGATCAGTCAGCCACCTTTGGACTTGCGACCACTGGTATCGCCGGCCCCGATGGCGGCAGCGACGAAAAACCGGTAGGTCTGGCCTTTATCGGTCTTTGTTGGCACGGCGGCGACGAGATTAAACGCGTCAGGTATGCGGGTAAGCGTCAGGACGTTCGCGCTCGCTGCGCGCAAGGTGCGCTTTGGTTGCTTCACGATCGACTCTCAAAAGATTGACATGCGTCTGTTTGTCGGATTGCCACTAACCGACGACGCACATCGTGGTCTCAACGAAGCGGTGCGAACGTTTCCCGTTCCCAGCCCGTCGTGGCGATGGACCACACCACCACAGTGGCACATCACGCTAAAGTTTATCGGCGATCAGGAACCCTCCGTGATTCCACATCTAACGGCCGCTCTTGCCAATGCGGCGGGGCAAGCACGCCCGGTTCAATTGCAACTGACCGGGTTCGGGGGTTTTCCGCGGCTGGAAAAGCCACGCGTGGTGTTTGCGCAGGTTGGTGGGGAGACGACGGCGCTTGCGAATCTGGCTCGTGAAGTCGACCGGGTAGTGTGCGATTCGATCGGCCTTGAGTGCGAACGCCGTCCTTTTCGCCCGCACGTCACGCTGGCCCGAATCAAGTCGACCATTTCGCCACGCGAGGCCGCTGTGTTACGGGCTTGGAAACTGCCAAAACCTGTCTCGTTCTCGATCGACAGTTTTACACTTTGGGAGAGCCGCTTGACGCCCCAAGGGGCTGTCTACAAAGCAGTTAAACAGTTTGCCATGATTTCTTAGATCGTGATACGATCGCGCTAATTCAAGGACTTTCGCTAACACCCCAAAGGGAACCGGCTGGCGTGCTGGGGAGGGGCGAAGGTGGGATGTGGTGTGTTAGATAGCCAGCCGTTCTTATGAAAGGGGTTTCTTTATGGCCAAGAAACAACCGCAACAGGTAAGCGAAGACAAAACCAAGTCGCTGCAACTCGCCGTCGCGCAGATTGAGAAGCAGTTCGGACAGGGTTCCATTATGAAGCTGGGCGAAGGTGCCCAGATTGTTCCCGTCGAAACCATCCCGACTGGCAGCCTCGCGCTCGACATTGCGTTGGGTGTTGGTGGGGTGCCGCGCGGCCGCATCGTTGAAGTTTTCGGCCCGGAGGGTTCGGGGAAAACCACTCTCACCAGTTCCATTGTGGCGCAAGCACAACGGATGGGCGGAACCTGTGCATTCGTCGATGCCGAACACGCTTTCGACGTGTCTTACGCCAAAAAAATTGGTGTCGACGTCGACAACCTGCTGATTTCGCAGCCCGACACCGGCGAACAAGCGTTGGAGATTACCGAAGTGTTGATTCGCTCCGGTGCGCTCGACGTAATCGTCGTTGACTCGGTGGCCGCGCTGGTGCCCGCCGCCGAAATTAACGGAGAAATGGGCGACTCGCACGTTGGTCTGCAGGCACGTTTGATGTCGCAGGCGCTGCGTAAATTGACCGGGACCGTCAGCAAGACCAAGACCTGTCTCATCTTCACCAACCAGATTCGGATGAAGATTGGTGTCATGTTCGGAAGCCCGGAGACGACCTCGGGCGGTAACGCGCTAAAGTTTTACTCGTCGGTGCGAATGGATATCCGTCGAATCGCTGCCATTAAAGACGGCGAGACAATTTCGGGTAACCGCACCAAGGTAAAAGTGGTCAAAAACAAAGTGGCTCCGCCGTTCAAGACCACCGAGTTTGATATCATCTATGGCGAAGGTATCAGTTACGAAGGTGACGTCATCGATATCGGCTCGAACCTCGATGTCATTAAGAAAAGTGGCACCTGGTATTCTTACGGAGAAGAACGATTGGGTCAGGGCAAAGAAGCCGCCCGACGTTTCCTTAAAGACAACCCGGATATCGGTCGCGAGATAGACACTAAGATTCGCGAGCATCACGGAATGAAGCCACTAGGTACGGCCGGGAACGGTTCCGACAAGGCGAAGGCCGCTGCGGCTAGTACCCAGGATGGGGATGCCGATAAGCCGACACCGGCCCCCAAGACGAAGAAGGCCGACGAGGCTACCCGAGCCAGTAAGTAATGTCCGAACGGATTGTTGCCGTAAAACCGCGCCCCCGAGACCGAGTCCGAATCGAACTGGCCGGGGGCCGGTTTTTTCTCATTCCCGAAGAACAAGCGTCGGGGTTGATGCCCGGCGCCGAGCTTGAATCCGAAACCATTGAGCGGTTCGACCGTATGGATCAGTACTTTCGCGGCCGCGAAAAGGCGATGCGTCTGGTGGCCGCGCGAGCACGGACCATCTTTGAGATGCGTGGCGCACTGGATAAGATGGAGCTACTCGAGTCGGTGCGCGAAGGTATCATCGGTGAATTAAAAGAACTCGAACTGCTCGACGACCGACGTTTTGCCGAAGAGTTTGTGCGTATGAAAATTGATGTGCGCGGCATGGGGCCGCACCGACTTCGCCGCGACCTGCGGACCAAAGGTGTGGCAAGCGCTATCATCGACCAGGTTGTCGGAGCAGCGACCACTACCGATACCCAGGAGTCACTCGCACGGCAGCAGGCCGAAAAGAAAGTCGGCGGCGCGGTGGTGGACGAGAAGGTCGCGCGTCGAGTAATGGCCCATCTGCAAAGGCAAGGGTTCGACTACGACGTCATCAACAAAGTTACCATCGAACTACTGCGGCGGTCCGGCCGCGACGACATCATCGAAGACTAAGAAATGAACGAGCGGTTTAAAGTTCAAAGCCTGGTCGACACCTACCTCGACTATTTTCGTGATCGCGGGCACGAAGTTGTACCCAGCGCGCCGCTGCTTCCGACCGACCCTACGCTCCTGTTCACCGCAGCCGGTATGGTGCCGTTTAAGAGTTACTACGGTGCTCCTGACGACGCGCCGTACTCCCGTGCCGCATCGGTACAGAAATGCCTGCGCGCGGGGGGCAAGCAAAGCGACCTGGAGAACGTCGGGCGCACACTGCGTCACCATACGTTTTTTGAGATGCTGGGCAACTTTAGTTTCGGAGACTACTTCAAGAAAGAAGCTATTGAGTGGGGTTGGGACCTGAGTGTGAACGTGTGGGGACTGGACCCACAGCGAATTTGGGTTTCGGTTTTTGAGAGTGATGACGAAGCAGCCGATCTGTGGCATCAGCATATTGGCGTGCCTAGGGAACGCATCGTACGACTGGGACGCGCGGACAACTTTTGGGGGCCGGTGGGTGACACCGGCGTGTGTGGTCCGTCTTCGGAGTTGCACTACGACACCGGGCGGCCAGGCGCGGACGGCGGGCCGGGAGTTGACGACGGCGACCGTTACATCGAGTACTGGAATCTTGTGTTTCCTCAGTTCTTTTATACGGAGGCGGGGAACTACGACGATTTGCCGCGGCCCGGTATCGACACCGGCATGGGGCTGGAACGGATTGCGTTTATTCTGCAAGGCGCCGAAGACAACTTTCATACCGACGAGTTCCTGCCCATACGTAACGCGGTCGAGCGGGTGCTTTCCGATGGAACCGACCGGGAGGCTGCCCGACTGGCGGTGAATGCCACCGCCGACCATGTCCGCGCGCTTACATTCGCGCTGGCCGAAGGGATCATGCCGGGCAGCGAAGGTAGAGGATATGTGTTGCGCCGAATCTTGCGGCGCGCACTGACCAAGATTCATCCCTTTGGCGTTCACGACCCGTTTCTTGCCGATGTCGTCGACCAGGTGGTGCGCGTGATGGGTGGTCGGTATCCCGAGTTAGGCGCCCGGGCGTCGCTGATTAAAGAGATGATTACCGCCGAAGAGGTGCGTTTCCTTTCCACGCTGGAACAGGGAATGGATCGACTGGGTTCGCTCATAGACGATGTCCGCAAGTCCAGCAGGACAATCCCCGGAAACGATGCGTTTCAGCTGTACGATACGTTCGGGTTTCCTTTCGAATTAACCGCTGAATTGGCGGAAGAGCAGGGGATTGGAGTAGACGTCGAAGGATTTAATCGCGCCATGGCCCAGCAAAAGGAGCGCGCGCGTTCGAAGGCGCGGTTTCACTCTGGCGCCGACGAAAGTGAAGCCTTTAGTTGGGTTGGCGATACCCATACCACGGAGTTTAAAGGTTACGAAGACCTCAACTGCGAGGCGAAGCTGGAAGGTTTTCGTCTGATTGAACAATCTCAACGGGGCGGGATTAATGGGCACGCGCTCGAGTTTGTGGCGGACGAAACCGTATTTTACCCGGAGGGTGGCGGACAGGTTGGAGATCGTGGCGTTGCTCAATTGGGCCAAGACACCGTCGCTGTAGTTGACGCCTATCGTCACGAGGGCGCGATCGCGCACGTGGTGCCCTTTAGCGGGGGGCGTGACGCTGCGGAAGCAATTCTCGCCGAAGGCAACGCGCGGCTTAGAGTCGATCGCGACAACCGGCGCGCGACCGAACGCAACCACACCGCGACACACCTGGTGCACGCCGCACTTCGTGAGGTGTTGGGGGATCATGTTACCCAGGCGGGTTCGCTGGTAACGGCCGACCGACTGCGGTTTGACTTTACCCACTTCCAGGCGGTCAAGCCCGACGAGTTAGAGCGAATCGAAAAACAGGTCAACGACGCTATTCTCGAAGACCTTGCGGTTACCTACGATTATTTTTCGTACAAGGATGCGATTGCCACCGGAGCGATGGCACTTTTCGGCGAAAAGTACGGCGATACGGTGCGGGTGGTATCAATAGATCAGGTTTCTAAGGAACTATGCGGTGGCACGCACACGCGTCGCACCGGAGAGATCGGCGCGTTTATTATCCGTTCGGAGGGGGCCGTCGGGTCGGGCGTGCGGCGAGTGGAAGCGCTTACCGGGCGAGCCGCGCTGGAACACGTCCGACGGTTGGCGGCCGAACGCGAACATCTGGCGCGTGCCCTCGGGGTAGGCGGCGACGACATTGCAACGCGGGTGCAATCGCTCTTGGGTGAAATCGATGCGCTACAGAAAAAACAACGAGAGGTTGCCACGCAGGCGGCCAAGGAACAGGCAGCGGGAGCGATGTCGGGTGCCGAACAGATCGGCGGCATTAATTTGGTTGCCTCGACGGTGTCGGCAGAGGATGTACCCGCGCTTCGCAGTTATGGAGATGAATTTCGTAACAAGTTGAAGTCTGGAATTGCCTTGTTGTGTCAGGACGCCGACAGCAAGCCAGTCGTTCTTTTGGTTGTGTCAGATGATTTAATCCAAAACAAGTCGGTAAAAGCTGGTGACCTGACGCGTCAGATTGCCGACGAGTTGGGTTTTCGTGGAGGCGGAAAACCGCACATGGCCCAGGTTGGGATTCCGTCGCGGGGGGACTTTGACAAGGTTGTCGCGGTCGTACGCGATGCGGTCGCCAGGTTGGCGGGTTAAGTTCGGAGGTTTTATGTCCAGGTTGCGGCAACTTGTTGTTCTGTTAGCAATCGCGCTGGCCACACCCGGCGTGGTGATTGCTCAAACCCAGTCCCAGGACAGCGTGGATAAATCCGAGATCGATCCCCTGACCGCGCTCCCGGAAGCTCGCTCGGGCCTCGATGCGCCAATCAATCCGGATACCTATATCGTCGGCCCGTCCGACGAGTTTGTGTTGTTTTTGCGCGGGCAAGCCAACTCGGAGATTCGTCTGCGGGTTTTGCCCGAAGGTACCGTGATGCTGCCCAACGTCGGGCCGTTTCCCGCGGCGGGACTAACGATTACCGATTTTCGTAATCAACTGCGAAAGAAGCTCGCGGCTTACTACCGTAACATCGACGTTGAGTGCCAACTCGCTCAGCCGCGGACATTTATCGTGTATGTCTTAGGCGAGGTAGCCGATCCCGGCGCCGTGATGATGCGCGCGCCGTTTAAGCTGGAAAGTGCGCTCGGTGCCGCAGGCGGGTTCGCAAAGTTCGGTAGCCGCCGCAAGGTTGAGGTTCGCGAGAAAGAAAAGGTGGTACGAACCGTCGACGTGGATCGCTTCCGATTGCTAGGAGATACCGACCAGAATCCGGTGCTCACCGAAGGTCAAACCGTGTTTGTGCCGCCGCGGGGTAGCTACGCGACTGTCATTGGAGAGGTTTATCGGCCGGGACAGTACGAATTGGTGGCGGGTGAATCGTTGGAGGACCTGGTAGCGATGGCCGGCGGGCGGCGGTCTTCGGCGATTACCGACCACGTTTTGTTAGAGCGACAGGACCGCGGTGAAAACGTTTCTATCGAAAGAATTCCCGAAGATCGGTTTGACAGCGTGCAACTGACCGATCTCGACGTGGTTGTTATTCCGGAAGTGACATCGTATGTGAGTCCGGACTACGTGATGGTGTTTGGGGGCGGCGGTCGCGAGGGTAAGTTTCTTATTGAAGAAGGCGAACAGCTGGAGGCGTTTGTTGGACGGATGGTTCGCTATGCCGAATCGCACGACGTTACTCGCGCGGTAATCGAACGCGCAAATACGGAAGGCGAGATTCGTTATATCGCCGTTGATTTGACCGACGCGTTTGCCGGCAAACCCACTGGAATCACTTTGCAGCACGGCGACATTATCAATGTACCTACCACCGACGCATCGGTCTACGTTACTGGCGAAGTTACTTCGCCGGGCGAATACCCGTTTCTCAACGGAGTTCCGGCGTCGCGCTACATTTCCATCGCTGGCGGTCCCCGCGAGGCTGGGAGCAGTACCAGCTACTACATTTTTGCCGTCAACGGCGAGCGTCGAACCGGCGATCGCAACAGCGTGGTATATCGCGGCGAGACCATAATGGTGCGTCGTAAAACGTCTCGCGTGTTGAGTTCTGTGTTTTTCGGCCTGACCAGCCTGACCAGTTTGGTGCTTTCTATTATCGCGGTTTCAAAGTAACGGAGGTCTGTCATTAAGGCGCTCATCTTAAGCGGGGGCAAGGGAACGCGGCTGCGTCCGATTACCCACACCAGTGCAAAGCAGCTCGTACCAGTCGCCAACAAACCTATTCTGTTTTACGGAATCGAAGCGATTCGCGATGCCGGCATTACTGACATCGCGATTATCGTCGGTGATACCGCAGACGAAGTTATGGCCGCGGTCGGCGACGGGTCTGCTTTAGGGGTTAAGGTTGAATATATCCGTCAGGATGCGCCGCGCGGCCTGGCCCATGCCTGCATGATTGCGGAAGATTTTATGCAGGATGATCCCTTCGTCATGTTTCTGGGGGATAACTTACTCAGTGGTGGGATTTCCACTTTCGTTGAAGAGTTCAAAGAAAGCGGGTGTGACGCGCAGATTTTGCTCGCCCAGGTCAAAAACCCCCAGTCTTTTGGTGTTGCTGAACTCGACGACAAGCAGCGTGTGATTGGTTTGGAAGAGAAGCCGAAGCAACCCAAAAGCGACTTCGCTCTGGTTGGGGTGTACATGTTTACCCGGTCGATTTTTGAAGCGACAAGAAACATCAAACCCAGTTTTCGCGGTGAACTGGAAATAACCGACGCAATTCAGTTTCTAATAGACCGCGACTTTGTCGTCAATTCGCACATCGTCCGCGGATGGTGGAAGGATACGGGCAAACTCGAAGACATGCTCGATGCCAACCGCATGATCCTGACCGGAATGACCACAAGGGTGGAAAGCAAGCAACTACACGACTCCGAAATCCACGGCCACGTTCAGTTGGACGAAGGGGTCGAGGTCAAAGGCAGCGTTCTTCGTGGCCCCTGCGTAATTGGCAAGGGATCAAAAATCGTAAACGCTTACGTAGGGCCTTTTACCAGCATTGGTGATGGCACCACTGTAGAAAACAGCGAGATCGAAAACAGTATCGTTTTGGAGAACTCAACCATTCGGGATATCGGCTCGCGAATTGGTGGAAGTCTTATCGGCCGGAACGTCACCCTAACCCGCAGTAGCCGTCCGCCGAAACAGTTTAGTTTCATGGTCGGAGATAACAGCGAGATCGTCGTTCTGTAGTGATTGATTTTTCCTCACAAGCTAAGGCATCGCTGGCCCGGCGCGTCCAAACCGCCGAACAGTGGCATTCACTGGCAGCACCCATGGCCGCAACGGCCGAAGTTATTTGTACGGCTATTCAATCCGGAGGGGCGGTGTTTGCATGCGGCAACGGTGGCAGTGCTTCGCAAGCCGATCACTTCGTGGCCGAACTGGTTGGCCGCTTTAAACTGGAGCGCGAAGGGTTCGCCGCGGTCTCGCTGGTGTCGAACCCGGCAACGATAACAGCAGTTGCCAACGACTACGGATTCCAACAAGTCTTTGTCCGTCAGCTTGCTGCCCTGGCGGGCGCAGGCGACGTGCTATTTGCGCTTTCAACCAGCGGCAATTCACCGAACGTATTGGCAGCGGCGCATTACGCGCGGGCCAACGACATCCACGTGATTGGTTTGACCGGCGCCAACGGTGGAGACCTCGCTGGTGTGGCGGACACCGTAATTCGAGCGCCACGCGACGACACCGCACTTGTGCAAGAAGTTCATCTCGCCGCGATTCACGTCGTTTGCGAATTGGTTGAACTTGCCATGACCGAATCCAAACGCTAGCGCTGGCGGAGATTCAGTGCGACTCCTGGCCCTCACCAAATACCCAGAGCGCGGCCCCAGTAGTCGCTATCGGCTGCTCCAGTTTCTGCCTTACTTTAAGGCGGCGGGATTCGAAGTTACCGTTCAGTCGCTACACACGAACGACTATCTCGACCACCTTTTCGATCAACGCGCGTTGCCGCCCGGATACTTTACCGCGCGACTGCGGGAACGACTCGCCATCCTTCGTCGCGCGGGTGACTTCGATATAGTTTTTGTGCAAAAAGAACTTCTGCCGTACGTACCAGCGTGGGTTGAACACGGATTGCTGCGAGTACGAACGCCTATCGTATTGGACATCGACGACGCCATTCATCTGACGTATGGGAGCGCACGGTCTTTTTGGGTGAGGCTTTTGCTGCGGCGAAAGACGTTCAAAGTCGCACGACGTACCCAAATGGTGCTGGCGGGAAACGCGTACTTAGCCGACGTAACGCGCGAAGCAGGCGCCGCACGGGTCGAGTATTTGCCAACGGTTGTCGATACGCAACGTTTTGTACCGCGCGACCGCGACCCGAGCGAGGTTACCGTGGGCTGGATAGGCAGCCCGGCAACGTCCCGTTACCTGGAACTCCTGCGGCCGGTCGCCAGCGAACTGGGTGGTGCCGTCAACTGGCTCTTTGTGGGCGCAAACATCGACGATTGGCCCGCACCAAACGCGTCACGGCCGTGGTCGCACGACTCCGAAGTCGAGTTGCTGCAACGATTCGACATTGGCGTGATGCCGCTGGTCGACGACAAGTGGTCGCAGGGGAAATGCGCATTGAAGTTGCTGCAGTACATGAGCTGCGGCGTAGCGGCGGTAACCACACCGGTCGGAGCGTCTTTGGTTGTCGCCGATGGTGGCCGGTGCGCGCGCCTGGCAACCGACGCGAACTCGTGGGCAAACGTGATTCGTGAACTTGCCACCGATGTTGCATGCCGCCGGGCGCTGGCCGCCGCGGGACGCGAGCGAGTTGTTTCTGACTACGCGCTCGACCGTTGGGGGCCGCACCTGGCCAGTTTGCTGGCGGAGGTTGTGCGTGACTAGATCTCCGAATCAACCACCGCGCCGGGTTGTGTTCGTAGTGACCGAAGACTGGTACTTTTGTTCACACCGACTCGCGTTAGCGCGCGCGCTCCGTGACCGGGGGGACCAGGTGGTAGTCGCTACTAGGGTTGCTCAACATGCCCCGATTATTCGCGACGCCGGCGCCGACGTATTGTCGTTGCCGTGGACTCGTCGCAGCCGTTCACCGATAAACGAGCTTCGTTCGCTGTGGAAGTTGGCGGTGTTTCTTCGCGAGTATCAACCCGACGTTATTCATCACGTAGCTATGAAGCCATTGCTGGTGGGCGCGTTGATATCGGGTTTCGCAGCGCGAAACGCGGCTCGGGTCTATGCGGTGGCGGGTTTGGGATTTGTGTTTACGTCGCAACGCAGTCTGGCCCGACGGTTACGTCCGCTGTTTCGAATGGTCTTGCGACGTTGGATTGATCGCGATGGTTCAACGGTTATTGTGCAGAATAGCGACGACGAAGAACAACTGGTAGCGACCGGGTTGGTCTCGGCGACGCGTATCGTCGTCATCGAAGGTTCCGGCGTCGACACAAGTTACTTTTTGCCGACCGCCGAAGCATCGGGGCCTTTTACCGTTGTGCTTCCCGCTCGGATGCTTTGGAGCAAGGGGGTCGGCGAGTTTGTCGAAGCCGCTCGGCGTTTTGACAAGACGCAACACCGTTTCGTGCTTGTTGGTGGCCCCGATCCCGAAAACCCCGACTCGATTCCGGTGGCAACGCTTCGCGAGTGGGTTCGTCTGGGGTGGGTCGAGTGGGCCGGACAGGTGGATGACGTGCGGCCGCACCTGGAATCCGCACACGTAGTGGTCCTGCCCAGTTACCGCGAGGGGCTACCCAAATCATTGTTGGAAGCGGCAGCCTGCGGAAAAGCGATCGTAACCACCGACGTGCCCGGTTGTCGGGCTGCTGTGGACAACGGCAACGCGGGGATCCTGGTGCCGGTGCAAGAAGTCGAGCCCTTAGCCGACGCGATCGCGCGACTTGCCGGCGACGCCAGCTTGCGGGAGCAATTGGGGACACGCGCTCGTGCGTTGGCCGTGGAGCGCTTCTCGATTGAACGGGTGGTGGCGGCAACGCTCGATCTTTATGATCGCGTGGATGGTGTTCAATGAACGTATTGGTAACTGGAGCGGGTGGTTTTGTTGGTAGTCACCTATGCGCGGCTCTGCGGTCCGAACATCGCGTAGTCGCGTTGTTGCGCCGGCACCAGCAAGGGGTGTGGGACCAGGTTGTGGAGGCCGACATCGCGCAGCCGATGGCGGATGAAGGATTTGTCGGTGTCGACGTGGTTGTTCACCTGGCTGCGCTAACTCACGCCGTTCACGGTGCGGACGAATCGAGCTATCGCAGGGTAAACGTCGAAGGCACCCGTCACGTTCTGCGAGCCGCGGCCCTAGCGGGCGTACGGCGTTTCGTTTTTGTCAGTAGCGTAAAAGCGATTGGCGAGACCGGTGGAGATGGGTCGACGCCGCAGCCGTCGACACCGTATGGGCGAACCAAACTGGAGGCCGAACGTTTAGTCGTCGACCAGCACGAGATTCCGGAAACTATTGTTTTGCGCCCGGCGATGATCTATGGCGAAACGAAGGACGGCAATCTTGCGCGGTTGATTCGACTATTGGAACGCGCGCCCTGGATAGTGCCGCGCAGCGACGCGCGGCGTTCGATGGTTGGTCTGGCGACCGTGGTTTCCGCGCTTGCACTCGCAGCCACATCCGATACTTTGGTCGGCCGCAACCTTGTGGTTACCGATGGCCGCGATTACTCGCTCGACGAAATTTCGGACTGGGTGCTTGCCGCGTTGAACCGATCGAGTTCCGGGCGAGTTCCGCTTTCGCTCTTACGGACGGTTGCACGAATGGGGGATCTTGCGCAAAAAATGGGGGTCCAACACGTTCCCCTGGATTCCGAGTCGCTGAACAAGCTGACCGGAGAAGCTTGCTACGATGGATCTGCACTTCACCAGCTTCGGGAGTTCCAGATAATCAGCGATTTGGAACAAGATATGCCAGCGGTGGTGCGGGCGGCACTACAGGGCTAAATCCGCTTGTGTAAGACCCCGTGCGGGACTATCCTCTTCGCGTCGTGTGCCGGAAACACCGGGACATGAGCACCCCGGAATATCATCAGCATGACGGCACTCATCACCTTCCTTACTGCTTTTTTGGTCTCCTACGGACTAACCTTTGGGCTGCTTCGTTCGCCCCTGAGCCGCCGCTTTGTCGATGTTCCCAACGATCGTAGTTCTCACGATGCCCCCAAGCCGCGAATGGGCGGAGTCGCCATCGTGGTGGCGTTCCTGTGTGCCTTTGGCTATTTGGTGTGGGCCGACCCCGGGGCGCGCGCGTTTCTGCCATTCGTCGGTGCCGCGCTAATCCTTTTCGTGACTGGCTTGATAGACGACCGCCGTGGTCTCGGGGTGCGGTTGCGATTTGGCATACAGCTCGTTGCGGCGGCCACGGTGGTGTTGTCCGGCGTGTGGTTACGGGAGTTTTACTTTCCAATCGTCGGACAGATTAGTCTGGGGTGGGTCGGCATCCCGTTGACGGTCTTGTTTATTCTCGCGAGTATCAACTTCTACAATTTTATTGACGGCATCGACGGCCTGGCCGCGGGCGGCGCATTCATCGCCTCAATGTTCCTGGCGTTGATTGCGTTGATGATTGGACATCAACCTCTGGCTCTAATGTACGTTGCCGTGGGCGCGGCATCGCTAGGATTCTTGCAGTTTAACTTTCCGCCTTCGAAGCTTTTCATGGGTGACGGCGGGAGTACGTTCCTGGGTTTCTTCTTCGCCTACGCCGCTCTATACGGAAATCACTTAAGCCCCGACCTGCCATTGGTCATTCCACTCCTGGTGTTGTCGTCGCTCTACCTGGACGCTGGACTGACTCTGTTCAACCGGCTGGTGACCGGCAAGAACATCTTTGAAGCGCATCACACTCACTACTACCAGCGGTTGTTGTCGTTGGGGTTTAATCACAAGCAAATCACACTGCTTGAGTACGCGACCACCACTCTGCTGGGGATTAGCGCGGTGTTGTACTTTAAGGCGGGCGCGTGGTTCGCGGTGTTTTTGTGCCTGGCGTGGTTGGTGCTGTTTTCGGCGATGATCTTTAAGATTCGCGGCCTTGAGCGCGGCGACAAACTGTTTTGGGAACGTCGCACCGCGATGGTGATTGCCGCCGATGTGTTGATGATCGTCGTCGCATACGTTGGCGCTTACTTTCTGCGAATGAACTTTGAGTTCACGGCCGCCGAAGGCAACGCGATGCTTCGCGCGCTACCAATCGTTGTGGCCGTGCGTACCGCGTGCTTTTTGCAATATGGCCTGTATCGCACCATGTGGCGTTACACCAGTACTGCGGACGTGGCGCGGGTAATTAAAGCGGTAACCGCCGGGTCGGCCCTGGTCATGCTGGTCATGGTACTGCTTACCCGGTTCGAGTCACTGCCGCGAACGCTTTTTGTTATTGAATACGCCCTGCTAATGCTTTTGGTGCTGGGGTCGCGGTTCGGCTATCGCTGGTTTCACGAAGTGGGTCGCGAGGCCCATGGTTCGAACGCGCGTCGCTTCGCGATCGTTGGCGCTGACGCCGACGCTGAGCGACTTTGCCGCCAGTTAAAGGACGAGCTTGGTGCCCAGGCTGATATCGTGTGTTTTATCGACGATGACCCGGCGACGGTTGGTTTGACGCTGCACGGTATTCCGGTGGTGGGAAATACTCGCAACCTCGATCGACTGGCCGAGTCGTTCAAGTTGGATGTGGTGGCGATCGGTAGCGATGCTATTGACGACAGCGCCCGCAGTACCATCGAAAACGACGTCGCTCGCTTGAAACTCGAGTTGCGCGACCGTCCCAGTAGCACCGTCGTTCCGGGCGCCGATCTGTTGGCCCAGCGCGTCCACCGCGAACTGGGTTGGCCTCTGCACGGTCCGTCAAGCCGCGCGCGAAGTTGGTATCGCGGAAAGCGAGTGCTGATTACTCATGCGGGTAACAATATTGGTTCGTCGCTCGCTACTGAGCTGACCGAACTGGGTGGTATCGTCACGGTTCAACTAGACGCGCCGGGACAGCGACACACCTTTGCCAGTGTTCGCGGTGAGGTTTCACTCATGTTGGGTTCCACCCGAACCCGCGCGGCGGCGATGGCGATGATCGAAGAAGTCAATCCCGACGCCGTGTTTCATTGCGTCGACATAGACACGCAGGTCGATCGAGCAGCAGAGAAGTATCTTTGGGATGTAGCCATAGCTGGAACCGAACATCTGCTTAGCGCAGCGGAAGGTCGGGCCGAAGCGGTTACGTTGGTAACCGGTTGGGGAGCAACCCGAGTGGGAGTTGCGCGGGCGAACCTGGCAGTAGTTGCCGAAGCGCTGGCACTTAATCACACCGCCGCAGCTCGAAGCCGAGTAAGCGTGGTGCGGGTACCACGGGTCGCCACCGAAGTCAACTTGCAGGCTCTGGCGGCGGGTACCGGCGACAACGATCGCTGGTTCGATACTCTGGAGCGAGATATAAGTGTGGCCGCCATCAATATTACCGCGCACGAAGGCGCCGAAGTGTTGTTCCTCGCGGCGACCCCCGGCGAAATTAGCGCGCGCGACCTGGCGGAGTGCCTTACCGGTCCCAAAGAACTCGCGTCGCTAACGAGCGCGTCGCGGCCCCGCGGTGAAGCTGTTGGCGAAATGGTGTTTCCTGCCGAACAATATCGAACCGTGGGACTCGGCGGTGTTGTGGCCATCGAGAGTCCGATATATCCGGCCAGCGATGTTTTTCGTAAAGTGCTTGGCGGCTCTTTCTTGGATGCCGAACCATCGTCGCGTCAGGAATGGGTTCGAGTGATGACCGGGCCGCTGTATCACTTGCAACCGTCGGCGTTCCGGGGCGGCGGCGAGTAACTCGTGAAGGCGCCGTACTATATCCTTCTGTCCATGCGACCCCACCAGTGGACCAAGAACCTGGTGGTGTTTGCCGCACTCATCTTCTCGCAAAGTTTTCAGCAACAAGCGCTAGTGCTTCAGAGCCTACAAGCGTTTGCGATTTTTTGTGTGTTGTCCGGGATGATCTACCTGATCAACGATATCGTCGACATCGAAAAAGACAAGTTGCACGAACGCAAACGCCATCGACCGCTGCCCGCTGGAAACCTAAGCGTGCCGGCTGCGGTTGGAGGAGTGCTCGTTGGAACTGCTGCGGCGCTCGGCTGGGCTTATTTGTTAGGGCCGGCGTTTGTGTTGGTCGCATGCGGGTTTCTTTTGCTCAACATCGTCTATTCGCTGGCGTTGAAGAAAGTGGTACTGCTGGATGCGTTAAGCATTTCAATAAGTTTCATCCTGCGGGCCATTGGCGGCGTCGAAGCGTTGGTCCCTTTGGATGCCGCAATTGAGATTTCGCCCTGGCTGCTTATCTGTACTTTGTTTCTCTCGCTGTTCCTTGCGTTCTGCAAGCGGCGTCATGAGCTTCTCACGATGGACGAGGCTGGCAACCATCGCGAATCACTTCGCGAATATTCTTCCGCGCTTTTGGATCAACTTGTGGGTATCACAGCGTCGGGAAGTGTTCTCGCCTACTCGATCTACACCATCTGGCCAAACACCGTGGCCAAATTCGGGTCGTCGAACCTGGTGTACACGGTTCCGCTGGTGCTGGCTGGCGTGATGCGTTACCTCTACCTGGTCTACAACAAAGAAAAGGGCGGTAGCCCGGCCGACCTGCTGCTGCACGAGCGTTTCCTGTTGGGTGTCGTGGTGGCGTGGGTGGTCCTGGTGATTGCTATAATCACCTTTTTTTAGTACAATTAGCGACAAGCGGCGCGGGATCCAGTCCGGATTCGGCGCCCGTGGTGCATCTGGCCCGACCCCAACCCTTAGGTAGTTATGGCATCCAAAGTTGCGGTTCTATTCACCAAGCCTGACTCTGTCGTCGACGATTATCGGCGCGTCATGGAACTGGCAGACTGGCCCCAGCATCTGACTGGTGAACGCGAACTTCTGTTAAAGCTCAACTTGTCGTGGACCAAGTATTTCCCGTCGTGCTCCAGCCAA
This sequence comes from uncultured bacterium, assembly GCA_964588695.1. Classification (GTDB taxonomy): domain Bacteria; phylum Krumholzibacteriota; class Krumholzibacteriia; order WVZY01; family JAKEHA01; genus CAZPQK01. The sequence goes on from CAZPQK010000005.1 coordinate 23,870, forward strand.
CCCTGGCAGTTAGAAGGTGTCTTAAGAACTCTTCTGGGCGGGAACTACACCCCGGATACGGTGATTCCGGTGGAGAACAAGACCGTAGTTACTAATCCGATAAAGGGCGCCAACAACAATCTGTGGATGCCGGTGCTTGACGCTTACGACTGCAAGTTTCAGCCGCTGACCGACGTGGACTGGACGGTCTACAAGTTCAAAGCCGATCTGCTTAAGCTCAACCACATTTTTCCAGAAGGCATCGAGATTCCCGCGATTTATCCGGGGCGGGATATTTTGCATTTGCCCACCGTAAAAACGCACGGTCACTCGGTTACGACGGGCGCGATCAAGAATGCGTTTGGGGGATTGCTCAAAGAAGTACGTCATTACGCGCACAAGTACATCCACGAGGTACTGGTAGACCTGTTGCTAATGCAACGCGAACTTCACCCCAACGTTTACGCGGTGATGGATGGCACAGTCGCCGGCGACGGCGCCGGCCCGCGAACGATGTTTCCTAAGGTCAAGAATGTCATCCTGGCTAGTTCCGATTCGGTCGCCATTGATGCGGTGGCGGCGAAGCTGATGGGGTTTGACCCAATGGAGATCCCGTACCTTCGCATGGCCACCGAAATGGGGCTCGGCGAGGCCCGCATAAACCATATCGACATCGTCGGTGATCCGGTTGAAGGTGTGAACTTTGGATTCGAAACCAAGAAAAGCTTCGTGATCTGGGGCGACCAGATGTTGCGCTTGGGGCCACTGCGCTTCTTAGAACGCGTCCTTTTGCATTCGCCGTTGGTGGTGTGGGCTCCGTTTGCATCCAACGTCTACCACGACTTTGTTTGGTACCCGACAGTGGGGGCAAGTCGGATCCGCGAATTCTCTAGCACCGAGTGGGGCGAGCTGTTTACTCAGTATCAAAAGAGCGGCCCCAAGGCATCGCGCTAACCCAGTGGATGCCATTTTTCAGCTTCGGACCAACGCGAAACTCAATCTTCATTTGAATATCGTGGGGCGTCGTGACGACGGTTACCACGAACTCGACACCGTGCTGCAATCGATCGATCTCGGGGACGACCTGGATATCGAGTTCACCGATGACGGACGAGTCGACATTTCCTGCACCGATCTCAGTATTCCCACCGACGAGTCGAACTTGTGCCACAAAGCTGTGGTTGCTGCACGCGCGATTGTCGGCCCGCAGTTGGGTGCGAAAATTCACCTGGTTAAACGAATACCCGACGGTGCCGGAATGGGCGGTGGCAGTAGCAACGCCGGGGGCGTCCTGGTTGCCGCACGAAAGTTCAGTGGCGTCGGCGACGATGGCGACTGGCAGCTCGCCGCTGCCAGCGTTGGCAGTGATGTTCCGTTCATGTTGTCCGGAGGCACCATGTGGGGCGAAGGCCGCGGCGAAATTTTGCGACCGCTATCGCCCTTGGGATCCTGTTACATCGTCGTCGTGAAGCCGGATGTGAGCATCTCTACCGCGTGGGTTTACGGGAATTTTAGTTTTCGATTGACAAAGCATAAGGCCCGGCTTAATGTCACGTCGGTAAGTGCCGTAATTGCAAGGATTCCCCGCGTTTCGCCTCCATTTTGGAACGATTTGGAGGATGTTGTTTGCCCGTCCCACCCTGTGGTGTCGGGAATTCTTGACACACTCCTCGCGGAGGATCCATGCTACGCATCGATGACCGGCAGTGGATCAGCTCTCTACGCGATTTTCGCAAGCGAAGCGCAAGCCGCTACAGTAGCGGAGCGGTTCTCGGTGAAAGGTTTCTTCACCTCGGTAGTCAGACCAGCGAAGCGCGCCGTTGAAATCAGACGCTAACGCTAGTAGGATGCAACGAAGGGGGGGAGTGCATGAATATCACCGAAGTACGAATATCCCTTCGGGATGATGCGAAGCTTAAGGCGTTCGCCAGCATAACGTTGGGCGACGCCTTTGTTATCCGCGGTCTAAAGATCATCGAAGGCAAAAGTGGTACTTTTGTGGCCATGCCGAGTCGCAAGCGGAAAGACGGCGAATACCAGGATATCGCGCACCCGATTAACAATGAAACTCGGGACCAGATGGAAGCCATCATCCTCGATAAGTATCGCGAGGAACTCGAGCGAGCGAAGGCTTCGGGTGAGATACCGCAAGTCACGGACATCTGGGAGTAGCGGCCCAGTCGTCCGTCACATCTACTAATTAAAGATTTCGTATTCTTCCTGGGAACTATTGGGGCGTAGCCAAGCGGCAAGGCAACGGGTTTTGGTCCCGTGATCGTTGGTTCGAATCCAGCCGCCCCAACCAACTTCTTTTAAACGATACCCAACAGGCGCCAACACTGGCTGCCTTTATTTTTTGCGGAGCCAATCACGTGGACGCCCTAAAGCTTATCTCCGGAACGGCCAACCTTCCGCTTGCCGAGAAGGTCGCAGATCATCTTGGTATCGAGCTGTGTGACGTGACGTTGGAGCGGTTTGCCGACGGCGAGATTCGGTGTCAGATCAATGAAAACATTCGTGGTGTCGATGTTTTCATTATCCAGTCGACACCGCCCCCGGCAGAGTATCTGATGGAGTTGCTTATCCTTACGGATGCTTGCTTCCTGGCGTCGGCCGAGCGAATTTCGGCGGTATTGCCATATTACGGGTACGCCCGCCAGGATCGAAAAGACCAACCGCGGGTGCCAATAACTGCTAAACTATGTGCTCGCCTTATTGAGGCTGCAGGTACCGATCGCGTGCTGACCATGGACCTTCACAGCGCGCAGATTCAGGGGTTTTTCAACATCCAGGCCGACAACCTGTTTGCCGCGCCGGTGCTGCTGAACCACCTGAAACAGTTGGACGCTTCGAACATGATCATCGTCTCGCCCGACGTGGGCAGCACGAAAATGGGACGGGCGTTCGCCAAGCGTTTGAACTGCGACCTGGCCATCGTTGACAAGCGCCGTTCCGCCGTGGATACCACCGAAGTGATGAACATCATCGGTGACGTGCGCGGCAAAGATGTCGTTATTTTAGACGACATGATTAGTACCGCGAGTACGTTGGTCAACGGAGCCCGAGCCATCGACAAGGCTGGGGCCAAATCAATTATCGCGTGCGCAACCCACCCGGTATTTGCCGGCGAAGCTTGCGCCAAAATTATGGACTCTCCGATTAAAGAAGTTGTCGTGACCAACACGGTTACCTTCGACCGTTTCGATGAGTGTCCCAAAGTCAAACAGCTCGACATTTCGCCTCTCATCGCCGAGGCGATTAAACGGATTCACTACAACGAATCCGTAAGCACTCTCTTTGTTTAGGTTGGTGAATTACCATGGAGACTTTCGATCTCAACGTTGTTTTTCGTGACGGCACCGGCAAGTCGGTAACCCGCAAGTTGCGCACCGACGCATTGGTACCCGCGGTTCTTTACGGGCATAAGAAGGGTCCCATTGGCCTTTCGGTGCAAGAGCCCGAGATTCGTGCGATCATCGCCAAGAATCCGGATTCGGCAGTCGTAAACCTGACCGTCGGCGGGGAAAAGAGCCAGCACGCCATGGTGCGTGAGGTTCAGCGCCACCCGGCAACGGGGGAATTCTTGCACGTAGACTTTCAGCGCATCGACCTCGACGAGAAGCTGACCGTCGATGTTCCGCTGGAATTTCTCGGCGACCCCAAAGGGGTCAAAGAACAGGGCGGGCGCTTCGAACACACCACGCAACGAACGCTTAGCGTGTTGTGTGTTCCCACTGCGATTCCCAAGGCCATCAAGATCGATATCTCTGCGTTGGAGATGGACGATAAGATTCGGGTTGAAGATATTGCTAGTGGCTATCCCGACCTCGAGTTTCTTGACGATCCGGTAACGCTCCTGGCGACGGTGACCACCAAAATCGCCATGGCCGACGTCGACGAAGACGGCGAAGGCGAAGAAGGTGCCGCCGCCGAAAGCGAGGCCCCGGCAGCCGAAGAACCGGCTGGCGAATAAGCGCCGCCGCTTTGCTTGGAATTAGCCCCTCGGCATGCCCGGGGGGCTTTTCTGTTACGGAGTTGAAATGCTTGTAGTTGTCGGTCTGGGAAACCCCGGCCCCAAATACACAGAAACACGGCACAATCTGGGGTTTATGGTCCTGGACGCGTTGGCAGCCCGATCCAAGGTCAGGTGGAAAGAGCCGCGCCCGAGCTTTGCCAAGGCAGAGATCTCGCTCGGGGGGCACGATGTCGTGCTGATCAAACCCATGACCTACATGAACCTGTCGGGCGAAGCGCTCGCCGACTGGGAGCATTTGCAAGGCGGACAGGTGGCGGCGAAGGACGTGCTTGTACTTACCGACGACATGGCAATCCCACTGGGGATGCTGCGACTGCGCGGCAAGGGCTCGGACGGCGGGCACAACGGATTGGCATCGATCGCCGCTCACCTTAACACGACTAAGTTTGCCCGGTTACGACTCGGGGTAGGCGAACCGCCGCCCGGCATTGACGCCAGCGACTACGTTCTGATGCGGTTTCTCGACGAAGAGTGGGAGGCGGTGGCCAGGATGGCCCGGGCGGCTGAAAGGTGCGTCGCGTGCTGGGCCCGGGACGGGCTCAATACCGCGATGAATCGCTTTAACAAGTCCGTGGCTCCCAAGCCCAAAGAGGACACCAACCCGACGCCCGGCAACGACCCCGACCCGTCGAAAGCGCCCAAATAATCGATTTGACAACCAGTTAGCGGTCGGCTATCTTAGGTGCTTCAATTCTAAGTGCTCACGAACACGTGAATTCGCACTACTTCTCTGCTTCTCCGACCGCGCCCGCGCGAAGAGAGAAGCCTAATGTCCATAGGGAGGTGGCTACGTGCAAAGCTACGAGTGCGCCATCGTTTGGCAACCGGCTATGGCCGATGATGCCCTAAAAGGTGGCGTAGACAAATACGCCAAAGTAATCGACGACCAGGGCGGTGAGATCACCCGGGTGGAAACCTGGGGTAAGCGCAAGCTTGCTTACGAAATCAACGACCGGACCGAAGGCTACTATTATTTCTACAAATTCCGGGGTACCGAGGATTCGCTCAACGAGTTGAATCGTCAACTGCGAATCGACGAAGAGGTGTTGCGTCATCTCATCGTCGTCGACGAATTCGCCGAAGGTAACGAAGCAAAGATTGAGGCCGCGAACATCGTTCCGGTTGCAGGTAAAGAGCGCGAACGGGAGGATAGCCGTGCCGAAGTCGAGAAAAGGTAAGAAGAAGGACAAAAAGGCGCGTCCCTTACGCGCGCGTAAGCGGAAGCCATTTTTGGATGAGGTTCGGCAGATAGATTACAAAGATATCCGTCTGCTGCAGCGCTTTATGACCGACCGTGGCAAGATAACGCCTCGTCGGGTTACCGGCGCAACCGCCAAACAGCAACGTCAAGTCGCGCAGGCGATCAAGCGCGCCCGCGCGATTGCACTGCTTCCGTACGTCAAGGAATACTACCGTTAGGCCGCGAGGCTAAGGAGGAATACCGGTGGAAGTCATTTTACTGGATTCGATCCCCAAGTTGGGAGACCGCGGCGAAACGGTGAAGGTGAAGCCGGGCTACGCCCGCAACTTTCTGTTCCCGCGTAAGCTTGCGTTGCCGGCCACGTCGGCAAACGTAAACGTGTTCAAAGAACGCGAACAGTTGCTTATCAAGAAGGACGCCGAGCGCATTAGTGCCGCGCAGGTCATAGCCGGCAAGATTACCGCGCAGCCAGTCGAAATCTCCGCGCAAGTGGGCGAAGAAGACAAGCTGTACGGTTCGGTGACGTCTTCCGATATCGCAAAGGCTCTGGCCGACCGCGGTGTCGAAATTGACAAGCGCATTATCAATCTGGAACAGCCGATCAAAGAGCTTGGCGACTTCACCGTCGACGTGCGCTTGCACCGCGAAGTGGTGGCGCCGCTGAGGGTGTCGGTCGTACGCCAGTAGTTTCTCGCGGAGGACGCGGTGCTCGCAGTGATTATGGCCGGCGGCGTCGGCGAACGGTTCTGGCCGAAGAGTCGGCGACGCCATCCCAAACAGCTGCTGGATTTAACCGGGCGGGGAAGCATGATCGCGTTAACCGTCGACCGGTTGCAGGGCCTGTGCGAGCCGTCCGAAATATACGTGATTACCAACGTCGAGCAACGTGGCGCAATTGTTAGTGAGCTCGATGGGCGCGTTCCCGCGGACAATGTGATTGGCGAACCCCAAGGCCAGAACACCGCGCCGTGCATTGGATTGGCGGCATTGCTTTTGCGTCGCGACCACGGCGACAAAGCCATGGTTGTGCTGCCAGCCGATCATTTGGTCGAACCCACCGACGAATTTCAAGATCACCTTCGCCGCGCAGCCGACTATGTTGAAGCCAACGGCGGACTGCTGACGTTTGGTGTAACCCCGACCCGACCGGAAACCGGGTATGGGTACATCAAAACCGGCGATACGGTGGATTCCAAGGACGGGCGGACCATTCTGCACGCCGAAGCGTTCTTAGAAAAACCTGACGCCGAAACGGCGGCAACTTTTCTGGCTAGTGGTGAACATCTGTGGAACAGCGGAATGTTTGCCTGGCGGGTGGATACCATTCTTGACGAGATCGCAACCCACCTGCCAGAACTTGACGCCGTTCTGTCTCGGATCGAATCGGCGCTGGGAACTCGACCGCTGGATGATGTGTTACAATTACATTATCCCGATGCTCCCTCTATTTCTATCGACTACGGCGTGATGGAGAAGTCCAGTCACGTGGTGGTAATGCGTGCCGATTTCAAGTGGAACGACGTCGGAAGCTGGGAGTTTATGCGCGATATTAACGCGGCCGACTCCGACGGAAACGTTACAGTAGGAGATCACGTCCTGATCGACGCCAAGGGAAACACCGTCGTGTCGAGGGACAAACTCGTGGCCATACTCGGCGTCGACGATTTGGTTGTTGTCGATGGCGGGGACACGCTGCTGGTGTGTCATCGCGACCGGGTTCAGGATGTAAAACAAGTGGTGCAGGCGTTGCGCGATCGTTCACACGATTCGCTCACGTAGTGTCCACGGAGGTAAGACAATGAAGTTTCGCTATCTGCTGATCCTCACGCTCGCAGCGTTCACCGCGGTGAGTTGCGCCGAACAAAAGACCGCGGACACCGCGTCTGTCGTTCCGGAAGACGAACTGGCTGCCAGTGTTGGTAATAGCTGGAAGTTGACGCGCGAAGAGGTTCAATCCTACATCGATCAGTTGCCTCCAGAGCAGCGTGCCAAGTTTGACAACTCTATGGGGCGCGCCGAAATCGCCAACCGGTTTCTGGCCGACGAACTCATGCATCAGGAAGCGCTCGACCTGGGGCTGCCCGAAACCCCTTGGGTGCAGTCGCAGTTAAAAGACGCCGAGCGTCGCATTCTTATGCAAGCGTACTTTCAGGATCAAATTGCTTCGGACGCCAAGCCTACCGAAGAAGAAATTTACGAGTATTACAACAACCACCAGGATGTGTATTCGACGCTTGAGACATCGCGCGCCCAGCACATTTTTTCCAAGCGGAAAGAAAAGTTGGACGATCTTAAGAAGCGCGTGGTGGACGGCGGAGAGGCTTTCACAACCCTCGCTCACAAGTTCTCCGAAGACGAGATCACTCGCGCCGACGGCGGCGATCTGGGTTTCTTCAACCCGGGCGGCTTTATTCGCAGTGTTGGATTTTCAGACGAGTTTCACGACATCCTGGCCGGACTGCCCGTCGGTGGCGTGCATGGTCCCTTTCAGTGGGAGAAGGGTTGGTCGCTGATCCGGATTAACGAGCGTCGTCCGGCCGAGTTGAAGCCGTTCGATGAGGTTCGCGATGAAATCGTGAATACGCTGACGAATATGCGGCTGGAAGAGGTTCGCGACGCAAAGATTGCCGCGCTTAAGGAAAAGCACGAGTGGCGCAACGTGATGGAAGAGATTGCGTTTGCGGTGAATCGTAGCCCGGAAGAACTTTTCAATCTGGCGCAAACGATCGAAGATCCGCACCAGCGAATTACTGTGTTTCAAAAGGTTGTTGACGACTATCCGGAGGACAAGTACGCGCCGCAAGCCATGTTCATGATCGGTTTTGTATACAGCGAAGAACTTAAAGATCGAGTCAACGCTCAACGAGAGTTTGCTCGCGTGCTGGACAGCTATCCGGAATCCGAGATCGCCAACACCGCGCGCTGGATGCTGGAAAACATGGGCATGCCGATCCCGGACTTCGATGATCTGAAAGACCTGGACGAGAAAATTAAAGGTTAACGGTAACAGCCAGAAGGAAAGAGAGCGACATGGGTGCCGGCGAACTGGTTTCGGTTCGAGTAACCCGGTTGGCTCGCGATCAGCGAGGAACGCCGGTGGTGCTGTTACAACCCGAAGGCGAGTCGGACTCGTTGCCTATCTGGATTGGTCACACCGAAGCGATGGCGATTGAATTGTACTCCTCGGGACGTGCGTTTGAGCGCCCGCTTACCCACGACCTTCTGCGTCTGGCCATCGAAAGCCTCGGCGCGCGGGTGGCCCGAGTCACGATCACAGAACTCCGTGACAGCACCTACCTTGCTAAAGTATACCTGCAGAGAGAGGACGACGTTTTCGTAATCGATGCTCGGCCCAGCGACAGCATTGCGCTGGCCTTAGCGTCGAAGGCAGAGATCCTGGTGGATCGTGAGCTGTTTGCGCAACACAAACGCGCGATTCCGGAAGCGACCGATCCCTCAAGTCCGGACGATGATATCGAACGCCATTTGCGCGACCTGGACCCTGGTCAGTTCTAGTAGGTAATTCTATGCACTTTGTTTCTGTTCGAACCACCGCCGCCCTGGCTATGGCCCTAATCTTCGTCTCCGGTTGTCTTCCCAAAAGCGGATCCACACGCATTTCGCCCGAAGAGAGTCGCAGCGCCGGCGCGATTCTCGAAGAGGCGCGCACCGCACTGACCGCGGGCGACGCCGCTGCCGCAGAGACGTCGCTGCGCGCGCTGACCGGCACCTATCCCAACTACGCACGATTGGACGAGGCCTGGATGGCGTTGGGCGACCTCGCGATGGCGGACAAACGCGCTGCGGACGCGGCCCTTGCCTACGACCACGTCGTGGATGATCATCCCAACAGCAATATGCGACCGGTTGCGTTGGTTCGCGCGGCGGAAGCTCACGCCGCACTCGGTGATGAACTGCAGGCGGCGGAACGCTTGCTGGGCGCGCTGGAACTTCCGTTGGAGCCAGCGACCAAGGCGGATGCAATTGAATCGCTGCGCCGTATTGCGGTCAACGACCTCAGCGGCCCGCAGTTGCAATCGCTAATCGAGAAACATCCCAAGTCGATTCTGGCCAAAGAAACCACGATTGTGGAAGCGCGGCGCGAGTACGCACGCGGCAACTACGAACGTAGCTATAAACTCCTCGCCCAGTACGTGTATCAGTATCCCGAAGACGCCGAAGTAACCGGCGCGCGACGTCTGCTAGCGATGGCTGGAGAGCGTCGCCAGGCTGTGGGGAGCGATACGCTCAATGTCGACCCCGACAAGATCGGGTTGGTTTTGCCGATGACCGGCGAACTTGCAGTGTACGGCCGGATGTTTACTCAGGGTGTAGAGATAGCGGTGGCCGAGCACAACGCCGCGCATGTACGCAAAGTAAAGGTGGCGACGGCCGATTCGCGAGGGAATCCCTATGACGCGGTTGCCGCAGTTCGGTCACTGGCCCTCGAGGAAGGTGTCGTTGGGATTGTGGGGAGCCTGTTCACCGTGCCCACCATAGCGGCTGCCATCGAGTCGAACGCGTGGCGGGTTCCGCTGGTTTCGCCGTCGGCGAACGCCGACCGGCTACCGCAATTGGGGCCGTTTGTATTTGAATCCAAGATGAGTGAAGACTATGAGGTCGCCACCGTCGCCAGGGTTGCGGTGCGCGATTTGCTCTTGGAAAGAGTAGCGATTATCGCACCAGCGCGCGGACAGCGCTCGCAACTGGGCGAGTTCTTTCGCGAGGAAGTCGCTCGTTTTGGCGGACGCGTGGTAGCGTACGAAGTCTACAACGAAGGCGCCACAGATTTTCGCGAGCAGATTGAGCGCGTGCGCGAAGCCGCGCCGGAAGCAATATTTATCCCCGGGAGAGTCGAAGAGTTATTGGTAATGCTTCCGCAAATCAAGTTCTACGACTTGCAGGTGCAACTGTTGGGTATGAGTAATTGGAATTCTCCGCGACTGTTGCGCTTGTCGCGCGACGAACTCGAAGGCGCATTGTTTCCGATGGAAACTCATGTTGGACGCACGCCCGCAGCTTACGAACGAGTGGCCACCGCGTTGCGCGAAAAGGGAAGCGCCGAAGTCGAAGAGCTTAGTGTGGACGGCTACTTTGCCGCGAAGTTGTTGTTGGCAACGCTGGCGCAGGGAGCAATATCGCGGGCCGAGGTTCAGCAGAACCTGGAGTCGGCTACCGGGCGGAACGTGGGAAACGCCGGGTCTTCGTTGGGTGCGATTCCGTTGCTCAAAGTGGAGTCTGGACGGGCAATTCCGTTTCGTTTCGGTTCTGGCGGTTAGCCTAGCCGTAAATGCGGAACTTGATCATGAATTTGATCCGCATGTCCTGCGGCTGTCCGTTCTCGATTCTTGGCTTAAATAGAAACTCGTAGACCACCGCTAGCGACGCGTCTTCGAACTGCTTTGATCCTACCGACGACAGAATAGTCGCGTCTTCCACTTCGCCCCGCTCATTCACGTAGAGCTCGACCAGCACCGACCCTTCGATTCCGTACCGTCGCATTTCGCTGGGATACTCCGGCTCGACCATGTGTAACAGAACGTAGTCTTCGGAGTATGGAATCTGTCGCCGCTGAGGGACGGTTTCGATTTCGAGCACTTCGCGTTCCCGTACCGCCGGGGCCACTTCTTTGGGAATCACGTCCTGGTCGATCTCAAGTTCGAACAGGCTTTCGTCGGATACCGGAATGATATTGTAGCCGGGATCTTCCGGAACGGCGTCGGCACCGGATTCGCCGACCCGGGTTACCCGGTCGGGAACGATAGTGATTTCCGGCACCAGTTCGAACGCACCTTCAAAACCAACGTACCGTTCGAATTCTTCGATGGTCACGTCCCCGAAGGACAAAAACAACAAGCCCAAAAGCGCTGCCGCAGCGGGAACCACCATCAGCAGTCGTTTGAGGTATCGCTGTTGTCGATCGTGAACGGTAATAGCCATGCAAAACCCCTTTAAGTAACGATATTATCCGGGCTTAAAGGGGTCAAGATGCCTAGCGGACGGCTGGCAACAGGCGTATAGGGCGCGTGGCGCCCTCCGGCAAGCGCTGGTGCAGTCGCTCGTGGGCTTTCGACCAGGTTACGGTCGACGTTTTCGTCGCCGGAAGGTATTCAAAAGCGACTGTGCCATCGTCCCCGGTGAGCAACGCAAATGCGTCGTCGATGACGATCAGCCAATTCGCAGCGTCCTGCCCCGGCGGAATGTCCATGGCGAAGGTAAGCGGGTCGGTTGCGGGAGCGCCATAGTGATCCAGAATCCCTAACAGAACTGCGTAGGCCTGTTCGCGCAGATAACGGCTGGTGGTGAGGGCCACTTCTTCGTCGGCAATGGCCAGCGATGGAAAAGAAACGACGATGGCCGGAGCGGCAGTTTGTTGCAGCGGGTAGGTTACCGTACTTCTGGGGCCAGGGTAGCGACAGTTGAGCCGTGCCGCGATGCGCGTGCCCAGGTCTTGCGACATACGGGCTCCGTTGCTGCTCCCCGGGAAGTGAAGCACGTCGATCGCGCGACCGCTATCTGCTGGGGTTGATCGGTGACGAATTTCGAGGTAGCGACTTGCACCGTAACGATTGGTTAGTCGCGCGACATCCTGAGGCGTACGAACCTCTTCGGTTTCGCGCGTCAACGATACCTCGGCGCCCGCCTCGCGTAAGTACCCAGCAAGATAGCGCGCGACCAGTAAATTCACGTGACTTCCCAGCAGGCCCATCTGTCCGGCGCCGGTGGTTTTGATGTCCCCGCCTTCGGGGTCCAACACGAAGCGTTTGCCGTGTAGAACCCCGCCAAACCGTCGCGCCAGCGCGATACCGAGTGTCCCAGTTGGGTTCACCACGAGCTCGGGTTGATAGCCAGGCGCGTGCACGGTCAAAGTAGCTGACCCGTCGCTGTGCGTGCGGGCACCAATGTAGTGACCATTGCCGGCGCTCCGTCCGCTCCACCCGCCACCCACAACAGCACTTGTGATTGGTAGCCCGGTGTCGGCGTCGCGCACGATCAGTTCCACCGATTGGTGTCGTGGGCTGCGGCTACCCACGATCTGTTTGATGAATGTACGACCGCCGCTTCGTATCTCAAGTTTTTCGCGGCGATACTCGCCGGGGATGGTGGTGACGGTTTCCACAAAACCGTCCGACGTTCGCAACGAATCGATGCGGCCGCTTCGCTCGGCGATAACAACGACGTCGGTCCCGTCGGCGACGGGAAGGCCGCGACCATCAAGAATTCGCGCGCGGACAGTCATAGGCGTGTCGGTACCGATGGTGTCGGGAATGTCGAAGACGACCGACGCGGCCGGATGGTTAAGCGTGAACCGCTGGCGAGCAACGGTACTAGTGTTTCCCAAAATGTTGCGAGCCTGCAGCGTCACTTCGTGCTCCGCGTTCGGCGCGTTTGCTGGCACCTGAAACCAAACCTCGTTACCGGGTGAAACACTTGCGGTGACGAGTTGGCTGTTCCATCGAAGCTCGATGCCGTCCGGGTCGATTCCAAGGCCGCCGTCATCACTCAACGCAAACCCGACATCGGGTGTCGTTGTCACAATCGAGTCCATGGGTTCCGCAGTAACTTTTGGGATTCCGCGCGCAAAGTAGTCGAGCAGCCCCAGGAAATAGGCTTCCGCTTCCAGGCGTTGCACATCGGAGGTTCGTAGCTTCGCTTCGACCGCCGGCTTGGTGAGATAGCTCGACTCGCCGAGTATCGCGGGAACGTCGACGTTGCGCAGTACGTAGTAATTTCCCTGGCGAACCTCTCCGTGGTCGATGCCCAAGTTTCGCATCAGGTAGCGATGGACGGCGAACGCGAGGTCAAGCGACGCAGGGTCGCCTGCTTTGTAGTACGTTTCCACCCGGTTGAATGTTGGGTCGCGCTGCGGCTGCGCGTTGTGGTGAATAGAAACGAAAGCGTCGGGCACCAACGAGTCGACCATTTCCACTCGTACCTGCAGATCTCCCGCAAGGGTGGAGTCATCGGTCGCAAGAAAGTCGCGGGCCATGGATCGGGTTAGGTGTACGTCGGCACCGGCTTCGCGCAACAAGCCCCACAGATACAGAGATACGCCCAGGTTGACCGAAGCCTCTTGCAGGCTGTCCTGGCCTACGGTTCCAGGAAAGTGACCGCCGTGACCCGGGTCGATGACGATCGTTCGGCCCGACAGAACCGACGGGTTGACACGCGGCAACCTGTCGTTAAGTCCGGAGTAAACCGAGTCAATTGTCGCGGGGGGTGGCGGGCCGCCACAGGCCACCACCGCGGCCGCCAGGAGAAAGGGGAGGAACTTGCGCATGGCTTCGGGGTACCAGAAAAACGCTGAATCGCCAAGTATTTACTGGTTTTCGGTTATAATTGACGCAACAAAAACCGCTATGTTACCCAGAAGTACGGATGACCAACCCCAACCACCAGAATCTGCTCCGCGCCATTCCGGCCATTGAGAAGCTCCTCGCGGCTGATGCCCTGGCGCAGCCGCAGCGGGAGTATCCCCAGTTTCCCTGGACGCCTTTCTTGCGGCGACTCACCGATGAGTTTCGCGAGTCGGTGCTTAACGCGGATATTGCTCCCGGGGCTGACCCGGACCGGGTCGCGGACCAGTTGGTCGAACGGGCGCTTGAGCGGTTCTACGACCTGCGCGATGGTGGTCAGCGGCGGTTGCTTAACGCTACCGGTGTCGTGCTTCATACCAACGTTGGTCGCGGAGTGTGGGGAGAGTCGGCGATTGCTGCCGCCGTTGAGGCAATGCGCGGATACTGCAATCTGGAAATGGATCTGGCGTCGGGCAAGCGAAGCAAGCGCGCGCTTACGCTGGATGCTTTGATCGCCCTGGCCAGCGATGGCGAAGCCGCGATGGTTGTGAATAACAACGCCGCCGCGGTCAGCCTGGTAGTAAACTCTTTCGCCGCGGACAGACGAGTGATTGTGTCGCGCGGCGAAATGGTTGAGATCGGCGGAAGTTTCCGCATGCCCGAAATCTTGCGGCAGGCTGCGGGCGAAGTGGTGGAAGTGGGGACAACCAATCGCACCTATCCGCGTGACTACGAAGCGGTGGCTCGCCCCGGCGATCTATTGTTGAAAGTAGATACCAGCAACTATCGGGTGACGGGCTTTACTAATGAAGTTTCGGTTCGTGAACTGGTTTCTGTGGCCCGCAAGACCGGGGCAGTGGCCGCATATGATCTTGGCAGCGGCGCGTTCGCCGACTTCGCAAGCCGTGGAATCGGAGACGGTACCTCGGTTGACCAGATAATCGCCACCGGCGTTGACGGTGTCACTATGAGCGGCGACAAGCTTCTTGGCGGGCCCCAGGCCGGTATCATCATAGGTACCAACAACTTTATGGCCTCGATCAAGCAAAACCCGTTGAGGCGTTCGGTTCGGGTTGATAAAGTGACGATCGCCGCAATGCAGGCAGTGTTCCGCGAGTATCTTTTTGCAGACCCCAGCCGAACCGTGCCGGTGGTGCGTCAGGTGCTGATGGATCCCGATGAGCTGCGAGTGCGCGCTGAGAAAATTGTGGCCGCCGTACCCGGGTTTAGTGTGATTGACGATGACGGCGCCGCAGGCGGGGGTAGTCTGGCCTCCGCTCCTATTCCGGCAGTTGCAGTGGCAGTTGACTGCGCAGACGCCGACGCTGCGGTTGCATTGGCTCGACGTTTGCGTCTGCGACCTCTTCCAGTTTTGGGAAGAATCCGTGGTGCCCAATTGAGATTTAACTTGCTAGCCATTGCCGTCGAGGAAGACACAGACTTGATCGCCGCGCTCGCCGAAGAGTTCGCACAATAACCATGGACCGCATTACCTTACATCCCGTCTCGATAGAGACCACTGCGCTTCGCGAGGCGTTCGATAGTGGCGACCTGCCGGTGTCGATCATGCAAGCGCTGCAGGCGATGGTGTCGCAGCTGATCACTGACGACAACCCAATGTCGATCTATGTGTGCAGTCCCGACGAAGACGCAGAACGCCGCAATTTATTCGCCTATGCTTTAGCGAAAACGCTTACGCATCAGGTTAATTCAACCGTTCTGGTAGACCTTGACTTTCTGCACACCGGCCTTCACGGAATTGTGCCCGAGCGCGACGCGCTTGGGTTTTTGGACTTTCTGTTGTACGGCAGTTCGTTCGGGATTATTGCGCAGGAAACCAATGGTGGCGTACGCGCGGTAGGTGCGGGTTCCTTTCCGGTCACCAAACGAATGCCGTTTATCGACGACGCCTTCGAGGAAGCCAACCGTCGACTCGCACGCCAGTCGCAATGTGTGGTCTACGTTGGTCCGCTTCCCGGTGATGAACAGGCGCTTCATCCGATAATCGACCAGGTCGACACGACGATCTTAATTCGCGATGCCGCACGAGCGCCGTTGTCGGGAACCGACCGACTGGAAGAAAGCATTGTTACCGACGCCGAAGTGAACTTGTTAAGTGTGCGGCTGTCCGACGCCCCCGCTGTTGTATCCGCATCTCCGCTAATCGACGAGACCGAGCCGGTGGACGACATCGGCGACGATGACTTCGAGCCGCTGCAAGCGCCCGAGGTGGTGGTTCCGCCGGCGCCGAGAAGTCCCGGTCGAGACGACCACAAGAACACGGTGAGCCTTAGCAAATCCGAGGTTAAAGCTCACGTTGATCCATCCGAAACCCAGCGCCTTGAGTTGCCATACCACGAACGGCCTTACACTTCCGCGCTGCCCAAGATTCTGGTGGGAATCATGGTGGCGGTGGTAATCGCCTTTGTTGCCTGGTGGATGTATCAGGAGCGAATGGCGTCCCAGGCCGGGCTTACTCGCGCCGTCCCCATCGAAAACCAGCCGGTGGCGGCGGCGGACACAACAACCGCATCGGCAGTGGACTCAGTCGCGACGGACAGCGGTGCGATGCCGGAGAATGAAAATGAGAATGTGGGCAACTCTACCGCCTCGCCGGAGCCAGCAGTCGCACAACCAGCGACTCAGTCACCATCGCCATCGCCTCAAGTCGCCAATAATCGACGTTATCCACAACCCGACGTGTCCTACGATTTCGATCCCACCGATATTCAGCTCATGGACGACATCGAAGACCGCTGGATTGGGCAGTTTCTGCTTCATATTAGCTCATTCCGCTCCTCGGCGCGTGCCCGCGAAGAAGCCGACTACCTGCGCACGCAGGGCGTCACCACGTTCATTATCTATATGGACGTCGGCGAGAGAGGAAAGTGGTATCGCGTATACAGCGGCCCGTTTGCAAGCCGTACTCGCGCGCGCGACCTCAAAATTGCTCTGGACGAAAATCCACGAGTGAAGTTTACTCGCATCGTTGAAGTGGGACGTTAGCGTACCAGCGCCGCAAACCCTGTATTTCGGAGGACTTGCTTGAATCTCAGCAAGCTAGAAATTGCTGGCTTTAAGTCGTTTATGTCGCGACTGGAGCTCGACTTTTCGAGTGGTATCACTGCCATTCTAGGACCCAACGGCTGTGGCAAGTCCAACGTCGTCGACTCTATTCGCTGGGTGCTGGGAGAACAGCGCACGCGAATGTTACGTAACAGCAAAATGGAAAACGTTATCTTCAACGGGACCCGTTTGCGCAAACCGGTCGGGATGGCTGAGGTCTATATGACCTTAACCAACGAAGACCACACGCTAGACCTCGACTTTGACGAAGTGCGCATTGGCCGCCGTCTTTACCGCAACGGGACCAGCGAGTACCTGGTTAACGGTGAGCCATCGCGACTGAAATCCATCAAGGGCCTGCTCACCGACACCGGCTTGGGTAACAACGCGTACTCGATCATCGAACGCGACATGGTGGAGCGCGTGCTTAGCGAAAAGGGCAACGAAAAACGGAACCTTCTGGAAGAAGCTGCCGGGGTAAGTCGTTACCGAATTCAGCGCGAAGAAGCCGAGCGCAAGATCAAAGCGACCGAGCAGGACTTGCTTCGCCTTGCGGACATCTTGACTGAACTGGACAAAGAGCTTCGTTCGCTCAAATACCAGATGGCGAAAGCGCGTCGCTACTCTCGTTTAAAAGAACAAGCGGACGCGCTCGAGTCGGTACAAATGAAGCAGTCGCTCTACGAACTACTGCAGCGCAAGCTCGAACTCCAGAACGAGCGCAAGCACCACGAAGGCATCCAGCTTGCCGACGACAACGAGATTTCAATCCGCGACAATAGGGTACAAGAACTCAAGGTAAATCTCGCGGAGAGCGAAACCAAGCTACAAGAGCACCGCGAGCAGCGCTACGAAGTCAGCTCCAAACTGCAATCTAGCGAAGAAAAGATTGCGGTCCACACCGAGCGCATCGGCGCCAATCGCGCGCGTATAAGCGAAGGCGAAACCGAAATTCGCACCTCGGAAGAAAAATTGCTCGCCCTGGCTGATGATCGCAAACACCTTGATGAAACTCTGGCCACCAAGCGAGAAGAGCTAGCGAATTTACAGGAGGGCCTGGACGACCGCGAGCGCGAGTTGCGCGAAGCGACCTCGCGCTTGGAACAGGTTCGCACGACGCTGCGTGACCGCAAGCAACTGGCATTGGATCTGGTTCGTGAACGTGCCAAAGAAACCGGGCTTCGCGAACAAATGGAAAAGTCGATCAACGATCTAACCGAAAAGCGCGAAGCGTCGAGCGACCAGTTGGAGTCGCTGGCTCGCGACGAATCGGAGCGAGCGGAAAAGCTAGCATCCGCCGAATCGGTAGTCGAAGAGCGTAAAGCCGAACTCGAAGGACTCGAACACGACATCGTTCGCGTAACCAAGAACCTCGAAGAACTAACCGAATCCGGGGTCGCATTAGACGCGGAACACGCCGAAGCCAGCCGACGCCACGCCAAGTTGGTCGAGAAACAGAATTTTCTCGCCAAAGTAAAACAAGAACACACCAGATGGTCAGCAGAGGCGCTAAAGAAACATGAAAAGCTTAGCGGTGTTCTGGCGGACTTCGTTCGGGTCGACAAGCGTTACCGCAAGTGCATCGAGGCGTGTCTAGCGCCAGTGCTAAAAAGTGTGGTCGCTGGCAGTCGTTCCGACGCGATGGAATCGCTGCGCGAAATCCGGGGTGACGGCGGTACGCGCGTCCAGATTTTGTTTCCCGATTCCTTCGGCGGTGGTTCATTAGTGCCGCAGCGTCCGGAGGTCGTCGCCCGCGCCGCATCGTTGGTGAACTGTGACGAAGATGTCCGCGAGTTTATGGATGGCTATCTGGGCGATGTGTTTGTGGTGGAGGACCTCGACGCGGCCGCGCGATTGTTGGCGGATCATCCGCGGGTGCGAGTTGCAACGCTCGACGGGGTTTTCTTTGACGGCCCCGGACGTGTGATCACTGCGGGTGCCGAAGATATCGACATGACGATTTTGGAATACGAAGCCAAAATCGAGGAGCTTGAAGCCTCACTGGCGGAGGCCACCGAAGCCGAAACCGCGATTGGCAAGCGGCGGGAACAGCTTTTCCGCGAGCGCGAAGCTGCTCAGTCCGGGTTGGGCAAGTTGCGGGAACGACGCAGTGCGGTTGCGGAGTCATTGGAAACGGCGCGAACCGAGCGCCGCGACGCAGAACTTGCACTAGTACGAACCAAAGAACAAATCACATCGGTCACTCGCTCGGTCGACGATATCGACGCCGAGCTGACGACTATTCGGGTTAAGCTTCAAGAGCACGAACGCAGCGCAGGCGCCGCGGTTCCAGCCGACCTGGAGGGTGCCGACCTTGGTGAGTTGGAAGCCAAGGCGACCGAACTGGAGCGCGAACGCGAGCGACTGACCGAGGTCGCCGGCCGGGCTCGTATCGATCACGTGACGCTCACCGGAGAGGTTGAGTCGCACGACATCAAGCTGCGCAACAATGAAAAACTGGATGAGGAACTAAAAGCGCTGATTCAATCGCGCAAGGAAGATGTGGCCCGCTGCCGCGAGCAGATTGCCTTGTCCGAAGAAGATGTGGCTCGCATGAAGTCGATCATCGCCGAACTCCACACCGAGCGCGATGGCATCGAAAAAGTTATTACCGAGAAGCAGGAAGCGGCAGACACGTTCCGTGAGCAGATGACCGTGCTGGAGAAGGAACTCAAAGAGTTTACCGACCAGCGTGATGCTAAGCGTACCAACCTGGAGCGCGTGAGCATCGAGATGGCGACTGTGGACACCAAGGTTGCCGGCGTCGTGGAACGCGCCCGCGATACCTTCAACCAGGACCTGGAGTCATTTGTAAGCAACCCTGAGAAGTTCGACACCAGCGAGTGGGAAGCGTTCAATAAAGAAGAACTGATCGATGTTCGCAAGAAGCTGGAAAGCTTTGGCCCGGTGAACATGCTTGCGCTGGAAGAACACGACGAAAAGAAAGAGCGCTTTGACTTCCTGCAGAAACAAAAAGACGACCTGGAAGAGGCCAAGAACTCGCTGGTGCAAGCCATCCGGCGAATCAACAAGGAAGCGCGGAGATTGCTTGCCGAGACCTTCGAGCAAGTTCGCGATAACTTTCGCCAGACCTTCTTGACGCTTTTTGACGGCGGAGAAGTTGATCTGCTTTTTGTAGATTCCGACGATCCGCTGGAAGCCAACATCAAGATTGTCGCTAGCCCCAAGGGTAAGCGGCTTAATGACATTTCGGTTCTGTCCAGCGGCGAACGGGCCTTAGTCGCGTTGTCGCTGCTGTTTGGGGTTTACCTGGTTAAGCCCAGCCCGTTCTGTGTGTTTGACGAAGTTGACGCGCCGCTCGACGACGCGAACATCGCTCGATTCGTTCGGCTGCTAAAGTCTTTCACCGATCGCACGCAGTTTATCGTGATTACTCACAATAAGAAAACGATGGAAGCCGCGGACAACCTCTACGGTGTTACGATGGAAGAACCAGGGGTGTCCAAACTTATTTCGATCCGCCTGGACGAGGCGGAGCGTTTCAATCGCCGCAAGCCAGCTACCGAGGCCGCGAGCTAGCATCAGTCCGGGCATTGCATCATGTTCAACCTCCGCGCCAAGCTTAAGCGAACCCGCGAAAGCTTAGTCAATCCCATAAAACGCGCATTCGAGCGCGAGACATTTTCCGAGGAAGACGCCGACGACGTCGAAGAGATGTTGTTGGGTGCCGATCTTGGTGTGGAAGCGTCCGAGCACATTCTCGACGGGCTGCGCAACCGACGTGGCGGTGAAAATTATCGCGATTTCTTGCGCGGCGAGCTACTGGAACTGCTCGCCACTCAACAAGATGAGCCCAGGATTGTAGCTAAGCCTCACGCGATGATGGTGGTGGGCATCAACGGTGTTGGTAAGACCACAACTATCGCAAAACTTGCTCGCCACTTTACCTCGTCGGGGGAGACTGTGTTGCTGGGCGCATGCGACACGTTTCGAGCGGCTGCAACCGAACAGCTTGCGGTTTGGGCCGAGCGCGTTGGCGTCGATGTTGTTCGCCATCAGGAAGGGGGCGACCCCGCCGCCGTCGCTTTTGACACGTGCAGCGCGGCCCGGTCGCGCAATGTGGACAAGGTGATTCTGGATACCGCTGGCCGCCTCCACACCAAGGTGAACCTGATGGAGGAACTTAAGAAGATTAAGCGCGTCGCCGAGCGCGCGCTCGATGGTTCAGTGGAAACGCTGCTGGTTCTCGACGCAACCCTCGGCCAGAATAGCCTCGCGCAGGCCCGCGAGTTTACCAAACACATAGAGACCGACGGCATCATCCTGACCAAGATGGACAGCACCGCCAGGGGCGGGATTGTTGTCGCGGTGGGGCAGTCGTTGGGGTTACCGGTGCGCTACATTGGTTTGGGCGAGGGTGTCGACGATTTACAGCCCTTCGACGCCGAAGCGTTTGTCGACGCGCTTGTGGCCCCGGAAGACGCCTAGAACCGTCCACAACGTCTTTAATGACAGTCGACTAGGGCGCTGCGGCTTGCCTTGACATCAATCTTGCTTTGCGACATATTCAAGCTTGGAAAACCTTCGGGGCGGGGTGAAATTCCCCACCGGCGGTATAGCCCGCGAGCGACTTCGGTCGCAGACCCGGTGTAATTCCGGGGCCGACAGTTAAAGTCTGGATGGGAGAAGGTTAATCCGTAGACTGCCCACGGCCGTTGTGCGCCTGAATGGCGCCGTGCGCCCCTTTTCTCCCTATTCCCCGATATACTCATCAGTCCTTTTGGAGGATGTCTTGACCCTGGCGCCACGCCAAATGTCCAGGACAGAGCCGCGTGCGAGCAGCATCGCCGACGTAGCGTATATGCGCCGCGCGATCGCGCTTGCCTGGGAGGCTGCTGGCCATGCTGCACCCAATCCGATGGTGGGCGCGGTGGTCGTGCGGGACGGGGGCGTAATCTCCGAGGGGTACCATACCCGATGTGGCAGCCCGCACGCAGAGGTTGAAGCGCTTCGTGGCATCGATGCCCGCGGGGCGACGTTGTTTGTCACCCTGGAACCATGCTCGCATCATGGTCGGACGCCTCCGTGTAGCGACGCGGTAATCGCCAGTGGTGTCCGGCGAGTTCTGGTTTCGACTCTGGACCCCGACGAGCGCGTGTGGGGACGTGGTGTCGCGCAAATGCGTGCGGCTGGCATCGACGTGGAAGTTGGATGTTTGGCCGACGCCGCGATTGCGCTGAACCTTGGGTACTTCAAGCGACAACTTGGAATGCGTGGTGCGGTGACATTGAAGATGGCGCACACGTTGGACGGAAAAATCGCGTCGGCACCGGGTCGTCGCGATGACATTACCGGCGACGATGCCCGCGAGATGGTGCATCGCCTGCGAGCCGTTCACGACGCCGTTGCGGTGGGTAGTAATACGCTTTTGGTCGATCGACCGCGCCTGGATTGTCGCTATCTTGATGGAGTCGCGTCGCCGCTTCCGGTAGCTCTGGATGGACGCGGGCGCTTTCCTCAAGTTAATGCGTGGAGCGAAGCACGACGTCAGTTTGCCGTTGTCACCAGAAAAGAGCACGCACACCGTTTGAACGAGTTGCTTTCGCCTATTGGCGGGAAAGTCGTTTCTCCAAACGGTGACGGCAGGCTTAACCCTCGCGCGATTGTGTCGGCGCTTGAGAACATTGGCCGCCGCGACCTTATGATAGAAGGCGGTGCTTCGGTGTTTACCAGCTTTACCAACTCGCAGGTGTGGGACGCGATTTACTTGTTTGACGCGATGAAAGTGTTCAATGAAGAGGGTGTTCCGCTGGCGTCGGGCCCGCTCGACACTAGTGAATGGGTTGGTGTCGACGTGCGCGAGTTTGGTGACGATCGTATGCGCGTATTCCTGCGACGAGAAACCATCGAAGAAATCCGGCGGCGGGTGCTGTAAATGTTTACTGGAATTATACAAACCGTGGGGCGAGTTGGTTCAGTTGACTATCACGACAGCGGGCGACGGATGTGGATCGACGCGCCCGACTTTGCCGAGGGCCTGCGCTTGGGCGACAGTGTGGCGGTAAACGGAGTGTGCCATACCGTTGAGGTGGTAGACGGCGAGTCGTTTTCGGTGACCTCGGTGGGCGAGACGCTTCGACGCACGACGGTCGAAGCAATGGCCGTGGGGTCACCCGTAAACCTGGAGGCCGCCGCGACTCTCGATACAGCGTTGGGCGGACACATTGTGCAGGGACACGTAGACGGCGTGGGAACAGTAGTGCGTTGCGAGCAAGTGGGGGATGATCGAATGCTGACGCTGTCGGTGCCGTCAAACGTGCATGAGATTTGCGTTGATCAGGGATCGATTACCATAGACGGCGTAAGTCTGACTGTTGTTGAAAGACTGTCAGGGGAGGCGGTTACGATCACGATCGTTCCGCACACTTGGAATCATACAATTATCAAGCATTTTCAGCCGGGCACACAAGTCAACGTGGAAGCCGACGCGCTGGGTAAGTACGTAATGACGTATTTGCAGCGAATCTCTGATTCTAAACCGGTGTAGTTGCAATAAAGGAGTTTGGATGATTAAGAACAGCCTGTGTACCGTCGATGAGGCAATCAACGACATTCGTTTGGGAAAGATGCTGATTGTTGTCGACGACGAGAACCGGGAGAACGAAGGCGATCTTATTTTTGCTGCGGATAAGGTCACACCGGAACATATCAATTTTATGGCGACCCACGCGCGCGGCCTGATTTGCATGCCGATCACAGCCGACCGTGCTCGCAAGCTTGACTTGGAGCCGATGGTTGAGAACAACACTTGTAAGCACGGGACGGCGTTCACGGTGTCCGTCGACGCCAAGGCCAACACTACGACTGGTATTAGCGCGTTCGATCGCTACGAAACGGTAAAAGCGATTGTCGATCCAACGACGGTTCCAACCGACTTCGATCGTCCCGGACATATTTTTCCGCTGATCGCCGATGCCGGGGGTGTGCTAGCGCGGCCGGGTCACACCGAAGCGGTAGTCGACCTGGCACAGCTTGCGGGGCTTTCGCCGGCGGGAGTGTGTTGCGAAATCCTCAACGCGGACGGCTCGATGGCACGAATGGCAGATCTGGAAATCATCGCCCGCGACCACGGTATCAAGATGATTTCGATTAAACAGCTCGTTGACTACCGCAAAGAGACCGAAACGTTGGTCGAGCGCGTCGAGACAACCCGATTTCCCACGCAATATGGCGAGTTCACACTTTACGTGTATCGAACAGCAAACGGGGGCAACAATCCTGTGGCATTGGTAAAGGGCGACGTGGCGGGCGGTAAGGATGTCCTGACGCGCGTGCATTCGTCATGCCTAACCGGTGATGTGTTGGGGTCCCTCCGTTGTGACTGTGGCTTGCAACTGCAACGTGCAATGACTGCTATCAGCGAAGCCGGCAACGGAGTGCTCCTGTATTTGTTGCAAGAAGGCCGCGGGATAGGGCTGGCGAACAAGATTCGCGCGTACGCCCTGCAGGACCAGGGGTTGGACACGGTGGAGGCGAACGAACGGTTGGGCTTTCCAGCCGACATGCGTGACTACGGTGTTGCGGCCAGGATTCTCGAAGACCTGCGGGTCGAGGGCGTTCGTCTGATGACCAATAACCCGCGCAAAGTGGCTGCCCTGCAGCACCTTGGCGTGGATGTTATCGAGCGAGTGCCAATTCAGGTCGAAGCTAACGAAAACAACATGAAGTATCTCGCCACGAAAAAAGAGAAACTCGGCCATTTGCTGGAAGAGCCCGACAAAGCTTGTGGGTGAGCGCGTGAACGAATATTCTCCCACCTCCAGGGCCACCGGCAAACGGGTGGCCCTGGCTGTTTCCCAGTTTAACGAACCTATAACCCGGCGATTGCTGGATGGCGCGGTGTCCTGCCTGGAAGCTGCGGGTGTGGACCCAGAAGCAATAGATGTGTTTTGGGTGGCGGGC
Source organism: uncultured bacterium (assembly GCA_964588695.1). GTDB lineage: Bacteria > Krumholzibacteriota > Krumholzibacteriia > WVZY01 > JAKEHA01 > CAZPQK01. Next base: position 48,372 of record CAZPQK010000005.1, read on the forward strand.
GCTTTCGAGTTGCCCCAAACGGCGGCGCGGTTGGTGGCCACTGGGAACTACCATGGCGTCTCTTGTTTGGGGGCGCTAATTCGTGGTGAGACAATACACTTCGACGTGTTATCGTACACGGTGGCGGCTGGCATAGATCAGGTCGCGCGATCCGGGCACACGCCGGTAACGTTCGGTGTAGTTACCGCAGAGAATATGGATCAGGCGGAGGCTCGGTCGGGAGGAGTCCACGGCAATCACGGGTGGAACGCCGCCCACGCTCTGGTTGGTTTAATGGGCCAGGAGTTTGGAAGTCATCATGGGTAAAAGGCGCAAGGCCCGCGAGATCGTCCTACAAGCGCTTTACGAGAACGAGTTCTCGGACCGCAGTCCCGGCGAGATATTGGCCAGCCAGGTTGACCGCCGTACGCCCGGCGACGACACCACCGAACATGCGACGAAACTGTTCGCGGCGACGCTCGACAACCTGGACGCGATCGATGACGCGATTGAGGGCGCGGTAGAAAACTGGGAAATCGAACGGGTGGCTTTGGTTGACAAGAACATCCTGCGGTTGGCCCTCGCCGAAATTCTCTACTTTCCCGAGATTCCCTCCAAGGTAATCGTTAACGAAGCGATCGAGATCGCGCATAGATTTAGCACCGAAGACGCCGGACGTTTTATCAACGGCATCTTGGATCGTTTCATTAAGGAACATCGCAAAGGCATCGCGTGAAGTACGCTATTTTTTCCGACATTCACGGCAATCTGGAAGCACTGGAGGCCGTGCTGGGCCACGCTTCCGAAGCTGGCGTCGACCGTTACCTGTGTCTGGGCGACGTCGTGGGCTATGGCGCCAACCCGGAAGAGTGCGTGCAGCGGATTCGGGAGTTGCCCGACATCGTCGTTCTGCGTGGCAACCATGACGCTGCAACCGTCGATCGCAACGAGCGCGTTTTTTTTCACGAGGTTGCTTTAGAGGGGATTGAGTACACGGTCAAACATCTGACCGAGGAAAGCATGGCGTTTCTTTCCACACTCCCTTTTGAGTACCTGGAGAACAATGTTTTTATGGGGGTTCACGCGTCGCCGTTTAATCCGGCTTCATGGGAATACGTTCTTGATCAGGCGGGTGCGCAGCGTGCTTTTGGCGTGATGCGGCATCAGGCGGCATTCATAGGACACTCTCATACTCCCATCGTTTTCAACGATGAGGGATTTGGGAGGCGGTTTTCGCCGGAAGAGCCGATCGAAATTAAGGGTACGACGCGCTTCATTATTAATGTCGGAAGCGTCGGACAGCCTCGTGACGGAAACCCCGATGCGGCTTACACGATTTTTGACGAAAAGACGCGTACCGCCACGCTGGTTCGGTTGCGTTACGAACGAGAAAAAGCCGCCGAGAAAATTCTGCAAGCTGGGTTAGCGCCCGTGCTCGCCGAGCGTTTGTTAGTAGGGTATTAGTCCACCGATGGGGCACACTTCCGAAAAACATCACTGGGACCAGTTTTGGGCCGACGGTCGCAACCTTGACGACGTCTACGCGAACGACGACCGCATCCTTCGCCACATAACCCCGCGGCTGGATCTTGCCGGCAAGCGTGTACTTGAGGTTGGCGCAGGTACCGGACGCGATGCCGCCGCAATGGCGCATTTGGGCGCCGAAGTGTGGACGCTGGACTACTCCAGCGAGTCGTTGTCGCTAATGAACACCAATTTGCGGGAACCCGTGAATATAGTTTGTGGTGATGCGTTGCAGTTACCGCTAGCGGACGACTCGTTTGACTTTGTGTTTCACCAGGGGCTGCTGGAGCACTTTCGCAACCCGCAGGTGCTGCTCGCCGAGAACTTCCGCGTGTTGAAACCTGGCGGTCACATGCTGGTTGATGTTCCGCAACGGTTTCACTACTACACCCTGGCCAAGCACATACTGATTTTTTTGGACAAGTGGTTCGCTGGTTGGGAAACCGAATTTTCTCCGGCAGAACTCAAGGGGCTGGTGAGAAACACCGGTTTTGAAGTGGTGTCGATGTATGGGCACAATCTTAACCCGCCGATCTGGTATCGTGGCGTACGCAAGGTTTTACTCAAGCCCGGCCTGCGACTTCCTATGTATCCACTGGGCGGTACCACTGCGACGCGAATGCGCGAAGGTGTCAAGCGCGCGCTCCCCGATGGCGTCGTCTTGAATACGTCGATGGTTATTGGATGCCTGGGGCGTAAACCGTAGCATTGGACCGTCGATCGTTGCATTTGGTGGCCGTCAACTGGCGCGATCTTGCCGACCCGGACGCGGGTGGGGCCGAAATTCATTTGCACGAGATTTTGACGCGGATGGTGGAACGTGGCCATCGGGTTACTTTTTTTTCGTGTCGGTTTCCGGGAAGTACGGCCCACGATCACTACGACGGCATTGACTTTCATCGCGTGGGGAACTGGTGGAATGCCAACTTCACCATCCCGAGCGCGGTGAAGCGCTATCTGGCCAAAGATCCGGCCAATCTTGTTATTGAAGACATCAATAAAATCCCGTTCTTCCTGCCGCGGGTTACTGACATCCCAGTAATGCCGGTGATACCTCACTTGTTTGGTAAAACCGTGTACCGCGAAACCAACCCTGTGTTCGGCACTTACGTATACCTTTGGGAACAGTTCATTCCGTCAGTGTTCAAGCGGTCTAATTTTGCGGTGATCAGCCCCAGCACCAAAGACGATCTGGTCGCGCGGGGAATTCCATCGGCGAACGTCGACGTAGTGCTCTGTGGCCTCGATCATAGCCGTTTCTATCGTGTCCCCGAATTGAAGCGCTTCGAGCGCCCCACGCTTGTGCATTTTGGACGCGTACGCAAATACAAAGGGATCGATATTGTCATGCGGGCGTTCGCCCGAGTGCGCACCGAAATTGCCAATGCGCAACTCATTATCGTCGGTGACGGTCCCGAACTTCCCGCTTTGAAACAGTTGGCCGACAAACTTCAGATTGCCTCGGACGTGGATTTTCGCGGACGGATTTCCACTGAGGATATGGTGCGACTGCTAAACCAGTGTCACCTTTTCTTGAATGCCAGTCCCAAAGAAGGCTGGGGGCTTACCGTGGTGGAAGCCAACGCTTGCGGCGTTCCCGTTATTGGCAGCGATCGTCCCGGGCTAAAGGACTCTATTCATCACGAAAAGACGGGTTACCTGGTCCCGTACGGCGACGACGCGGCGTTCGCCGATCGTGCGTTGCAGTTGCTGCGCGACCCGGAGCTGTGGCAACGGATGAGCGACGCCGGACTGGAATGGGCGCGCTCACTGACCTGGGACAAATGCGCGGACGAAATGGAAGCGCTCTTCCTGAGAGATGCCCGATGACCGAGCCGACGCCGGGCTCTGCCGGCAAGCGTTCCAGTTGGAAGCGAACCGCGCTTAAAGTTTTAGTTAGCGGTGCGTTGATGGTGTTCTTGCTTCGCAAGATATCGTTGGACGAACTGGCTCAATTGATTCGCGAGCTTGATCCCCGACTGACCTTTCTCGCGGTGGGGTGCTTTCTGCTGTCGAACGTTCTGGGGGCGGCACAGTGGTGGCGCTTGTTGCGAGCAAGTGGTATTCAGATTTCCTTTGCGCGCGCGTTCCGATTTTACTTTGTAGGTCTGTTCTTTAACAACTTCCTACCTGCCAACATTGGCGGAGACGCGGTAAAGGTCTATGATGTGACTCGAATCGGTTCGAGCGTGTATCAAGTGATCGCAGTCACGCTTTTGGACCGCATTATCGGAATATTTAGTTTGTGCGCGCTGGCGCTGGTGGCCAACGTAGTTGTGATGCAGCGCGACGCGGGCGCGAACTATGGGCTCTACGCCATTATCTTTGCCGGCTGCATGGCGCCAGCAATGGTGCTTTACTTGTTTCGATCACCCGGGCGTTGGGTACGCGGCCTGGTGCGGCGCCTGCGCGGGCTATCGCTAGACCGCCGAATGTCCGCTATCTTGGACCATCTGAGCGAGTTTCGCGGGCGACGTGGCGTGATCTCCAGTATGGTGGCGCTGTCGGTGGTTATTCAGACCCTCCGGGTTTCCACCCACATCGTTATGGCCCTGGCTCTGGGCCTGGCCATCAGCCGTTTGGGCACCGCGCAGTTTTTCGTGTTTGTTCCGCTGCTTAGCCTTGCGATGATCCCACCCATCACCATCAATGGGCTGGGCGTTCGTGAGGGGCTCGGAATCCTCCTGTTTGCGACCATGGGTATTGGCCGGACTGACGCGTTTGCGGTGGAATTCCTCACCTATGCGGTGTCGGTGGCGGTTAGCCTGTTGGGGCTGGTTTTTTATTTGGCCCGTCGCGACCAAAACGCCGTATAACGTTTTAACGCTTGATCTTAGCTAGGCCTTGGGGTACCGTTGGCTCCATTAGTTTGCCCCGTCGCGGAACTCTTGTCCCCGGCGCGTTTTTATATGGGAAACCACCCGCCCGTTTGTACGCTTTAATCCTGGCGAGGCCTATCCAACCATGATTTCCCCTGATAGCAATTACGCAGCCGACAAGCGCCTGTTTTGGGTGGGCGTGATTGTTTCCTTTCTGGGCAGTCTGGCGCTCTACGTCAAGACAATGGCAGCTACTTCCAGCTTCTGGGATGCTGGCGAGTTTATTGCTGCCGCCTACACCATGGGAGTACCGCACTCTCCCGGGACGCCGCTGTACGTAATCGTCGGTCGTTTGTTCTCCGAGCTACCGCTTCCCATGTTTTCAGTCGCGGAGCGAGTCAATCTGCTTTCGGCAGTTTGCGGCGCGATCGGAATTCTGTTTGCCTACCTTTTGATTATCCGCTTTCTGGACTTCACAATGGGGAAGTCCAAAAACAGCGGCGACAATCTTGTCAAAGTTGCCGGAGCGCTGGTGGGCGCGCTGTTTCTGGCATTCAGCGACACGTACTGGAATAACGCCATAGAGGCGGAAGTCTACGCGATGAGCAACGCGCTAATGGGGTTTATGACCTGGCTGGCGCTAAAGTGGGGCGAGAATCCCCAGGGGCCGCGGGCAACCCAGTTTGTGTTTCTGCTGTTCTACTTGCTTGCGCTTTCGGTTGGTTTTCACCTGGGAACCGTGCTCGTGTTTTCGGGAATCTTCTTTTACATCCTGATGACGTCCGAGAAGCAGTTCTCAAACCTGGAGTTCCTGCTCGCGTGTATCGGTGTCGGAATCCTGGTGGCCGACACAACGCTTTGGCGCAACGCTACCCTTACCGCGTGGTTAATTGTCGGATATCTCGGCGTTCTCGCTTTTATGTACTTCTCGCCGAAGAAGTCGAAGTTTGCGCTCATCACTACCGGATTGTTTGTGCTGGGTATCAGCGTGCATCTCTTCTTGAAAATCCGGTCGGGGCAGAACCCGTCGCTAGACGAAGGTGACCCGGAGACCTGGCGCAACCTGTATGCGGTGCTGCGTCGGGAACAGTATCCACCGACCAATATGTTCAAGCGTAAGGCTGACTTTGCCTGGCAGTTGCTCCACTTTAACGGGTATTTCCAGGCCCAGTTCCAGATGATGTCGGCGTACGTTGGTAAGCTTAACCTGGGCTCGTTGTTTCCAATCGCACTGGGAATTTGGGGATTGGTTGACCAGTTTACCCGCCACCGGAAAACTTTTGTCATGCTGGGAGTAACACTGCTGGTCATGTCGCTTGGCCTGGTTGTGTTCCTTAACTTTTCCGACGCGGAAGTTCGGGATCGGGATTATTTTTACTCGCCGGCTTTCTATTACTTTGCGATGTACATCGGAATCGGTGCCGCGAGTTTGCTGGGCGAGATTCGAAACATGCTATCCCGGGGCGAGTCCACGTCTCCGGTGGTGTACGGTGTAGCGCTGGCGCTAATTGCGACACCGTTCTTTACGCTCAATCACCATTATTTTTCCCACGATCGCTCGCAGAACTACACGGCAAAAGAGTTTGCGCACAACATGCTCATGCCGTTGGAAGAAAACGCCATCTTGTTTACTAACGGCGACAACGACACATTTCCGCTTTGGTTTATTCAGGAAGTGGAGAAGTTTCGCACCGATGTACGGATCGTAAACTTAAGCCTGCTAAACACACCCTGGTACATCAAACAGTGTCGCGACAACGAACCCAAAGCGCCCATTACCTGGAGCGACGCCGAAGTCGAAGCGCAGCGCCACACTCCGGTGCAAGGCGGAGGCTTCATGATGGTGCGCGATCACGCGGTTCGACATATCCTGCTTAACAATCGTTTTCGCCAGCCAGTGTATTTCTCGGTAACCATTCCGCCCGAAACCTACGCGCCTTATCGCGAATACATGGAAATGGAAGGCTTAGTTTATAAAGTCATCCAGCGAAAAGGAGAAAACATGGTCAATACGGCCAGGTTGGGCGAGAACTTGACTCAAGTGTATGACTTCTCCACGATTCTCGACGAAAACGGCAAGCGGCGCACCGATGTGTATTTGCCAATTCACACGCGACACTTGATTCAAAACTACGCAGCGGCGTGGACGAACTACGGTGTGCGGCAGTACGCCGAGGATTCGCTGGTGTGCGAAGCTGCTCAGAGCTTAGAAACCGCGTTGGAGATCAGCCCGGACATGGATGGGCCGCTACAGTTTCTTGGCTACTATATGTTTGATTGTGGTGACACGACCGGCGCAGTGCGGTTCTACGAAAGCAAAATTGCCGAGTTTCCAGGTAAAGAGCCCGCGCTGCGATACCGCCTGGCGGGACTTTACGAGCGCATGGGGCGCGTCGATCAGTCGCTTAATCAGGTCGATCGAATTCTGGAGCTCACGCCGGACGACAAAGAGGTGCTACGCATCGCAGTAGGAATGTCGTCCGGATTGGGCGACTTTGGCCGTGCGCGTCGTTACGTTGCCAACTATCTACAAAAGCGCCCGCAAGACGCTGAAATCCGTCAGTTGCAGCAGGATCTTGATGCCCGCATGCAGTCGCAGTCGCCCCCCGACGGCACGGGAGGACCATGACGCAAAAAGTCGTCGTCACCGGTGTTGCCGGGTTCGTCGGCTCGCACCTCGCCGAACGTTTGCTCAACGAAGGGCATGACGTCGTCGGGGTCGATTGCTTTACGGACTACTACGATGTGCGCATTAAGAGCCGCAACCTGGCGGATCTGAATCAGCAGAGTCGCTTCAAGTTTGTAGGCGGTTCACTCAACGACCTCGATCTGAGCGAACTGTTTAGCGGTGTTAGCGTCGTTTTTCATCAAGCGGCGCAGGCCGGTGTCCGCGCCAGTTGGGGCGATCAATTTGACCACTATGTCGACTGTAATGTGCGCGCAACTCAGCGGGTTTGTGAAGCTGCGCGACGTGCATCGGTCGACCGCATCGTCTACGCTAGCTCCAGCAGCGTTTACGGCGATACCTCGGACTTGCCAACTCGCGAGGATCACGCCCTGCGGCCCGTGTCTCCTTACGGCGTAACTAAGCTCGATGGCGAAAATCTGTGCCTGCTCTACGAAAAAAACTTTGGGTTGCCGGTGACTTGTCTACGGTACTTTACGGTGTTTGGTCCACGGCAGCGTCCGGACATGGCGATCCACCGATTTATTCGTTGGGGTCTCGACGGAACACCAATCGACGTATACGGCAACGGCGAACAGTCTCGGGATTTTACCTACGTTGACGACATCGTCGAAGCCAACGTGGCAGCGATGAATTACACCGGTGCGCAGTCGGTGTTTAACGTCGGTGGTGGCAACCGTGCGACGATCAATACCGTGCTCGATATTCTGGGAAGACACATCGGAAGCCTGGATGTTCGCTACCAGGAACGTCAGGACGGCGACGTGTTCCACACGTGGGCCGACACAACGCTCGCACAACAAGAGCTCGGCTATCAACCGCAAGTAGGACTGGAAGAAGGCCTGGTTCGGCAAGTCGACTGGGTTCGCGAACTGACTTCGTTTCTTGCGCGGGAGCAATAGTGAAGGTCTCGCTGGTCATACCGCTTTTTAACGAAGAGGAAAGTCTGCCGGAGTTGTTTTCACAGATCGAAGCGGTCATGGCAGAACTCGATCATGACTACGAGTACTTATTCGTCGACGACGGTAGCACCGATACGTCTCTATCGGTACTCGAAGACCTCGCCGGGAGGAGCAGCCGGGTCAACATTTTGTCTTTTCGTCGCAACTGTGGCAAGTCCGCGGCGCTCGACGCCGGGTTCCGCAACGCCTCGGGAGACGTCGTTATCACCATGGACGCGGACCTGCAGGACGATCCTCGTGAAATCCCGAACCTGTTGGCCCGTATTAAAGCTGGCGCCGACCTGGTGTCCGGCTGGAAAAAGACCCGACACGATCCGATATCGAAAACGTTACCCTCGAAACTTTTTAACGCGGTGACTTCGCGCACTAGCGGCATCAAGTTGCACGATTTCAACTGCGGGCTAAAAGCTTACCGCGCTGAAGTCGTGAAGAACATTACGGTCTACGGCGAGTTGCACCGTTTTATTCCGGTGCTGGCTGGCTGGGAGGGGTATCGGGTTGAAGAGATGGAAGTGCAGCATCACGCTCGTAAGTACGGGCACAGCAAGTATGGCGCACGTCGATTGATCAACGGCTTTTTTGATCTGGTCACCGTGATGTTTGTAACTCGTCGTGCGTTGAATCCTCTGCATTTCTTTGGTCGCGTCGCTGGTGTCCTGTTCGCGCTTGGTGTGGTACCGCAGATCTACTTCTTAGTCATGTGGCTGGCGGGTGAGGGGTTACGGGTTCGTCCGATCATGTTGTTGGGGTTCGTGTTTATCATCGTGGCTCTGCAGATTGCTTCCATCGGCCTGTTGGCTGAACTCATTTCGGCACGGACTGCCCGCGAAACTATCCATGTTTATAAGCGCTACCTGGTGCGCGGTCGTGACGAAAGCCCGGCGTCGGCCGAGCAATGAAAGTCACGCTAGTTGGGCCGGTCTTTCCTTACCGCGGCGGCATTGCTCACTACACAACAATGCTCGCGCGAGAATTCGCCCGACACCACGAAGTAACCATCGTCAATTTTAACCGCATGTATCCCGGACTCCTGTTCCCGGGCAAGACCCAGTTTGACGAAAGCGACTCGCCGCTGCGAATCGAGTCGGAGCGCTGGATCGATTCGATCAATCCAGTTAGCTGGTTGCGTACTGGCCGTCGCATCTCCCGTCAGCGCCCGGATCTAGTGGTGTTTCAGTGGTGGCAACCGTTTTTTGCCCCGTCGTTTCGTACCATCACTAGTCAGTTGCGTCGTCGCGGTATTCCAGTCGTGTTTCTTTGCCACAATGTCCTGCCACACGAAAGCTCGTTTGTTGACAAGACACTTTCGCGAATTGGGCTTGGTGGTACCCGCCACTTTCAGGTTCAGTCACGGCAGGATGGGGAACGATTGCGCGAGCTTCGGGGTGACGTTGCGGTGAGTTTCAACCCGCATCCCATCTATGATTTCTTCGACCAGGGGGCGCATACCCGGGCCAGCGCGCGTCAGCTATTACAGCTGGATGGAAAGGTTGTGCTGTTCTTTGGATACGTACGCCCTTACAAGGGTCTGGGCGTGTTGCTTGATGCTTTTGCAACGTTCCGCCAGCGTCATACTGACGCCACGCTGCTAATCGTGGGTGAGTTTTACGAAGACCGGCAACCCTACGACGACCAAATGGCGAGCCTGGGGATAACGCAGAGCGTGCGCGTTGTCGATGAGTATGTACCAAACGAGGCAGTCGAGGCTTACTTTCGTGCGAGCGACGTAACTGTGCTTCCGTACTTGTCGGCAACGCAAAGTGGCATCATTCAAACCGCGTATAGTTTTCACCAGCCGGTCATTGTGACCGCGGTGGGTGGTTTACCCGACGTCGTCGAAGATGACCGAACCGGATTTGTTGTGCCGCCGCAGGATCCGGTGGCGCTGGCTGGCGCTTTGGACCGCTTCTTTAGCGACTCGCGGGCCGAGGAAATGGGAGCCGCGGTTGAGGCCGGGCTCGACCGCTTTTCGTGGGCGCGGTGTGTGCAGTCGTTGCTTGAGGTGGCGGGGTTGGAAAACGCCCATTTACGCCCCTAAGTTTACGTGCTACAATTTGTTAGCAGGTTGCAGTATGACCGAAAAATCCAGTCCGAAACGCCGTAAAGCGCCCCCGAAACCCTCTGTCGATACAGGGGGTAATCGATTTAATGGCGCCAACATCGACCCGCCCGTGGGGCTCCGCTGGTTGTGGACGCTCCTGTTCCTCGTGGCGGGCATTTGCGTGCTGTACCCCGACCTCGTTTTTCGCAATCATATTTTCTGGGCCGGGGATTCGCAGGCGGCGTTCAGTTTTGCCGAGGCTGGCAAGACCGCGCTTGAGAATGGCGTTTATCCGGGATGGAACCCCTACATTTTTGGTGGCATGCCCAGCTTCGGCAGCATGTCGTTCTTGCCATACGTGTATCCGGTTGGCGCATTGCTCCGTCCGCTTGCCGGGGTTATGCCGACATCTACGTGGCTGCTGATTCACACGTTGTTAACCGGTCTCGGTACTTACCTGGTGTTGCGTGATCGGAAGGTAAGTTGGGTCGCATCGATGGCAGGCGCGTTGGCTTTCATGTGGACCCCACACCTGGTCGCGTTTGGTGCGAACGGTCACGGCAGCCAGGCGTGCGCGGTCGCCTACATCCCGTTCGCGATTCTTCTGTGGGAACGAGTTCGCCGTGGGGACCGATTGCTGCTGTACGCGGCGTTGTTGGCGATTGTGTTTGGTTTTTCTATGCTGCGCGCGCACTTACAGATTTCCTATTACACCTACCTGCTGGTAGGGATGCATCTGGTCTACTTTGGTGCCTGGCGTTTTGTCGACGCCGTTCGTGGAAGAACGCCTAAGTTCTCTGCATTGCCGGCCGGGTGGATGAAACGTCTGACTCCCGGCAATCGCTATTCTTCGGGCGCGGCATCGGTGGAATTCGGATGGCTGGCGTTGATACTGGTAGCGGTCGTTGTGGCGTCGTTGGCGCTGAGCGCAGTGCTGTACCTGCCGATCGACGACTACGCACAGTACTCCAAACGCGGTTCGAGCGCGACTGGCGGGGTCGACTATGACTACGCTACGGCGTGGAGCATGCACCCTTCTGAGTTACTAACGTTTGTGATCCCATTCGCCTCCGGTTTCGGCAAGGATCTCTACTTTGGCAAACTACCGTTTACGGATTATCCCAACTACCTCGGCGCCGTCGTCTTTCTGATCGGCGCCATGACACTGGTTCTGCGTCGTAATCGGTATACCGGATTCTTGTGGTCTGTGTGGTTGTTCTGCGTATTGGTTGCGTTCGGTAAACACGTGCCCCTGGTGTACAACGCTCTCTTTGAGTACATGCCGTACTTCGACAAATTCCGCATCCCGGTCATGATTTTGATTTTGCAGCAGTTCGTCGCGGCGGTGCTATTCGGTATGGGGATTGACTCTTTGCTGAGAGTGAGCGACAAGGTTGGGAAAAAAGGCGCGGTCATAGCGGCGGGAGCTGCAACGGTAGTATTTGCCATGATCGTATTTTCGCAATCGTTTTGGGTGAACGAATTCGCCGACTCGATCGCTGCCAGTATCAAAACCGGTCGGACCATGCAGGAAAAGTCGATGGTGGCACGCGTAGCGGGCGGCTTCTTGTTTCGTGACCTGATCCGCATTTCGATTCTGTTCGTACTCGCTGGCGGCGCGGCATTTCTGTACTACATTCGCAAGCTGCCCGCGTGGGGGTTGGCTGGTTTACTTTTGATTCTTGCGGGCGCGGATCTCTACACAGTTAACCAGAAGATTATTTTTCCGGATAAGTTCCGCGACATTCCGCAGTATAGAGTGGTGCAACCTGCATCCGCATTTGACGACGCAAGGCGGAGTGATGGCCTGATTGAGTTTTTGCAGGCGGACAAGGACTACTATAGGGTTTTTCCGATGGACAGCCCTCAGGTTCCGTTTTCCAAACTGTATATGACCAACCGATTCATGCAATTCGGAATTAGCTCATTGGGCGGTTATCATCCAGCCAAATTGGCGCTGTACGAAGAGTTTATCGAAGGGTTCGCCAGCGCGTTGGCCAACGGTCAGTTTCATATGGCCGATTTCATGAATGTAAAATACTTCGTTACCGCCACTCAGTTGCCGTCGCACCCACGCTTTGAACTGGTGTGGCGTGGGCAGAACTTCGAAGGCTTGCCGAGGTTTGTTTACCAGAACTCGGGTTGGATGCCGCGCGTCTTTGCCGTTGATCGCCATCAGGTCGTGGCATCGAACCAGGTGTTGCCTTATCTAGCTTCCGGACAAGTCGATACCCGCGCGATTGCGGTTGTGGAAGAAGAACCCGACGTGGTGGGTGTTTCGGCCGAAGGTGCTACTGCTGAGATTATTGCATTTGGATTGAATGAGATTCGAATTAAGGCCTCCGCTCCTCAAGACTGTTTCTTGGTTTTGAGTGAGGCATATTATCCCGACTGGCGCGTCACCATTGATGGCCAGGAAGCAAAGCTACTCAAAACCAACCACTTTGTTCGCGGTGTCGGACTGCCCGCCGGTGAGCACGAGGTCGTGTTTTATTACGACATGGGAGTTGTAAAGCAAGGCGCGATGATTTCCGGGTCAACGATGGGTGTTCTGGCATTGCTGGTTTTGTTGGGACTGTTCTTTTCGCGAAAGGGCCGCATTGAGAGCGCTGATCTGCATTCCGACGTATAACGAACGCGACAATATCGAGCGTCTAATCACCGAGTTGTTTGCTCTGGATTTGGATCTCGAGGTATTGGTGATTGACGACAATTCGCCCGACGGCACCGGAACGTTCGTGAAAGAATGGGGCGAGCGCGACCCGCGGGTTCATTCAATCCACCGACCGGGGAAATTGGGTTTGGGAAGTGCGTACATCAAGGGTTTCAAGTGGGCGTTAGCCGAAACCGAGACGCCCCTTATCTTCGAAATGGATGCCGATTTCTCGCATTCACCGACCGCAATTCCGGAGTTTCTCCAGGCGGTTGAAGAAGCCGACCTGGTGATTGGTTCCCGGTATATAAACGGAATCACAGTAATGAACTGGCCGTTGTCTCGCTTGATACTAAGCGTTGGCGCCAACATCTATAGTCGCATTGTTACTGGCTTACCGCTAAAAGACGCGACTGGCGGGTTCAAGTGCTTCCGGCGCGAGGTACTGGAAAAACTTCCCCTGGATCATATCAAGAGCGACGGATACTCGTTTCAGATCGAGATGAACTTTCACGCTTGGAAGCGTGGGTTCCGGATTGTTGAGATTCCGATTGTGTTCGTCGATCGTCTTATCGGCCAATCAAAAATGTCGCGGCGAATTATATTCGAGGCGGCGTTTCTGGTGTGGAAACTTCGGTTCGCGTCGTTGTTTGGTCGACTGCCCTAACGCCACCAAAGGACCTCTGTGGACGTCTCGATCATTATCGTCACGTACAACAGTTCGGGCGTGATCGGCGATTGCCTGGATTCGCTGCGCCGGCAAAAGTTTGACGGCGATTGCGAAGTCATTGTCGTCGACAACGCCAGTAGCGACGGTACTCCGAGTCTGGTTGCCGAACGATTTCCGTGGGTTCAGCTCATCGCCGGCGATGAGAATCTGGGCTATTCCAAGGGCGTCAATATCGGAATCCGGCACGCCACCGGTCGATTTTTCCTGATTCTCAATCCAGATACAGTTGTAAAAGAGTCGTCGGTGCAGAAGCTGGTTGATTTTGCGGTCAAACAGCCCGACGCTGGAATCGTTTCTCCCAAGCTGGTGTTTCACGATGGCAACACTCAGCTATCTTGCCGACGATTCTACACATTCAAAGTGCTAATGATGCGCCGCACGCCACTGGGTAAGTTGTTTCCCAACTCGAAGTCGGTTCGCGAGCACTTGATGTTGGATTTCGATCACAACGAATCGCGCGAAGTCGATTGGGTGTTGGGCGCCGCTATGCTGGTCAAGCGGGAAGCGGTCGAATCGGTCGGACTAATGGACGAACGCTTTTTTCTGTACTTTGAAGACGTAGACTGGTGCTACCGGATGAAGCAGAACGGCTTGAAGGTGTACTACTATGCCGATGCCGTACTCACCCACGGTTATGCCCGGGAAAGCGCGCAATCGGTATTGAATCGCTCGTTCGTGTCGCATCTGGTTAGTCTGTTTCGATACTACGAGAAGTGGAACAATCTGCTGTACTGGGTTAAGCGGTATCGCGAGGTTGCCAAGGTCGGGCTGTTTCTGTTCCTCGATGTACTCGCGTTTAACGCCGCTTTTCTATCCGCGTACTATCTGCGGGTTATTCTGAAAGATATTTTTGTTAATCCGATTTTCGAAATCGGGGCGTACCAGCGTTTCGTAGTGTTCGAAAACTTGCTCTTTGTGTTTACGTTCGCGGCAGTCGGACTTTACAAAATACGGCGAGAGACTCGCCCGGTGGACGAACTATTTACCATTGGTCGAGCCATTATTTTTGCATCTGTGCTGTTAATGACAAGTACGTATCTTAGTCAGATACGTACCTATTCACGGATGGTGGTCGCTTTTGTGGTTCCGTTTGCCATCATGTATTCGTGGTGGTTGAGGTTGGGCGTTCGCAGATTGCACCGTCGTCTTCTCGCTCATCAGGTTGACATGAAGCGTGCTTGCCTTGTCGGACCCAAGGACGAAGCTCGTCAGCTTGAACTTGACCTGATTGCCGACGATACCTTGGGCTTTGACATAGTAGGAATCGTCGACACCGAAGGCCGCAACGACGGAATACTGACGGGCGCGCTGGGCTCGGTTGATGATCTGGAGCGCATTGTTGACCGGCATCGGGTGCAGGAAGTGATTGTTCTGCCGGGCGCGGTTTCCGACGAGAGACTTGCGGAGTTTGTTGCTATGGGCCGACGGCGTGTCCTCGACATAACTGCTTTGACCGATTATGCCGGGCTGGTGACGCACCAGGCGCAGGTCAGCGACCTGTCGGGTCGTCCGACCATTTCCTACGCGCGGGACACACGCTACGCGTTGGATCGCTTGCTTAAGCGCTCGATTGACATCCTGGGCGGAACCCTGGCTCTGGTGGTCTCGCTGCCGTGTTATTTGATATACTCACTCTACGCGCTTTCTCGCGGCGCCAAGCCTTTCGGCTTTAGCGATCGGGCTGGTTTTCGGGGCGCGCCTCTGACTACCCCGGTGGCGGGAGGCGAGACCGCGCGTGGCCCATCCGATTTAGTTAATCTACCCCTGTTCTGGTTAGTTGTGATTGGCAAGATGAGTCTTGTCGGGCCCTACCCGATACCGACCACGCTTGCCAACCGCTTGGATCGCAGCGCTCGATTTCGCTTTGATGCGCGACCGGGCGTAACGGGTTACTGGCGGGCAGGTGCTTCGAATCGTGCCGACCTTTCCGAGTTGCTGGCCCAAGACGCCAAATACTTGCGAAACTGGTCGTTGATCGAAGACGCCAAAATCTTGTTCGTGACGCTGGGTGCGATCCTGCGTGGCCGCAAACGTTACCTTGAAATTACGGGGACCGACAATGATGCCGAGACAAGTAAAGCAGATGTTGCGTCTTAACGTCGTGCTGCTAGCGTTGTGCCTGGGTGTGTCGTCAACATCGGCGCAGGAAAAACGTTCGTGGGAATCTTTCGTTGATGCGAGTTTCGTACGCGAAGTAGTCGCCAGCAACAACCAGTTGTATCTGGCTAGTACCGGTGGGCTACTTATTTTTGATCCCGCAACCAGCGAGTTCGAACAATTCGGTGTTGCCGACGGTTTGCCATCGAATCAATTGAATTGCCTGGTTTTTATGGGCGATGTCCTGTTCGTCGGAACCGACGATGCGGGAATCGTCAAAGTGAGCTTTGGCAACGGGGTAATTTCGACGCGAACCATCGGTGAGTTTAATGGCTTGCCCAGCAACCGTGTCGCCAGCCTGGCGGTGCAGGGGAGCCGACTGCTGTATGGGACCGACAAAGGCGCCGGTGTGGTGGTTGACGACATTCCGCTTCGTACGTTTACCACCGCCGATGGCTTGCCCAGCGACGTCGTGAACGACGTGTATGTCGACGGGGCTGCGGTTTGGGTCGCAACCGACGGCGGGATGATTTATCTCGATAGCTTCGACATTATTAATGTGGTTTCGGCGGGGCCGCCCGATGGAAACGCTGTGGTTCGGGGTGCGAATGGAATTTGGGTGGGTAGCGACAGCGGCGTATGGCAAATGGCACTGAGTGACAGTTCTTGGACCAATACGGGGCCATCGGAGCCCATCTTTTCTCTGGATTTTGACGGCGCTACGTTGCGGGCCGGTGCCCGGGCGAGGTTCCACGAGCGGGTGGGTTCCAGTTGGACTCCGCAATCGCTTTCTGCGTTTTCCGTGCTGTACAGTTTAAACGGGACGATCACCGAAGTACAAAGCCTTACGACAATGAACGGTGTCGTTTACTCGTGTATCGGTCAGGTTAACGCGGCGCGAGGAACCAACCTGCTGGCTACGATCGGCGGCAGCACCACCAATCACGTCCCCGACAACCCCGGTGGAAACCGCATATTCCGTTTGGACTTCGATGCTGATGGGTCATTGTGGGCAAACGTAAACAATTACGGCGTCGCAAAACGATCGGCGACGGCGAACCGATGGCTCGGTTACAACAGCTCCGTTCCCGAAGGCGACTCGCTTAGTAGTGACTTTGCCAACTTGGGATTTCTGGCCGATTCGCAGGGTTCAAAATGGTTCACCGCTCCCAATGGTGGCGTGCTAGACGAGTTGCGCGATCAAATGGACGACAACTATGCCAACGACATTTGGGTTCGTCACTCGGTAGGTGCTGGAATCGGCGACGGGCTAGGGACTACCGCGTTCCAACAAGCAGCGGAGGACCCAATGGGTAACCGTTGGTTTCTGTCGAATGACGGCGGGATCAACATTCTTCGCGCAGACCGCTCGCTGGGGGATGAGTGGCTACAAGTAAGTACATTGTCATCGCCGGGAATGCCGGCCGACAACGTCATTGATGTCACTTTTGGGAACGGTGTGGCGTATGTCGCTTTCTTCGACTACGGCGTAAAGTCTTGGGAGTGTGGTGGTTTTTCTTGGGGCGAACTAAGCGATTTTACCGGCGACACCTGGGGCTTTAACGTGGATGCCGCATCGGGAGTCGAGCTAACCGCGGATCCGGCTCCGCAAATGACGTCGATAGAGCTACGCGACGACCGCGTGCTGTGGATCGGTACTACCGGTGGAGTCTACAAGCATGACTTGGACGCGTTTCCTTCGACATTCTTCTTGATCGGGCAAAACACCGGCTTCACCGCAGGGTTGTTGGGAAGCAACGCCCGCGACATCGCCCTGGACGCCAGTGGCGATTTGTGGGTAGCGACCGATCTTGGGCTTAACAAGATATCGCGCGATGATGACAATGACATCGATGCTTTTTCGACCGCCGCTGCGTTTTCTACCACATTGTCGCAGTTTCAGTATCCTTTCGACGTTGTGACTCCGCTAGTCGATGCCGACTGTCGGGCCTTACTTGTCGACGATGATGCAGGTCTTGTCTACATCGGGACGTCTGGCGGAATTTCCATTACCACAATTCTTCCGCCGGAAGCGCCGCCGTCACCATTGCAGGAGGCGTACCTGTACCCGAATCCGGTCTATGGTCGCAAGGGGCACGATGTGGTACGCATCGAGAACATAGCGTCGCCCGTTTTTGTCGAGATTTATAATTTGGAAGGCGAACTTGTCATTGAAAACAACGTCCAGGCTGCTGGTGACATTGCGTGGAACCTGCTAACCAGTAGCGGATTTCTAGCCAGTAGTGGCAAATATCTTTTACGAGTGTCTGACGGAACGTCTGCGATCGTTCTTCCGCTGGCGGTGATTCGATAGGTGAGCAAGCGCACGCTAATCGTTGGTGCGGGTGAAGCCGGTCGAATGTTGGCGCGCGAGTTCGTCACGCATGCCGCCGACACTCACGAGTTGGTTGGTTTTGTCGATGACAACGTTGCGCTTCAGGGTACCGCCGTCGAGTCGGTTCCTGTGCTAGGTGATACCGCTAGCCTGGTCGAGCAGGTTGCGCAGCACGACGTCGACGAGGTAGTCATCGCGGTCCCGTCGGCCGAACGACAGTTTGTTCGCCGCATCGTTGGCCTTTGCCGCGACGCGCAAGTGCCCTACCGAATTGTTCCCGGTCTGCTGGAGATCATTCGCGGGCCCGTGCGCCTGGAGCAAATCCGCGACCTGCGTCCGGAGGATTTGCTTGGCCGCGAAGCCGTTGATTTTACCGAGGACGATGCGCTGCGTGACTGGATACGTGGAAAGCGAGTCCTGGTAACCGGCGCCGGTGGTTCGATTGGCTCGGAGATGTGTCGCCAGCTGGCGCGGCTCCCGGTCGATACTATCTTTCTTCTGGGGCGCGGCGAAAATCAAGTCTTCGATATCGAGCAAGATCTTCGCGCCCGCAATCCGCAGGCAGAGATTGTACCCGTTATTGCGGACATTCGGGATGCCGACCACTTGCGTCGACGTTTCTCGCAGGCTCGGCCCGACCTGGTGTTTCACGCGGCCGCCCACAAACACGTTCACTACATGGAGGCGTTTCCCGACGAAGCTGTACGTAACAATGTGTTCGGGACTTTGAACGTCATCGATGCTTCGGTTGCCGTTGGCGCGGAACGAGTGGTTATGCTGTCGACCGACAAGGCTGTCCATCCGATGGGTGTGATGGGGGCAAGCAAGCGCTTTGCCGAGTACCTGATGAAGCATCGCACCGGCGACACCAAGCTAATCAGCGTGCGTTTTGGTAACGTGCTTGCAAGCCGGGGGAGTGTTGTTCCCATCTTTGTTCGCCAGATCCAGCGCGGCGGTCCGGTTACGGTTAGCGACCCCGAGGCAACCCGTTATTTTATGTCGATCCGCGAAGCGTGTGTGTTGGTGGTACATGCCGCGCACATGGGCCGCGGCGGCGACGTGTTCATTCTGCAGATGGGCGAGCCCATTAATATTATGGAACTGGCGCGCGACTTGATTGCTCTCCACGGCCTGAAACCGGATACCGATATTCAGGTGCAGGTAACGGGGCTTCGGCCGGGCGAGAAGTTGCACGAGGGGCTGGTCTGCGACGGTGAAAAGGTTGACAAGTCCGAACACCCGTACATTGTTCGGGCCACGTCTGAGTGGCCCAGTAATCTTGACATCGACAGCACTCTCGAGCGGTTGCGTTCTGCAGCCGTTCAGGGCGACGTGAAATTGATTCGCGACGTGCTTAACTCCGTGATTCCAGACGCCGAGCTAGAATAAATGCGAAATACCCCTGCTATCGAAGGCGGAACACCAGTTCGTGATAACGCGTTGCCGTTCTTCCGCGCGTCGTTGGGCGAAAGCGACATTGCCAAAGTAATCGAAGTTCTAAAAACTGGATGGATCACTGGCGGTCCCGCCACCTTGGGATTCGAAAACCAGCTAGCCGCCTACACGGGCGCACGGCACGTTATCGCCGTTAGCAGTTGCAGTGAAGCGATGTTTCTTTCGCTAAAAGCTCTTGGCGTAGGGCCTGGCGACGAAGTTATTACGACCACTCTCACGTTCGCGTCAACCATTCACGCCATCATTCACACCGGTGCGACGCCGGTTCTGGTGGACGTTGAACCGGTGACTTTGGGCATGGATCCGGTGGCGGTTGAGGCGCGGATCAGCGACAAGACCAAGGCGATACTTCCCGTTCACTTTGCTGGACAGGCATGCAACATCAAAGCGATCTGCGATCTGGCATCGCGGCGTGGGCTTTACGTGGTAGAAGACGCCGCCCACAGCCTCGGCGCCGACGTGAACGGGAAGCAGGTCGGGACCTTCGGCGACGCCACTGCTTTTAGCTTCTACGCCACCAAGAACATTACTACCGCCGAAGGCGGCGCGATTTCGACCGACGACGATGATCTGGCGAGCGCGTTAAAACTGTGGTCGTATCACGGAATGTCCCGCGACAGTTGGTCTCGTTACACCGACAAAGGTTCGTGGTTTTATCAGGTGGTGCTACCCGGATACAAATGCAACATGAACGACGTGCTGGCCGCGCTAGGGCAAGCACAGATGGAGAAACTGGATCACTTACTGGCGCGGCGCCAGGAAATCGCGGGTCGCTTCACCGATGCGTTTGCGGGGTCACCGCACGTCACCGTCCCCAAGGTAGGACCGGGTAATCGGCACACGTGGCATCTTTATGTGATCCAACTAAACTTACCGTCACTCACCATTGATCGCGACCGGTTTATTAACGCAATGACCGCCGAAGGAATTGGAAGTTCGGTACATTTTATTCCCGTGCACACTCATCCCTTTTACGCCGGGTACTTGACCAAAGACGACAAGTTTCCTGTCTGTGAAGACTATTACCGAAGCTGTATTTCGCTCCCCATTTACCCCGACATGACCGAAAGCGATATCGAAGACGTCGTTACTGCCGTTAATCGAATTGCACACCACTATTCGCAGTAGTAGTCGGGTCTTATGCAGTATTCATCTTCAAAACAACCTCGTGGCCGGTCGCGCTTTGTGGGTAACACCATGGCCTTAGGAGTTGCGACGGCCGCCGCGGCAATCCTTACCCTCACGCAAACCAAGATACTAACTCTTCATTTACCACTCGCTACCTTTGGCTCGTTCGTAGCGCTACGCGGGCTGTCTTTGCTTTACTCCATGGTTGCAGCCAACGGATTGCCGCAAATGCTGGTTCGATTTTTGCCTCACCACGAGAGTCACGGTCAGCATCATGCCGCCGTCCGGCTCTCGTTGTTTTCGCTGGTGGTTACCGCCGCCGCCGTTGGCTTGATCGCGGCGTGTTGCGAGTTGTTGGGTTGGTTTGACTACACCCGCGTTCGGGAAGTCGCGGGGCTGTCGTTTTGGTTTCTGGTTACCACGTTAGGGGTGGCTCTAAAGCTGACGCTGTACGGCGGATTTAACGGACTGCGGCGGCTGCCGGCGCAGATGCTGTTAGAGACGGTGTCATTGGCCGTTCAAGTTGCGTGGATCTTTCTGGTTCGCGAGCGACTCACTGTGGCGTTATTGTTCCAGATTATCGGCACGGTTTCGATAGCCACAGTAATTGTCGGTGTTCCGTGGTTTTTCCGGCGGCTCGGCCGGGATATTTCTTCACATGTCGAGACCGACGATACTCGGGTGTCTTACTCGGGGTACTGGTTCTTCGCGTCGCTGCTATCGCTGGCCGCGCTCGCGTTTACCGATGTTGACCGCTACGTGCTGGCGTCGGCGTTAACTCTTGAGCTTGTCGGGCTGTTCCACGTCGCTTCGCGACTGCTCAAGTTGAGTAATCGGTTTCTTTCCGCTGGAGTTTTGGCGTTCCAGCCGGAGGTAAGTCGACTTACTGCCGAAACCCGAACCACGGAAGTGGCAGCGACGACCGGGACGTTCTTGCGGCTGAATGTCTATCTGTCAACACTGTTCGCCCTGGCGGTAATACTCTTCGCCCCGGAGCTAGTCAATTTGGTTGCGACGTCCGACTACCTTGGAGCGCTGTCGGTGCTCGCGTTGTTGATGGCGTCGGTTCCATTGACGGCGGCGACTGCGCCGTTAACGGCGGTTATGAAAGCAAGGGATCGGGTTCGTTTGGCGCTGGTTGCCGATCTGGTTTGGGCAGTAGCCTTTGTAATTGGACTGCTGGTGTTTTGTCGATGGCAAGGTTTGGTCGGAGCGGGATATGCACAACTTGTTGCGTGCGGCTTCCAACTGCTGGTTGCTATGGGAATGAGTACGACAGTAATACCGGCCGGCAACATAGTTGGTTGCCTGTCGCGCGTGGCGTTTGCGGTGGCATTGGCTCTGGTTCCGTTCGCCGCACTTGCGTTGTTCGCGGGCGAGATATTTCCGCCCTGGTGGCAGCGCGCAATTGGCCTTGTGCTGACAGTTATACTTGTTCGGTTTACTTCGCGTTGGTTTGGGGTGCTGTCGTCCGGAGACGTCGCTCGCGTTCGCGCCTCGACGAAGTCGACTCTGGCGCACCGCCTGTTGAGATTGGCGGTGTCGGAGTGAAGCAAGTTCTGATGATCATACCATTCTTCCCCCCGATGGCAGGTGGAGGGGTGCATCGGCCGCTGTCGTTTGTCAAATACCTGGGAGACTATAACTGGCGCCCAACGGTGGTCGCACCGCGAGGTGAAGATTTCTGGATTCAAGATTCTCGGCTGGTAGATGAGATTCCAGATAATGTAACGGTTATTCGAACCGAATCGCTGAGCGGCCAGGCAATCATGCGCCGCGCTCGAGGTAAGAACTCGTCACCGTCGCAGTCGCGATCGTCGCGGGGTTTCGGCGTGTTGCGGAGGGCCGCAAGTGCCTTGCTCATGCCCGACACTTATGTTGGATGGAAGCGGTTTGCGCTGGCCGCCGCGCGCGACGAGTTGCGTAAGGGTGACTATGACGCAGTGTACTCGACCTCGCCACCAGAGACGTCGCAAGTCATAGGTAGTGCACTCAAGAAGGAGTTTGACCTGCCCTGGCTGGTGGACTTTCGCGATCCCTGGATGAATTTGCACTTGTTGTCGCCGCCGTCGCCATGGCACCGCCGACGGCATCGTAGTATGGAAGCGCAAAGCTGTCGAGCCGAAGCGGTGGTAGTAACAACCCAATGGCATCAGCAACTCCTACAATCAAGTTATCCGAACGCGCGGGTGGAACGAATTAGCAACGGCTACGACGGGAACAAGCTTATGGCATTTCAGGAGGCAAGGCCGGCGGACGCCAAGTTGACGATAACTCACACCGGAATGCTGACACAGAATCGCACTGCAACGTTTTTTCTGGAAGGACTTCGGCGCATGTTGACCGTGCATCCCGAGGCCCGGGAACGACTGTGTGTCCAGTTTATCGGACCGCGTGAGGATCACAACGAACGTGCCGCCACCGAACTTGGACTCGACGACGTTGTTCGGTTTCTGGATACAATGACGCATCGGGATGCGTTGCAGGCGCAAGCTGACTCTCATATACTGCTGCTGATTAAACACGTAAACGACAAGTACACCGGGTTGGTTCCGGGAAAACTGTACGAGTATCTGGGCCTAAGGCGACCGATTCTGGCCCTGGCACCGTCTGGCGAGGCCGCCGACCTGGTTGCCCGACATCATCGCGGTGAAGTCGTTGCTAACAACGACAGCGGGGCAATTGCAGCCGTGCTCGCGGCGATGTTCAAACGCTATCGCGACGGTGACTTGTTCGCCGCATATCAACTGAACCCGCTACCCCAATACGATCGCCGTCACCTTGCCGGCGACCTGGCCTCACTTCTGGAGAGCATCTCGTCGTGAATCGTGCCTGGCTTGTTCTGCCCGCCTTGATTTTGTTGGCCTGCTTGCTTCCGCTGGCCGACGGGTTTACCGATGATGGGTACATTCACATACAGTACGCACGCAACCTGATCGAACGCGGGGAGTACAGTTTTAACCCTGGGGAAACGTCGTTTGGAACTTCGAGTCCGCTGTGGGTTATGGAACTGGCGACATTGGGCAAGGTGTTTGGGTCGGGCGAAGAGTTGGTTGCAAGTAGCCGGTTCTTGTCGTGGCTTGCCGGCTTCGCGGCCCTATACGTGTTTTACCGGCTTATGCTCGCGCTCGGGGCAAGACGTTTTACCGCGGTTGCTGCGACCTGCGTCTTTGCCGCGGACGCATGGTTTGTGCGATGGACGGCTTTGTCGATGGAGACGTCGACGGCGGCACTGGCGGTGCTGCTGATGGCGCTTGCATCGGTCGGCGCCAGTGATAACCGCCGCAAGGCTGGTTTACTCGGGGTTACTATCGTGTTAGCAAGTATGGTTCGCCCCGAAGTCTACCTTGCGTTTCCAGTGTTCGCCGTTACCGTCGCCAGTTTATTTGTTTTCGAGCGTCGCGTGTCCTGGGGAAACGTGGCTACGACCTTGGCGGTTGCAGCACTTCTCATTGCTCCCTGGTTTATCTTCGCCAAACTCCACATTGGAAGTTTCTTGCCTTACACCGCTGGTGCGAAAAGTGGGGGAGTGGTGACATCACCGTTGGCGTTTTTCGCGAAGTTCGGTCCGGTGATTAAGATTGTTGGTACCAGCCAGGCCGTCGCCGTAATTGGAGGCTTGCTCTCTTTGTTTGTGGTGGGTAGGGCGAATGCGCTTTTCTCCCGCAACAACCGATTCCTGACACTATGGTTGTTTGCCCTGCCGGTCGCATACGTGGTTTTTGATATTCAGATTCTGTCGCGCTACCTGTTGCTGGTAACTCCGGTTTTGTGCGCGCTGGGGTTTCGCGGTTGGGAGCAGGTGCTTGATCGAATGGCAGGCGAGTCGCGCGCCAATACTTTGTTGGGTGGTGCCGCGGCTACTGGCATTGTTGCTAGCGTTTTGTTTTACTTGCTCGTGGTGGTCCCGCCGTCACGCGCGTTTACCCAAGATCTGACGGCAAACATGCGGGGTATTGCCGAATACCTGGACGACAATGCGAGCCCCGACGCTGTCGTGGCGGCCGCGGATATTGGCTACCTGGCTTTCTTTGGCCAGCGAAGGGTATTGGATTTGGGCGGTCTGGTTGAAGTCGAAACCGGAAAGCTGCGGGCTCAGTACGATTACGAAGAGATCGTTGACCGTGGGTTGTATTTGAACGTGCCAGGCTACCCGCGTGTTGATTACTTTATCGATCGCGACCTCGAGCCCGATCGTTTCGCTGGCGTACAGCTTGCAGGATCCAAGTTTGAAAAGGTTTACGGGACCGTCGTCCGTAACCTGGGGATCCGAAAACCAGGTCCGTACTACTACGTCCTTTATCGTCTTACCCCGGTGGCGCCGTAATGCAACTCCCCAACTTGATTGTGCCCGACGACATTGCTCGCGAAGAAATGCCCGACCTGTTACGTCATTGGTATCTAGGAACTCCAGCGCGTCGCCACATGATGCTGCGCCGATTCTACGAAGTTGATCGCGAGCTTGACGCCACTCCGGGGCAACGGGTCCTGGATATCGGATCGGCGTGGGGGTACAACGTCATGGCCCTGCGTAAACTGGGGTATGAGGCGGTCGCTATGGACATTGTGGTTGATCAGTTTGCCACTGGGCAGCGGATTGCAACGGCTAATGGTGTCGACCTACCAGCGTTGGGTGCCGATGCCGCACGTCTGCCGTTCGCGTCCGAAGTGTTTGATCGCATTACGATGGTTGAGACTTTTGAGCACATCTTTGTTGATGACCGTCCGGCGGCAATGGCGGAATGCTATCGGGTACTAAAGCCCGGCGGCCGCATCGTATTGTCCACGCCAAACTACGCCAGCGCCGTTGAGTCGCTTAAGCGATTTACCGGAAACCACCCCTGGCTCCGCAAGAAGCTTCCCACCATGTGTTACCCCGAAGAAGGAATGAGCCGGGAAGACTATCACCCGTATCGTTACCATCACCCCATGTCGGACGAACAAATAGCGACGCTCCTTAGGGGCGCCGGCTTTGCGATCGAGCGACGTAAGCACTTCCTGTTTACCCTCAAAAACACACCCGACTGGGCTGCTGGCCTCACCAAAGGCCTGGAGCGGGTCGCGGAATTCACCCCGGGGATTAAGGGTCGGGCCGCCACCGTTTGTTTTGTAGCCCTGCGCCCGTAATTCACTGTAATAAAATCAGATAACTCGAGCGGAGGGTTTTGCATCGCCTGCGTAGGGGCGCGCCATCCCAATCTGTCCCTATTCCACCCTTTTTTCTTGACTCTGTTCCCTATATATCCCTATTATCGAACTCTCGGTGGAAGACCATCCCTGGATGGTGTAACTGGCTGGCAATCCTAACGTTACGTTGAGCGTGGCCTTGTTCAACGACAA
Source organism: uncultured bacterium (assembly GCA_964588695.1). Lineage (GTDB taxonomy): Bacteria > Krumholzibacteriota > Krumholzibacteriia > WVZY01 > JAKEHA01 > CAZPQK01. Next base: position 74,121 of record CAZPQK010000005.1, read on the forward strand.
GTATCTTCATTCTATTGATCCGAAGGGTCGGCTTTCGATCGCTCGGGATCTTCGCACGTCCTATGGAATCGAAAAGGGAGACTTGCTCTACCTGTTTCCGAACGTGTCGGACGTCCCGTATCTGGAGATTCGAACCGCCAGGCAGTGGGCGGAATACGAAAGCGCGGTCATGCGCCAGACCAGTAGCGCCGAAAAACGCAACTTCATGCGGCTGTTGGATCTTTCTCAAGAGACGGTGAAGGTGGACAGCCAGGGCCGGATTGTCATTCCGCAAAGAATTCGCGAGGCCTGCTCGCTGGGCAACAAGGTAGGCGTTATTAACATGACGCGGTATCTGGAAGTTTGGGACCAGAAGAATATCGAGCAAAGCAGCAACTCGTGGCTTAAGAGTTTCCGCGACATTAACGACAAGCTGTTCTAGCTGGGTGCAACGATGAGCTGGCCACACGAACCGGTAATGGTGGATGAAGTGCTTGAATACCTGATGACCCCCGATACAAAGAAGCTGGTCGACGCAACGGCCGGTGCGGGTGGCCACATGCAGGCCATGCTCGAGGCAAATTCTCACGTTTCGGTAATCGGCATCGACCGCGACCCCACCGCGCTTACCATCGCGAACGAGCGCCTTGCGGACTACGCCGATCGAGTTCGCCTCGAGCAAGCTAACTTTTCGGATTTAGCAACTGTCGTCGGTGAGGACGCGCCGGTAAGTGGTGTCCTTGTTGATTTGGGGCTTTCGAGCATGCAGCTCGACACGCCACGCCGTGGTTTCAGTTATCAGGCTGATGGCGAGTTGGATATGCGCATGAGCGATATCGGAATGACGGCGCTGGATCACTTGAAGTCGTGGGACCTGACCACCACCGAAGCCACGCTTCGTTCCTACGGAGAGGTGAAGCATGCCAAGAAGGCGGCCAAGGCAATTTACCGCGCGGTGCATGAAGAAGGTGCTCGCACAACCATGGACCTTCGTCGAGCGGTCGAAGCGGCCTTAGGCGCGCGCGCGACGCCGTCGGTGCTCAGTCAGGTGTTCCAGGCCATCCGTATTGCGGTCAACGACGAGATGGATCAACTACGCGGCTTCCTGAATAGTGCCCTGGACTTACTCGAGCCCGGTGGTCGTTTGGTTGTCATCAGCTATCACTCACTAGAAGACCGTATGGTGAAGTTGTTTATGCGAGCGCAAGCGGTTGATTGCGTATGTCCGCCGGAAGTTCCGCTTTGTACGTGCGGCGCTCAACCGCGCGCCGGATTGTTAACCCGTCGCGTAGTTCGTCCGAGTCTTGATGAGGTTGTTCGAAACCCACGTTCACGCAGCGCGCGCTTGCGGGCGCTCGTCGCTCGCGAAGTGAACTAGGAGACACAATGAAACCTTCTTCCTCTCGAAACCGGATTAACCGTCTCACAACTGTCACTATCGATGCGTTTTGCGGTCGGGCGGGTGCAGTGCGTATGGTGTTGGCCTACTCCGTTCTTACCGTGGTTTTGTTGTCCTACGTTTCGCTCCAGGTTTATACCCACAGCTTGATGGAGGACATTGCGACCCGACAGCGTCAGGTGGACGACGCTCATGATCGTTTGTGCAGGGTTGCGGGCGAGTACGCCCAGCTTTCCACCCGAACGCGTGTTGGTAATATTTGCGAATCGCAACTGGGTTTGCGTGAAGCCGGATTGGAACAAGTCAAGCGGGTCGCGGTTTCTGCTCCCACTAGGAAACCATTGTCGAGCTTGTACTTCACCGAGAATCGTACGGAATCGACCAGTCTGTTCGGTGCAAACACGAAGCTTCTCAGTGAGGTTCGTCGGCGTTGACACGGAGAAGTCGTAACGTCAGGTTCTACGTCGTCGGAACTCTGTTTCTGATGGCGATGGTCGTTCTCTGGGGACGCCTGTTTCAGGTCCAGTACTTGGGGCACGACCATTATCGTAAGGTGGCAGTTTCGCAAAGGACCGGCGAGCGACAGATTCCGGCCGCTCGAGGAACTATCTACGATCGTAACGGTCGCCCTCTGGCCGTTAGTGCGTCTCTTTATTCAGTCGCCCTGGCTCCGCCAGCGGTCAAGAACGCCGCGTCCGTGGCTGCGAATGTCGCCCGCGCGCTCGGGGTGTCGCGCCGCCGCGTCAAAGAACTCGCCCGCTCCGACCGCAACTTTGTTTGGGTCAAGCGACAGGTGGATCTGTCGCCGCAGCAACTCGAAGCGCTTACAGATCTTGATGGTGTTGTGGTTAACCGCGAGCCGGGCCGGGTGCATCCGTATGGCGATGTTGCAACTAAGCTGTTGGGTTTTTGTAACGTCGACAACAAGGGAATGGCGGGTATCGAAGCCGCCTTTCAATCCGAATTGATGGGCCGTCCGGGCCGAGCCAGTCAGGTAAAGAACGGTCGGTATCGTGCAGACCGTTACTACGAGTCAGTTCTTACCGATGCGGTTGATGGGCGCGACGTCTATTTAACGATTGATGTCGTCGTTCAGGAGATTGCCGAACAGCGGGTTGCGCAAGCGGTTCGTAAGCACGGCGCTACGTCGGGTGCCGCCATCGTCCTGGATGTCAGGACGGGTGACCTGCTGGCGCTAGCAGAATATCCGTCTCCGAGATGGGAGAACACCGCGGACTCGCTTTGGACGATGCGTAGCGTTTCCCACGTTTACGAACCAGGATCAACCTTCAAGCTGGTCACCAGTGCTGCGCTGTTGGAATCGGGGTCCATCGACATCGGTGAACAGTTTGATGCCGAAAACGGCAAAGCTGATTTGGGTTACGCGGTAATCGCGGACCCGGAACCGCACGGCGTGCTGTCGTTCTCCGAAGCGTTCGCGCATTCCAGCAACATTGTTCTGTCCAAAGCTTCGCAGCGACTAAGTTCCCGGCACTTTTACAATACGATTCGCTTGTTTGGATTTTGCGAGAAAACCGGCGTTCAGCTCAACGGCGAATCCGCCGGCTTCCTGGCAAAAACCGACGACTGGTCCAACCGTACCAAAGGGACGTTGGCTTTCGGTCAGGAGATTGCGGTAACCCCTCTACAGATGATCAATGCCTTTGCCGCGGTTGCCAACGGCGGCGAGCTGATGGTGCCCCGTTTGGTGCTGGGGATGGCCGACACCGACGGCGACATCGAACGTATTAATGCAACCCGCGTTCGCCGCGTGGTGTCACCGCGCACCGCCGATGTGTTGCGCGATCTATGCGTTGGGGTGGTAGCGGAGGGCACGGGCGACGCCGCTGCTCTGGGGTTGGTTTCCACAGCTGGTAAAACTGGAACCGCGCAGAAAGCAAAGGCGGGCCGATACATCTACGGCAAATACGTTTCGAGCTTTGTGGGCTTTGCGCCGGTTGACGAGCCGCGAATCGCCGTTCTGGTAATGCTCGACGAACCCCGCTACGAAGCTCGCTACGGGAGTATTTCCGCAGCGCCGGCGTTTGCGGAAATATGCCGTGGCATTGCCAACAGCACGGAACTGTTCGACGACGTTCTGGCCGAGCCGCTTCGTGTTGCCGAGTTTGATGATTCCGGCCACGCCGCCCCGAACTTTCTAAGAATGTCGCGCGAGAACGCATTGGAGTTTGCGCGTAAGCACGGGATTAACGTTCTTTGTAATGGAGCCGCCGGTAGGGTAGCCGAACAGCAACCCGCACCGGGTGTGCAGATGGGAAAAGACGACGTGGTGCGATTGGTGGTGCGTTCGGAGAGTCCTTCCGCAGGGATCGTTCCCCGGTTGCAAGGGCTCGCGATGCGAGAGGCCAAGACTATGGCCGCTCGCAACGGCTTTACCGTCCGTTTTGTTGGAAGCGGTTGGGTTCGCCGACAATCTCCTTCACCAGGAACACAAACAAGAGACGCGGAAATCACCGTTTATTGCGGAGAGGAGCGCGCGCTTGCCACTACCGGTGCGCGCGGATCGCGATGATGCTTAGCACGCTGCTGGAAAAAGTCGACTCGCTTGCCACTACCGGAGACCTTGGCGTTTCGGTCGCAGGCGTTGTGGCCGATTCGCGTCAGGTCGCGCCGGGCCATGTGTTTGTTGCCATTGCCGGGAATAACGTGGACGCCTATCGGTACGTCGACGATGCCGTACGCGCAGGCGCTATCGCAGTGGTAAGCGAGCGCGATCTGGCGGTTAGCGCTTCGACAATTCGTGTGCGCGACTCGCGACGGGCGTTGGCCGCAATGGCGGCAACCTGGAATGGCAACCCAGCCGACAGAATCGAATCGGTTGGCGCCACGGGAACCAACGGCAAGACGTCGGTCACGCATCTGGTGCACGCAATTCTTAGTTGCGGTGGTTGGAACAATCCCGGTCTGGTTGGCACGCTGGGGATTAGGTTCGGCGACACTCAAATAGATACGGGCCTCACTACGCCCGACCCGCTGGTTCTTCATAAGAATCTGCAGGCAATGGTGATGGCCGGAAGTTCCGGGGTGGTCATGGAGGTCAGCTCTCATGCGGTGCGGCAACATCGGACATGGGGGATCGACTTCAGAGTTGGGATACTCACAAACGTTACCCATGACCACCTCGACTATCACAGCTCGTGGGAGGACTATCGCGACGCCAAGCGCGCCTTCTGCGACAACCTCATTGCGGTGCATCGCGAACAGCCCGGTGTGCTGGTGTATTGGGATGACGACCCCGCGGCCAGCGAGATTGGTCGCGCTCACCAGGGGCCGAGTGTCAGTGTCGGCACCGGCACGCACTGTGATGTTCGCGTCGTTCATAGCTCGATGGGTTTGCGCTCGACCGAAGTCGTGTTGGCGGTTGGCGACGAACAGGTGGCGGTCGACATGCAACTGCTGGGTGTCTACGTGGCAACTAACTCGGCTCTCGCCGCAGGTGCAGCCCACGCTTTGGGTATAGGTGCACAGGATATCGCCGCGGGGTTGCAGGGGTTGGCGCGGATTCCAGGTCGGTTCGAAGCCATCGTGGCCGACGGTAAACCAACCGTGATTATTGACTACTGTCACACCCCTGACGCGGTCGAACGCGTGTTGCAGGGTTGCCGAGACCTTGGCCCCGATCGGGTGCTAGCGGTTTTTGGCTGCGGAGGCGATCGCGATCGGGAAAAACGCCCGCTCATGGGTGCCGCCGTGCAACGCCTGGCGGACCGGAGTTTTGTGACGACCGACAACCCGCGGACCGAGTCCATCGATCAGATCGTCGATGACATTATGAGAGGTATCGACTCGCAGGCGAACCCGGTTGACATCGAGTTGGATCGCGCGACGGCGATTGCCAGCGCAATCAAGTCTGCAAGAGCCAACGACGTTGTGGCGTTGTTGGGCAAGGGGCATGAGACCTATCAAATCATCGGAAAAAACAAACACCCATTTAGCGACCGGGATACGGCAGAACAGGAGCTGCAGCGATGGAGTGCGCGGTGAACGTTAGAACCGTAGAGTGGATCGTCGACGCCCTGCAGCGTGACAGTGATCAATTGCTGGAGGCAGCCATCGACAACGCGGCGCCGCTGTCCTGGATGGGTGGCGCGATCGATAGCCGCAAGGACTGCGCTTCGCGGCTGTTCATCGCCATAAAAGGCGAACGCGTGGACGGTCACGACTTCGTCGATGCCGCGATGGATTCCGGCGCACTTGCGGCGATTGTCGACAACCCCGACGTCGCCAAACGACTAAAGCGTGAAGGCGTCGACTACTTGTTGGTTAAGAACACCCAGTCGACACTGCGTTGCTGGGCAGAGGCGTACCGACGCGAACTTGGTGTTGCAGTGGTAGCGGTAACGGGAAGTGCTGGTAAGACCACGACAAAGGAATACATTCGCGCGGTGCTTAAGACGCGCTTTCGTACCACCGGCAACCCGGGGAATTTTAACAGTCTAATTGGTGTTCCGTTGACGGTCTTGGAAACCGATCTGGATAGCGAATACTTGGTTTGCGAGGTTGGCGCCAATCAGCCCGGCGAAATTGCGTCCCTAGCCGATCTGTTGCAACCCGACGCCAGCGTAATCACCAATATCGGGGACGCACACGTTGGAATGTTTGGCTCCGAGGCCAACATCGCGCACGAAAAAGGCCAGTTGGTCGCCAGTCTCCCGTCGGCGGGCTACGCCATTCTTCCCGCGGACGACCGCTACCTGGACGTGTTGGCCGGCATGACCAAAGCTAAGGTGCGAACTTTTGGCGAATCAGACAAAGCCGACTTTTCGGTCTCCGACATTGACGTGTCAACGGGAGTGACAAAGTTCTCGGTCAACGATGAGTCGTTTTCGATGGACGTGCTTGGCGAATACCATGCGATAAATGCTGCCGCCGCCGTTGCGGTCGGAGATTCTTTCGGCGTTGAAGCCAGGCGAGTGCGGACTGCATTGCAGTCGTTGCGAGCTATGCCTGGGCGCGGCCGCATCTACGATGTAGCCGGCGTGCGCGTGGTTGACGAGTCATACAACGCCAGCCCCGCGAGTATGCGACAGTCAATCTCGATGCTGGCCAAACAACGCGCGGGACGCCGCATCGCAATTCTCGGAGACATGAAAGAGCTCGGTCAGTATGCCGAAGACAAGCACGACGCGATTGCCGCGCATCTTGCCAACAGCCACATCGATATGCTGATTTGGGTTGGTGAGTATGGTCGTAGAGTGGCCGCGAAGTTCGCGCAAGCTCCAAACGGCACCCGGGTAAAACGCTTCGACAATGTAGAAGACGCCGAAACAATCGTCGATGAGTTAAAGGCTGGCGACACCGTGCTGGTCAAAGCTTCACGGTCGTGTCAACTTGATCGCATAGTGGCCGCTATCCGCGAAAGGCTCGACGCGTAATGCTTTACCATCTGCTATATCCGCTCAACGAAACCTTCGCGATTTTTAATGTGTTTCGTTACATCACGTTCCGTGCAGCGTACGCGATGGTGACGGCGTTGATTATCAGCTTCATTCTGGGGCCAATTCTGATTCGCTTTCTGGAGCGCCTGCAACTGCACGAACAGATCAACGTCGATGGTCCCAAGAGTCATCAGTCCAAGTCGGGAACACCGACGATGGGCGGGTTGCTGATTCTAGCTGCCACCATTATTCCGTCTTTGCTGTGGTGCAATTTGACAAACCCCTACGTGCACATCGTGCTGCTGGCGACGGTGTGGATGGGATTCATTGGGTTCTTAGATGACTACTTGAGCGTGATCAAAAAGAAGGAAAAAGGCCTTGTCGGTCGCTACAAATTGCTGGGGCAGGTGGCATTTGGTCTCGGCTTGGGATTGTTGTTGTATTTACGCCCCATGGTTCCGGATGCGGCGACGATTACCAGCGTGCCGTTTTTTAAGGGTTTGTTTATAAACTTCGCGCTGTTCTATCCAATTTTGGTGATGCTGGTGATCACCGGTACTAGTAACGCCGTTAACTTAAGTGATGGCATTGACGGCCTGGCGATCGGTCTCAGTGCGTTTTGTTTTCTCGCTTTCGCTGGACTTGCGTATCTAAGCGGACACCGCGGCTTCAGCGACTATCTGAACATCATGTATCTGGAGGGAAGTGGCGAATTAAGCATCTATTGCATGTCGGTGGTCGGTGCTTCGTTGGGCTTTCTCTGGTACAACAGCCATCCTGCACAGGTATTCATGGGCGACACGGGGTCGTTGTCGCTCGGTGGAGCGCTCGGAGCAGTTGCAGTTTTATTGAAGCGAGAGTTGCTGTTGCTGGTCATCGGCGGCGTTTTTGTTGCCGAAGCGCTAAGCGTGATTCTGCAGGTGACGTCCTTCAAGCTGACTGGGAAAAGAATCTTTAAAATGGCGCCATTGCATCACCACTTCGAGCTCAAAGGGTGGCACGAAAACAAAGTGGTAGTGCGATTCTTAATTGTGGCAGCTCTGTTAACGCTGCTTAGTCTGAGTACACTGAAACTGCAATAGTATGAGGCGCGTGTTGGTTGTGGGCTTAGCAAAATCGGGCGTTGCCGTTGCCGAACTGCTGCTGGCAAACGGCGATGTAGTTGTAGGAACCGACGACAACGAACAGACACGCGCGGCGGTTTCGAATGCCCACCCCGATGTTGCTGTAGTCACGCCGGAAGAGGCTGAATCGATGCTGACGGATGTGGACGAGCTGGTGGTGAGTCCGGGTGTGCCCGAATCGAACGCTTTGTTGCGCGCGGCGCGCAGTGGTGGCGTTCCGGTGGTTGGCGAAATCGAAGTCGCCTACCGATGGGCAGAGGCACCCATCATCGCCGTGACCGGGACCAACGGTAAGTCCACGACCGTCGGTTTGATCGCCGAGATGCTGGCTTATGACCGACACGTTGCACTGGCCGGGAACTATGGCCATCCCTTTGCGTCGGCAGTTCGCGAAGGCAGTGCCGATACCTATGTACTCGAACTCAGTAGCTTTCAACTCGACACCATCATCGAGTTTCGTGCCGATATCGCGGTAATACTAAACATCACGCCCGACCATCTGGATCGTTACGACAACGACTTTATCAAGTACCAGCAATCCAAGGCACGAATTGACAATGGTGATCCCGCCAACGCGGTCCTGGTGTTTAACGCCGACGACCCCGCGGCGGTTTCGGTTGCCGAACGAAGTCGGCGAACGTTGATTCCGTTCAGCGCTACCAAGGAGCTCTCGCTGGGTGTGTTTGTTCGTGACGACAGTTTTATTGTAAAAACCGACGAAGAGGAGGCGGTCGTCGGTCCGCGGACGGCGTTTGCTCCTCGCGGAGAGCACAACGCCGCCAACGCGTGCGCCGCCATTGCCGCTGCTGTGGTCGCGGGCGCGCCAGTCGAGTTTATCTCGGCCGGCTTGACCAGCTACACCGCGCTTCCACATCGAATGGAGTTGGTTGGGGTGTCCGACGGCGTCAGCTTTATCAACGACTCTAAGGCCACCAATGTTGACGCGGCAGCGAAAGCGCTTACCGGAGTGGCTGCACCGGTCGTTTTGATTTTGGGTGGACGCGACAAGGACAGCGATTTCGCTCAGTTGATACCGAGCCTCGGTAGCGTGTCTCTCGTGCTCACCTTGGGCGAAGCTGCCGATCGCATCGAGCGCGCGCTTGACGGCCACGTGCAACTGCAGCGAGTTGCCACGTTGCCGGAGGCGGTCCGCGCTGGTCGCGACAATTTGCAGAATGTCGGTACCGTGTTGTTGGCGCCGGCGTGTAGCAGCTTTGACATGTTCAAGAACTTCGAGGATCGCGGCGACGCGTTTCGGGAAGCAGTGAGTGAACTGGTGGAGGGCGTCGATGGCAACGCGTAAGAGTCGGGTAATGCCGGTGTTTCACACCGATATAGATCGCCGCGTTTTGTGGGTGGTAATGGCACTAATGGGGGTAGGGGTCAGCCTGGTGGCGTCGTCGAGTTCGTTCTTTTCCGGCGGCGTGTTTTCAGATCATTTCTACCTGCTTAATCGGCATTTGGTAAAAGTATTCATCGCGCTGGTGATCATGATGGTTGCCGTACGGATCGACTACATGCATTACCGACGACTGGCACCGGTTGGTCTGGTTGTAGGGATCGCGTTGATGATCGGGCTGTCTTTTTATGGCGCGAACATTCGCAACACCGAGCGCTGGTTTTACATCTCCAGCCTGAATATGGCTGTTCAGCCCGCCGACATCGCCCGCATGGCGTTGGTGTTTTTTCTCGCCTATTGGATTACACGGTCGGGACGGGACTTTACCCGTTTTAAAGAAGGATTTCTGCCCGCGGCCGCCGCATCGATGTTGGTGATTGCGTTGATTGCCCTGACCCCCAACTACGGCAACGCGACGGCCACTCTGATGGTGTCGGTGTTGATTATGTTTCTCGGCGGCGCCCGGATTGCACACCTGGCAGGGATGGTCGGTGCGGTAGTGCTGGTGGGCTTTGTAAAAGTACTTTCAGCCGGTTACGTGCGCGAGCGAATTGCGGCGTACCTGAATCCGGATTCTGCGGTTGATGCGATTAACTGGCAGGTTCACCAGTCGCTAATCGGGTTGGGCTCCGGCGGTTTGTTTGGCGTTGGTTTGGGCGACAGTGCGCAGAAGTTCAGTTGGCTGCCCGACGCTTACACCGACTTTATCTTTGCCATTTTGGGCGAAGAGTTGGGTTTGATCGGGACGGTTGCAGTGAGTTTGCTGTTCTTGTTGCTGGCGTTGCGGGCACTCAAAATATCACGCCAGTGTGGAGATACTTTCGGAGAAATGCTTGCTGCGGGGATAGGCTGTTCGGTTTTTGTCTACGCCATGCTGAATATGGCGGTAACGACCGGTTTGTTTCCAGTGACAGGACTGCCGCTACCGTTCATTAGCTACGGCGGTTCGGCAATGACCATTAATGCTTTTGCGGTTGGAGTATTGCTGAATATTTCGCGTACTCGCCGCGGCAAAGGTGCAAGGAACTTGGCGATGGCGGGGGAGGCCGGTTAATGAGCCGGGAGACGTCGATAAAGGTTGTGTTCGCCGGAGGTGGAACCGGTGGGCACGTCTACCCTGCCATCGCCATGTATGAAGCGCTGCTCGATGTGAGCAACGTCGAAGCGCTTTTTGTAGGAGTGTCGGGAGGAATGGAAGAGCAAATCATTGGTAGCCGAGGATGGCCACTGGAAACATTGCCTGGGCGCGGAGTTCGTCGAGCCTCTTTGTTTACCAAGCTATCCACTCCGGTAACAACCGCGCGCGCGGTGTCGGGTGGGTTGCGTTTGCTTGCGCGTTTCCAGCCGGACGTTGTTGTTGGTACCGGTGGGTTCGCGAGCGCCGCGATGGTTCTGGCCGCATGGCTGCGCCGAACACCGCGACTTCTGCAAGAGCAGAACGCAGTTCCCGGGATGACGAACCGCTGGCTTTCGCTAGTGGCGAACCGGGTATTGCTCAGTTACCAGGGCTCCGAAAAGTGGCTTAAGGGTAGCCCCGGTACCGTCGTTATTGGCAACCCATTGCGTAAAATAGCTAAACAATCACGCGAAGTTGCTGCTGGCGAGCTTGGCCTGGACCCGGCGCGACCGACGGTACTGGTAATGGGGGGAAGCCGGGGCGCTACAAAGGTGAACGAAGCGGTCGCCAATGCGATCCCGAAAGTGCTAGCCGAATTTGATAGTCAGTTTCTAATCCTCGCGGGCAACAACAACGCCAGTAATGTGGCGAAGCAAACGGCTGATCACGCCGACCGCGTGAAGGTGCTGGCCTACAGCGAAAACATGGACTCGGTCTATGCCGCGTCCGACGTTGCGGTGGCGCGCGCGGGTGCTTCTTCGGTGTTCGAAATCGCGGCGCGAGCGCTGCCTACCGTGTTTGTTCCTTATCCCTATGCGGCTGACGACCATCAGCAAAAGAACGTCGACCCGCTAGTCGCGGATGGCGCGGCGTTTTGTATTCGCGACCAGGAGATTACCGGCGAGAACCTTTCCGCCTTGTTGCTTGAGATTCTTCGAAGCCCCGAGCAACGGCAACAGATGGCTGACCGGTTGCGAGCGTGGGCTCGACCGGACGCAGCGCAACGTGCAGCCAGCGAAATTCTCAATCTGATCGGTCGCCAACCGATCGCAGCGGCGGTGGTGTAGGTATGGTGTTCTTAGGGCGAACTCGACGAATTCATTTTGTCGGTATCGGCGGTATTGGAATGAGCGGAATCGCCGAAGTGCTTATTAACTTGGGCTTCGAGGTTTCGGGGAGCGATCTGCGCGAATCCGACACCACCGAGCGACTGACCGGCCTGGGTGCCACGGTGTTTGTCGGGCATAGCGCCGACAATGTGAGTGACGCGGATGTAGTTGTGTACTCCAGCGCGGTGAACACGCAAAACCCGGAAGTCTCCGCCGCGCTGGAACAGGGAATTCCAGCAATTCCGCGCACCGAAATGCTGGCCGAACTCATGCGGCTTAAGTTTGCCGTCACGGTGGGAGGGTCACACGGAAAAACCTCCACTACTTCGTTGGCTGCCGCGGTTCTCGCACGCGGGGGCCTGGACCCGACCGTTGTTGTCGGTGGTAAATTGCGCGCGATCTCGAGTAATGCCCGGCTGGGAGACAGTCGTTATCTGGTCGCTGAGGCAGACGAGAGCGACGGCCAGTTCGTTAAACTGCCGTCTTCGATTGCCGTCATTACCAACATCGACCTGGAGCATCTCGACCACTATCGCGACCTCGATGACATTAAAGACGCGTTCATCCGCTACGCTAATCGTGTCCCGTTTTACGGAGCGGTCATCGTGTGCGCCGACGACGCCAACGCGATGAGCATTGTTCCCGAACTGACCCGGCGAACCATTACCTATTCACTCGGCGGTGACGCACAGGTTACCGCGCGCATTGTTTCGCAGGAGCCACGCGGTACCACGTTCGAGGTGACCTCCAACGGCGAAGCGCTTGGTGAAATCTGCTTAGGGATCCCTGGGGAGCATTACGTGCGTAACGCGTTGGCCGCGGTGGCCATCGGTTTGGAAATGGAAATTCCTTTCGGTGACATTCGCGACGGCCTGGAAGCGTTTCAGGGAGTGGGGAGACGTTTTGAGATTAAGGGCGAGCAAGCTGGTGTAATTGTCGTCGACGACTATGGACACCATCCAACCGAAATTGCCGCGACCATCGCCGCCGCTCGCGCCAACTTCGACCGTCGGGTGCTGGTCGTGTTTCAGCCGCATCGCTACTCAAGAACTCAGTCGCTCATCGATGACTTCGCGCAGTGTTTCGTAGGCGCCGACCATGTCGCGATTACCCCGCTTTATGCGGCCGGCGAGCGCCCTATACCCGGAGTGGACGAAGCGTTGATTGTGGACCGGGTCAATGAGTCCGGAGGAGTGTCGGCGGTGAAGGTCGACGGTCTCGACGAGGCGGTGGATTGGGCGGTTAAGACTGCGGTTTCCGGCGACCTGGTTTTGGCGATGGGTGCGGGAAACATTTACACAGTTTGCGATCGCATTCTGGCGCGATTGGCCGAGAAGGGTGTGTCCGCGTAGTTATGGATCGGCTCGCAACACGGTTGCGCCGGTGGTTGGGTAACGACCTGAAAGTAGACGAACCGATGGCCGCTCACACAACAATTGGGGTAGGCGGGCCGGCGAAACTGCTGGCCACGCCGCGAACCATGGGACAAGTCGCCAGAGTGGTAAAAGCGGTTAACGAATATGGGATTGAGCTGGCCGTTGTTGGGCGTGGGTCGAACTTGATCGTTCGCGACTCAGGTTTTGATGGCTTGATTATGAAGATGACAAACCTTGCAGATGTAAAAGTCAACAAGCGCACGGTGCGCGCCGAAGGCGGCGCGTCGTTCGCTCGACTCGCCAGAACCATGACCAGGCAGGGGCGCACTGGACTGGAGTTTGGAATTGGGATCCCTGGTTCCGTCGGCGGCGCCGTTCGAATGAACGCGGGGGCGTTTGGCGGCGAGGTTAAAGACGTGTTGCGGCGCGTCAAGCTAGTAACGAGCGAAGGTGTTGTGCAGGTCCTTAAAGGCGAAGACATCGAGTTTAGTTACCGCAAGAGTAAACTGCCAGCCGGCAGCGTTGTGCTTTCTGCGACGTTTGACTGTGCGCCCGGCAAGATCGATCAGCAAACCTACGACCGCTCGATTGGTCGCAAAGAAAGCCAGCCAATAGCGGAGCGTTCTTTTGGTAGTACGTTCGTCAATCCGCCCGGTGGTTTCGCGGCGCAGATGATCGAAGCCTGTGGGCTAAAAGGACGCCAACGGGGTGGAGCGCAGTTTTCATCGAAACACGCAAATTTCATTGTGAACATAAACAATCAGGCCACTGCCAGCGATGTTGAATATCTCATTCGTCTGGCGCAACGCGAGGTAAAGAAGAAATTCGGTGTCTCGCTTCACACGGAGGTCGTGATCATTGGGAATCGGTAAAACCAGAGCACAACGCAAAGCCAGCATTCGCGCCGCGTTTACCCGCGTGGTTACCGTGTTGATTGTTGGTTCCGCGATTGTAGCCGCCATGCACGCGTACAACTACGCGACGACTGCCGACCGGTTTATGGTGCAAAACGTGGAGTTTTCCGGCCTCACCCGGGTTGCGACCGTCGAGCTTGAGCCCCTCATCGACGATCTGGCGGGGCAGAACCTGTTGCTCGCGCCGCTAGAAAGCTACGCCCAGCGACTTACTCTGCACCCCCGCGTTCGTCACGCACAACTTCGTCGGGTGCTCCCGGACAAGGTTGCGGTAACCGTTGAGGAGCGTGAACCTGTCGCGCTGGTGTTTACCGGCGAGTTTTTTGAGGTCGACACCGACGGCGTCGTCATGAGCCGCGATAGTTTCACCGATATGCTGGATCTTCCAATTATTTCGGGCATAGCGGCCGAGTCGGTTCAGCCGGGCCGCCGCTCCGACAGCGACGAACTACGCTCGGCACTGATCGCGTTGCAGGCGTGTCATCGCTACGGCGGGGAACTCGCCGACGATGTCTCCGAGATAGCCATCGCCAAGGAAGGAGTCGTAATTCGTTCGTTGAGCCGTCACCAGGTGTTGGTGTTGGGCGAAGGCGACTTCGACGCAAAACTTAAAAAGTACTTTCTCCTTAAAGACACCATGTCCACAGCCGAACGTGATGCCCGCTGGGTGGATCTTCGGTTTCAGGATCAGGTCGTACTCCGAGATCAACGCCAATAGGTAGGTAAGACATGCGGCACACGCTCATGAATAAAATAACTCGTCAGGCCAGTAACGTTCGCGCCAGTATCGACTTGGGTACCACCAAAGTGTCGGCCATGATCGCGCAAGTGGAAAACGGCGAAGTTCGGTTGTTGGGAGCGGGTACCGCTCCGGTCGCGGGAATGCGGCAAGGGGTGGTGGTTGATATAGAGCAGGCATCCAAAGCCATCCGCGCAGCGCTTAACGACGCCGAACAGATGGCCGGAATGACGGTCAAGCGCTTGTCGGTGGGCGCGGCCGGAGAACATATTCGTTCCTTGAACAGCCGCGGGGTGGTTTCGATTGACGACATCGATGCCGAGATTACGTCGGATGACGTGGTGAGGGTCATCGACGCCAGTCGCAGCCTGCACCTGCCGCCGGAACGTGAGATTTTACATACGATTCCAGGCGAATACATCGTTGACAATCAGCGGGGTATTCGACACCCTGCGGGCATGTTCGGCAGTCGTCTGGAGGCGCGGGTGCATATCGTGACCGCAGCCCGGGCGGCGATCGACAATATCGCCAAAGCCGTAGATCTGGCCGGTGCGGAACTCGAAGAAATCGTGTTCGAGCCGCTGGCGTCGGCGGCTGCGGTGCTTTCGCCGGACGAGCGCGAGATGGGCGTGATGCTTCTCGACATCGGAGGCGGCACCACCGATGTCCTGATTGCCAGTGAAGACGG
Organism: uncultured bacterium; assembly: GCA_964588695.1. GTDB lineage: Bacteria > Krumholzibacteriota > Krumholzibacteriia > WVZY01 > JAKEHA01 > CAZPQK01. Next base: position 89,364 of record CAZPQK010000005.1, read on the forward strand.
CATCCAGGCGAGCGGTGTGATTGGCCTGGGGGGCAACAATATCACCAGCGATGTGGCTTATGGACTAAGAACGTCCCAACGTCACGCGGAAGAAATCAAGGTTCGACACGGTTGCGCGTTGTCTAGTATGGTCGGCGACAACGCGGTGATTGAGGTCAACACGCTGGGTGCGAACGAAAACCGGCGCCTGGCCAAACAGATGCTCTCGGGCATCATCGAACCGCGAGTGACCGAGCTTTTTGGATTGATTGACAAGCAAATAGAGGACAACGGGCTGAAGAGTGTGATGGGTGCGGGTGTTGTCCTGACCGGCGGAACCGCGATGTTGAAAGGCATTCGCGAACTAGCGGAGCAGGTATTTGATCTGCCCGTGCGGGTGGGAAATCCGAGCAGGATTCAAGGCCTCTCGGAGGTGGTTCAGCACCCACGGTTTGCCACCGGAGTTGGGCTCTTGTATCCCAACCACGACGCCGAAGAAACCCTGGAATCGCGCAGCCGTGCTAAATTCTCGCGATCCTTTGTACAGCTCAAGCGGGCCATCGCGAGTTTTATATAGGTCCAAAGGAGACAACTATGCGCTTCGAAATGGCGGAAGAAAACAAGCTCACGACCCTGCGCGTTATCGGCGTCGGTGGCGCCGGAGGAAACGCGGTCAACCGAATGGTGGAGACCGGGTTCCGCGGGGTAGACTTTATCGCCGTCAATACCGACCTGCAGGTTTTGGAACGGTCGCGCGCCCATGAAAAGGTACAGATCGGCGACGAACTTACCCGCGGACTAGGTTCCGGGGGCGACGCCAACGTCGGTCATGCCTCGGCCGAAGAGAGTATCGAGCGGATTAAGAAAACCGTTGCGGGCGCAGACATGGTTTTTCTGACGGTCGGAATGGGTGGCGGAACGGGGACCGGCGCTTCGCCGGTTGTCGCCAAAGCGGCTCGCGAAGCAGGTGCCCTGACTGTCGGCGTGGTTACCCGTCCGTTCTTCTTTGAGGGCGCTCCGCGTGCTCGGCAGGCTGAAGCCGGCATAGAAGCGCTCAAAGAAGCCGTGGATACGTTAATTGTCATTCCCAACGACAAACTTCTGGCCACCGCCGAGGAAGACACGTCAATGCTGGACGCGTTTCGTCAGGCCGATGAGGTCTTGTGTAACGCGACCAAAGGCATCTCGGATTTGATTACCGAGACCGGTGTTGTGAACCTCGACTTTGCCGACGTTCGCTCGGTGATGAAGGACGGCGGCGATGCGCTGATGGGCAGTGGTTCGGCTACCGGTCCCAACGCGGCCGAAGTCGCAGCTCGCCAGGCAATTTCCAGCCCGCTGTTGGACGATATTTCTATTAACGGTGCCACCGGAATTCTGGTTAATGTCACCGGCTCGAAGGCGCTGGGAATTAAGCAGATTAGTACGGCCGCAACGATTGTGAATTCCGAAGCGGGTCCGGGCGCGCATGTGTTCTTAGGTGCGGTGATTAGCGACGACGTTGCCGACGATGAGGTTCGCGTCACCGTCATCGCGACCGGTTTTGGCCGCGAAACCGCCGCAGTAGGCGAAACCGCGCAATTTCAGCCGCAGCCGGCTCAACGCACAGCGAATCCGACTCCTGCGCAAACGGTTGCGCCGCAACCGACGGCGGAGACGCGTCAAGCGCCTCCGGTTGCACCGGTCGCAGCGCCTGCCGCTACGCCACAACCGCCGCAGGCGACTCACGCACCCGAGTTGACCGTCCAGGCGCCCATTGCCAACACACCAGAGCCGCAGCCGGAACCGGTTGCACCGCGGCCGGCCGACGTGATGTCTTCGTTGCAACAGTTTTCGCCCAGGCCGGTCGAGCCGATCCATCCGTCGGAGCCCCAGCCAGTTGAGCCGGTGCAGGAGGCTCACCCGCAGCCGGCGGAACCCAACAACGTTCACCCGTTCCACGGCAGCGCGCCAGCGAATGAAGAACCTACCGAGGTTGTCTTTTCGGAGTTGCTCGACGGCAACGAAACCGTCATCGACATTGTGAACCACAAGGGCGACAGCCATGACGACGCCGAAGATACCGATCCAATCGTTATGGATAATGGATCGATTCGTTCGTTTGACAGCGACCGCTTGCGCGTACCGACTTTTGTCAGGAAGCAGATCGACTAGCGATCGGGGATAAGTGGCGTTCTGGTCAAAACTGTTTCGCGATACGGTCGCCGAGCAGTACCGAGAAGGCATTGACTGCTACAACAAGGGCGACTATGCCCGTGCGGCCGGGCTGCTCGACGCCGTTATTTCTTCGGGCAAACCCCGTGGCCCCATCGCCCGGCTAGGTGCTTTTTATGCCGCCGAGGCCCGCACCAAGTTGGGTATCGCCGAGTTCTTTCAGGGCCGCTACACCAAAGCGATCGAACACCTCGGCCTTGCGGTCGAAGAAACCCCCAATTACCCCGACCTTTACTACTATCTCGGCGTGGCCCATCACCAGAGCGGCGAAATCGATGTCGCCATTGCGCGGCTACATCGGGCTGTCGAGCTGAACCCGGAATACGCGGAAGCTACCTGCTACCTTGGTATCGCGTTGTACGACGCGGGGCACGTCGACGAAGCCACCGCGCAACTTGAAAAAGCGCTAGGCCTGGCGCAGGCAAATCCAAGTCCAGTAAGCGTGATTCTGATGCGTAAGCTCCAGAGTACTCAATTTGACCTGCCCGTGCTGCGGGATCTTCGGGACGCGGTTCTGCATGGATCGGCTTTCGAAACCTCGGTCAAGGAAGGCACCGTCGCGTTTAACAACGGGGACTTTGCGAATGCCGAAATCTGGTTTCGCCGCGCCGTAAGTGAGCAACCCAAATACCCGGACCTTCACTGCAAACTAGGCATGACGTTGCTCGAGCGCGGTGCCGTCGACGAGGCCGTGTCCGAACTGGAGCAAGCTGTGGACATTAATCCTCAGTACGTGGACGCGCTCTACTATCTGGGGGGCGGGTTGATGCGCCAGCAGCGGTACGACCAGGCGCTTACGGTGGTCGAACGCGCACTTGATGAAACCCAGGAATACGCCGACTTGCACGCTTTGCGCGGCTTGGTGCTCACCTCGTTGGGCCGATACCCGGACGCCGAGCGAGCATTCTCCGATGCGCTCGAGATCAGTCCTCAGTACGCCAAAGCCGTGTACCTGCGGGGACTGACGCTTAATGCCGCCGGGCGCATTGACCAGGCACGCGCCGACCTTGAGCAGGCATTAATTTCGTCTCCCAATTTGCACAATGTCGATTTCGACGCCGGCCTGTTCGAAATGCATCGCGGCAATTGGGAGCGCGCGCGTTTCCGCATGGAACGGGTCCGCGACCAGAATCCCGACGACCCCAACGCGCACTGTTTGCTGGCCGCGATCGCGCAGGAAAGCGGCGACGAAACCCAAGCGTTAGAGCATCTGCAAGCGTGTTTGCAGCTGGCGCCCGAGCATCTGGAAGCATCGCGTCGGTTGGCGTTGCTACGGTATCGTCAGGGGCAACTGGATGGGGCAAAGTCGTTGATTGCGTCGCTGCTGGAGCGACGTCCGCGCTATCCGGATTTGCACAAAATGATGGGTGACGTATTGCTCGAGCAGCGGCATACCGAACAAGCCCAAGCGTCTTACGATCAGGCACTCGCAATTAACCCGCACTACAGCGATGCCCTATACGGAAAAGTGGTTACGTTACGTCGCATGGGCAACGGTCGCGCGGCCGACGATTGTTTGCGCGCGTTTCTGGACGATCACCCCGCGGACTTGATGGGGCGAACACTGCTAACGGTGGAGAAGATGGATCTGCCAGACAGGTAGGTTACCGGGCTCCCGGGAGACGTGGAGCAAATATCGTAGGAAATCAGGAAGAGGAATGTTGTCCCAGATCTTTACTAAGCCACGAATTCCCGAGAGCCCTTGCGTAGTAAAGTCTATTTAGGTTGCAACGGGTTGTCAAACGCGATCGTGGCCAGCCCCGGCCAACTTGCTGCTTCCGCTTGCTCTAGAAGGTTAGATGACAATCGCTTAGCAAATTGAGTTCATACATTGCTTTGTTAACATCAATTGCTGACGCGTCCACGACTTTTGCCCTAGAATCGGTCGTGGAGGAAACCCGTGCCCGACACCCGCAGAGAAAAGTCCCTCGCCGATTTTTGCCAGTACCTTAAAGGCGTCGGTCCCACCAAAGCGATCAAGCTGAACGCGCTGGGAATCGAGACGGTAAACGACCTGCTGGGCCACTACCCGCGGCGCTACTACGATCGCCGCAGCCTCAGTAAAATCGCCAGCCTCGGTTACGAAAATGAGTCGACCGTGCTGGGTCAGGTGCTTTCGTCGCATCGACGGCAAACGCGTCGACGTCGCGCCGTGGTGTCTGCCGCTATCGGTGACGATACTGGCGTGGTTCAAGTGGTGTGGTTTAACCAGCCCTACCTGCAGCAACACCTGCAGCCAGGTCGACAGGTTGTACTTAGCGGGAAGCTTTCCGACTATCGCGGGCAACGTCAGTTCGTTAACCCGGACTTCGAGTTGGTGGGCGAAGACCTCGACGATGTTGTGGCGGCAGGCCGAATTGTTCCGGTTTACCGGTTGGCGCAGGGATTGTCACAGCGGTTCCTTCGCGGGTTGATCAAAGCCGCGTTGGACGACTACGCGCCTGTTGCCAAAGAATCACTGCCGGCTTGGATCGTTCGCGAAATGGAACTTCCTTCGCGCGGCGAAGCGTTACAGGCCATCCACTTTCCCGACGATGATGACCAACTCGCACGGGCGTTGCAGCGGCTCAAGCTTGAGGAGCTATTTCACGTTCAGTTTTTGTTTTCTTTGCAGCGAAGACTACGCGGGTCGCGACAAGGGATCCGAATTGACGCAGGACGATTACAGGATCAATACGTTTCGTCCTTGCCGTTCGAGCTGACCCAGCCGCAAAAGAAAGTGCTGGCCGATCTGCACGGCGATTTTCGCAGCGGTCGTCGAATGAACCGGCTTCTTCAGGGCGACGTAGGGTCGGGGAAGACGGTGGTCGCGGGTGCGTCTTCGCTGCCGGTGGTTGAAGCGGGTTATCAGGTAGCGTTCATGGTCCCGACCGAGATTCTCGCGGTGCAACACGCCAAGACACTTGCTGAGCCTTTTCACAAGTTGGATGTTTCTGTCGACTTGCTGATTGGGTCGCTGACCGCTAGCGACAAACGTCGCGTGCATGAGCGAATAGCTTCCGGGCGGGTGGACGTGGTTGTTGGCACACACGCCATCATCCAGCAAAACGTAAACTTCAAACATCTGGGGCTGGTGATTATCGACGAACAACATCGTTTTGGGGTTCGTCAGCGAGCCGCCCTGCTGGGCGAAGAAGAATCGCCGCACATGCTAGTCATGACGGCGACACCCATTCCACGAACTCTGGCGTTAACGGCGTACGCCGATCTGGATCTTTCGGTGCTCGATCAAATGCCCGCCACTCGCGCGCCCATCAAAACCCGGGTTGTTCCGCCCAACAAACGCACCGCGATGTACGACTTCGTGCGTAGCGAAGCCAAGGCGGGACGCCAGGCGTACCTGTTGTATCCCCTGGTGGAGGAAACCGAAAAGCAAGACATGGAGGCTGCGACCAACGCGTTTGACGAACTTCGCAAGGGGCCGTTGGCCGATTGCGGTGTCGGGTTAATCCATGGGCGCATGAAGATGGAGGAAAAAGAACGCGCGATGGAAGCGTTTGCGAGCGGAGAAACGCGAGTTCTAGTCACGACCACAGTAGTTGAGGTCGGCGTACACGTTCCTCAGGCTACGATTATCGCCGTTCATCACCCCGAACGGTTTGGCCTTTCGCAATTGCATCAGTTGCGGGGACGGGTTGGCCGCGGTGGAATGGAGGGGTTTTGCTTTCTTCTGGTCGGCGACGATATTGGCGCTGAATCTCGCGAGCGCCTCGAGGTGCTGGTCCGCGAGTCGGACGGATTTAGGATTGCCGAAGAAGACTTGAAACTTCGTGGGCCCGGAGAATTCTTGGGCACGCGCCAGAGCGGCGTGCCCGGATTCAAACTGGCTAATCCGATGCAAGATCATCGCCTGGTGGAAGCTGCAAGCCAAGGGGTAAAACGGCTCCTCGACGAAGACCCTGCGCTGAAATCTCCGGACGGACGCGCCTGTGTAGCGCACTTAAAGCTGGTCCTGGCTGCGGAAATTGCCAATGGCTTGATTGCCTAAGGTTGGCTCCGGTCGTGTGAATTGGGATTGGCGCAGTTGTTGCTCCCTGCGCGTTGGACAGAGCATACGCGGTTTCGTCGCGTTGCGCGTTGCGTCTTTGGGTTTCCAGGGTGCAATTTACAAGCATCCGAGCAACACGAGGTTTACGATGATCATCAAGTGTCAGTCCTGCACGGCAAAGTACTTCCTCCCGGAAGAAAAGGTCCCTAGCGAACCGCTGCGGGTAAAGTGTCCCAAATGCACCGGTGTTTTCACACTCGAGCCTCGTCCTGAACCCGTCGTCGCAGCGCAGGCCAGCATGCCCGCTGGTAGCCCCGCCGAAGCGACCATGCCGCCGCTGCAAGAAGCACCCGCTCCAGCACCGTCGCCAACTGGCGATCGACCCAAGCGCGGCAGCAAAGAAGATCGCGCTCGACGCTTGGCGAGAGTGCTGGTTTCCGATATCTTGTGCTATAACAAAGACGAGCGCGACGCCGCGCTGGCCGACGGCACTTTGATGACCGCCCTGGGCGAAGAGATCAAGAAGTCGTGGGAGCTGTACAAGGAAAAAGTCGGACCCGAAGTCGCAAGTTCGACGAACTACTTCAAAGAAGCGTTGAACGAGATTCTAGCCGATGGACAGGAAGTCTTCTGACCCCATAGGGACGCGCCAGACCCCAGCCCTTCCCAAGGATGCCCGAGTTTACGCGGTTGCATCGGACAAAGCGTTTTACCAGCGTTTTGGAGATGAATGCGTAGATGTGCCTGCGCGTATCCGCCACTATCAACACATCGAAGACCTGCTCAAGTCTTTGGGCCAGTTTGAGAAGATCAATCTGGCCTTTGTACTGCTGATCGAACAAAACGCAAATATGATCGACACGATGGGCCTGCGGCAGCTGCGGCTGGATTTTCCGCAGGTGGTCCCGCTGGCCATAGTTGACTACTGCGACGAGCAAAACTCGATGCGGTTGCAGTCGGTGGGGATTCAGCGCATACTGTTGCCACCATTCGCGGCCCTCGATATCAACACGGAGTTGGCAACTGCCAGCCCCAACGTCAGCCAGTTCAAACGGCACCCGGATCTTATGAAGCGAGCCCAAGCCCGACTTGACTTTCTAATCCCCAGCGACTTGTCGTACGTGCTGGGAATTAACTACGAAGTCTCGCTGCTCCTAAAAGAGTTTGGATTTCCGCTACAAGATTCGCGGGTAAATATCCCTTTGGTATGCGATGAAGCGATCACTAACGCGGTGGTACACGGCAACAAGTCGAACCCGGAAAAGAAAGTGAATATCCAAATTTACCTCAGTCATTCGCGGTTTCGGATGCGGATTCGCGATCAAGGCGAAGGTTTTGTACCCGAAGAGGTGGCCGATCCATTGGCCGAAGAGAACCTGCTGCGATCTTCCGGGCGGGGAATATTTCTAATGCGTAACATTATGGATTCGGTGCAGTACAAAGAAGATGGCCGCGTTCTCGAGTTGGAGAAGCGTAACCCCAACGCCGAAGGACCCCCGGAAAAAGGCAACGGAAAATAAGCCGGCGGCAGGTAACAAAAAAAAGGACAGCACTATGTGCAGTCCCTTTTTTGTGTTCTAGTGGCGACGTTTTACTCTTGCCACTTGTCTTTTGACAAGCGCTCAAGCATATCGTCTATCGAACTCCATATGCGCGCGTTCTGGTCCGGTTCGAACAACGCCTTTTTGACCCGTCCGTACTCGTCTTTTTTGACGTAACGGATTGCTTTCAGCGTGTCCATCGGAACCAGGATGTCCTTGCACGCTTTGACGTCGATCTTCTTGCCGTCCAGATTGACGTTGGGATTGTTATCGGGGTGCATTCCCAATCCCCACCCATGCGCGACCATACTGCACACCAACGCGCGAAACGTGTTCTGGCCCTGCACCGTGTCCAGCGCCAGCTTCCCATCGACCTTCTCGGTCACGCCCTCCACAACCGGTACCAGGCGCTCGAGGACGGCAGGAGACAGTTCGATGTTCAGCAGCCGGGCAAACATCTCGCGCAACATCTTTTCGATGACGGATGTCGTCGTACCTTCGCTTTTCTCGGTCATTCTTCCACCTTCAGCCATTGAGTTCGCTCTAAGACCACACCCAGCATTGCAAGAACCAGGCCTATGGTTACCAGAACGGTCTCTTTGCTGAAGGCGAACGTCGCTGCGGTACCCAGCCCGGCGGCAAGAAGGTATGACGCCCGGATCATTACTTCCCGGGCGGCAAAAACTCTCCCCATGTAACCGGGCGGGATGTACTGCTGTAGAAGGGTTTCTGAGAGAATAAAAGCTGGCGAAAACGACAGCCCTAAAACCAGCGCCCAGATGCTAAGCGGAACCAGCGTGTCAGAGCGAGCCAGGCCGGCCACCGCGACTCCAGCGAGCAGAGCTGCCACCGATATGGTTCGCTGCGACGCTTTTTTAGCGTTAAACATGCTAACGATGGCCGCGCCAGCGAGAAGCCCCACCAGCACCGAAGCCACAACGACGCCCAGGAACAACGCGCGTCCGTCGCCAACTTGTTGCACTCGCGCAACGGCGATGACAATCATAACGCCGGCGACCGCAAACAGCGCGGTTTGTACGCCGAGACTAACGGCGATGTTGTGGCTTTCGCGAATAAGTGCGACGCCGTCGACAATGGAACGGTTGATGGCTTGAAACGGATTCTTGGGGTGGGGAAGACCGTCGCGGGTGGCCATGGCTGGCCGCTTACCTCGAACAGAGATAACCACGGGAAGTACCAGCAACCCGGCGAGTCCGTAAAGTGCCGATGTGGTAAAGAAACTACTTTGCCACGACACGTTATCAAACAACCAGCCTGACAGCAAAAAACCACCCAACGTTCCGACAACACCCATGCCCCACAACCATGCGTTAACACGCATTAATCGGTCTTCAGATACGAGTTCGGGAATTAGCGCCGAGCGCGCCGGCGTAAACATCAGGTCGGCGACCGACAGCACGAACGCGCTAAAATAAATCGCGTAGAGATTGCCCCAGTATTCGAATGCCGCAGGAATCATCAGGATGATGGCTCCGCGAAACAGCACCGTAGCCATAATGACTCCCGCTTTGTTCCAGCGGTCAAGGTAGGCAGCCAGGATGGGTGTGAACAACAACATCGGGGCGAACATGAAGACGTTGAGCTTCAACATCTCACCAGTTTCGCCCTGGGCATAGATACCCAGCATGCTGACCATCGAAAACTGTTTCATGCGGTCGCCCGCGATCGCAAAAAGTTGCGCGACCGCGAAAAGCGACAAGACAAACATGGCAGCACGGAGAAGCTTCAAAGTGGACTTTCTCTTAGAGGAATGGCGATCGTACCCCTTATTCCACGGCTTTTGCAAGCGTCAGGGCAAGATGCACTTTGGCCGCGGGAAGCAGAAAATCGATGTTCATTTTAGCGGCGTAAACGGCATTTATACAAGAGCTTACGCGCAGTTTCGCTAATTGCTTTTGGCATGCTCTTTGCGCTTGCCGCGGTACTGAGGGCAGTCATTTCGGACGCTAGAATAACTCACCCTGGCCTTTCGCAGCGAAAAGTCATCGCCGTGTCCTAGTCCATGTCGATGTCCTTCCGGAGGGCTGTCCTCCCTAAGATTTCTCATCATTCCTTAAGACGGGGAAGTGTCATGGTTGTACTGAACTATTCCGGCGAAGAAATTAACGCCAAGATCGTTTACTACGGTCCGGGGTTGAGTGGAAAAACCACTAACCTTGAGTACATCCACGAAAAGATGCCCGCCAAAATCAAGGGCAAGATGGTGTCGATGAAAACGCGCACCGATCGAACCTTGTTCTTTGATTTTCTTCCGCTTGATATGGGCGACATCAACGGTTACAGCACGCGGCTGCTGCTTTACACGGTTCCCGGGCAGGTCTATTACAACGCCACTCGCAAACTGGTGCTAAAGGGCGTCGACGCAGTTGTGTTTGTTGCGGATTCGTCTCGCGCAAAACTCGGCGAAAATATAGAGAGCCTACGCAACCTGGAAGACAACCTAAACGAACATGGGCTGAGCCTGGACCATATCCCGTGGGTAATCCAGTACAACAAACGCGACCTTCCCGACGCGATGCCGGTCGCCGAACTCGAACAACGGCTCAACCTGCTTAAGGTTCCGTCGTTTCAGGCTGTCGCCTCGGAAGGCGGCGGTGTGTACGACACGTTCAAGGCGATCGCCGGAATCCTGTACAACCAGCTCAAAAACAACCTCGAAAAGACCCGCAGCGTTGGCGGCACGCCGCCCGATCCGGCGTCGGCAGCCGCTATGCGAGCTACCGCTGGGCCGGCGGCGCCGGTCCCGAATCCGGCGATGCCCGGCGACGAAGTCGGCGATACCGTGGACAACGTGCTCCGCGAAATGGGCGATCCGTCACCAGCTCCGGAGCCGGAACAGTTGGCAACCAAGACGGCGCCGTTCGACATGTCCGCAATGGGTCAAAGCGAAGCCCCATTCGCGCAAAATACCAACGAACAAGACGTCGGAAACGTACTGGAATTGGACGAAGAAATTACCGCTCCGCGGGAAGATGTAGCAGAAGATTTCATTACCGATCCGATGCGAAGCGCACCCGCACGCCCGGAACAACCGACGGCCCCCGAACCAGCGGCCTTCCGTTCCCACGAAGAGACCGAATCGCTTCCCGAAGGAATCGTGACCGGTCCGGTCATGCCCGTCGAGCCGGAGCCGGAGCCGCAGCCCCAGCCCCAGCCGCAACCGTCCTACGACCCACCGGCGGCGACGAGTTCCGAACCCCCGCCCGCGCCGGAGGTATTTCCCGAGCCTGCACCGGTTGCGCCGTCCCCGGTGCCCGAAGCGCCCCCGGTGGACTCTCATCGGCCGGCCTACCAGGCTACGGGCCCGGTAGCGACAGAATCGGCAACGGAGTCGATCCCGGAACGCACCGAAGAGTTGACGATTGAAGTCCCGGTACGGCTCACGCGCAACCAGATCAGCAAATCGGTCCCAATAAAGCTCGAGCTGAAGATCCAGGTGGTTGACGACTAGTTTCCAGAAGTTACGCTTCGAAGCCCCGTTACGCGATCTTGGTCGAGTAGCGGGGCTTTGGCGTGGGGATAACTTGTGGCTAGGAATTCTTCTGTGGATAAGGATTGTAACCTATTGTTTAATAATTGGTTACAGCCTCGTAAATATGCCTTGACACATTTTTTTAGCCTGTACTAGGTTCGCGCAAACGGTTGATTTTCAACGCTTTGACCTGTGGGGGTTTGCGACGTGCCGGAACTGCTCGAAAAACGACAAGAGTCCAAACGGATGTATGAGCTACTAAGGAAGCTCGATCAGCATCACGGGGACCCCTGGGCCGAGCTAGAGCTGTTGCAAGCGCTCCGCGACGAGGGGAGTCGTGACGAGGCGGTCAAGCGCGCCGTGAACATGATGCGGCGCGAACTGCCGCTGGACTTGTTGTTGTCGGTGGCCGAATTCCTCTTCGAGGCCAAGGCCTATCAGCAGGCGCGGGACGGCTTCGAGCGCGTCGCCGCCGGGAACTCCACCCAGCGCGATGCGCGGCCGTATTATTTTCTGGGGAGAGTTTACGCCCACCTGGGAATGCATACCGAAGCGCTCGAAGCCCACAAACGGGCTATCGATCTCGCGCCGGAAGACGCCGAATGCTATTACCGCTACGGGGTGACGCTGGCCAGCATTGAGCGACGCGAAGAAGCAGAGAAGTACTACCGACGCGCCCTCGACATGGATCCGCGACACGCGCGGGCGTACATCAACCTGGGATATTTGCTCGATCGCGACGGCGATGCCACCCAGGCGGTACGCTTGTTTCGAAAAGCCGTGGAGTGTGATCCCAATAGCGCCGCTGCACACTTTAATCTCGGCGCTGTATACGGCGAGAACGGAAACCACGAACGCGCTGCACGCGAGTTTGAACTCGCGATTCGACTGGATCCCCATAGTAGCGAAGGGCACTTTAACCTGGGACTGTGTTTGTTTCAGACCGGCGATCTCGATGGAGCATTGCAATCTTTTCGCCGGGTGCTAAAGTTAGACGCTCGCAACCAGTTTGCCCAGTATTACATCGGTATGGTGTACTTTCGAAAAGGCGTCTATGGAAAGTCAGTCAAAATTTTGCAGGGTGCGCTTAAGCAAAATCCCGACGATCCCGATATTCTCTATCACATTGGCGTTTGCTACAACCGCATGGACGATCCCAAGCGCGCCATCCCGCCGCTCAAGCGCGTTATCGAAATACTGCCCTACGAAGGCAAAGCGCACTACTACCTGGGCGTCGTATACGACAAGGCGGGGATGTCCGACGAAGCGCGAACCGCGTATCGCGCTGCCGATGCGTGTGCCCGTCGTGGCGAAACACGCTATGCGTCTGCGTAGCTTCGTCCTCGCCCCACTTATTCTTCTTACGTTGACAACTTCGGCCGACGCCGTTGGGCGCGAGATGATCGCGCTCGATCACTGGGCCTACGACGTAGCCGAACGGTTTGAAGCTTTGGGCGTTTGCCTGTTGCCAACCGACCGACCGTTCACTCGCGACGAGTTTATCGGCATCGTCGAAGAGATTCGCAAAGGCGCCTATGATCGACGCCTGTCGCCGCGCGATCGCTTTAACCTGTATCGACTTGAAAAAGAGTTCACCGAGTTTGCATCGCGTCGAAGTCCTTCGGACCGGTACGATGTGCCCACGTTTTTGCTCGACGACCGTCCACTACTTCTGGAGACCGACATTGATGCTACGGCAGCGTTGGAGAGCCGCGCTTTCGACGAAGAAACCGAGGCGTTCCTGGGTGTGGATCCGTCGATGCGACTGCACTTTGGCGATCGCATAACCTACGAAGTGCGTTACCGGCTCCTGATGGGCCCTGAGCACGGTAATCGCGCCCGGGATCGCAAACCGAATCGCCGCCTGAAGAGTTTCAAAGGCTTGACGTCTCAGTTTGATCGTTCTTACGTGATGGCGTCGTGGGACAAAGTACACATTTTCTTTGGCCGCGAGTACGTCGATTGGGGTCCGAGCGACTGGAGCAGTCTGATTGTTCCTGGCGAGAAGATCAGCCTGGATCAGTTTGGCGCGCGAGTGAAGATGAAGAATTTGCGTTTAAGTTCGTTCGTTGCCCAACTCTCGCCAACGTCGGGCCGGCAGCTTGCCGGGCATCGACTGGAAGGACGATTCGGTAACACGGTAGTGGGGATAAACGAGACCGCTATCTACGGAAATAGTGACTTCGAGTTTTTGTACGCATTTCCTTTGTCGAGCTTTTATGCCAATCAATTCAACGAGCGCAACAACGACCAGGGCAACATTCTATGGTCGGTGGATGTGAAGACACGACTGTGGCGGAACGTGGTGCTGCATGCTAGCGGTGTGGTCGACGACGCGCAGTTCGAGCGCGACGGCGAAAATCCTGACAAGTTTGGATTCGATATCGGCGGACGTTATGCGGTCGTAGAGCCGATTCCGCTAACGTTGCGCGCCGGATTTCGATGGGTCGACATTTTTACCTATAGTCACATGGATTCTGTCAACACCTACGTTAGTGGTGAGGGGCTTGTTGGTGAAGGCGACATAGGCCTTGGCGGAGCTCCGGGCCCCGACACCGAGTCGTGGCAGGTCGCGTTTGATGTACATCCCCAACAAGCATTCACAGCGACTTTTGCCGTGTTTTCGCAACGTCGCGGAGAGGGAAATGACTACCGCGCATTTCAAGAGGGCGGTGACATCGATCCGAAGTTTCCAAGCGGTGTCGTCGAACGGCAGTTTGGTTACAGCATCAGTTGTCGGTTTGATCTACGCAACAACAGCGAACTGTTTGCTTCCTACCAGTACGTGGATGGTGACAACCTCGCGAACGTCGTTACCTCAGACGAAACTTCTAGCGCGTTTCGCCTGGCCGTCCGCTGGGATTTCTAAGTGAGTTCGTTGGCAACCCGGTTCCTGGCTGCGATAGAAATCACCCGGCCCCACAATATGTTGGTAGCAGCGTTTAGCCTCGTGGCCGGCTACCTCATCGCTGGCGGGCGCGATTTTGGGCAACTGTTGCTGCCCGCCCTCCTCACCGCGCTGGTAACCGGCGCCGGAAACATCATTAATGACTACTTTGATCTGGAGATCGACCGGGTAAACAAGCCGCGCCGGCCGCTGCCGTCGGGGCGGATTGGCGCAGGCTCGGCATTGATCGGCTACGCGATAGTGAATGCTCTGCTCGCGGTTGCCATTCTGGTCGCTCTGGCTTTCCCCGACCGGATTGCGTTGACAGTACCCATGACGGCGGTCCTGGTGATTTGGTCCCTGGCGTTGTTCGTGTACGCGCGATGGGTAAAGCGTTGGCTAATCACGGGAAACCTTCTGGTGTCGGCGGTGTCTGCGAGTTCATTCCTGGCTGGCGGAATTGTTGTGGGACGTTTCTCGCCGGTGTGGTTACCGTTTGCTGTGGCGTTTGTATTTGTCCTCAGTCGCGAACTCGTCAAAGGCGGAGAAGATCTCTCCGGTGATCGGGCGGCTGGCGTCAAAACCGTCGCGGTCGCGTGGGGCACCGATAAGGCTGCCGCAACGGCCGCGGTGATCATGCTGCTGCTGGCCGTGGCCCTGCCGCTTCCCACCGTCGTGGGCTATTACGGAAACTTATATTTCTGGATAATGACCGGGTTGGTTGTCCCGGGGTTAATTTTCGGGGCGGCGCAGATCGTACGCCGCCCCGAAAGGGCCAGCTTTACGCGGGTAAGCGCGCTGCTGAAACTGGAGATGTTTTGCGGGGTGCTGGCAATCGCATTGGGCAAGCTTGCCTAGGGCAAGTACGCGGTGATTCCTACGCCAAACGTGACGTACTCCACGTCGAATCCCACCAGAAATATTTCATCCGCGGTTTCCGCTACAAACGCTTCTTCGGTGAAGCCATAGCCGTATGACACCATGCCATCCAGGCTAAGGTTGTCACCGAGCATCACGAACACGCCGCCGTCAAAATGAATCATGCCCTCGTAGTCGGCGGCGTCAGTCCCGTCGGGCCCGTCGAAGGTCACTTCCATTGCGCCGATACCAAAGCGAAGAAACGGATGCACGTTGGTGTCGGTAACAAAGGTGTAGCGGACGAATCCGGACAACGAGTTTAACTCGGTCTGCAACGTTGCTCCGAGGTCCTTGTCGTCAAAAGTACCGCGCTGGAAACTTCCGCCAATGGAAACGTTAGGCGCAAAAAAGTACTCGGCGTCAATTGCCCATTGCGTTCCGCCGTTTTTGTGGGCGCCGTCGCCTTCGAACTGTCCCAGCGGCATTCCCGATCCGATGTCAAATCCAACCGCGGTGCGTTGAAAAAACTTGCTGTCAACGCGGTGACGTCGAAGAGCATCGGCGTCGGTTGCTCCCAACAACGCCGTAAACAGTAGTGCGCTTAGAACAACGCGCATAAAGGGTCACCTCGAATTCGTAGGGGTGTTGAGGATCAGGGGGGACAAGCTTCATTACTGGCTGCGAGAAATATGTCACGGTTTTCGGGGGTGGGCAACCCTTTGCACATGGATCCTGGCGGCTGGGATCGTTAAAAATATTCGTTCGTATGGCTCTTTATAACGGTGTGTGGTGGCACGTCGTTTCTCGTCGCGGTGGGGTAGTGGCCAACCCTATATTAATGGCAGACAAGGGGTTAGGCAATTCTGCTATAATCTTTGGGCACGGTCTAATCGGGGTCCACGGAGGTATGTGGTGGCACGTTGCCTTAGCGGAATCCTGATTCTTTTTGCGTTAGTTCCACACGTGATTTCGGCGCAGACGTTGCCGGCTGGCTTCTACCTGGAGGATGTAGCGCCAGGCGTAACGTTCGATTTGCCGGTGGCCACGGAAGTTTCTCCCGATGGGCGAATCTTTGTCGTGGAAAAAAGCGGTGTGGTTTGGATTGTTGACAACGGCGTTGTTAGCGCGACGCCGTTTATCGATTTGTCTGCGGAAGTCATGGATCACCATGACCGGGGGCTGTTGGGGTTTACGCTCGATCCAGATTTCGACACCAACGGTCACGCGTACTTTTTGTACACGGTAGATCACGACGGCTCGGGCGACTACTCGCGCACGGACGTGTTTGGTCGGCTGACACGTTATACCGCCAGCGCCGGAGATCCGGACGTGGCCGACCTGTCCACGCGCACGGTTCTTATCGGTGCGACCTGGGCCGAAGGTATTCCCGCCTGCTATTTTTCCCATGCTCCTGGATCGTTGCGCTTCGGAACCGACGGGTCGTTGTTGGTGAGCGCCGGGGACGGTGGTAGTTACAATGAGGTCGACGCCGGTGGTCTTTACAGCGACTGCTTTGGAACCGGCAGGTTTGACAGTTCCGAAGACATCGGCGCCTTCCGTTCGCAGTACATTAACAGTCTGGCGGGTAAAATCCTCCGGATTGACCCAAGCACCGGCCTGGGGTATCCCAGTAACCCGTTTTATACCGGCAATCCGGCCGACAACGCCTCCCGAGTGTGGATGAAAGGGTTGCGCAACCCGTTTCGATTCTCGATTCGCAACGATGGCGCATTGACGACCGGCGCCGGAGACCCGGGTACTCTTTACATCGGTGATGTTGGTTGGGGAACGTGGGAAGAAATTAACGTCGGTAACGGGGCTGAAAACTGGGGATGGCCCTGCCACGAAGGTCCTAATCCACACGGCGGGTACCAAAGCGCCAGCCCGTCGCACAGCGATTGCTCGACCGTTGGCGCCGTAGATGACCCGAGTACCTATTATCACCACAACAACACCAACAATTCCTTCCCGACTGGGTTGGGTGGTAACTCAATCGTTGGTGGTCCTTTCTACGAAGGTACAAAGTATCCGATTATGTATCAGAACAAGGTCTGGTACGGCGATTATGCGCGCGGCTGGATGGTCTTTGCCGAATACGATGTTTCTAACAATTTTGTGTCGCAGACGACGTTTAGTACCGACTTAGGACCGGTCGTTGACATTCATTCGGACGGAAATCATTTGTACTTCGTTAATATTGGCGACGGCAAGGTTTACCGTTTGCGCCACTCCGACGAAGACGACACTCCGCCAGTTGCTATTGCTGCCGCGACGCCCAACAACGGGCCGGCGCCGCTCGAGGTTCAATTTACCGGCTCGGGTTCGTTTGATCCCGACTCGCCGTTGCCGTTGAACTTTGTATGGGACTTCGGTACAGGTGATTCCGCGTTTGTCGCGGATCCGGTTTATACGTTTAACAGTGCCGGTACCTACAACGTCACCATGAGTGTAACCAATCAGTCCGGGTTGACGTCCACGTATCCGTTGGTCATTTACTCCGGCAATACCTTTCCCAGCGGAACTATCGTGTCGCCGAGCAACGGCGAGCAGTTTGACGCATTCAGCGTTGTGGATCTGGTCGCGTCCGGCTCCGATCCCGAAGATCCCGAAGTGTCGCTAAGTTATGCGTGGGAAGTCACTCAGATCCACAACGCACACGACCATCCGGATTTCTTCACGGCCGCCGGTAAGACCGCTTCTTTTCAGCCGGGGTACCATGGGCTTCAGTACGAAGTGTTTTATCTGCGGGTTGACCTATTGGTAACGGACACCGGTGGTCTGACCGACACGACGACACACTATGTTGTGGTGACTCGCGATGCGGAGCAGGACATCACGCCCGACGGGACGCCGGTGGCACTGGTTACCGCGCCGACTGGGAGCGGTAACCCCGATATCGGTGTCATCAAAGATGGAATTGTTCCGCTCGCGGGAATATCCGGGCCGGAATACCAGTACGATACCAATACCGGTCCCGGCCATCGCAGTGATGACTGGGTGGGATACACCTTCGACGACAACCGACACTTTTCGCGAGCCCAGTTTACCGAAGGTATTCACTTTGGCGGTGCCGTAGGTGATGAGTTTGACTACCCTGATTTCAGCGACGTCAGTGCCTTTACGCTAAACGGCGAAGCGGTGCAGTCAGGGTCGGTGCTGCGGCTTGTGCCTAACATTAACAACCTCGCTGGATCGGCGTTTCTGACGACGCCGGTGACTTTGTTCGACGACTCGTCGTTCGAAATGTTCATGCAGTTCCGTATGCACAGCGGAAACAGCGCCGACGGCATGGCGTTTGTGATGCAGGACGTGGGGCCAAGTTTTCTGGGGATCAGCGGCGGAGGGATTGGATACTTCGACGGTGGTGGTGCCAGTTTCATGGTCGAACTCGACATTTGGAACAACGGCTCCGGCGGCAACATGGACGACAACAACGACAACCACGTTGCGGTGTTTACCAGCGAAACCAAGCTTGCCGAGTATTTGCCGTCGTATAACCTGGACGATGGAAACTCCCACGGCTTATGGCTGGATTACGACGGAGACAATGACCTGCTTCGCGTGTTCGTATCCAACGACCCCGGCGTGAAGCCGGCGACCCCGGCTATGACCGTTGACGTCGACCTTTCGGCGGTGTTGGGTAGTCAGGCTTACGTCGGCTTTACCGCGGCAACGGGTGGACTTAACGAACACCACGACGTAGAGGCGTGGTCGTTTAAGATGGGTGATCCCGACTTTCTGGCCGGGACCGGCGCGGGCGGTTGGTTTGAGTCGATTGGTCTAGAGATCCGCAACGCGGGTGTTTGGACGCCGGTAAACTATTTGAGCGTGCTGAAGCCATACGAAAGCAACAACGGCGCTGACTTCGAAACCTACCAGATGGTCTTCGAGTCGGCATGGGGTGATGGAATTCGCGTTCGTGGAGTGCCTGGCGGTTCCAACGACTTCATATCGGTCGCTGAGTTCAGGGTTTACGAGTCACCGGACCACGCGCCAACGGGCGCGCCGACGGTGGTCACCTTTTCGCCGACCAGCGGTCCCGAAGGCACGCTGGTAACGCTGACTGGGGCGAATTACGTCGACGTTGCCAGTGTAACGCTCGACGGGAGTCCAGTGCCGTTCAACATTATTTCGGCAAGCTACATCGAAGTCGAAGTGCCTGCGGGTGCGTCTTCCGGTATTTTTCAGGTCAATACGCCGTTGGGTTCGGGGACGAGCCTGTCAGCGTTCACCGTGACGATTCCGACCGGGTCAAAGGCCTCTCTTGCCTGGGGGCTGCGGCAGAACTATCCCAACCCATTCAACCCGTCGACTACAATCGAGTTCGCGCTGTCCAGCCAGTCGCAGACTCGCGTGGTGATCTACGACGTAACCGGACGAAAAGTCAAAACGCTGGTGTCGTCGGTGTTGCCCGCTGGCGTGCACACGTCGTTGTGGACGGGCGTGGATGATCGTGGAACAACTGTGGGGTCGGGCGTATACTTTGTAGTTTTAGAGGCAAACGGTCTTCGCGAGGCACGCAAGTTAGTCCTGCAGAAGTAGGTCGTCGTTACACCATAAGAAGGAGACATCATGGCGAAGCGACTTTTATTACTGGCTCTGGCGGTTACGATTGTAGCCGCGTCCTCGGCCCCGGGATGGTGCCAGGATCCGGGCCCGGAGTGGCAGCTGCAAAGCAGCGGCACTATCGAATGGCTGTGGGGCGTGTGGGCCAACAGCCCAACCCAGGCATGGGCGGTGGGTTCGTTCGGAACCGCGCTTAGCGGTAACGGGACCAGTTGGGTGGCAACGCCGACCAACGTCACCGCTACACTGTGCGACGTCTGGGGGTTTAGCAACGACGATGTGTTTGCGGTCGGTACCGCAGGTACGATTATCCGCTGGGATGGCTTTCAGTGGAAAGAGATGGCCAGCGGAACCACCGAAGACTTGTTCGGCGTGTGGGGAGATGACAACGAAGACGTCTGGGCGGTTGGGGCCAACGGAACCTTACTCCACTACACCGAAACGGTTACGGATCGCCGCGTGTTGGAGTGGGTGCCCGTGGCGTCCGGTACTAGCGACGGATTGTTTGACGTGTGGGGTGCCAACAAGAAAGACATCTTTGCGGTCGGTGTTGGCGGTCAGGTGATTCGCTACGACGGCGAAGAATGGCAGTTGTCGAACACGGGCACGACCGAAAACCTCTCCGGGGTTTGGGGTGTTTCGGAAGAAGACGTTTACGCGGTCGGAGATGCTGGCGTCATTCGCCGATTCGACGGCACCAGTTGGAGCGCGGTTGCATCGGGTCTCCAAACCAACTTGTACAGTGTTTGGGGCGAGGTAAAGAAGAAGAGTAACGGCAACGTGTCAGGTGTGGTGTTTATTGTGGGTCAGGGCGGTGTTGTTCTGGGTGGCTTGGAGTCGGCTTTCGCTCCGGTGTCCAGTCCAACCCAGAGTGACCTCTTCGCAGTGTTCACGATAGACGACGACGAAGCCTATGCGGTTGGCCGAACCGGTACCATCGTCCGATACTTTGAGCCCAAGAAGGAATCCCAGCGGTTGGGCAAAGTGCGGCGCCTGCAAATTCAGCCCAATCCATTCAACCCAACGGCAACCATTCGTTTTGAGTCGCCCATAGGAGAACCGGCGTCGGTGACCATTTTTGACGTGTCGGGTCGCCAGATTGCAAAGGTGTTTGAAGGAGTGACCAGCGCCGAAGTCACGTCAGTCACCTGGACCGGGCGCGACGGCGCGGGCAACGCGGTAACTTCGGGGATCTACTTTTCCGTGGTACGCGTTGGGGAAGATGTCGTCACCCGAAAGATGGTTCTGCTCAAGTAGACATCGGGCTTCGTGGCCTCCGCATCGGGGTTGTGCTAACCTTGGTGCGGAGGCTTTTGTTTTGGTACTTCTCTTGTTACGACTGATTGTCATTTGCCTGGTCGCTTTACTTGCTACGAGCTGCGACGTGACCACGGATCCCTGGACAGCTCCTCCGGTTGACACGTCGGTGGTCCATTACACCTATTCCGTGGTCGATACGTTTCCCCACGACAGCGCGGCTCGCACGCAAGGGCTGGTTTACGTTGCCGGCGAGTTTATCGAAGGCACCGGGTTCTTTAACGGAGCCACACGTTTGCGACGGGTCTCGGTGGCTGACGGAGCGGTTCTGCAGGAGCAGACGTTCAACCGCTTCTTTGGCGAGGGCGTTGCCGTTGTTGGTAATCGTATCTATCAACTTAGCTGGCAGCGCGAAGAGTGCTACGTCTATGACTTACCGACATTTGCCACTATCGACACGCTCTTCTACGACAGCACTCCTCCCAACGGTGGCCCGCCAGATATCGAAGGCTGGGGGCTTACCTTCGACGGTACCCACCTGCTTATGAGTGGGGGGCCACCGGGGCCCGAGCCCGGCGGTAGCCCGCAGATTGATTTTCGTGACCCGGATACGTTCGCCGTTGTCCGTAGCATCTACGTCAACGACGACGGGACCCCGGTGAGTTCGCTGAACGAACTAGAGTTTATCGATGGCCTGGTGTACGCGAACGTGTTTCAGACCACAAACATCGTTGTGTTTCGACCCAGCGACGGCCAGGTAGTGGCCTGGATCGACCTGGCCGGGCTAAACACATTAAGTTCGCCGGATCAGTACAATGGCATTGCCTACGACGCGGACAGCGACAGATTATTCGTAACAGGAAAGAACTGGCCGCGACTGTTTCATATTGACTTAGTGGAGGTGGAACCGTGATGAGACGTATGTTTGTAATTGCGATTGTCGTGACTGGATTAGCCAGTGTGTCGGCCGCGGAAACGACAGTTAACGTTCATGACACCGTCGCGACCCTCGATCAGCAACGGCGTGCGGCACTGGTGGCCGCAGATCGCGACGCCCTAAAGAAGTTAATCGTCACGCACGCAACCTACACCCATTCCAATGGTGTGCTACAAACTCGTACCGAGTTGCTGCGAGCGCTTCGCGAGGGTACGCTGGACTACCAGAAGATTGTGGTGGATTACGAGAACGCGGTTAGCCGTGGGAACACGGTTGTGATTACCGGTGTGCAGAAGATGGATCTACTGGTGAACGGAAAGCCTTTAAAGTCGCACAGCGCATTTACCGCGGTATGGTGCCATGCCGACGACGAAAAAGGTTGGCAGATGATCGCCTATCAGTCGACGCCGGTAGCGAGAACCGAGTAGCTATTTGAGTAGCATCATTCGCCGCGTCAATTCTCCGTTCGGCGTCGCCAGTCGATAAAAATATGCCCCGCTGGCAACCGGGCGCCCGCGGTTGTCGGTTCCGTTCCAGCTCACTCGATGAGCGCCCGCCGCCCGCTGCTCGTCGAGCAGCGTTCGCACCAACGCTCCCCTCACATTGAACACGTCCAGACGAACCTCGCCGCTGACGGCAAGATCAAAAGCAATGGTCGTGGCCGGGTTGAATGGATTGGGATAGTTCTGCGCCAGCGACGACCGTACCCGGGGGCGATCGCCGATTGACGTTGGCGATGCGAAGATCACACCGCGCAAGAACGCTGCGTTTCCCGGAGTCAGTTCCACATGCGGTTCGTTGGCGGCGGGGAAATAGACCTCGTCGAAAGGAGAAATCGCCAGAAGATTCGGGTCGCCGTCGATGTCGTAAAACAAGTCCGCGGTGTTCAGGGCCAGCGCACTAATCGTTGGAATAAAACAGTGATCGTTGTGCAGCGCGACAATATCTCCGTACGGTGCGGGTACTTCGTCCATTTGTTGCATTGAGTTTCGCGACCCACCCGGAGCGTTGTCGAATGGTGCCGGGTTGTTAACGGTTACGCGTAAGTCGGTGTCCGGTAGCGGCCAGATCTGGTCGATCTCGCAGTCGGTTACCATTTGCGATCCACCGTCGGGAACCGACCACACGTCGCCAGTGATATCCACCAGGAAACTGTTGTAGTCCCACCGAACGATTTGCGCGCCCGCGTTGAATCCCTGATTGGCCATCGTGCCGCTCCCGTTGGCTACCGAAACAAGGCGGGGCTGATGCGGCCAGTCGCCGACGGCGGCCAGGTCTCCTGCCCAGGTCAGGCGCGCCTGGTTGGGAATTGCGCTGGTCGAAGGCGGTGTCGTGTGATGGTAAACCAGCATCTGTCGCGCGGCCGGCCGATCAAGTCGGCTCAGCAGGTAAGCGGCCTCGGCGGATTCGCTTTCGAAGAAGTCCAGCCAGTACTGGATCCCTAGCGGAATGTTTGCGCCTCCGTGAGGGGCGTCGAACGATATAAAAGTTTCCACCTGATGCGGTATCGCGTTGGTTTCCATGTAGGCAAGCGCGTAGCGCATGACCAGTCCGCCCATACTCGCGCCGACACCGGTAATCCGAGTTTGCGGACCGACGTGTGTTTGGATTTGGTTCAGGAGTTCGATGGTTGCAAAAGCGTTGCCTTGTATTGCAAGGGTGGCGTCGGTGAAGTTAAACACCACCGCGTCATAACCGGCGGCGCGAAGGTCTTCGATAAGGTTCTGCCCGTTTAGCAAATCGTAAAGTTCATCCCAGTTGGTGGTGTTGTCCAGGTCGAGGCCTTCAAGCACGACCACTGGACGAGTCAATGCGGTGTGCTCAGGCGAAAGCAATACATAAGCCTCGCCGGTCCGCAGTCCTCCGTTGTAGGGGATGGTGGCCGTTACCGATAGCGTGTCGTCGGGTGCGGGCGCCGCGAAAGCGCGAACATCGAACGTGGCGGCAGCGTGTCGTAGCTGCCGACCGTCGTAAAGACTCAGCGACAGTTTCTTGCTGCCGGTTTGCGCGTAGCTTATCGCAACCGTTTCGCCCATGTTCACTCGCCGTGGGCCGTTACCGTCGTCAAAATCAACCGTGACAAACTCTATGCCTTTGGCGTCGTCCAGCATCCACTCTTTGGAAAGGTGAAAGCGAACCTTGTCTCCGCGGTAGGTGGTTCTGGCCAAGGGCGCGAACACCAGGGCGCGCTGCGATTGCAGCGGCCCGGTGACCACCAACTCGTCGGCTTCGATACTGGCGACGCCCGAAACAAGCGCGTCGGCGGGAAGCCGGTCATAGGTGGTGAGAAAAACGCCCAGAGGAATAACGCCGGATTTGCGGGCTATACGCCTTGCTTCGTTGATGGTCTCTGGCGCTGCGAGCGCGCGATCGGATCCGACGGTGGCGCGTTGAATCTCGTTGACGGCCTGGCGGAAGCCGGAGAACGAAGCGGGCGGTGCGGTGGGGGAGCCGTCGAATCTTTCAATGCCTGACAGAGGAAGCACGAGGTCGTAGAGCACGCCACTTGGGACATCTCCGCGAACCGGTAAGCGCGGTGATGCAATGGTCGATGAAACCGTGAATAGCAGGCACAGGGTGAGTAGTCCAAAGTGCTTCAGGGGCATGGCTTCCTCTTAGGGCTGGAGTAATTGCCTGCTATATTCTACCGTGAAAGCGCTGCAGATACCCGCACTAAGTTAAGGGGCGTAAACGGGAACCTAAACAGAGATTCTACGTAGGAATCGTTATGAGATGTTTGCCGCTGATACTGTCTATGTTAATCGCGCTACCGGTTGGAGCGTCGGGGCAGTCTCGTCTGCAATTCAGTCTGCGCGATGCGGCTACCGAACTGCCGGCCTGGACCACACGCCCGGCCGCACCGGCGGTTCGCGACCTCATGCTCCATCCCCACATGGCAAACCGAGCCGGAGCGGTGCCGCTAAGCGGTGTTCTAACCACGCAGCCGCTTCACTTTATCGGACTCGAGTCTTACGAACTGACGCGTACCCAAACCATGCTCAATGCGGCGGGCACCGCCGGTTCGATGGGGATGTTTGTTGGTGCGGTCGGTCAGTTGTTCGGGATGAACGAAAAGACGATATGGTTGATGACCGGCGCGGCTGCCGCCGCTGGAGCAGCGTGGGGAACCACCGCCGGGTATCAAGACCCCAATTATCGCATTCGCTATCGCTGGTCGGAGCCGGTTTACGATTCACGCCGCTAGCATTCCCGGGCCGATCGCGAGCCTAGCGACCACCGCGCTGAGTTTTCTGCGAACTCAGCAGTGGAGTTGCGGCAGTGAATGTGTGTGCGGGAACTTCGTCGCGTACAGAGACTTCGGTGAACTTTGACTTGCCGCGATCATCGGAAAGCTTAATGGGTCCGTAGTTTTTCCAATTTCGCCAGGGCGTGGTCAGCCCAGGAAGCTCCATCGTTGCATTTTGATAGTATTCCCATTGCGTCACCAGCTTGGTTTGGCGATCCACGAACACGTGGTACTTGTTCTCGGGTGTAAAACCAACGCCATAAAATGTCATTTCAATGACGTCCGCTTTGTTGCCGTCGCCGTCAAAGCTCTCGCCGTCGTAGCGCAGAACCACACCCGGATCCTTAAGTTTGAACGGCATGAACAACCAGTAGCTGTCGTTCACCCACATGCCGTGGGCGGTGGTGAGCAGTTCCGACAGCGAATCGGGATCGGTAATCGCGCGGCCCGCGATCCAGGCCCTGCCACGATCGGGATGACCCGTGTTGCTGATGAAAACGTTGCCGCCAGACTCGACGCGAAAGTCGCCGGTGGCTTTGTCCCACACGTGGAAGCGGCGACCAAAGAAGTTCCATGTTAGATATCGGCAGCTATCCCACGCGGATTGCCCGCCGAGCGCCGCTAACACCTCGTCGGCTATCTCGACCGCGCGCGGGTCGGATCGCGTCGGGTCGAACGTCGGCGAGTCTTCGCTCATCCCGTCTGCTGCGGCGAGTACGGTGAAGCTGAGAATCAGAGAAACGGCGTAAATGGCTGTCTTCATGGAGGCTCCTTCCTGTTCGGTATGGCAACATGTTTTGCCGAGCCTGGCAAGGCCGAACGAGCGACCCGCGCTACCGATTGCGGCGTTGACCTTCCGCTTGGCAAGGTGCTATCCTCCCCCTTTGCAAAGGCTTAGCGCGATGCGCTAAGCCATTCTTACCCCATCCCAACCCCGGCATTGTATGGAAAAGCATTTTGACCACAAGACCGCGCAAGCCCGGTGGAACGCCGCGTGGCACGACGCCAACGTGTTTGCGCCCGACGACTCGGCTGATCCCGAAAAGCGCTTCGTTATAACGCTTCCGCCGCCGAACGTTACCGGCGTATTGCACGTGGGGCATGTGCTGGGCGACACCGTGATGGATCATTTGATTCGTTGGAAGAAGATGTGCGGGTTCAACGCACTTTGGGTTCCGGGGACCGATCACGCAGGCATTGCCACGCAGAAAGTAGTGGAAGACAAACTTCGTAAGGACGGACGGACTCGTGAGGAGCTGGGCCGCGAGAAGTTTCTGGAGGAAGCGTGGAAATGGAAAGAGCATCACCACGCACGTATCGTCGATCAAATGAAGAACCTTGGCCTTGCGCTAGACTGGAAGCGCGAGGCGTTCACGCTGGACGATGAACGGTCGGCGGCGGTACGTGAAGTCTTTGTTCGCCTTTACGAAAAAGGACTCATTTATAAGGGTGAGTACATCGTCAACTGGTCGCCGGCAAGTGGTACCGCGGTATCCGACGAGGAAGTTGAATACGTCGAAAAGAACAGCCACCTATGGCACATCCGCTACGACCTGGTTGGTGGCGGCGAGTTGATTGTCGCTACGACCCGGCCGGAGACAATGCTGGGGGACACCGGCGTCGCAGTGAGCCCCGATGACAGCGAAAAAGCCCCACTCGTTGGCAAGAAGGCTATTTTGCCGTTGGTCGGCCGCGAGATTCCAATAGTTGCCGACGACGTCGTAGACAAAGAGTTCGGGTCGGGGTTTGTAAAAGTAACACCGGCTCATGATCCCAACGACTTTGGCATCGGCCAGCGTCACAGCCTGCCGACCATTGTCGTCATCGGTCGCGACGGCAGAATGACCGACCAGGTACCGGAACCGTTTCGCGGTCTCGATCGATTCGCGTGCCGTAAAGCGGTGGTGGCGGCTCTCGAAGAGTCTGGCCATCTTGTCAAAACCGAACCGCACACGCACTCGGTGGGACACCACGACAGAACCGGCGACGTGATTGAACCGCTGCTGTCCAGTCAGTGGTTTGTCAAAATGGAGCCTCTCGCCGCGCCAGCCGTTGCCGCCGCCGAGAACGAAGACGTCACGTTTTTTCCAATTCGCTGGCGTAATGTGTACATGAGTTGGATGACCAACATTCGCGATTGGTGCATCTCGCGGCAGCTGTGGTGGGGGCATAGGATCCCCGCGTGGTATTGCGCCGATGGTCACATAACGGTGTCACGCGAAGACCCGGACGCGTGCGCAACCTGTGGAGCGAGCGCGCTTACACAGGATGAAGATGTTCTCGACACCTGGTTTAGCTCCTGGTTGTGGACATTCACGCCGCTGGGCTGGCCCAACCAGGACGCACCCGACCTCAAGCGCTACCACCCGACGTCGGTTCTGGTCACCGGCTCGGAGATTATCTTCTTTTGGGTGGCACGTATGATCATGGCGTCATTGGAGTTCATGAAGGAAGTCCCGTTCAACCACGTGTTTCTTACCGGTATTGTGCGCGACGGCAAGGGGCGCAAGATGAGTAAATCGCTGGGGAACTCGCCGGACCCGTTGGATATCATTGATCGCTGGGGAAGTGACGCGTTCAGGTTCACGTTGTCGATGTTGTCGCCTCCGGGGAAAGACGTTTTCTTTGACGAAGACAAACTCGAGATCGGGCGTAACTTTGGCAACAAGATGTGGCAAGCGTCACGAATGGTGTTGTCGTCGCACGAACGTTTCGGCGTCGGAGTTTTTGGCGATAACGACGCTGGGTTTAGTGAAAGCGCACTTGGTCGCGCGTGGCACGACGCACATGGATCACACTTACAGTTCGACCCCGAACTTACCTGGGAAGACAAGTGGATGTTGTCGGCTCTTGATCGGGCAGCGACCGATGTGGGTGACGCCTTTGAAAGCTGGCGGTTGAATGACGGGACGTCGCGAGTCTATGAGTTCTTCTGGCACGAGTTCTGTGACTGGTACTTGGAGTTGGCCAAGAACCGACTCTATGGCGACGGCGACAAGCGAACGGTGATGGCGGTGTTGTTGTACGTGTTGGGAGAGGGAATCAAGTTCGTGCACCCGCTGATGCCGTACATTACCGAGGAAATCTGGTCGCACCTGCCCATGGCTAACGGTCTTTTGCTAAACAACCGTTATCCGGCCGCCAATGCTGACTTCCGTGACGCTTCGTCTTTGGAGAACATGGAACAGTTTCAACAGGTTGTAACCGCGATTCGCAACATTCGCGCCGAGTATCGCGTTAATCCTGGTGAACGTATTGCCGTGGGGGTGCACGCCGAAGGCGACGCCGCGATTCGGCTGGAGCGGATGCGCGATGGAATAGAAACTCTCGCCAAAGTGGGCGAGTTAACCATCGGTGCCGGCGTCGCAAAAGAAAAGGGCAGTGCGGCACAGCCATTAGGCAAGTTGGAAGTTATTGTTCCGCTCGCTGGGATCGTCGACCTCGACGCCGAAGCGCAGCGCCTGGCCAAGGAAAAAGAGAAGATCGAGTCGGAACTAGCGTCGGTTGAAAAGAAACTGGCCAATGAAAACTTTGTTTCTCGCGCGAAACCCGAAGTGGTGGAGCGAGAACGTGAGAAGAAGACTCGCCTGGAAATCGAACGCGATAAGATAAACGAATCGCTGGCGATTATCGCGGGTTAAGTAAGGGAGACAGCAGTATGAGCGATATTCCCGTTGGCGAAACGTTACGCCTGGCGCGTCAGCAGCGCGAGCTGACGATCGCGCAGGTTAATCAGCAAACCAAGATCTCTGCGGAAGTTTTGCGCCAGTTAGAAGCCGACGATCACGCCGCTTTCGAAAGCGAGACATACCTGAAAGGGTTCCTGCGAAGTTACGCCGAGTTCTTGGAGCTGGACCCTGGCCTGCTGTGGGCGCAGGTGAAACGTGCCCGGGCCGGTGCCGGCGGCGGCAGCGACACGGTGTGGAACGTCGAGTCCGGGCCGGTGGAAGAAAAGGTAGGAACGCCCCGATTGCTTCGGTTTATCGTTCCTATTCTGTTGTTGGTGATCGCATTGCTAGTCGTGTTGCTCTTGCGTAAACCATGAGCCTATTTAACCTCGTTTCTACTTACCAACCCACCGGAGACCAGCCCGCCGCGATCGACGCACTTTCTGCCGGGTTGGCCGACAAACGCGAACACCAGGTGCTCTTGGGCGTAACCGGTTCGGGAAAAACCTTCACGATGGCCAACGTCATTGCCCGTTTCGGTAAACCGACGTTGGTGGTTTCGCACAACAAGACGCTGGCCGCGCAACTCTACGGCGAGTTCAAAGGATTCTTTCCAGACAACGCAGTCGAATACTTTGTCAGTTACTACGACTATTACCAACCGGAAGCGTTTGTCCCCTCTACCAACACTTACATTGAGAAAGACGCGTCCATTAACGACGACATTGATCGCCTGCGTGTGCGCGCCACCAGTTCGCTGATGACACGTCCGGATGTAGTGGTCGTGGCGAGTGTATCCTGTATTTATGGCTTAGGGTCGCCGGAAGCGTTTAAAGGGATGAGTGTGGAACTCCGGGTTGGCGCGGATATCGATCGCGAAGCATTCCTGCGCAAGCTCGTCGACATTCAGTATCAACGAAACGACACGGCGTTTACACGGGGAACGTTTCGGGTGCGCGGAGAAGTGGTGGAGATTCGCCCGGCGTACGAGGAAGAGGCAATACGAGTCGAGTTCTTTGGCGACGAGATCGAAGCCATTTCGGTAACCAATCCGCTAACGGGCAAGGTTATCCGCGAAATGGAACATCTAATGATTTTTCCGGCGAAGCATTTTGTCACGCCGGAACCGCTACTTAAGTCTTCGATTAAACAGATTCGCGAGGAGTTGGGTAATCGACTCAACGAGTTGCGCGGTCAGAATAAGTTGGTGGAAGCGCAACGGCTTGAACAGCGCACATTGTACGACATTGAGATGCTGCAGGAGATGGGATATTGCTCCGGCGTTGAGAACTACGCGCGGTATCTTTCCGGTCGCAGTGAGGGCGAACGGCCGCTTACGCTAATGGACTACTTTGGCGATGACTTTCTATGCATCATCGACGAGTCGCACGTCACCGTCCCGCAAATCGGAGGAATGTTTAACGGCGACCGATCCCGTAAGCTGACGCTGGTCGAGCACGGTTTTCGCCTGCCGTCGGCGCTGGACAACCGCCCGCTTCGTTTTGAGGAATTTGCCGGCATGACGCCCCGCGTCATCTACGTCAGCGCCACCCCGGCCGACTACGAGTTGCGCATGTCGAAAGGCGAGATTGTCGAGCAGGTCATTCGTCCTACCGGGCTGGTCGATCCAGAGATTGACGTCCGTCCGGTGGAAGGGCAGATCGACGACCTGGCCGAAGAAATCAAACTACGCGTGGAGCGCCAGGAACGCACGTTGGTCACCACGCTCACCAAGCGCATGGCCGAAGAGCTTACCGACTACCTCTCTTCGATCGGGACGCGGGTTCGCTACCTGCACTCCGACATCGATGCGCTTGAGCGCGTCGAAATTCTACGCGGCCTGCGCTTGGGCGAGTTTGATGTGTTGGTGGGAATTAACCTGCTCCGCGAAGGACTCGACCTTCCCGAAGTAAGCCTGGTCGCCGTGATCGATGCCGACAAGGAAGGGTTCCTGCGCAGCGAGACCAGTTTAATTCAAACCGCGGGACGCGCGGCACGACACGTTGCCGGCGCGGTGATCTTTTACGCCGACAATATGACCGATTCGATGCAACGTGCCATCGACGAAACCAATCGTCGTCGCAAACGACAGCTTGCATACAACCAGGAGCATGGGATTACACCGCGAGGTATTGTGAAGTCGCTCGATGAAGTTCGCTTAAGTACTTCCGTTGCCGATGCCAAGCAGTTGGGTGACGACAGCGCTGCGATTCTGGAATCGGGTCCGGTAAGCGAGAGTCTGGCGCAAGCGTTGGAAGCAGAAATGCACCGCGAAGCCGAGGCGTTGAACTTCGAGAAGGCGGCGTCGTTACGCGATCGCCTGGAAGAAGTACAGCTACAGCTTGCTCTGGAAGCCGAAGACGAGCGACCGGCCAGGCGCGGACCAGGAAGGGCAAGACGGTGACCGATTCTTTCTCAATGAACGAACTGCAACGACTGGTAAAGGCCGCGCTGGAAGAAGACCAGGTATGGGACGACGCCACGATTGACTATCTGGACCTGGATCAGGAACCCATCAACGGCGAAATCGTGGTTAAGGCCCCGGGTGTGATCGCGGGGCTGGCCGCGGCTCGTGACGCGTTCGCACAGGTGGACGCTTCTGTTTCGTTTAACGCGCTGTTTAATGACGGCGATCGGGTGGCCGCCCGCGACACGCTGGTGCGACTTCGTGGGCGGGCAGGTTCCATCTTAAGAGCCGAGCGCGTCGCCCTTAACTTCCTGCAACGACTTTCCGGTACCGCTACACTCACAGCGGCATTTGTCGAGCAAGTCGAGTCGGCTGGCATAACGATACTTGATACCCGCAAGACTACGCCGCTCATGCGAGACTTACAAAAATACGCAGTTCGGTGTGGCGGCGGACAGAACCATCGTCGCAACCTTTCTTCGATGGTCTTGGTTAAGGAAAACCATCGTCGCGCGCTAGGTGGGGAAGACGAGCTCATTGCGGCGCTGCACAGCGCAGGAAAGTCCAGTCAGTACGTGGAAGTGGAAGTCGATTCGATGGCGTTTCTGGAAAAGCTGATTGGGGCACCGATTGATCGAGTGATGCTGGACAACTTTAGCCCCGACGAAGTGCGTGACGCGCTCGACCTGTTGCGGTCGAAGGGGGCCACCTATGACGTCGAAGTCTCCGGCGGCATCACCCGCAAGACCATCGCCGACTATGTCATTACCGGCGTCGACTACATCTCCATTGGCGCGCTAACCCACTCGGCGCGGGCGCTCGATATCAGCCTGGAGATTCACCGCCGCGCGTAGTTGTCCGTTTACCAGGGCGACCGAGGCGCGCCCGTGGCGACGAAGGCAGCCCAGTGATAAGGGTGACTGTACGTTTCCGAATTCAGCATCTGTCGTCGGCCCTGGCGAAGCGCCTCGGCCGCCGACTTTTTCTTTCCCAACATGTAGCGGTAAAACTCTGCCATGAGTGCGGCGCTGGATTCGTCTGACACCTGCCACAAACTCGCAACGACACCATTGGCACCCGCGGCGACGAACGCGCGCGAAAGCCCGACCACACCTTCGCCACGGCTGATGCGGCCACGACCCGAATCACAAGCCGAAAGCACCACCAGTCCCACGTCGAACGGCAGATTCAACACTTCCAACGTGTAGAGAAATCCATCTTCATTGGATCCTTCGGCTTTAGCCAGCGCAATGCTGGAAGCCGACGGTTCTTTTGAGTCCAGCAACCCGTGGGTCGCGAGATGTACGATACGAGGACGGCGTTCGCCCAACGCTGTCTTAAATGCCGACTCGCTGACGTCGGTGCCTACCATCGACACACGTCGCTTTTCCTTAACGGTTGCGGCAATCGCGGCAACTTCCTTGCGCGTTCCTGGTAACGGCACCAGGTCCGCGCTATGGCGATTGGCCGAAAGTGTTTCAAAGTTGGGATCGCCTACCGCGAGCAAATCGATGTCGGGTTTGTTCGAGCGACGTTGCGACATCTCCAGCAACACCGATGCGGACGGCGCGTAGCTGATAGCGTGTGTACTACCCAACCAAGCCAGATCGCTCCAGTTGCCATCGGTTGTTGGTGCGAGTAGCTCGAATGGGAGTTCGAACAACGCGCCGTCGGGAACAACAATAATGTGCTTTTTCTTGGCGATCGCGTTGGTCGCGGGCGCTATTAGCATTTCATATAGCTGCGCGGACGAATTGCGCAGGGTGGCGTCGCCGTTCCCGGGCTGACGCACCGCGTCTCGAATTTGCTTGATCTGATCGTCAATGCTACGTCGCCCGGAGAGTCGGTGTACTTCGGTTGACTTACGATCGGCTACCCACAATAGGGAAGCGGTGTCACCCAGCGCGTAGTACAGCATGATCGAGTTCTTGGGGAGTGACTTGCGTACTTGCGATAGCGCCGCAACCTGATCATCGCTGGCCAGCTTGCCCATGTCGCGCGCCAGCCGCTCGCGCTGCATGCGACGGAACTGCGACTCCAGTTCGTCAATCTTGTCTGCGGCGGGTGAGGGCTGTGAACGTTCGTGGTACAACGCGTCGAGGGTCGTCTCTTCTTCGGGGGTGCGGTTGCGCAGGGCCGCGTTGCGCATCATGTCTAACAGCCCGCGCGCCTTGGCTGTTTCAATAACCGCGAACGCCCGCTCGGCCCACTCGTGGTTGTCGCGGGACGCGTAATACAGTGCGATCTCTTCGTAGTAGCGACGCCATTCCCCGGCAAACAGGTCGCCGCCGCCAAGCTGGCCGTCGACGGTGTCGTCGCGCAGCGATTCGACTTGTTGGCGCGTGTGGTCGTAATAGAAAGCCGCGCTATCCGGGTTTTCTTTTTCGAACGTGTGGCCAATCGTCATGCCGGTTCGCATTGCCAGATTGGTCAACCCGGCCGCCTGAGCCCGGGCCCGCGCGGAATGAAGAATGTGTCGCGCCTGTTGGTTCTTGCCCTGCAGGGCGAGCGTCGTTGCCAGACCGACGTCGTCGGTGATCAAGTTGGCCTGTGCCTCTTGTTCGGTATCGATCTGCTTCGCTAACTCCCACATCTCGGTCGATCGATCGTATTGCCCCAGGGTCGCTGCCAGGTAACCGGCGGTGGTGGCGGCATCGCGAATGCGCGGTGCGTCTTCGTTGCTACGCGCGTTGTCGAGCGCGCGCTCGGCAAACTGAAGCCCGCGGTCGTTAACGCCCAATTGTTCGTACAACGACGCGACGTTCAATAGTGCCGTGGTCTTTTCGTTGGCATCGGGTAGGGAGTCGGCTAATTGGAGTGCCGCCACCATATCCAACCGTGCGTTCTCCATATCACCCATGTCGCGGTAGAGGTTTCCACGGGTCTGCCGCAACGAATACTGGGCCGCGGGATCATGGGTATTGCCGAGCAATTCGGCCGCCGCGTCAATCTGGTTCATCGCATCGTTGTAGCTTTGCATGTCGGTAAGCGCCTGCGCGTAATTGATGCGGTACAAGAACTCGCTCGGGTCATCGGTTTGATCGGCGATGTTGACCGAGCGACGGTATGCGTTGGCCGCCCCTTCGACCCGTCCCATCTCCCAATAAATGTTGGCAATGCCGTTTAAGTTCTGCAGAATGCGCTCGGCTTGCCCCACTTGTTCCAGTATGGGCAATGCTTCTTCGTACGCGGCTTTCGCCTCGACCAGACGCCCGGCGCGATAGTGAGTGTGGCCCATGTAGGTAATCGTGGACCCCAATCCGCCCATGTCGCCGGTTCGCTCGCGAACCGCGCGGGCCTTGCCGTAAAACTCAAGCGCAGCGTCATAGTTGCCGGTCTGCAAGTTTGCGGAACCAAGTCCGTTCAGCGTGGCGCCCAGGAGAATCTGGTCGTCGACCGTTTTGCGAGCAGTGGCGGCCTCGTTATACCACTTAAACACCTGATCAAAGTCGCCACGAAACCAATTGGCCCGTCCAAGTTTTCCTAAGTTGTCGGCGAGAAGGTGCTCGTCGCCAATTTGTTTGGCGAGGTCGTGGGCTTGAAGATACAGCGCTACGGCTTTGTCGGGTTCGCCCGCGCCCAGCGCGGCCTCCGCTTCGTCGCGAAGCTGCATGGCACGCGCGCGACTGCGGAAGTCCTGGTTGGTCCAATCGCGGTAGGTTGCGACCAGGCGCTGCGCGGCGGGGTTGCCCCCGTTGTCGACGTGGACTTCGGCAACGAGTTCGGCAAACACCACGTTCTCTTCGGCGGCATCGGGCTGTTCGGGCCGAATCTGACACGCGATATCCAAAAGTTGTGCGACGGCCGCGCCCACGACAGCGCGATGCGCAACGACGTACGCTTCGAACGCGGCGGGATCATCGCCAATCGATAGGGCATACGATTTGTCAATAAATTCGGTGGAGGGATCGGCTGCGGTGGAACTCGTGACGAGCGAAACGAGAGCGACGGCGATTAACAAAATCCGAGCAAACATATAGACCTCATTAGATGAACAACCTGGTGTCCGGCTTTTGACGATTATTGGCCAGATGGCCTGCGCGCCTCAAGTGCGTTGTGCCGAAACCGCACATTTAGTGGGTTCGCACGAATTCAATCGTGAATTCGGCTTGTCGCACTCTCTTAAGGAAACACTGATGGTTAGCGATGAATGGAGTGGTGCGATTTGCACATAGCGTTCTCTATGCTGCCCCGGCTAGTAGGCTATCGGTGAATTGCATGGACTTGGCCTTAAATAGGCTATACACTTCTGACTGATGGTTTGACCCGAGACACGGTTTCTTTCGCAGAATACCTGTGCTGGGCAATGTGGGTAGGTGGATATCATGCTAATTCTCATTTTGGGCCGGGTGCAACGCGCTCGAGTTCGGCTAGCAGTCGCTTTAGCCGCCGTATCGATGACCATCGCCTGTGGTGGCATCACTCCGCCGTTGGATGTTCCAACTCCTCCAGCAGAAATTTGCGCCGCTCCTTTTTCAGAAGGCTATTCCATAGCGATGACCGTGGAATTGTGTGAGTCAGACCGATACAGCGGCAACGAAGTGGATGTAACCGTTAGGTATCGACTTGACAGCACCTTTCCGGGCTACGAATCGATGCCGCATGTTATTACGGGACACATCGGACTTTTCGATAGCCCAAGATACTGGACAATTCTGGCCGGAGATACGAGTTGGACAGATACACTAGTCGTGGGCGGTGAAGCAAGCATCACGCTTACCACCCGTTTCGAGTCACAGGGGGAGACCCTCATCGACGTTTATGCTCGTGCCCCAGTCATTCCGGGCGGCGCTTGGGTTGTCGGTCGATTCGTTGAGTTGGTGACGGTGCGATGATGAAGCGTGTGGGCCAGCCATTACCGTTGAGGCGCCTCCTACTATGTCTTATGGTTGGCATCGGGCCACTTGTTTCGTGTGAAGAACCAAGCTCCCCGCGAATCCCACCAGAAATCTACTGCTTAGAGCGGGCC
Source organism: uncultured bacterium (assembly GCA_964588695.1). Lineage (GTDB taxonomy): Bacteria > Krumholzibacteriota > Krumholzibacteriia > WVZY01 > JAKEHA01 > CAZPQK01. Next base: position 125,375 of record CAZPQK010000005.1, read on the forward strand.
GATACCACCAAGTGGCTAAATGCTCGCTTTTTACTCTGCCCAAACCCACTCACCGCGACTGTCGCTGGCAACGTGGCGTTGTGGTACTCGTCCGCGGAAGTATGCGCAGTGTACCCGTGCACCACAGAGGTTGACGTACACGCAGCCTTCGATGGGGCTGGCGTAGTTTGGTCGGGCGCAGCTTCCGATACGTCCTGGACGCAAGCTCTGGTCAACAACACCGAAACTTTTGCGCTTATCGAGTTCGTTCCCACGCAGGTGGGCTCAACCACAGTGACCTTTCATTTCTCCCGATCCGATACTACGCAGTACCTTACGTTAACGCTAACGGCATTTGCGGTTATCCAGGATCTGTCGCCTCGGTTTTATAAATAGGAGGAAATCGTGAGTCTTTCCCGCGCCGTGTTCAGCCTGTTGATTGTAATGACGTTCCCGGGTGAATTGATAGCGGTTACCCCTCACGCACAGATTGCGATTAGCCTTAACGGAGTCGTTTCTCCCGGCGCCAGCTTCGACATAGTGTGCAATCAAACTTCGCTTGATTCCATTGCTACCGCTTATGAGGTCAAGCTTATCTTGAACGGCGACATTGCTACAGCTGGCGGAGACTCGGTTGTTACGTGGAACTCAACGCTGAGCGAGTCGCAGCCGGCCGCAACAGCGACGGCAGTACTCTCGGATGTAGAAGGTATTTCAATGGTCTCGGCAGAACTATGGGAGCCAGGGGCACTTTTTCCTTTAGCGAGAACTGACGTTTTCGTGTTCGTCTCACCGGATAGTTCAATCGCCGGACTTGTCCAAACACCGCAAGAACTTGCCGGGTTATATCCTCTAGGCAACCGCGAGTCAAGTCATTCAACGCAGTATGTAACCTTTCCGTTGTTCACCGGATACTATCCAGTTGAAGCGGGCGCGGTACCTGACTCGACGGGGGGTGTCACGGATTCGGATTTGTTCGCAGGCGATCGGCTGCTTGAGGCGCAGATATTGGTAAGAGGATTCGGCGAGGAGTTTCCACTTATAGGCGCAACTATTCTCATATATACGGACGAAAACCGCCTCTTCTGGGAGGAAGTCGCGGTAACCGATGATCAAGGCAGAATAAGTGTTTCCGTGCCGGGCTGGGAATCGGACGGTAGCCCACAAGACTACGTGCTGCGAATTCGAATGTCTAACTCGGTCGTCATGGCCACGATTGATGGTGATGTAGTCGATATCTGGACCCACGCGCGAGAAGTACAACCTACTGCGGAGACAATTCCCTGGGGAAGCTTCACTTTAGATAGGGCCGAAGAGTTTGTAATCGCGCGCGTGTTTAGAACCATTACCAGAACAGAAATGAACATGATGTCAGTTCTAGCTTCGCAGGGGCGCCCGTACTTTACGACCGGGGTGGTAGAAGCGAGAGTGGAGACTGTGTCGGGTTCGCCCAGTCACTATGAAGCAAACGCGGATAGAATAACTATTAACCCGACAGACTTTCGAGAAGTGACCACAATCGGCCACGAATGGGGCCATTGGGTAATGGACGATATGCGGGCGATGAATAGCGGGACCTGTCCTGAGGAAGGGCATCAACTCAATGGTATTTACGGCCACGACTGCGCATGGTCCGAGGGGGGCGCTTCTTGGTTTGCGATCGTGTTTCGAGCGGACGGGTGGCGAGGCTTTTGGACACAAAACGGAGGATTCTTCTCAGTGGAGTGTATCTCATTTCTTGCCTCAATCTCCACTGCCGACTCTCAGGGTAACGAGGGACTCATCTTGCAGGCTCTCTGGGATCTCTCTGACCCGTCCGAACCCAGTGAGGTGGTTTGCGGTGTCAATGCTGATGGAGCCGACTTGTTCGGCGGAAACGAGGCAGACGTCGTCCACACGATGGCAAGGATGGGTGTTGCTCCTAACCACTATACTCCCAACACTATCTCGAAGTTCTGGTACTTCTGGCTGATTGAGGGTTACGACCCTCACGAAAGCGTCCATTCACTACTACTGAATCGCATAGATTTCAATGATACGCCGGTGTGGAACTCTACACCGCCTAATCTTGAAGTATGCGCGGATGAGTGGGGTATGCTAGACCTAAGGCCGTTCGCATCCGATGGTCTAAGTAACGATGCACAATTGACCTTCTCAGTAAACTCAAATTCAAACACAGACTTACAAGCGTCTATAAGCGGGGGATATCTGGAATTCACCACGCCCGCAAACGCTGGTTCTAGCATTTTGACGGTACTGGTGTCTGACGGACTTCGCACGGCGATTTCACCGACGTTTGAAATCTCTTGGGAGGATCAGGTAACCGTTTCAAACCTAAGTTCTTCTTCCGCTACCACGGTTACCGGCTGGTTCTCGATTACTGGCTCTGTTGCCTCGTGTACGGACAGCGTCAGTTGCGAGTGGGGTGCGGGAGCCAGTCCGACAGAGTGGTTCGACACTGGGTTCGATTTCCTAGGTACGACGGCGCCGTACGAGGGAGCAATCCTACGCTGGAACACGGGTGTTGTCACAGAAGGAGTCCATACGCTGAGGCTGCGCGCTCATTTTGGTACACCATCGCAGGACGTTGTAGTTGGTATCTACGAAGTGTTCGTTGACCACAATAGCGGAGTTGTTGGGACCGGAGCACTCCCCACATTAGAAGATGGAATTGCGTGGGCTCAGCCAGGAGATACACTGTTTGTTGGTTCCGAAACGTACCTTGGCAATTTTGATCTGAACAACAATATAGTTATCGTCGGCATGGGGGCCACTTTTGTTGCCGACGGATACGGAGCCGTACTCGACATATCCGCCACAGAGTACCCCGTAAGACTTGAAGGAATAAGCTTCGAGAGAACGCAAGGTTCTAGCGGGGGGCAGTTCGACTACGGGTTGCTTGCTTACAATGCTATTGTCATAGCCAAGAACTGTGCGTTCTCGGGACACACTGCCGATCTTGGAGCAGCGGTTCACTTGAAGGCAAGTGGGTACCCAGTAGCTTCCGTTTTTGAAAACTGTAGTTTTACCAGCAACAACGTTGGGACGAGTAACAAAGACGCTGTTCTGTACTACGAAGGGCCTGGCAAGCTAGTCGTCGACAACTGCTCGTTCGAAGACAACAGAGTTGAGGCTAGCGTTCCGGCGCAATCCGGCTTCGGTGTACTATATGCTAACGGTGCGTCTGAAGTGAATATTTTCAATTCTAGATTCGTCAACAATGACTCGCATACGGGTTACGCGACCCTGGTGTTCTCGGACGCTGACACGACAGTCGTAAGCGAATGTTTGTTTGCCGACAATTCGTCCTCGTTCACGCTGCTTAGCGGTACCGTCGCTGCAACGTCAGCGGCGTTAGTTAGCGGTTGTACGTTTGCCAACAACACTAGCAACGAAACCAGTGCAAAAATCGCGGCAGCAAACGTGACGGAAGTCGTAGACATTATAGTGGCGAATTGTGCTGGCTCAATTTCATATTCCGGCGCATCCGTTACCAACGCCGTTGTGTTCAATAATGCGTCTGGATACGCGGACGATGCATACTGGGTGGCCAACGGCACAAACGTTATAAACGAAGATCCTCTGTTCTGCGATTCTGCCAATGCCGACTATAGTATTTCGGCAATATCACCAGCAGCCAGTTTGCCAACGTTTGGATACATCATCGGCAGCGAACCAATCGGTTGTGCACCTGCAATCGCCTCCACATGGACGCCAACCACACTGGGCGCGTTGCCGCCCGATACAGTAATCGTTGGTTGCCCGTGTCGGGGCGACGGTGGATCCTACGGCGGCGAAGGCGAGATTGTGGTACTACAACAATCAGCGTCGTCACTTGGTCGGGAGGTACCCGCTGCAGAACTCTCGATGAGTTTCTCCATGAGTTTAGTGGGTCAGGATCCGGGCGATGGTTTTATTGCCTTGACGCCATCTGGTCTAATTCAGGGCAATCAGGATATGAGCGCGGCGACCTCCTGGATCTCGAACCTAGCTACGTTAGGTCTGGGTGGAATTGGCGAGCTTACGATAAGCGGTACGGCCAACGACTATCCAGTCGGCCAGCCGTATGTTGTCGAGCTGCGTTCGCCGGATTCTAACGGGGACGGACAGGTCAACGTGGTTGACTTTAGCCGATTCGGACAGGCCTACCCGCCAAACAGCTACAACAAATGGTACGACTATGATGGCGACGGCCAAGTCAACTTGGTCGACAATAGTATTTTTGGTGAACAGTATGGGTGCGTTGCCCAAGGTACGGAAGTGCGCCAACCTCAATCGATTTCTATAGACGTTGTGTTGGATTATCTTGAAGTTGTATTGTCGCCCGCTGAGCGCGAGCTTCATGTAACCGTAAGACTTGAAAACGCATCGCCATTTACGACAATGTGTTTTGCGCTGCTAAACGAAAACCCGCAGCTAGCGTTTAGTTCCTGGGGGAAAGACCAGAGCCTTGATGGGCTCGCGCTAGCAAGTTCAGTAACTCGGTCTGAACAATCAGAGATTTTCATGGGGATAATTCCTAGTACGACGAGCTCTTCAATGACGATTGGAACGGCCGTTTTTGACGTAGTTGGGCTAGACCCAATCGCGCTTGCTCCGGGAGACTTCGGACTAACCATTGGGGAAGTGCTAACTGAGGGCAACGAAAGGCGTCGTTTAGCGCAGGTAAATGTCGACAATGCTCGACCAATAGCGCGGCAGCTAACCAATGCGCTCTCCCAGAATTATCCGAACCCATTCAATCCCAAGACAACTATTGCGTTCTCGCTTCGTGAACAAGGCCAAGTGAGTCTAAATATCTATGATGTAAAAGGTAGATTAGTTCGAACGCTAGTTGATCGCAGATTGGATGCTAACCTGCATAGAGTAGAGTGGGACGGCCTCGGAAATAACGGCTCTCCAGTCTCCTCGGGCATGTACTTCTACAGAATCAAAGCTGGGGATTTCACGCAAACTAGGAAAATGTTGCTGCTGAAGTGAAATGGAAACGGCTGAGCCAACTTGATTGATTAGGTTGTTACCTGATTTCAAAATGTCGAGAGGAGCGCGGTGCCGACGATATATCAGACTGATATTCGCGTGTTGGTTAACGCATTCGCATGTTTTCGTCTGGAGCGCTCCCTCTAGAGTCGTGGGCTAGAGCTGTAACTCACGCCACATACTTCAGCCGGAGATCCTCCTCTCGACCAAGTCCTTTTGTTGGTTACGTCTGCGGCGGCGCGATGAGGGCCGCCCAGATAACGCCGCACAGTTCGCGGGCGGCGGTCGCAGTGACGTTGACATGCTTGCCGCGAGCGAGCAGATGGTTCAACGTTTGCACCGACGGTGTTGTGCCTAGAGAGCGATGGCAAACACCTGGGGAGCTTGTCCCTGTCGGCGACGATTGAGCACGAGGTTGGCGCCGCTGCGGTGGTGAAGCGGCTTAGACAAGAAGCTGGCCGGCGTAAGTGTTGCCCGCTTTGGTAATGGGCCCCCGCCTTTGCACCGCGCCAGAAGATCGTTCGCTGGGGACAAGGCCGAGGTAGGCAGCGAGTTGACGCGGCGATTCGAAGCGTCGTGGGTCACCGACCTCACAGAGGATGGTCATGACGGTGAGGGCCTCAATGCCGCGGAAGCAGCATAGGGCTTCGGCGGCTGGATGATAGGTCGGCGATTGTGCGACGACATCGCTGTGAAAGCCGTGGTCCTTAGGCTCGCGGTGAAGGACGGACCCGGCATCACAAGCTTTGTAACAAGCGCGGACCGTCGCCTTGGTTGCGAGGCGACGAAACAGGTGACGAACCTTCATAAGGTCAACACTGGGCCGGACGATCTCTGCAGGGTCACGCCGGGGTTACGGAAGGCCGCGGTAATGGAATCTTGATAAACATCAAGACCAACACGGATACACTTATTTATGGCTGAACCTCCAAAGTGCTTGAGCGGTTGATACCTATTCATGTGGCTCTAGTCGACGGCACTCCCGCCGACCAACCCACGATAAGCGGATGGTTCAGCCGTTTCGATATGGTCTAGCCTGCCGTGTATCGGAGAATCTATCGACGGTCGTGCGTTGGAATCATCAACCCTCTTACGATGCTTGCTAACGACCCAAACTCACCCTGTTCGATCTCTCAAACGCCACGAAGCCGGGCGAGGTCGAGCTCCCGGCTTCGTGGGTGAGGGCGCTAGCGCCCGTCTACAGCGGTTTCTTCCCCTCTACGGCTCGATCTCGCGCTTGATGCGGTAGTTCACCTGCAGGCCACACGGTTCATACACGTTGTTGGTTTGGGTATCCAGGTGGGCGAACGCATGAGGGTTGTCCTCAAAATCAAAAGGAAAGTCTAACCAGGTCGTTTTGCTCCAGCCACTAAGCCCCGTTGTCGAATTGCCGTAGCAGTTGGTGTCGAACCGCAGCCGCGTGTTTTCGTCGGCGTCGACGGTAAAGATGATCTGGCGGTAGATGTCCGCTAGTTCGTCTTTGGTCCACGGCGTCGAGTTGGGAATGTGCAGAAGCGTGTAAGAGTCCACGTACTGCGTGCCCTGGTAGACACTCACAAATGTTTCTACGTCGAAGCGGTCTTCGTTTTCGCAGCCGGTGATGATGTCTATGCCGTCGACTTCCACTGTGAACCGCAAGTTATTGACCGGCTCGCAGGTGCGAATCCGAAACTTGGTGGCATCGCCAATGACCGCGGCAGTGCGGTTCTTCAAGTCGTTGATTCGGTACGAGAGCGGAACCGCGGTGGTCGCGGGCGCTGGCTGCAAGAATGCGCCGTAGTCACCGTTCTTGATCGCGGCCGCGATTGCGTCTGCGGCCTGCAATTGGGTACCGCCAAACACCTGAACTCGCACGATCGAGTTCGACACGATCGACTGTTGTTGATCGCTAATCGAGCCGCTACCCGACCAGAAGCCATACGAGGCGTCCAGGGCGGCCTGCAGCTCGCTGGCGCTTTGCACTTCGGTTGACGTCATCGTGTACACGACCATCCGACCGTAGGTCACCGACTGCACGTAGCACGGCTGGTTGCCGGCGCCCATTGTTCCTAACTCACGCTGCCGGTCAAACTCGGCTTCGGTAACGTCGTTGGCAAAGAACATCGAAGGCTCGGCGATGGCGTCGTCGGCGAATGAAATTGTGTACATGGGCTGCATCAGACGAACCATGACGGAGTGAGAGCGCACGCTTGACGTTTGGCTGAACGCCCCGCTTACCGATCCACTTGCAAACACAGCGCTGTAGCTGAGCGAGAAACCGGCGTTCATCATCGATTGTTCAAAAGAATGTGCGATCTCGTTAACAAACGTCATGTTTGCGGGCACTACATCGAGGTTGCCCAGACGCGTGTCGGCCGCGCGTTGCAATGCGGCGATGGCGTCCTGGATCGACGCACTGTTCGGCGCCTCCACCCGGCGCGACGGATCGTCGAGCGCGAGGTTGATCGAAATCTCCAGGGGAGAGCGACGCAGCCCGATGGTGGACAGCGAACCGTCGCGGACTCCTCGCCCCTGCACTAGCATGCCCGGCTTAAGCGCGGTGGCGTTGGCTCCCACTGCGAGAATACTCGAGAAGTTTTTCTTCAAGTCGTATTCAATAACCTCGCACCTGTAGTACTGTGAGTCCTCCAGCGATTCCTCGTCTTCCATCGGCAGCGGTGGTTCTTCCACATCGCTCGGGACTTCCCAATCGGGGAGGGTATTGACAAAGTCATTGATCTCCGTCGGCGAAACCGGCGGAGTGGTGTCGGCGGTGTCCTCCACCTGATTGCTTTCGCAACCGGCGAACACCAGGGCGGCGATTAGCGCCGCGCAAATTATTTGAATTTGGGCTTTCATGATCGACCTCCTTGGGCGTATTGAGCCTCATGGGATAACGCCGGGTTTTTGCCCTTGGGCGATCACGGGGTAGGACTTTTTTTTGAGTTTGTACCGAGACATACGCGAACTGCCGCGCCAGGCTTGGATTCTGTTTGCCGGAACGTTGCTAAATCGTTTTGGTAGCTTCGTTTTGGTGTTTCTGGTGCTGTACCTGACCGACGCCGGTTTCGGCGAGGCTCAGGCCGGATTGGCCATCGGGGCCTACGGGCTGGGGTCGGTATTCGCAGCAGGGGTTGGGGGCACGTTGGCCGATCGGTTTGGCCGTCGGAACACGATTGTGTTGTCGATGCTCGCGTCGGCGGCGTCGTTGCTGGCGATGGCCCACGCGACCGGGTTTTTGGTAATCGTCGGCCTTGCCGCCGCCACCGGGTTTACGGCCGAAATGTATCGCCCTGCGGCTAGTGCGCTGTTGACCGATGTCACCGAAGGTCGCCAGCGATTAACCGCGTTCGCGGTGTACCGCCTCGCAATCAACCTGGGCACGGGCGCCGGACCTGCGGTTGGGGGCATACTCGCCGAGCGATCGTTTAAACTACTGTTCTATGCCGACGCCATTACATCCGTTGGTTTTGCAATCGTCGCGTCGTTGCTGCTGGCAAATCGCGTGGTCGGTGTGACCACACACAAAACCGCGGGCTGGTCGCGCGTGCTTGCCGATCGGTACTTTTTGTTCTTCCTTGGGGCCGCGCTGAGTGCATCGCTATTGTTCATGCAGGCGTTTTCGACAATTCCGTTGCAAGTCACCGCGAACGGATGGTCTCCAAAAATCTACGGCATGTTGATGGCGGTGAACGGTTTTATGATTCTGTTGATGGAGTTGCCGCTAACCAAGTGGACTGGTCGGTTTAGTCCGCGTCGGGTAATCATCTGGGGTTATCTGATTGTAGGTGCGGGGTTCGCGTTGACGGGAGCGCCGTGGGGGCTCGCCATGTTAATTGCGTCGGTCGCGATATGGACCGTGGGCGAAATGATTGTCGCCCCCACCTGTGCCGCATACGTTTCGGACGTCGCGCCCGACGACGCGCGTGGACGTTACCATGGCGCGTGGGTCATGATGTGGGGAGTGGGGAATGTTATTGGGCCGGTTGTTGGTACGTGGACGTTTGCGCGGAACCCTGATTTACTATGGGTCATGTGCGGAGTAATTGGCGTTATCGCCGCATCGCTGGCCCGGGTCGGGGTGCGAGCGACGAAACCTTTTGGGAGTCAGTAGCGTGTCACTGGAAATGCGAAGTCAATGCGAACGATGTCATCGTCAACTCGAACCCAACGGTGACGCGATGATTTGTTCGCACGAATGTACGTTTTGTGTCGACTGTACCGAAGCTATGAAGCACATCTGCCCGAATTGCAACGGCGAGTTAGTGCGTCGACCCAAACGAAAGCCGACGTCGTGACTCAGCCGGCAAGTTCCGTCCTGCCCAGCGAGATTCGTCAGTATCTGTTCACCCACACCATCGGGCAGCGGATCTACTATTTTCCCGAAGTCGATTCGACCAACCGCGTCGCGCTAGATCTCGCCCGCGAGGGAGAGCCGGAAGGCACGCTGGTGGTGACCGACTTTCAGTCTGCCGGCAAGGGGCGTAGCGACCACACCTGGCATAGCCCGCGAGGCAAGGATCTACTGTTTAGCGTTATCCTGCGACCGCCAGGCGAACCGAGCGAAGTCTTGACCGCATCACTCGCCGTTGCGTTGGCGGTGTCGGTCGCGCTAACCAAGAATCTCGATCAGGATGTTGGCGTCAAATGGCCAAACGACGTAATGCTAGGCAATCGGAAGCTTGGCGGTATTCTTGCAGAGGGAAGTGTAAGCCACGCCACCAGCCGTTTCGTGGTGATGGGCGTGGGAATCAACGTGCAAAGTGAGCGGGAAGACTTTCCCGCTGCGCTGCGCGAGACGGCCGCGTCGTGCTTGACGATAACCGAGGCACTATTCGATCGCGCGGGCTTGTTGGCGGACGTGTTGGGAACGATCGAGTCGTACTATGATCGCTACCGCCGGGAAGGGTTCCGGCCGTTTGTCGATAACTTTAACGATCGACTGGTGATTGCCGGTAAACAAGTGACCGTCGGTGTCGGCGGTGAGGCGTTTACGGCAACAGTTGACTCGGTGCAAGCCGACGGCGCACTTCGCGTGACATTAGAAAGCGGCGAGGCTCGCTTACTCCGCAACGAAACTCTTACGGGAACAACATGATACTAAGCGTCGACATTGGAAACAGCGCGGTTAAGTTGGCGGTCGTTGATGGCGATCGGGTGTTGAGTCATGAGTCTCTTCCTCACCTGCAGCTAACCGGCGACGCGGCCCTGGAACTGGCGGTCAAGCGGGTGAGTAGCGCGGTGCTCAGTCTCAGCGGTGCAGCGATTGTTTCGGTAGTTCCAGCGCTTACCAATCGTGCGATAGAAGCCGTGCGCTCGGAAACCGATGTCGAGCCCACGCTGATCTCTCACGAAATGCCGTTTCCTTTCGAACTCGCCGTTCCAACGCCGTCGCTGGTTGGGCTCGACCGACTATGCGCAGCCGCGGCAGTGATCACCGGGCGAAAGAAAAGCGCCGTGGTCATCGATGTCGGAAGCGCGATTACCGTTGATCTGGTTCGTGACGGGGCCTACCTGGGCGGCGTCATCATGCCGGGGCCAGAGATTGGTCTGCGGGCACTCAACGACTACGCGACGCAATTACCGCGCATCGACTACCGCCGCGTTACCGAGGCATTTCCCGACACATTTGATATTACCCAGACGGCGATGGTACTAGGTGCCAGCGTCGGCGCCGTCGGCGCCATCAAAGAGGCCGTTCGCTGGCTGGAAGCCACTAGCGGCAGTCGTCCCCGAAAGGTCATCACCGGAGGCGGCGCCCCCGTCCTGGCACCGCATTTTCCTTCCACCTGGCAGCACACGCCGCACCTGGTCATGATCGGCGCCGCAGCCCTGGTGTCCGCACTGGTAAGTCGAGACAACAGCTAGAGTTCCGTTGTCGCGCGCGCGACCGCCACCATTCACAAAATTTAACAGTCGGATCCCGTTTTTTACTTGAAAAACGACTCGCGGCGGTCTATCTTAGTCGCGTTTAGCAGTCCCGCACGGAGAGTGCTAATTATAACCCATCGAATCCTTCAAGGAGGATAACTCAATGAAAATCACGCCGTTGCACGATCGAGTGATCATCAAGCCGCTCGATCAGACGGAGACCGTGAAAGGCGGGATCATCATCCCGGACACGGCTAAGGAAAAGCCCCAGGAGGGGGAAGTGGTTGCGGTTGGCAAAGGGCGCCTTACGGAATCCGGCGACCGGGTGACCCCGGAAGTCAAAAAAGGTGATCGCGTGCTCTTCGGTAAGTACGTTGCCACCGAGATCAAAGTCGACGACAGCGAGCTTCTCGTTGTCAAAGAGAGCGACATCATCGCCATCGTTTAATCAACGTCACGTCATCTCAATTACTTTAAGGAGCCATCATGGCTAAGCAAATCATCTATGATGCCGACGCTCGCGAGAAGCTGAAGGCCGGCGTGGACAAACTCGCCAACGCGGTGAAGACCACGCTGGGTCCGCGCGGCCGCAACGTCGTGCTCGACAAGAAATTCGGTAGCCCGACGGTCACCAACGACGGTGTCACCATCGCTAAGGAAATCGAACTCGAAGATCCGTACGAAAACCTCGGCGCGCAAATGGTTAAAGAAGTCGCCACCAAGACCAACGATGTGGCGGGCGACGGAACCACCACTGCGACGGTTCTAGCGCAGGCGATCATCGCCGAAGGTATTAAGAACGTTACCGCGGGCGCGAACCCGATGTACATCAAGCGTGGTATTCAAAAAGCGGTTGATGTTGTCGTCGAAGACATTCGTGCGCGCAGCAAAAAAATCAAGACTCGTGACGAAGTGGCAAGCGTTGCCACCATCTCCGCCAACAACGACCCGGAAATCGGTAACCTGATTGCCGACGCGATGGAGAAGGTTGGTCAGGACGGCGTTATCACGGTTGAAGAAGCTCGCGGCATGGACACCACTCTCGACGTTGTCGAAGGTATGCAGTTCGACCGCGGTTACCTCTCGCCGTATTTCGTCACCGATCCCGAGCGCATGGAGTGCATCATTGACGACGCCGTGATTCTCATTCACGACAAAAAGATCTCGTCGATGAAAGACCTGCTCCCGGTTCTGGAGAAAGTCGCCCAGTTGGGTCGTCCGCTGGTGATCATTGCCGAAGACGTCGAAGGCGAAGCGCTTGCCACTCTGGTTGTGAACAAGCTGCGCGGTACCCTCAACGTCGCCGCAGTAAAAGCGCCGGGCTTTGGCGATCGTCGCAAGGCGATGCTCGAAGACCTCGCGGTACTCACCGGCGGCCGGGTTATCGCCGAAGAGGCTGGCTTTAAACTCGAAAACGCGACCGTGGCCGATCTGGGTAAAGCCAAGCGCATTACCATCGACAAAGACAACACCACGATCGTCGAAGGTGGCGGCAAGCAGGCCGACATTAAGACGCGTATCGGTCAGATCAAGCGTCAGATCGAAGACACGACTTCGGACTACGACAAAGAAAAACTGCAAGAGCGTCTGGCCAAACTGGCCGGCGGCGTTGCGGTGATCAATGTCGGTGCAGCCACCGAAGTTGAAATGAAAGAAAAGAAAGCTCGCGTGGAAGACGCCCTGGCGGCGACGCGCGCGGCGGTCGAAGAGGGAATCGTCCCGGGTGGTGGTATCACCCTGCTGCGTGCGATTACCGCGCTCGACAAGGTTAAGGAAAAAGGCGACGTCGGTGTTGGCGTTGACATCATCCGTCGCGCGCTGGAAGCGCCGGTTCGCCAGGTGGCGACCAACGCTGGTGCCGAAGGTTCCTTGATCGTTCAGGAAATCCTCAAAAGCCCGCAGGGCAAGGGTTACGACGCGGCCACCGGCGAATACGTCGATATGATCAAGTCCGGTATCGTTGACCCGACTAAAGTGACGCGTTCGGCGCTTCAAAACGCTGCAAGCGTTGCAGCGCTGCTGCTGACCACCGAGGTTGTCGTCACCGACATCCCCGAGCCGGAACCGGCTGCTCCGGCAGCTCCCGGCGGTGGCATGGGCGGCATGGGCGGTATGTACTAGCCCAGCCTCCGAATTAGCGCAAGTCGCTATGGGCGCGCCACATACGAAAGTGTGTGGCGCGCTTTCTTTTGCGCGCCGCGCCGGGTTCGGGACGTCGCTGCGCAGCGGGGTGGCATGCCGCCAGGTGTTTGCCCAAGGCCAAAAAACCCTTGATATGGACAGGGTTAACCGATTATCGTACCTCCAATCCCCACCTGTTAAGATTCAGGAACACATTCTTAGATGATCGTTTGTTGGCGCCTGGAAAAAGCGCCCGGCTGGAGGTTTTTCTTGTTTAAGACGCGGCAGTCTCACCGATTCCTTTGGACACTCATTGCGGTACTGGCGATGGCGCTGGCCGTTGTTGGCTGCGAGGACGATCCGGTGGATCCAGACGACGAGGGCGCTGATAGTCGGATCTCGTTGGTGTCGGTGATTGTCAACCCGAAGGCACCCGCACCGGGCGACACCATTAACCTCACCGTGGTGTTGAGCGCGGCGGCGCCGGGCGGAAGCGCCCCAACCGTAACGTGGTCGGCTAGTGGCGGAACGTTTTTGGAATCAAACGAACTGTCGGTTCGATGGGTAGCCCCGGCGACGGTAAGTTTGCAAACCGTTAGCGTCATCGCAACCAATTCGGTTAACTCGGTTAACGCGTCGCGCACCGTGTTTGTGTCGGGAACGACGGAGTTAGTGTCGTCTGCGGCGGGACAGATTTACCTACAACCAAACGGCAGTGATTTCTACTACCTGCGTTCTACATTGGCGATCGACAACCCCAACCTTGATGGCTGGGAACTTTACGAATACTCGGGCGGTTCGTCTACCGAGGTTGTCGCTGGGGGCGGACTCGAGGGATTCGCGTTTAGTGCGGCCAGTGACTTGAGTCAGTTTGCGTTCATGTTTCTCGCATTTGCGGTGCAGTCGATTGAACCGCCGCTTGAGGTTTTCATAACCGACACCGGAGCCGGAACCGAAACCCTCATGGCCGACGACAAGGCGCCTGGCGTGCGCAAGCAGGAGTTCTGGTACCCGCAGTTTAGTCCCGACGATGCGTATATAACTTACGGTTCATTTCTGCCGGATCCGACGCTGGGGAACACCGATACGTTTGACGTTTGGATTCAGGATGTCGCGACTCGCAATCGAGTGCGCGCGACCGGTACCCACGGCGGCGAGCGCCGCAACTTCTTTCCCTCATTCTCGCCTGATGGAAACTGGGTTGTATTTCTATCCGACCGCCAATCCCGCGGCGCATGGGAATGGTACGGTTTGCCGTTTGCTGGCGGTGTTGTCGACACTATACAGGCAAACACAGCGAAACTTTCTACAACTGGCGGGATTGTTTCGAGCGGAGCGGCTGATCTGACGCTCGAGCGTCCGACCCATACCTGGAACCCGGTGGATCCCATTATGGCGTTTGTCGATTCGCAAGGAAACTTGCATTTGATGACGCTTACCCTCGCGGGTGGAACCTCACAGGAAATTCTAGGACTTGATGGAGGCAGCATTCAGGATATCGTGTGGTCACCCGACGGCGCCGAACTCGCCGTCAGCACCGGCGGTTTTCTCTACGTTGTTGGACAAGCGGGCGGCGCGCCCACGGAAATCTATGCCGCGCCCGGGTCTGACCAGCTCGAAGACATCGTGTGGGCTCCCAATCGCAGTTACTTTATTTGGCGCTTGCGGCGGTCGCAAAACAACTGGTTTGAGTTCTTCGATCGCTCGGCCGGAACGTCGCTGACCGCTCCGTTGGTACTCACTTCGGCCATCTCTACCGGCCAGGTGTCGTCGTATCGCGGCGTGATGGACGTTCGCGGCGTCATCAACAGTTCCAACGAATTCATAGCGCTAACGTTCGAAGGTACCACGCCCAAGGTTGTGACCTTGGATGTTTCGCCGATTCTGCCGTAAAGCGCGACCCAAGCATTCAGGAACGGGCCCTGTCACTGGCGGGGTCCGTTTTTTTGCGTATAACCTTCGGCTTTTCCAGATGTAGGCGCTGTGGTAGAGTACGGGCGTCAACCAACTTCAAGGAGCACTGCGTGGCCGATCACATCCGGCTCAAAGACATCACGATTTTCGGCTTCTACGGCGTTTCGCCCGCCGAACGCGAGGTGGGGCAGAAAATCCAGATTGATCTGGACATCGAAACCGATCTGTCGGCGGCTGCAGAGAGCGATCAGTTGCAGGACACCATCAACTACGAGTCCATTTACAGTCGGGTGATGGAGGTGGTCGGGACGGGGAAGACGTTCCGTTTGCTCGAGTCATTGGGCGAGGAGATCGCGAACCGCATTCTTGATTTTCCGACCGTCCATCGCGTCGATATTCGACTGCGGAAGCTGAGCCTGCCGTTTCCGAACAATCTCACCCACATTGAGATCGCGCTTAGCCGCGAGAATCCAATCCCGTGAGTTCGCTGTGTTACCTGGCATTTGGCGCCAATCTGGGCGCCCGCGAATCCCACGTACTGGAGGCGGTGACGGTTCTGTCCCGCCGCATCGGGCCCCTGGTTCGGCTGTCATCGCTGTACGAAACCGACCCGGTTGGAACAACCGGGCCTTCTTTTATAAACGCGGTAGCTTCTTTCCGCTGCGATCAGGCACCACACGAGATACTGGCGCACACTCAACGCGTGCAGCGCGAAGCGGGACGCACAAGCGGGCATCTCGAACCGCGCGAGCTTGACGTCGACATTATTGCCTACGGCGACGTCATTGTTGATGACGAAACACTGACAATTCCGCATCCACGATACCACCAGCGCAACTTTGTGACGGTTCCGTTGCGCGAGATTAGTCCGGGTTTTGTTTGTCCCCGGCACGATCGGCACATTAACACCATGTTGGATAGCACCGCGGGTCGTGATGAGGTTCGCGCCGTTAGTCGACGTCGTTGGGGACACAGGAGTTGGGTATGAGCGAAGCCGCGTACGGAGAGCTAAAGCGTCGGATACTCAAGTTGGGTTACTCCACGATTGCTATCGAAGGCAACATTGGTGTGGGAAAGTCGTCGCTAGCGCGACTGGTCACCAGGCGTCTCGGCGGGCATCTCATCGAAGAGCGGGTTGACGACAATCCGTTCTTGGAGCGCTTCTATTCGGACTCGGGCAATTTCGCGTTTCAGACCCAGCTCGTATTCTTAATGAACCGCTTCACTCAACAGTTGGAGTTGGCGCAGCAGGACTTATTCGCCGACCTTACGGTGCTTGACTATGTGTTCGACCGTGACCGCATTTTTGCCCATGTCAACCTGGGTGACGACGAGCTTGCGTTATACGAGCGCATCGCGAGTGAACTGAAAGCCAAACTGGTTCCGCCGAACTTAGTGATCTACCTGCAAGCATCCAGCGAGGTATTGTTTGACCGCATCCAGCTGCGGGGAAAGATGTTCGAGCGGGGAATCTCCCGTAGCTACCTTTCGGCCTTGAACGACGCGTTCAATCATTATTTCTTTAACTACAGCGCCGGGCCATTGTTGGTGGTCAACACCGATGCGATGGATTTTGTTAACGACGAGCGGCACTTTGTGGATCTGGTCTCGCGTTTGACCGAGCCGGTGCGGAACACCGAGTTCTACATTCCGTCCTGGGAGTCGCGATGAGCGAACGCAAGAAAGTGAACGTTCACACCCTTCGAGCGATGAAAAAGAAGGGCGAGAAAATCGTAATGCTAACCGCGTACGACTTTCAGACCGCGCTGCTCGAAGATCGGGCCGGCGTGGACATGATGCTGGTAGGCGACAGCCTGGGGATGGTGGTGTTGGGACACGATACGACGGTTCCAGTGACGGTCGACGATATTGTACATCACCTCCGCGGCGTTTCTGCCGCCGATCCCAAAGCGATGGTCGTGGGCGATCTCCCGTTTATGAGTTATCAGGCGAGCGTTGATGACGCCGTGCGTAATGCCGGTCGTTTGCTAAAGGAGGGCGGCGCCGAAGCGGTCAAGCTTGAAGGCGGCCGTCGCGTAGCGCCGATGGTGGAAGCCATAATCGCCGCCGATATTCCGCTAATGGGACACATCGGACTGACCCCGCAGTCGTATCACCGTATGGGCGGCTTCAAAGTGCAAGGCAAGACCGAAGAAGAAGCCGACCGATTGCTGGCCGAAGCCAAGTATCTGGAGTCGGCTGGATGTTTTGGGATGGTTCTGGAAGGAATGCCCAGCGACCTGGCGCGAACGATAACCGCCGAGGTTTCTATTCCGACGATCGGTATCGGTGCCGGCCCCGAATGCGATGGGCAAGTGCTGGTTGTGAACGACATACTGGGAATGTCTGACGGTTTTTCGCCGAAGTTTGTAAAACGCTATGCCGACATTGGTGCGCAGATTCAGTCTGCCGTTAGCGACTACATTGCCGACGTTCGCGCCGGAAGCTTTCCCGACGACGACCACAGCTACTCCTGAACATGATCACCATAGAAGATATCGCCGGTGTGCGGCGGTGGGTTGCCGGCCGCCGCGCGCAGGGTCGCCGGGTTTCCTTTGTGCCTACGATGGGTGCTTTGCACGCAGGGCATGGCGCGTGCGTAAAGGTTGCTAATAGCGAGCCGCAATCGGACACCGTGGTGAGCATATTCGTGAACCCCACCCAGTTTGGACCCTCCGAAGACCTCGACCGTTACCCGCGCCCCATCGAACGCGACGGTGAACTCTTGCAGCAATGGGGCGCTGGGGCCTTGTTTCATCCGACGGCTGCGGAAATGTACCCTCGTGAACCCGCTACCTGGGTGGATGTTAGTGGCTTAGACAACGCGTTGTGCGGGGCCAGTCGTCCGGGGCATTTCCGGGGCGTAGCAACGGTGGTGGCCAAACTATTTAATATTGTTCAACCCGATGTTGCGGTGTTCGGGCAGAAGGACGCTCAGCAGGCGCTGATCCTCCGGCAAATGGTCGCGGAACTTCACCTGCCGGTGACGCTACGGTTGTGTCCAATCGTACGCGAGGACGATGGACTTGCGCTTAGTTCCCGAAACGCCTATCTCGATACCGACGAGCGCCAACGTGCCCGCAGCCTGGCAGCAGGTCTGGCCGCGGCAGCGGAGTCTTTGGGAGATCGCCCTTCTGGCGACCGGGCGGCCTGGGCCGCGCGAGCGCAAACCACTGCCACCCGCGTGGTGGCCGCGGGAGCGGATCATCTGGAATACTGCGAGTTCCGGCGGGTTGACGATCTTTCCCTTTGGGACGGTAGCGACGGGCGCGTTATACTCGCCGTCGCGGCGCACGTAGGATCGACCCGGCTGATCGACAACGCCGTGTTTGACGTTACCGACAAAGCAGTTACACCAATGGAGACGATGTTTTAGATGGGGTTTGCCGCTGTAATCTTGGCTGCGGGTAAGGGTACTCGAATGAAGTCAGACTTGCCCAAGGTGCTTCATCCGGTTCATGGCCAACCGATGGTCGCACATGTCGTCAGGATGGTAACCGCTGCTGGCGCGGAGCGCGTAATCGCCGTCGTGGGTTATCAGCACGAGCGGGTGCGTACCGCGCTTGTCAATACCGACGCTGAGTTCGCCATGCAGGAAGAACAACTTGGAACCGGGCATGCGGTGCAGCAAGCAGAAGTTCTGCTGGGTGACTTCGACGGAACCGTTGTGGTGCTTAATGGTGACGTGCCATGTTTGCGTGTCGAAACATTGCAAGCGTTCCTTGAGTTTCACGCGAAGGAAGGCGCGGCCGCAACTGTTATGACCGCCGACATGGACGACGCCACCGGGTATGGCCGTATCGTCCGGGCAGATGACGACAGCCTGCTGCGAATCGTCGAGCACAAAGATGCCAGCGACGTGGAAAAGCAAATTTCCGAAATCAACTCCGGACTGTTTTGTTTTGACTGCAAGTCGTTGTTTGCCGCGCTGAATAATCTGGACAGCGACAACGCACAAAACGAGTTCTATGTTACCGACGCCATTGAGCTGATTCGCGAAGCCGGCAAACCGGTACGCGCGTGGTGTGTCCCCGATAACCGCGAAGTAGCCGGGGTCAACACCGTCGAAGAACTCGAACAGGTTGAAAGCTACATGGAGGATTTGGGCCGGTGAGTCGTCTCTACGCCCCCTGGCGCGCGAAATACATCATGAACGCTGCCAAGTCCGATCCCCGTGAGGGATGCCTGTTCTGCGGCATCCGCGACGAAGACCGTGACCCCGAGAACTTTGTGTTGGCGCGGGGAGAGGATTGGTATCTAATCCTTAATCGGTACCCGTACACGACGGGACATGTCATGGTGGTAGCCAATCGCCATGTTGGAACGGTCGGCGACCTGAGCGCGGCCGAGCGCGCGGAAATGGTTAACTGGTTAGCGGCGGCGGAGGCGGCGGTGAAACAAGCCTACGATCCCGACGGGATCAACGTTGGGGTTAATTTGGGGCGAAGTGCTGGCGCCGGAGTGGTTGGACACCTGCACGTTCATTTGGTTCCTCGCTGGCAAGGCGACACTAATTTTATGGCATCGGTCGGAGAGACGAGGGTGGTTTCCGAGGATCTCGGTGACACGTACACAAAGCTTCGCGAAGCCCTGAAAGTGGAGAAGTAGTTATGGCAGCGAAACGCAAGACCAAAGCCAAAAGCAAAGCCAAGCGGCGTTCGCGTCGGCGAACCCAACGCAAAGCCACTTGGGGGCAAAAGCTTCTGGTTGGGCTAAGCGGCATTGTAATGGTTATGTGTGCCGCGAGTATCACGTCAGGATTCTTCATTCGCAATACCACCAGTGATGCCGGGGACGGCCGCTTCCGCGTGGCGGTGCTAAACGGAACCGGGCAAGCTGGTCTGGCCAACGCCGCCAAAAAAGGTTTGCTCAGCAAAGGAATCGACGTTATCGAAGCCTCAAATGCGGACAGCTTTGACTACCAGAACTCGGTGTTGATCGCTCGCAAACGGGGGTTGGACGTGGATGCGCTGGCAGAGGCACTGGGATGCGCGAACGTTATCGAGCAGATCCAGCCGGATGCGTTGGAAGACGCGACGCTGATTCTGGGCGCCGACTACGAATTACTTCGGGTAGATTTTGACCGCCGCTAGGAGCATCCATGGCCGCACGTAGACGATCTGTTGGTACCATCGCGCTGATTCTGTTCTTGGGAATCGTCGTCGGGACCGTACTAGGCGAGGTGGTAGGGCTGGTTCTGCCGGAGGGCAAAGTCATTCGCGACGTGTTTGTAAACTCGCTGGACTACCATTTCGGGCCCCATCACGTCGATTTAGTGGTCTTTGGGTTTACGGTTGGGTTCTCTCTGAGCGTAAATTTAATGGGTGTTATCGGGCTTTTTGCTATGATATTACTGTTACGTTGGTTCTGGTAGACGAGTAAGGAGCTTGTAGTGTTTGCCCTGGTTACGCCTGGTTGGCAAGAACTTGTCATAATATTCGCGATTATTTTGTTGGTTTTCGGGCCGCGTAAGTTGCCCGAAGTCGCCGAAGCTATTGGTCGGTCGATTCGTAAATTTCGAACGGCGTCGCGGGATGCCCGCGACGAGTTGGAGTCGAACATCGACGACCTGAAAGGCGAAGAACGAAAACCCTAGCATCGCCAAAGACGCAACGCTAAAAAAAAGCGCCCGGAATCGGGCGCTTTTTTTGTGAACGCGATGCTGGTGTTTTACTGAATCTGCAGTTGGTCGCGGTTGTCTTGCACATCGGCCGACGCAAGCAGTTGGTCGTACCAGAAGGTCATGAACTCCTGGGTTTTGGTCGAAGTGATCTGCGCGTGAATCGCAGGAGCTTCGGTCTTGAAGTGCTCCTCGTCGATCGGTTCGCGTGCGATGACCTGTGCGACGTACAGGTTGCCGCCCGATTCAATGGGCGGCGTGATACGACTGGTCTCGGTATTCAGCAAGGCAAACATGAATGGCGAGTTGGCTGCGACACTTCCGGCACGCTCGTTGGCTTTAAACGGTGCCGGTTTATTTGCCTGGTAGCCGTACTTCTTTACTGCGTCGTCCCAGCTTGTCGTGCTGACCGCAGTACGAAACGCCGTCGCTTTGCGGCTTGCCAGGTTTTTCTGGCGTTCATAACGCAGTGCAAACTCAACCTGGCCACGGACCGCGTCAAGCGGTCGCGGCGCATCGGCAAGGCGGTCTTTGACCCGGACGACAAAGTAGTTGTCGTCATTGCGCAGAACACCGCTGATGGTTCCCGGTTCGTTGGCGAATGCGAAGCGCGAAATACTGGGCACGAATCCCAGGGCGCCTATGGGAAAGTTTTGTAGGAACGGCATCGACGACTTCATATCGAGGCCGAACCGTTCGGCGGCAACTTCCAGCCCATCCGCCTTTGCTGCTGCTTGCACCTCGTTTGCCAACGTGTGAAGTGAATCGGTGGTGATGCCGCTGGGGGAGAATCCAATAAAGATCTCGCCGATGTTGAACTTCTGGACGTCGTCTTCGACCGCTTTATCGATCAACTTAACAATGTAGACGCCGTTTTCCACGCTGATCGGTGCGCTAACCTGGCCCGGCGTCATGCTTGCAACCGCGTCCATAATGGCGGTATCACGCATGGTGCGGGTGATTAGCCCGGTTTCGCCGCCGACTTGCGCGGTGGGAAGTTCGGAATAAATCTTCGCGGTTTCACCAAAGTCTTCACCCCGTTCGACAATCTCTTTGTGGATATCGGCGGCGGTTAGTTCTACGTCTTCAATATCCTGAGCCGAGGCTTCCAGCGGAATTTGCAGAAACTCGATCGATGCTTTCTCGCCCTCCATGTACTCGTCGATGTGGTTGTCGTAATACGTGGTGATGTCGTCTTCGCCCGGCGTCCAATCACCCAGGTCTTCCGACGCGATGGGGAACTCCACGTATGCGACTTCCATGGTCACGTTGCTCGCCTCGTAACGCTGTCGTACTTCGGTGTCACTAACGTGAACCTGCGAAGCGAGGTACTGGTTAAGCTTGAACATGGGGATTCGCTGACGGGCGAGTTGTTCGAACGACGTCCAATCGTTCTCGGGATTGCGCAGCGCGGTCAGGTAAGCCTGATAGTCAAACTGACCTTGTTCATTAACAAAGTAGCGTTGCGCTTCGGGCGGTGGCGTATTGGTAAGAAAGTCGACAACTTCCTGGTCGGTCGCAGTGATGTTCAACTCTTCAATCTTTTGGCTGGTAAGGATTCCCAACACCAGATTGTCCCAGGTTTGCGCAGAAATAGCGTCCTGAAGTTGTGCACCGATGGTTCCGTCCGGCGACTGGTTGCGGTACTGGGCGGCAAGTTGCTGGTACATGGCGTTGTACTGCTGCCCCGTTATGGAAACGCCGTTAACCTTGCCGATGACATTGGTTGTACCGGTCCCGCTCATCCCTCCGCCCTGAAGGTCGAGTCCCCAAACCGCAAAAATAGTGATGACGAATGCGACCACGACGATCCACAGGATGATCTTCGTGTTCTCACGCATCTGCTGCATCATAAAGCATCAAACTCCTGGCAAATCCACCGGCAAGACGTTGTCTGCCAGCACACAATGTTTGGCGAAAATGAAGTTAAGCACCAACAATAGCATAAGTTAGCATCAAGGCGCAACGACGTGGCGCGTTGGTGCGATTAGCCCCCAAGCCTGTCTAACATATCTAAACACAATAAGTTACGGGCCATGGACGCCAGGCTAGTGGCGGCCCCTTTGACACTCGGGTACTGCGATGCTAGATTGCCCGCATGAAGCAGTCGCACCTATCTGTTCAACACCTTGTGCTGCCTTTGGTTGCACTTGCCGTTGCGCTAGCGGTTACCGCGCCGCCGGCGCCGACCGAGGGCAAAACTGCGAAAGAACTGCTTTGGCCGACGGTGGGACAGAAGGGGGTGTCGTCTAACTTCTGTGAGTACCGGTTGGGGCACTTCCATGCGGGGATCGATGTCCGTAGCTTTGGCGCCGAGGGTATTCCCTGTGTGGCCGTCGCCGATGGGTACATTGAGCGGGTTCGGGCGTCGTCCGGCGGTTATGGGAAGGCATTGTACCTTCGGCTTAACACAGGTGAAACCTGTGTGTACGCCCACCTCTCCGAGTTTGCACCGGAAATTGAGGCTGAGTTGCTGGCGCAGCAACAACGCCGCGGAACCTACAAAATCGATTTTCGCCTTCCCCAGACGCGGTTTACGGTCAAACGCGGCGATGTGATTGCGTACTCCGGACGGACTGGTACCACCGATCCGCATCTTCACTTTGAGATTCGTGATCCGGGGCAGCGTCCCCTGGATCCGTTCGCACATGGGTTTGGACTGCCCGATCCCACGCCTCCGGAGTTTCGACGCATAGCGCTGGTTCCGCGCGACGTCGAGGCTCGAATTGGCGGCGGCGTTCAGCCGCGATGGGTTCGCGTGGAATCGACGGGCCCGGGCCGGTACCGTGCTGAGGTTAGCAACGTCACCGGGGCCGTCGGTCTGGCGGTTGAGGTGTTCGATCGCATCGACGAAAACTCTGGTCGGTTGGCGCCAGCACGACTGCAATTACGCCAGGGTGACGAACTGCTGGTTGATCTTCGCTTTGATCAGACTGACTTTACCACGACCGACCGGGTGGACTGGATCTACGACGTTGCCCGGGTTCGGCTGGACAAAGACTATTTCTTTCATCTCTTTCAAAGACCGGGCGGCGAATGGTCGGGTCTTGATGTGCGCGACAGTTGGTTGCGAGCGCCGGTCGCCGTAACGGTTACTGCGTGGGATCGCGCCGGCAACCGTAGTGATTTGGATCTGACCCTGACCGATGACGCCGACAACGTTAAGGGAAGTCACCGACCGTTTCTGGGGGCGATACCCGGAGTGGCGGCCCAGGACGGCTGGGTGGAGATTCAGTCGGACTTTGTTGTCGACGGTAGTTCGCCACGGTCTGCGGGCGCCAGCGGGTTCGAGCATTGGGAGGACGGGCCATACGAAGTGAGTTTTCAGCCCTACGAAGCTGGCAAGTCGACGTCTCTTTACATCGTGGGGGTTCGGGCCGGCCAACCCCGGAGCGTTCCATTCGCCGCGCTTAACCTGGAAGTGATTTTTGGCGAGCGGACGTTCGCCGCGGACAAGGTTGTGTTTGCAGCTCCCTGGTCGGGACGGGGACAAGATTTGGTGATGGGCCAATTAGTTCGACACAACTGGCCGGTACTGATCGGGCCCTATTCTGCACTGCTCGAGCGCGACATGGAAATTCGTTTTATTGTTCCCGATGCAACGCCCAACCACGCCGTGTTTCGTCTTAACGAGCGCAAGCTCGAGTGGCAGTACTACCCGTCGGTGGTTCATCGCGATGTGGTCGCGACCACGGCGAAACGTCCCGGTGTTTACGCCGTGCTTTCCGACAACGAACCGCCATCGATCCTGCGTCCGGTGGTCAAGCGTTGGCAAAGCCACAGCGGTAAAGTTGTGCGCAACGAAATCCACGTACCCATAGAAGACACCGGGAGTGGCTTCGATCCCGAGCGCGGTGGTGCGTATCTAAATGGTATTAAACAGATTGCGCGTTGGGACGGGACCGACAAAAAATGGTTTATACAAATCTACGACAAGAATATAATCGGCCAGCAAGCGATCAGTATTGTTGCCTATGACCAAATTGGAAACCGCACCCAGTTGGATACTACGATCGACGTCCCGCGCCTGAACTAAGCGATAGCGGGCGCGAGGCGCCGCCCGGAGTCGCTTTTATGCCAAGTCAGTTCGTACATCTTCACGCTCACTCCGAGTTCAGTCTTCTCGATGGAAGCATCAAAGTCGAGAAGCTGGTTAAACGCGCGGTCGAGCTCGACATGCCAGCCGTGGCCCTTACCGACCACGGAAACATGTTCGGCATGATTCATTTTTATCGCGCGGCGCGAAAGCACGGGATCAAACCGATCCTGGGTATGGAGGCGTACATCACCCGCGGGAGCCGTCACGATCGCACCCGTCACGCCGGCGAAAAGTCGCAAACCGATCACCTGATTCTTTTGGCCAGAAACCTCACCGGTTATCACAACCTGGTCAAGCTCTCGTCGATCGCGTTTACCGAGGGCTTTTACTACAAACCGCGCATCGATTTTGAAGTCCTGCAGGAGCACAGCGAAGGATTAATCGGGACCACGGCCTGTTTGCGTGGAACCGTAGCGCAGCACGCGCTGCATGAGGGCTACGAGCGCGCCAAAGAAACTACGCAGCGCTACCGCGATATCTTTGGTCATGACAACTACTACTTGGAAATTCAAGACCACGGTATCGACGCTCAGCGCGACTTGTTGCCTATCTATGACAAGCTGCACAGCGAACTCGGCATACCGATGATCGCGTCGAACGACGTTCACTACTTGCGCAAAGAAGATTCGCAGGCGCACGAAGTGCTGCTGTGTTTGCAAACCGGAAGCACGCTCGACGATCCTGGGCGTTTTCGATTTTCGTCCGAAGAGCTGTATTTCAAGACCGAGCAGGAAATGAAGCAGCTTTTTCCCAATCATCATCACGCGGTTGAGCGAACGCTGGAGGTTGCCGAAAAGTGCAACGTCGAACTGGAAGAGGGTCGTTTTTTTCTGCCCAAGTTTCCGTTGCCCGAAGGCTTCGCCAGCAACGCCGATTATCTGCGCCACCTGGCCTACGAAGGCGCGACTAAACGTTACGGTGAAGTCACCGATCCTATCCGTGATCGTCTGGACTTTGAGCTAGGCGTAATCCAGAAGATGGACTTTCCCGGCTACTTTCTGATCGTCCGCGACATCGTTAACTACGCGAAGGAACAGGAAATTCCCGTTGGTCCGGGACGGGGTAGTGCTGCGGGTAGCCTGGTGACATACTCGGTCGGTATTACCGATGTCGATCCGTTGGAACACAATCTGCTTTTCGAGCGGATGCTAAACCCCGAGCGGGTGAGCATGCCGGATATCGACATCGACTTTTGCTTTGAACGACGTGATGAAGTGATTCGGTATGTAATTGATCGCTATAGCGCCGACAACGTTTGCCAGATCATAACCTTTGGGACGATGGCGGCGCGCGCGGCGGTCAAGGACGTTGGGCGGGTGTTGAACATCCCGTTTGCCGACGTAGATCGGGTTAGCAAACTCATTCCCGCGCTGCCGGGAACATCGCTTCAGGATTCGCTAGAAAAGATCCCCGAGCTCAACACGCTGGTTAAGAGTAGCTCGGAGTACGAAAGACTGGTCGACCTTAGCCTGACGTTGGAAGGCATATCACGCCACGCGTCGACCCACGCGGCAGGAATCGTGATTACGCCCACGCCGCTAATCAACCACGTTCCGTTGTTCCGCTCAAACAAGGGCGAAATCACTACCCAGTACGACATGAAAGCGATCGATATTATCGGTCTGCTTAAGATAGACGTGCTCGGACTGCGCACGCTAACGGTTATCTCCAAGAGTCTGGCGATGATCGAACAGAACTACGGCGTGAGAATGAAAATCGCCGACATTCCTTTAAGCGACGAAAAGACCTACGAGTTGCTTCGGTCGGGGAACACTGTTGGTGTGTTTCAGTTGGAATCGTCGGGCATGCGCGAGCTTTTGCGAAATCTAAAGCCGACCGTGTTTAGCGACGTTACCGCTGTTAACGCGTTGTACCGCCCGGGGCCGCTCAACTCCGGAATGGTGAGCTACTTCGTTGACTGCAAGCACGGCCGCGAAGAAATCCGCTACGAACATCCGATGCTCGAGCCGATTTTGCGCGATACCTACGGCGTAATCCTTTACCAGGAACAGGTGATGCAGATCGCCAATCAGATGGCTGGGTTTTCGTTAGGGCAGTCCGACGTGCTACGCAAGGCTATGGGAAAAAAGCAAGCCGACGTCATGGAAGAGCAAAAGAAGCTTTTCATTGAAGGCGCGGTAAACAACGATATCCCCAAGGCCCTCGCCGAGAAGATCTTTGGCTTGATGGAGAAGTTCGCGCAGTACGGCTTCAACAAATCGCACAGCGCCGCGTACGCAATGATCTCGGTTCAGACCGCGTATCTTAAGGCCAACTATCCAGCCGAGTTCATGGCGGCGTCGATGACTTCAGAAATCGACAACACCGATCGTATTCTCGTCTTCATGGACGACGCTAAACGAATGGAAATTCCAATCGTTCCGCCCGACGTCAACGGCAGCGAAGTAGAGTTTCGCGCCAAGGACGGCGGAATTAGCTACGGCTTGGGTGCGATCAAGGGGGTGGGCCCATCGGCGATGCAGCACCTGGTAGACACACGCGAGTTAGATGGTGCGTATCGGTCGCTGGAAGATGTTGCCTGTAGGGTTAACTTGCGTACGCTCAACCGTCGCGGATTTGAGAGCTTGATCATGGCGGGAGCGATGGACAACCTGCCCGGGCACCGAGCCCAGAAGATGATGAATCTCGACAACGTCCTGGAAAGCGCACAGCGGCGGGCACGCGATGCCGAGCGCGGTCAATCCAACCTGTTTGGCGAATCGGAAGTCGGCGATCAGGTGCCAATGCAGGAATGCGATGAATGGACCCGCCGCGAAGAACTGCACAACGAACGCGAAGCGATCGGGTTCTTTCTTACCGGCCATCCGCTTGAACGCTTTAAAGACCTGTTGGCGATGATGAGCAACGTTACGTCACGCAACCTGAGCGAACAGTCGGGCGGGCGGGAGCGAACATTTGGTGGTCTGGTGACCCAGGTTAAAACTATCTTGGATCGTAAGGGTCAACCTATGGCGTTCGTCACTATGGAGGATCGCCACGGAACCGCCGAAGTGATTGTGTTTTCGGACTTGCTGGAGAAGCATCGTCAACACGTCGTCGAAGATGCAGTGTTGCTGTTGCGCGGAAAGGTGTCGTCGCGCGGCGGAAGTGACGCGAAACTTATTGTGAACTCGATCGTATCTATCGACGAAGATCATTTCCCAGTGCCTAAAGAGGTGCATTTTACAATTAACCTGGACGATACCGGCGAATCCGACATTGACCGTTTGCAGCAAATGATCGACGCCCATCAAGGCGATACCAAGGTCTTCTTCCACATCAAAGAGGCTGGGCGCCGTCAGTACGTGATTCGCTCGAAGTCGAAGGGATTGCAGTTGGACTACGAGATCGTGTCAACCCTGACAAAATCGATAGGTTCGGAGAACATAAAACTCGTCCCTGCGGGGAGGAGGTAGTTGTGCGACTGGGACTCTTCGCCTGCGTTCTGGCCGTTGCCGCATTTTCGTCTCCGGCACGGGCCGGGCTCGAACAGCCGCTATACGTTATCGACAGCCCGACCGCCGGTCTGTTGAACCACGGCGAGTTTCTTATTCAGAATCGCCTGGGACCGGAGAGTGCAATCGCCACCGGGGTTCGATTGGGAATCAAGCAACGCATCCAGTTGGGCGTTTCTTTTGGGATGCAGCGTGTTCTGGAGCGCGCCGACATCGAAGTGAACGATCAGGTAGGCTTTCAGCTTCGCGTGCGCCTGGTCGAAGAGTTGACGACCCCGGCTGTCGCCATTGGGTTTAACTCGCAGGGGACCGGGCCGTACGACGAGGACCTTGAACGGTATGAGCGAAAGTCTTACGGCTTTTTTCTAGCCCTTTCCAAGAACTGGCTGGGCGTGGTTGGAAACGTTGGGCTGCACGGCGGCGTCAACTACAGCACCGAAACCGACGATGACGACGATGTTAACGTGTTTGTTGCGTCCGACTGGGAAATCGGCGATGTGTTTGCCTTCCTGTTGGACGCCAATGCTGCAATTAACGACGATCAAGATGACGGCCGGTACGGCGAGGGAGGAGTCTACCTCGACGGAGGCTTGCGAGTCCGCTATGGCCAAAACCTAAGTCTGATGCTAATTTTTAGGGACCTGACCAACAACTTTGCGGGCTCTGATCGCGTCGGCAGGGAACTTGAGATTACGTTTGTGGATTTGTTCTAGAAAACCGGTTTAGAAGATGGTGCACAGAATATGAGTGAAAACACCGCTACGGGTCGCCACGTTCTGGAGTTTGAGAAACCCATTATCGAGCTGGAAGACAAGATCGCGGAACTGCGCCACGTGGCCAGCGTGCAGAACGTGTCCATGGACGACGAGATCCGAAAAATGACCGAAAAGGCTGACCGCCTGCGTCGCGACATCTACTCGAAGTTGTCTGCGTGGCAGCAAGTTCAACTGGCGCGACACCCGCGCCGGCCTTATACGCTGGACTACATCGAAGCTTTCGGCGACGACTTCGTCGAGCTTCACGGGGATCGCAATTTTGGCGATGACGCGGCAATCGTTGGCGGACTGCTGACGTTGGAGGACAAGAAGATTGTCCTCATCGGCCACCAGAAAGGCCGCAACACCAAGGAAAACATCCATCGCAACTTTGGCATGCCGCATCCGGAAGGGTACCGCAAGGCTCAACGGCTGATGCAAATGGCCGAGAAGTTCAAGCTGCCCGTGGTGACGCTTATCGACACGCCGGGGGCGTACCCCGGGGTTGGCGCTGAGGAGCGGGGGCAGTCGGCCGCCATCGCGGAGAGCCTTAAGTTAATGGCTGGGCTCAGGACGCCCACGGTTTCGGTTGTCATCGGAGAGGGCGGAAGCGGTGGGGCTTTGGCGTTGGGCGTTTCCGACCGCATTCTTATGCTTCAGTACGCTGTCTATTCCGTCATTTCCCCGGAAGGATGCGCAGCGATTCTCTGGAAGGATCAGGCCAAAGTCAAGGAAGCTGCTGATGCGCTTAAACTTACGGCCGAACACCTTGTGGCTTTGGAGGTCGTAGATCGGGTGATTGACGAGCCGCCAGGCGGCGCTCACCGCGCGCCCGATGTCATGTCCGAAGACCTGAAGCGCTGCCTGTATGAAGAATTAGAGTACCTTGGCCGGATCGACATGGAAACCCTGCTGGATAAGCGTCGGGTTAAGTTCCTAAAGATCGGCGCTTTCCACGAAGAATCGTCTTGACGCCAATGGGTTGTCGAAGGTATTATCTTATTCAATAACAAGACGTTAAAGAAACCAGCCTGCTTTTTTCCACCCCCTTACATTCGGCACTCAGGAGTTGCAACGCGCGCCTTTGCTACCGTTAGCTGTCGAGTCCTAAACACCCCCTCCCAAGGGTCGGAAAATGCTCAAACGTTTTCTCTCCTTTCTATTGCTTGTCGCGGTCTGTCCGGTCGCAAATGCGGAAGTTGTTTCCGTTGTGCAGCGCGCGGACGGATTCACGATCGACGTCGCGCCTAACCAGGACCTTAGTCAGCCAGTCGAGTTTCACCTCGCGATACCCGCTGACGCCAATCTGCGTGCGACGCGTCTCGGCGGTGTGATGGTCGAGCGCCCGATGACCGATGCCGAAGTTGCCGAGCGCGTTGCCTATTACAACCAGGCGGAAACGCCCGAGTTTCCAACGCGACCTCTCATGGTACCAGCGGTCGAAGTGGAAGTTTCGCCTCCGCTGCAGTTCCGCGGCTACAGTGTCGTTAAGGTTACCTGTGCATTCCTGCAGACCGATGTGGTGCGGGCTACCACGCGTGAGTGGGGCGCCTACACGGTAGAGCTGGCCCACGGCGCCGTTGGCATGGCGAGGTCTCAGGCCGTGGATCCAGCCGTTCGCAACTTCGTGGTAAATACCGAATTCTTTCCGGCAATCGCGGAAACGCGTCAGCAGGTCGATCCCGGGTTCAGTTTGTCGAGCAATTGGGTTCGACTGGTGGTCGACTCGCGTGCGATGCACGAAGTAACCGGCGCCGACCTGCAAGCGGCCGGGATTGCGCTGACATCGGTGGGGGATCCGGCGACGTTTCGTGTGTTTACCGGTGATGTCGTCGAACAACCGCGGGCCTTCGCTGATCCGCGCGGAACCTGGCAAAACGGCAACTGGCTCAATGAAGTTGCGATTGTCGTAGAAGATGGCAACGACGGAACCTTTGATCCCAGTGATCGCATTGTTTTTTATGGTCTGGGAGCTAACGACTGGTTGGAGTACTACCAAACCGGGGCGGACCCGCAAGAGTGGCACGAGCATTCTCGCGCGTTTGAGAACAACTATTTCTTAACCTGGGGCGGGTCGTTTGCAGGAAGTCCGCGACGAATGACGGCAACGCCGTCGACACCCAACGCAACCACCCGTACTTCCGCGCAACGCCGACTATACTTTGAATCCAATTCGGTATCGGACTATGACTACCGCTGCGACGGTTGGTTTTGGCTGCAGGCGGCGGGCTCGGGCTCCTTTAGTTCGACCATTCAAGCGCCATCGCTGAGCAATGTTGTGGTTTCGGTCCCACAAACTTTCCGATCGCCCGCGCTGGCGCCGTTCCGCACACCGGCCAACGTCGGCGGAGTGGAGGTTAACCGCAACCATCACATCGTTTTTAAAAGTCGAGTGGGGGCCGTGACCACCACTATTGGAGAATACACGTGGGACGTTACCGGGACGGGCGGGAGGTGTGACGCGCAGCCGATCGCCGAGTTCAGCGGAACGTTTCTGTCGGACGGAATTAACAATATTATATTCGAAGTGCCGCGCGATCTTAATCCGTTAGATGAAGTGTATCTGGATTGGATAAGCGCGTCCTACGAACGTCGTTTGGTCGCGTCGGGTAACCGGTTGCACTTTTCCCTGGATGATACCGCTGGGGTTCACACTGTCGAATGCACCGGGTTTGCCAGTAGCGGACAGTTGCAGGCCTTCGATGTAACCGATCCGTTTTCGCCGCAGTCTCTAGTCGGCGTCGAAATTACGGGAACGACAACCCGTACCATGCGGTTTAGCGCCGACGGTTCGCAGCGGCGCCACTTCTATGTCGCGGGGACGATCAACGACGGTTTTCGTAAACCGACGTCGGTTCGTCGTATTACACCCACAGACTTGCGTGCGGGTAGCGAAGGGCCCCACATGGTTATCATTGCGCCGCGCGAGTTTGCCAGCGCCGCGGAGCGGTTGGCCGACCATAGGCGACAGGTGATGCCGCACTTTGCTAATCCGCGAGTGCAAGTGGTAACGACCACGGATATCTACGACAACTTTTCCGGCGGGCTCCCCGACGTTAACGGAATTCGAAACTACTTTAAGTTTCTTTACGAAAATTTTAGTGAGCCGGGCGGAGCCAAGTCGCTGATGTTTGCGTGCCTGCTAGGAGACGCTACGGTCGACCCCAAGTTAAATGGCAGCAACACGATCGATCAAGTACCCACCTACATCTACTTTACTCAGGCATCGACGTGGGTGTTCGCAACCGACGCCTGGTACGCCGACATGGAAGCCGCCGATCAGATACCAGGTGCCTCCGCCGGTGATATTTTTGTTGGCCGCTTACCCGCCAGCACACCAGCACAGGCGTCTTTTCTGGTCGATAAGGTTATTGGCTACGATACCGCCAACAGTTTTGGAGAGTGGCGCCAGAAAGTTGTCCTGGTCGCCGACGATGAAGTGTCCGGGATTTCCTCCGCACTTTGCGACTACCAGTTTGTCTCCGAGCAGGAACTGGTCAGCAAGGGATACGTCGCTCAGCATATGGATGTGAACCGCGTGTACCTAACCGACTTTCCGCGTATCTCGAAAATTAAACCGGCTGCACGTCAAGCGCTCATCGATACCTGGAACGACGGCGCTTTAGTACTCTCGTATGTGGGGCACGGTAGTTCGCAACAAATGGCCGACGAACAGGTGTTTCTGCCGGCGGACGTCAATACGCTCAACAACGGAGACAGGCTGCCCCTTTTTATGGCGTTTAGCTGTACGATTGGTGACTTTGCGAATTCACAGCGTCAAAGCTTGTCGGAACAACTGTTACTGCGCGGTGGCGGTGGTGTGATTGGCGCCGTGTGCGCTTCCAACCTGACATTTCAGGGGGCCAATCAGAAAGTTCACGTTCGGTTTCAACAGCGGTTAACTCCCCGCGAGCCAGGCGACGCAATGGCCGTTGGGGAGGCGCTGTTTACCGCCCGGAGCGCGGCCAAGGGTCCGATCGATCTCGGGGCAGACGAAAACAATCACAAGTACAACCTCATGGGTGATCCAGCGACGCGACTGTTCTCGCCGCGGCAGGAAATTCGGTTGGAAGGCGCCGAGGCTGATAACTTTGTGGCAGGCGTTCGCAAAACACTTCGCGGGGCGGTCTATAAGAACGGATCAGTCGACACGGGGTTTAACGGACAAGCCAGGCTGCTCATCCGCGAGCCCGACTTTGAACCAAAGCGCTACTTTTTGGAGTGCATCAACGTCGATTTTATCGACTATCGGGCTGCGGCTGGCGTGATGTACGACGGAGTAACGCAGGTTACCAACGGCGAGTTCGAACTCACCTTTCGCGTGCCGCGCGCGGCGCGCAACGGCCCGTATTGTTACATCGCCGCGTACGCCGACAACGGGTTCGCCGATGCATCTGTGGCCTACGACAGTACCTATTCGTTGGTGCCGCCGACCCCCGCGGACAGCACCGAGCTACAGCCGCTGGATGGAGCACCCCGGGTGGCCATGGGTTTTCAAAGCGGACTTAAAACGGTTAAGCCAGGTGAGAGTCTGCGGGCGGTGGTTCGCGATCGCGACGGCGTGAACACGCTATCTACGACGAACGAAGGTAAGCACTTGTTACTTATCGACGACACCGATATCCCGTTCGACGTGACCAAGTTTTTTGAATATGATGCTGGCGGTACCGACACTGCGGGTACCATGGTGTTTCCACTGCCGGCTCTTGACTACGGACAGCACAGTGCGGTTTACAAGGTTAGCGACCGTTTCGGTCAGACCGCCCTGGACACGCTGTCGTTCTTTGTCACCGACCCCTCGGATTTCTTCGCACGAGCGGTGTTGAACTATCCCAACCCGTTCGCCGAGAACACCCAGTTTCTGTTTGAGATCTCCGATCGTGCGGACATCCAGTTGGATGTCTTCACCCTCTCCGGACAACGGATTCGGCGGCTCAACGCATCTAGCGACGGCGGGCAAACGTGGGTCGCCTGGGACGGGCGCGACGAGATTGGTGGCGAAATTGCAAACGGGACGTACTTATACGTCGCTAGAGTTTCCTTTTACGACATTGACCGGCCTGACACGGTCTTGCGCGGAAAAGTATTCAAGGCCAGGTAGCAACTCGGCTAGGGGGTTGAGGCTTGACCGAAAACCAATTAACAGTATACTACTGCTAGAGTTAGGAGGATGTTAATGCGCAAGAATATTATCGTCGGGGTGGTCGCGGTAGGCTTACTTTTTATGAGTAATTCCCAGTCGTTCGCGCAAGCGGAGGCTGGGGTTCCGTCGTTGATTATCCCTCCGGGTGCGCGCGCAAACGGGATGGGCGAGACCTATGTCGCGCTCGCCAATGATGCGACCGCCGGATGGTGGAATGCAGGTGGGCTTGCGTTTGTGCAAGGTAACAACCTGGCTTTTATGCACAGCCAACTAGTCCCCGACCTCGCCTCCGATGTTTACTACGAATATTTGGGCTACGCTAAGGAACTCCCTGACGTCGGCGTCTTTAGCATCGCGCTTATTTATCTTACCTACGGCGAAAGTGTCGCGACCGATCCATCGGGTAACGCGCTGGGTACGTTTAATAGTTGGGAAGGCGCTCTTCAAGGCTCGTTCGCGATTCCGCTGACCGAGAACCTCGGCGCTGGCGTATCGATGAAGTTCATTCTTGTCGACTACGCTCCCGGTGAGTTCACTGTTGAAGGTGAGGACGGAAAAGGTTCGTCGTTCGCCGCAGACGCGGGCATTCTCTACAAAATGCCTAACCAGAAACTAAATTTTGGTTTGTCCCTGGCCAACGCCGGGCCCGACATTGCGTTTGTTGATCGCGAGCAAAGTGACCCGCTTCCGTGGACCGCTCGGCTCGGTGTTTCTTACATGCCGATTCAAGACGAAATCAGCCAGGTCACGTTGGCCTACGACCTGGAACAAAGTCTGGTTTGGTTGGTCGATTCCGGTACCGATCGTCGTCGCAGCGAAATCCATCATGTCGGCGCCGAGTACTTGTACTCGAACCTGATCGCATTGCGAACCGGATATGTTTACGACGAAGACGGTGACTTTAGTGACTTCACTTATGGGTTCGGCATTGTCTACAAGCGGCTGGCGCTGGACTACGCGAACGTGCCGCAAGCCGAGCAACTGGACCGCGTCGACCGCTGGTCGTTCTACGTCAATTTCTAGTATCAGGCATCCGGGTCAGGAACACCCTGACACCAACTGACTCTCGGCGCCGGCACCCCTCGAAGGGAAGTAAAGCAACGTGCGACGAATTCTGTTTGGACTGCTCGGTTTAGCGACCGTAGCAGTCGCCGGTCCGGCTGGGGCGGATGTTCCCGCCAGCTCGGCACCGCTGCTGCCTTATGCGGTTGAGAGCTTCGATCCGGCTCCTGCCGCTGCTCCGGTTTCACCCCCTGCAAGTTTCTATCAATCGGCCTCGCCGGCGCGACCAAAGTATTTAGCTGTGCTCGCCTCCGCGCTCATCCCCGGATTGGGCGAGATGCTTCTTGGCTATGAGAAACGCGGCGCCGCATTGATGGCGATCGACGCTGGCGGTTGGGTTGGCTATGCACTAAAGCGTAGCGACGGCCTGGACTCGCGGGAAGCTTACGAGGATTTTGCCGATCAGTACTGGACGGTTGGCAAATGGATCAATGATCACCCCGATGTTTACCCAACGCTGAGCGACTTTATCAACACGATCGCGCAAATGGATTCCATCGGACAGGTCAAGTCTGGGTCGGGAGCGTGGCCTGGCTATAATCCGTGGGTATCGAAAGAAGAAGACAAACAGCACTACTACGAAAACGTCGGAAAGTATGACTGGTACATCTCCGGTTGGGACGACTGGGATCCCGACGTTCGCGCCCGTTCGAGCGAACGCCGCGACGAGTACCGTGCCATGCGACGCAAAAGCAACGACCAGCTTGATACCGCGAACCAGTTTCTATGGATCAATGTCGGTGCGCGTGTGTTTTCAATTCTACAAACGGCGGTACTGGCGCGGCGGGTAGATGAACCTGACTTGTCTAGTGCGCGCGACGACAAACGATTAAGTTACCACGTCAGGCCGTCCGGCTTTGACGGTGGGACGGTATCGCTGGAGTACCGGTTCCGATGAAACAACTTGCGGTGACAATTTCTATCCTTGTGATAACCGCTTCCGCAACGTTTGCGGAAGTACCGGGCAGCCTGCGAGACATCCCCGAAAGCGTGTTTGCGGAACCAGCGTCGTCGGAAACCCCAGGCATGTGGCAGTCATCGCTCGATGTCTCCGAACCGATTTCCACATCCAAGGCAATCTTGTATTCGCTTCTGGTTCCGGGGTGGGGCGAGTACGCCGCAGGGAATCGCGGCCGAGCGACACTCTTTTTTGCGGCCGAAGCGGCAATCTGGACGTCGTTTGTTGTCTTTCGCTACCAGGGTGGAGTCCGCGAAGACTCCTACGAGCGTTTAGCTGTCGATTTTGCCGGCGTATCTGGAACCGGTCTTGACGACGATTTCTACAAAACCATCAAAGAATACGATTCGTGGGAAGAATATCGCGCGGATCTGCTAAACGACGCTCGGCTCCCGTGTGCGATCGACCCATCGATCCCTTGTCCAACACCATCCGAACTTGACACCTACTTTGAACAAAATGCGGTGTCCGACTTCCAGGAGTGGGAGTGGTCTTCGGTTGATCGTCGCGTCCAGTTTTTTCAACTGCGTTCGGCCAGCAAAGACGCCTATCGTCGCTCGCTGTATTCCGTGGCAGCCGCGGGCGTTAACCGGCTGGTCTCGGCGATTTCTGTCTTTCAAATGATGCGGTCCCAGAACCAACAAGCGACCGCGCCTACCGGCCGTCTTCACTTCAGTGCGCCATACCGGCCCAACGATCCCTTCTTGGGCCGGGTGATGTACGTTCGCTCGTTCTAGTTACCCCTTTAGTATCGGCATGCGATCTGCGCTTGTTGTACTTGTTCTGTTAGTTGCAGCCCGTCCTGCTGTCGGCCAGGAGTTGTGGTATGGCGACGTCGACGAACCCCTGGCAATTGCGACCGGCTTTCGCGGCGAAGTGGTAATTGCCGACGGGTCTCCTGCTCGAGTCATTTCCATCAAAGACAAGAGTGTTCTTGAGTTTTCCGAGCCTTCCACCGACCTTGGATATTTTCCGGTGGATGTCGCGATATCGGGGTTCTTTGTTTATGTAGTTAACGAAAACGACCGATCGATCTTGCGCTTTAGTGACGAGGGGGCGTTCCGCGATGTTCTGGTGGTCGGGGGAAACCCGTTTGGTCTGGCCGTGGATCCCGCCGGAAGAGTTGCCTTAACCGACGTGCGCAACCACACGGTGACGGTGTACGACGTGTATCTGAAGGTTGAACTAAAGTTCGGCAACTACGGCGTGCACGAAGGGCAACTCAGCGCGCCCGAAGGCGTGGAGTTTTCCAAAGACGGGCGAATCTGGGTGGCCGACACCGGGAACCAGCGCGTGCAGGTGTTCTCAGCGACCGGTGCCTGGTTGGCAGTGGTGCCGGTTCCCGACGGTACGTTTTCGGCACCCAGGCGGGTCACCTCGTTGGGTAAAGGGCGCGCGGCCGTCGCTGACCCCGACGCGCAGGCGGTGTTCGTTGTCGATCGCGATTCCGGATTGCTACAAGCATGGCGTCCGGACGACGCCGAGTTCTCTCCAATCGATGTCGCGGTCACCGGGGCCGGTGAAGTCCTGGTGTTGGACGCGGCCCGCCGGGCGGTACTGCGATTCACTCCCGAGTAGTTTTACTTTTCGTTTCGCTGGCAATAACAAGCGTTGCCGGTTTGTTCGCGAACGCGCACGCACAAAACCCGCGCGTCTATAACCGCGAATCATGGACCGCCGTTACTGATACTCTCACCGGTGTCAGTATGGGCCAGCGTATCGAACTCGGGCGGG
This sequence comes from uncultured bacterium, assembly GCA_964588695.1. Taxonomy (GTDB): domain Bacteria; phylum Krumholzibacteriota; class Krumholzibacteriia; order WVZY01; family JAKEHA01; genus CAZPQK01. Next base: position 163,045 of record CAZPQK010000005.1, read on the forward strand.
CGTTTATCGTTCCCGGTAGCGAATCGGTTTCCATGGGTGGTCGCGTACTAACGCGCGAAGAGTATCGGCTAAACTATCAGCTTGGTGTTCTCCGACTGAACGTGCTGGTCAGCCCGGATGATGTGGTTGTGGTCAGCTACCGTCGCGAACCATTCTTGCTGCGGCCCGTTTACGCGTTGCGAAGTATCACTCAGGCAGGCGACACCGCCGCAGTAATCGCGCGCCAGGATGCCCGACGCAAGCGTCGCTTTGGCGATTACGGTACCAACCTTTCGCTTGGTGGATCCAAGTCGGTAAGCTTTACCGTCGGATCCAATCGAGGGTCGTCGTTAGACCAAAGTCTGCAGGCGACTATTGAAGGACCCGTGACGCCGTCAATCCGCGTGCGAGCGTTGCTCTCCGACAACAACCTTCCCATTCAACCGCAAGGAAACACCGAGGAGCTTGAGTATCTGGACAAGGTTTTCGTGGAAATTGAAGGAACGCGCGCGCGGTCGACGTTGGGTGACTTCGACTTTACCAACAATGTTTCCACGTTCTCGCCGTTCACGCGGCAGCTTCGTGGGATTTCGGCGGAAGCTTGGACAGATCGCTTTCGGTTTGGTGTCGCCGGCGCGACCGCCAAGGGAGTTTTTACGACTGTCACGTTTCGTGGTACCACCGGATTGCAAGGGCCATACGAATTGTTATCGCCTACACGTAACTCTGGCGAAGTAATCATTGCCGGCACCGAGAAGGTCTACCTGGATGGCCAGTTGTTGGCTCGCGGGCAAAACCGCGACTATGTCGTTGACTATGATCAGGGAAGCCTGACGTTTACGCCGCGCCGTCTGATTACCGATGACACAGAAATCTCAGTAGACTTTGAAGTCACGCAGGAACGGTTCGATCGCTCTGCCGCGTTTGCCAGTGCAACGGCGGACAGCTTGCCCGGCGGGGTTGTTCTGGAAACCGTGGTGGCACGCGAGCGCGACGACAAAGCGCGTCCGCAGAACACCACGTTTTCCGAAGCCGACCAGGACTTGTTAGCTTCCGCGGGTGACGATGCCACACTGGCCATCGCGGGAGGCGTAACGCAAACCGACTCACTTACCGGCGAGTACGTATTGATTCCCGCAGACTCACTGCCAGAACGCTATGTGTTCAACGATTCCACGGGGACGTATCTGGTGAACTTTGTGGAAGTAAACGCCGGCGAAGGGGAGTACCGTCTTGGGGGAATCTCAACCGCGGGTCGACGGTTCTACGAGTTCGTTGGGCAGGGACAGGGCAACTACAAAGTAGGCCGCGAACTCCCACTCCCGGAGCAGTTGCAGCTGGTCACCGCACGCATCGGAAGAGCATCCGGAGCGCTTCGGTTCGACGCCGAATGGAACACTAGCGACTATGACCGCAACCTGTTTTCGTCGCAAGACGACGGTGATAACACCGGAAGCGCAGCGCGTGTTAGCGCAGGTTGGTACGGTATTGCCGTGCCCGGCGCGACACTTGAAGTGTCGGGCAACATCAGTCACCTGGAACAGAACTTCCGGAGTTTTGATCGCGCTCGCCCAGCGTTCTTCTACCGCGATTGGAACCTGGAAAACGACGTACAGGTTGGGAGTGAAACACTGGCGCAATACCAGGTAAAGACGACAACCGACTCGTTGCTCAACGTTAGCTACCGCTATGGAACGCTGGACCGCGACAACTTCGAAGGCGTAAAGCACGAGGGTGTTGCGAACGTGGGGCGGGATGACCGCCGGTTACGGCTGCGCGGATTTCTCACCGACACCGACGGTATCGACGAACTTCGAACCCGGCGATTGATTGACGCGCGCGGCCAGTTTGGCGTGGGGTGGGTTGTTCCCGGCATACGAGCAGCCCGAGAACGCTACCTTGAGGACGCGATCGCTGTGGCCGACAGTGGTTACGCCTACCAGTTGATAGGCGCTTCGTTGGCTAACCGAAGCTCGGGTAAGTTCAACTGGTCGGCATCGTACGAACTGCGGAACACCGAAGAAACCAACCTCGAAACCGGTAATACATGGCGCGATACCCGAAGCGACGAGACGATTACCGTGGGGGCGAGCCGCCGCGGCGGACGTGTCTCCGGCGAGATGTTTTACACCCACCGCGAAGAAGAGAATCGCCTGGTGGGCGGAACGTCCGGGACCGACCTGGCGCGTCTCACCGGCAACGCCCGCGGTTTTGGGGTGCGTAACGACGTCGAATACGAAATCAGTCAGAACCAGTCACGAGTGTTGCAACGCTCGGTGCTTTTTGTGGGCGAAGGCAATGGCGACTACAACGCCGAAGGCGAACCTGTGGGGAAGGGGAAAGGGGATTATTCTTTGGTGTTTGTCGCCACCGACGATAACGTTCCCACACGATCGGCGCGAATTTCGTGGCGGACAGTTCGTAAAAGCGACCGCAAAGCCAAAGGCGAAGGCGTGTGGCCGTGGGTACGGCGAAACGTGTCTTTGGACCAGACGATTGCAGTGAGGGAAGAGACAACGTTTGACCCTGGCTGGAAGGTGTTCTTGTTTCAGCCATCGGCTCTGCAGCGTGACGACAACACACTCTCTGGGTCAATTTCGTTACGGCAAGAGTGGTCGCTCCTGGACGCGTACCCGAACCTGTCGCTGACGGTTCGTTACGAACGAGAAGACGACGAAGAGAACCGCTTCGAAGGTATTCGCGAAGAGCGTTTTTTTTCGCAAACCCAAGTTCGCTTGTCGCGCTCTTTGTCGCGCACGTTCACCGCGACGGCAGAAGGGGCCACGGCGCTACGGCAGCGTGGGGGGCAGGGGATCAGGACCGACACCGGCAGCGCGTACAACGTACGCTCGTTAACAGGTCTCGGCGGGCTGGGCGTCCGGTTAACGTCAGGAAGTTCGGTGGACATGGAAGCCGCGCTTACCAGTCAACGAGACAATGTTTCTGACGCAAGTCAAACGGTGTTGACGATAGAGCCGCGAGTGACCTGGCAGTTGGCCACAAACGTTAGCGTGTTTGGGTCTTACGAACTACGACAGACATTCGAGTCGGAGGATGTTGTTGTTCGCCCATTGTTCTTTGAGCGAGAGGGGACGGCGCATCGCTGGTCGCTGACTCCCAACCTGCGCCTGGCCAAGTCGGTGTCCCTATTGGCAACGTACACCGGACGCCGCGAGACCACATTCTCCGGCGCTCGAATTACCGACCAGGAACTGCGACTGGAAACGCGGGCGTTCTTCTGATGTTACGCTTCGTTGCATACGCCCTCCTTTGTGTGGCTTTGATCCCGGCAACTGCCAACGCCGTCGAAGTTGACGCGATTGTAGGAAACCGCGCGCTAACCACGGGAACGATTCATACAACCATGGCGTCGGAAGCCGAGTCTGGTGCGGCGGTTCGACAGTTGCAAGAGCTCTACTACGCCCGCGGGTATTTTTCGGTTCGGATAGAGGTTACCGCGAACGGCCGGGGAGTAAAGCTCGCGATTACCGAAGGCGAGCAAGCTCGCGTCGGCCTGGTCAATGTACGTGGCGCCGATCCTGACCGCGAAGCGACACTACGATCCGCGTTGGG
>CAZPQK010000005.1:166606-170413 GCA_964588695.1 uncultured bacterium
GCCGTTCGCGCCATCGCAGTTCGACGCAGCGACCACGGCGTGGCTGCGCAAACTTGATCAGGAAGGATTGCCGTTCGCTCAAGTCTGGGTCGATTCGCTTAGGTTTCGGGAGACGACTGGAGTTGTCGACATTGCCCTGTATGTTTCGATCGGTGATGAGCGCCGGGTTCGCAATATCCTTGTCGAAGGCGATCACAAGACTCGCGATGATCGAATTGTTCGTCTGGCTGGGCTCACTCCAGGAAGTCGATATCGAGGTGCGATGCTTGACGAAGCAGTGGCACGGCTGGCCCTCGGAGACATCTTTGACGACGTGGCGTACCCCGAGTTACGAGTCGTTCCAGGTTCACCCGAGGTTGATGTCGTGCTCCACGTAAGCGAGCGAAAACGCGCAAACTCCCTGCAGACTGCGATTGGATATGCGTCGGAGACCGACCAGGATCGTGAGGTTAGCGGGCTGGTTCACCTGGTCCTGAACAATTTGGGCGGTACGCTTCGCGACCTTGATGTCTATTGGGCCAACGACGGCCGCGATCGATCGGAGACGTGCGTCGAGTATCGCGACAGATTCTTTCTGGGGCGACCGTTACAAACGGCGCTGAGAATCGAGCAAATTGGGGTTGATACCCTTTATACCTGGCAAAGTCTTGGCGTGGAAGTCTCGCGCAACGTTGGCCGTATTGGGCCGGTTGCGGTTTCGGGGATCGTAGGTGTCAACGCCGACCGCAACGTGTTTAGCATCGGCGACCTGCAGCGTTCGTGGCGCTATCGTTACACGGTGGGCGCCGCGTTCGCTCGCGGATATCGTCGCTCGCCGGTGTTCCAATCGGTTGAGTTGCGGGCATCGCTTGCGCGCAAGCAGAACACTTTTCGTAACGACCAACCGGGCACCGACGTCCAGCAATGGTTGTATCGCGTTCGCGCAAGGTCACGCGCGAGTTTCATTGGTCCGACTTTTCTGCTAAACGAGCTGTACGCGGACGCATTGGAAAGCGACGAACGACTGGTCGTCGCCGCCGAAGAGTTCTTTCTTGGTGGCGCTGCCAGTTTGCGCGGATTTCGCGAAAACCAATTTAGTGGCCACCGCGCGGGCGTACTGCGCAACGCAATTCAGTTTGGCGAAAACCCGGACGAAAACCTGTACGTGTTTGCCGACGTCGGCTATGTTGAACGGCGGCGATTGAATGTGTCGATGAGCGTCGAGACCAGCGACAATACCGAAGTCGGTTACGGATTCGGGGTGAAAACGCTTTCCCGATTTGGCACTATCGATCTTAGCTTCGGGGTGGGCGAGAAACTGTCTCTGCAAACCACGAAGCTTCACGTGCTTTTGGAACAATCCTTCTAGCCGGGAGCAGTGTGTCTCTCTTTGACTCCATCACGAGTGTTTTTGGCAAACGCTTGCCGCTGGCGCTTGGTCCCGGGCACGAAACGCGCGCCGAACAACGCGAAATGGCCAGCGACGTTGCTCGCGCGTTGGTCGACAACGAAGTTCTGGTGGTTGAAGCCGAAACCGGATTGGGTAAGAGCCTTGCTTACTTAATTCCCGCGCTCTTAAGCATCGAGCGCGACTCAACCCGTGTCGTGGTCTCTACCTATACTCGCCAACTGCAAACTCAGCTTATGGATGCCGATATCGCCACAGCAGTTCGCGCCACCGGAGTCGAAGCCGACATCGCGATGTTGCAGGGACGACGAAACTACGTTTGCCGCCGGTCCGTCGATGGTGCGTTTGCGTCAGCGCGACCTGAACATCGTCCGACGTTGCGGCGCCTGGGAAACCTGAGTCGAGGGTTGTGGGACGAGGTCGACGCCGGATTGTCTTCGGCACAGGTAGCCGAGTTGTCGGCGCCGATAGCGGAGGCTGCTTGCCGGGGCTGCTCGCATCGCAACGAGTGCTACCTGATGGAGGCAAGAAAAGCAGCGCTGAACGCTGATCTGGTAGTTGTGAATCATGCGCTCATGTTTGCAAATGCCGGCACCGGCGGCGCGTTGTTTGGGCATCCTGACGTTTTGGTGGTCGACGAAGCCCACCGCATCGAGGGTGTTGCAACCGACGCGCACAGCGTTGGGCTCGACCGCTCGTCCATCGCATCGTCTCCCGCCGGTACCACTGCTCCCGGATTGCGCGAAAGCTTGCGCTATGTCGCGGCCCGGATAATGGCTGAGAGCACGAGTGATGGCGAACGTCTCGACAAGTCGGTTAGCCTTCTTGATCGCCGTACCAAAGCCGCCGAACGCGATCTGGCCGCTTACCTTTCTGCAGTTGGCGAGAGAAGCGTGGAACAATTGCGACAGCTGGAACGCCAGGACCGGGTCGCTGAGACGGCGTACAACACCCTGCCGTACCGTGAGGGCAGTTCGGTTCTCTACGACACAGAAGCTGAACGCGCCCGGGCCAGCCAGTCTCTGCAAAACGCGTGTGCGGTCGCCTCCGCCATCGACGCGACGCTCGCCGAGTATCCTCACCTGTGGGAGCCCGACGTAGGCGGTGCAATGGCGACAGTCGTGTCGGGCGCGATGGAGATTGCCACGGCGTTTGACTTTCTCACCACTGCGGACGACGAAAACTATGTATTCACTGTGCAAACAGAAGAGCGCGCCGCCGCCCTCCTGGCCAAACCCATCGATGTGTCAGCGCAACTTTCCGCCACGTGGGAGCGCTTCAAAAGTGTGATCATGACGTCAGCGACGTTGTCGGTGAATCACTCCTTTGAATACTTCAGCGAACAAGTGGGAGTGTCGCGTGACCCTCGTTCCCGGTCCGCGAGTTATACCTCCCCATATAATCTTGTTCGACAGCGCCAACAACTGGCGGCGTCGTTTTTACCGTCACCGGCGGATGCGCGCTGGTTCGACGAAGCCGCCGATACGCTGGCGTCGATGCTTACCGCCACTCAACAGCGTGCGTTGGTCTTGTGCACGTCTGTTCGCCAACTCGAGCTACTGGCCGCAGCCCTTCGGCGACGTCGCCTGCCCGGTCGTGTGATTCTGGCTCAAGGTGAAAGACACAATCGCAACGAACTGCTGGCCGCGATGCGAGAATCACCCGGCACGGTAGTGTTGGGTTTGGCTTCGTTTTGGGAAGGCATCGACTTGCCCGGCGAGGCATTGGAGTTGTTGGTTATCACGCGAATCCCTTTTCAGGTGCCTACCGACCCGTTAATCAAGGCTCGCGCAGGTCGCGTGCGGGAACACGGAGGCGACCCGTTTGCCACGCTCTTTGTGCCCGAGGCCATCCTTCGGATGCGGCAGGGGATTGGCCGACTCATCCGCTCGTCACGAGACCGGGGGACCGTTGTCTTGTTGGACAGTCGGCTGTGGACCGCCGACTACGGCGAGCTAGTTCGCGACGCGACCGGACCATGGTCGCTAGTCGAAACGCCGGAGGAAATGATCCGGCAAATGCAGGATTTTCTTCGGCAGAATCTCAGTCGCTGAACGCCGCCACAGGTCGCAAAAAGCATCCAGAATCGCCCATGTCGAAATCCTCTTGCCTGGTCGGCGAATCTTGCCCATTTTCTTCCATCATGCCCACAAAGAACATAATTACAATAAGTTAGGGATATTTCTTAAACTAGATAATTGTCGCTTCCGTTTGACAGTTGTACCGCCGCGCAGTCACTTTTGACGGGTTTAGTCACCGGCTACGCGCCCAAATAGGCGGGAATCGCATAACCGTCCCCTGATTCTTTGGGTTGGCATAATCAACCCTAGGGAAGCGGAACGAATCTTGCGGATTGGTGCGACGAGTCAAATTCGCAGACGAGAGTTAAAGCGGGTAAAGCCCCGTGAATAGCCGTATAG
>CAZPQK010000005.1:170423-275637 GCA_964588695.1 uncultured bacterium
GGTGCTCCTCGCCAGCCTGCTCGAGTTCTCGGGGCAGCTCGCCCTTGGGATCGTCGTCTTCGGCGTGGGGCTGGTCCTCGCCAACGTCGCGGCGAGCACGATCCTCTCGAGCGGCAACCGCCAGGCGGGGCTGGTGGACTTCGGGGTGGTGCGAGTCGCGGGTTTGGTGAAAGCGTTTTGCATCACATCTTTTGGCGTTCGGCCCAGTGAGTCGCAGTGATGGGACGGGTAGGGCCAACGGCATCGACGGGATAAGAAAGGCATCAGTTTGAGCAAGGTCAACGCGATTCGCAAGAAGGCGCTTGAAGCCGCTAAGAAGAAGGACTGGGAGGCCGCGGCCACTCAGTACCGGCGGCTGGCCGAACTTGACCAATCGAATCCGAACGTCTTTAACGAACTAGGCGACGTTTACCTGAAGTCAGGAAACAAGAACGAAGCCTACGATGCGTTTGTACGGGCGGCGGATGCGTATGCGCGTGTTAGCCTCCACAACAACGCCGTTGCTGTGTGCAAGAAAGTGCTTCGCCTGATCCCCTCGCGCTTTGAGGTTCTGGCTAAGCTGGGGAGTATCCGCAAAAAGCAGGGTTTGGATCGCGAAGCCGAATCCTTCTACGTTCAGTTCCTCGACAAGCTAGCCGTTGATCCCCATGCGCAGGACGCCGAAGTGACCCTGCGCGAAATTGCGACCGATTTGCCCGACGCCGGACCCTTGCTGGAACGCGTCGCCGAAATCCAGTTTCAAATGGGCTTTAAGGATGCTTCTGGCGATACGCTGATCAAAGCGCACGCGGCTTATCAAAAAGCTGGTGCCGCCGACAACGCCGAGCGCATGGCCAACCGGCTTGAACAAATAGGGCGCGCCGACGAAATCGGCAGCGCCGCGGCCGCGCCTAAGGACGGAGCGGTAATTACCGAAGACAATATCTGGAACGAGTCTCACTCCGACGGGGAACGCATTTCGGTTGATGGCGAGTCGTCGTCTGCGCCCGCGAGCGAGGCGCTAGGTGCTGGCGCACCGGTTACCGATCCGCTCGAATTTGACAGCGTTGACATCGACGCACCCGCACCTGCCGCTGCCAGTGCGCCGGATGCCGGGTTCGTTGACCTTCCGGGTACTGGCGATAGTGGTGAAGGCACCACACCGCTTGAACCCGCGGTTGAAATCGACCTTCCCGATCCCGCGCCGGCGGCTCCGGAAACCGAAGTTGAATTGCCGGACCCGGCGCCTGCCGCATCGGCTGCACCTTCCGCCGAAGCCGGCGACGGCCAGAGCGCCTGGGAGCAAGCGATCGCCGAGGCAGAAGCCGCCCCGGCACCCAAGGTCGCCACCGCCGAACCCGAGCCCAGCGGTTCTCCCGCGAATGGCTCCGTGATCGATGGCAACGCCGAGTCTATTTCGGTATCGGCGATTATTGGCGATTCCGACGAAGCCGAAGACTTCCGCAGCTACTACGATCTGGGGATGGCGTATCTGGAAATGGACTTGCTCGCGGAAGCAGTCCGGGAGTTTCAAAAAGCGTCCCGCTCGCCGCAGTTTCAAGTGCGATCGCTGGAAATGATCGGGCTGTGCTTTATCAAGCAGGAGCAGCCCGCGCTCGCTATTAAGCAACTTCAGCATGGCCTCAATGTGGTCGATCCCGGGGATCCCGGCATCTTGGGTATCAAGTATCATCTTGGACTTGCCCACGAGCTTGCTGGTGATGCTGCCTCCGCCAAGAGTATGTACGAAGACGTTTACGTCCAGGATGTAGGATTCCGGGACGTGGGCGAACGGCTACAGAAACTCTCCTAGCAGAAAGCCAACCTTTACCATGACGGGCGCGGGCATTAATATGTCCGTGGAAGTGTTGTTCTATCCTCCCCGAACAGGTCCCGTTGGATACCGCTAAATCGACCAAGCAAACCCTTACTGCCGCGATGCTTTCCGCGCTGGCGGTAGCTATGGGGCAGGCACTGGCGGGGATTCCTAACGTGGAGTTAATCACGACGATCGTGTTTATTGCGGGCTTTATTCTGGGAGCTTCGTGGGGAGTTGTGGTGGGGGCGGTGAGCATGCTCGTACATTCGCTGTTCAATCCGATGGGCGCGGCGGCGCCTCCAGTGCTGGTTGCCCAATGCGTCGGTATGGCGGCGGCGGGTTTGGCTGGCGCGTGGTTGGGAACCACTGCAGTGCGGCAACGGGTAGTGTTCGCGGCGGTGGCGTTGGGTGTGGTCGGCGCGGTTGTAACGTTGCTGTTTCAGGTGCTGGTTAATCTCGGTGGGTTTTACGCGTTTGCCGGCGAGCGCTCAATGGCGGAGCTGGGGAAATGGATATGGGGAGGACTCACCTTTACCGCACTGCATTTACTGTGGAACACCGGGGTGTTTGCCGTCGCCATGCCGGGAATGTTGCGCGTGCTTAACCGTTATCGGCTGGTGACAATCGCCGTAGCGATGCTTCTGGTTGCCAACCCGTCATTGTCCCGTGCGCAAAGTGTCCCGATCGATTCGCTCGCCGTAGCGGACTCGACGCTGGCGGCGGATTCGGCGGCAACCGACGCGGCGTCACGCCCGCGAGTGAATGCGTTCGAGCGTAACCAGTTTCCACTTTCCAACTCACATTCGTTTAGTCTCGATCATTATTTTGAGCGTAGTGCGGGGGTGCTGGTATCACGCTTGGGTCCGATCGGGTTTGACCCGCGGTTGTCGCGATTTGGTATCGGAACTGGGCGCGCCGTCTTTCGTCTCGATGGCATCGATCTAAACAACCCTCATAGTGGCCTGGCTCCGTTGATCCAGTTTCCCGTCTCGCGGATCGGACACCTGGAACCGTCGAGTGTGGGCGGCAACGCGGAGGGTTTGTTCGAAGCGCGTTCGTCGCTACCGCATGTCGACCTTCCCGCCACCCGGTTCGACCTGGCCACGGGCACCAATGGACAGACTCATCGCCGGGTTGGTTTCTCGTCGGCCGACGGACCGGTTGGGTTGGACCTGTACTACGACGAAGTGCTTACCGATGGATATCAATTTATTCCCGACCTGCTTATTACCGACAACGGCCGCTCCAACGCGCGCAACATAGGCGGCGGGATACGCGGTCAGCTTGAGACCGGAGTCGCCTACGGCGCTAACTTTCAGCGTTTCGTCAGTACTTCGTCTTCCGGCGATGAGGCTCGGCGCAACGGAACGATAGCAAGCGCTTCGATCGGCGTGGGCGAAGTGGGAAGGTTTGGCGACGGCGAATCGGGTGCACGAGTTACCGCGTTTCAAAGGATCTATGAATCAACCTTTCCTGATTCCACAACCGAAAGCCAAAGCACGGGCGTCGCTGCCCGGTGGCAACCTGCGGCTGTCGGCGGATTGGCGTTATCGCTACGGGCCGAGGAAATTGATGGAACCGAAGCGCTTGCCGACACCTCGGTTCAACGCAAAGTGAATCGCTATTCGACCGACCTCCGCTATAGGCTGAAGCCAAAGTGGGGAGGGGCTAGCGCGTGGGTCGGTGTCGATGGACAAGACGACCGAACCGCGCCGGTTGGATTTGGCGGTGAGGCGACGCTGAGGCTGTGGCAGCTAGACAGTGGTTCCGCCGCGGCGACGGTGCGTGGTGGCCGGCGCACGCGACTTCCAACGCTTAGCGAGATGTTTACGCCCCTGCATTCGTTAGCCAACGGGAATACACTGTCGGGTAACGCTCAATTGGATGCCGAGGCTGTTACTGAAGTTGGCGGGAACGCGCGGGTGTCGTGGCGCGGAATTCAGATCGGTGTCGACATTTCGCAGCTTGAAGTAGCCGACCCCATCATTATAACGGGTGACACGAGCGGCGCGCGCACTTTCGGCAATGGCGCCTCCGAGTCTCACACAGTGGTCACGCCTGAACTGCGGTTGGACGCTCGGGTCCTGGGTTTCTCCATCCAGAGCGAAAACCGTGTCGCGTTGGCGTCGGGCGATCAAACACCCTACTTTCGTCGTGTGCCCGAAACCCACGCCCAATGTCGGCTCCGCATCGAACGCAATTTGTTCGAGCGGACATCGGGGTTTGCGTTGACCGGAGAGTTGACCTACGCTTCGGAGCGCGTTGATCACTTTGGATCTGCGGTCCCCAGTCACCAGGTATGGAACCTGTTCTTTGACTGGCGCCTGCTGGAAGCCGACATGTACCTTGCGCTATTTAACGCCTTTGACGAAAACTACGTGACTGTAGGTGACGCGCTAATGATGCCCCGCACATTTGCCTACGGCATCGTCTGGACGCTGTTTAATTAAAGGGAGGGAAGCGTGGCGCGCACCGCTGCAACCCTCCTGATGATCGTGCTGGCGATTGGCGTCGGTGCTTTCTTGCGCCGCGCGCCACTGACACCACCGGTCAGATCGTTTCCACCGCGGCCGATCGCGGTTGAGCCCCGCCCCGGTAATATTTACCCGTCTCGCAACTCTGTATCACTCACGCGCGACTTACCCTCCTCAACTTCTCCTCGAAAACCAACTCAAGACCCAACGGTCGACCTTGGTTCGTACCAGGATGCGCCCCTGGCCTTTCTTTCCCGCGCGCCAGCCGACTCACTGCAACTGTTGCCGGGCATTGGTCCAGTCCTTGCGAATCGCATCATCGACGCACGAAGTGGCAAGAGGCTGTTCACTAGCTGGAGCGATGTGCGCGAGGTCAGGGGTATCGGGACAAAAACGATCGCGAGATTGCAGGCACTGGCATCGAGCGAATCGGAAGGGTAGGCACGTCGCATTTTGCGACCGCGCGCCCGTTAACTTCACCCTCTCTCTTTATCGTTCCTCCTAAGCGACTGAAACACAGCAATATACGTGGTCGGGCACAAAGCCGAGCCGTGGCATGGGAATTGCGATTTGGCGTCAAGTTAATCCCAACCCATGACGATATAAGGGTGCCAGTCGTTCCCAACGACCCACACCGGAGGACACCGTTGAGAGACAAGATTGCACAGAAGCTCCTGGAGTCGAGCCTAGTTAGTCAGGATCAGCTCTCTAAGGCGCTCGAATCCCAGCAAGTGGGCGGTGGCTCGCTTAGCTACAACCTGGTAAAGACCGGCGCTATCTCGGAGATGGCTTTCGCTGACTTTATGGGCCAGGTTTACAACGTGCCCTCCGTCGACCTGGAAGCTGTAGACGTGGACACCACTGCGGTAGAACTTATACCCGCCGACGTAGCCACAAAGTTTCAGGTTGTGCCCGTCGCCCGCGAAGGCCGGATGCTGACGGTCGCCATGGCCAACCCCGATAACATCTTTGCGATCGACGACATCAAGTTCATTACCGGCTTTGAAGTTCGCCCGGTGGTGGCAACCGAGTCCGCCATTAAGCGCACCATCGATCGCCTGTATGATTCTGCCGATTCGCTCGCGAGCATCATGGGCGAGATCGAAGACGACGAATTCGAAATCATTGAAGAAGAGGACGAGGATGTTGATCTCTCCGGCGCGCAAGACGCGCCGGTCGTTAAGCTGGTCAACAGTTTGATTTCGGACGCGGTCGCCAAGGGAGCGTCCGATATTCATATTGAGCCGTACGAAAAACACTTGCGGGTACGTTTTCGTATTGACGGCCAGTTGCACGAAATGATGTCGCCGCCGTTCAAAATGAAGAACGCGATGATCTCGCGTTTAAAGATTATGGCGGAACTCGACATCGCCGAAAAGCGAGTCCCGCAGGACGGCCGTATCAAAATTCGCATGCTGGGCAAGTCCATTGACCTTCGTGTGTCGACGCTGCCGACGATCTTTGGAGAGAAGATCGTGATGCGTATTTTGGACAAGAGTAACCTGCAGATCGACCTCAAGAAGCTTGGGTTTCACCCCTCCGCGCTTTCCCGTTTTCTAAACGCAATCGAAAGTCCCTACGGAATGGTGCTGGTGACCGGGCCGACCGGTTCCGGTAAGTCGACGACGCTATACAGCGCGCTTAGCCGGATTAATCAGCCCAACTCGAACATCATGACCGCAGAAGACCCGGTCGAATACAACCTCGACGGGATCAACCAGGTCAACGTTCAGGACGACATTGGACTCTCGTTTGCCGCAGCTCTAAAGGCATTCCTCCGTCAGGATCCCAACACGGTGATGGTTGGTGAGATTCGAGACCTCGAAACTGCCGCTATCGCTACCAAGGCCGCCCTTACCGGTCACCTGGTGCTCTCCACGCTTCACACCAACGATGCCGCCAGCTCCATCAACCGTTTGGTGGACATGGGTATTGAGCCGTTTCTGGTGTCGTCTTCGGTCAACTTGATTGTCGCCCAGCGACTGGTTCGTCGTTTGTGTGACAAATGCAAAGAACCGCATCAAATGCACGAAGAAGCGCTGCGCGAGTTGGGCATCATGGAATCACCAGACGAACTGGATATGTACAAAGCCAACGGTTGCGTGACCTGCAACGATACCGGCTACAAAGGCCGGCAGGGCTTGTACGAAGTTATGGAAATTAGTCCTCCGATTCGCGAGATGATCGTCGACCGCGCGTCGACCTATGACATCAAAAAGAAAGCGGTCGAAGAGGGCATGCTAACGCTTCGCGCGGACGGACTGGATAAATTCAAAACCGGGCGCACGTCGCTCGAAGAAGTCCTCCGCGAAACCTCCGACGTCTAAAAGGGGCACTGTCGATGGTAAACCTGCGCGATTTGCTGCAAGAGATGATTGACAAACATGCGTCCGACCTTCACATCACGGCCGGCCTGCCGCCGCAATTGCGGGTCGATGGCAACATCTGTTCGACTGAACACGAACCGATGTCGCCCGAGGCCTGTCAAGCTCTCACGTACAGTGTGCTTAACGAAGAGCAACAGAAGCGCTTCGAAGAAGACAAAGAACTCGACTTTTCGTTTGGGGTTAAAGGCTTAAGCCGCTTCCGGGGTAACGTGTACATGCAGCGCGGCGTTACCAGTATGGCGATTCGTCAAATCCCGTTCGAAATCAAAACGTTTAAAGACCTTGGCCTTCCCAAGGTCATCGACAATCTGTCCAATAAGCAAAAGGGCCTTATGCTGGTGACCGGTCCCACCGGTTCGGGTAAGTCCACCACGCTGGCGTCAATCATCGACAAGATTAACAGCGAGCGCCGCAAGCACATTATTACCATCGAAGACCCGGTGGAATTTGTGCATCAACACAAGCGCTGCATTATTAACCAGCGCGAAGTGGAATCGGACACCAAAAGCTTTCAGGCAGCGCTTAAGTACGTGCTCCGTCAGGACCCTGACGTAATTCTGATTGGTGAGATGCGCGACCGGGAAACCATGTCCGCGGCACTGACCATTGCAGAAACCGGTCACCTGGCGCTGGCAACGCTGCACACCAACTCTACCTTTGAATCGATCAACCGGATAGTGGATGCGTTTCCCGCGGAAGCGCAGAACCAGGTGCGGGCGCAGTTGGCCTTCGTCCTTGAAGGTGTTATCACGCAGCAACTGGTGCCCAAGCAAAACGGCCGCGGTCGCGCCATGGTCTGCGAGATCATGGTTTGTACCCCGGCGATTCGCGCCACGATTCGCGACGACAAGGTTCACCAAATTTATGGTCTCATGCAAGCCGGTCAAAAGTATGGCATGCAAACAATGAATCAGGGCCTGTTCCACGCGGTTGCAACCCGCCAGATCAGCAAGGAAGAGGCACTGCGTCGTTCGTCGGACCCCGACGAGTTGATGCAGATGCTCGGTGAAGAAGTAACCACGTGGTAACACGTCACGGGTAGTAGAACAGCAGCGCAAGCAAGACAGCCAAACCCGACGCAAGGGGGTTAACCAATGGCAACGACATTTATATGGAAGGGCCGTAGTCCCAACGGCGAGATTCTCGCCGGGGAATACGAAAGCGATACCAAAGAGGAGCTGATTAATCATCTGCGCAAGCGGAAGATTATTATCACCTCGGTAAAGCAAAAGTCTCGCGACTTAAACATCAGCATCCCGATGCTCGAAAAGGTGGGCGTTAAGGACCTGGGCGTGTTCACGCGTCAGTTCTCCACCATGATCAACGCCGGTTTGCCGATGGTGCAGTGCCTGGACATTCTCTCCAAGCAAACCGAAAAGGAACACTTTAAAAAAACCATCGCCGATGTCATGTCGTCGGTCGAAGGTGGTTCCACGTTGGCCGAGTCGTTGGGTAAGCACCCGAAGACGTTCAGTACGTTGTACGTGAACATGGTTGAAGCTGGTGAGGCCGGCGGTATTCTGGATATCATTCTTACCCGTCTGGCCGTGTACTTGGAAAAGGCCGACGCGTTGCAGCGCAAGGTCAAGAGCGCCATGACCTATCCGACGATCGTGTGTATCGTCGCCGTCGGCGCTTGTACCTTCATGTTGATGTTCATTATTCCGACGTTCGCCAAGATGTTTAGCGACTTCGGCGGCGAACTTCCGTTGCCAACCAAGATTGTCATGGGTCTTAGTGACTTCTTGCGCGGCTACTGGTACTTCCTGGCAGGTGGCATCGTTGCAATCGCGGTTGCAATCAACCGTTACTACGCAACCAAAGGCGGGAAGCGGGTTATCGACGGCGGACTGCTGAAGATTCCGGTGTTGGGTCTGGTGTTGCGTAAAGGTGCGGTTGCGCGTTTTACGCGTACCTTGGGGACGCTGATCTCTTCGGGGGTTCCGATTCTTAACGGTCTCGAAATTACCGCGCGTACCGCTGGTAACAGCGTTATCGAGGACGCAGTCATGGCGACGCGCGAGAGTATCAGCCAGGGTAATACGATTGCCGAGCCGCTTAAGGCGAGCGGTGTGTTCCCGCCGATGGTTACCCAGATGATCTCGGTGGGCGAGCAGACCGGCGCCTTGGACGAGATGCTCGACAAGATTGCAAACTTCTACGACGACGAAGTTGACTCCGCCGTGGACAACCTCACGGCGATTATCGAACCGGTCATGATTGTGGTCATGGGTGCAATGGTTGGTGGGATGTTGGTGGCCATGTATCTGCCGATGTTTAAGCTTATCGCTGTCGTCTCGGGCGGACACTAGCCCTAGAGATGGAAGCGACGGCAACGACAAACACGCCGTCGGTCGCCGCCCTGACGGGCGGCGACCGGAGCACCCTCTACGCTTACCTGGTGCTCCGAATGATTGTCGCGGCGTTTGTTGTCGGAGCCGGGGTGATGATTGGCCAGGTCACCGACGGAACTTTCTCGGTGAGACCCCTCTACCTGCTGCTCGGGCTTAGTACCGTCACCGGCGGGTTAGCCTACGCCGTCATCAAGCTGGGAATGGATCAGCGCCGCACATTGTGGGCGTTGATGTTGTCCGACATTCTGATCGAGACCGCAATTGTTCACTTTAGTGGAGGCGTGAGCGGTCAGTTCGCTTCGATTTTTTGTCTGACGATTGTGGCCGCCGCTTTTTTATTGGAAATGCCTGGCGGCCTGGCGACTTCGATGCTGGCGTCGTTGTGCTTCGTAACCTACGGCGTGCTCGACCACATCGACATGATCGCCCCTCCGGGGGGCGTCGCCGACGCAGGGCTTAACCTCCTGCGCTTGTACATGCACGTGACTCTGTTCTTTCTGGTAGGGGCTGTTGGTGGGCATCTGGCCGGTCGTATGCGGTCGAAGGGACAGGAACTTCGATCGGCGGAGAACGAACTAAAGCAACTGCGGGTCGACACCGACTACATTCTCAACAACATGAGTAGTGGGATTGTGGTGACCGATGTTGACGGAGTAGTTGTAACGGTAAACCCGGCCGCGGAACAGATTCTAGGGGTCGAGCGGAACGATGTGTTGCTAAAGACCGTGGGAGCGGCGTTTGGAGACCGAGCTCCCGACCTGACCCGGTCGCTGGAGCAAGCGTTGGCGACCAAGAGCAACCGGTTTCGCCACGAGATACTGATCGACGTCCCAGGACGAGCACAGAAAACACCGCTGGGCACCAGTATCTCTTTGATGCGCGACAGCCGCGGTGATATTCGCGGCGCGATCAGCGTGTTTCAGGATCTCTCTGAGGTCTATCAGATGCGCGACCGGGTGCGAAAGGCCGATCGACTGGCCGCGATTGGAGAGCTGTCGGCCTCAATAGCCCACGAGTTGCGTAATCCGCTGGCGTCGATCAGCGGTTCGATTGAGATGCTCGCCAGCGAATTGGAGTTGGAAGACGAGCACGGTCGCTTGATGCAGTTGATTACTCGGGAGTCCGACCGGCTGGATCACATCATTGGCGACTTTCTGGAGTTTGCTCGGTTGCGCCCGCCCTATCGCGAGCGGATGACGTTGACCGACCCGATTGAAGATGTGGTGATGTTGCTTAAGAACAACCCGAAGAGCAACAAGGTGGGGATCTCGGTGCATGGTGACACCGAGGTGTTGGTAAAGGCCGACGACGAGCAGTTGCGGCAGGTGTTTACCAGCATTGGCGTCAACGCGTGCGAAGCCATGAGCGACGGGGGATCGTTAGCGATCCGAGTCGAGCAACGCGAGCACGAAGTGGCGGTCAGATTTGAAGACGAAGGGCCAGGGATCGCAGCCGAAGACCAGGAACGGCTGTTTGAGCCTTTCTTCACGACCAAAGAGGGCGGTACCGGATTAGGACTCGCTATCGCCCATCGGATTGTTGAAGCGCACGGAGGCACGATCGAATATCGCAACCGCGAAAGCGGGGGCGCTGCGTTCGACGTGATAATTCCCACCGCTTCGCCGCGGGCAACACAGGCCCCGGAACACCAGGAACCCGCGTTAAGCGAAGCCTAACGCAAAGAAGAAGGGCAACCAATGGCAGGAGAACGCATCCTCATTGTCGACGACGAGCGTAGCATGTGCCAGTTCCTTAGCATCATGCTAAAGAAGGAAGGCTACGCGATTACTGCTGTGGGTAACGGCAAGAAAGCCGTTGAAGCCGTCGAGACCTCCGAATTTGATGTGGTGATTACCGACATCAAGATGGCAGGTATGGACGGCATGGAAGTCCTGCACACGGTAAAGAAGATCGATCCTTCCATGCCGGTCATTATCATGACCGCGTATGCCTCACAAAAGACGGCGATCGAAGCGGTCAACCGCGGCGCGTTTCATTATCTGATCAAGCACGCCAAGAATGACGAAATCAAAATGGTGGTTCGCAATGCGCTGGATATGCGCAAAGTAAAGACCGAGAACACCATTCTCAAACGGCAGCTGAAGAAAACCAGCGACATCAAAACCATAATCGGCAAGAGCGACCAAATGCAGGAAGTATTTGCGCTGGTCGACAAGGTTGCCGACACCGACTCCACCATCCTGGTTGAAGGGGAGAGCGGTACGGGTAAGGAGCTCATTGCCCGCGCGATTCACTTTCGTTCGTCGCGATCGGGTGGCCCGTTTGTGAGTATTAACTGCGGGGCGCTTCCGGAAAACCTTCTGGAAAGCGAACTGTTTGGCCACGTGAAGGGGTCGTTTACCGGCGCCATTCGCGACAAGGACGGCCTGTTTAAGGTCGCCCAGGGCGGCACCTTTTTCCTGGATGAGATTGGTGAGACCTCGCCAACGATCCAGGTCAAGCTGTTGCGCGTGCTGCAAGAGCGAGAAGTGATTCCCGTGGGTGGCACCAACCCCATTAAGGTCGATGTACGCCTGGTGGCTGCAACCAATGCCGACTTGGAGAAAGCGATCAAGCAAGAACGATTTCGCGCCGACCTTTACTATCGGCTGAACGTGATTCCCATCAATCTGCCGCCGCTGCGCAAACGCCGCGACGACGTGCCGCTGTTGGTGAATCATTTCTTAAGCAAGTTCAACGAGACTCAGCCCGAAAGCAAGCAGCGGGGAATTACCAAAGACTCGATGGAAATTCTGGTCAACTACGACTGGCCGGGCAACGTTCGAGAACTCGAGAACGTGGTCGAGCGCGCGGTGATTCTGGAAGAAACTGAGATGATTACGCCTACGGCGCTGCCCGACAAGGTGCGCTACCGCGACGCCGGCATGAACGATCTCATCACCGACCGCGCGTCGGTGACGCTTGAGGAGCTTGAGAAGGAGTACTTGATAAAAGTGCTCAACGACACCGGTTGGCAGAAGAAGAAAGCCAGCTCGATTTTGGGCATCAACGCTTCCACGTTGTACCGGAAGATTCAGCGTTATGGCCTCGATAAGGAGCGCGAAGGCGAACTCATCGAAGTCGATTAGGGTGTGCGATCTGCACGGCTCGTGCATTCGTCCCTACGGGGAATCGAATCGCCGATCCGGGTTGTCGCGCCGGACAGTAAAGGATGTCGTAACCCGCCAGGGTGCAATGAGATACAACGCCGACAGTAAACGCCTGGTTGGCATATCTCTTGCCCTTTTGGTTGTTCGGATCGGACATAGGTCCAATTGGTTGCACATCATGGTTTTACTCTAAATGGAGGACCTCCAATGTTGAACAAAAAGGGTTTTACCCTCATCGAGCTCATGATCGTGGTTGTGATCATCGGTATTCTTGCCGCTATCGCGATCCCGAACTTCATCAACATGCAGTCGCGTGCCAAGGAAGCTTCGGTTAAGAGCAACGCTCACACTATTCAGCTCGCTGCTGAAGACTTCTCGGTTCAGAACGACGGCGTTTACGCTGACGATATTGGTGCCGACACCACGCCGGGTGGCGATACGATCACGGCACTTCTACCGGGTGGCGCCCTGCTTGAGAACCCGTTCTCGAAGGCGGGCGACAGCCCTTCCGATAACGCTCCGGTCAACGCCGGTCAGGTTGGTTACACCCCGGTTGACCCCGACGGTGACGGCACCAACGACGGTTACCTTATCGAAGGTCTTGGCAAAGACGCGGCCGCTCCGTTCGTTATTACGCTGAGCTCCGGTCAGTAAGCCCTAGCGGCTTAAAGCCTGGTGGCTTCGGCCACCTAAAGGGCGGGTCCTTTCGGACCCGCCCTTTTCTTGTTACCGGTACACTTCCTGCAATGTTCTCGCGGACGGCCCTTTCTGGCCGGAAAACAACCATGACAATCGCATCTCTCGATAATATCAGTAAGACGTTCCGCCAGGGCTTCTGGGGGCGTAAGAACCAGGTTCTGAACGGTTTGAGCCTCTCCCTTCAGGCTGGCGAGGTGTATGGATTTTTGGGGCACAACGGCGCCGGAAAATCGACCACCATGAAGATCATGGTGGGGCTCTTGCGCGCTGACGGCGGCAAAGTTCGCCTGTTCGACCAGGACGCTCACTCTCACTCTGTGCGACATCGTATTGGCTTCTTAAGCGACGACATTGGCGTCTACCCCCACCTTTCGGCACCGGAGATGTTGCAGCTCGCTGCCGAATTGTTTCGGATTCCGGCGGCCAAGGCCAGGCACATGATCCCCGAACGGCTCGCCAGCGTTGGCCTGGCCGACGTGGGAAACCGAAAAATCCGCCACTTTTCCAAAGGGATGCGCCAGCGACTGGGCGTTGCAGTGGCGTTGTTAAACGATCCCGACCTGCTGCTGTTGGACGAACCATACAGCGGTCTGGATCCCGTTGGCCGGAAAGAAATTCGCGAACTATTGATGGAACTAAAGCACGCGGGTAAGACCATCATGCTTAGTTCGCACATCGTGCCCGACGTCGAAGCCGTGTGCGATCGCGTTGGCATTCTTAGCGACGGGCGAATTACCCGTGAGCTGGACTTGAACGAAATGTATAGCACCGGCGAAGCCGACGTCGACGTGACTATCACCAACAACACGCGGGTGCCGGTAATGTCCGCCGACTACGGTGCCAAGGAGATTCTTCGCAACGACCAGCTAACCATTCTGCGCTGTCGCGGTTACGACCGCGTTCGTCGGTTGATCGACGACGTGCACACGGCCGACGGTACCGTCATTGAAGTAAAACCCATGCGCCTGTCATTGGAAGATATCTTCGTGGATGTCATCGAGCGTGCACCGGGGCGGAAGACGCGCGAACATCAAGAAACGGTCGGAGCATCCAGCGACTAAATCACTATGGCCATCTACACTCTCGCGAAATACACCATCAAAGGCTACTTCAAAGAGCGCATCCTGTTAGTCGTGCTTTTGTTTGCGTTTCTATTGATGGGTGCATCGTACGCGCTGTCGCCGCTTGCGGTGGGCGCGCAGAGCAAGATTGTGATCGACATCGGCCTGGCTGCGATTTCTCTGTTTGGCGTGATCTTGATTGTGCTTTTGGGTGCGGGGTCGTACCACCAGGAAAAAGAGCAGGGGATTCTTAAAAACCTTCTCGTAAAACCCATGACTCGGGCCGACTTTGTCATTGGCAAGTATTTGGGAACGGCCATCACCGTGATTGCGGTGACGCTGCTAACCGCGCTTATCTACTTGGGCTTTGTTGCGTTAAGCGGAAATCCGATCACGGCCAACATTCTGCTTGCCGTTTACCTGGCCGTAGTCGAAGTAATGATTGTCACTGCGATTCTGACGCTATTTTCGTCGTTTACTTCGCCGGTATTGGCGTCCTTCTTTACCATCACCACGGTGGTTGCGGGGCATCTAAGTAAGAATCTGCTCGCCTTTGCCGATCGTTTCGACGACGCGATTCCCGCGATGGTGATGAAAGTGTTTTACTTTATACTGCCCAACCTTTCGCTCACCAACATACGTTCGGAAGCAGTCCATAACCTGCCATTGTTGGATGGGTTTGTTTCGGCAGCGACGCTCTACGCCGCGTTCTATGTTGCGGTGTTGTTAAAGGTGAGCGTGTTGCTGTTTGAGTCGAAGGAAGTGAACTAGCCCATGGCGCGGGGGTGGCGCCATATTGCTTCGGCGGCATTGACGCTAACGTTGCTCACTGGCCTGTCCTTTGCGACATGGAACACACAGCAGTTTAACTACCGGCCGCACCTGTATGAGAACATGTACCTGCCGTCGGGAAAGTTTCTTGAACATATTTCACTGGGTTACAAAGAGCTGGCCGCAGATATCGTGTGGTTACAGGCTGTGCAATACTATGGCGGTTACCGGCACAGTTATCATGGTGTGGGATACCTTCGCGGACTTATAGAACTCGTCACAGATCTCGATCCTCACTTTTCGTTCCCGTACACGTTTGGCGCGATTGTGGTGGGGCAGGATATGGGCGACGCCGACGGCGCTGTTGCCATTCTACGCAAGGCAATGGCCAACGATCCCACCAACTGGCAGTATCCGTTCGATGCTGGATTTGTACTTTACGTGCTGGGCGAAGATCCTGCGCGCGCAGCGCATTACTTTCACCTGGCCGCGAAGCTTCCGGGCGCGAGCCCGATGGCGCACCGCTTTGCTGCATGGGTTTACTCCCAGTCGGGGCACGCGGAGAACTCAATCCGCATGTGGCAGGAAGTCTTGGAAAGCAACCCCGAACCGATGATGCGGGAAATGGCGGAGCGCTACGTCGACAAGTTGAAGGCCAAGGTTCAGCAGCAGCAGTTGCAACAACAGGATGCTCAGACAAAGGAAGCCGCTCGTGAGCGCTCTTAGTATCGAAGTCACACCCTACACCCTGGTTGTGATGGCGCTATTCGGCGCTGTCTTCGGTAGCTTCTTAAACGTGGTCATCTACCGCTTGCCGCTCGAGGACAAGTCCGTTGCCAGAGGGCGTTCCAAATGTCCCGGTTGCGACCGGCAGATCGCCTGGTACGATAACGTTCCGCTGCTGGGTTGGCTCTTCCTGCGCGGTAAATGTCGTAGTTGCGGTTGGAAGATTCCCGCTCGATATCCTCTGGTTGAGCTTATTTCGTGCGCGGCAGCGACCGCTATCGTTTGGAAATTTGGCTTCACCTTGCTCTCTGCCTGGCTCTACGGCTTCGTCGCTATCATGTTGGCGATCACGTTCATCGACTGGGCTCACCAGATCATTCCCGACGAGTTGTCCATTGGCGGCACTGTGTTTGGCTGGTTGGGCGCCTGGTTGGTGCTCCCGTTAAGTCTTACGGAAAGTTTGATCGGGTCGGCAGTTGGTGCCGGTTTGATTTTGTTAATCGCAGTCGTCTATCGCGTGGTACGCAAGATCGACGGAATGGGCGGCGGCGACGTCAAGCTGATGGCCATGATTGGTGCCTTTGTCGGCTGGCAGATGATCTTTCCGGTGCTCTTTATCGCTGCTTTCTTTGGCAGTGTGCACGGCATCGCATTGATGCGCAAAGACGGAGACGGCCAAACCGCAGTCGCGTTTGGGTCGTTTCTGGCGCCCGCAGCTTGCGTAATGCTCTTTTTTGGGCCGCAACTGATTGATTGGTACTGGCGTCTGCAGGGACGCTAGCACCGAGTTGCAGCCATCGCATGCACATTGCAACTCGCAGTTTCTTTCGCTAACTTGGGCCTTCGTCCGCGACTTCTTAACATACTGCAATATTGTCACTTATAGCTTCGCGTGAGCATCTCCGGGACCTCAAATCCCTGGCACATATGTTGCGAACCAGCCGCTCGGCAAGCGACTTATCCGTATTGAATAACAGACATTTCTGAATTCGTATCGTTTCTCAAGTGGTACGCCTCGACGTACGCAAGGGCTAGGTGAAACATGAAGATGTTTTCTCGGAAGAGCAAATCGACGGTTGGACTGGACATCGGGTCGAGTCTGATCAAGGTCGTCGAAGTAGACCACTCCAAAGGCGAGCCGATGCTGGCGAAGTACGGCATCATCAAGCTCCCGCCGGAGGCCATCGTCGAAGGTGAGATGATGGACCAGAGTCTGGTGGTTGAAGGAATTCAGGAATGCATGACCAAGGCTGGCATCACTCAGAAGAATGTGGTTAGTGCCGTATCGGGACGAGCCGTCATCGTTAAAAAAGTGGTGATGGACAAGATGAACCCAGACGATGCGCGCGAAGCTATCTTCTGGGAAGCCGAGCAGCACGTTCCCTTTGACATCGACGATGTCTGCCTGGACTTCCAGGTGCTCAAAGAGGACGTCGGCGCCAACCAGATGGAGATTCTTCTGGTGGCTGCCAAGAAAGAAATGGTTAACGCGCACGCTTCGATTATCCGCGAAGCTGGCCTGGAGCCCACGGTTGTTGACGTTGACTCATTTGCCATTCAAAACGTTGTTGCCGAGACCGGCGAGTCACCGCAGAACGACCTGGTGATTGGTCTGGTTAACGTTGGTTCTGACGTTACCAACATCAACATCGTTCAAAACGACATCCCGTACTTTACCCGCGACTTAAGCGTTGGCTCGAACCTCTTCATCGAGGCCCTGCAGCGCGACCTGGGTATCGACTTCGACGAAGCCGAAGCGATCGTGGCTGGCAAGTCGGACATGGCCGGCGACGAGCGCGTGCGCGACATCGTAGCCGACGCCGCCGAGGAAATCTCGATGGGTATTGAGCGAAGCTTAAGCTTCCTTAAAACCGCAGGCGACGCCGAGCAGATCGATCAGATCATTCTGAGCGGTGGCGGCGCGTGCATACCGGGATTACAGGAAATCCTCAGCGAAAAGCACGACATCGAATTTAAAGTTAACGACGCGATTCACAACATCGACCGCGTCGACAATCTTTTCGAAGATGCGGGCGACGAGCTGTCTCAAGTGGGACCGCTGCTTACCGTTGCCTTGGGACTTGCTCTGCGACGGGAGGCAAACTAAATGATTCGCATTAACCTGCTGCCGTCCGACGACCGTAAGAAGTCGCGGAAGATATCGCTCCCGTCGGTATCCGGCGGTGCGGTGTTGTGGGTGCTGGTAATTACCGGCGTCTACTTTGGCGCGCTGTTCTCGATCTCGGCGCTGCAGCATCGCACGATCAAGAGTTACGAGAAGAAGATTCTGGAGGCCAAGGAAGAGTCCGCACGACTCGCCCCGCAGTTGGCCAAGATTCGTCGCCTCACCAAAGAGCGCGAAGAAGTAAACCGCCGCCTCGGTATCATCGCGTCGCTTGACCGCGACCGCTACCTCCGGGTGCAGATGATGAACGACCTCTCCGTGGGCGTACCCGCAAACTTGTGGGTCACGAAGGTCACGGAACAGGGCGGAAGCCGCATGACGGTCGAAGGCATCACGTTTTCGAACTTCACGGTGGCTGATTTCATGAACAACCTGGAAAAGAGCCAGCACTTTACCGACGTGGCTCTGCAAGTTGCCGAGGAAGGTGAAATTGACGACGTCAAAGTTCTCAAGTTCACCCTCAACTCGCGGCTGGTCAACTAACAAGGAGAGGGAAAGGGCTCGCCATGAACCTCAAGGATCCGAAAGTACAAAAGATAATGTTGGGCGTGATGACGATGGTCATTGCCAGCTACGTCTACTTCGCGACCAACTTTCTGCCTTTCAACTATCCGGTCCGCCGCGCCCAGATTCAAGCGCTTGACTCTGAGTATTCAAAGCTCAGCGCGGAATTGGAAAAGGCACGCAAGACCGTCGGCAACCTGGCGCAGTTGGAAGCCGAGTATCAGCGTCTCCACGCGCAGTGGAAGCTGGCTCAGGAACTGCTCCCAGAAGAGAAGGAAATGCCTGAGTTGCTTCGTCAAGTTACCGCGGCTGGTCAGAACACCGGCGTGAACTTCGCGCTCTTCGAGCCGCAAGCGCCGCGCCCGAGCGAGTTCTACACCGACCATCCGATCAAGATTAAGGTTCGCGGTGGTTACCACCAGGTCGGTTTGTTTCTAAGCCGTCTGTCCAACCTGGAGCGAATCGTAAATGTCTCGGCGTTGGACCTGGTGCAGCCCAAGGCGTCCAACAAGAAGAAAAGCATTGGTAAAGATGCTGTCGAAGCTGAGTTCACGCTTAGCGCATACACCCTGCTAGGAGGAATGGCAAATGAAGACGTGCAAGCTGCCAGCACTGAGTAAGACGGCTATCGCCGTCGCGCTGGCCATCGCCACCGCTGTTCCTGCGGGGGCGTACGCGAACGTTGGAGACACGGCGACTGGCAAGCCGAAACTCCGCGAAAACAGTTACTACTACGGCGCGTTTAACCGCCGTGACCCGTTCCGTTCTTTGGTTTCGGGAAAGTTTGTCCGTCAAGATCGCATGACGCTCATCGAGCTCAGCGCGGTCGAGTTGGTCGGTGTTGTCCAAGGTGAGCTTGATCGCTTCGCGATGCTCGAGGACGACAAAGGCTTCAACTACATCCTGAGGGTTGGCGACCGCGTCCGCGGTGGAACGGTCGTCTCGATCGGTGATCAGACTCTAGTAGCCCGCGTGACTAATTTCGGGCAGACGTCCAAGTTCACCCTCCACCTCGTTGATCGCAAACAAGGAGACAAGCGATGAACAAGTTGACGATGATGCATCGCGTGGTGTTGGCGCTGCTCGTTACGGGCGCTGTTGCGGTTACGTCGACCGCGTACAGCAACGTTGCGGAAGTTGCCTCGATTAGCCTCAACAAGGGCGCGTCGAGTTCGACCTACGTGATCGAGCAGTCTGGTACCGCCGACTGTCAGGAATTCAAACTTAACAACCCGCCGCGTTTAGTGGTGGACTTTGTTGGCGCGCGTCACGCTCTGGGTAAAACCAGCTGGGATGGCGACAACAAGTGGGTTAGCGCGGTTCGTTCGAGCCAGTTTCGTAACGATCCCAACGAGGTAACCCGCATCGTGTTCGACCTGAAGCCGAATGCTGCTTATAAAGTGAGCAAGGTCGCAGGTAAAGTCACGGTAACCTTCTTTGGCAAAGGCGATCAGCCCAAAGTGATGAGCGCGTCGGCTGGCGCGTCGTCGCTGGGTTCGGCGTGGGATGCAACTCCCGAAGCCGACGCCAAGCCGATGCCGCAGCCGCACACCGAGCAGCCCAAGAAAGAGCAGCCGGCCAAAGTGGCTTCTCCGGTTTCGCCTAAGCCCGAGCAGTCCTCGGGTTGGCAGCAGCCCAGCCCGCAGCAGTGGTCGAACGCTGGTTCCGCGACGTCGATGTCGCTGACCCCGACGAGCACGATGTCGGGCAGCGGCAGCATGATGGCCAACAAGAAGATGACCATCGACGTCCAGGGCGCCGACATTAAGACCGTGCTTCGCAGCATCTCGGAGTTTGCCGGCGTGAACATAGTAGCGGGCCCGGATGTCACCGGCGCGGTGAACGTTCACCTGGAAGAAACGCCGTGGCGTAGTGCTCTCGATATGGTGCTCAAAGCCAACGGCTACGACTACCGCGAAGAGTACGGCATCATTCGTGTCGCCACGCTCGAGCGTTTGAACAAAGAAGAAATGTCGATCGCTCAGGCAGATGCGCAAAAAGAGAACATGGAGAAGCTCGTCACGCAGTACGTGAAGCTGAGCTTCGTTGACGCCGACGAGATGAAGAAGGCCATGAAAGGCGTCGTCTCCAAGCGTGGTTCGATCGAAATCGAAGAGGGTGGCAACTCGATCGTTATCACCGACATTCAAAAGAACGTCGATCGCGTGGTACAGCTGGCCACCGAACTTGACCGCCGTGTCAGCCAGGTCGAAATTGTGGCCAAGATGGTCGACATCGACCACGAAGTCGCCCGTGAAATTGGTGTCAACTGGGGCCTCACCGACGTGAGTGCATCCGACCTCAACGGTGTGGTTGACGCTACCTCGGGTCAGTTGCTGGCCAATCCTTTTGGTGATCTCCGCTTCGGCACGGTTCAGGACTGGGGTAATCTGGATGCCCGCATCCAGGCGCTGGAAGAAGAGAACAAAGCGAACATTATTTCCAATCCGCGGATTACCACCACGGACAACCGCGAAGCGGTCATCCTGGTCGGTAAGGAGATTCCACTGATCGTGACCGACGAAGCCGGTAACCCGATCACCGAACTCAAAAAAGTCGGTATCACGCTGCGCGTGAAGCCGCACGTGAACTCGGACAACACCATCACTATGGACCTGCATCCGGAGATCAGCGACTTGAGTGCGCAGGCGACGGTTCAGGGCGGTGTGATCATCTCGCTTAGCGAAGCAGATACCCGCGTGATCGTTAACGACGGTCAAACCGCGGTGATTGGTGGCCTGATCTCGGAAAGCGAAACCAGCCTGGACAACGGTATTCCGGTGCTGCGCGAGCTTCCGGTGTTTGGCGCCCTGTTCCGCTTCTCCAACGACACCAGAAAGAAGCGCGAACTGGTGATCTTCGTCACCCCGCGTATCGTTGGTGACGCCGGTGACCTGTCGGACAACATGTCGTCCGAAATGGAAATGGACTTCGGCAACTAAAGAGTCCGCATCCGATCCCGAGAAGGGCGGCGAGAGAAATCTCGTCGCCCTTCTTTGTTTGGGGTTGGTTGTGGGCGGAAAAATGTCTCTGGCATTGGATGTGCAGGGGCGGGTGCATGAGCCAAGACCGTGCGGGCTGGTGTCCTCCCCACTGTCCGAACCCTAACTGCGAGTTTCATCAAGAGGTTACCCCGGAGTGGCGGTACAAGCGCAAGGGCTTCTACCACCGCCAAGCGCCACCCCACCGTGTCCAGCGATTTACCTGTCTGGCGTGCTATCGTCAGTTCAGTAGGCAGTCGTTTGCGGCGACCTACTGGCTTAAACGCCCCGAGTTGTTCCCGCGGATCTTCGACATGGTCGTCGGCTGTATGGGGAACCGACAGATCGGCCGGGCCCTTGGGTGTCCCCACTCCACCGTTGGCCTGCACGTCTCACGACTCGCCCGACACTGCCTGTTGTATCAGGCCACAGATTTGGTCCGCTTACCCGCAGGCGATGTCGTGATCGACGGGTTCGAGACGTTCGAGTGGAGTCAGTACTTTCCCTTTCACCATAACGTCGCGGTGGATGCGAGGACCGGGGTGTTCCTCTATCACACCGACAGTCCGCTGCGGCGCAAAGGACGCATGACCGCCTTCCAGCGACGACGGAGGGTTGAGTTGGAGGGGCAACTGGGCCGTCCCGATCCCAAGGCCATTGAGCGTGGGGTCGGTGAGCTGTTAAGAGGGTTACCCATCCGGCGAGGAGCGGTTGTTCGGAGCGACGATCACCGGGCTTACCCTCGGGCGATTGCCGCGCTGGGACTCGATGTCGATCACCAAATCACGTCATCGAAAGCACGCCGGGATGTCCGCAACCCACTGTGGGAGGTCAATCGGCTCGACCTCATGATCCGCCACTCCACCGCTGCCCACAAGCGTGAGACCATCGCCTTCGCCAAGCGGCGACAGAGCAGTTGCGAGAAGATCGCGATCTTCCAAGTCTGGTACAACTACATCAAACGACGATGGATCAAGGGCCGGTGCGAGAGCGCCGCGATGGTGGCTGGCCTGCGAGCCACCATGGAGACGACCCGAGGGCTATTGCGAAGGCGCCGCTTTCGTTCGCACGTGACGCTGCCCGAGCGCTGGGCCCGCTACTACGATCGCCGAGTTGACACGGCGGCCCTTGCCCGAAACCGCCGACACACCCTGACCTACGCCTACTAACATTTACGCATCTAAGACATCCGCACCCATCGCTGGCAACACCCACTCCCCACAGGGACATTCTTCCGTCCACAACCTTCGGGCTTTGACTTGGCCGCGCGTTGAACCTAGTTTCAACCCATGACAAGCAAGCGCGTGCGAATTGAGGCTGGAGAATGGCGGGGCCGCGGGTTGAGCTACCCGCAGGATCGTTTTGTACGGCCCACCATGCAAAAGGTCAAGGCGTCTGTGTTTAACACTTTGGGCGCCGCTCTGCGCGGTGCGGTGTTCGCCGACGTCTACTGCGGCGCGGGCGGAATGGGACTGGAGGCGCTGAGCCAGGGAGCCAGCTTCGTCCACTTTGTGGACACCGAACCAAGAGCCATTACCGCGTTGCTGCGCAATCTTGACGATCTAGGCGTACCCGCCGAGCACTACCGGGTTCATCGCGCTGATGTTCGCTTGCTTGCCCCTTTGGATCCCGCACCCGTGTTGGTTTACGGAGATCCGCCTTACGCCCAACACGACCTGGTCGAAGCGATGCTGGCGAAATTTGCTCCGGGCGTTTATGATTCGCTTGATCGCGTCGTGGTGGAACACGACGCGTCTTGGGAGCCCATTGCCGCGGCCGGTATGGCTGTGTGGCGACGGAAGACGTTTGGCGACACCACGGTGTCGTATTTTTGCCCCGAGGAGTAGAGGTTGCGCACCGCGCTGTATCCCGGAACCTTTGATCCCATCACCAATGGTCATCACGATGTCATCACGCGTGCGAGTCGACTCTTTGACGAACTCGTCATTGCGGTCGCGGAGTCGCAGCGAAAGTCGGCGTACTTTTCATTGCAGGAACGTACTGATTTGGTCAAAGCATGCACTGCCGATTTTAGTAACGTGAAAGTGGTCTCTTTTGATGGCCTCCTGGTGGACGAGTTTCAAAAACGCAACGTCGATGTGGTGATTCGCGGGCTTCGCGCGGTGTCCGACTTTGAGTACGAACTTATGTTGGCACTGATGAACCGAAAACTGTTGCCCACATTCGAAACGGTGTTCCTTATGCCCAGCGAGCAGTATATTTACCTCCATAGTTCATTGGTGCGCGAAGTTCACGCCATGGGCGGCGACGTGTCGCACCTGGTCCCGAAACCAGTTCTGGCGGCGCTGGGCAAAAAGCGTTAGCCGCAGCGCAAATCCTCCCCGAGTTATTGTGTTTATCGACCACGTCACGATTGAAGTACGCGCTGGCGACGGCGGCGACGGATGCGTTGCCTTTCGGCGCGAGAAGTTCGTACCCCGGGGCGGTCCCTGTGGCGGCGACGGCGGTCATGGCGGGAGCGTAACCGTCCGGGGCTCCGAGCAACTCTCATCGCTGCTGGACTTGCATCGCAACCGGCATTTCAAGGCCGGACGTGGCGAGCACGGCAAGGGCAAAAGCATGAAGGGGAAAGATGGCGACGACGTGGTCATCGCCGTCCCTCCCGGCACCGAAATCCGCGACGCCGATACCGACGAAGTGTTGGGTGAGGTGTTGCAACCAGGCGATGAAGTCGTGGTCGCGCGCGGCGGCAAAGGTGGATTAGGAAACGAGAAGTTCAAGTCGTCGGGGAATCGGGCGCCGCGTCAGTTTACCTACGGCGGTGACGGGGAGGAAAGGCGCCTGACGATCACGCTAAAACTGATCGCCGATGTCGGGTTGGTTGGCGAACCCAATGCAGGTAAGTCGACATTGATTTCCGCGATTAGTGCGGCCCACCCCAAGGTTGCCGACTATCCGTTCACCACCAAGACACCAGTGTTAGGAATTGTGCGCGCCGGAGACTTTGACACGTTCGTTATGGTCGACATTCCCGGGCTAATAGAAGGCGCTCACAAGGGCAAGGGAATGGGTCGCGACTTCTTACGTCACATCGAGCGTTGTCGTGTCATCCTGTGGTTGGTTGACGGTACCCGCGAAGACGCGGTGGAGAGCTATCACATGTTGCGCAACGAAGTCATGCGTTACGACCCAACTATTCTTGAACGCCCCAGTATGCTGGTCGTTACCAAACAAGACGCGATGCCGGGCGAGCCTGATTCGGGACTGCTGGATTTGCACGACAACGTCGCCGTGATATCGGCGGTGGCGCGCATGGGAGTTGAGCCGTTGGTTATGAGGGTTAAGGAGATGTTGCAGTAAACCTGGGAAGAGGGGATGAGGATGGGAGAGAAAGTTTCGACGGCCACCAAGCTGGCCTTGGCGTGGCGCTTCATAGAACCAGCACCCAGCGGAATGCTGGAGGCGGCGCAAGCAGACGCCGACAAGAGTTATTCGCGGCTGCAATCCACTGCCGGTCGAAGACAACTGAGCGTAGATTTGGGCGGCACGATCGCGGAACCCAACTGGCAAGCGGCCGCCGATCAGATGTCGCGGTTGGCCAGCCTTAACGTCGCCGTGATCTCCCGGTGGGATCGGGATTATCCAAAAACGTTGCTTGATGTTAGCGAAGCGCCGGACCTGCTGTTCTACCGCGGCGACTTGTCTGTTATGGGCGATAGCGGCGTGGCTATTGTAGGCGCGCGCAAGCCGACGGCGTCGGGGATTAAACTTGCCCGCGAGCTGGCCGCCGATTTGGGGGCAAGCGGGGTAACCGTGATCAGTGGGTTGGCGCGCGGAATCGACACCGCCGCGCACCTGGGATGTTTGTCGGCCAACGCGCCAACGGTAGCGGTGATTGGAACCGGTCTCGATGTTCCGTATCCAACGGAGAATGCTTCGCTGGCTATGGAAATTGCGCGTACGGGAGTAGTCGTATCCGAACAGTTGCTCGGCACTCCACCGCTTGCGCACGTCTTTCCGCGCCGTAATCGAATAATCTCGGGGTTGGCGCAAATGGCGGTGATCGTGCAGGGCGGCGGTCGGAGCGGTTCGCTGATTACGGCACGATGGGCGCTTGAGCAAGGGCGAGAAGTTGGCGCGGTTCCGGGGTTTCCGGGTGACTATCGTTCGACCGGTGTGAATCGCTTGCTTCGGCAGGGGGCTCACCTGGTGGAGTCGGCCAGCGATGTTCTGACGGCTTGTCCCCGACTGACCGCGCGACTGGTCGCACGCGTATCTGCGGACACAGCCGACGACCCAATTTTGTTGGCGTTGGGCGGCGACGCCGTTACCTTGGACGAACTCGCTCAAACCTTGTCACTGTCGCCAGCGGAAACCCAGCGGTCACTTCTGGAACTTGAGATGGCTGGCCAGATTTCTCGCGATGCGACTGGACGCTACCGGAGAACATGAACAAGTCTCTTCTGCATCGAATTGAATACGCGGGCGTGCGACTTATCTCGCTCTTGCTCTCGGTCCTGCCGATGGGAATGCTGGTGTCGTTGGGTTCGGGCTTGGGCTGGGTTGCGTTCAACGTTTTCCGCGTGCGTCGGGATGTTGTTATAGACAACATTTCGCGTGCGTTAGGGGTCGACGATAGAACAGCCGCTAGCATTGGAAGACATTCCTACCAACACCTTGGCCGTTCGATGGTGGAATACACAGCGTTCGCGACTATGACCCGTGACGATGTTAACGCATTGGTCGAGCTTGAAGGCAGAGAACACCTTGCTAACGCCGAGAAGGGTGGAAAAGGCGCCGTGCTTTATGCGGGACACTTTGGCAATTGGGAACTGATGGGCGCTGCAATCGGTGCGCAGGGATTTCCCATCCACTTCCTGGTGGGCGAGCAAAGCAACCAGCTTGTCGACGACTACATGAATCGATTACGGCGACGGCAGGGAATCGGCATCATTTCTCGTGATTTGGCGTTGCGCAAGGTGTTACGCGCACTGCGCGACAATCAGATGGTGGCGCTGTTGGGCGACCAGAACGTGCGCAAGGACGGAACATTTATCGATTTTTTGGGTCGCCCGGCGTCAACCGCGAAGGGGCCGGCGATGTTTGCCATACGGGCGGGATGTCCGGTTTTGGTGTGCGGTATTCGACGAATCAGTCCGCGTCATCATCTTGCGTGGATTAATCCACCGCTATGGCCTAACGCTGACCTGGCAGACGACGAAGCGGTTGTAGATTTAACGCAACGAATGAACGACGTGCTTGCGCAAGCCATTCGCGATTATCCGCAAGAGTACTTTTGGGCGCATCGCCGGTGGAAAACGCAACCCCCGACATCGGCAGTGCCGGGGATGGAAGTCAACGCCGACGCTTAGTCGACGCTAGTTTTGTGGGTCGGTTTGCTGACCCTGCTGGAAACCAATAGAGGGTTTGTTGGGGTCGGGTTGGACAAGTTTGATGGTGCCGTGTTGCGCTTCGAAATTCTTCACGTTCTGTTCGAGTGTCGCCAATAGTGCCTTGGCGTTTTGCGGCGTCATTAGAATTCGGGAAAAGACCTTCGCTTTTTGTGCACCCGGCAGCATGCGAGCAAAATCCAGCACAAACTCAGAGTTCGAATACGTGATAATGACAAAGTTGGCGTAGATACCTTCCCACTCTTTGTCGCCGATTTCGATGTTCACCGTTCGTTGTTCGCGATTCATTATTGTGTGCGCTCCTTTAAGCTAGTTGACCGGTGTCCTCGGCCCAGAATAGCCTTAGTTTACAACGGGTTAACTGCGCTGTCGACGCCTCAAAGCCCCTTGACGCTGTCATATTCGCGTGGTAGCTTGTGCGCGTCGGCCACACGAGCTTTCGGCCGCGCCTCAAGGAGCTTCCCGCAAGGTCCTTTCTTCTTTTTAAGGAGTCGTTTCGCTGTGAACCGCCCTGCCTTGGGCAGAGATCGCGTCGCTAAGATCGCGGAGCGGCTGTCTGCCGTGCGTGTGGCGGTTGTCGGTGATTTGATGCTGGACCGCTACTTTTGGGGCGGCGCCGACCGTATTTCGCCCGAAGCGCCGGTGCCGGTGGTGAAGGTAGTAAAATCCAACGAGCGACTCGGCGGCGCGGCCAACGTCGCCGCCAACCTGCGATCGCTGGGTGCCAGTGTTGAGTTGGTGGGTGCCGTGGGCGATGATCGGGCTGGCCAGCGGCTGCTGGAGCTATGCAGTGAACGGGGCATCGAGGCAAGCGCTGTGCACCGATGCCGCGACCGGGAGACCACCGAGAAAGTGCGAATTATTGCGCGCGGTCAGCAGGTGGTTCGCGCCGATTTCGAAGCAGACGGGCCGATCGCTGGCGACGACGCCGACGCGCTGGTCGCCGCCGTGCGCGGCGCTGTAGTGAATGCCGACGCCGTTGTGGTTTCTGATTACGGAAAAGGATTGCTGACCGAAAGTTACACGCGCGATTTGATTTCCTGGCTGAAAAGTCACGGCAAGCCGGTCGCCGTCGACCCGCACGTACCTCACTTTTCATGGTACGGGGGAGCAACTGTGATCACGCCAAATTCGCGCGAAATGACCGCGGCCACTGGAATCGCCATAGATTCCGGCAACCAGTTTGTACCCGCCGTCGAAAAGGTCTGCGCCGACATGGGACTTGGTGCACTACTGGTAACGCGAGGCGAAGACGGGATGAGTCTGGTCCAACCAGGGCAACCTTCGGTCCATATTCCAACCGTGGCTACGCAAGTATTTGACGTCACTGGCGCCGGCGACACGGTTATCGCCGTTCTGACGGCGGCTTTGGCGGCAGGAGAACCGATCGCGGATGCAACGGTTCTGGCCAACGCGGCCGCCGGGATCGTGGTGAGGGAAGTGGGCACGACAACCGTCACGACCGAAGCACTCATCGGGTCGTTCACCGAGCACTAATGGAAGGCCTCATCGCGCGAAAAGAACTGGGCGAGTGGGCCGACCACGCGCGCCGCGCAGGCGAGATTGTGTTTACGAACGGATGCTTCGACGTTATCCACCCGGGACATCTGGACTTGTTGGAATGGAGCGCGTCGCAAGGCGATGTCGTGCTGGTTGCTATTAACGACGACGAATCGGTCACACGACTTAAAGGGGCTGGCCGCCCGGTTTACCCGGCGCGGGAACGCGCGGAGATTCTTCTAGCGCTGCGCTGGGTGCACGCGGTGACCGTATTTTCCGAAGACACCCCGCTGGAGACTATTCTGGCGACGCGGCCGGACGTGCTGATAAAAGGCGCCGAATACGGTAGCGGCCAGATTGTCGGCGAGCCGGAGGTGCTGGAGTGGGGCGGACGCGTGGAGCGCTTTCCGATGAAGGCGGGATATTCGACGACCGATATTATTACCAGGATCCGCGGGGGCCGCGACTAGGCCCTGGGGAGAGACTATCAATCGAGGAGACGAACCGTGAAAATTCATGAGTATCAAGCAAAAGAGTTGTTCGCCGCAGCCGGGATTCCGGTTCCTGCCGGCGAAGTGGTGACCACACCGGAGGCCGCGCGCGCGGCTGCCGAAAAAGTCGGGAAACCGGTGGTGGTAAAGGCGCAGGTGTTGGTGGGTGGTCGCGGTAAAGCCGGTGGCGTCAAGATTGCGCAAACTCCAGAAGAAGCTCAGGCCAAGGCCAAGGAAATTCTCGGCATGGACATTAAGGGCGAGACGGTTGAGAAAGTACTCGTCACCGAAGCCGTCGACATCGCGCGCGAAATCTATGTCGCTATTATTAACGACCGAGCGCATCAGCGCCCGTTGATCATGGCATCGGCGGAAGGCGGCGTTGAGATCGAAGTGACCGCCGTCGAAAACCCCGACGCAATCGTTAAGATGAACGTCGACCCGCTGTTCGGTGTGCTGCCGTATCAGGCGCGCCGCATTGCCGGCAAGCTGGCCGACGATCCCAAAGAAGTTCGTCAGATCGCAACCATCATTTCAAAACTGTACGATGCCTATCTGGCCAACGACTGCAGCCTGGCCGAAATCAATCCATTGATTGTGACCAACGACGGACAAGTCCTTGCGATCGACGCGAAGGTCAACATCGACGACAACGCGCTGTATCGCCATCCCAACATCGAGGCTATGCGCGACCTCAGCGCCGAGGATCCGGGCGAAGTTGAAGCACGCGAAGCGGGGCTGTCGTTTGTGAAGCTCGAAGGCGAAGTCGGATGCATCGTTAACGGCGCCGGACTCGCGATGGCGACGATGGATCTGGTCAAGCACTACGGTGGACAGCCGGCCAACTTTCTCGACATCGGCGGGAGTTCCAACCCGGACAAGGTGATCGCCGCGCTAACTATTATTCTGCGCGACCCCAACGTAAAATCGATTCTGTTTAACATCTTTGGCGGAATCACGCGGTGTGACGATGTCGCACGCGGTTTGATGGCGGCCTTCGACCAGATGGACTTGAAGGTACCGGTGGTGGTTCGACTGACCGGTACCAACGAAGAGCAGGCCCGCGAAATTCTGGCCGAACTGAAATCCTTGCACACCGCCGAGACCATGGACGAAGCGGTCAACAAAGCCATCGAGCTGGCGAGTTAGGAGAAAATCATGAGCGCACTCATCGACAAGTCAACGCGTTTGGTCGTGCAGGGAATCACCGGTCGCGACGGCTCATTTCACGCTAAGCAAATGATGGAATACGGCACCAATCTGGTCGCCGGGGTTACGCCGGGCAAAGGCGGGCAGCGGTTCGAAGACAAAGTGCCCGTGTTTAACTCGGTCGAAGAAGCCGTCCTGGACACCGACGCTAACACAGCGGTTATTTACGTACCGCCGGCTTTTGCCGCCGACTCGATCATGGAGGCCGCGGCCGCGGGCGTGAAACTCGTTGTGTGTATCACCGAAGGTGTCCCGGTCAAGGACATGACTACCGTGGTTCCGTTCCTTAAAGAACGCGGCGTTCGCCTGATTGGCCCCAATTGTCCGGGCCTGATTAACCCCAACGATTCGGTGAAGGTTGGGATTTTGCCAACATCGATCTTCCTTCCGGGATCAGTGGGCGTGGTCTCGCGAAGCGGGACCCTCACCTACGAAGTCGTTTTTCAACTGACGCGGGCTGGAATGGGGCAGTCGACGTGCATCGGCATCGGCGGAGACCCGATTATCGGGACCAATTTTATCGACACGCTTAAGTTTTTTCAGTCCGACCCGCATACCGAAGCTATCGCGATGATTGGCGAAATTGGCGGATCGGATGAGGAAGAGGCCGCCGCGTTTATTAAAGAGAACGTCACCAAACCGGTGGTGTCCTTCATCGCCGGTCAAACCGCGCCTCCCGGAAAGCGGATGGGGCATGCCGGTGCGATCGTCTCCGGAGGATCGGGTACGGCCGCGGATAAGATGAAGGCGCTGGAGGCTTGCGGGGTTCCGGTGGCCAAGATTCCGTCGGAACTCACTGGTTTGCTAAAGCAGATTGCGCCCAAGCTCGCTGGATAAGCAAAGGCGGGATGCGCTGCCCAGGCGTTAATAAGTAACTCAACAAAAAAGGTGTAACATATTATGAAAACGCTACTTATGGTAAAGCCCGACTGCGTCGCCGAAGGGCACTACGGCGACATCCTCTCTACGGTATTACGGAACGGGTTCAAGATTACCGGCATCAGCATGACGCAGTTTTCGGAGGCTCGGGCCAAGGAGTTCTACGCCGTTCACCGCGAACGCCCGTTCTTTGGCGAACTGGTCTCGTACATTACCAGCGGGCCGGTTGTGGCCGTCCAGGCCGAAGCAGACGACGCGGTTGCGAAGATGCGAGCCCTCATCGGAGCCACCAATCCGGGGGACGCGGCGCCGGGGACCCTACGCGCCATGTATGGTAAAAGCCTGCAAAATAACGCAGTACATGGCTCGGACTCGCCGGAGAACGCCGAAAAAGAGCTTGAAATCGCCTTCTCTGCGGAATAAATTTAGCAGGCTAGATTTACCAAGGAGGCTCCGCTATGATCGTAGATCTGCAGCAGTTGAAGGAGCCGTCAGGGCGCGTTAGCGCCGATGAAGACTTCGAATTCGAAGACGTGGGCGGGGAAACCCGTACGATGCAAGCCCATGTGGATGTGGCCTACCAGGAAACCGGTGGGTCGTATCATTTTCACGGCGACGTCGTTGGTAAGTTTGCGACGCCGTGTCACATGTGTGGACAAACACTCGACTATGAGGTCGCGGGCGAGTTTGACGTAGTCGTCAGGCGTAGCTCGGACCCGGCCGCGCAGATGCCCTCAGACCATGACGAGTTTATTGTCATCGGTCCGAATGAACACGAAGTATCGCTAAATCAGATCGTCTACGAAAATCTGATTGTCGGAATCCCAATGCGGGTTTCGTGCCCCGAGTACGAATCGGGCGAGTGTCCCAACGCCAAGCCGGAGACCCAAGAAGGGGAAGCCGAGGTTGATCCGCGTTGGGAAGCCCTGCGCAAACTCGGCGAACAATCGTAGACCAAAATGACTGGCGCGTTCGCGCCTAAGGAGAATGACATGGCAGTACCCAAGCGCAAAACATCCAAGACGCGCAAGCGCAAGCGCCGGTCGCACTGGAAGCTCGCATCGCCGGGCTTGGCCAAGTGCTCCAACTGCGGTTCGACCAAGATGCCGCATAGCGTTTGCTCCAATTGCGGCTTTTATAGCGGCCGGGAAGTGGTCCGAGTCGACGACGCCCTGTAACCAAGGAGCCTCTGTTTGCGAATCGCAAT
Organism: uncultured bacterium; assembly: GCA_964588695.1. Taxonomy (GTDB): domain Bacteria; phylum Krumholzibacteriota; class Krumholzibacteriia; order WVZY01; family JAKEHA01; genus CAZPQK01. Next base: position 202,132 of record CAZPQK010000005.1, read on the forward strand.
AGACGCCATGGGCGGCGACAGGGGCCCGGAGGTGGTCATCGCGGGCGCCCTTGACGCTCTGCGCGACCGGCCCGAGATCTCACTCGCGTTGGTGGGCCACCAGGACCAGATTGGCACCGTCCTATCCAGCGCTGATTATCCCAAGGACCGCGTTCACATCGTGCACGCGCCCGAGTCTATCGGGATGTCCGAGTCTCCCGCGCAAGCCATCCGCAAAAAGAAAAATGCATCGATCGTGGTTGGGACCCGCCTTCTTAAAGAGGGCGGGTCCGACGCATTTGTTAGTGCTGGCAACACCGGAGCTATGGTCGCGAGTTCGCTACTTACGCTGGGGCGCCTGCACGGTATTTCCCGTCCGGCGATTTCGACCCTGTGGCCCACCAAAAAGAGCGACGTCGTCGTGTTGGATGTGGGCGCGAATCACGAATGCACGCCCCGAAACCTGCTGCAGTTTGCGCTTATGGGAAGTGTGTACGCCGAATTCAATCTGGGCGTGGCCAAGCCTCGCGTGGGGCTGTTGAATATCGGCGAAGAACCCAGCAAAGGAAACGACCTCGTCAAAGAGGCATATAGCCAGCTTAGTCAGGAGTCGGCAATCAACTTCATCGGTAACGTCGAAGGTCGGGACGTGTTTGAAGGTGCTGCCGATGTCGTCGTATGCGACGGTTTTGTCGGAAACGTGTTGCTTAAATTCTCGGAAAGCATTTATTCGTTTTTAACATACATGCTACGCGACGCGATTAGTCAAAGCGCTGGGGCTAAGTTGGGGGCGTTGATGATGAAGGGGGCGTTTACTCGTGTGCGATCCGAGCTGGATTACGCCGAATATGGTGGCGCGCCATTGTTAGGGGTCGCAGGCGTTTCGATTATTTCGCACGGCAAGAGTTCGGGGCGGGCCATTCGCAACGCCGTTCTGGCCGCCGAGCGCTGCGTGAGTACCGACATTAACCGAAGAATCGAATCCCGACTCAAAGAGATGGGGAGCAACGTTGCCAATGTCAGCTAGAGGATCGCGAATAATTGGAACGGGGAGTTATTTTCCCGAGCGCGTGATGACGAACGTCGACCTGGAAAAAATGGTCGACACTTCGGACGAGTGGATCAAGACGCGAACTGGTATTTCGGAACGACGCATTGCCGCCGAATCGGAAGCGTGCTCGGACCTTGGGACCGCCGCGGCGCGAGCCGCGCTTGACGCCGCCGGCGTCAAACCCGAAGAGCTCGACGGTGTCATCATGGGCACGATAAGCGGTGACATGCAGTTTCCCGCTACGGCTGTGTTTATTCAACAAAACCTGGGTGCGACCAACGCCTTCGCCACCGACCTGAGTGCCGCGTGCAGTGGCTTTATCTATGGCGTGTGCATGGCTCATGGCTTAATCGCGTCCGGACAAATGGACAAAGTGTTAGTGGTGGGCGGTGAGGTGCTAAGCAAGTTTCTGGATTGGGAAGATCGTACGACGTGTGTTTTGTTTGGCGACGGCGCCGGTGCGGTGGTCATGGAAGCCTGCGAGCCGAGCGAGGGAATCGCTGCCACGTTAATGGGTAGCGATGGTTCACTCGCCGATCTGCTGTGCATCCCTGGGGGTGGGTCGCGCGCTCCGCTAACCAACGAAACCTATTTGTCGCGCGAGCACTTAATAAAAATGAAGGGCGACGGCGTGTTTAAGCACGCTGTGCGTGCGATGGCCAATTCCGCCAAAGAAGTCGTCGCCAAAGCCGGAATCGCGTTAGATGATGTCGCATTGATCGTTCCTCACCAGGCAAACGTTCGCATCGTAGACGCGGTGACCGAACGCCTGGAGTTTCCCAGCGACCGTGTCACTATGAATTTGGATCGGTTCGGCAACACGTCGGCGGGAACCATCCCAACAGCGTTTGACGAAGCGGTGCGCGCCGGGCGCGTTAAGCCCGGCGATTGGGTGCTGTTTGTGGGATTTGGCGGCGGATTTACTTGGGGTGCGGTGTTGCTTAAGCATTCGCCGCAAGGGAGCGGGGCGTAGTGAAAGTGCCGATGATGTTCCCCGGTCAGGGGTCGCAGTTTGTCGGAATAGGCAAGGACTACTACGATGCGTTTCCGGCGGTTCGCGACCTGTACGACCGCGCGAATCAGGCGCTGGGATTTGACATCGCCGAACTAAGTTTTACCGGCGAGATGGAGACGCTAACCGAAACGCGTAACGCTCAGCCCGCGATTCTTCTGCATAGCCTGGCAATTCTCACCGTGTTGGCCGAACGCGGCGTCAGCCCGTCGGTGGTTGCCGGACACAGCCTGGGAGAGTTCAGTGCGCTGGTTGCGGCGGAGTCCCTCGACCCGATTGACGCCGTGAAAATCGTTCGCCGGCGCGGCGAACTAATGTTTGAAGCCGGCCTTAAGCAGCCCGGGACAATGGCTGCGGTGATAGGACTCGACCAGGATAAGGTGGAAGCAGTCGTGGGCGAGGTTGGGCGCGATGGTGTTGTGGTGGTTGCTAACTATAACTCGCCCGCGCAGTTTGCTATATCCGGAGAAGTTGACGCGGTGGAGGCGGCCTGCCCCGCGCTCAAAGAAGCGGGAGCCAAGCGAGCCTTGCGACTTCCGGTCAGCGGCGCATTTCATTCGCCGCTGATGGAGCCGACGGTTCCGGAGTTTCGCGGATACTTGGAGTCTTTCGATATCGGCAAGGTAAAGGTTCCATGGGTTGCCAATGTTACCGCCCGTGTCGAGAATAGCGACGCCGACGTGATTGATTTGCTTGCACGACAGTTGTCGTCCCCGGTGCGCTGGACGGATAGTATGGCCGCGTTTGCCGGGGTTGACGGTTCGCCCGCTTTCGAAGTGGGGCCGGGGAAGGTGCTGACCGGCCTGATGAAGCGAATCGTTCCCGACGTGAACGTGGCGACGCTCAGCAGTACCGACGATCTGGCCGCGGCGGCTCTGGGCGTATAGAATGCCGTTTGGCGCCGATCGGCATTTTTTGTTATAAGTGACATGATTACGGAGGGTTGGATGGACTTCGCGGGAAAAACAGCACTAGTCACCGGCGGCGCCCGGGGGATTGGTCACGCGATCGCCTCCGGGTTGGGAAAGCACGGCGCCGCAATCGCGGTTGTCGATCTTGACCTGGACAGCGCGACCGCCGGAGCGGAGAGCCTGGGCGCTCAAGGGATTGCGGCCAAGCCTTTCGCTTGTAACGTCGCCGACTTTGAGGCGGTCAAGTCGCTGGGTGAAGCGGTTGCGTCGGAGTTCGACACCATCGATATCCTGGTGAACAACGCCGGCATTGCCCGCGACCGCCTGTTGCTTCGGATGACGCCAGACGATTGGGCGGCGGTGTTAAACGTCAACCTTACCGGCGCGTTTAACGCCTGCAAAGTGTTCGGGCCGCCGATGTTGAAGCGTCGCGAAGGAAGCGTCATTAATATAGCGTCCGTGGTTGGCCAGATGGGCAACGTCGGACAGGCGAACTACTCGGCCAGCAAGGCGGGTTTGATTGGGCTGACCAAATCGTTGGCCAAAGAATTTGCAGCTCGTAGCGTTCGCGTTAACGCGATCGCACCGGGGTTCATTCGAACCGCGATGACCGACGAGTTGCCGGATGAAGTTAAGCAGCAAATGCAGTCGACCATACCAATGGTCAGGTTTGGTGAGCCAGAAGACGTGGCAAACATTGCGGTGTTTCTCGCGTCCGACCTGGCGAGCTATGTGACAGGGCAAGTGATCAACTGCGACGGCGGCATGATCATGGCTCGCTAACGCCACGGAGGAAGACACGAATGTCTGAAATCGAAGCCAAAGTAAAAAAGATTATCGAAGAGAAACTTTCGGTAAACGCGGATCAGATTACTAACGACGCGAAGTTCGCAGAAGATCTGAAGGCCGACTCTCTGGATACCGTCGAACTGGTGATGGCTCTGGAAGACGAGTTTGGTCTGGATATTCCCGACGAAGAAGCCGAGAAGATTAAGACCGTTCAAAACGCGGTCGACTATATCACCGAAAAAACCGGGTAAGTAACACCATATGCACGATCGTAAGGTTGTAATCACCGAAGTCGGTTTGGTGACGGCCGCTGGCTTGAACACGGCTGACACCTGGTCGGCGATTAAAGCGGGGCGCGGAGCCATTTCGCGTATCAGCGGTTTTGATCCCAGCGAGTTGTCGACGCAATTCGCCGCCGAGATCAAGGACTACGAACCGGCGGAGTTTATGGACGCCAAGGACGCGAAGCGGACCGACCGTTTTACTCACCTCGCGGCCAATGGCGCGGGGCAATGTCTGGGAAGCGTCGATCTCGATTCGCTGGACCGGACGCGTTTTGGCGTGGTTATTGGGTCGGGGATTGGCGGAATCGCAACCTTCGAAACTCAGCACAGCATCATGGTCAAACGCGGGCCATCGCGGGTAAGTCCGTTTTTTATTCCGATGATGATCTCGGACATGGCCAGTGGCTACGTATCGATCGTTCACGGGCTGCAGGGTCCCAACTATTGCACGGTGTCGGCATGTGCGTCCGGTGGTAACGCCATCGCGGATGCCTTTATGCTGATTCGCAACGGACTGGCCGACGCGATCTTAACCGGCGGAGCCGAGGCGGCGTGTACTCCGATGTCGATGGCCGGGTTCTGCTCGGTCAAGGCGTTGTCGGGCCGTAACGACGACCCTGAACACGCCTCGCGCCCCTTCGACAAAGACCGCGACGGGTTCGTCCTGGGCGAAGGCGCAGGTGTGTTGCTGTTAGAATCAGAAGAGCACGCCAAAGCACGCGGAGCCACCATCCTTGCGGAGGTCGCGGGGATCGGGCTCACCGGCGACGCCCACCATATGACCGCTCCGGCGCCCGACGGCGAGGGTGCGATTCGGGCCATGCGCATGGCGCTGGAAACGGCGGGCCTTAAGCCCGACGCAGTCGACTACGTCAATGCCCATGGCACCAGCACGCAGCTCAACGATGCCGCAGAAACGGCTGCGATCAAGCAAGTGTTTGGCGACCACGCTCGCAAGCTCGCGATAAGTTCTACCAAGTCGATGGTTGGACACCTATTGGGTGCTGCCGCGTCCGTCGAAGCTATCTTTTGTGCGCTGGCGATTCGCGACGATGTCATCCCGCCAACGATCAACTATTCAACTCCCGACCCCGACTGTGACCTGGACTACGTTCCCAACGAAGCGCGGTCGCAGCGTATTGATGTGGCATTGTCCAACTCGTTTGGCTTTGGCGGACACAACGTGTCCCTAATCATCAAGCGGTACGCGGCATAAGATCATGGCCAACCCGCTGAGAAATTTGGTTCTGCGTTTTAACCGGATTTTTCAGCCGACGGCTGTTGAAACTTCCGACCCCATCGACGAAACGCTGCAAGCGCTGCAGCGCGCGCTAAAGTATCAGTTTCAGGACGAAACTGTTTTGCGCGATGCATTGGTGCATCGATCGTACTCTCCTCACCTGGAGGAGCGCGAAAATCACTCGAACGAACGCATGGAGTTTCTGGGAGATTCCGTGCTGTCGTTGGTGGTTAACGAACACCTCTACCGAAGCTACCCGCAGCGCAGCGAAGGCGAACTCACTAAGATGAAGTCGGTGATCGTCAGTAAGCAGATTCTCGCCATACTGGCCAAGCGGATCGACTTGGGTAGCTTTGTTCTGGTCTCGGACAATGCGCAACGCGCCGGGGTTAGCGAGATGGATAGCGTGCTGGCCGACACGTTAGAAGCGGTGTTCGGAGCCGTATTTCTTGACGGCGGATTTGAGGCTGCGCGTCGGTGCGTGCTGCGAGTGTTGCCAAACAACCTCTCAGAGATTGTTCTCAAAGAAGAAACGATCAACTACAAGAGCCTGCTGCAGGAATACATCCAGGCATTGCACAAAGTCCCGCCGCGTTACCGGGTGAACGCTACGACCGGCCCCGACCACGACAAAGAGTTTGAAGTCGAGGTTGTCGTGCAAGGGAACATTCTGGCCACCGGACAGGGCAAAACCAAGAAGCTGGCCGAGCAAGTCGCTGCCAAGCACGCCTATCAGAAGCTCCTAAACACCGATAAACCAACTGGTTACACAGATACCTAGACTTACCCAGCCGCCCCCATCCTGGGCATAGTTCCTGCATTGTCCCGCATATGGGACGTTCCGATATCGAGATTCCGGACGCGCCTTACGTCTACGGAGGTCAGGTCGAACCGCTTTGTCGCGAGTGCCAACTCCCGTGTCAGTTAGAGCGGACCAGTGTTGACTGTTTGCGGCGCTTCTTCTTACAGGGAATGCTGCAGTGCACGTATTTCATTTACGGGTATTGTTTTCTGGAACAAGAGGAAGGCTGCACGTTTGACAATGGTGGTAAGCACGACCAGTACTGGATGCAATTGCTAAACGACTACTTCCACAACGTGCGTGATCGCGAAGAGAATGATCCCGACTTCGTACGCAATGCCGAAGAACTTCGCAAACTTGTCGAAGCAAAAATAAACGACCGCCAGGTTCCACTGTGTCGTTACCTGGAAGAAGTCTACAACCGAGTGATGGAAGAAGGCGGCGGACTTAGCGAAGAAATGATGGATCGTCTTGACGACGCCTATCTTGCCCTGCTAGCGGGCACCGAGCGCAAGCGCTAGTAGCGATACCCAACCGTCAAAAAGAACTGATCGAACTCGCGTTCGTCCACCAGGATGTCCAGCGCCCGGTCGCCCCATGTGTGGGTATACGCCGCATCCACCATAACTCGCTCCCCAAACAAATATCCGGCGCCGCCAGCTATCTGTTGTCGCTGCGCTCCCACCGACGCTTCTTCAATTTCGTCGTTCTCCAGGTGATCGCGCTGCAGATACTTGAGGGGGTAAGGGCGGTAGGCGTAGCCCGCGCGGACGCGCAGAGGAACTTGTGTCGCGCTGTATTCGATTCCAGCGCGAATGTCCCACGTGGGCTGAAATACCGATTCGAACTGGCGATTGCGAAAACGGCGGCTATCGATGGCGGCCTCGCGCCAATCCGAATAGCACGCTTCGACCATTGCTACCACCGGCCCCGCATTCAGCGCAGCGCCGGTTTCGACGCGGAACGGAACCAGATAATTGCGCGAACGCGTCATGGAACTCGACTCGAAGTCGTCGGCCGCGTTGAAGTTATAAACTGTGGTTTCGGTTTGTTGGGTTCCACTAACCTTCAGCCACGTTGGAGTCGAAAGCGTCGCCCCCAAACGCAGCCACGAAAGTGCAAACAGTTGCATTCCTGCTCGTGCGCCAAAGCCGGTAATGTTTTGCGTTATGTCCTCGACAACAAACTGGGAAACTCCGTTTCCGGCAGTTGCGGTGAAGTCGTACTGTCGCAGCACGTCGACCGACCCGTGCACCACGTTAATGCTGACGCCCCCGGATAGTGCGGGTGACAGGTCAACACCCAATCCCGCGTGGTAGCTGTAGATTCCGCCGGTTTGTTGCAGCAGAAAGCGCGAATCCAGCCCCTCGGTGTCTATACCGCGACGTGCTACATCGAGCGCGCTTGACGACCATCGGAACACGCCGACGGCAGCGACCAGGTTGCCCCGATACGTGAACGCCGGATAGGCAACCGTGAAAGCATCCAACCCACCGGCATTATTGCTGACCTGCCCCGGACTACCGTAGAACTGGGTTGTAACGTTGCGATCTTCAAACTGAAAACCAGCGGTAACCTCTACCCGGCGGATCCGTGCCAGGCCGGCCGGATTGTAGTACAGACTATGGGCGTCGTTACAGATGGTCGCGTAGGCTCCGGCCAGCCCCGCGGCGCGTGCGCCCGAATAAAGTGGAAGCGTTAAGCCGAGCTCTTCGAACTCCACGGTTTGATCGGTGGTTTGAGCGCCCAGTGGCATGGCGGAAAGGCACACCCATAACGCGATGGCAACGGTCAGCCACTGACGAAGGCTAGCGGGATGCGTCAACGGTACGAGACCCTTCCGGTCGGTCGGTTGCGGTGGTACCTGCAGGCGGGGGTGTTTTTTCGTAGTACCCGCGCCAGGCTCTTTCGTAGTGGGGTTCGTTAAGCAAATGGCGGAATGCCCAGACTTCCGAGTCGGAGTGACATGTTCCGCATTGTTTCTCGGTGGGGCGTTGGTAGCCAAGTTCGGACACGCGAGGGTGTTGCACCAGTGTGTAGCATCCGGTGAAGAACGCTAACCCCAAGGCGGTCAGCAGGGATAAAGCGATTAGCCTTCTTGATGACACGGTTGAAAACAGCCCTCTTGACTTGGTAAACTTATGATACGAGGCCCAGCTAAATCAGGCAATGGGGTTCTTTTGCACCCCGGTCTACCTCGTTAGGAATTCACCGTGCGCACAGACTTCTTTCGGGCCACCTTTTGCCGGTGGTCGGCGCTTGTCGGCGTTATTGCCTGCGTCGCTTTCGTTCGTCCCGCCGCGTCGCAAACCACTCAACACTACGCCGATTATCTTGTCGGTGTTTATCTGCTGGAGTCAAACAACCCTAAGGCAGCGGTAGACCATCTGGAATACGCCTGGCGGCATGGGGAGCAGGCGCCCAAAATTGGGCATCGACTGGCAGAAGCCTATTATCTGCTAAAGAACTTCACTCGGGCCGAAATGGTGATGGACACGGCGCTGGATCATGACGTCAATGACGCCGTTGCATTGGTGATGAAGGCAAAAATTCGCTACATTCGCCGCGACGCCGACACGGCTGTTGCATTATTGCTGCGGGCTCGGGAGCACAATCCACCGCGATTTGACGTCGAACAGTTGCTTGGTAATATAGAGTACGAGCGGGGTAATCACGCCGAGGCTGCCGAAGCGTATGGCCAATGTGTGGCCATCGATCCAAATTATCCCTATATTTTCTACCGGTACGGCGTCCTGTTACGGCGATTGGGCCGAAATCCCGAAGCCGAGACCGCGCTGAAGAGCGCAGCCGAAATCGATCCCGGTTTTGCCGAGCCGCTTTTGGCCCTGGCCGAGCTGTATGTTGAACAGCACCGCGACAACGAGGCCGTCGCGTTGTTGGAGTACATGCAAAGCCAGGGCCTTTCTACTTACCGGGCATCAATGACTTTGGCCGACTTGTACTTGCAACGCGAGCGCTTTCGCGAAGGCGTTGTGTTGATGGAGCGGCTGAGTCGCGAGCGTGACCTGGACCGCGAAGGCAAGTTGTTGCTGGGGCGATTCTACCTGGAAACTAAAGCTCACGATAACGCCACGCGCGTGTTTACCAAAATGTACGCCGACGAGCCTGGGCCCGAACTCGCGCGGGTATTGGGCGAGGTGTATTTGAAGGCCGGTGACGCCGACAAGTCACGTGAGCACTTCGAAGCCGCGATTGCCCACAGTCCCGATGACTACCGCAGCTACGTGGGGTTGTTCTTTGCCACATCCACTCGCTTTGCGCCCGCGGGGAGTGTTCCTATCGAGATGGAGCTGGAAGAACGTATCGCGCTACTCGACCGCGCCGCCAGGCACGTTGCCGGACACGACTTTGAAGGAAACTACATGGTTGGCCTGTCGTACCTTTCCGTCGATCAGCTGGATGCGGCCGCGATGCATCTGGGGCGCGCTCATGAGCTCCGTCCGGATAACCCCGATGCGCTACTGAACCTGGCCAATGTGTGTGAGCGACAACACCGGCTCGAAGACGCGGAGCGTCATTTGGTGCGATTGCACGGACTCGCTCCCAATGATCCGGTGGTTGCCAACTTCTACGGCTACGTACTTGCGCAGTTGGACAAGGACCTGGACAAAGCGCATAAGTTGCTGCAAATCTCGCTGGCGGCTGACCCGGACAACGGGTACTACCTTGACAGTTTCGGCTGGATTCTCTACCAACAGGGAGACTATCGCGGTGCCGTGACTGCGCTGGAGCAGGCCGCCGCTCGCGTTCCGGACGATCCGGTTATTCTTGAGCATTTGGGAGACGCCCACCGTGCGCTGCGCAATTACGACAAGGCCACGGCTGCGTACCAGCGGTCGAGCGAGCTTCAGATTCACAACGAAGACGTGCTTCGCAAGTTGGAAGAAGCAACGCGCCCGCGCCCGTAGCACTTGCTTCGCAACTCTACCCCTGCTGTTTCTTCTGGGTTCGTGTGGCCCTCCCGATGTTAACGTAGACGTCGGCGATGACCGCGGATGTGCGCAACTACACGAATGGTTTCGCACCGTTCATTTAGACGCTGGCCAGTACACCGGAGCGGCGACGATCGACGTAAAGCAATATCGTTTGCGTGGTCGGTTTGAGCTCGATCTGGTGAACCAACGTGACCTTACATTGCGTTTTCGAACCTCGGGGGCGATCGGTCAGCAGGCTGAAGATCTGGTGGTGTCGCTTTACGCGGATACGCTCCGTATCCTCGATCGCGAGCGCGCGATTCTTTATCGCCCGGCTGATATCGACACCATGATGGCAGACGTTGGCGGCGCGCGCGCGGTAACCGACTGGATCGACCGGCTTCGGTTGTGGCCGCCAGATTGCGATCGCTTTCGCGAAGTAAACCTGAGCGGGGAGGACAAAATCGAAGGTCGCCTGGACGGCGAACCTTTCGGAGTTTCGCGACTCCCCGGTTCCGGTCCCGGCAGCGATTACCGTCCAACCGCGGCGTTCTGGGACGTGGCGATTCCGGGAGAGGCCGACGACGAACTGCGAGTTAGTTACCGCTGGCGGGAGCAGGGGCTTAGCGAGGTCCGCCTTGAGCTAGAGCGACGGCGATGGCGAGTGATACTTTATGTGGACTAGGTAACACGTTGTAACATAATGTGTTATACGACTTATAGTGGTCACGCCTCTGGATACTCTGCGCATTCGTTTGTTGTTGGGAACCATTCTGGACCGCCGGGGTACATAAACCCAACTGGAGGAAGGCTTTGTTCGCCGATCTGTACAGAGAAAAGGGCAAGTTGAACGAGCTGACCGACGAGGATCTGATGCTACGAGTCCAGCAGGGTGACACGGCCTGCTTTGACCTCCTCGTCGAGCGGTATAAGGTTCGTTTGTTTAATTATCTCCTGCGCCTGGTGGGAAATCGGGACGATGCGGAAGAGATCGCGCAGGAGGCGTTTGTCAAAGCCTACATCCACGCTGGGAAGTACAAGACGATTGCTAAGTTCTCCACCTGGCTTTACACGATTGCCACCAACCTGGTGCGCAACCGGATGAGAGCCAAGAGCCGACGACCCCAAATGGTTCCGCTGTGGGGAACTGGAAGCAAGGATTCTGACGAAGAGAAACAAATCGATCTCGAAGATAACAGTCGTTCGCCCGAAGACACGATGAACGACTCCGAACTGGGGCAGGTCATCTCTGAAGCCATTCAGCAGATTCCCGAAAAGTATCGCACCAGTTTTGTGCTACGCGAGATCAATCAATTGTCGTACGAAGAAATCGCCGCGGTGACCGGCCTTAAACTGGGAACGGTTCGTTCCCGAATTAACCGGGCGAGAAACTACTTTAGACAGATCGTAGAGCCCGTCCTCGAAAAGGGCATCGACTTCTAGGAGGACCCCTGATGAACTGCCGCAAAGCGCGGAAGTTGATTTGCGAATACGTAGACGGTGTGGCCGACGAATCCGTTCGGCTGGACCTGGAGCAGCACCTTTGTGCTTGTTCCGAATGTGATGCTCAAGCCACGTCGCTCAAGCAGAGTCTCGACTTGCTTCACCGCGCGCCGGTGGTTTCGGTCGACGATGACTTTGCGTGGCAGGTACGACTTCGCATTAATCGCGAACGCCATCGCATTAACGAAGCGGCGGAATCGTCGGGTGCGTTGGTTCGTCGCTGGAATTTGCGCTTCGCTGCCACAGCTGCAGCGGCTATGGTGGTGCTGGTTGGTGTGGGCGCCGTGGGGATGAAACAAGGTTGGGTGCCGACCGGGAACACCACCGGTGTAGGCGATTTCGCTAGTGGCGCGCCGGCGACCGAGCGGGTAGTGACGTCACGGCCGTCTTGGGACAGCAGTGCTTCCAGCGGGCCCGTCCAAACCGTCAGCCGCGGCGGTAGCCCTTCAAGTGCCGCAAGTGCGCTGGGTATTCTTGATCGCGAAGCCACGCCTCAGGAGTTAATTATTGATCAACTGAACCAAATGGACTCCGATGCCGCGATGCGAACCCTCGAACAAAACATCCGCTGGATGCAGGTCGAGTTGCAGCGGCGGCAGATTATGAGTTTGCGTGAGCGGCGCACCATTCCGGTAGGAACGACACCCCGGTAGTGCCCGAACGCATCCCTGACGATCGGCCTCCGCTTTTTTAGCGGGGGCCGATTTGTTTTTGGCGTGGGCGCGTCACGTCGTATATTCTAAAACGACCATGAACGAACGTCTCTCGACACCCCTGTTGTTGGCGGCGTTAGCCACCGTGCTAGCCCTTTCGGGTTGCCGCGAGATCCAGATCCCACCGCCTGGCTCTTACTCCAAGGTCTTGCTCGTCACCGAGCAGGGCGCTCGCGGTGAACTCCATCAACAACTAGAGCCGCTAATCGCGCGCGAACTTGACTACGTCATTAGTCAGGAAACTTCGTTCGATGTCACCGCCATGGCGGCGGTCAATCTGGAAGACTTCCCACCGTTTAAGAACATCGTAGTGGTTGGGGTCGCGGACCCTTCGACCGATGTTGGTGCTCGAATCATCAGTTGGGTAGGAAGCGATACCTGGGCCCGTATTCGTTCGGGCGAAGTCGCAATTCTTAAGAAAGACAACCTGCCTGGTGCCGGCCAGGTGACACTGATTATTACCGCGCCGTCCTACGAAGCGCTGCAAGACGTATTGACCGAACGTGGTGAAGAGATCGCCGATGTGTTGGAGTCGAGTTGCCGCGAACGTTTGCGTCGTTATTTATGCGAGACGCCGAATCAAAAACTTCAGAAGTCGTTGTTAGAAAGCTACGGCTTCTATCTCGACGTCCCTTATCTGTACACACTTCTGAGCGACGAAACTGAACCTCCGGGCGTCGAGATCATCCGTGATCTGCCGACGCGAATTTTGGGCGTGTACTGGCGCGACCAACGGCGCGCGCCCACCATACATGATGCCGACGAGCTGTTCGATTTTCGCGCAAAGTATGTGTGGGAACGTTACAACCAGGACAAGATGGATCGAGACCGGGTCCGCTTCCGCTACGAGCGGTTTGGTCCGTACACCGCAATTAAGATGGCGGGCTACTGGTACAACGACGTCGACATCGTGGGCGGCTACTTCGAGACATTCTTTGTTCATGATGAGGATCAAAACTTGTTGTGGGCGGTCGACTGTCTGACCTACGCGCCCGGTCGCAACAAACACCCGCTGGTGCGCGAACTTCGCGCCCTGGCCGAAACCTTTCGCTACGACGCGTAATCACGACACCCTGATGGTTGGCATGGGAAGTGCTGAACCCTTCTGCGCAAACACGCCGAGTTGCCGTGCGCGACTGGCGGCGCGTTTGTAACGTGCTGTATTTTATTGACTTCCACGCACTCTAGCTGTTTTTCGAGCATCGCCCGGTAATTGCGCGTTGGCAACCGAGCGTGCACAACGTAGGATGACGGCAGATTCGGGTGGATTGTTGCTGACGGGCATTTGTTGTCGCGCCGGAAGAAAATGACAGATCTTTACAAGAATCCAGAACTAGAAGCGCTGTTTAAGAAGTACCAGGCGAATCCCACTGGTCAGATTTTCGCGCCGCTCGCTGACGCCTGTCGCAAAGAGGGTATGGTGGAAGAGGCGCTGGAGATTACCGAGCGCGGTGTTCGTCAACACCCGGCCTACACCAGCGGATTGGTGGTGCACGCTAAGTGTCTCTACGACGCTGGTCGGCCCGACGAAGCATACACAGCTTTCGAAAAAGTTCTTAGCCTGGACGACAACAACCTGGTGGCATTGCGTTACCTGGGTACGCTCTCCATTCAGCGCGGAGATCACACGTCGGCACGTCGGTATCTTAACCACATTCTTGAGTTCGACCCCGACAACTCCGAAATCGCCGCCGACCTGGAAGCGCTGGCAATTGACGAACAGCGCACCGCTGAAGTGTTACGCGCGACGACCGCCGATCTTGACGACGATCCGACCGACGATCTGATGTCCGGTGACGACGGCGGCGATGCGTCGGTAGATGACGCTGCCGATGCCGAAGAAGACAACGCCCATGACGATGTCACCCACATCGATGCCGAAACTTCCGACGACGAAGCGTCCTCAGCGCCCGCTCCAGAAGTTGCAGTGACTGGTTCGAGTTCCAAACCTGAGGAACGCTTCGAAGGCAAATCGATTTCTCTGGGCCAGAAGACCGGAACGAGTGACGCTTTTGCGACTCGAACGCTGGCCGACATCTACGCGGCCCAGGGGTACAAAGATCGTGCACGCCGAATCTACGAAGATCTAATTGGCGAAACGCCCGACGACGAGAGTCTTCGCGTTCGTTGGCGCGAATTGGGCGGACAAGATGAAGATCTTGCGGAGACAGCGGTTAGCCGGTCCATGTCGACAGACACGCATCAGGCGCCGACGCCAAACCCGGTTGCAACCAGTCCCGCCGCCAGCGATCAAGTCGCGGCGGACGAAGCCGAATCCAGCTTTTCCCACATCGTCGAAACCATGGATGACGATGCCGACGTCGATGTGAACGTGGAGGACCTGGTTGATTTGACGGCATCGGTTAGCGAAACGGTTCTGGCGCAGGACGTCGAAGAACACCCGGAAGCGGCAGCAGCTCCGTCGTCGCAGAACCGCCCCAAGCCCACTCCAGCCCCGCGCGCAACCTCGTCGGCTACCGCCGAGCCAGAGGACGCACCCGCATCGCCGCAGGCTGCGGAAGATGCTTCCGCCGCTCCTGGTGGCCGAGACCAGCAGTCCTACGAGCAGTTCAAGCGCTGGCTAAAGAACATTTCCGACAAATAGTTTCGCCTGCCCGCTGCGCCTACTCGCCCCCATCTTTTCTCTGGAAACCCGGTTCGGGGTTTCTTAATATCCTACGACTATTGGTTTGCGTCCCGCCGACGCAGTATTGATCGATCTTAAGAAATCAGAGGCAAAATGGCCGACACCAGCGACATCCGCAACGGTCTGATCATGGACATGGACGGCGTCTATTGGGTGGTACAGGAATTCCTGCACGTTAAGCCCGGCAAAGGCGGCGCGTTCGTACGTACCAAAATCAAGAACCTGTTGACCGAACAGGTCAAAGAGCACACTTTTCGTGCTGGCGAGAAAATCACCGAAGTCACCGTGTTCAAACAGCCGTACCAGTATCTCTATAACGACGGCGACATTTACTACATGATGGACAAGGAAACTTACGAACAACTGGAGCTTCCCAAGGGCATGGTGGAAGAGCATAAGGGCTACCTCAAAGAGAACATGGACGTTGATATTCTGTTACACAACGGGAGCCCGTTGATGGTGAACATCCCCAACCATGTCGAGCTAGTGGTGGCGCAAACCGACCCGGGGCTTAAAGGGGACACCGCGACCGGCGGTTCCAAGCCCGCGACAATGGAAACGGGTTTGGTGGTTCAGGTGCCGTTGTTCATCGACGAAGGCGATACGCTTAAAATTGACACTCGCACCGGAAAATACATGTCACGCGTTTAAGGAACGGCGGTTAGGGCGATGGAAAAGTTCGATTTGGACAAGAAAGAGATCAAAGAGCTGATCAAGCTGGTCGAAGACAGCGATATCAGCGAGCTTGAAGTATCCGACGGAAAACGCAACATTCGCATCGCCAAGGGTGGTATGGCTCCGGCCGTAGCCGTCCCCGCAGTTTCTCCTGCCCCGGCCGCTTCTGCGGCCCCCCCCGCTGCCGACGCCCCCGAGTCCGGGGAAGAGGCGTTGGCATCGAACTTGAAACAAGTGGTATCGCCGATGGTGGGTACTTTTTATAGATCACCCGCTCCAGGCGCCGACGCCTTCGTGGAAGTCGGCCAAACCGTATCCGTCGGGCAGACGGTCTGTATCGTGGAAGCGATGAAGCTGATGAACGAGATTGGCTCGGATTTCGGTGGCATCGTTCGCAAGATACTGGTGGAAAACGCCCAACCGATCGAATACGGACAACCGCTGTTTCTAGTTGAAACTAAATAAGTTACCGGGGGTTACCCATGAATATCAAGGTCCTGCTCGAGAAGATGATCGAGCTGGGGGCTTCCGACTTGCACATCAAGCCGGGCATTCCTCCTGTGGTGCGAGTCAACGGTAAGCTTCAGCGCACCGACTTCCCACCGCCCACCCCTAAGGAACTTGAAGAGGTCGCCCGCAAGGTGCTGACCCCATTGCAGCGGGAGAAGTTCGAGTCCACCCGCGAAGTGGATTTTGCATTTGGCGTGACCGGACTTGCACGGTTTCGAGCCAATTTCTACGTCCAGCGAAGCTCGATCGCCATGGTTTTTCGGCACGTTCCGGTGACCATTCGGACGATTGACGAGCTGGGATTGCCGCAGGTCATTAAGGACCTGGCCCTGCGCCCCCGGGGGATGGTGCTGGTGACCGGTACCGTCGGGTCGGGTAAGTCGACCACGATGGCGGCTATGATCCAGGAAATTAACAAAACCCTTAACAGCTCCATAATCACGGTGGAAGACCCGATCGAGTTTCTCCACCGCGACGACAAAGCGATCATTAACCAGCGCGAAGTTGGAAGTGACACCGCCGGTTTTAACGAAGCTCTCCGTCACATCCTACGACAAGATCCGAACGTGATCATGATCGGTGAGATTCGCGACATGGAAACCATGGAGATTGCGCTCAAAGCTGCCGACACCGGTCACTTTGTGATCAGCACGTTGCACACTATTGACGCACCGCAAACGATCAACCGAATTATTTCTTTCTTCCCGCCGCATCACCATCAGGAGGTGCGCTACCTGCTCGCGTCAACGCTCCAGGGGGTAATCTCCCAGCGATTGATTCGTTCGTCCGACGGCCGCGCGCGAGTTCCCGCAGTCGAGGTGATGGTAACCAGTGGAACCATTCGCGACTGCATCATCAACCCCGAGAAAGCTGCTTCGTTGCATCAGGTCATGCGCGAAGGGGTAACGACCCACTCGATGCAGACCTTCGACCAGGCGCTGATGTCGCTTTACCAGGAGGGGCGGATTACGCTCGACGACGCGCTGCGAGCCAGTTCCAAGCCGCACGAATTTACGCTGCGCTTGAAGGGCATCGAAGCGACGTCAGACAACAGTTGGTCGCAGTTCGAGAACGAGGCCGAAGAGGACAAGGCTCCCGAGAAGCTAACTATTGATAAATTCTAGGGTTGCGCCTCCGAATTAACGTTTTCAAGCCCAAGCGGGCTGTGCTAACGTTGATTCCATGTTCTCAAAAATATTAGTCGCCAACCGTGGGGAAATTGCCCTGCGGATCCTCCGAGCATGCCGGGAAATGGGCATTGGCACGGTTGCGGTTCATAGCGAAGCCGACACCGAGTCGCTGCACGTCCGGTTTGCCGACGAGGCCGTGTGTGTCGGTCCCAACGCTCCGGGCGAGAGCTACCTGAACGTCAACCGCATTATCTCCGCCGCTGAAATCACTCACGCCGACGCAATTCATCCCGGCTATGGATTCCTCGCGGAAAACGCCGAGTTTGCCGAAGTCGTTGAATCGTGCGATATCCGCTGGATCGGTCCGTCACCGGTGGTCATTTCCGAAATGGGAAACAAGTCGGTGGCTCGCTCTAAAATGCTGGCTGCGGGATTGCCCGTGGTTCCAGGTTCAGACGGTGCGGTCAAAGACGAGCAGGAAGCGCTGCGTGTGGCCGAAGAAATTGGTTATCCGGTTTTGATCAAGGCGTCGTCAGGTGGGGGCGGCAAAGGCATGCGGGTCGCGCGCAACGCCAGCGAACTGGCGAACAGCGTACTCATTGCGAGCGCCGAGGCTGAAAGTGCGTTTGGCGATCCCTCCGTCTACTTGGAAAAGTACCTTCCCAATCCAAGACACATCGAAGTTCAGCTTCTGGGCGATCGCTACGGCAACATCGTTCATCTGGGCGAGCGTGACTGCTCGGTTCAGCGCCGTCACCAAAAGCTGATCGAAGAGTCGCCGTGTCGTTTTATCAGCGACAAGCTTCGTTCGCGTATCCATGACGCAGCAGTGCAGGGCGCGCAGGCGATGGGCTATTTTTCCGCGGGAACGATGGAGTTTCTGGTTCAGGATGACGAGTTTTATTTCATGGAAATGAACACTCGGATTCAGGTCGAACATCCGGTTAGTGAGATGGTAACCGGTCGCGATCTGATTAAGGAAATGATCACCGTCGCGTCGGGGCAAAAACTGTCGTTCACGCAACGCGAAGTTGTGGTTGGTGGTCATTCAATCGAGTGTCGGGTTAATGCCGAAGATGCCGCCAATAACTTTATGCCGTGTCCCGGGACAATCGATTTCGTTCATCTGCCGGGTGGCGCGGGCGTAAGAGTGGACAGCCATGTTTATCAGGGCTATAAGATTTCGCCGTTTTACGACTCGATGATTGCCAAAATCATCTGCCACGATGCAGACCGGGACTCGGCGCTCGACCGCATGGACCGCGCGCTGGAAGAGTGTGTGGTCGAAGGTTTAAAAACCACGATTCCGTTTCAACGAGCCATTCTGCGAGAGTCGCGGTTCCGCAATGGCGACTTCAGCACTAAGTATCTTGAAAACTATCACTGGGACGGCGGCGACTTGAGTTTTGGCGAAGCCAACCGTGATGCTGCCTAGGCGTTCGCAAGCATGACAGGTCGTTCTAAGCTGTTCGTGTCCATTACCCTGGTGTCGCTGGCCTTGTTCTGGTCGGTCGGCCTCGCTACGCGTTCATCCGGGGACTGGCCGTTTGCCGCCGAAACAAGTATTACGGCGGTCGACAACTTGTCGGGCCCGTTCGGGTCGCTCCTCGCGTGGCTGGTTTACCGCGGTCTCGGCGCGATATTCTGCTGGGTGATTCCGGCCGTGCTGTTTGCCTACGGACTATTTGCCTTCCACAGTGTTCGTCCGCGCATCAACCGCCTTGCGGTGAAGGTGCTGGTGCTGACAGTCTTGCTCAATGCCATGTTTGCGCTGACGCCGTACGCCGACACGTCGCTTGCACTACGCGGTTCGATAGGTGATGGCATCGCGTCGGTGCTTTCGACCGTCGCCGGACAGATCGGTAGTACGATCGTCGTTATCGCCAGTATCCTGCTGGTGCTCTCGACCGAGCTGGGGCGACTGCGAGGCCTGGTCCGGGTGCCTTCGTTTGCCGGGTTCAGCCGTGTCGGAGCGCGTGCCACTCACTGGTTGGGCGATGCCCGCGATCGCGTCGCCGAGATGTTTGCGAGAGAAGAGCACTACGACGACGATGAATCGCCAGCGGAAGCAGACTCCAGAGAGCCGGACCTGTACGGAGTAGAAGACACGATCGAAGAAGTCGAAGACATCGAAGTGGTGGCACCGCCGGCAGGCGTAGCGGTGACTGGCGCGTTTGACGCCAGGCCCGTCCGCCCCAAGTCAAAGTCCAAGCCGAAGCCCAAGCAGAGCGACGGGCCCAAGAAGCCTCTTTCGCAGGCAACCCTTCCTTCGTTGGAACTACTCGACCGTGACAACGGTGAGTCTGGAGAAACGTACTCCGCCGAAGCGCTAAAGTCGTGGAGCACGGTCCTGGAAGACAAACTCGCCAATTATGGGGTCGAAGGTAAAGTGACGTCGGTGCATCACGGGCCGGTGGTTACAACATTCGAGTTTGAACCCGCAGCTGGAGTTCGCATCCAGCAGATTACCAGTCGCGCCGACGACCTCGCGCTGGCGATGCGTGCGCGAAGTCTGCGGATGATAGCGCCTATCCCGGGGCGCGCGGCGGTTGGTATAGAAATTCCAAATCCCAAGAGCCGCGTGGTTTACCTATACGATGTGTTGACTCAGATAAACGAGCAGCAGCGTTATTCCGGCGTAATGCTCGGGCTGTCGGTTGACGTGGTGGGTAAGCCGTTCGCCATGAATCTGTGCGATGCGCCGCACTTGTTGATTGCGGGTACCACAGGGTCAGGTAAAAGCGTGTGTCTTAACGCTATCCTGGCCAGCATCCTGTTTCAGTATCGCCCCGAAGACGTGCAACTGATCCTGGTCGATCCAAAAATGGTCGAGATGTCGCTGTACAACGGGATTCCTCATCTAATGCACCCGGTTATCACCGACCCGAAAGAAGCAGCCAAGGCAATGGAATACCTGGTTGCCGAAATGGGACGGCGCAACAAACTGTTTCAGAAGCACGCGGTACGTAATATCGCCAGCTACAACGCCAAGCTGGCGATGGGGAAGATCGAAGTGGAAGAAGGCGAAGATCCGCCCGAGAAGCTTCCCTACATCGTACTCATGGTTGACGAGTTGGGTGACCTTGCGCTGGCCAAGGGAACCGATATCGGTACTTTGCTAACCCGCCTCGCGCAAATGGCGCGCGCCGCAGGCATCCACATGGTGCTGGCGACTCAACGTCCTTCGGTTGATGTGTTGATTGGAAAGACCAAAGCCAACTTTCCAACGCGGATCGCGTTCCGAGTGGCGACCAAAGTGGACTCGCGGACAATTCTGGACACGATCGGTGCTGATAAGTTGTTGGGTAAAGGCGACATGTTGTTCATGGACGCAATGAACCCGTCGCCGCTACGGCTTCACGGTGCGTGGGTCGCGGAGAAAGAACTCGAATCGCTGATAGATCATTGGAAGGGTTACGAGTTCGACGAAGCCAGCTTGAACTTTCACGCCAATCGGGTGGGAGGCGCCGACCCAGACGATGATTTGGACCCGCTGTTCGAAGACGCAGTGGGCGTTGTGGTACAGTTCAAGCAGGGGTCGACCTCGCTCTTGCAGCGCAGGTTGCATATCGGCTATGCCCGGGCCGCGCGCGTCCTCGATCAATTAGAACAAAATGGAATTGTTGGCCCGCCCGACGGCTCTAAGCCGCGGGAAGTCTACCTTGATGCGGTCGAGCGCATCGAAGACCGCTAGCGCTTGTGAAAACCTACATCGTCACACTTGGTTGTCCCAAAAACCTGGTCGACAGCGAAGCCACCGCCAACGTGTTACGCCACGCCGGATGCTCGCTGACCGACGATCCGGCCGACGCCGACCTGTTGATGGTGGGCGCCTGCTCGTTTTTGGACTCATCCTGGAATGAAACCGTCGACGAGGTGCATCGCCTGGCCGAATTCAAGCACGGCGAAACCAAACGTCTGGTGTTGATGGGATGTCTGCCGCGTCATCGCAACGAAGATCTGGAAAACGATCTTCCGATGGTCGATCACTTTCTTCCTACCGGTGCCCATGAACGACTCGCCGACCTGGTGAGTCAGTGGCGCGGTGGGGAGGAGGCAAGTCGAATCGTGGCCGCCAACGGGGCGAACCGATTCGCCGGCCTGGTGGATCGAGAGTTGTTTACCCCCGGCCACACGGCATATGTAAAGGTGGCCGAAGGTTGTAATCGCAAATGCACCTTCTGCGCGATTCCAACAATTCGCGGCCGGATGGAGTCGCGGCCGCTTGCCGATGTCGTCGCGGAGGTTGGTTCACTGGTCGACCGCGGGGTCAAAGAGGTGACCCTGTTGGCCCAGGATATTATTGCGTACCGTTCGGGAAGCGACAATTTCTTTGACCTGGTGTCTGCGATCGCTGACACTGGTATAGATTGGGTTCGGATTTTCTATTTGCACCCGGCGGGTATGTCGATTGACCACATTCGCCGGGTGTTTGATCTCGACTCGGTATGTCCCTATCTGGAAATGCCGGTGCAGCACGCTTCGAGTTCGTTGCTGGCCAGCATGAAGCGATCCTACGATCGGAACCACGTCGTCGGTTTGCTTCGTGACATTCGCGATGCTTATCCCGACGCGGTCATTCGTAGCGAAGTCATCGTCGGGTTCCCCGGCGAAACCGATAGCGAGTTTGATGACCTCAAGGATTTCGTTGCCGAGATGGCGTTTGATGCGCTCGGCGTGTTTCCTTTTTCGCCTGAGCCCGGAACCGTGGCCGCAAGTTTATCCGGCGCGGTTGCCCAGCGGACGATCGCCGACCGTGTATCCGAATTGAGTACCGTGCAAGAGGCGGTATCGTTCGGTCAACGCAGCCGTTTTTTGGGTCGAAAGCTCGACGTACTCGTAGATCGCGTGGTTGAGGTGGACGAATGTTACGAAGGCTGCGGCGTCGCGGGTAGATTCTTTGGACAAGCGCTGGAAATTGACGGAGAGGTCTACGTGGAGGGAACGGCGCGAGTAGGTGAGTTTGTGACGGTGGAAATCACCGACACCGATGTATTTGACATGCGTGGAAAAGTAATATCTTAGAAGTAGTTAGGAACACTCCCCTGTAGGAGGCAGAGTGAACATCTCTCGTGTAATCGGCGCTTGCGCGTTGCTGGCGATTGTCGTTGTCGGCGTCCAACCGGCGGCGGCGCAGGATGGTCCGCGAACGAACCTGGATGTAATGACAAGCCTGGCCACCGATTTGGCCGAAGGGTTTGTGGCTGAGTTCGCGGGGACTGTGAACCAGCGCGGGGTGTCCATAAAAAGCATCGGCACTACTGAGGAGTACCGATTCCTAACCAACGTGATGACTTCGGTTCTCGAATCGCGCGGCGTCCCGGTTTATTTGCCTGCGGCTACGGGGCACAATGCGTTCCGGCTTGAGTTGGAAGCGATGGAGTTTGCCTTAGGGTACCGTCGGGTGTACCGCGCGTATCTCGTGGGCGGGAAACGAGTCGAGCGGTTTGCTGCGCTTTCTTTGCGCGCGCAACTTGTTGATCCGGGACAGGAATCGGTCGTCTGGGTATCTGGAGCTCGCCGTGATTTTGCCGATGAGTTTTCGAATTCGTTTCGCCAACCAGTCGAAGAAAGTACCTACGCCTTCACGCGCCCCGAGGCCCCGAGTGGCACCTGGGGTAAATTGGTGGAGCCGGTTTTCGTAAGTGGAATTATCGTTGGACTCATATACTTATTCTTTTCCAACCAAACTGACGAGTAAGTCAATTCGTCGATTGCTGCACGCCTGGGCTTTGATATGCGTCATGGGGGCCTTACTGGTTTCCTGTGCCGGAGACGACAAGACCATGGACGAAATCCAGGCTGCATTCGAGCGCCGTGATTATCGCGAAACGGTCGCCTTGTGTCGCCACGCGGTTCGTAACGGCGTCGATCACGAGCGGCTCGGCTTGTACCACGGCTACGCGTTGGTGGGAATGAATCGCGACTACGAGGGATACCAGGAATTGGACAAGGTTGTCGCCGACCGACCCGAGTTCGTACCCGAAGTATCGCGGATGCTCTATTCGATGGCGCTTCCCGCGTTTAAAGACGGCCAGCGTAAGAAGGCCGCGCGTCGAATGCAAAAAGCCGCCGAGGTGGATCCCGCGTTCAGTCTTGGCGCCTACCAGTATCTTATCGCCGATGAGTATTTTGAACTGAACAACTACGAGCAGGCGGCGGTCAGCTATCAAACCGCTCTGCGCGAGCGTCCCGACACTTCTGCGGCGGAACCGGCGCTTATTAATCTGGCGGAGTGCTACCGGTCGCTGGGCGAAGCATCGCTGGCGGCTGAAACGCTCAATCGTTATTTGGAGGCATACCCGCGAGGCGAACACGCCACGGCAACCAAATGGGCGCTGGTGAATCTCGCGTTTGAGCGGGGCGAAAAAGCATTCGTGATGGGGAACTACGAGCACGCTGTTGATGTACTCAATGATGTGCTGCGCAAAACTAGCAACCGTGGTCTGCGCCAGAAAACGCGGTTTCTTTTGGGAGAGTCTTACGAAGCGCTTGGTTCATTTGACCAGGCTTACGTGGAGTACAAGAAGATTATTGACGACGATCGCGGCGCGTCGGGCCGGATTGTGGAGCGGGCTCGCGAAAAGATACGAGCCTTTAGAGAAGCAGGACTTAATTAATGATGCGGACTATTGGGCTATTGCTTGTCGTTGTGTTTT
Source organism: uncultured bacterium (assembly GCA_964588695.1). Taxonomy (GTDB): domain Bacteria; phylum Krumholzibacteriota; class Krumholzibacteriia; order WVZY01; family JAKEHA01; genus CAZPQK01. The sequence goes on from CAZPQK010000005.1 coordinate 225,972, forward strand.
TAACCGCAGGCTGTGGGGGGATGCCTTCGATTCCCAAGCAATCCAACGCGATTCTTGCCAAAGCCAACGACAACTTTGAGAATGGACGCTACTTTCAGTCGGCCGAACTGTACAAGGCCTTCCTGGCTCAGTTTCCCGGCGACGACCAAAGCGACTTTGCTCAATTTCGGTTGGCCGAGAGTTATCGTCTCGACAAGCAGTACCCGCTGGCTGCAATCGAATATCAGCTGGTGCTTTCCAACTATGGGTATAGTGAGTATGTCGACGACGCGTTGTTCTACACCGGTGTTACTTTCTTTGAAGAAATGCCTGCTGCCAACAAAGACTTGCAAAAAGCGCGTGACGCCCTGTCGCGTTTTGAACAGTTCCAGCAGACGTTTCCGCAAAGCCCGCTAATGCCCCAAGCACTGGAGTACGTTCAGGAAATCAAAAAGCGGCTGGCCGAAAAGGACTATCGCAACGCCAGTTTTTATTTTGGACGCAAGCGGTTTCGCGCCGCAATCATCTATCTCGACAAAGTCTTGGAAAACTATCCGGGCAACGAGTACTGGGCGCGGGCGGCCTATATGAAGGGGCTTATTCGCCTGCAGCAGGGTGAACACGACGATGCGGCTAAGCTTTTTTCCGACGTTGTTGCCTACCCTCAGGACGTCGACGTCAAGTCCCTGGCCCAGGAAAAGTTGGGCGAGCTGAGTTCGCAGTGAGGCGAGTCGGCATTTTGGGGGGATCCTTCAATCCACCCCACGTTGCGCACCTCGCCATGGCGCGGTTGGCACGCGATGAACTCGAACTCGACACCGTGTTGTTCATGCCGGCTTATTCTCCACCGCATAAAGACGACGAAAACGTTCTCGACTTCGATACACGGGTTGCGATGCTTCGTCTGGCGACAAAGGACGAACCCAGCGTCCAAGTTTCCTTGATGGAAGCCGAACGATCCGGCCCGTCGTTTACAGTAGATTTGCTGTCGGCCTACCGCGCTGATCACGCCGACGATATTTACTTTATCGTCGGTGCCGATAGCCTGCGCGATCTGCCCACGTGGAAAAACCCCAACGATGTAATGCGGCTTGCGACTTTGGTTGTGTTTCCTCGCGACGAAATCGGCTTAAGGTTGCCGGTTCCCGGTCCGGCGTCGGTGGTAGTGATCGAACAGTCTGTCCCTGCGGTTTCGTCTACCGATATCCGCAAGCGCGCGGTCGCGGGCGAGACCCTGGATGGGATGGTTGCGCCCGGCGTGGCAGACTTTATCCGCGCGCATCACGTCTACGGGGGTGGCTAGATGGCCTTAGCGCTCGTTGACGGGCATGCGTTGATCTATCGATCGCACTTTGCGTTTGCCCGCCAGCCGTTAACCAACTCTTCGGGGCAGGAAACGAGCGCAGTGTTCGGATTCATGAACACGTTACTCACGTTGCTGCAGACCCGTGACCCCGAACATCTAGGCGTTATTTTTGACGCGCCCGGTCCCACGTTTCGCCACGAACAGTTTGAAGATTACAAAGCCACGCGACCGCCCACTCCGGTGCCGATTATTGAGCAACTGCCAATCGTCTGCGAGTTGTTGGACGCCATGTCGATTGCGCGACTGGAACGCGTGGGCTATGAAGCCGACGACATCATTGCGACTCTTGCTACTCGATTTGCCGACCAAACCCCGGTCGACATTATCTCGGGAGACAAGGACCTTTTGCAACTGGTCACCGATAAAGTGTCGGTAATTCGACCCGGCCGCGGCAGCGTGCTGGAGAACGTCATCACTCCCGAGAACATCGTCGAAATCCTTGGGCTTCCCGCCGAACAAGTAGTGGACTATCTGGCTCTGGTTGGAGATACCAGTGACAACGTTCCGGGCGTTCGCGGAGTCGGCCAAAAAACCGCGCTCAAGCTTTTGCTGGAATACGGGGGGCTGGATGGAATTTACAATCACCTCGACGACCTCGGCAAAGGGGCGACGCGTAAGAAGCTCGAGGCGAGCAGAACCGACGCCTACCTTTCGCGGCAACTGGTCACCCTTCATCGCGAAGTTCCCCTGGAGGTCACGTTAAACGACTTTGCTCGTGGTAGCTACGATCGTGACCGAATGAAAGCGCTGTTGACCGAACTTGAGTTCGATCGTCTGGCGCGGTCTTTGTTGGACGCCGAACCGAAAGCCGCTCCCGAGCCACTGCCGACGGTTTCGACGCAGCGTTATCATGCCGTAACCGACGAATCGGCACTGGCGAACCTGGCCGCCGTCCTGCGCGAGTGCGACGAGTTCGCGGTCGATACCGAAACATCGTCTCCCGATCCGATGTCGTGCGAGTTGGCCGGTATTTCGGTAAGCACCGAGCCCGGCAACGGGTGGTATGTACCCGTTACCAGCACAATTCCTGGGGATGGTCCGACGCTGTTTGACGCTCCTCAGGCGCCGGGACTTTCGCTGAACCTGGTTCGGCAATACCTGGCGGATGTGTTTGCCGCTTCCACACCAAAGAAGATTGGGCAGAACATAAAGTTTGACGCCATCGTGCTTGAACGCTCCGGCTTGCCACTGTCGGGAATTGGGTTTGACACAATGATCGCATCGTACTGTTTGGATCCGGCGCGACGCAGTCATTCCCTCGACAACCTTGCTAAAGATTTCTTTGCTCACGAAATGATCCATTTTGCCGACCTCTTCGAAAGACGCACGTCCAAAAAGGACATCCGTACGGTGCCTTTGGAAAAGGTGGTCGATTACGCCAGTGAAGACGCCGACTACACGCTTCGCTTACAGCAAGCGTTTGCACCAATGATCGAAGCGTCGCCTGCGCGTTCGCTTTTCTACGAAGTGGAGATGCCGCTTAGCGAAGTGTTGCGCGCGATGGAAATGACCGGCGTCGCGGTGGATGTTGCGTTTTTGGGCGAAATGTCGACACGCTATGCCGAGCAAATTGGGAAGCTGGAAGAGGCAATCTTCGCCGAGGTCGGCGAGCGGTTTAACATCAACTCCACGCCTACGCTCCGCGACGTGTTGTTTAACAAGCTCGGTTTAAAGCCTTCGCGCAAAACTAAAACCGGATACTCCACCGACGTTGACGTTCTTAATCAGTTGGCCGACCAACACGCTGTGCCCAAACTGCTGCTTCAGTACCGCCAATTGGTAAAGCTGAAGAGTACCTACATCGATGCATTGCCGCGACTGGTCAATGCCCAAAGCCAGCGTGTCCATACGTCGTACAACCAGGCGGTGGCTTCCACGGGGCGCCTCTCGTCGTCCGATCCTAACCTTCAAAACATTCCCATTCGAACCGACGAAGGGCGTGAAATCCGACGCGCGTTTGTCGCGGACAACGACTGGGTTCTGGTCGACGCAGACTATTCGCAAATCGAGCTTCGGATTCTGGCCCATGCATCGCGCGATGAAGGGTTGATAGAGGCATTTCGCGAGGACGCCGACATTCACCGTCGGACCGCCGCCAAGATTCTGGGAAAGTCGGAAGCCGACGTGTCCGACGAGATGCGCAACCGCGCCAAAACGGTTAACTTTGGTATTGTCTACGGAATGGGCGCCCGCGGCCTGGCACAATCGTTGGACATTGATGTGGCGGAAGCCAAAACATTTATCGACGAGTACTTTGCGTCCTACCCTGGCGTTAAGCGCTTCATCGACGAGACCATAAACGGCGCGCGCGAGTCCCAACACGTTAGCACCTTGCTAGGGCGTCTGCGCAATTTGCCCGACATTAACTCGGCGAACGGTCGCGCACGATCCTTCTCCGAACGTATCGCCGTGAATACACCCATTCAAGGCACAGCGGCCGACATTATCAAGTTGGCGATGCTTAACGTCGACCAGACCTTTCGCGAGCGAGGTTACAAAGCACGCATGATCTTGCAGGTTCACGACGAGCTTTTGTTTGAAGTGCCACCGGACGAAGTTAACGAAGTCTCGGCGACGGTGCGGGAATGCATGGAACAAGCTATAGCGCTGGAGGTTCCGCTGAAAGTGGACATCGGTACCGGCAAGAACTGGCTGGAGGCGCACTAGTGAAGATCTTGGGCCTGGCAGGAGAATCGGGTACAGGAAAGTCGACGCTGGCAGGCTACCTGGTTACGCGCGGTGCGGAGCACATCGACTGCGACCGTGTGGGCCACGAACTCCTTGCCCATGACGCTGAGGTTAATCGGCTGGTGCGGGAATCGTTTGGCGACAGTGTTTTCGACGCGCAAGGCCAGGTTGACCGCCGGAAGTTGGGCGCGATTGTGTTTGCCGATACCGACGCGTTGAAGCGCTACGGCGACATTATTCATCCGGCGATTCGAACGGAGACCGGCAGGAGGGTTGACGCCATGCGAGATCGAAACGTCCCTTTGGCGGTTGTCGACGGCGCTTTGCTGCTGACTTCCGAAATGCCGTTTGCCTATGACCTGTTGATTGCCTTGCGCTGTGATCCTCGCGAGCAAGTTCAACGGCTATTGGCGAGGGGGGACCGTAGCGAATCCGAAGTCCGCGCGCGTCTCGACAGCCAGGCAGGGATCCAGAAAAGTTTCGACAAAGCCGACGCCATCATCGATACTACCGGTGATCTGGAACACGCCGTAGAGGCCCTTAACCGCCTGGTAGACCCGTTGTTGCACCAGGCGTAGCTGTATCGGGAATCCCAATGAAAGCGTTCGACGAAATTGCCAGCGCCCTGCGAGACCTTCGCACCAAAGCCGACAAACTAAAGGAGTGTCTTTGACGTTCCTGTCTTGGAATCCCGCCTGGCCGAACTAAACGCGGCGATGAACGAACAGGACTTTTGGCAGAACAAGGCCAACTCCGAGACCACCCTGCGCGAAGTCAAGTCCATCAAAAACAAACTCGAGCCTCTCCGCGACTTACTGTCGCGATTAGAGGATAGCGAGGAGTTGCTCGCACTGGCGCGCGAGGAAGATGATGAAGGCGTGATGGCCGAGTTGGGTAAAGAGGCAACCGCCATCGCTGATGAACTGGCAAGACAAGAAGTGGTCATGCTTTTTTCGGGACCCGATGACGGGCGCGGCGCCATTCTCACCATTCATCCCGGAGCCGGCGGTACCGAATCGATGGATTGGGCGGAGATGCTGTTGCGAATGTATACGCGCTTTGGCGAGCGCAGCGACCTGAACATGCGCGTGCTCGATCATACGGCTGGCGACGAAGCGGGGATCAAAAGCGCGACACTGGAGTTTAAAGGTGAGCACGCGTTCGGCCAGTTGAAGGCCGAAAGCGGGGTGCACCGTCTGGTGAGGATTTCGCCGTTCGACGCCAGCGGTCGCCGTCACACTTCGTTTGCTTCGGTGTTTGTCTATCCAGAGATCGACGACAACATCGAGATCGAAGTGCGCGACGAAGACGTGCAGATGGATACCTACCGCGCGAGCGGTGCCGGGGGACAGCACGTGAATAAGACTGACAGCGCCGTTCGACTTACCCACAAGCCGTCGGGGATCGTGGTGCAGTGTCAAAGCGAACGCTCCCAGCATCGCAACAAAGAAAACGCGATGAAGATTCTGCGGGCACGGCTGTACGCCAAGCGCCAGGAAGAAGAGCGCGAGAAACTGGATAAGATGTTAGAAAGTCAGAAAGAGATATCCTGGGGGAGTCAGATCAGATCGTATGTGATTCACCCGTACAATATGGTCAAAGATCATCGCACCGACGAGCAAACTTCCGACGTGCAGCGCGTTTTGGATGGAGACCTGGACGCGTTTATCGAGGCATACCTGCATAAGTTCGCGGGCGCCACGGCTTAACCCAAATAAACAATGAGCGAAGAACTACAAGGTTTCGAAAAGTTGCGCGCGATTCGCGTAGAGAAAATGGAAGGCCTGCGTGAGGCCGGGCAGAATCCTTACCCCTACCGTTTTCCGGTAACCCATTCGGTTGCCGAAGTCATGGCTGGAGAAAAAGCGCTAACCGACGAAGAGGCGACCGTGGCCATTGCCGGTCGCTTGATGTCGTTGCGCGGACACGGTAAGACACAATTCGCCCACTTAGAGGACACCAGTGGTCGATTGCAAATCTACGTACGTCGGGATGACCTGGGCGAAGAAGCTTTTAATGTGTTCAAGCTGGTCGAAGTTGGCGACGTCATCGGAGTATCGGGGAAGCTGTTTCGCACCAAGACCGACGAGCTAACCGTCCACATCGACCAATTTGAGGTGTTGTCAAAAGCGTTGCGGCCGCTGCCCGAAAAGTGGCACGGCCTCACCGACAAGGAAATCCGTTATCGGCAACGCTACGTCGACCTGATTGTCAATCGCGATGTGCGGGAAGTTTTTGTCAAGCGTTCCCACCTGATCGAAACCATGCGGCAGTTTCTGCGTGGCCTCGATTTTTTGGAAGTGGAAACACCAATTCTACAGCCGCTGTATGGCGGAGCCGCCGCGCGCCCATTTGTTACCCATCACAATGCGCTCGACATGCCATTGTATCTGCGTATCGCAAACGAGCTTTATCTGAAACGTTTGCTGGTTGGCGGTTTTGAACGAGTTTTCGAGTTTGCTAAGGACTTTCGCAACGAAGGCATCGATCGCTCACATAACCCCGAGTTCACGATGATGGAATGTTACGCGGCGTACCTCGACTACACCGACTACATGGACATGGTGGAAGACATGATGAAGGTGTTGGCCAAGGAACTTACCGACGACGGAGCCGTGACTTATGGCGAACACAAGATTGACTTTAACCAACCGTGGCGACGCCTTCGATTTTTTGACGCCATTCAGGAAGCCACCGGCGTGGACTTTCGTGGAATGGCGGCGAATGACGTTCTAGCAGAAGCCAAACGCCTTGGCGTTAACTTGGAAAAAGGTACGCCGATTTCCAAGGCGCTGGATGAAGTGTTTGGAGAAACGGCCGAACCGGGATTGATTCAGCCCACCTTCATTTATGACTATCCCAAGGAACTCTCGCCGCTGGCGAAAGATCACCGCAGCGAAGAAGGCCTGGTGGAGCGGTTCGAGCCTTACTTGTGTGGGTTCGAAGTGGGTAATGCGTTCTCTGAACTCAACGACCCGATCGAGCAACGGCGCCGTTTCGAACAACAGCTGAGCTTTCGCGACCAGGGCGACGACGAAGCCCATCAGTTGGACGAAGACTATTTGCGGGCGCTGGAGTACGGGATGCCGCCTGCCGCCGGCCTGGGAATCGGCATTGACCGGTTGACCATGGTGTTCACCAATAGCCATTCGATTCGCGACGTGATCTTCTTTCCGCACATGCGTCCGGAGGAAGGCCGCGACTGATGCGCTATACGCTGTTCGTAGCGCGACGGTACCTGCAGACCAAAAAGCGGTCGGCATTGGTGTCACGAATCACGTCCATCGCCATCGGCGGTGTGTTCGTTGGTGTCATGACGCTGGTCATTGTGTTGTCGGTGATCAACGGTTTTGAAACTGAGCTTCGCCAACGCATCGTCGGATTCAACACTCACGTCCTCGTGTTTGCTCGTCATGCCGAGGCCTGGAATGCTATAAACGACGTCGCCGAGGTGGTGAAGGATCGGGACGAAGTCGTGGGGGCCGCGCCGTTTGTGCGCTCGGAGGCGTTGGCCACCTACGAGATTATCCCCGGTCGCCGTACCAAGTTGCGGGGTGTGATCGTCAAGGGAATCGACCTTGTGCAAGAGGGGACGGTCTCGACGGTCATCGACAGTATCAAGCCCGAGATCACTAGTTTCGACGCCAGCATCTTCGACGACGACGAGCCCACGGTCGGTGTGGTACTCGGCCTCGACCTCGCCACCGATTTGCAGGTTGGTCTGGGCGAGCGCATCGATTTAATCACGGGGCCGGCTACGCTAACCGGTACCGATGACGAACCAAAGTCGTTGCCGTGTCGGGTGCTGGGATTCTTCAACTCGGGCATGTACGAGTTCGATTCGCGCTTCGTGTACATGGATCTGCGCGACGCGGAGACTTTCTTCGACTTCGAGACCGGAGTCCGTGGTCTGGGTCTGAAGCTCGACGACATGTATCGCGCCATGGAAGTCGACGGCGAACTTGTCGAACTGCTACCGGCGTTGGACTACGGAACCAACAACTGGATCAACCTCAATCAAAACCTCTTCAGTTACATGAAAATCGAAAAGACGCTCATGTTCCTGATGCTCACGCTGATTATCCTGGTTGCGGCCTTCAACCTGGTCGGGATGCTGACCATGGTCATTATGGAAAAGCGCCGGGAAATCGGCATTCTGCGCTCGATGGGTGCGCCGGCGCGCGGGGTGATGTCGATTTTTATGCTTGAAGGCACCGCGATTGGGGTTGCGGGTACGTTTGGGGGGCTTATTGCGGGTTGGGTGGCCTGCCTGTTGCTTGACCGATTTGCCCTCGACTTGCCGGGCGACGTGTATTTCATTAAGACCCTGCCGGTGCTGGTGCAGTGGAAGGATCTGGCGCTGGTGGCGGTAAGTTCGGTGTTTATTTGTTTTATGGCAACGGTTTACCCCAGCTGGGAGGCCAGTCAAATGGTGCCCGTTGAAGCCATTCGCAACGAGTAGAGTCCTTGGTGCCAGCCGGATCGCGGCTTAAGTTACCAGGGAAAGGGTCGATCAGGAGAACATGCTTCTATCCGCACAAGAGATCAGCAAGAGCTACTACCTGGGCGATAAGCGGGTTGATGTTCTGCAGGACGCCAGCCTGCAGGTCGACACCGGCGAAGTCGTTGCTGTAATCGGTGCATCTGGTTCGGGCAAGAGCACGCTGTTGCACATTCTGGGATCGCTCGATCATCCCGATGCAGGCACAGTCAGCATTGCCGGCCAGGATGTTTCTCGGTTGAAACCCAGAGCGCTGGATCGACTGCGCAGCGACGAGATTGGTTTCATTTTTCAATTTCATTTTCTGCTGCCAGATTTCAGCGCGCTGGAAAACGTAATGATGCCGAGGCTGGTTCGAGGAGAAGATGGCGCGCACGAAGCCGACGCTCGGGAATGGTTGGACCGCGTGGGGTTGGGGCATCGAGTTGACCACCGTCCCAGTGAACTATCCGGCGGCGAACAACAACGCGTCGCCGTAGCGCGCGCGTTTATGAACGACCCCAGCGTAGTGTTTGCCGACGAACCCACCGGTAACCTCGACGATGCCACCGGCGACGAAATCCACACGCTGATTCGCGAGCTTTCGCGCGAACGCGGACAGTCGTTCGTTGTCGTTACGCACAAACGCGAGTTCTCGCAGTTCGCCGATCGCACGGTGGAGTTGGTTGACGGCGCTCTCCGACAGGTAAGTTAGCGATGGCGGTCACCTGTAAGATGTGCTCGCAGCGCGCGGCGACTGTACATTTCACCGAGATTGTAAACGGCAAGATGGTGAGTCTGCATTTGTGCGCGGAATGCGCGCGCGACAAGGGAATCGAAGTGCAGAGCGCGTCCAGCTATGGCATGGGGGATCTGGTTGCTGGACTCATCGACACATCAGTCGACACCGAAGCCGAAAAGATTGGCCGGGTGCGTTGCCCCGCGTGTTCGTTCGAGTTTTCCGAATTCAAGAAGGTCGGACGTTTTGGCTGCCCCGAATGCTACGACGCCTTCGTAACCCAACTGATGCCAATGCTGCGCCACATCCACGGCGCCACACAGCATCGCGGTAAAGCGCCGGCACATATGCGTGCTCAGATTCGCCGCGACCAGACTCGCGCGGAACTCGAAGAGGATTTGCGTGAAGCGGTGCGCGAAGAAGACTTCGAACGCGCCGCCAACTTGCGGGACCGAATTCGGTCGCTGACCGAAGAAGAGGGGGCGGGCAATGAGTAACCTTATGCATCGTCCCGGGCTCTGGTTGGATTCGGGCGGTTCGGAGGGAGAGATTATCCTGTCCTCACGGGTTCGTTTGGCGAGGAATCTGACCGACTACGCCTTTACCCATACCTGCGACACGCAAACCCTGGAACAGATCCTTAACACAACCAAAGCCGCGGCAACCAACACCACGACGTTCACCCCGCACCGCTACGTGGCGATGGGGGATCTTTCCACACTGGATCGCCAGTTTCTGGCCGAGCGCCACCTGGTCAGCCGCGAGTTCCTGTTCAACTCCACCCACCGCGGGCTGGTGATCAACGAGACCGAAGATATTTGCCTGATGATTAACGAAGAGGATCATCTGCGGCTACAGGCGTTCGGGCCGGGGTTGTCGCTGGAGAAGACCTACGAACGGGCCAGCAAGCTCGACGACGAACTGGCGCCAGCACTCGATTTGGCGTTTGACGGACGATTTGGCTATCTTACGGCATGTCCGACCAACCTGGGGACGGGTATGCGCGCCTCAGTGCTGATTCACCTGCCAGGGCTGGTTCATACCAAGGAAATCGAGAAATTGCTCGATTCGCTGCGGAAACTCAACCATTCGATCCGAGGCCTTTACGGCGAGGGGTCCGAAGTAATGGGCAATTTTTTCCAGATTTCCAATGCGGCGACCCTGGGGGCGCCGGAAGCGGAGATCGTAGCGGGACTTCGCGAGATGGTGGTAAAGATCATCGGTTTCGAGCGTAAGGCCCGCGAGATGCTCCTACGCAAGGCACGGAGCTTGCTGGAGGATAAAGTCTGGCGTGCCTACGGGTTACTTCGATATGCTCGGAGCGTGAACACCAAAGAGGCCCTTAGTTTGATCTCTGCCGTGCGGTTGGGGGTCGGGCTGGGAGTGATTACCGACGTGGATATCCGCACCCTCAATGAGCTGTTAGTTTACACCCAGCCGGCCCACCTGCAGCGGGTCGGGAACACGACGATGGACGCGAACGAACGCGACGTCGCTCGCGCGTCTTACATTCGAGAACGGTTGGCCCAGCCAAAGAAACGCGATTGAGGAGTCATCTAGATGCAGGACCGTTTTACCGATCGAGTACGGAAAGTTATCTACTTCGCACGTGACGAAGCGAGTCGCTTGCAGCACGACTACATCGGCACCGAACATTTGCTGTTGGGTATCGTGCGCGAAGGCGAAGGTATCGCCGCTAAAGTTTTGGGCAAACTCGATCTGGATTTTGAACAGATCCAACAGGCCGTCGAGAATATGGTCAAGAGTTCCGGTGGTACTCTAACGATCGGGGAAATTCCATTTACTCCACGCGCCAAGCGAGTGTTGGAACTCGCCATCGAAGAGGCTCGGTTGCTGGGCCACAACTATGTTGGTACCGAACACCTTTTGTTGGGTCTGATTCGCGAAGGTGAAGGCGTAGCCGCGCAGGTGCTCGCCGAACTCGGTGTCGATCGCAAGCGCGTCCGCGAAGAAGTGTTGAAACTTCTCGGCCCGTCGACGTCTATGAAGACGCGCAAGGCCAAGAAAGAGAAAAGCGAAACGCCGAACCTGGATCAGTTTGGCCGCGACCTTGCGCAAATGGCGCGCGAAAACAAACTTGACCCGATCATTGGGCGCGAGTCAGAAATCGAGCGCGTGATACAGGTGCTTAGTCGTCGCAAAAAGAACAATCCAATTTTGATCGGCGAGCCCGGTGTCGGTAAGACCGCGATTGCCGAAGGGCTCGCGCAGCGTATTGTCGAGAACCGCGTCCCCGAAATCCTCAAAGACAAACGCATATGTACGCTGGACCTTGCTTCTGTGGTTGCAGGTACCAAGTATCGAGGGCAGTTCGAAGAGCGCCTTAAATCGATCATCAACGAAATCCGTCAGTCCGACGATGTCATCATCTTCATCGACGAAATCCATACCATCGTTGGCGCCGGCGGCGCCGAGGGTGCGATCGACGCTTCTAACATGCTTAAACCAGCGTTGGCACGCGGCGAACTGCAATGTATTGGTGCGACGACGTTGGATGAGTACCGCAAGCACATCGAAAAAGACGGTGCGTTGGAACGACGCTTTCAGCCGATCGTGGTCAATCCGCCCACCGAGGACGAGACCATACAGATCATCATGGGCTTGCGCGACAAGTACGAAGCTCATCATCGCGTAAAGATTAGCGATGACGCTGTCCGCTCGGCGGTGTATCTGTCCGAGCGATACCTGCACGATCGGTTTCTTCCCGACAAGGCTATCGATGTTATTGACGAGGCTGGCTCGCGCGCGCGACTTGCGGTGGTAACTGCACCGACCGAGTTGCAAGATCTGGATGTCGAAATCGAGACGGTGTCTCGCGAGAAAGAATCGGCGATTCAAGCGCAAGAGTTCGAGAAAGCTGCCCGTTTTCGCGACCGGGAAAAGGAGCTTCGCAACGAGCTGGATGAGAAGCGCAAGGTTTGGAACGAAACCAAACAAGTTCAAGAAAGTGTCGTCGGGCCGCAAGACATCGCTGCTGTCGTTTCGGCCATGACCGGCATTCCGGTTAACGATGTCGAAAAGGAAGAGAGTGCCAAGCTGCTGTTGCTCGAAGAGCAGCTCAAACAGCGCGTGGTTGGTCAGGACGAAGCCGTAGAGGCCGTCTCGCGAGCAGTTCGCCGTAACCGCGCCGGACTGCGCGATCCCCGGCGTCCCATCGGTAGCTTCATTTTTCTGGGCCCCACCGGGGTCGGCAAAACCGAGTTAGCAAAAGCCCTGGCCGAGATCCTGTTTGAAACCGAAGAGTCACTGATTCGCATCGACATGTCCGAGTACATGGAGAAGTTTTCGGTATCGCGCCTTATCGGTGCGCCTCCGGGCTATGTCGGTTACGACGAAGGTGGTCAACTGACCGAAAAGGTTCGGCGCAAGCCCTATTCAGTGGTGCTTCTCGACGAGATCGAAAAAGCTCACGGCGATGTGTTTAACATTTTGCTGCAAGTCATGGAAGAAGGCCAACTGACCGACAACTACGGTCGACGAGTTGACTTTCGGAACACGGTGTTAATCATGACTTCCAACGTTGGCGCCGCCGAAGTTAAAACCGGCAAGAGTCTGGGGTTTGTTCAGGACGGGGAAGCCAACTTCCAGTCGATTCGCGGCAAATTGCTAGACAACATGAAGAAGACGTTTTCGCCCGAGTTCTTAAACCGCCTGGATGATGTCATTGTGTTCCGCCAGTTGGACCGCGAACAAATGCGAGATATCGTGGATATTTTGCTCAACAACTTTGTAAAAAGGTTAGCGGTGATGGACCTGGCGATTTCTTTTTCGGACGGCGCCAAGGAATACATCATCGACAAAGGATTTGATCCGGCCCTTGGGGCCCGACCCTTAAAGCGGGCCATTCAACGGCACCTGGAAGACCCGCTAAGCGAACTGCTGCTTGCACAAGGTTTAAGCAGCGATTCCGAGGTTGAAGTCGACGTGGACAACGAAGGATTGTCGTTTAACGTGGTGTCAAAGACCGAAAAAGACCCCACCTAACGGGACGAATGGGAACCCTGAGCCCGGCCGTTCCACGACCGGCTCCGTAAGGTGTTCTCGTACAGTGAGTTACAAGATACCCCTGGCGTAAGCTAGGGGTATTTTTTATTTACACCGACAAGGCCGTGTGCTAGCCTCAGCCGAATTTTTATGCGAAATAAAGCTTTGAAAATACATCACTTAGTGTGCTTGGTGGGCACACTAGCGGTGCTTCTCACACCCCAGTCGGGCTATTCCCAAACGGCGATCACGGGAATGCCTGTGAGCCGCGTTTTGGTGGAAGGCAATCGGCAGGTGTCGGGCGAGAAGGTGCGGCGAGTTCTGCGCGTCCAACGTGGCGATGCGTTTGATCGCGGGCAGATGGCCGACGGCCTCAAGCGCTTGTTTGCGACCAAGCAGTTCAGTGACCTCAAGTACTACGTTGAAACGGTCGGCGATAGCCTGGTCATTACGGTTGCCGTGGCTGAATACCGCAAAGTCGACGGTGTTACTTTCGTGGGAAATGACCACATCGACGACAACGACCTCGAAGCAGCCATTACCGCCGGAAGGGGATCTTTCGTGCGTCCCGCGCTGGTGGCCAAGGACGCGCGCGCGATCGCGGAGCTGTATCAAGAGAAGGGCTACTTTAACGCCGCCGTTACCGACTCTATCGGCGCCCACAAAGATTCGGGTGCTCCTGTGCTGGTCTATGCCATCAACGAAGGCGAAAAAGTTTCGGTCAAACACGTCGACTTCGAAGGTGTCACTGCCGTCAATACCGACGAACTGCGTAAGATCATGGAAACCAAAGAAGACGCTTGGTTTCGTGGCGCCGACTACAAGCCTAAGGAGTTTGAAGACGACAAGGCCCGGATTGCCCAGTACTACCGCAGTAAGGGCTACCTGGATGTTGTCGTCAACGACGCGCGTCTGGACTTTTCCCCGGACGGTAAGGCGCTCGACATCGTTATCGATGTCGACGAAGGCCCACGCTACCGGGTTGGAAACGTCACTTGGGAAGGCAACGAAATCGTTGCCGACTCGACGATCGCAAAGCTAATAAAGCTGGAGTCGGGAGAGGTCTTTGACGACCTGGCTTTTTCGCAGGTGCAGTTTGACGTCAACTCGATTTACTGGGACAAAGGGCACATTTACAGCAACGTGAGTCCCATCAAGACGCGCCGCAAAGGGCACATCATCGACGCCGAGTTCCGGATTGACGAGGGCAGTCCTGCGCGGGTTCGCGAGATCAAAATCGTGGGGAACACCAAGACCGCCGAAAACGTGATTCGCCGCGAACTGGTGCTGAACCCGGGGGACGTTTTCTTGCGCCCGCGTTTGATGCGGTCGGTTCGCGAAATCTTTAACCTGGGATATTTTGCTGCTCCGCCACAAATCACGCCGACCACCGCCAGTGAGGACGGCGATGTGGACATTACACTTCGCGTTGAAGAAAAGCCTGCCGGTCAGTTTCGGTTGGGCGCAGGGTTTTCGCAACTCAACCGTGTCAGTGGCTTCATCGGCGTCACCGAGCCTAACTTTCTGGGGCGGGGCCTCAATGTAGGATTCGACTGGGAGTTTTCCAAGTATCGACAGAACATTAGCGCGTCGTTTACCGAGCCATGGTTGTTTGGAACACCCACGTCTTTGTCGTTGAGCGTGTTCAACCGTGTGCAACAGCAAGTGGCGCAGCAATTCTACTCCGATCGTCGCACCGGTTTTTCGGTAGTCGTTGGCCGTCCGTTTCCCTGGCTCGACTACACGCGACTGGCTGCGCGCTATCGTTTTGAAGGCGTGGAACTGACCGATTTCGCCAGCGACTACGAAGGCGTGCTACGCGACATTAACTGGCCGCAGCTCACTAGTTCTTTCGGATTTACGTTTATTCGCAATTCAACCGACAGTCCATTCCATCCGACCCGGGGAACGCGGACGGCAATCACAACCACCTGGACGGGCGGTGACTTGCTGGGTGGCGACGTTAGTTTTCAGGAGTATCAACTCGATTTTTCGTACTACGAACCGTTGTTCTGGAAGTTCGTCCTGGAGGTCAACACGCAAGTCGGTATTCTCGACGGTTACGACAATCCGGACCAGGTTCCCGACTACGAGAAGTATCGTTTAGGCGGTAACCGCCAGTGGGCGCTGCGTGGGTACGATTTCTTCGATGTCGTGCCGGAAGGGAACGCGGAGTTCATCGGCGGTCGTTACATGCAAATCCTCAGCTATGAGGTCTCGTACCCGATCGCGCCGCCGACGGTATACGGGGTGTTCTTTTTTGACACTGGAAACACTTGGAATGACCTGAAATCTGCCGACCCCTTCGACCTGAAGAAGGGGGCGGGCTTAGGAATACGGATCGAGTTGCCGGCTCTGGGCACGGTTGGCCTGGATTACGGCTACGGCTTTGACCGGGAAGACGGCGCTGGTTGGGAGCCCCACATCACCTTTGGTGGTGGATTCTAGGCGCCGGGTAATGCTCTCGGTAACACCCGAAGGAGGGTAAACTATGAAAAATAAATTACTTATGTCGGTGGTCGCCGCTGCCATGCTGATGGGTGCCACCGCCCACAGCGCGCTTGCTCAGGCCGCTAAAATCGGATACATTGACTCAATTAAGATCTTCGCGGAGTCCACGGAGGCCCAGGAGGCCGAGCGCCTCTATCGTCGGGAAGTCGATCAATGGACTGCGCAAAAGGAGGCCAAAGAGCGCCAGATCGTTCAACTCCAGGAAGAGCTCGCGGCTCAGTCGCTGATGCTCTCGGAGGAGAAGAAAAAGGAAAAGCAACTCGAACTGCAGCGCCAGATGGGCGAGTTCGAGCAGTTTATGGCAGAGACGTTCGGTAATGACGGTTTGGCCGCCCGCCGCAACAAAGAACTCACCCAGCCTATCGTCGAAAAGATTAACCGTATCCTGGAGACCCTTGCCAAGGATCAGGGGTACGCGATGATCTTTGACGTCGCTAATGCCGACGTTGTGTACGCCGACAAGGAGCTAGACCTGTCGGAAGTTGTGCTGGCTGAACTCAACAAGCAAAACTAGTTCACGTTAGGATTCATCACTTGGGAGAGAGTGTCGCATTGCGACCGCGCTGTTATACGCTCAAAGAGCTTGCTGACCTGGTTGGCGGCGAAGTGCACGGGGACGACAACGTAGAAATCGTTGGCGTCGCTGGCATTCGCGAAGCCAAGGGCGGTGACATTACGTTTCTGGCCAACCCCAAGTATTTGGAGTTTCTGGAAACGACGTCGGCGTCCGCGGTTATTGCTCCCAGTGGCTGCGAAAGCGCTGTGCCCGCGATACAGATCGACAATCCGTACTATGCGTATCTCAAGGTGCTTCGGTTGTTTGCCGAAGAGAAATCGCTAACCTATGTGGCCGGCGTTCACGAAACGGCGGTAGTTGAATCCGAAGTTGAGTTAGGGGCCAATGTTTGCATCGGCCCCTACGTTCATATAGAGCGCGGTGCTCGCATTGGCACCAACGTCACAATTCTGTCGGGTTCTTTCGTTGGACGCGGAAGTGTTGTCGGCGACGACAGTTTCGTTTATCCGAACGTTACCGTTCGCGAGGGTTGCGAAGTTGGCAAGCGGGTGATCCTGCATTCGGGCGTCGTGATTGGCGCCGATGGGTTCGGATTTGCCAAAGACAACGGCGTACACCATAAGATTCCGCAGATCGGTCGCGTAGTGATCGAAGACGACGTTGAGGTTGGGGCGAACTCTACAATCGACCGTGCGACCACGGGAGAAACGCGAATTGGTCGGGGGACCAAAATCGACAACCTGGTGCAAATAGCCCACAACGTCATCATCGGGAAACACTGCGTGATTGCCGCACAGGTCGGAATTTCGGGTAGTACCACGATTGGCGACGACGTGACGCTGGCCGGGCAGGCGGGTCTCCAGGGGCACATCAACGTCGGCGATGGCGCGGTAGTTGGCGGGCAGGCGGGCGTGTTCGGGTCGGTTGATCCGGGGGCGGTGGTCTCCGGGTATCCCGCGCGCGATCACTTGCGGGCAACTCGGGTGCTTGCCGCAGTACAAAAACTGCCCGAACTGCTAAAGCAGGTTCGCGAGTTAGAAGCAAAACTCGCAGCACTTGAGAACGGAGATTCGATTGGTTCGCCAACAGAGAACGATTAGTTCAGAGGCGACGATTTCCGGGCAGGGTCTCCATACCGGAGTCTCTGTGCGTTTAACGTTTAAACCCGCGCCGCCCAACAGTGGCATTAAGTTTATTAGGGTAGACCTGGATCCGCACCAGGAGATCGCCGCCGACGTTACTAGTATTCCAGTCAACGGCGAAGCAAACCGCAACACGACGCTTTCTACCGGCGAGTCGGCGATTCACACCGTCGAACACATTCTGGCGACGTGCTACGGGATGCAGATTGATAACTTGCTTATCGAAATTGACGGCGGCGAGCCCCCCGAACCGACTAACGGAAATTACTCGCAATATATTGAAGCCCTCGAAGGCGCAGGCATTGAAGCCCAAGGCGTCCCCATCGAGTACTTCGAAGTCGACCGCGCGATAAGTTATCGCAGTGGTGATGTAGAGATTACGGCAACCCCGGCAGATGGTTTTCGCGTTAGCTTTACAATTGAATACGACAATCACGTTATCGGTACTCAGTACGCCACCTTCGACGTTACTCCCGACGTCTATCGCAACGAGGTCGCACCCGCTCGTACGTTTGTGTTGATGGACGATGTCGAAAAACTCCGAGAGCAGGGACTCATTAAAGGTGGGTCGATGGACAACGCTCTTGTGTTCAGTTCGCAAGGCATGATGAACGAATCGCCGATGCGATTTGACAACGAGCCGGTGCGCCACAAGATTCTCGATCTAATCGGCGACCTCGGGCTGTTGGGATGCCCGATTAAGGGGCACATTCACGCGATCCGTTCCGGGCATGCCAGCAATATTGCTTTTGTTCGCAAGCTTAAAGAAATTCAGGATCAAAAGAAGCGCGTCTCCACCGCGGCGTCGACCGGCCAGTGGGACATCAACCTGATTTCGGAAATCCTACCGCACCGATATCCATTCCTTTTGGTTGATCGGATTCTGGAGATCCAGGATGGTAAACGGGTGGTGGGTATCAAGAATGTAACCATGAACGAGCCCTTCTTTACGGGGCACTTTCCTGGGCATCCCATTATGCCAGCGGTCTTGATTGTGGAGGCCATGGCGCAAACGGGTGGGGTAATGTTGCTCAATACCGTTGACGATCCACGGCGGTACTTGGTCTACTTTACCCGCGTTGACAAAGCCAAGTTCCGCCGTCCGGTCCTACCGGGGGATCAGTTGCGGTTCGAGCTAGAACTGATCAGCCTGCGTCGCGGGATGTGTAAGATGCAGGGATATGCGTACGTCGACGGACAGCTTGCCGCAGAAGCGGAGTTGTCGTCGGCAATAGTCGAACGCTAACCAGGCTGACGAAAGGTTAGGTTACTGTGAGAAGTGCCGACGTTAAGAACACAGAAATTCACCCTACGGCGGTGGTGCATCCCTGGGCACGCATCGGCGAGCGAGTGAAAATTGGTCCGTACAGTGTTATCGGTGAGCGCGTTGCTCTCGGCGACGGTTGCGTGGTCGGGAGCAACGTCCTCATCGACGGCAACACAAAGGTTGGGCCCCGCAACACATTCTTTCACGGTGCGAGTGTGGGAACTGCTCCGCAGGATCTCAAGTACGATGGCGCGCCGACAGAACTGGTGATTGGAAGCGGCAACACGTTTCGCGAGTTCGTGACCGTGAATACTGCCACCGAAATGGGCGCACAAACAATCGTTGGCAACGACGGTTTGTTTATGGCGTACTCTCATGTTGCGCACAACTGCGTCATTGGCGACGAAGTGATCCTGGCCAACTCGGTAAATCTGGCGGGCCACGTCACGGTTGACGACTACGCCATTGTCGGCGGGCTGACGCCGGTACACCAGTTCGTGCGTATCGGAAAGTTCGCGTTTGTTGGCGGCGGAAGCCGGGTTGAGCGCGATGTTCCCCCGTGCGTAAAAGTCGCAGGTAGCCCGCCGGTGGTTTACGGGATCAACTCCGTGGGGTTGCAGCGTCGAGGCTTTAGTCAAGAACGGCGCACGCTCATCAAACAAATCTACAAACTCATATATCGTTCCGATTTGAATGTTACTCAAGTGATCGAACGGTTGGACAGTGATGAGTTTGCGGGTCCGGATGCCGAGATGTTCAAGTCGTTTCTGCAGGCCAGCGAACGCGGCATTACCAAGTAGGGGCTAGCATGTCGCTCCGTGTTGGCGTCATTGGCACCGGTCAACTCGGCCAACATCACGTTCGCGTCCTTAGCGAACTTTCCCCCGATCGTCCCGTTCTGTGTTTCGACACCGACGCGAAGCGCGCCAGCGCGATAGCGACGGAGCACGGCGCTACGGTCGCTTCGTCGCTGGAGGATCTCCTCGCCAACGTAGATGCGGTTAGCATTGTTGTTCCCACCACCTACCACCTCCCTGTGGCCCAGGCCGCCATGGAGTTCGGTTGTGATGTCTTCGTCGAGAAACCGATAGCCGCCAGCGTTGCCGAGGCTGAACAGCTGATAAAGCTCGCCGCCCAGCACGGCCGCGTATTACAAGTGGGGCATGTCGAGCGCTTTAACGGTGCATTCGAAAAGGCCGTGTCTCAGTTGGAAGCACCCGCGTTTATCGAAATTCACCGGCTGGCGCCGTTTTCCGTCCGCGGAACCGATGTGTCGGTGGTTGGTGATCTGATGATTCATGACCTGGACCTGCTGCACGTTCTCGTTGGCGAAACTCCAACCGAAGTTCACGCTAAAGGCGCGGCCGTTCTTACTAAGAGTCCCGACATTGTAAACGCACGACTCGCGTTTCCGGGCGGTTGCGTTGCTAACGTCACCACCAGCCGGATATCGATGGAAAAGATGCGAAAGGTTCGCATTTTTTCGCAAAACCAGTATGCGTCGATCGATCTGTTGGGCGGCAAGGCCGCACTGTATCGCAAGAAGGCGCTTTTCGATGAAACGGTTGGCCGATTGCGTGAAGATCCACCACTCGATGGGTCGTTTAGTTTAACCGACATCGTCGAGGTGCAATGGTTGGCCAGCGACGGTGGCGAACCGTTGGTTAAAGAACTTCAGAGTTTTTTAACCAGCGTGGAAAACCGCTCCACCCCGGTAGTGACGGGCGAAGATGGCCTGCACGCGGTCGAACTTGCCACCCGGATTCTTGCCAGCATTCGCTCCCAAGGATAGTTCAGGTGTCGACACCCCGCATTGTCGTGAGTTGCGGCGAAGTCAGTGGCGACCAGCATGCCGCACGAATCATAAACGCACTCAAGTCTCGCCAGGATGTAGTAGTCTCGGGGATCGGAGGAGACGAATGTCGCGCGGCGGGTATGGCGTTGAAGTTTCATGTCAAAGACTTCGCGATTCTGGGATTCACCGCGGTGGTAATGAATCTTCCCAAACTGATCGGCCTGGAAGCTGGACTCAAACGAGAGCTGCGCAACGCCGACTTGTTTATTGCCGTAGACTACCCCGGCATGAATATGCGACTGGTTCGTCACGCCGCCAAACTCGGCGTTCCGGTTCTGTACTACATAAGCCCACAACTGTGGGCCTGGGGCGAGAAACGCGTCGCCGAAGTACGTAGTAACATCGACCGCATGGCGGTGATCCTCCCCTTCGAAGAGCAATTCTATCGCGAGCGCGGCGTCGAAGTGGAGTTTGTCGGACACCCATTTGTACATGACCATCCGCTGCCGGACCCGCTTCCGCAGAGCGAACGCGAGGGAGTTGCACTGTTGCCCGGAAGCCGTCTGCAGGAAGTTACGCGCATACTGCCCGATATGCTAAAGGCGGCAGAGTTGCTTACCCAAAGGATTCCAGGTGTAACGTTTTCGTTGGGAATGAGCCCGACGTTGCCGCGCATCGTATACGACCGCATCTTAAAACGATCGACCGCGACCGTTAGCCTGTCCACTAGCGCGTTGGACGTTATGCGAACCGCCCGCGCTGCACTGGTCGCGTCGGGTACCGCAACGCTGCAAACGGCAATGATGCAAACTCCGTTGACTGTCGTGTATCGCGTCTCGGCTTTGAACTATGCGATTGCACGTCGGGTGGTTCGGGTTGACAACATTGGTCTGGTCAATGTGGTGCTGGGCGAACGGGTATGCCCGGAATTGATTCAGAACGAAGCCACGCCGCAAGCGATGGCAGACAGCGTGCAAGCGATGTGGGAGGATGGTGAAGTGCGAGATCGAATGGTCGCACGATTAAAGGCGCTTCCCGAGATGCTTCGTGGCAGCGGCGGTGCGAAGCGAGTTGCGGCAATTGCCAAAGAGCTATTGCAACGATGAAGGTTCCGATACCTATCGTGGCCGGACTGGGCGCACTCATCATTCGCCTGTTGGGTGTCAGTTGGCGCATAGACTTTCCGCCGGAATCGTCGGTCGAAGAGGCGCGCTTCCGACACCCACAAGTTATCTACTGTTTCTGGCACGGCCGACTCCTACCGTTGAGCTTCACTCACCGAAATCGAAAAATTCACGTGCTTGCCAGCGAGCATCGCGATGGGGAAATGTTGGGCCGCACCATTGTACGCTTGGGCTTTGGCCATGTGCGCGGGAGTAGTACCCGTGGCGGCGCTCGTGCCTTGCGCGAACTAAAGCGCGCGGTAAGCGCGGGCTACGATTTGGGGCTCACGGTTGACGGACCCAAAGGTCCCATCCATCAGGTTAAGGCCGGGGCGGTTGAGTTGGCTCGTAGTACCGGTGCCACGCTGATACCCATCTCAACGGGTTCGCGTCGCCACCGTACGTTCGCTTCGTGGGACCGTTTTCAGCTTCCGCTACCCTTTACCAAAGTGCTAGTGCGTTTGGGGGAGCCAATTGTTGTCGACGCAAACGCCGACAAAGAGGCGGTTGAGTCTGTACGAGCCGAACTGGAACGTGCGCTACTTCGTTTAACCGAACAAATCGACGCCGAGGTGCGGTCGTGAGCTACCCCGTTTTAGAACGGCGGGGCGCGGCAGGTCGCGGGGCGGGTTGGTTGGCGAGTCTCCCGTGGGTGTCGTTGCCATTGTCAGGACTTTATCAAGCGGTGTCGGAGTCTTTGCGGCGCGCGCGGCAGGCCGAGAATATTCCGGTCGTTCCACCTCGGGTAATCTCAATCGGAAACATTGAGGTAGGCGGCAATGGGAAGACGCCCTTCGCCATCGAGCTGGTCAGGCGATTCCGGCACGCCGGGTTGTCGGTAGCCTTTGTAAGTCGCGGCGTGGGAGGAACCGTGGCGTCGAGTCGCACGTCGCTGCTGGCCTGGCCGGACGATACGCCGCCGCTTAGTGCGGGGCGTTCGGTGGCACCCGCCACGCAGGTTGCCGTGGAAGACGTGGGCGACGAAGGCATGGTCGCAGTGTTGGGGACGCACGAGCCTTGTCTGTTTGGCGCCAATAAGGCTGCAAACGTCGCGTTCGCGCTTGAGCACGGATTCGATCGCGTGGTGGTTGACGATGCGTTCCAGACCTGGAAACTACCACGAGACCTGGACGTGGTGATGCTCGACGCTACCAGGCCTTTTGCCAACCGCCGGGTTATTCCTGCGGGTCCATTGCGCGAAGAACCCGGAGCTTTGTTGCGCGCCGATGCGATCGGTTTCAACAACTGTAACGATGGGGAGCAGCTCACAGCGGCTCAGGACGCGTTACGCACCCGGGTGGACAACCCACCACCGTCATTTGGGGTGCGTCGTAAACTGGAGATCGTGGATCGTGACGAAAACCCTGCCGTCATGAAAAAGGGGGTAGCGGTAACAGCTATTGCGCGGCCGGAGCAGTTCGAGACCGACGTTCAGCGGATGGGCGTCGCTTTGCTGGCTGCCCATCGCTTTCCCGATCACTACTGGTTTAACCGTGCAGACATTGCAGACTGGGAGCGTATTCACGCGCAGAGTGAATTCATCGTTACCCAAAAGGACTGGGTTAAGATCAGAGAGTTTACCGCGCAGCCCGATCGCTACCGCATTGCGCAACTTAGCGTGACGCCGTTTGGTGATGGATGGGGCCCAACCTGGGAGTTGATGAAAGGAGACACGCCGCAGCCATAGCTACGGCGTGTCTGTCCCTACTAGAAGGTTGGTCCCGATGGGGATTACAGGTCGGTCGTGATTACGTCGACGAAGTTAACGGAAAGCGAAGCTGCGATTTCTTGCTCGCGATCGCTACCCACTTCGCGGCCGAAGAAAGTAATGTCGGCGCGAAAAAAGAGCTCAGCGCCGTTGGTTCTCAGGTCGCTAATAAAAGGCTCCGACTTGTTATTGAATGTAACCAGCGTAATAAATGCCGCGGCTTCGGAGTTTAACGGAAGCAGCGTGTTAAGCGAGCCATTGTAGTCGGGCAACGTTTCAGCGCCGCCATCGGTACGGACCCAGCGAACACGGTAACCGGTGATCAAAAAGTCACGACCGTTGGTCGAGGTGACACCGGCCGAGTACGGCGCACTGGCAAATTGAACCAGAATGATATCCTCGTAAACGCCAGCGCCATCACCGGTAGTCAGATCTCCTTCGAACCAGGGATCCGAAACGACAGGCGTGTTTTCGTTTAGCGAGGTAACAACAACCCGGGTGCGCTGCTGATCGCCATTCGCATCGCAACCCACGATGGCAACACTGGCAATCAAGAGCGCCAGAAGCGCGATAAAGTTCTTACCCATGGAACCAGACCTCCTAGATAAACCTTCTCAGTATGGGAATGTGAGAGAATCCTGGGGCCTCTATCGCAACGGCCATGCCAGCCTCGAAAAGAAATCTGGCGATGTAACTAGCTGTCATTTATTATGTTACACATCCCCTTGTTGGAGCCCGCTCACAATGGCGCCGCCAGCGCTTGCAATGTGCAGTGTGTGCTGCCCACAAAATTGCAATTGCGGTAGACTGGAAAGCTACATATTTGCACTCACCAGCAGGTTCAACTAGTTTGCACTAAACAGGTTATGGGAATCGTTGCACTTTTCTGACGTCTTGATAATTGGCTCGGGAGCCGCAGGGCTGTCGCTGGCGCTCGGTCTGGCCGACGCTTGCCGTGTCACGGTGGTCACCAAGAAAGGCCCTGCCGACTCCAACACCAACTGGGCTCAGGGAGGCATTGCGACTGTCGTAGGGGACAACGACTCGTTCGACCTCCATGTAGCCGATACGCTGCGTACCGGGGCGGGGCTGTGCCGACGGGATGTCGTTGAGTTTGTGGTATCGCAGGGACCAAAGCGAATCGCTAATCTGGTTTCGCTGGGAGTTCCGTTTTCGCATGCCGGTGATGATCTCGCGTTAGGGCTCGAAGGTGGCCACTCGCGCAAACGCATCGTTCACGCGCAAGATCGCACCGGGCGAGCGGTGGAAAAGACCCTCCTGCAGCGGGTGCGGGAGCACGACCATATCGATTTGCTCGACCACCACATGGCGGTAAACCTGATTACCGAAAAAGATGTAGATGGTGTCGCCGCCGCGGGGGTTTACGGTGCGTATGTTCTAGACCTTGTGACTAGCGAAGTGGAAGTCTTTGCGGCGCGGAAAACCGTTGTGGCAAGCGGGGGGGCGGGCAAGGTGTACCTGTACACGTCCAATCCCGACATTGCCACCGGCGACGGTGTCGCGATGGCGTACCGTGCGGGCGCGCGAATAGCGAACCTTGAGTTTGTTCAGTTTCACCCGACTTGTTTGTATCATCCGGAAATCCGTTCGTTTCTATTGTCGGAGGCCTTGCGCGGCGAAGGCGGCGTGCTGTTGCGACGCGACGGAACCGCGTTCATGACGGACTACCACGAAATGGCCGATCTGGCTCCTCGGGACATCGTGGCGCGCGCGGCCGACAACGAAATGAAGCAAAGCGGAGAGCCATGCGTGTATTTGGACCTAACCGCTCGCGATCGGTCCTTTCTGCAGGAACGGTTTCCCAGTATCTATCAAAAGCTGGAGCGCGCGGGAATTGACATGGCAAGCGAGCCCATTCCTGTGGTGCCCGCCACACACTACTTTTGTGGCGGCATCGACGTTGACGGTTGTGGCCGGGCTTCAATTCCGCATCTTTATGCGATCGGAGAAGTCAGTCACACCGGCTTGCACGGAGCGAACCGGCTGGCCAGCAACTCTTTGCTGGAAGCGCTTGCCTTTGCGGTGTCGACGCGGGACGGTATTCTGGCCGACATGGACCTGGACACAAAGGTTCCACGGCCGCGCGCATGGGAAGACAGCACCACCGAGACGATCTCCGACCTGGTGATTCTCGAGCACGACTGGGACGCAGCCCGGCGAGTTATGTGGGACTACGTCGGGATTGTTCGCAGCGATGCGCGCCTTAAAATTGCCCAAACGCGAATGGAGCAGCTTCGGCAAACCGTACACGAGTTGTATTGGAACTGTAAGCTGACGTCAGATCTACTGGAGCTACGAAACATTATTCTGGTGGGTCAGTTGGTCATTGCATCGGCGCGCCAACGCAAAGAGAGCCGGGGGTTGCATTACAACGAGTCCTACCCTTATCAGGACGACAAAAATTTTGCACATGATACGGTTTTGGAAATTGCAGGCGAGTCGTGAGCGAGTGGTTTGAGTTAGCTTTTGGCCCGTTGTACGACGTGGTATATCCCCACCGGGACGACGAAGAAGCCGACCAGGCAATTGCGTCGCTGTCGCCATGGCTTGAAGGTGTGGTGTTAGACGTGGCCTGCGGAGCCGGGCGTTATTTGCACGCGCTGCACGCGTCGGGCTTTGATGCCGTTGGAATAGACTTGTCACCATGGCTCCTGGCTAAAGCGCGGGAACGGGGCTTGGGCGAGTCGGTAGCGCAAGCGGACATGCGTCGCTTGCCGATCCGACCGGGCAGTACAGGCAGTGCCATCAGCATGTTCACAAGTTTTGGGTATTTCTCGACTCATGACGAACAGTTGTTGGTACTCAACGAAGTCGCACGAAGTTTACGAGTCGGAGGACATTTCGTTCTGGACTTTATAAACGGCGCGTCCCTAGATACAGATTCGTTTGCACCAACCGCACGCAAGCGCGCTGGGTTTACGATTCACGAGAGTAAGTCGTACGATCCGCGGCTTAAACACTTGTGTAAACAGGTGCGTGTCGAAGATAAGACGGGAAGCGTGGTTTCGAACTATACCGAACGACTCACGCTTTACGGTAAAGACGAACTGGGAGAACTGCTGGCTCGGGCGGGATTGCGGGTGACCGGTGTGTTTGGTGACTACCAGTTAAGCGCGTATGCGGATCACTCGCCACGACTCATTCATGTTTGTAAGAAGGCGGACTAGATGACCATTCTGGCCACCCCAAACCTAAGCGACATGTCCGCAAGCAGTAAGTTTGTAACCGACCTGTACGCGAACGACTTTCTGATCGAACGTCTGCGACCGGCCACGCACGCGCGGCTGGCAGAGGCTCCGGCTGAGAATCCGTATGTCAACGTCCCCGCCGAAGCACAGCTACGCGAGCACCTTGCGCGTCACAGCCGCGCTTTGGGTACTCATGAAAGTGTGGTGGATCGCTACCGTGCGGGCGCGCGATTGATTGTGACCGGGCAACAGCCGGGTGTCTACGGCGGGCCGCTCATGACTTTGTACAAGGTGGTCACCGCGGTGGCGTTGGCGGATGAGTTGACGCAATCTACCGGCATTCCGCACGTCGCGATGTATTGGGTGGGGGCGGATGACGACGACTTTGCGGAGATTCGTTCGAGTCAGTTTCTGACCTCAGACGGGACTCCCTTTGGGTTGAACCTGCCGCCATCCGCTCACCGGGTGGGGATGCCGGTGGGTGATATTGCGGCCGACGCAGTTTTGGAACTGTGGACGGGAGCGCTGCCGATGCTTGGGTCGGTGTGCTCGGCGGCATCGCGGCTGGTCAATGAGGCGAATCGGGGAGCCGCGGACCTGGGCGACGTGGCGGCGCGCACGGTGTTAGAGTTGACACGTCACCAATGTCTGATCGTCGACGGGCGTGATAGCGAGGTCCGCCGGACCGCCGGCGCGTTGATCAGCACGTTTATTGAGCAGGAGCAAGACCTCAACGATTTGTTAACTGCCGCCGGAAATGACTTAGTGAAAAAAGGTTATCACGCGCAGTTAACCTCTGGTATAAGCTCTGGAGCTTTTCTGCTACAACATGGTTTACGTCTTAAGGTCCCGATGGACGACCGGGATCCCTTGCTCGCAGCGGCGAACGACCCAGCCCGGATTTCGCCGGGCGTGCTGCTTCGCAACCTGATTCAGGACACTGCGCTACGTCCGTCGGCGGTGGTATTAGGTCCCGGAGAGATTGCGTACCGGGCGCAAATGGAACCCGTCTACCGACGGCTGGGGATCCCTCGCCCGTGCGTGATACCGCGCCTGTTTGCCACCTACGTTCCCGAATTCGTTCATGAGTTCCTGCGGGAGGCGTCCGTAGCCGCCGAGTTAGTCGCAACTTATCCGCAGGAGTTGGCTACACAAGGGGCCGCACTGGCCACCGATCCGGCGGCCGTGGCTGCCGCTGATCGCTTTGCCGAGCAACTGGCGCGAGCGCGCGACGAACTGCTGGACGGCGTTTCTAACCTCAGCGACCCGCAGTTTGCCAAAAAGCTTCGGAAGCGGTTAGACGATGTTCAACGGCGCGGAGATTCTGCGGTTGAGCTGGTGGCCGAGTTGAGCAAAGCCAACGCATTGAATCGGTGGCCGTGGTTGAAGCACGCGAAGGACGTTTTTCGTCCGCGGGATGTCCCGCAAGAGCGGATTATGGCGATGCTGGTGCCGTTCATCGAACACGGATTGGATGCTACGGCGGCGATTAAGACGGCCGCTGATCACCACGTGGGTGCGGTATTGGACGGGCGTCTGGAACATGTCGTATATTCAGTCACATGAGAGTGCTTGCCATCGGAATTCATCCCGACGACGTTGAGTTGGGCTGCGGCGGAACGGTTGCAAAACTCGGCGCCCACGGGCATCCCGTGGTCGTCGTAGATCTGGCTCGCGGTGAGTCTTCCAGTAACGGATCGGTCGCGGAACGAGCGAAAGAAGCCCAAGCCGCGCTGGCGGTACTGGGGGGGGAATCGCGGTCTAACCTGGGCCTGCCAGACGGTGGCATCCAGTCCGAACACGCCGAACACACCGCAGCGGTGGTGAAAGCACTGCGGGCGGCTCGCCCCGATTTTGTCTTGGCGCCCACCGATGACGACCCACACCCGGACCATGAAAGCGGCGCGCGGCTCATTCAGCGTGCGTTGTATTTGGCGGGAATTGCTGGCTTTCGCCCGGACCTGGGCGCCGCGGTGAAGGTTCGCGATGTGTGGCGCTACGGTGGCCGTCGCGAGGTCACGCCGACCCTGGTCGTCGATATTACCGATTACATGGATACCAAGGTAAAGGCAGCGTTGTGTCACGCTACACAGTTTATTAAAGGACCCGAAAGCAAGCCCACGCCACTCAACGAAGACGGTTTCATGGATAAGGTGCGCGCGCGCGCCGAGGTTGCTGGCGCCGCGATCGGCGCACGCTATGGCGAGGCGTTCTCGCCGGTGGGTGCGGTCGCCGTTCGTGATATTGCCGCTGTTATCGCGGGGGGCGGGCGGTGAACATTGGCGTTGTTTGTTATCCCACGCCGGGCGGTAGCGGAGTCGTTGCGACGGAACTTGGTAAATGTGTAGCCGCGCGCGGACATGAAGTTCACTTCATAACTAACGGGCGCCCGGCTCGACTCCACGAGTTCTACGAGAATGTGTTTTTGCACAACGTGGACACCGGTGACTACCCGGTGTTTCAAAACTACACGCCCTACAGCCTAAGCCTTGCGGTTAAAATTCGGGAAGTGGCCGCAGACCATCAGCTCGACCTGGTCCACGTTCACTACGCCATTCCTCACGCGGCATCGGCTTTTCTGGCAAAAGAAATGGCCAGCCCGACACCATTGCCTACCGTGACGACACTTCACGGAACCGACATCACGCTGGTGGGCTTGATGCCGTCGTTTTTTGAGATTACCAAGTTTAGTATTAAGCGTTCGGACGCGGTTACGGCGGTGTCGGAGTTTCTTCGCCAGGAAACGGTCTCCCGTTTCGACATCGACACTCCTATTGATGTCATACCGAACTTTGTCGACACGGATTTGTTTCGGCCTAACTTGGATCATCCGCTGCGTCGACGACTCGCGCCTAACGGCGAACGGGTGATCATGCACGTGTCAAACTTTCGCAAGGTCAAGAACCTGCCCACAATCGTTCGCGTTTTTGCCGAAACCCGGCGGCAGGTTCCTACTCGTTTGGTGTTGGTCGGGGACGGCCCCGAGCGCGGGCCAACCGAACACCTGGCGCGCGAACTAGGCGTCTGCGACGACGTGGTGTTTTTGGGTGGTCAGGAGTATGTCGCGGACGTGTTACCGGCGGCCGACCTGTTTCTGCTTCCTTCCGAGCACGAAAGCTTTGGTCTGGCTGGTCTGGAGGCGATGAGCTGTGGTGTGCCGGTGATGGGATCTCGAGTCGGTGGGCTTCCAGAGGTGATTGTCCATGGCGAAACCGGTTACTTATGCGATCCCCACGACGTCGACTGCATGCAGCGCCTGGTGGTTGGATTGTTCAACGACGACGCGTTCCGGCTGGAGATGGGGCGCAAGGCTCGCGCGCGTGCAGTTGAGGCTTTTGGCCGCGAAGCAATCGTCGATCGCTACGTTGAACTTTACGATCGAGTCGCCGGAGGTCACCGTGTCGCAACCTAGGGACTTCTGGCAGGCGATGGCGGAAATCCGCAAGTTTCCGGACGCCTATCACGCCGACGCCTACGTGTTTCTAATGCATGGCCTGGAGTTCACGATGCGTTCAATAGACGAACGCCGGCATGTCAACGGTCAGGAACTACTGCGGCACGTTTGCCAGTACGCCAAGCAAGAGTACGGAATGCTGGCTTACGACGTGTTGCGAAGTTGGGGCATCGAGCGAGGGCAAGATGTGGGTGCGATTGTGTTCCATCTGGTCGACACCGGGGTCCTCTCCAAGCGCGATAGCGATTCCATCGACGACTTTTCTGGGGTTGTTGACCTTAAGCAAGAGCTCGAAGACCGCTACTTTGACGCCAGCGCCTAGCCCGGCGGCCATTCGAGCCGTCGTCCCGCCAGCAAATGCAAGTGGATGTGGAACACGGTTTGCCCCGCGCCTGCTCCACAGTTGTTAACCACACGATACCCGCCCTCTACCAGCCCCAGTTTCTCTGCGATGGTTGCCACTCGCTGCAGCAGCGTTCCCAAGATTGGGGCATCGGAAGGTTGCGCGTCGCTTAGCGCCGGAATATGTCGCTTGGGAATGACCAGCACGTGGGTCGGCGCGGCGGGATTGATGTCCCGAAAAGCCAGCACCTCGTCATCTTCATAAACAGTGTCGCTCGGGATTTCACCCGCAACAATTTTGCAAAACAGGCAGTCCTTGGAAGCATTCATGTGAAAGTTGTAGCAAGGGTTACGAGTATTTGTCGACTAGCGGGTGGGTTGAATCACCAGAAATAATTTACTGGCGATGGGTCATGTTTGGCGAGTTGTAGCTTACCAGGTGGGGAGAAACTTGCCGCTGAATTTGGCGCAAGGTTTGATGCACGAGTTCTTAACCGGCTGTGAATACGCGGGTTAGGAAAGCGTCGGTAAAATTCGGCGGCGGCATAGGTTTTGCGTTTTTGCCGGATCGGGAAAAAGCCTTTAACCGCATTGCGTACGGTGGCGGGGAACCCAACACGGCCGTATATTGTAGTAAGTACGAAGTTAACACGGCAGCGAGGTTCTTTGCAGTAAGGAGGAACAATGAGCGCGGCCAGAGAGATCATCTCCCTGATCGAGTCTCGGCAGAATTTGAACGCGTACCAGGAACTCACCTGGCGCGGTTCTTTCGAGGACTATTTGAACACTGTACTGGAGCGACCCAGCACAGTGCGCACCGCCTACCAGCGGATCTACGACATGATCGTGTCGCATGGTGTGGAAGAAGTGGGGGACAGCAAGAAGCGCCTGACGCGTTATCGATTCTTCGACGACGCGGAAAATGACGGCCGCGATGCGGTCTACGGCCTTGAAGATTCGTTGATGGAGATGGTCAACTTCTTCAAGTCCGCCGCCCAGCGTCTCGGCACCGAAAAACGTATTCTGCTGCTCCATGGTCCGGTGGGAAGCGCCAAAAGCACAATTGTTCGCCGGCTCAAGCGTGGCTTAGAGGACTACTCACGCACCCCGGAGGGCGCCCTCTACACTTACGCGTGGCGCGAGACCGACGAGCACGGGAACGTGTTTTTTACACCGTCGCCCATGCATCAGGAACCGCTACTGCTCATCCCGGAGCAGCACCGCGAAGAAGTACTCGGCCAAATCAACAGCCGCATTAACGACCCCGCTAAAAGGGTTTTTGTCGACGGCGAACTGAACCCGGCTTGCCGGTATCGGTTCAACGAACTGATGGAACGCTACAACGGCGACTGGACCAAGGTGATTCAGCACGTGGAAGTGCGTCGCCTGGTGTTGTCCGAAAAAGACCGGGTTGGTATTGGGACGTTTCAACCCAAAGACGAAAAGAACCAGGACTCGACCGAACTAACCGGTGACATTAACTACCGCAAGATCGCCGAGTATGGCAGCGACTCCGATCCACGGGCCTTCAATTTTGACGGCGAGTTTAACATTGCTAATCGTGGATTGATCGAATTTATCGAGGTGCTCAAGCTTGACGTAGCATTCCTCTACGACTTGTTGGGCGCCTCGCAGGAACACCGCATTAAACCGAAAAAGTTCTCGCAGACGTCCATAGACGAAGTGATTATCGGGCACACCAATGAGCCGGAGTATCGCAAGTTGCAGAGCAACGAGTTTATGGAGGCACTTCGCGACCGTACCGTGAAAATCGATATTCCGTATATCACACGGTTGACCGACGAAGTAGCCATTTACAAGCGTGACTTTAACGCCAAGAAGATCCCGGGTGTCCACATCGCACCTCACACAGTGGAGATGGCTGCGATGTGGGCAATCCTGACTCGCCTGGAAGAGCCGAAGAATGCGTCGCTCAACGTTGTGCAGAAGATGAAACTGTACAATGGCCAGTCGTTGCCGGGATTCACCGAAGAGAACATCAAGGAGTTGCGCAAAGAAACCACTCGTGAAGGCCTCGACGGAATCTCGCCGCGGTACATTCAGGACAAAGTGTCCAATGCCCTGGTGGATGCCGAGGTCGAAGCGTGTCTGAACCCGTTTATGGTGCTGAACGAACTGGAAGCGGGAATGGAACACCACTCATTGGTGAGTTCCGAAGATGACCGCAAGCGCTACGTAGAACTGCTGAGTATCGTCAAGGACGAGTACGCGGACGTCGTTAAGAACGAAGTGCAACGCGCTATTTCTGCCGACGAAGACGCGATTCGTAAGCTGTGCGCGAACTATGTCGACAACATTAAGGCGTACACCCAGAAGGAAAAGGTCAAGAACAAGTACACCGGTGAGGACGAAGAACCGGATGAACGCATGATGCGCGCGATCGAAGAGAAGATCGGTATTCCCGATAATCGCAAAGACGACTTCCGTCGCGAGATCATGAACTACATCGGTGCCCTTGCGGTGGAAGGCAAGACCTTTGACTATACGACCAACGCGCGGCTACAAAAGGCGCTGGAATTGAAGTTGTTCGAGGACCAGAAAGACTCGATCAAGCTTACCAATCTGGTGTCCAGCGTGGTCGACAAGGAAACCCAAGCCAAGATCGACGTGGTTAAACAACGGCTTATCCGTAACTTCGGTTACAACGACGTCAGTGCGACCGACGTGCTGAACTTCGTGGCCAGCTTGTTTGCCCGTGGAGATATGAAGCAATCCTCTTAGGAGCGGGTATCCTTGGCTCAGCGTATTGATCAAGACCTGCGTCGTTTCAAGCAGATCGTCCGCGGCATGGTAAAGCGTGACCTCCGCAAGTACATGTCTACGGGCGAACTGCTTGGGCGACAGGGCAAGAACATCGTCAGCATTCCGATCCACCAGATCGAAACCCCCAACTTTCAGCACGATCCGCGCAAGTCCGGGGGAGTTGGCCAGGGAGAAGGCGACGTGGGGCAGGAGATTGGGCAAGGCGATCCGCAGGAAGGCGCTGGCGAAGCCGGCGACGCGCCCGGCCAACACGTGCTAGAAGCCGAAATCGCGATTGCGGAACTTGCGGCCATCATGGGCGAAGAGCTCGAGCTCCCTCGGGTCGAACCCAAAGCCAAACACAACATCGAATCGTGGGCGGGAAGGTACTCGTCCATCAACACTACCGGGCCGGAATCGCTGCGCCATTTTAAGCGTACCTACCGTGAGGCGCTTAAGCGCCAGATCGCGACCGGAACGTACGACCCCGACAACCCCGTCATTATCCCGATTAAAGAGGACCGTCGTTACCGGTCGCGCAAACTCATCCGGCAGCCCGAAACCAACGCAGCGATCATCTACGTTATGGACGTGTCCGGTTCGATGGGTGATGAGCAGAAAGACATCGTGCGCAACGAGTCTTTTTGGATCAATACCTGGCTGAAGAGTCAGTATAAGGGGCTAGAGACGCGATACATCGTGCACGATGCGGACGCGCACGAAGTCGACGAACATACGTTCTTTCATACGCGCGAAAGCGGCGGTACTCGTATCTCGTCGGCGTACAAGCTGGCGGCGACCATCATGCGAGAGCAGTTCGATCCCACTGAGTGGAACGTGTACGTGTTTCACTTCTCCGACGGTGACAACTGGGGTGGCGGCGATACGCAGGTTTGTTTTGAAGTCCTCCGCGATCACCTGCTGCCCAGCGTGAATCTGTTTTGTTACGGACAGGTGGCGAGTCCCTACGGAAGCGGCGCTTTCATCAACGACCTTCGCGGGACATTCGACGGTGCTGAGAACCTGGTTCTGTCGGAAATTAATTCGCGAGAAGATATTTACGATTCCATTAAGACCTTCCTGGGGAAAGGCCGATGATTGACCGCTACGAGTTAGAACAAGCCATCCGTGAGATCGAAGGCTACGCCCGCGGCTACGGGCTGGACTTCTTTCCGGTCGTGTTTGAAGTCGTCGACTATGACCAGGTAAACATGCTGGCCAGCTACGGCGGTTTTCCGGTGCGTTATCCGCACTGGCGCTTCGGCATGCAGTACGAGTACATGCACAAGAGCTATGGTTACGGCCTGCATAAGATCTACGAAATGGTGATCAACAGTAACCCGTGCTATGCCTACCTGTTGGATTCCAACCAAATGGTGGATCAAAAGCTAGTGATCGGCCATGTGTATGCGCATTGTGACTTTTTCAAGAACAACGCTTACTTTGCCAACACCAACCGCAAGATGGTTGACGAAATGGCCAATCACGCGGTGCGGATTCAAGGCTACATGTCGAAGTACGGGCGCGACAAGGTTGAAGAGTTTATCGATGTTTGTACGTCACTGGAGAACTTGATCGACGCGCGTGCGTTGTTCCAGGATATCGATGATCGTCCGTCAGCGGTTGATACCGACGAGTCGTGTCACGATGTCCCCAGGCTAAAGAGCAAGCCATATATGGAGTCGTTCATTAACCCGCCGGAGTACATTGAACGTCGCCGTCAAGAGCTGCAAGAGAACCGACTCAAAGAGGCCGCCTTTCCACCCAAGCCGGTCAAAGATGTGTTGAAGTTTTTGGGCGAGTACGCGCCGCTACCCAACTGGAAGCGGGATATTCTTAGCATCATCCGTGAAGAGGCGTACTACTTTGCACCGCAGGCCCAAACCAAGATTATGAACGAAGGGTGGGCGTCGTACTGGCACGAAAAGATCATGACGCGCAAGGTGTTGGACGACTCTGAAGTCGTCGACTTTGCCGACCACCATTCGTCGACGCTGGCTGTGCATCCAGGACGAATCAATCCTTATAAACTTGGCTACGAGTTGTTTCATGATATCGAGCACCGCTGGAACACAGGTCGGTTCGGGTCGGACTACGATAGTTGCACGGACATGCGCGAAAAAGCGATGTGGGACACAAAGCTGGGAAAAGGGCGGGAGAAGATTTTCCAGGTGCGGGCCGTTTACAATGACATGACATTCATTGATGAGTTTCTGACCGAAGAATTTGTGCGCGACCACCAGATGTTTGCATACGACCTGAATCCAAGAACCAATCGCTACGAGATCTCATCGCGGGATCTTGCCGCGGTTAAAGAAAAGCTTCTGGTGTCGCTGACCAACATGGGGCACCCGTTCGTGTCGGTCGTGGATGGAAACTACGAGAATCGGGGCGAGTTGTATCTAAAACACCGTTGGGATGGGGTGGAGTTGCGCGAAGATTATGCTCGCGACACATTGGCCAATCTGTTCAACGTTTGGACCCGACCCGTTCACATTCAAACCATCAAGCAAGACGCTTCCGTGTTGGTGTCATTTGACGGCACCAGTCATCGCGAACGTAGTTTAGGCGAAGAAAACGCGGCGTAGGTCGCAGTTAGTTAAGGAGAAGCTAAATGAACGTCGGACGCAGAATTCTCACCGATGTCGCCAATCACGAAGAGCGCTCGCGTCAGGAAGTGTTTTCGTTTTATCCGCAAGGCGAGTGGCCTCACCATCGAGTCCGCGTAGCCGATGGCTCCACTCACGTTCGTGCAGAAGTCTCGACAGGAAGCGGGGACGATGTGCGCCTGGCATCTTTGACACTGAGCGGAGCGCCCGCATTGTCAGACGACGAAAGCGCAGCTCGGCACGCGGTCGTGGTGGCCGCTCTGGAAGAGATGCCCACGCGGTATGGTCCATTTCTGCTCCAGGAAGAGGACCACGAAACTCCAGCATCGCTACTGCGGACGCCCCCATCGGGCAATGGCTTTTGGGAGATTGTGGTGATTGCCGGCGGCGAACTTCATCTGCGCCACTTTAGCGGTTCGTCGGGCCAACTTCGTTGCGCTGCGCCGGCGACGATGTCGCCCGCGGACTTTTGTTCGTTGATAGACGGGCTGGTGGAACGGTTCTCCGCGCTGCAACTGGCCTAGTCTTCTTCGCTAAAGATTTCGACTTCGAAGGCGAGCACCCGAGTATCGGGTTGCAAGTAGGCGCTTTCGGGCAGGCCTGCCTTTACGCAAGTTTGGCGAAGGAACGTGTCGCGGTCCCAATTCCACTCAGTCGCCACCTGCGGCAGCAATAGCCCACGACGGGCGCCGCGCTCGATGATCAGGCCGTGTCGTCCCACTTCTACCGCTTCGGGGTTGATTTCGTAAGGTGGACTCAGCACCGAAACTTCCAACGTGACCTTCGCGAACTCTTCCGATGAGAGTGATGGAAAGCGCGGATCCGAGAATGCCGCAGCGGCCGCCATCGCGCTCGTGGTTCTGGCCAGCGATTCGTTACTTTCAATCCGACCAATACACCCGCGGAGCCGGTCTCCAGTCTTTAGCGTTACAAATACTCCGCGCCGGACGCCGTCGTCAGGAACTTCAGGCATCGCGGGCCCACTAACACCCAAGTCGGCCGCAATTCGAGCGCGGGCCAGAATTATCAGACGCTGGCCAAGGTCCTTACTCATCGCCGACTTCCACGGCAAGTGCGG
Organism: uncultured bacterium; assembly: GCA_964588695.1. Taxonomy (GTDB): domain Bacteria; phylum Krumholzibacteriota; class Krumholzibacteriia; order WVZY01; family JAKEHA01; genus CAZPQK01. Next base: position 262,787 of record CAZPQK010000005.1, read on the forward strand.
CGTAGCCGACAACGCTACTCATGTCTCCGCCGATGTGCCCGGAATGCGTGCGCATTAAGCACGTGGCGCTGGCCTGGTGTTCGGAGAGTGCCACCAGTGCGGATACGGCGGGCGCCCCACCGCAGGCTTCGCAGTCGCCCCGGCTTAACGCTTCATGTAACCCATGCGGGTCGAGTTCCAGAAAGCGCTGGCAGAAAACGGTGTCGAGTTGGTCTGCGCGCTCGGCTTCATAGAAGTGCGACAGGTCAGTGCTGGACGACAACCGCGACATTGGGGCGCTTCAGCCAGGGCGCCAACGCGCGTCCAAGCTGTTCGCATGCGTTCCAGCTGGTTTCGCCCATCGTAATGGGGACTGTTCGAAACTGGCTTAGGTGGCGTTGCAAAAATGGAAGTTCGACTTCAATCGCGTGCTCACCCCGAGTACGCGACGCTTCGTGTCCTTGGATTGAAAACCGTATCGTATCGCCGCCGGCGGCGAGGGTGCGACTCATTTCGGTGTCGACGGCGACGACACCGAGGGGCGTTTCGTAGCCGCTACCAGGGAAGATCGAAGTGAAGGAAAAACGTTCTACGTGCGATGGCCCGATGACAACCACGGTGTCGATGTCTGGGGGAAGTTGCACTATCGCGTTGGCCGCCACTCGTCCCGAATAAGCATAACCCGCGTGCGGAGCAGCGACCACACGGGCGGAGCAGGTCTTATCGGACGTGTGCAGAAAGTGGTCGACGGTGGTGGCTAGCTCGTCCGCCGCCGCAGGATAGAACAGTCCATTTACTCGCGACCGACGAGTTGCAGGCGACGGATTATTGTGGGGCGTGGTCATTGTCGTAACTGGCCAAAGCGCTTTTTGATATCGGCCACATCTTCCTTGCCGATTGTACCCAAGATGGGGGACGAGAGGCTAGTCACTTGCCACCCGGTCCCGTGGGGTATTCCGCGAAGTTCGTCGATTGGTGCACCGCTTTCGTTCAACAACCGCAAGTGGAAGAAGTTATCGCGATCGGGCATAGCGACGTCTGTCGAATCGTCGAGGATTCTACTAACCTTCAGGTTCGCCAGGTACACGAGCAACTGCTCGGCAACATCGCGGTTAGCACTTCCCATTGCAGGGTTAGCAAACCCCCAGCCGCTCCCAGTTCGCTGTACCGATGCTGTGGTATCTGCACTGGCAAACTCGATTCTTGCCACCTCAGCCGTCTTAATGTGAACCATCCGACGGTCCCGAAAAAAGAAAACGGGTTGGAAAATGTAAGTTCCGCCGGGGTCGACCATGGCAATGCGGCTCTCGCCACGAACGCGCAAGGGAACAAGGTCATCCTGTTCCTTGCCGAAGTCGATTTCGATTTTGTGGGCTTCGGCACAGGTGACGATGGATACTACTTGGGGGTCGTCAAGGCCAAGCGTGGTGGAATCCGCGAGCGGTCGGAACGACACCGCACGCATTGCGCGAAGCCGACGGATGACTGACAGTAATTGGTATTCGTCGCCAAAAATAGCGGGGCGTGACCCCGCTAAACGCCACGTGTCGCCGTCACGCTTCCAGGTCATGTCGGCGTCGGCCGATCGAAAGCTAAGTTTGCATACGTCTTCGGTGGATACGTACACGATTTTTTCGTCGCGAAACTCTTGCGTCGGGCGAAGCAAGTACCGGCGAACGCTGGTCGGAATAAGTAGCACGTCGGGAGAATCATTCCGATACGCGTACGACAGCGAACCATCAATGTTGGTCGAGCCCACTTGCAGATGAACTAATGGTCCGTCCGCGTTGTTAACCACCAGCGTTGCAATAGGTGCGTCGAGTCCGTAGTCGGCGGGCGTGTCGGTGGGGCCCAGGTTGCGTTCGATGATGCCACGGTCCAACGCGGCCAGAAGTGTCATGACCGCGGAAAGATCGGCGCGATCTTCAAACGGCGACGCAACGTTCCAGTAGCCATCTTCCTCGAACAGAGAGATGAGAACCCCGGAACGACTAATCTCTACGTGAGTTGCGGATTCGGTGAGACCTGCCGAAAGGTATCCCCCCGCATGTGCTTGGGTACGCGCGTTTCGCGACTTGGGGAGTTGTACCAGAAACAGGTATAACACCAGCATCCCCAAAGTGCCCGCGAGTATTACAACGCCGCGCGGTTTCATGAGTGGCGGCGTTTGCGTAACATGACGCTAACACCGCTGGCAATGACCGAGCCGGGGAGCAGGACCAGCGAAAGTAGCCGGATTAAACGTTCTTGCGCGGCAGTAATGAACACCCGTTCATTGTCGATACCCGGTTTGGCGCGGATCGAGATCAAGTCTTCCTCTTCGGCGAGAAAGTTAAAGATATTCAGAAAGAAATCACGGTTGCCCAGGACGCCCAGATAGCTGTTGTTGGCAAAGTCAGAATCGCCGATGGCGACCACTCGACTCTCGGGTTCTTTGTCTTTCTTCTTTGGTGTAATCACAAACTTGTTGGAGCGAACCGAAACCGCGCCGATTGGCAGTGGGCCTGCGATGTCTTCGCCGTCGGCGGTGGCTTCGCCTTTGGTGAAGCTGTCCATGTTCACTTCTCCCCAAGCGGACTCCGAAGTGATTCCCAAGTACTGGGTTGTGACGGTACGGTCGAGTTCGTTCTCGACAATTCGAATCGAACGCGACATTGGGAACAGCGTGTAAGCGTTGAATCCACGAGTAATCGGATGCTGCACATACTGGCGAACTTTGGCAACGGTCGCGTCGAACAGTCGGTCGCCCGCGTCGAATAGCACCAATTCGTCCAGAATGACGAGGTCGTCGAGTGCAAAATGATAAGTCTCCAGGATTGGCTGCAGGCTTACGTAGTTGTTTCGTGGTTCTAGCAACAGCAACGCCGAGCCGCCGCCATCCAGGTACTCGCTTATCAGTTCTACTTCCTGGGCGAGGTAATCGCGCTTGGGCCCGGCCACAACAAGTACGACGCAATCTTCGGGGATCTTGTCGATACCAACCAGGTTCAGGTTGGAGACGGTATAGCCTTCTCCTTCAAGTGCTTGTCGCGCGCTGGAGAAACCAATTCGCAGATCGCTATCGATATCTTTCTCGGAATGCCCGGTTACAAAGTATATGGCTTTGGAGCGGTGCCGGGTGGCCGCGAGTATGGCGTTGGTGATACGCTGCTCGGTGATCTCCCGCACTATCTTTCGCTGACCGTTAAGGTCGACAACTACTTCGTTGTAGTTGGCGTTCATTTCGTCGGCGCGGCGAGGTTCCTTGTCCGGGTCGATAAACTCCACACGTACTTGTTTGCTTTGCATTGCGTACAGACGCAAGAGTTCATTGGCCTGGCCACGCCGCGGGCTGTTGGCACGGAAAAACGCAAACAAGGTGAGTGGCTGTTCCAGTTGAGAAATCAAATTGGTGGTTTGCTCGGCCAGGGTAAAACGCTGGTTGCGCGTAACATCAAGCTGATGAGTGTTCTGTACCGATATGGCCTGAACCACGACCAGGCACGCGGCAAATAGGGACGACATGACAATCGCGTTAGCACCGTGACGCGCCGACCGCGACCGGAACCAGGTTGATACTTCGCGCCAATTAAGTAGCACGTGGAGCAGTATGATGGCTACGCCGGCTACAAACGTGCCGGTCGCCCACATGGCCGAAACATCCAGCGAGTACAACGCCATTGCTGTGATCAAGGCGGCCAGTCCCGCGAGGCCAATGTACTGGCGGAAATTCGTCATTTAGCCCCGCCACCTGTTCGAATCAAGAACTCTCGCTGCCAAAAACAGAAACAGTGCAATGACGTTCAAGTAGTAGACAATGTCATTGGTGTTGATGATGCCGCGCGAAAAGTCTCCGAAGTGTTCAAGCAATGACAGTTGTCCGATGATGGTCGCCATGCTTGTGGAAACGAACGGTTGAATCCAGCCAATAAGCAAAAATAACAACCCGCAGCCGAACGTAGCCACGCCGGCGACCAGTTGGTTGTCGCTCAGCGACGAAAAGAACAAGCCCATAGCTAGATAAGAAGCTCCAACAAAGAGCAGGCCCAGGTAACTGGTAAGAATGGGGCCTGCCTCGGGGTTTCCAAACCGAGAAAGCAATGCGGGGAACATTAGCGTTGTCGCCAGCATCACCGCGTACACGGTAAGCGCGGCAAAATACTTTCCAAGTATGGCGTCCCAATCGGAGATGGGAAACGTAAACAATAGCTCTGCGGTTCCGGTACGCCGCTCTTCGGAGAGCAGGCGCATCGTTACCAACGGAAGAATAATTAGCAAAATGGTGCTGAGGTTTCCAAACAGCGGCTGCACGACACTGGTCGTCATGTTGAGACCACTCTGCGCCGCGCCGGGATTCTGCATGAGTTGCAGGACCAGGCGGTTGTAGATCGCGAGCAGGTTGTAGAAGAAATACCCTGCAACCAGCGCGAACACAGTGATGACAACGTACGCGACCGGAGAGTTAAAAAAGTAGGCCAGCTCGCGACGGTAGATGGCGACGGCTTTACTCATTCTTTGCCTCTTCGGTTACTAACTTAACGAAGATGTCTTCCAGGGTGAGGTCGAGTGGGCGCAGTCCCAAAAGCGGCACTCCGTTTTGTACCAAAGCCGTGGCAATGTCCGCGCGAATGTCCGATCCTTCTGCGGTTTTGACGTGAAAGCGGCTGTCGTGGTCGCTGACGGCGGGTTCTACGTCGATGACTCCGGGCATAGCGTTGAGAATCGCAGCGACGTCCCCGTGGCAATCGATTGCGACGGTGACTTCGACCGAGCCGCTTCGCCCAAAACCCTTCTGGAGATTTGCAGGCGTGTCGTCGGTGACCAGGCGACCACGGTTGATAATTATCACGCGCTGGCACAACAAGCTAACTTCGGGAAGTATGTGCGTGCTAAGGATTACCGTTCGTCGGCCAGCAAGATTTCGAATCAATTCTCGGATTTCTACAATTTGGCGTGGATCCAAACCGACAGTTGGTTCGTCAAGTATGAGTACGCTGGGGTCGTTGAGCAACGCCTGTGCGAGACCAACGCGCTGCCGGTAGCCCCGAGAGAGGTTTCCAATAAGACGATGTGAAACATCCGCGATACCGCAGTCGTCCATTACTACAGAGGCGCGCTGGCGGCGGGTCGATTTGTCCATGCCTTTTAGCGCTCCGACAAAGTCGAGATACGCAGACACCGAGAGATCCGGGTACAGTGGAACGTTTTCCGGTAAGTACCCGATATTCTCCCGGACCTTCATGGGCGATTCGAGAATGTCGTAGCCGGCGACCGACGCGCGTCCCCGGGTGGGCGTCAGGAAACACGTAAGCATGCGCATGGTCGTGGTCTTTCCGGCGCCGTTGGGACCAAGAAATCCGAGGATTTCGCCCTTTTCTGCGCGAAAGGTCACGTCCACCGCCGCTGGGTGCGAGTCGTAAAATTTGGTGAGTGCCTGGACGTCGATCAATGCCGGTCTGGTCGCTCTTGAGGTTGGAACTGCCTGTCCGTGGGGAGAACATCTAACCTAACCGAGTCGGGCGCAAGTGTCAATATCATTGGTGGTTACGCCGTTTGAGCCGGATTGCGGGAAGTTCGCGAAAAAGTTTGCCGAGGAGAACTAATACGCGTAACATTTGACTCGCTTGACCGTACAATAGCAAAGCAAGAAACAGGTTAGGCAACTTTAAAGATCGCGATAGCAGGGAGCAGGGATGCTGAAGTTTAGACGTTGGTCGGTGGCGGCCATTTTGGCGGTGGCGTTGACGGCGGGTGGTTCTAGCGCGTCATTGGCCGGGTCTGATGGCGCTTTTTGGAGGTCACTCCTGTTGCCCGGCGCTGGCCAGGCGCACGATGGCCGCTATAGTCGTGCTGCCCTGTTTGCGGGCGGTGCTGTGGTCAGCGGCGCTGGGTTGTTGTTTTCGCAAATTCACTACGATCGCGCGGTTGAAAAATTTGAAGACCGCAAGAAGACCTATCAAGGCTACCAGAGCCAGTTGAACGGCGGTACCGAGATCCCGCTATCCGATATTCAGCAAACCTATACCGAAATGAACGACGCGTTTGATTCGGCCGATACCAGGCTTATGTGGCGAAACGTGTTCCTGGGGGCCTTTCTAACCACCTACGCGTTAAATATACTGGACGTCATGACGCAGGATCCGGTTACGGGTGAAATCTCTGATCCCATGGTTAGTCTTGAGGCCAGTCCGACGTCGTTTCGATTAGTCAAAACCATCCGATTCTAGAGAGAGAGCTATCTATGCTTCGCCGACTGCTACTTGTGACCGCTATTGTTGCGTTTGGTGCCACTGGATGCGCCAAGCACGAAGGCCTACCCACGCAGTTGTCGCTACTGACTCCGCCGACACCGTCGAATTTTGTGGTGACCTCTCCCGCGGCTGGCGACTTTGACCTGACGTGGGACATCTCCGATCCTACCAACGTGGACCATTACAACGTCTATCTGGTGGATCCGTTCTTTGGCCCCGCGAAAGTCGCCGAGGCGGCGACGACGACCTTTCTGGCGTCGGTGCCTGGGGTGACCGGGGGAGTCGAGTTTGGAGTTGCGGCTGTTACCTCAGAAAACGTGGAAGGCACTATGGTTTTTGCGACCGCCCCGTAGACCGGCGGCCGAACCCGCGCAGCCTGGCTCTTCTAACGTACATAATAACAATATGTTAAGGGTGTTTCTTTGAGTAAAGAAGCACCCTTTCTCGTTGATCGGCCGATTGGAACGATCCCTGCTCTTATCCGCTGGATTGTTCTTTTCGGAGGTTTATTGTGGCCGACACGACGCATACCGATTCTGAGTACCGGGTGGTCCTCACCGGGATTGACCCGCTTAAGGAAACGCCGGAGACGTTCGCGGTTAAGTTCGCGATGACGGTAAAGACGCCGTTGCCGCGGGTCCAGAGTTGGGTCAAAAAGATGCCGGCGGTGGTCCGGCAGCACCTTTCCGAACCCAAAGCCAAACGACTGGCCGCACTCATTGAGGACCTTGGCGGCGTTGCCGAAGTTACCGATCAGCCGATCGGTGCCGTCTTTGACTCGGCCACTCCGCGAAGTGCGTCCGAAGAAAAGCGTCATCGTGGCGACAAACCATCCTCCTCGAGTGGTGCCGCCCGCAGCGATGCCGGCGAGTTAGACCTGGAGTTTGAATCTCCGTTGTCTCACCAGGCGGACACCGAACCGGCGTCAGAGCCGGTGATGGGACCGGATCCGTACCCGCAGCGCCGAAAGAACGATCCGGTCCAGCGCGCAGCGGCAGCCGCCGAAGCCCACGTCGAGCGCCAACGTTCGGCGCAGTCAGCCACAGCAACCGCGCCTCGTCCCAAAGCGAAGCCACTGGTGTGTTCCGCGTGTGAGTGGGAAGAGGAGCCAGGAGCAAAATTCTGCTCGGTATGCGGGCGTCCGTTCGAAGAGGACATCGTTCACCTGAGCGAGCTACAAAGTAACGTCAAAGAAAACCCGCTGACCACAAACCGAGGACATCACGGCGAAGGTACGCTGGACAAGTTGCGGTCGTTACCGGTTTCGTTTCAGGTGGGAATGCTCGGCGGGTTGTTGCTGTTGCTCGCGCTTGTCATTTTCGCCCGTTAGGTGCCGTCGTTGCCGACCTTCGCGATCTCTCGGAGCCGGGGATAAGTCTCCAGGAGCGGCGGAGGAACCACTACCGGCCCGGTCAGCCTGGCAACAATCTCCAGGGCGTTGGCCGGTGCTTGTCCCCGAAAATGATTGTTAAGCACGACGTGAGTCTTGATGCCCCCGGCGGTGGCTTGTTTGATTGCTGCAGTCATGGGTTCCAGTTCATTTTCATCGTATAAATAGTTATAGCGTTCGTTGCGGCCGGCGGTGTCGTCAAACCACGCGCTCTGATTGCGCCCGTGGAGACGAAAGTATCCTCCGCCGCTGCCAAACTCATAGGTATTGGCGCCGAGGGCGTGACTCAGCAGTGGTTGATCGACCGAGCACAGGGTTAACTGGTGTTCGCGAAAAAACGCACGAGAGCTTTCCGTGGCCCAGGTGGCGTGACGAACCTCAACGACCAACGGGATAGGGGAAAGGGCTTGTGCCAGCCCGGCGATGCGATGACGCGCGTTGGGAGTGTCGCGAACCGACCAGGGGAACTGCGCCAGGACCGAAGCCAGGCGTCCGGCTTCGCGCAGCGGAGTCATGGCCGCGATGAAAGGGTCGAGTTCCCCGGAAGTAATTCTCGAACGGTCGTGGGTAAAACGCTGATGCAGTTTTGCGGTAAAAGTAAACGACGGATGAAACGCCACCCGATCCACCCACGATCGGGTCATGTCTCGCGTCGGGACGCGATAGAATGTACTATTGATTTCTATAAGGTTAAAGTAGCCTGCGAGATACGCGAGCGGGTCAAATCCGCGTGGACGCGGGCTTGGATAAACCGTTCCCAACCAGTCGTCGTACGACCAACCCGCCGGGCCCACATACAAGTTGCTATGCATTACCATCTCACCAACTCCTAATGGCAGACTATCACAACCCAACAGAACCTCGCGACGACCGCCGGTGGCTTATCGCCGCAACCGCGTTGGCTCTTATGGTGCGGTTGTTTCATCTCGGGCACGAAAGTCTGTGGGTTGATGAACTGATGACCTACGGAATGAGTGGGTCCAAGGAAGGGTACTCGCTGTGGTACATCTTCTACGTAAACGTGCACGGGCCCCTTCACGCTTTTGTGGTGATGCTGTTCCGGTTGATTTCTGACGGCGACGCATGGGTTCGAATGCCCAGTGCGTTGGCCGGAACGGTCACCATTCCTCTGGCCTTCTTCTGGTTCCGTCGGATGATCGGGCGCTCTGGCGCATGGGTCGCAGTTGGTTTGTTGGTGCTCCATCCTCTTCACGTTCACTATTCGCAGGAGGCGCGCAACTACGCCTTCCTGGTTTTGTTCGCTACGCTCGCCCACCTGATGTTTCAACGCTGGATCGACGATGAGCATCCTCGCGCACACTGGCACTATGCGCTGAGCATGGTTGGGGCCCTGTTGTCCAACCTCACCGCGACGTTCTTGATTCTCTGCCACATCATCGTGTACATACGACGCGTCGGACTACGGCCCGCGCGGCTGGTCAAACCCGCGAAAGTAGCAGTACTGGTCCTGGTGCTGACATCGCCATGGGTGGTTCAAGTCGCATCCATCATCGACCCCGCACCGCTATTGACGCCAAAGCTGCCGGGAGAGGTGGCCACCGAAGAGAAACTTAGAGGGGAGACCACCTTTACTCCGGCGGCAGTTCCTTACGCGGCCTACGTATTTTCGGTTGGATTCACGTTGGGGCCGTCGACCTCGGAGCTGCACGAAACGCCGGCGATGGCCGAGGTAATCCGGCGGCACGGGTTGTCGGTTGCGTGGGTCGGTTTCTTGTATGGTGGCCTGCTATTTTGGGGGCTAAATGTTCTGGCTCGCGACCGGCGCCGCCTCTTTGAATTGCTAATCTATGGCCTGGTGCCACTTGTGTGCATACTGGCGCTTAACTGGCAGAACGCGAAGGTGTTTAACGTTCGTTATGTTCTGGTCGCGCTGCTTCCGTTTTTGGCGCTGGTCGGTGCCGGAGCTGCGGGATTGCGTCAGCCGGTGCGAACGATTGCATTGACACTGCTGGTGGCGACGACAGGGTTGGCTTTGAGTAACTATTACTTCGCTTCGCGTTACTACAAAGAAGACGTGCGCGCGGCGATACACCATGTCGAGGCCTCGTCCGAACCCAACGAATGTGTGTTGGCGCCAACCGTTCTTATTGTTGCCGAACATTACGCGTCGTCCGATCGCGCGGTGTTTAATGTCTTCCGTCGTCCCTGGGTTTCGCAAGAGAAGGTTGAAGAGCAACTCCAGCCGCTCTTCGCACGCTGCAATTCTTTTTGGTACCTACGTGCACGACCGTGGGCCAACGACCCTGACGGCTATCTTCTGAGCCGGTTACGCGCCGAGTGCGACGTATTGGAAACTAAAGAGTTTCAGGGAGTTACACTTTTTCGTATGTCGCCCAAAAAATCCCGCGAATAACGGTTTGCTGGCCCCGTTTAAGCATAGGGCTGGCCCCAGACGGGAGACGCACGGGACAGCGCAAAAACCCAATCTAACCAGGCGCTAGTAACGCTTCACGTCACAGATTCAGCATCATTCTTTACACCGACGTAGGAGGTTTGGTATGCGCCACGCTTTGTGTGGGGTCGTTCTGACCGCATGCATGTTTGCGTTGGGCTGCTCGGGAATGACCACAGTCGCCCGCGATCAGCAGCACGACCAACCGAACATTCGCCAGCAGTTCCTGAATAAAAACCCCAATAGTCCGTTTACCGAAAATATTCGTAATGGTGAGGTCGTGGTAGGGATGGGTTTCGCCGAAGTTCTGGCCGCATGGGGCTTGCCCGAGTCGCGCGTACGCGACCGCGATCCGAAAGTAGAGCACTGGTCGTTTGTGACGCTTGATCCCGAGTCGATGGATCGGGTTCAACACACGCTTCGCTTTGAGGACAAGAAAGTGTCAGAGTGGTACATAAATCGTCGGATCAACCCCGGCGTCGTATGGATCCCCGAGAGCGGGAGTGCCCTGATTCCGCCAGTTGCTAACGAACCGGCGGCAGCCTCTCGACGTTAGGCGTCAGTGTCCCGACACTTATGCGACCCCGGAGCCCTGTGGCTTCGGGGTCGTGGTGCTTGTGGCCCTGTCATCGTCGCTTGACGGAACCCCGAGCCAGCCCATATCGTTGCCTGTGGGACCTAATTCCCATTCGGAAACACAGTTACGGAAGAGGAGTGGAAACCGAGATGGTGGAAAAGCTACATCCCACGCCGGTTCGGACCAGCGACATCGACAACATCCGCGAGTTGTTGGAAATGCTCATGTCGGAGCATATGCCCAACCAAAACCAAATCAAAATGCGGTCGAGCCTTGGCTGGGAACCGCCGATGGACGTGTTCGAAACCGACACCGAGTTCGTGGTCATTATGGATATTGCCGGTATGAGTCTCGATCAGATCGGCGTTCATACCGACGGACGGGTGTTGCGCATTCTTGGTGAACGAGTCGACAGCCGACCCGCTGGCCGCAAACAGTTTCACTCCTTGGAGATTCAACAAGGTCCGTTTCAGCGGCTCATCGGTATTCCAGTTGCGGTGGAACCGGACTCGATTGCGAAATCATACGCCAATGGGTTCTTAGAGATTCGGTTGAAACGACGGTTGGATTCGAAACGACGCAACATTGATGTCGAGTAACCCAATAGAAGGGCAAATTTAACATGCCAAAAACACTCGATCTGGACGACGTCGCGCTAGCCATGCGCGACATACCGACCGAGTTGGCCATTCTTCCGGTGAACGACGCGGTTGTGTTTCCGCTGATGATGGTGCCGCTCATTTTGCGCGACCCCAACTTGCTTCGCCTGGCCGACGAAGCGCTGGCCGACCACAAAATCATCGGCGCATTTACCCAGTCCAACCCCGACACCGATCATCCCGGCCCCGAAGACATCTACCGGGTGGGGACGGCGATTCACATTCAAAAGATGATTCGGTTTCCGAACGGCGAAATGCGTCTGCTGGCGCAGGGAATCGCCCGCATTCGGTTACGCGAGGTTACGCAGGTTGCGCCGTACTTGCGCGGCAGCGTCGACGTGGTCACCGAAACCGACACCGATGGCCCGTCGTTGAAACCGTTTATGCAAACTGTGGTGCGCACGTTCACCAACATGGTGGACGAATCCGACCAGCTGGCCGACGAGTTAAAGATCATCGTCAATAACGTCGATGAGGGCGGCCGTCTGGCGGACGTGGTCGCCACGAACCTGAACATCGAGCTAGCCCGCAAGCAAAAACTCCTGGAAGAAACCAGCGTGCGTGAGCGGTTGCAGTTGCTCTCCAAATACCTGCTCGACGAGATGGAATTGTTGCGCCTGGGGCGAAAACTTCAAGCCGACGTCAAAAAGGAAATGGACCGCGAGCAGCGCGAATACTATTTGCGCCAGCAGTTGAAGGCTATTCGTCGCGAGTTGGGCGAGGACGACGACCGCGGTATCGAAACCGACGAATTGCGCGAGCGAATCCAGGCCGCAGACTTGCCCAAGCACGCGCTGGAAGTTGCGGAGAAAGAGCTGGATCGTCTGCAGCGCATGTCTCCGGGGGCGGCTGAGTACACCGTTTCCAAGACCTATATTGATTGGATCGTTGAGCTCCCGTGGAACAAGGAAACCGAAGACAATCTCGATGTGGACCTTGCCGAGAAGGTGCTTGGTGAGGACCACTACGGGTTAGAAATGGTCAAAGAACGGATCCTTGAGTTTCTTTCGGTAAAGAAACTCAAGCAATCCATGCGGGGATCAATTATCTGCTTCGTCGGTCCACCCGGAGTAGGGAAGACGTCGCTGGGCAAATCGATCGCGCGCTCGATCGGCCGCGAGTTCGTTCGCATTTCGCTGGGTGGTGTGCGTGACGAAGCGGAAATCCGAGGCCATCGCCGCACCTATATCGGCGCGCTTCCGGGTCGAATTATTCAGGGGATGCGGACCGCAGACAGCAACAACCCGGTGTTTATGCTCGATGAGATCGACAAGCTGGGCAACGATTTCCGTGGGGACCCTTCGGCGGCGTTGTTGGAGGTGTTGGACCCAGCGCAGAACGATTCGTTCGAAGATCATTATCTGAACATTCCCTTCGATCTTTCCAAGGTGTTGTTCGTTACGACGGCAAACCTGCTCGACCCCATCCCGCGGCCACTGCTCGACCGGATGGAAGTGATCGAGATTCCTGGCTATATCACCATGGACAAGATCGAAATTGCAAAACGATACCTGTTGCCGCGAGCGATGGAGTCGAACGGCGTTCCCGAAAACGCCCTGACGTTTACCGAAGGCGGGTTGCGTCACCTTATTCGTTCTTACAC
>CAZPQK010000006.1:0-270285 GCA_964588695.1 uncultured bacterium
CAGATGCTGGGCGGTTACGGCTACATCGCTGAGTATCCGGCGGAGCGATACTATCGTGACGCGCGCATTTCGCGTATCTACGAAGGCACCAACGAAATTAACCGCATGCTAATTCCGGGGATGTTGCTCAAGCGCGCCATGAAGGGGCAGCTTCCCCTCCTGGCCGCGGCCAAACAGCTACAGGAAGAGCTGCTAGAGGTACCGTCGTTTGGCGACGATGACGACGACGTCCTGCTGGCGACCGAACGCAAGCTGGTTGCCAACGCCAAGAAGATCGCGGTGCTGATGACCGGGCTTGCCGCGCAAAAGTACGGCGCCGAACTGGATCAGCACCAGGGTGTCCTGGCTGGCATCGCCGACCTGATCATCGAAGCCTACGCGATGGAATGCGTACTTCTTCGGTCGCTTAAATTGGCGGAAACCCAGGGTGAAGACACGGCTGCGACCGTCCTGGACATGACGCGACTGTACTGCAACGACGCGATGGGTAAGATCGACTTGTGGACGCGCGAAGTACTTGCTGGATGTGCCGAAGGCGACGAACTTCGCACGTTGATGGCGGCGGCGAGGCGCATGACGCGTTACACGCCAATCGATTCGCTACACCTGCGCGAAAAGATCGCGGACTTCTATATTGCGAAGGAAGCTTACGCGGTCACTTAAGGTCGTGCGAGAATGGTAACAAAAAGGGCGCTGCCATGATGTGGTAGCGCCCTTCTTTTTGTCAGGTGCGATTTGTCTAGTTGTGGTCGAACGACTTGTCGGCCATCGCATAGAGGCTCTCGATGAGTTCGGCGTGCCGCTTTTCTACGACCCTGCGCTTTACTTTCATTGTCGGCGTTAACGAACCGTCTTCGACGGTAAACTCCGATGTGAGCACCGAGAACGCTTTAATCTGTTCGTATGGAGCCAGCGTGGCGTTGACCTTGTCGACGTCGTGCTGGAAGTTCGCGCGGAAGTCGTCGTTATCGACGAGCTTTTCCAGGTCGGTCGAAAGCCCGTGTTCGGTCGCCCAACGCGTGGCAACGTCGGGGTCGGGCGTGAACAGCGCGACGATGAAGCGCTGCTGGTCGCCAATAAGAACAGCCTCGGCAATAAACTTCGACTGCTTCAACTTGCCTTCGATTGGTTGCGGCGCGACGTTCTTTCCACCACCGGTGATAATGATGTCTTTCTTACGGTCGGTGATGGTCACAAACCCGTCGTCCATACGGCCGATGTCACCGGTGTGGAACCAGCCGTCGCGCAGCACTTCGTTGGTTTCGTCGGGTCGCTTAAAGTACCCTTGCATGACGTTGTCCCCGCGGCAGACGATTTCGCCGTCTTCGGCGATCCGAACCTCTACCCCCGGCGCGGGTTTACCGACAGTGCCAAAGCGAAAGTCCTCGAAGGTGTTTACCGAAATCAGCGGCGAGGTCTCGGTGAGTCCGTACCCTTCCAGAATCGGTAGCCCCGCGGCGTAGAAGAACTCGTTAATGTGCCGCGCGAGTGGCGCGCCGCCCGAAATAAAAAACCGCAGTTTGCCACCGGTGCGAGCCTTTAGCTTGGAGAACACTAGCGTGTTGGCCACGCCCAATTTGCGTTTGGTGCCAAACGACACCTTGCCTGCCATTGCCTCTTTGGCGTAGGCCTTGCCAACACCTGCGGCCCAAAAGAACATCTTGCGACGAAACGCCGGGCCGGATTCGACCTTTTCCATAATGCGCGCGTACATCTTTTCGTAAAGCCGCGGCACCGAAATCATCGCGGTGGGAGATACCTCGCCCAGGTTGTCGGCCACGGTGTCGACTGATTCTGCGTAGGCTATGGTTGCGCCGCACGACATCATCAAAAAGTGTCCTGCCATTCGTTCCAACGCGTGGCACAAGGGTAAAAAGCTAAGGCAGCGATCTTTGGGCGTCACGTCGATTACCGACAGGCCTGCCCACACATTACTCATGAAGTTCCAGTGCGTGAGAATGACGCCCTTGGGATTACCGGTGGTTCCCGACGTGTAGATGATACTTGCCCAGTCGTAGGGGCCAACCGTGGCGATTAGTTCTTCGAAGGTTGGTTTGGGGTCGACCATGCGGCCGCGGTCGATAAGCGCGCCCAACGGCATCGCCTTTGCGCTATCACACTGGGGGTCGAACGAAATAATGGCTTGGAGTTTGGGCAGACGATCGCGGATGCCCAGAATCGTTTCCAGATGCTCGTCGTTGGAAACAAAGATCGCGCGGGCTTCTGAGTCATTAAGAATGTATTCGACCTGGTTGGGCGGAAGCGTACCGTAGATGGGTACGTTGATGCAGCCGGCAGACAGCATCGCGACGTCGGCCACGGCCCATTCGACCCGATTTTCGGAAAGAATCGCAACCCGGTCGCCCTTGGCCAGGTTCAGCGCGCCCAGCCCAAGGGCTGCATGGTATACCTGATCGATAAAATCGGCGTGGGAAACGTCAACGTAGCGACCGTTTACTTTGTGCTTAAAGGCGTCCCGTTTGTTGAACTTAGTGGCGGCGTGGTGGACAGCCTGTGGAATTGTCTTGGCTTGCATTTAACCCCCGAACTTGGCAAATGGTTGGCACTTAGGAGTATTGGCACCAGTTGGAACGCTGTCAACCCCAATGCATATTTTTCACTTTGAAACCGGCGGGGGCTGGTTTAGATTATCGGTCTAGCTTTTATTCCATCGCCTTAGGCCAGAAACGATGCCGCCCTAGGCTCCGCTGGTCGTTTTTTTGACTGTGCCCATTCGGAGGTTTTCGCTTGCTCGAGAAAAACGAATTTATCGCTAAACTGGACGAGACCATTAGTCGCCACAACCTGCTCAACCACCCGTTCTATCAACTGTGGAACGAAGGCAAGCTGAGCGAAGAGTCTTTGCGCGAATATGCTAAGCAGTACTACGGACACGTGCGGTTGTTTCCGCGCTACGTGAGTGCGGTTCACTCGGCGTGCGACGACATTCGCGCCCGTCAGCTGTTGCTGGAAAACATTACCGAAGAAGACGCAGGCAACGACAACCATCCCGAACTATGGTTGCGCTTTGCCGAAGGCATGGGCGTCGAGCGCGAGCAGGTCAAGGCTGCCGAGTTGTTGAATACCACCAAGGAGTCGGTGAACACGCTGTGGCAACTGTGCCGTAGCGAAAACTATCTCGATGGCCTGGGTGCGCTGTATGCATACGAGTCGCAGCAACCTGACGTCGCCAAGACCAAACGCGAAGGCCTGCAGAAGTTCTATTCGGTCGACGACGAGCGCACGGTGCAGTTCTTTTCGGTTCACGAAGAGGCCGATATCGAACACAGCCGGGTCGAACGGGAGTTGCTTGCCGATGGTTGCCGTACGCAAGCCGACCAGGAGCGCGTGATTAACGCCGCGGAGACGTCGGCCAAAGCGCTGTGGCATTTCCTCGACGGTGTTTACGATGCCTACATCGGGGCGGTGAACTAAACCGTCGTGCCGAAGCACATCGGAATTGTCGCGTGCAGCGCCGAAGGTGCCGCGCTTTGCTATCAAACGATCTGCGTCGAAGCCGCCGAGCGCTTAGGCCGTCATGCCCACCCCGAAGTAAGTCTTCATACCCATCCGTTCAGCGACTACGTTCGCCTGATGGAAGCTGGAGCGTGGGATGGGGTTGCGGCACTGATGTTGTCGTCCGAAGCGAAGTTGGCCAAGGCGGGCGCGGAGCTTGTGATCTGCCCGGACAACACTATTCACCGGGTGTTTGACGATGTGGAAAAGCAGGCGCGTTTGCCGTGGCTGCACATCGCCCGCGAGGTCGCCAAATCCGCGACCGCGCATGGCTATCGCAAGGTTGGCGTGTTGGGGACCAGCTACACCATGGAAGGTCCGGTCTATCGCGAGCCTCTAGGCGCGGCGGGGATCGAGTTTGTGATTCCCGGCGAAAAGGACCGCGGGTTAATCGACAAGATTATTTTCGATGAGTTGGTGGCGGCTCAGTTTACCAACGAATCCCGCGCGTACTTTAATGCGGTCATCGGCAACATGCGTGAGCAAGGTTGCGATGCCGTGGTCCTAGGGTGTACGGAGATTCCGTTGATCGTGTCTCCGGAGACGTCGCCGTTGCCGGTGTTGGATTCGACGCGATTGCTGGCGCGCGCGGCGCTGACTGCGGCGATCGAATAGCCACAGACGGTTCTTAGTGAAAAAGAGGTCGGTAGTCTACCGGCCTCTTTTTTTTGCGGGGGTGCCAATCCGACGCCCCTTACCCAGCGGCTGCGCGCCGCGAATGAAGTCGGCGGTAAAGGCTTTGGCGTCTGCAACCGCATCAAAGAAGTGATCGTGGTCCGCGGCGCCACATGCCAGGGCGGAGGCGAACACACATCCGGTCCCGCGTACGTCGGGCCCGGCCAACACCTCGCCCGAAAACCACCTCCATGTACCGTCGTGAAGCGCTCCGTCGGTTGCCGGCGCAAACTCGGCGTGGCCACCGGTGACAACGACGTTCTCGGCACCAGCCGCGGCAATCGACTCGGCCGCGGCTTTCATTTCCTCCGGAGACGAAACTGCAAAACCGGCCAGCACAGATGCTTCGCTCAGGTTGGGGGTGACGGCGAACGCTCGCGGCAAAAGCTCTTGGATCAATAGTTGAACCCCGTCGTCGTCGAGCAGGCGATGGCCGCTTGACGATGTAATTACTGGGTCGATGATGACTCGAGGGCGACAGCGGTTCAGGACGGCGGCAACCTGGGCGACGATACCGGCGTTGGCCAGCATACCGACTTTGATCGCGGCGATGTCGAAGTCCTCCAGCAGCGCTTCGATTTGTAACCCCACGGTTGCTGCGTCAACCGGAACAACCCGCGCAACGCCGATCGTGTTTTGAACGGTGATCGCCGTTGTTGCGGAAGTGCCATGGTGGCCATGCGCGGCGAACGTGGCCAGATCGGCCTGGATGCCGGCCCCGCCGCTAGGGTCGGATCCCGCGATGGTCATGAGTACTTTCATTGCGTCGCCTCCAGCGCGGCCACAAACTGCGCGGTTGCCTCCGCCGGATCGTCTGCGGTGCACACCGCAGAAATTACCGCGACTCCGGAAGCCCCGGCGGCGACCAGTGGTTCGATGGCGTCCAGCGTAACGCCCCCAATCGCGATTACCGGAACCTTTGCCACTGAGGTTACCGCGGTAAGACCGTCGAGCCCAATGGGTGGGGATGATTTCGATTTTGAAGTGGTCGCATAGACGTGCCCGCACCCAAGGTAGGTTGCACCTGCAGCCTGCGCGGCGATCGCTTGCTTTGGGTTGCTAACACTTGCACCCACAGCAAGACCCGCGTCGAGTAGCGGGCGCGCATCGGCGATGTTTGCGTCGGTTTGTCCCAAATGCACACCGCAGTTCGCCGTCCGAGCAAGGTGCAGTCTGTCGTTGATCACCAGCCGGCAGTCATACCGCTGGCAAGTTGGAACTAACGCCAGCGCCCATTGCAGGAAGGTGTCATCGTCGACGCGCTTATCGCGCAGTTGAATCGTGGTTGCGCCGGCGGCTGCGCACAGCTCTCCGAGTTCGACGGCGCTAAAGCGAGATTGAACGGTGGTGTCGGTAATCACGTGCAGTTCGTGCCGCACGGTCACAGGCCTCCGAGTGCGTCCGCGAACGCGCGCACGGTCGCGGTGACGTCGGCCGATGTCAGTACCGCACCAATCGCGGCGACGCCATGGGCGCCAGCGGCGATGCAGTCCGCCGCGTTGTCGGGGGTAATGCCGCCGACGGCGAAGACGGGAATCGGAGTCGCGGCGCAAACTTCTCGTAGTTGTTCGAGGCCGCGGGGTGTTGCTTTGACGCCGCGCGAATCGGTGGGGAAAACCGGGCCGAAGGTGATAAAGGTCGCGCCTTCAGCGGCAGCGGCTAGCGTTCCGGCCAGATCATGAGTGCTAAGGCCCACCCGTAACTTTGGAAACTTTTCGCGCAACGCTTGCGGAAAAGGCGCGCCCTCCGGAAAGTGGAAGCCATCGACATTGTAGCTTGCGGCCAGAAACACATCGGACTGGGACATTGCGCCGCCCCAGTTGAGATACAAGCTTGCGTCGCGTTCGCGCGTGATTGCCAAAAGTCGTTGCGTGTAGCTGGCCAGATCGTCGGCCGGAAGATCTTTCTCACGAAGTTGCACGGCGCGAACCCCAGCGTCGCACGCTTCACGAACAATCGATTGCAGCGAGCGCGGCGCGCAACGATTCCGGTCGGTGATAAGATAGAAACGAAAATCAATCATGGTCGACTCCGATGCGGCCGGGCAGCGGGCTGGACGCCTTGGCGTAAAGTTTCTGCGGAATGCGACCGGCACGATACGCCAGTCGCCCTGCTTCGACTCCAAGTCGCATGGCGCGTGCCATTTGCTCCGGATGTTTGGCTTGCGCGACCGCGGTGTTAAGCAACACCGCATCCACACCTAACTCCATCGCCAGTGCTGCGTCGGAAGCGGTTCCTACCCCGGCGTCGACAACGACGGGAATGTCCACCGTCTCGCGGATGATCTGCAGATTATAAGGATTCCGGATCCCCATTCCCGAACCGATGGGCGCGCCCAGGGGCATTACCGCCGAACATCCCAGATCGGCAAGTTTGCGGCAGGTTATCGGATCGTCGTTACAATAGGGAAGCACGACGAACCCGGCGTCGACCAGTTCGCCCGCGGCCTTTAGTAACTCGACCGTATCGGGGAATAGGGTCTCGTCGTCGCCGATGACTTCGAGCTTCACCCAGTTGGTCTCTAGCGCTTCTCGAGCGAGTTGCGCCGTGAGTACGGCTTCCTTGGCGGTATAACAACCCGCGGTGTTAGGCAAAATGAAATAGTCAGCCGCACGAAGCAATGCCAACGGACTATCGGGAGTTTGTTCTTTAAGATTGAGACGGCGTATTGCAACCGTCACCATCTGCGTACCGCTTGCCGCCAGGCTATCCATCATGGTTTGCGGGTCCGGGTAGAGCGAGCTGCCCATGACCAGTCGCGAGGTGAACTCACGGTCGGCGATCCGAAGAGAATCCGACATTATCCTCCCTGTACCGCGTGAATAATCTCGATGCGGTCGCCGTCGCTTACGCGCTGGTCACTCCATAGTGATCGCGGAACCACCTGGTCGTTTAGTGCGAGCGCAATGCCGCGCAAGTCGTCTCCCAGGCCAAGCTCTTCAACAAGCTCGACCACCGTTGTGCTTGCGCTGATGCGTGTCTCGCCATTAACGATGAGTTTCATGGGTCGGCTCCGAAGTAAAACGCGAAGGATGAAACCGGGCGACGACCGGGTCGGCGTCGCCGGCATTGATCAGTTCGGTAATGGCGTTGGCGGTAACCGGTGCGAGCAAGATTCCGTGGCGATAATGACCGCTTGCGACCAGGAGATTGGGGGTTAGGCTGCCAATTACAGGGGCGTTATCGCGTGTTGCCGGTCGGAGCCCGACGTCGATCGAAAGGATTTCCAGTTCGTAAATCGCGGGCACGACTTCCCAGGCGTGTTCCAGCAAATGCAGGGCGGCACCAGCGGTGGCGCGGACGTCAAACCCTACCTCTTCCTGTGTGGCGCCAATCAAGACTCGATCGGCCTTGGGAACCAGGTAAACTTGTGGGGTGCGGACGACGTGGCGTAACGGAAACTCCGGTGACTGCGCGACACTGATGATTTGTCCTTTGACCGGACGAGTTGTTGGTAGCGGCACGTCGCATGTGATCACGCGATCGCTGACACCCGTGCAAAGAACGGCCGTGTCGGCATCGAGGGTGCCATTCGTGGTCCGCACGGCGATGCCGGCAGTCGACTTGTTGTTGACCTCGACTACCTCGTCGGTGATCCGGGTTACTCCCCGTTGGTCCGTGCCCGCGACCAGTGCTTCGATCAATCTGCGGTTGTCGATATGGTGGTCGTCGGGAATCCACATCGCCCCCGTGACGCGCGGCGAAAGCAACGGTTCACGATCGCGCGCGCTGTCGCCGTCCAGCCAATCCACATCCAGCCCCAACTCCTGGCGGAACTCCAATTGGCGCCGAATCGCTTGCGACTGATCGCGATCGAGCGCCGCGACCAGCGTGCCGGTTTGTTCAAGTTCCACCGTCACGCCCGCATCGGCGGCAAGATCGGCGAGAAAGTGGGGATAACTTTTAAGACTTCTTTGCGCCAGCGCAAAAGTGTGAGGATCTTCAAAGCCAAGTTCGGTGACTGGCGCCAGCATTCCGGCTGCCGCCCAACTGGCACCGCGACCGGGGTGGTCCTTGTCGATAAGCGTAACGTGATGGCCAGCTCGGGCCAACCGCCACGAACACGCCAGGCCGATGATCCCGGCGCCGACGACGATAACGTTTTTTGGGTGTGTACTCATAAAAAATGCACCACGCGCCGCGTGATGCCAACTTCAGCGTGTCCCTGCGCCGGAATTACCCGGATCAGGTGCTACGGGTGTAATCTCAGCCAGCCGCAGCCAGCACCCCGACACCGTGTATTTATATATGAAGGGTACGAGTCGGAGCGAAGCCTGTCAAGCTGGCCACGGAGGTGTATAATCGACGCTCGTCCCAAAGGAGATACCATGAAGTTTGTTGTGACTCGGTTGCGGTCCGGGCTTGTCTTAGCCGCATGTGGAATGGTGGTTGTTTTGAGCGTTAACTCGAGCGATGCGCGGAAGTTTACTTATCCCAAGGCCAAGAAGGCGGAGGCCGGGGACACGTACCATGGCACCTATGTAGCCGACCCTTACCGGTGGCTGGAGGATCCCGACGGGGCTGATACCGTCGACTGGGTTTCCCGGCAGAACGCGCTCACCGACCAGTTTATCGACAGGTACCCTGGGCGCGATCAAATCATCGCGCGCTTTAAGGAGTTGTGGGACTACCCCAAGTATTCGCTTCCCTCCAAACACGGGGCGCGTTACGTGTTTTCCAAGAACGATGGGCTGCAGAACCAATCGGTTCTGTACCAGCAGTCATCGCTAACCGGCGACCCCACCGTTGTCATTGATCCCAACAAGCTCAGCGATGACGGAACCATTGCGTTGAGTAATCAACGATACAACCGCGACGGTAGCTTGCTGGTGTACGGGTTGAGTGCGTCGGGAAGTGACTGGCAAGAACTAAAGATCCGCGACGTAGACAGCGGCAAGGATTACGACGAAGTGATCAAGTGGTGCAAGTTTTCCGGAATTGGCTGGAAGCTTGACAACAGCGGGTTCTTCTATAGCCGCTTTCCTGCTGACGGTGAAGTCGCTGCGGAAGATCGCAACAACTACAGTAGCGTTTGGTGGCACCAACTAGGAACCGATCAATCGCAGGACGTGCTGGTTTATAACGAACCTAACGACAAGACTCTCGGTTTCTTTCCCTATGTGAGCGAAGACGGAGATTACCTGGTGCTGTGGGTATACCGCGGAACCGATCCCAAGAACGGTATCTATGTTCGTAGGGTAGGCGAGACTGGAGAGTTTACCAGGCTGGCGGAGCAAGGCGTCGCGTCGTTCACGCCGATAGACAACATTGGCTCGACCGGGTACTTCTACACCGACCTTGATGCCCCACGCAAACGTGTTGTCACCATCGATCTCGAAGACCCCAGCGCTGGGTGGAAAGAGCTCATTCCCGAGTCCGACGACGTTATCGATTTCGTCTCGATGGTCAGTAACCACCTGGTCGTGGCGTACAAGCACCACGCGCACCACCAGATGAAGATATTCGACAACAAGGGTGGCTTCGTGCGAGACATCGAGTTGCCGACGATTGGATCGATCGGAGGCCTTTCGGGTAACCGCGAAGATTCCGAGATGTTCTTTAGTTTCGAGTCCTTCCTGTTTCCAACAACCGCGTACCGTTACGATTTCGCGACCGACAAGGTTGAAGTTTTTCGCGAATCACAAGTGGCGTTCGACGCGTCGCAGTACGAAACCAAGCAAGTGTTCGTGACCTCCAAGGACGGAACCCGGGTTCCTATGTTTGTTACCCATCGCAAGGACATCGCACTCGACGGTGGTAACCATACCTGGCTGTACGGATACGGCGGGTTTAACATCAGCCTGACGCCGTCGTTTCGCATCTCGCGATTGTTGTGGTTGGAGTCGGGTGGCGTTTATGCCGTGGCCAACCTGCGCGGGGGAGACGAGTACGGCGAAGAGTGGCACCAGGGTGGTGTTTTAGACCGTAAGCAGAACGTCTTTGACGATTTCATCGCGTGCGCGGAGTACCTTGTCGAAAACAAGTACACACGCCGCGACAAGCTTGCCATCAACGGCGGGAGTAACGGCGGTCTTCTGGTGGCGGCGTGTATGACGCAACGCCCCGACCTGTTCGGTGCAGTGGTGTGCCAGGTGCCGGTTATCGACATGTTGCGCTATCACAAGTTTACCGTCGGCCGTTACTGGGTGTCGGATTATGGAAATGCCGAAGACGACGCCAACGCTTTTAAGTATTTGATGGAGTATTCCCCCCTTCACAACGTAAGAGAAGGCGAGTCGTATCCGCCGACGCTGGTCACCAGCGCTGACACCGATGACCGAGTGGTTCCGGCGCACGCCAAGAAGTTCGTCGCGCGCGTACAGGCTGCCGATGCCGGTGACAATCCCATCTTACTGCGGGTGGAAACCAAGGCAGGGCACGGCGCTGGTAAGCCGACGACGAAAATCATCGAAGAGTTGGGCGATATTTATTCATTCTTGTATCAGGTGCTAAACGTAAGAGAAGTGAATCCGCAGTGACGTTGTCGGTCATCATTCCTGTGCTGCATGAGTCGGCGACGATCAACGCGACAGTTGCGTCTGTTCGGCGCGCGGTTGCCGATTGCGCTTGCGAGATTATCGTCGTGGATGGCTCAGCTACCGCCGACACCATCGGCGCGATCACGGATCACGACGTGCTGACCGTGAGGTCTGCGCAGGGACGAGCGCGCCAAATGAACGCGGGTGCGGGTGTAGCGGCCGGATCGATTCTGTGGTTCGTGCATGCCGACACGCATCTGCCGGCATTCGCCGGTGCAGACGTGCTGGCCGCCCTTGGCGACCAACGCAACGTTGGTGGTGCGTTCCGTTTGCGCTTTGGTCATCAGGATGAGCGCACTCGCTGGCTTGACGTTGCCTGGGATGCATGGGCGAACTTGACGGGGTGCGTGTACGGGGATCAGGCAATCTTTGTTCGCCGCGACGCGTTTTGGGCGCTGGGCGGCTATCGGGATATCCGAATTATGGAGGATCTTGACCTGGTAGGTCGGTTGCGAAAGCACGGCGAGTTTAGCGTCCTGGAGGGTCGAGTAGAAACCTCCGCGCGGCGGTTTCGACGTAACGGATTGTCACAAGTTGTGCGCAACGGTTTAATTCATATGTTGTTTTGGGCAGGCGTGCCGCCGCAGCGCCTGGCGTCGCTGTACCCGGCTCGAGGCCCGGAGGCGGCTTAACTTCTTGCCGGAAAACCAGGGGCAGACGTAAGATTAACGCCCCGTCCGCGACCAATCTCAACGTCGTAGTCTATCTGTGTGGTGACGTAAGTGATTGTAATTGCGCTAGTTATAGTTAGGAGATTCCATGGCCGAGTTGGTCAAACACGATGAAGTTCGCGAGTATTACGGAAAAGTGCTCGCCAGCAAGAACGACCTCAAAACCAACGCGTGTTGCACCACCGACGCGTTTCCCGCGGCCCACCGCGAAGCGTTGACGCTCATCGACGACGAGATCGTAAACCGTTTCTATGGTTGTGGCTCGCCCATTCCCGAAGCCTTAGAAGGAGCAACGGTTCTGGATCTGGGATGCGGCACCGGGCGCGACGTGTACATTGCGTCGCGGTTGGTTGGCCCCACTGGCCGTGTGATTGGCATCGACATGACAGAAGAACAACTTGAAGTTGCCAACCGTCACCGCGTCAGTCAGGCACTAGCGTTTGGCTATGAGTCATCGAACGTTGAGTTTCACAACGGTCTGATCGAAGACTTAAGACAGAGCGGAGTCGCCGACGAGTCCGTCGATGTCGTCATTTCGAATTGCGTGATTAATCTGTCACCAGACAAAGAAGCCGTTTTTGCGGAGATCTTTCGGGTGCTAAAGCCAGGCGGCGAGTTGTATTTTGCCGACGTCTTTGCTGGCCGACGGGTGCCCGAAAACTTGCGTCAGGATCCGGTCTTGTACGGCGAGTGTCTGGGCGGCGCCATGTACATCGAAGATTTTCGTCGCGCGATGCAACGGGTCGGTGTGTTGGACTATCGTGTCGTCGCCCAATCTCCAATCCAGCTTAACGACCCCGCCACTCGTAACAAGGCGGGAATGATCGACTTCTACTCGCTCACTGTTCGTGCGTTCAAGCTATCTTCGCTGGAAGATATTTGCGAGGACTATGGGCAAACTGCGACCTATCAGGGAACCATCCCGGGGCATCCGCACGAATTCGCGCTCGACGACCACCACACGTTCATTACCGGCAAGCCAATGCTGGTTTGCGGAAACACCGCGGCAATGGTTGAGGAGACCCGCTTTGCGCCGCATTTCCGCGTGGCCGGGGACCGCTCGGTGCACTTCGGGGCGTTTGATTGCGCCCCAGCCGCGACCCCGGTTCGTGCCGAAGAGGCCAATCGCGCGGGGGGAGCCTGCTGTTGAAAACAGCGACTAACAATTTTGACGAAGCCGTTATGGCGGCGACCGGCGCCGAGCTTCGTGCCGAACGCATTCGCATCATTCAGGTCAACATTGGACTTAAGTGTAATTTGCAATGTCGTCACTGCCATGTCGCGTCCGCACCCACTCGCAAAGAGGAGATGGACTGGGACACGATGACGCACATCCTGCGTGTTGCTCGCGACACTAAGGCCGAGCTTGTCGATATCACAGGCGGCGCTCCCGAAATGAATCCGCATTTCAAGCGATTCGTGGCCGCGGTCGGCGAGTTGGGCATTCCGGTTCAGGTGCGCACCAATCTGACTATCTTGCTGGAGCCCGGCTATGAAGACGTTGCGCAGTTTATGGCCGATCAGCGAGTGCGCCTGGTGGCGTCGTTGCCGTGTTACTTAAAAGAAAATGTCGACAAACAACGCGGGTTGGGCGTTTACGAAGACAGCGTAAAGGTAATCCAACAGCTCAACGAGTTGGGATATGGGCGCGAGCCCGAGTTGCCGCTGGATTTGGTTTATAACCCGGGTGGTCCCAGTTTGCCTCCCGACCAGTCGACGCTCGAGCGCGACTACAAACGGATTCTCGCCGACGAGTTTGGGATTGAGTTTAACAGTTTGAATGCAATTACCAACATGCCCATCGGGCGTTTCATGGGAGACTTGCGCCGCTTGAAGAAGGCCGACCATTATCGGCAATTGCTGCGCGATGCCTTTAATCCGGGGACGATCGACCCGCTAATGTGTCGGCATCAGATCGACGTGGACTGGAACGGAACGATGTACGACTGTGATTTCAACCTGGCGTTGAAGATGCCGGTCAATCATGGGATGCCGACCAATATTCGCGATTTCGATCCGGCGCTGCACACCCGTCGGATCGAAACCGGCAACCACTGTTTTGGCTGTACCGCTGGCTGCGGCTCGAGTTGTGGCGGCGCGTTGGTCTAGCTTTCCCAAGGTTGCAAATTACTCGAATAACTGGTAATTAGCACCAAGCCCGCAAAATCCCCGGGCTGCGTTTACCCAAAATAGAGTCTCTTATGGAAATACTGGCCCAACTGACGGTCTACTCATACTTTGCCATACTGGCCTTCCTGTCGATTTGGGGTGGCCATCGGTACTTTATTCTCTTTTTGTACCATTGGCACTACAAGTGGCGTACGCAGCCGCCGGCCCCGACGATCGCGGAGTCGGAGTATCCGACCGTCTGCATTCAGCTACCTCTTTTTAACGAGTACTACGTTGCCGAGCGGGTCATCAGGGCGGCAGCGGCGATTCGTTACCCGCGGCATTTGCTACGCATCCAGGTTCTGGACGACTCCATCGACGACACCGTTACTGTGGCCAGTGCGACGGTCGACGACCTGGCTTCCGAGGGTTTCAACATCGAGTATCGTCATCGCACCGACCGCACGGGGTTCAAGGCGGGTGCGCTCAAGGAGGGTCTGGACGAAATCGACGACGAACTGGTCGCTATTTTTGACGCCGACTTCATTCCGCCGGAAAACTTTCTCGAAGACACGGTCGCGCATTTCAACAACCCGGAAGTTGGAATGGTGCAAACCCGTTGGGGCTGGCTCAACCGCGACTACTCGTTGCTAACCAGGGTTCAGTCGATCTTGCTGGACGGACACTTTATGCTGGAACACACGGCGCGGTCGTTGTCGGGGCGTTTCTGGAACTTCAATGGCACTGCGGGGATCTTTCGCCGGCGTGCGATCCTTGAGTCCGGCGGGTGGGACGGCGAAACGTTGACCGAAGACCTGGACCTTTCGTACCGCTGTCAGTTGAACGGTTGGAAATTCGTTTTTGTACCCACCGTTGAATGCAAGAGTGAGTTGCCGGTAGATATTTTTGGATTCAAGACCCAACAGCACCGTTGGACCAAGGGATCGATTCAGGTGGGGAAGAAGTTGCTCCCGATGATTTGGAAGAGCAACGCGCCGCTAAAAGTAAAGCTTGAGGCCTCGTTCCATCTTACGGCTAACCTTAGTTACATCTTGTTGGTGCTGCTGTCGGCGTTGATGCCGTTGTCGGTAATGTTCCGATCATCAGAGATGGTGCGCGGCTCGCTGCTGTGGGAGTTGATCATTTTCGGCCTGACCACGGCGTCCATTTTTTTGTTCTACATGACCGCGCAGCGCGAACTCTATCCCGATTGGAAAACGCGAATCCGGGACGTTCCTTTTATTCTCGCCCTGGGTATCGGAATGTGCATTAACAATGCGTGGGCTGTTTCCGAGGCGCTGTTTCGGTACGAGACCCCGTTTGTGCGCACCGCAAAATACTCTATCGAAGGGTTGAAGGTTCGCTGGAAACAAAAGATTTACCGGTCCGGAAAGAAACCGTCGTTTCTTATCGAGGGTTTCCTGGCCATCTACATGCTGCTGTCGCTGGGGTTGTTGGTGGTAATGCAGCAGTGGGCCGCGCTCCCTTACGTGGGGTTGTTTGTAGCCGGGTACCTGTACGTCTTCGGGCTGTCGGTATTCCACGCACGCCGATAACATGTCGTTTGCTACCCAACGCTGGTTCGTTGGGCTGGGCGCGGCGTTAGTCGGCGTTTACACCTGGCTCGCGATTACCGACGATCTCACCCATCGCATTCCACTTTTCCTGTTCATTGTCGCGCTTGCGTTTGTCATCTACGCTGTCGCGGTGGCAAGGGTCCTGCGCTCGCGGCCGGTATCGATTCCGGTAGTGGTTGCCGTTGCGATTGTTTCGCGGCTGGTGTTAATACCATCCGCGCCGGACCTTTCCACCGACATCTATCGTTACATCTGGGAAGGCCGGATGACCTGGGAGGGCGTCAATCCCTTCGCGGTTGCTCCCGACGATCCACGCTTGACCCACCTTCGCGATCACAACTTCGAGTCTATCAACCACAAAGACTTAGCCACCATCTATCCACCGTTGGCTCAAGGTGTGTTTGCGCTGGCCGCTAAACCGCGACCGGGGGTTACCGCCATGAAACTTTGGCTAACCCTGTTTGAGGTGGGCACGATCTTTTTGCTATTGCAGTGGCTCCCCCTGCTCGGACGTCCGCCGGAGTACTCACTGCTTTACGCGTGGAACCCAATTGCGATTGTCGAAACCGCTCGCGCGGGGCACGTCGACGCGATTGGTGTGTTCTTTGTGGTTCTGGCGGCGTTGCTGTGGACACGTCAGCGGAACCAGGCCGGCTTCGCCGCCTTGGCGTTTAGCGTGTTGTCGAAATACTTTTCGCTCGCGCTGGTGCCATTTTTTGCGTTACGAACGCGCTACTGGAAAGCGGTGATGTTGCTTCCCTTGCTGGTCGTGGCTGCGTACCTTCCATTCGCGTCTGCTGGCGAAGGGTTGTTTGCGAGCCTGCAACTTTACAGTCGTGACTGGCAGTTCAACGGATTGCCATATCGACTAATGCAACTTGCCGGGCTGCCGGGCGATTGGATTCGACTGGTGCTGGTTGGCGCGCTGGCCGTCCTGGTGCTATGGTGGGCGCGCCGCGACGACGAAATCGTCGACTATGCTTTTCATATCTTTGGTGCGACGCTCTTGCTGGTACCGACGTTATATCCTTGGTATGTGCTATGGATGGTTCCCTGGCTATGTGTTCGGCCCAATCCAGCATGGATTTTATTCACCGGGCTGGTGTTTATAACGTATGTGGTTTGGATTGACTACAACGCTGCGGGAACCTGGTTTCTCCAGCCCTGGGTATACGTCGTCGAGTATCTGCCGTTCTACGCGCTGCTGGGGTGGCAACTGGTTCGCCGGCACCGGAGGACCGCATGAACACCGCGATTGTGATTCCTGCAAGAAACGAAGAGCAGTCGATTGGCCTGGTTCTCGACGAAATTCCGTCGCGTCTGGTCAACCAGGTGATAGTGGTCGACAACGGCTCCAGCGACGACACCGCGAACGTCGCGGCCCAGCGTGGGGCCACGGTTGTTCGCGAGGATCGGCCCGGCTACGGTGCGGCGTGTTTACGGGGAATCGCCGAGTTGTCGCCGGATACCGACGTAATCGTAATCCTTGACGGTGATCACTCAGATTACCCTGAGGATCTGGAACGATTGCTGGCGCCGTTGGTTGCCGATGATGCCGACTTCGTCATTGGGTCGCGCGTGTTGGGTAATCCCGAGCCGGGCGCGTTACCCTGGAACCAACGTTACGGCAACGCGCTCGCGTGTTTTTTGATGCGAGTGTTGTACCGACGGCGCTTCACCGACATGGGTCCGTTTCGGGCAATGCGTTGGCGACAGTTTCAAAGCCTGCAGATGTCCGATCCGACATTCGGTTGGAACGTGGAGATGCAGGCGAAAGCCATTATTGCCGGAATGCGGATCGTCGAAGTTCCGGTGCGTTATCGCAAGCGCATTGGCCAGTCGAAAATCTCCGGAACGTTTCGGGGAACCGTCGCGGCGGGCACAAAGATTATCGGAACAATTTTTAAATTCTATCCAGCGTTTCTGCGCAGACGAAAGGCGACGTCATGAGATGGATGATACTGGCCGCGCTGTTGTTGTCGGCTACGCAAGTTGTGGCTTCCGAAATGCCAGGGCTGGTGTTGGGCGCGGTGTTGGGCGAGCACGTCGACGACACCGGACGAGTTGACTACGCCGCGCTGGCAAAAGACCGTGTTGCGCTTGACCGTTACGCCGAGTTGGTTGGCAAGATAAACCCTAAAGACTTGGGTTCGCTGGAAGAGTCTGAGCGTCTTGCGTTCTGGATCAACGCGTACAACGGACTCACGCTGAAGTTGATCGTGGACCATTACCCGGTGAATTCGATCCGCGAAATCGAAGGCGCTTGGGACAAGATTCTGTTCCGGGTGGCGGGAGAAGAGATGACCCTGGACCACCTGGAACACGAGATAATCCGCAAGCGCTTCAACGACGCTCGAGTACATATGGCTTTGGTTTGTGCGGCTCTGTCCTGCCCGCCGCTGCGTAACGAGGCCTATACCGGCGAGCGGCTGGAGACGCAACTCGCCGACCAGTCTCGACGATTTCTTGCCGATCCAGAGCATTACACTGTTGATAGCAACGGGTTAGCAACGGTTTCGCGAATTTTCGTATGGTTTGCCGAAGATTTTAATCGAACCTATATTCCGACTGGGGCAGGTGAAAAGTGGGACGGCGCACGCGCTTTCTTTGCCAAATACGCGCCGGCGCGGCAAGGTTCGGTGGTGTCAGTGCAGTTTAGCGAGTACGATTGGCGTCTGAATCGACAGACCAATTAATACGAAGGAACGGTTCGTGAAACTATTCTTGTTGGCGGTGACGATCGCTGTTCTTGGAGTCGGGTGCGAAGAAAAAAAGAATACCCCCAGTCCGACCGGGCCGGGGACGACCACCGACTATACCTATACCATCCAAAACGCGTTTCCGAGCCTATCGTTTGTTCAGGCCGTGGACATCCAAAGCCCCGACGACGGAACCAATCGGTTGTTTGTCGTCGAACGGCGCGGGGTGATTCGGGTTTTCGCCAACAACGCCGCGACAGCCACCACGACGATGTTTCTTGATATCTCTCGCGCGACCCGCGGCGACGCCCTGGGTGTGAGAACCACCGGTTCCGAAGAAGGGCTTCTGGGATTGGCGTTCGCGCCGGACTTTGCCACCAGCGGATATTTCTACGTTTATTATAGTCGGGGACTGCTTCGCGAAACTGTGATCTCGCGCTTTCAAGTATCGGCCGATCCCGGCGTCGCCGATGTCGGTAGCGAAGTCGATGTTCTAACGTACAACCAGACGTACACCAATCATAACGGTGGCGCGCTGTTCTTTGGTAACGACGGTTACCTTTACGCGTCGATTGGTGATGGCGGGCAGGGCGGAGACCCGGACGATGAAGGTCAGGATCGCGGAACCATTCTCGGTTCGATCATTCGCATAGACGTTGCGACGTTGCCGTACACGATTCCCGACGGAAATCCCTTCAAGGGCAACGCCAGTAATTATGCCGAAGAGATATTTGCTTGGGGATTGCGCAATCCCTGGCGCGTAACCAACGACGTGGCGACGGGTGATATTTGGGCAGGCGATGTGGGGCAGGGGACTTACGAAGAAGTAAACCTGATTGAGGCGGGTAACAACTACGGTTGGGATTGTAGGGAAGGATTCGTCGCCTTTCCCGGTCCTGGCACGTCGTCGAGTATGTGTCCGGTCACAGCTCCCTTTACCGACCCGATTGTTGTGTACGGCCGCACCGAAGGCGCATCAATCACCGGCGGCTACGTGTACCGGGGATCGGCGATGCCTGGACTGGTCGCAAAGTATATCTTTGCCGATTTCGCAACCGGTCGTATCTGGTCGTTGGATTATGATGGAACCAATGCAGATCGGGATTTGCTTCTTGATACCGCCGCGCAGGTGTCGACGTTCGGACTAGACGCCGACGGCGAGCTGTTGTTTTCGGACTACGACGCGGGTAGCGCACAACCTCGAAACCTTTATCGATTGGTAGAAACCGAAATTGCTCCCTAAGGCTTTTTATCCATTCTTGATTCTTGCCTCGGTCTTAATGTTGTCTGGGTGCGCCCAGTCGCAAGCGCAGACCGACTACGATTTGACGGCCGCTTTCGGCGGTCAGACCTTTAGCAAACCTGTGGGAGCAACGACTATCCCCGACGGTAGCGGTCGTGTTTGTGTAGTTGAGCAAACCGGTAGGCTGGTTGCGGTTAACGACGCCGGCCAGAAGAACACCTACCTTGACCTGGCACGTCCGGTTGATGATCGCGGCAACGAAATGGGATTGTTGTCGGTTGTGTTTGACCCAGCGTTTTCAACCAATCGTTACTTGTACGTGTACTACTCCACTAGCCGAGACGGCCATGTGAGTCGCGTGTCTCGGTTTCAGCAAAACCCGGCCGGTAGCGTTAACCCTGGCAGCGAAACCATCGTCATTGAAGTTCCGCAACCCTATTCCAATCACAACGGCGGTGGAATGGCATTTGGCCCTGATGGCTACCTGTACGTTTCGTTGGGTGACGGTGGCTCGGGAGGCGACCCGTTGGGTTCGGGACAAGATTTAACCACGCTGCTGGGAGCGCTGTTGCGCCTTGACGTTCGCGAGATGCCCTATCGGATTCCCGACGACAATCCGTTTGCGGGAAACGATCGCGGCTACCGCGAAGAAATCTACGCGTATGGACTGCGTAACGTTTGGCGGTTTAGTTTTGACGAACCCACCGATCGCCTTTGGGCGGCGGACGTTGGCCAAGTTACCTACGAAGAGATCAACCTGATTCGCGCGGGCGGCAACTACGGTTGGGATTGCCGCGAAGGGCTGCGGCCCTACCGACCAACGCGCCAACAGTCGGAAGCGTGCGAAAGCGCCGGGGATTTTATCGACCCGGTATGGGCCTACGGGCGCGATGAGGGTCAGTCGGTAACTGGTGGCTTCGTCTATCGCGGCGCCGCGCTCCCGGAACTGGTGGGGAAATACATCTATGCCGACTACGTTACCGGGACCATCTGGTCGTTGGAATCCGACGGCCCCCAGTGGCAAAACCGCGTGGTTGCCAATGCTGGGTTCTTTATTTCGTCGTTCGGCGTCGATCCCGCAGGCGAGTTGCTGGTGTGTCGACACGATCCCAGCGGCCGCGCCACCCAACTGTATCGTTTAACGCAAAAGCCATGACCTCGCCGATTCAAAAGACTGATACGCCGCGAATGTTTACGTCAATCGCGCCGCGCTACGATTTGCTCAACCATGTGTTGAGTTTCAATATCGACAAAAAGTGGCGCCGCGTTTTGGTGGAGATGAGCGAAGTGAACTCATCTGACCGGGTGCTGGACTGCGCGACAGGTACGGCTGACGTGGCGCTCGAGTTTGCCCGCCGCCGCAACGTGGAAGTCGTCGGGTTGGACCCATCGACCGGGATGCTGGCAATTGGGCAGGAGAAGATCGCGCGCGACGGTAAACGCGAAAAGATAAACCTGCTGGAGGGTGACGCCCTGGCAATACCGTGCGACGATAACACGTTCGACGCCGCCACTATTGCCTTTGGTCTGCGTAATCTACCGGACTTTGCCGCCGGTATCGCCGAACTAACCCGGGTGGTAAAGCCAGGCGGGCGCGTTCTGGTACTAGAGTTTTTCCCGCCACGTCCCGGCTTGTTCCTGAGTGCGTATAAATTCTACTTGGGTAAAGTGCTGCCGGTTGCGGGGAAAGTTATCTCGGGTTCTTCCGAGGCGTACACCTACCTGGCGTCGTCAATCGAGACATTTATTTCGCACGACGAAATGCAACAACTCATGAACGGCGCCGGATTGCGAGTTGACCATCGCGCGCTAACCGGGGGTGTTGCGTACATTTATCGAGGGATCAAGCCGTGACCACCAGGCCGAGAGTTCTTTTTGTGTGTATTGGTAACATGTGTCGATCACCCATGGCCGAAGGTTTTGCCCGCGCTCGCGGAGCAGACGTCGTTGTTCCCAGCAGCGCCGGTACTCATGCTACTGGACGCGTCAGTGACGATGCGATCGAAGTGATGGCGGAGCTTGGTATTGATATTGAGGCGCAAACGTCGGATCACATTCGTACCGTCGATTTCGACGAAATCGATATGGTGGTGGCGATGGGAGGGGAACCAGCCAGGAATCTGGTTCCGCCCGGTTATCGCGGAACCCTGGTGGATTGGGACGTGGATGATCCGGTTGCTATGTCGCTGACGAAGTTTCGTCAGGTACGGGATCAACTGGATCAACTGGTACAGGAGTTATTACTGGACCTGAAGAAGCGCCAGGCTTGATCGCCCGTATAGCGTGAGATTCGCCGTCGAGCAAGAAACGAATCTTGCGGATGAGTGAACCCGAAGTAAACGGCTTGGAAAGAAACGACGTTCCGTCGGCGAGTTCACTAATCCTTACGGTGGCGTCGCCTATGTAACCGGAGATGAACAGCACTTTCGTCTCCGGTTTTTCGTTGAGGATCGCCTGCGCAAGTTCGCGTCCGTTCATCGTGGGCATCACGATGTCGGAAATGAGCAGGCGGATGTGATCCCGATTGTCGCGAAAATGGCGCAGGGCGGACTGTCCGTCATTTGCGGCGAGAACTCGATATCCCTTTGATTCCAGCACATCGATGATGAGACTCCGCACGGCGGGTTCGTCTTCGGCGACCAGAATGGTTTCGCTGCCAGCGTCAAGCACCTGCTGTTTTTCCGCTCTAGGTGCGGGCGATTGTGCGCTGGTCACGGGGAGATAAATACGAAACGTTGTTCCCCGGTCGGGCGCACTTTTTACTTCGATGCGACCGCCACAGCTTTGAATGCCGCCGTATACGGTTGCCAGCCCCAACCCAGTACCTTTCCCCGGGGCCTTGGTGGTAAAGAACGGCTCAAAAATGTGCGACTGGGTTTCGGCGTCCATTCCTACACCGGTATCGGCTATAGACAAGACAACGTAGTCGCCGTCGTCAAGGCCTACGCGTCGTCGCAGGCTACGGCGGTCTCCAGTTACCCGTTCGGTGGCAATCCGGAGAGATCCGCCTCGGGGCATGGCGTCGCGCGCGTTTACCGCAAGATTGATAAGCGCTTGCTCGATGATGCCGGGGTCGGCTTCGATACGACCGACGGACGCGTCGACAATTACGCTTAGTTCGACCTGTTCGCCGATCGTTCGTTTGAGCATTTTCTCGATGTTCAACACCAGCGCGTTTAAATCGATGGCCCGTGGTTCTGCGACCTGTTTGCGACTA
The DNA here is from genome assembly GCA_964588695.1 of uncultured bacterium. Classification (GTDB taxonomy): domain Bacteria; phylum Krumholzibacteriota; class Krumholzibacteriia; order WVZY01; family JAKEHA01; genus CAZPQK01. Next base: position 22,247 of record CAZPQK010000006.1, read on the forward strand.
AAGGCGAGCAGTCGTTTGGTTAGAGCAGCGGCGCGATCGGAAGCCAGCATCACCTCGCGTGCGTACTTGTACAGCGGATCCGACGGGTTTAATCGCGACATTAGCAACTCGTTGTATCCGATAATCGACGTCAACGTATTGTTAAAGTCATGCGCAATGCCGCCAGCCAAACGCCCCACCGCTTCCATCTTTTGCGCGTGGCGTAGCTGTTCTTCCAGATGCTTGCGCTCGCTGTTGTCGGCCATGTAGCCGCGAATCTGGACGAGTTCATCGTTGTCATCGAACACGCCCACAATGTTTGACAGCACATGGATGGGTTTGCCGTGCCGTCCAATGAGTTCGCTTTCGTAATGTTCCAACTTGCGTTTGCGTTTTAACAGCGCCAGGAACTCATCGCGATTGTTCTTTTCGGGATAGAACTTTTCGATTGGGGTTGCCAGGGCCTCGGCCGGTGTTCGGTAGCCAAACATTTTCGCAAACGCAGGGTTGCAATCCAGGAGGGTGCCATCGATAGACGCGATATAAGTTGCCGAAAGGTCATCCTTAAAAAAGCCTCGGTAGCGGTCCTCACTCTGACGAAGCGCTTCTTCGGTGTTTCGCCGCTGGGTGATGTCGCGAGACATTACCACTGCTTCGCCGTTTTCCATCGCCACCACACGAGCTTCAAACGCGCGTTGTTGATTGTCGATGTCGACAACGTATTCGAAAGTTTGCAGACTGCCGGTACTCTCGGCTTGCGCGATGTGCAGGTACACAAGCTCGGCCAGTTCTTCGGGTAAAAGTTGTTCGAGGGTGGAGCCAACCCGGACCAGGCCGCGCGACGCAATGTCGGCGTCGTGGGGCGCGTGCAAGTCGGTGACACGCCCTTCTGGTGTTACGCGAAACATGAGGTCGGGAATCGCTTCAACCATTTTGCGCATGCGAGCCTCGGCGTCCCGTAGCGCCAGTTCGGCGGACTTTGCCGCGGTGGTCTCGGTCGCAATCAAGAGCATCTTGACCAGTTCGCCATCCTGCATGATTGGGATCACGAGGTGTTGCCACCAGCGATTGGTGCCGTCCGTGTCGTTGAACTCGGCTTCGAAGCTGGCCACCGAATAACTCTGCGCGGCTCGGTCGAACGCTTTCTGGTATTCGGCGTGTTCGCTCTCCGGCAGCAGGTCGACGTAGTTCAGGCCGGCGACTTGTCGCGGTCGTGTGTCAAGATTGCGACTGCTGTAGTGGATTTTGCCTTGCAGATCGAGTTCAACAATACTGGCGGGAATGTGTTCGACCAGGGTGCGGTACTTGGCTTCCGACTTTCGCAAGGCTCGCGCTTCCTGCAACTCGCGTGCGCGAAGTTCGGTAATGTCACTGAGTATGCCGATGGCCCCAACCCGTTCGCCGTTTTCGTCATAAAACGGTGATACTTTGACCATCACTAAAACGTCGCCGCGTTCCGGATGTTTAATTATCGACTCGTAAGTCTCAGCGATTCCTTGCAGACGCCGCTCCTGGTGCAGAGCTTTCTGTTCGGGCTCTTCCTGGCACGCGAGAACGTCGTAGGCTCGTTCGCCGATCATTGCCTCGCTTTCGACTCCAGCAAAACGAATGATGTTTTGGCTAACAAACTGGATAACGTCATCGCGGTCGATCACGACAACGGCGTCGGGCACGGCGTGCAATATGTTGCTGTACAGGTGCGACCGCTCGCGGAAGAAGTTGCCCCGTTCGTTTGCGCTGGTGGCCTCCGACCGCATACCCCGGTTGGCGCGTCGGGAGTGCATTGCCCAGTCAACCACTACCGCGGCAAACGCGGCCAGACCAGCCATTACCATCTGCTCGACCGGTAACGGATTGCCGGACAGGTGCGCCCAGGTCAGGAAGCCAATGCCGGTAGCGGCCGCCACCGTTCCCGCGGGGGAACGCAGCAGGCAAGCTCCGGCCAACGCGATGATAGCGGCGGCGGTAATCGAAGCAGCGGCTGGCAAATCGCGCAAAAACCACAGCGCCGCGCCGACAGCGATCACGGCCATCGCGGGCGAAAGAAGACGACTTATCGAGCGGTTAAACGACATAATGAGTATGGGTTCGGACAGACTGACGGCAGGTTAGCGCCAGCGGCGAGCGGGTGTCAAACGTAGTTTCCGCTAGCCGACCACGTAGGGGTCGTGAGCGAGTGTTTCGGCCTGAAACCGGCGCAGGTGAAGGTCTTCGATGTCAAGCGATGGCTCCTCTCCGGTTATCAGCTCCGCCAGGAGCTTGGACACTACCGGAGACAACATAAAGCCATGACCGCTGAATCCACACGCGTGAAAGTACCCTTCCATGCCGTCCGCGCCGCCAATAATCGGACGGTGGTCGGGGGACATGTCGTACGACCCCGCCCATTGTCTGATGATACGAACCTTTCCCAGGGCGGGAAAGGCGTCACGCAACGCCGACGCGTACTTAAACAAGAACTCGGGCGATGATTTGGTTGAGTAGGATGTCGGTTCATCATCCAGTCCGATACCACCCACAATTTCGCCCCGCAACGACTGCGAAAAATAGAAACCTTTCTTGATCGAAATCACCATTGGTTCCAAGAACGGTTTTAGCGGTTCGGTTACCGCGATTTCATGTTTGACGGGATATGTTGGTATATCGATGTCGAGCATCGCCGCAATGTCGCGCGTGTACGCGCCCGCGACGTTCAGTATGCGAGGTGCGTGGAAGGTGTCGTTTGCGGTGGTAACTACGTACTCACCGTTTTCGCGTCGGACGTCGTTAACGGCGGTGTGTAAGTAAATTCGCGCCCCGTGGCGTCGTGCGGCTTCCGCATAGCCCCACAATACTGCGTAGGGATAGGCGGTGCCGTCGGTTGGACAGTAAGCGCCTCCAATAACGTCGGCCACATTTAACCCGGGCACGAAGCTCGCGATTTCTTTTCGGGTAAGATACCGGGTCGGCACGCCCAACTGATTCTGTCGCGGGATAGTTTGCTCGACAAGTTCCTGCTCGCGATCGTCGTGAACCAGCATGAGGTAACCGCCCTGGCGGAAGAACGTGTTAAACCCCAATTCGGCGGAGAGGTTTTCGAACATTTTTACGCTCTCGCGGGCGAGAACAATATTCGCGTCCATACCCCATTGCTGGCGAATCCCGCCGCCGCATCGCCCGGTGGCGCCACAACCGGGGTAGCCTTTTTCCAGTACCACTACATCGCGCATGCCCCGTTTGGCCAGATTGTAGGCCGCGGCACAGCCGTTTACGCCTCCGCCAACAATGATGATTTCGGCGGTACGTTTCACTTCTGGTCTCCCGGATCGCCCGCGTCGACGATGTCGTCGATTCGCATCGGAATAACTGGTTGCCGGATTGTGGGAATGCGAATGGCGTCTTCCAAGCGTACCGCGTCGACACCGCCCAGCGGTTCTCCCGGTCCGTTTAGCGCGCCTGCGCGGATTGCCGATTGCGCTTCCGGCGTGGACAGCGTTTGCAAGGTTTGCGCAAGACAGCACTTGCCCTGGCATTTTCCCGTGCCGATACCGGTGTAACGCTTTAGCGATTCGATCTCGCCGTAGCCCTGACGAAGTGCAGAGAACAATTCGTCGAGCGCAATGTCTTCGCAATGACACAGGATGGTTTTACCCATGGGCCCGCTCCGTGAGTAACCGCCGGGCCACCGCGACTGCGTCGGATACGCGATCGTTGCGATCGCGAATTCCCGCCGCGCCGCCTATGACATGACAGCTCGAAGTGTCAGTTGTGATTGTCCGTTCATTGGGAATCATCACACGCATGTCGGGACGCGCATCGTCGGACAACGTGTAACCAAAACCAGCTTGCTGTGGGAGCTCGAACGCGGGTTGGCCCGGCAATGCAGCCACCACCAGGTCGCAACCGATTGTTTGTTGGGCGCCGGTTTCGTCGATGTAGCGCACACGTTGTACCCACTCGTCGCCGTCCGCCGAAAGCAACCGCGGGGATGATGCGTCGCCGACGGTAAGCGCGGTCGCGATCGAGACACCAAACTTCTCCAGCAGTGTTCGCACGCGCTGGATACCAGGTGAGTCACCGATGGCGAGCGCCCGCCTGCCCGGTATCCAGCCGTCGCGGGTAAGCAGCAAACGCAGTGCCCGCTCGCCGAAGACACCGGGCAAGTCGTTGTTGGCAAACAGCGGCACGACGTCGTGGTCGCCGGTGGCAAAAATAAAGTGATTCGCCGTAACGACTCGAGTCTTGGCTCGATTGGATGGTTCGGGACCGACGGTGTGAAAGTCCTGCTCCAACAACAACTCGTTGGGGGGGTAAAAACCCTGAGCGGTTGTGCCGAACACTCGCGTAACGTTGTCTTGTCGGGCAACGGTTGCCAGCATGTCTCCACGGCGCCGACCAAGGTCGTCGCTGGTTGGTCCGGCCCCATGGCCGAACTCGTGGTAGTAGTCGTTTACCCAGAGAATGTCGCGGCCGCCGGGTGCGAGCTCGGCGGTTGCGGCCAGGCCGGAAAGACCTGCGCCAACTACAACAATGTCGTAGTGCGGCTTCAAGCGCGCCAGTCGTCCGGGGTCGTCGGCTGCCGGAGTTAGTTCGCGGGCGTTGCCTGGATCAACTCGACCCACGCCCGCCATGCCACGCAAGGTAGCCAAAAACATCTCGCGCACCAATTTGGGCTTGGGGAAGAAGCGGAAATAGAACCCGGCAGGAAATGGTAGGTACCGAATCGCGGCGGTCAGTAGGAAACCGTATGCCGGCTTGAAGTCCTGGCGAACGACCCGCATTCCTGCTCGCACCGGCGTGACGCAGGCTTTAACCCCTGGCTCCCGGTCAACTTCGACCAGGCACGCGGAGCATCGTCCGCGCGCGCACATGACGCCGCGGGGCCGTCCGAACTTGACGCTGTGACCGAGGGTGGTCACGCGATTCCCGGCGAGAGCTTTGGCCAAGGAATCTCCCGAGCGAGCCTGCATTCGCCGCCCCTCGAAGAAAAACTCGACCGGTTCGGTTGGGGCATTGGCAGGGTCTACGGAGCGCCCGTTGTGGCTTTCGTAAGTCATGTAATAATAATAAGTTGAGGGACCAGTGGTGCGGTTGAGGCAAGCACTCCGCGAGCCCTGTGATCGTATGTAAAAAAATAGGCAACCGCAATCAAATTTAGCCGTAAGACCTAGAGTTAAGAGTTACTAAGGCAACCGCTTTTGCCCCCCTCGGCTCGTTGACGGGGGGGGCGAAATCCGGTAGTTTTGGGCTCCCGTTACCCCACGCTCGCGAGAAAAGTTTTCATCTCACAAGACTACAAATCGACGACTACGGCGGCAATTCGGGCAATCCATTTTGGGCAGCCTTATGAGGAGGATATATGAAACGGCTAGGCGTATTGCTGATGGCGCTTTCGCTTTTGGTGTCGGTGGGAGTTGCCGACGAAAAGGCGGGCTTCATCGATTATGAAGAGTTTACGTTGGACAACGGCTTGCGGGTCGTAATGTCTGTGGACAACTCGGTTCCGGTGGTTGCGGTCGACGTGTGGTATCACGTGGGCAGCGGCTACGAAGAAGAGGGCCGCAGTGGTTTTGCACACCTGTTCGAACACATGATGTTCGAGGGCTCGGCTAACATCGACAAGGGCGAGCACTTTGAGCACGTGTCCAATGCTGGTGGAACCATGAACGGTTCAACCACGCAGGACCGAACCAATTACTGGGAGATCCTTCCAGCCAACCGACTTAATCTTGGGTTGTGGTTGGAGTCCGACCGCATGCGCTCGCTGGTGGTTACTTCCGAGAAGTTCGAAAACCAACGCGAGACAGTAAAAGAAGAGCGTCGCCAGCGTATTGACAACGAGCCCTACGGCGCTAGCTTTTTGGCTTCGGACACGCTTAGTTACCGCCACGCCACGCCGTACATGCACACCGTCATTGGGAGAATGGACGACCTCGACGCGGCCGAAGTCGAAGACGTTCAGGCGTTCTTCGATCGCTACTACAAGCCCAGCAACGCCGTGCTTGTAATTGTTGGCGACATCAACATCAAAGACACTAAGAAGATGGTCGAAGAATACTTTGGCGACATTGCGGGCGCCGAACCGATTCCGGTGCCGAGCCCGCAAGAGCCGTTGAACAAAGGACACGTTCGCCAGGTGCTAGACGATCCCAAGGCAAACGTCCCGGCCGCGTTTATGAGTTGGATTATCCCGCCGCACAAGAGCGAAGAAACGCCTGCGCTGTCGTTGCTGTCAAAGATCATGATCGACGGCGAGTCCAGCCGCCTCCACAAGCGTTTGGTCAAAGACGAAGAAGCCGCTTTTGGCGTGTTCGGTTGGGTCGACGGTCGCCTGGGTTCGAGCTTGTTTCGTGTCATCGCCGCTTCCAATGCTGGTGTCGATATTGAGACCTGCGAGTCACTGGTGCTCGAAGAAATCGAAAAGATTCGTACCAATGGCATCACCGAAGACGAATTGCAAAAGGCCAAGATTCAGTTCAAGGCGGGATTCATTCAGGATCGTCAAACCGTCCTGTCCAAGGCCGAATCGATTCACCACTACATTCTGTTCCACGATGACTTGAGCTACATCAACAAAGAGTTGGACGCGTACATGGCGGTCACCGTCGCGGACATCCAAGCCGTAGCCAAAAAATATCTCTCCAAAGACAACAGTACGGTCGTGGTGGCGATGCCCCCGGCCAAAGAGAGCTCGTAGGAGCGGAGGACAACTATCATGAAAAACTTTATGAAAATTCTGTCGCTACTGGCGGTGGTCGCATTGATTACCGCGCCTGCGATGGCTAAAGAGGAGCCGCCGGCTCCGACCAAGATGAAGAAGCTGTCGTTTCCGAAGTTTAAGGAGTTCGACACCAAGTCCGGGCTGCAAGTGGTTGTTGTGGAGCACCACGAACAACCCATCGCTACGATCTACGTGGCGGTAAAGACCGGCGCTACCGCGGATCCCGAAGGCAAGGTTGGCCTGTCTGGTTTCGTGGGTGAGTTGCTGAACAAGGGAACCAATTCGCGTAACTCCGAAGAGCTGGCAACGTGGATTGAATCCTACGGTGGTTCGTTCAACGCTAGCGCGGGCGAAGACGTTACCAGCCTCAGCGTGTCGATTCTTAGTGAATACCTTGACGTCGCTTGGGAGTACCTCGCGGAAGTCGTCATGAATCCCACGTTTCCAGAAGACGAGTTGGAAGAAGCGCGCAAGCGCATCAAGACCGGGCTCGAGTTCGAGTTGTCGGACGCGGGTGCAATGGCCGATCGCCACTTCAAGTCGGTGATCTATGGTGATCACCCCTACGCCAACGCGGCAACCGTCGAGACGGTTGAAGCCGTTACCCGTGACGACATCGTCGACTTTCACAAAACGAACTTCGTTGCCAACAACGCCTTGCTGTTTGTGGTTGGCGATGTCAATCCGAAAGAAGTCAAAAAGGCGGTCGATAAGCACTTCGGCAAGTGGGCCGCAGGTGAACCGACCACGGTTGCCTATCCGGAAGCTCCCGAGCGCACCGCCAAGAACATCTCGCTTTATCATCGACCGGGTGCGGTACAGACCAACCTGTATGTCGGTCACATTGGTTTGGAAACCAAAGACGAAGACTGGCCGGCCGTAACCGTCGCCAACCGGATCCTCGGCGGCGGCGCGACAGGTCGCCTGTTCATGAACCTTCGCGAAGAGAAGGGCTGGACGTATGGCGCTTACAGTAACTTCACCAAGTCGCAGGATCGCGGATATTTTCGTGCTACCGCCAACGTGCGGACCGAAGTCACCGACAGCGCGCTGGTCGAACTGGTCGGCGAGATTACGCGAATTGTCGATGAACCGGTTGAAGAACATGAGTTGTCCAACGCCAAGTCTTACCTGATTGGTAACTTCCCGACGACCATTGAAACGCCCAACCAGATTGCCGGTCAGATTGCGACTGCCAAGCTCCTGGGGCTGGGTAAGAAGCAACTGGAATCGTACCGCGAGAAAATTGCCGACGTAGAAGTCGAAGACGTGCAGATGGCAATGAAGAAGCATGTAATGCCGGACCGACTGGCACTTGTGCTGGTTGGCGACGCGACCGAGGTTTACGACAAAGTTGAGCCGATCGCTTCGATCGCGCTTTACGACATCGAAGGCGCACCGCTGGAGAAAGATGAGTTGCTGATCAAAGAAAGCGACTACGACTTTGATACCGCCGCGTTGCGGGACATGAGCGCCACCTATCAGGTGATGATGCAGGAAAGCATGAACCTGGGCGATCTCAACGTCGAACTTACTCGTGCGGGCGAGGACTTTAACGTTAGCTCCAGCCTTACGGGTATGATTTCGTTGTCCGAGGAAATGGCGTTTGGGACCAACAATTTTGAGCCCAAGAGCTACAAGTTTTCGATGCAAGCCGGACCGACGGCTATGTCGGCCGACATCGCGATTGCCGGCAACAAAGCGACGGGAATGGTGAATGGCCAGGACGGCGAGAAAGAGATCGACACCGACCTGGTAAAGGGAACTCTGCTGGGCAACTCGATCGAGTATGTGATCGCGACCCTGCCGCTGGCAGATACAAAGAAATTCGAATTCCCGGTCATCGACACCCAAACCGGCTCCTTGCAATCGATCAAGATTGAGGTGCTGGGCGAAGAGGAGTTGATGGTACCGGCGGGCTCGTACGCGACCTACAAGATCAAGGTCAAGCGGCCAGAGGGAGAGGTCATCTACTTCGTCACCAAAGACACGCCGCACATGTACGTAAAGCAGGACATCCCAGCTCAGGGACTCTCGATTCAACTGAAGTCGGTCAAGAAATAGTCACCTTGCCCGATAATTTCCTGGAAAGGGGCGGCTTTGCCGTCCCTTTCTTTTTGCCCCGTCCGTAAGCGACAAACCGGGTTGACGGTGCCAGTCGAATTCGGGTAAACTCTTCTAGGTTGTTGACTGACCGCAACTTAGCCGGTCACGGCGGTGGGAGGAATTCCCCAGGAACCACTCGAAATCATGGGGTTTTGGGTCAGGTCACACGGCTTTTGTTATGGTGGATTTATTCCGGTATAGCAAACACACACTACCATGTAAGATGCTGTAAAACAACAACTTACGAAATGGTGTGCGGCGTGCAAAATCGCCGATTCGGTATCGTTCGTGCAATAGCATCCAGTGTCTCAATCCGCTTAAGTAGCGAAACCGAGGGCTTTGAAAGGCAAATTTAATATGAAGCGCAGTGTGTTCGTTTTGTTGGTCGCCGTAATGGCGCTCGTGGGCGCTCAGGCTCACGCGAGTGTATTCGGCGGCGGTGGCGGCTCTGCCCTGCAAGCAAAATTCAACAACATGGGACTCAGCCACATTAACGTGGCCGACTACCAGACCGATCTTAACTTCCGGCTGCAAGGTATCATGGAGTTCCAACTTCTGAGCCGCGCGACGGACGCCCAATACAAGTTTGGATACCTGAAGTCTTACGACTACGGTCCGTGGACGATTAACTCGCACCACCAGGTATTCGGTCGCAACGCATCGGTAGGCTCCACCAAGCGTGTGGCCTTCGACGGCGTTTACGACAGCAAGGGGTTCTACCTCCAGCGCAAAGAGAACAACCAGTGGCGTACTCGTTACTCCTATAGTGCCTACAACGGTAACTTCTGGAATCCGGGTGGCACCCAGGCGCTGTTCTTCCAGGATCCGGAAAACTCGGGTCAGATGATTATCGCGTGGGAAGGCATGGATCGCCGCAACTCGCATTCCGACGGTAACTACGACGACGTCATCATTAAGGCGTCTGGTGGCAGTGGCGGTGGTGGCGGCGTCAACCCGGTACCGGAGCCCTCGACTTGGGTTCTCCTGATCACCGGTATGGCTGGCGTGGGTGCTTTCCTGTACACCCGCCGGATGGGCTAACCCCTTTCGCAACAAAGACCTTCGGTAAAGCCCCGGACCCATCTGGTTCGGGGCTTTTGCTTTTGCGGCCGCTCCGCTGGCACAGACCCTGCTTTGTGTGCCCGGAGGCCTATGTCAACGTCCACTACGAATACCAGCCATTTCATTATTCCCGAGGGTGCTACCGCCGAAGAGCAGTGGAGCTGGCGCGAGATCGAACGCATGTGCCAGCGCGGCGACCTGACGCCCAAGGCCAAGTTGTTCCGTCCCGAGTCCAAAGACTGGGTGCTACTTGGCGAAGCCGACCCTACGCTCGAGTTCGGGCGGGTTGGACCCGCCGACGATGGTGATCAACTAAGCGAAGAAGAGTTGGAGCGACTGGAAGAAGCCTACGCCGAAGGCCTGGACAGCGTTCGAACCGGCGGCCCCGACATCCACACCCTACTAGACCTGGCCAACCTTGCTCACGAACGCCGGGACCGTTCGGCGGTTCGCAAACACCTGCAAGACGCGCTGGACTTCGCGCCTTTCGATGCGCGCGTTGCCACAGAAGTTAAAAAACGTTTCTCGGCCGGTGAGTGTCGATCTTTCCGATACCTCGATCGGGAGCCAGCGCCCTGGGATGACTTTTCTGACATGGCGGGTTTCGTTCTTGAAGCCGGGTGGGTGACATTGGCCGCGCTTTTCGCTGCCTGTTTTGTTGCCTGGTATGTTCCCTTTGGTGCCGTGTTCGTTGGCGGCATTACTCTTGGCTGGGGAATAGGCGCGGTGGGTACCGCTGCCCGGAAGTCGCGGGTGCCCGTGGGGCGAGACTATCAGGATGACTGGTTGGGCGCTGCCGTAATGCCGTTGGTAACGTCGTTGGTCAGTTTGACTTTGTTGGTGGGTGCTTTCGTCGGTATCGCCGCGCTCATGGCATTGATTGAGAGCAAGAACGAGTCGGCCGCGCTTTACGCCGCCGGAAGCCCGATCATGGTGGTGCTTTTTGTTCTGGCGGTGCTGGCAATCATGCCAGCCATCGTGGTGCGAGCAGGTGCGTCGCGGTGGAGGATTACGGCGCTCGAACCACTTGGGTTGGTGCGGTCCTATCGCGTGCTCGGTGGCGAATACTGGGTTTCGGTGCTTCTTTTAACGGGACTTGTGGCGGTGGCTACCGGGGCGAACTTTGCTTTGGGATGGATTCCCATCGCGGGACCGCTGGTCGTCGCTGCCGTGGCGACCGTCACCATTCTCGCCGGGGTTCACGTTCTGGCGCGACTTCTTCACCGCCACCAACATCTGCTTTAAGCTACGCGGCGGGTTCGTAGTCGAGCAGTTCTCTCGCCGTAAAGATGGATTCCAACCGGATGCCGCGCTCGGCCAGATTTGCTTTTCCTCCCTGCTCGCGATCCACTACCGCGAACACTCGTTTAACCTGGCAACCCAACGCTTCGACTGCGTCGATGGCTTTCAGCGACGAACCGCCCGTAGTCACGACGTCTTCGATAATAACGACGCGATCTCTTTCGCTTAACGGACCTTCTATTAGAGATTGGGTGCCGTGGCCTTTGGCTTCTTTGCGCACCAGGAACCCCTTCAGGGGCATGTCTTCTAGCCCCGCCATCGCCAGCATCGCTCCGACAATAGGATCGGCACCCAGCGTGAGCCCGCCAACCGCGTCCGGGGTGTCGTCGGCGAGCATCGCCAGAAAGATTCGACCGATCAGGTACGCGCCACGCGCGTCCAGCGTGGTAAACTTGCCGTTAATGTAGTAGTTGCTCTTCTGGCCGGATGCCAGCGTGAAGTCACCCCGTTTGAATGACTGGGTGTAGATGCACTGAAACAGCTCGTCGCGCGTCGACATAGCGTCCCTTTCGTGAACGACCTTGAAACATTGCTTGCCGCGAAAACGGTGAACCTTTAGCTTACGCTACGCATGGAGCCAAGCCCAACACAAAACCGCCCCAACCTGATCTCGTCCCATCTGGATCGAATCGACGGCTTCCTGGAACGCCATCCCAACTGGATATGGGTGCTTTTCGCGGTCGCGGTTGTTGTCAAACTGCTCTACGTATTCCAAAGCCGCGACGCGATTGAAGTGCTGGCGCCCATTATGGACGCCAGGTACTACGATCAAACCGCGCGCGATATTCTGGCCGGAAACCTCGCTCGCCGCGAAGCTTTCTTCATGGGGCCGTTGTATCCGTACGTGCTCGCGGTCATCTATAGCATCTTCGGCCACGACTTTACCTGGACTCGCGCAATACAAATGGTCGGTGGCGCGACGACGGTTGTTCTGACCTATCATCTGGGCGCGCGGTTACTGCGTCCCGCGGCGGGTCTGGTGGCCGCGGTGTTGCTGTTAGGCTACGGCGCGTTGACCTTTTACGAGGGTCAGTTGCTGATGGCATGGTTGGGGACGCTGCTAAACACACTTTTGGTTTTGCTATTGATTCGTCAGCGTGCTGAGTCGGGCTGGTGGTCGTGGGTTGTAATAGGTTTGGTGATGGGTGTTTCCGCACTTGCACGCGCCAACATTCTGGCGTTCGCACCAATCGTCCTTTGGTATGCGTGGCGTGGGCTGCCCGGCGCGCCCAACTGGAAACGGCCGACAATTTTCGCCGCCGCGGTGTTTGTGGCATTGCTCCCGGCAACAATTCACAACTACGTTGCCAGTCGCGACGTGGTGCTGGTGACGTCGAACGCGGGGTTGAACTTCTACATCGGTAACAGCGACAAAGCCACTGGCATTTTCTACCTTCCCGAAGACACAGACTTTGTCAGCGACGCAACTTCGCGCGTACAGATCGAGCGTAAACTGGGTCGCGATCTAAAGCCCAGCGAACTGTCGCGCTACTGGTTTGAACGGTCGTTTTCCTGGATCAAGGATCACCCCGGGGCGGCGATTTCGTTAATGGGTCGCAAAACTGCAATGTTCTTTAACGGTTATGAACTGCCGCAGATCGAAAATTTCTACCGCGCCCGCGCGCGCTATCCGTCGCTGGCAATACTGTTCGTTTCGTTTTGGATGATTCTGGTGCTTGCGGTTTTGGGTATTGTGTCGTTGTTGCGCGAGCGAAGGAACCTGATTGTTCCCTTGGGGTTCGTACTCGCTTACGCCGCATCTATTATTGTGTTTTTTATTACCGCTCGTTATAGGGTTCAAATTGTTCCAACATTGTGCGTGTTTGCAGCCGCCGGTTTGTTCGCGTTGGCGGGAAATCTGCAAAAGCCTCGGGCGCTTGCGGGAATGGTTCTCGTAGCTCTATTCGTCGGTGCAGCCTCGTATCCCGGTTTGTTTCAGGTGGAAAAGCGCCAGCTCGCGTTTCGCGAAGCAATTCATGACGGGCGCCGCTTGAGCGAATTGAACCGCCATCGCGAAGCGATTACCGCGATCGACTCCGCCATCGCTATTTTTCCGGATTACTACGAAGGATATTTGCAGCGCGCGATTGTTTACAAAGCGTCGAAAGACAACTTTAAGGCTATTGAGGATTATCAACGAGCGTTGGCGCGCAACGATGCGGTGCCGGGAGTGCATTACGACCTGGCGCAAACCTTAAAGCAGGTAAAGCTGCTAAAGGCGGCGGCCGAGGAGTATCAGGCTGCGATTCGGCTTGACCCGAATATGATTGAGGCCTACAACAACCTCGGGATTACGTTGCAGGAAGCGGGACGACCGGCCGAGGCCGTGCGAGCTTTTCAGATGGCGTTAGAAATTGACCCCGGCTACGTAAAACTGTACAGCAACCTGGGCGCGGCGTATGCGGAACTCGAACAACACGACGAGGCGATCGCTACGCTCCAGCGCGCCATTGCGATGGACCCCGACTACCCGGTTTCGTACCGCAACCTGGCGATGACCTACATCACGCTCCGCCAGGTTCAGCCGGCAATCACTGCAATGACCGCGTACGTCGAGCGAAGTCCCGACGACGAAGCAGCGCGCGACGTATTAAACAAGCTGTATCAGGCTGCAGCGGCAGGTGTGGGAACGCCCGCAGACTCAACCGCGAGCGATAACGACTAGCGCAAACTTAGTGTACCGCCGACGCTAATTTGCAGGACGTGCGGATCGGTGCCGCCACCTGTGTAGATATTGTAGTAGTTGGTCTCGTCAGCGCCGGTAAAGATTTGATGCCCGGCGACAGTAATATCCCAGGCAAAGTTGCCGATGAAGGGAATCAACAGCCCAGCCGCCCCCGAAATCCCAAAGTGCTGATCGCTAATATCGAAGGCCTGGATGCCGTCGTCAAAGTATATGGCGACCGAGTACACGCCCATCCCGATACCGGCGTGCCCCCACCAACTTTCCCCAACGGGGAACAGAACTTCCGGCCCGACATTGAAAAAAGAAAACTGCATCTCGGACGAGAGCTGATCGAGCGTAAACGTTGCCGGCAGGCGCTTCTTGATGTCTTCCTGGATCTGCCGATCGAACAGGTTGCCCATGTTTATCGTGCCGATCTTAAACTGCAGCCAAACCGGTGCTTTAATGCGTTCGCTAAAGTGAAGGGTTTGGTAACGGCCATCGCCGAACGCTTGCTTAAGCGAACCGCTGCTGCCGATGTAGCCCATGCGAATTCCCAGGCGCTCGCGCGCAGGATCCACGCGCTCGGCTTGAGCTGGCGTGCTCGCAACTAGCGACGCGAGCAGGAGCAGTACAGAAAAAACCCTCATAGCCGTAATCTAATGGGTGAGACTCGGGTAGTCAAAGACGGCTACTTGAGCAAAAGCATTTTTCGTGTTGCTACGGTATTGCCGTCGGCGGTCATACGATACAAATATACGCCCGACGCCATTGGACTACCGTTGTGGTCACGACCATCCCAGGTCACGGTTCCACGACCCGCCCGATAGCGACCGTCGGCCACACGAGCCACCAGCGAACCTTTTACATCGAACACGTCGATACGCACGTGCGCGGTTGCTTGCAGAACAAACGAAATGTTTGTTGTCGGGTTAAACGGGTTCGGATGATTTGCCAACAACTCAGGCTGCCCGACGACGACTTCGACCGACCAGGGCTGATCACGCGTGTCACCGTCACCGACAACCGGGTTTAGAATCGTGGACGACTCGCGAATCTCGTCGACGTTAATGTGGCCAAAGACGCCGGTTTCGTTGTCGAGAATTTCAATGTATGCCTTACGCCCGCGGTAGGGAACCAGGTTCCACTTACGCAAATCCATTTCTTCCTGATTCTTACCGGTCTCCCGATACAATATCTCGCCACTGATTGCATCTTTAAGCGCCACGTAGCAAGTGTTGGGATAGTTGCCGCCGCCAACCAGCAGGTTCATCGAGTTTCCCCCGATGGTAAATGTAATGGAACGCATAAGCCCAGTGCGCGAATCTCCCTGGTACGCGCCGGGAAAGCCAAATCCCATGGGGCCGGTGTAGGCCTCCTTGCTTCCGATCCAGCAGTTGCCAACGTGGGTAGTGTCAACGTTCTCGCCGCGCGCGTACGGATTGTTTTGAAACACCGGCTGCGTGGTAAACGCGCTGCCCCAAATGCGGTCCCAGTTTTTTTCCAGTGCCCACGGTCGTTGCACCGCCGGTTGATCTCCGATCCACGACAGCGTGTCAAACCGAAGAAAATAGGTGAAATTACCGTGGTTGTCGTTGTAGACGTTGTGCCGCGAAAAGATTTCGCTGTTGTTAATATCGCTTACCTGTGGCGCGTGACCGATATCAATAATCGTTCGTCCGACGATATCCCAGCCTTCGATTGGGCTGTCGGATGTCATATGCGACGTGCCGTTGACCGCTTCTTCCGTAAAAAACATATGGAACTTGTCGTTGCGTTCCTTAATGAACACCGATTCCAGAACGTGCCAGTTGTAGTGAACATACGCGGGCCCCTGGTCGACCCAGTTAACCAAGTCCGACGATTTGCCTACGGCAACTGCACCATTACCCGCCCAATCTTTTGCGGTCAGGAACTGATAGTACTCCCCGTTCCATTCTAGAATGTGGGGATCGCGCCCGTGCGCGAAGGTGTCGTCAGACCACAACGCCCACGCGGCCGGATCGGGGTGATAGACCGGGTTGGGATACTTGATCCAGTTGTTGAGGTCTACGGAAAACGCGACGCCACTTTGTTGCGCCCACGCGAGGTTAACGCCGGTGTAGAACATGTAATAGGTGCCGCCCAACTTGAAGATGTCGGGCGCCCACAACGCACGGTCATCCCAGGTGCCAGTCGAGAGCTTCGGGGGCTGCATTGTCCAGTTAATCAGATCGGTGGTAGTAGCGTGACCAATCGAAAGCGCGGGGTTTCCACGCAAATAGAACAAATGGATCACACCATCTTTCTCCAGAAGGCAGTGATCCAAAACCGGTTGGGGAGGATCGCTAAAATATTTCTGTTCGAAGCCAAAATGAACCAGGCCGTGAGCGGTGGCGGTCCCGACAAACATCAACACCACGAACGAGAGGAATGTGCGTCGCATTTGAGCCCTTTTGTGTTTGCTGCAGATGCCGAGTGGGGTCAGATTCTGCGTGTGGGTAGCATTTTATCACGAAAAACGTTAATTTTCAACGAGATGAGCGATTTGGTACGGGATGGAGATCCTTGCGATTTACTTTAAATATCGGTACTTACGCGGGTATACCCGTAAAACTTCACGCCACGTTCCCCCTAATCCTGGCGGTTTTTGGCGTACAGGCGTGGTTTGCCTCCGGGTGGTTCTCCGCGCTCCTCACGTCGGTCACCATCCTGGCCATGTTCCTGTTTGTCGTGCTGCACGAATACGGCCACGCATTAATGATCCGGCGCTACGGAATTCCGGTCAAGGACATCATTCTTCTTCCCATCGGTGGGATGGCGCGAGCCGAACGGATTCCCGAAAAACCGGCGCAAGAGATTAAGGTCGCTATCGCCGGCCCGGCCGTCAACCTGGTTCTTGCGTTGGTGTTTTTGGTAGCCATGTTGCTGGTTCCAGGCTCCGGCGCGGCCAATGACACCATGGCCAACTTTTGCTTCATTAACATTCTATTGGCAGTGTTCAACATGGTACCCGCGTTTCCGATGGACGGCGGTCGGGTGTTGCGAGGACTGCTGGCGTTGCGACTTCCGTACTTGCGAGCGACCAGTATCGCCCGCGGTGTCGGGCAATTGATCGCGCTGGCGTTTGTTGTTCTGGGTTTCGTCAATTCGACATTCATTATCCTGCCGGTGATCGCCGCGTTTATTTTTATTGGTGGCGCGCAAGAAGAGCAACAGATTCGAGTGCGTGCAATTTTGGGCGAACGCGTACTGCGGGATGTTGTGCCGGGTGCGCAAGTCGCGATTGCTCCTCATACTGCCGTGCAGGATGCTCTGGCGGCAATGCAATCTCGACAACTGCAGCGATTGCCGATTGTTGACGACGAGGAAGGGTTGCGCGGAGTGGTGACGGTCGAAGACGCGCGACGGGCAGTAGCGGGCAATCGTGGCGAAGAAGCGGTTAGTGGTTTCGCAAGCGACCAGTTTCTGGTTTTTGATGGAAACATGCCGGCTAGTCGCGCCTACTATTTTCTGCGTCAGCAACGAGCGCGGTTCGCCGCAGTCGTTGATGGTCCGGTGTTCCTCGGAATGGTTCATACCGACGCCATGTTGACCCCCAGCTGACCCCCAATTGAACCGGTAAACGCGCAATGAAGCGCTCTCCGGCCGCGTGTATGCCGCGCCGGTATGCGACTTGCTGCCACTCCCTCGCCTCCATTCCCGAGAGCAATTGCCAGACGCACCTTGCAATGCTGCGTCAGGAGTCACCGTCGTTCGTTTTGGCCGAAGGAGCTCGACTATGTCCGTTGATGTACAACCTACCGAAACGCTGGAATCGCAAACTCTCTACAACAAAGCCCTGGAGATGATCAGTCGGAAACAGCTAAAGCCCGCCATTTCTTTTCTGGAAGAGGCGATGCAAATATCGCCCGATAATTCCGAATACCTGTCTCACTACGCCTGGTGTCTGGCGATGGATCGTAAAGACTTCGAGTCGGCGGTTCGTCTGTGCGAGCGGGCAATTCGGATCGAGCCCAAGAACCCCGTCAACCAGGTAATCCTGGGGCGCATCCACCGTTTGCGCGGCGAAAACGGTGAAGCCTATGGCGCGTTTCTGGAGGCGTGGAAACAAGACAAGACTCATCCGATGGCAGCCAGCGAGTTGTCGCGAATGGGGATTCGGCGACCGCCGGTACTTACCTTTCTGGATCGTTCCCACCCGGTGAATGTTAAACTAGGCAAGCTGCGCGCGCGTCTGGAACGCGCCCGTTAAACCCGCAGAGGGTGGTTGTCAGGCGCGGGTTCGTTGTATATTGAATGCAATGAAACCCGCGCTTTTTATTGTTCTGATTTGTTTGCTCGGTTGCGGACCGCGAGCGGGAGGCTCCCAATCCGCCGCGGATCGGGCCGACCAGCTGAATGCCGCCAAAACCCGGGCCCGCAACCTTTTGGCTACCCAGGATTACACGGGAGCGCTTGCGGTACTATTGCCGCTGTCTCAGGATGCGTCCGCCGATCATCAGGTGTTCGCAATGACCGCCGAAGCGCAGGCCGCGACCGGTAACACCAAAGACGCAATTGCCAACTACGAGCAGGCAATTCGGTTATCCTACGCCGACTATCACTCGCACATGGATCTTGCGCGTCTGCTGTTCGACCAGGGGAAGGTCGGGCGCGCGCTTACCGAGTTTGAACTTGCCGCCCGGTACGGCGACACCGATCCGGTAACCCATCACAACTATGCGTTGGCACTGGTTGATCTCAATCGCCATTCCCAGGCGGTTGCTCAATGGCGTCGTGCCTACGAACTGGCGCCGGAATCGCCAACCTATGCGGCGCATTTGGCTGTGGGGCTTAGTGACTCCAACCTTGATGAAGCATTGGAGATGTTTGGGATCGCCGCGGATCTGGGAGCCGACGACGCTGTGTTTCATCGCAACTACGGTACCGCGTTGCAGCGTTCGGGCCGCCACCGGGACGCGTTGGCGAAATTCCAAACGTCGGCAAACCAAAATCCGGACGACCCAAAAACTCAGCGCCGACTGGCGGAGACGTATCAGAACCTGGGAAGGTATGAGGACGCGTTGGGCGCGTGGATGCTGGTGGAGGCAGGCGGGGGAGGCGATCCGGCAGTGACCGTGTACGTGGCGCGTGCCCGGGTGGAGCTTGATCAGGCCGACATGGCGCTGGCGGACCTGCGCGCGCTCGATGTGGTGTCTCCGACGGCAACGGTCGCTGGCGTCGAGACCTCGTTCCTGCAGGAGACACTGGGGTTAGCGCTGCGGGCGGTCGGAGAAAAAGGTGCCGCCGTGGCCCATCTGGCCGCAGCGGCCGCAGCCGCGCCGGACCGGCCCAATGTGCTGAATAACTATGGTGTGATCCTGGCCGAAAATGGTAGGATCAAAGACGCTAAAGCCCAGTGGAATAAGGTTTTGGAGCTGGACCCAGACAATTCCACCGCCCGTGCCAACCTACAGCTATTTGACGGGTAACCTTGTGGCTAGTTTTACGTAGTATTAGAACGTGCAGCATCATTTGAGGTAGAAACATGTACTGTAAATACTGCGGAAAAGAGGTTAACGAGCGAGCCGAGCTTTGCGTTCACTGCGGGCGTCGGATTCGAAGTTCGTTCGCCTCGCTCAAGGACAGCGAGTTTCTGGCGCTACGTCCTCAGAAGACCACCAAAAGCCCCGGCCTGGCCGGTTTTCTTGGATTCAGCCTTGGCTGGCTGTTCCTGGGGCCCATCGGCTACGCGTATCTTGGCCAGCGGAACTGGTTTTGGGTTACCGCTGGAGTTTCGTTACTGGCGTTTTTGATTACGTTTGGCCTCGCTTACATCCTGCTACCGTTTGTGTTCGCGTTCCACCAGTACCAGATGGCTCAGGAGCTGAATTCGCTCCAGGACGCCTCCGATGGTGCCGGCGGCGGCGTGGAGAATCCGCCCGCGACGCCTGTCTAAGCGACCATAAGAAACCATTAAAGACCTTCCGCCCACGAGCCGAAGACCAAATCGGAACCCAAAACCGATCGCTCTGTGCTGGAGGCCGCTATGTCGGAGAACAGCTCCGTAAAGGAGCTGGGTCGCAACGCGAAGATCCTGGTAGTTGACGACGACCCAGATATTCAACAGATAACCAAGCTAAACCTGATGGCCGAGGGCTTTGAGGTGCTGCAGGCGTTTTCTGGTGTCGACTGCATGGAAGTGCTAAAGACCGAAGTACCCGACCTGATCATGATGGACCTCATGATGCCAGAAATGGATGGGTTCGAGACGGTCAAGCGCATCAAAGCAATCGCTACCACACGCGAAATCCCGGTGATTATGGTGACGGTTCGGGAGGCGATCTCGGATAAGCTTCGCTGCTTCGGGTTTAAGGCCGATGATTACGTCGTTAAGCCTTACGAGTTTGAAGAGTTACTGGCGCGGGTTTACTTGCACCTCAATCAAACCGCGGCCACCGTCGAACGTGACCGCACAGCCCGGGTCGCAATGTCTCGCGACTTGCTAAAGCAGCTTTCCGAGCAGACCGTTCCGCTCTACCATCGATTCTTAGAGGCGTTTGAATTGGCCGCTGCCGATCCCGACTCCGCAGCGCTGGAGCAAGTCCGCGCAGCGGGGGAAGCGATGATGCGCACTATCGAAGCCGCCCGCGAACACGAAGACCCCTTTTACGAGTCGCCGGTTCTAGCTCCCGGGGACCACGAAGACTTCGACGACGAGTTGGATTTGGAAGACCTCGACCTTCCTG
The DNA here is from genome assembly GCA_964588695.1 of uncultured bacterium. Taxonomy (GTDB): domain Bacteria; phylum Krumholzibacteriota; class Krumholzibacteriia; order WVZY01; family JAKEHA01; genus CAZPQK01. Next base: position 42,771 of record CAZPQK010000006.1, read on the forward strand.
CCGATTTCGAAATAGATCAGTAGTCGTGTCTGGGCTACGTCATCTTGATTTGCTACACTGCAATCACGAAGACGACGGGAGCCCATGGGACGACGCCAACAAGCCATCCAAGACATTGCCAACCTGCCGGCAACTCACCTGCGAGTGTGGGGTTGTTCTGGTTCCGGTAAGACCTCGGCGTTAGTTGAGAGATTCCAACGTTACGCCCACGAGATCGGTAATCAACACAATCTGGTCGCGGCCCTAACCTACGGCGCGGGCGCGGTCGACACTATTGCCGCGGCGCTCCTTTCGCCGGGGTCGGCGCGCATTGGACGGCCTGGTGTTTTCAATTATCACCGATTGGCGACGCAAGTGCTCGAAGGACTGGCGAACGCGCCCGAGTTAATTGCCGAACCGGAAGAGCACGTACTCCTGCAATCGGTTTTGCGCGACGCCACACTGGTAAGCGACTTCAAGAACATCTCGACCACCGAGTCGTTTCGCCGAACGGTTCTGGCGTTTTTTCATACGCTCCAGCAAAACGGCGTAGCGTCGGCGGCGATCGCCCGACGGGTCGAACGTTGCGAGGACCCACGTCTTAGGGATTTACTCGCGATGTTTGTCGGTTACGCCCAGGAGCTCGCCAGCCACAACCTCGCTACCTATCATGACATCACCTGGCACGCCGTGCGCCACCTGGCCGACGCGCCCAGCGCGAATCCGTTGGCACGCACCCGTGTGCTCCTGATCGACGACTTTCATGACATCGACCCCGGGCAGTACGCGCTTGTTCGGGCAGTGGCACCCGCTGGCGGCGAGGCGGCGATCACCGCTTTTGTTGACCCGGCGGGCGCGCGTTTCGGGCGACGTGGAACCAGTAGTCGTTTTGCCGCGAAGCGTTTCCCCAACGACTACGATGTAACCGATCATCGACTACCGTGGATTGCACCCGACGCAAGCATGGTCCCGGTGTTGCGCGCGGTCGCAGCGGCCAGCGAGCAGCTAGACCCGGAGGGTTATGCGTCCGAACCGGTTGTGACGGACACTAATGTTGAGATGCGAATTGCCGAGGACGACCACGCGGAGGTCGCGTGGGTGGCGAACCAATGCCGAGAGGCAATCGCCAGTGGAACTCGCCCGGAGCGTATCGTGATTGCGGCTCGGCAGGCACAGCGCTACGGACCGATGCTGGCGTCGGCGATGTGGTCGCAGGGTATCGGGCTAAGGACCGACGCGCCCGCGTTGTCCGCTTGGGAGTCGTTCCTCGAAGATGTAATCCGTTTCGCCGCGAACCCGTGGAGTGACACTCGTCGCGATCGAGTTGCGCGGTCGCCCTTTTTTGCCGCGTTCGATTCTCGCGTGCGAGTGGCGACCGGTGTCGACGAAGCTCCCTCTGCGGTTCGTGTCGATCGTCGCGTGTCATTCCTTTCCCGGCCGATGACAGAGTTGGTTCGTCGCGGTCGTCACGCCGACCTGTTAAAACTTATTAACGATGTTTTGGTGCCGATGGCCGAAGCGACGGCGGGATCGACGCAAGATTCCGACGCCCGGCGCGCGGTAGACGTCTTGCTGGATCTGTGGCACCGCTTTTGCGCGGCGGTGCTACGTTCGGGCGCGGCAGTTGACCTGGAGGCTTTCGCCGGTTTCTATTCTCTGGGGAGACGCCCATCCCGTTCGACAACGGGTGTGCATTTTTGCGAACTCAGTGACGTCAGTCGCAGCGCCGAGATTATGTTCGTTTTGGGTTGCGCCGAAGGACTTTGCCCGGCGCCGCCGCCCACGAATCGCTACCTGCCCATCGCAGCCGCGCAACGACTCTTCGACGACGCCATGCCCGAGGCGGATATTCACATTTTTGCCGCCACCGGGCGCGGTGACAGTGACCGTCAGGAACACGCGTTACTCCTTTCGGCGATTTCACGCACGGGTAGCAAGTTAATCATTACTGCGCCGAAGAAGTACGCCGATCAGGCGTATCAGGCGCCGGCTACAATCCTGAATCAGATTCCCGTTGCGGGCTTGGTTCAACGCCTGGCCGTTCCGCACCACTTGTTTGCACACAGCCAGGTTGCGACGCGCGAGCCATTGTCGCTGTCAGGCCCCGCGTTTGCCACTCCACGCGCGTGGGTTTCGACGCAGCCGGAGCGTCGGCCGCTACGCCTGGAAATCGAAGCTCTCAGTCCATCGGCGCTAAAAAACTACTCCATGTGTCCGCGTCATTTTTTTTATGAACGCGCGTTGGGTGTCAAACGACCGGATACTGTTTACACGCTGTTGGGAAGTTTTCTGCATTCGGTTATGGAAGAAGGTGTGCGCCAGGCACTTGATCGTTCGGTCTCTCTGCGCGATCTGGGTAGCGACAACTTCGGTCAGATCGTCGAAAACGTTTTGTCTGAAAGCCGCGAGTTTACCCGGGAGACCATGGTCGGTGTCGCAATGCGGCAGCACTTGAAAGAGATGGCGCTCAACGTCGCCGAAATCGATTTCGATCGTGATGGCAGCGTCAGCGCGATCGATCTGGAACAAGGGCTGCGGTTTCCTGTCGATGGTTTTATGTTTTCGGGAAAACTCGACCGCATTGATCACATGGAAAACGGGGAGTTGATGATCGTTGACTACAAGACCGGGCAGAACGAAGGCCGCGGTGCCACCAAGCGTAGAGAAAAAGCGTTGGCCGGCTACGAAGGCGCCGATCGCGAGTGGCAAGTGCCGATGTATCTGTTGTCAGCGAAACATCACTACGGGCGATTCCCGACCGCGCTGTCGCTTTACCTGGTGGCTACCGGCGAAAAGAAACCAGTAGCTGTGACTTTTTTTGTCGGCGACGAAAGCATGCGCGAGCGAAAACTGTATCCCAGCTGTAACAAGTCCTATCGCGCTCACTTTACCTCGGAAGAGTTGGAAAGCTTGAAGGCCGATCTGGTAGCGGCCTCCAATGAAATTTGTGGGCAGCGAGACGGGTTTGACTTTCCCGAAAATCGTGACGATTGCTACGCGTGCAAGGAACTGCTTCGTAGATGAAACTGAACGCTCAGCAGCAACACATCGTCGATCGGCCGATCGATGCGGTTACCAACGTTCTCGCTGGCGCTGGAACTGGGAAGACCCGGGTTCTGGTCGAGCGCTACACAAAGTTCGTGGTTGAGGACGGGATTTCTCCGGACCAGATTCTGGCGCTGACATTTACGCTTAAAGCTGCAGACGAGATGCGCGAGCGGATTCGTGAGCGCTTGGGTCAGTTGAATGTCGGTGGTTTTGAAAACTCCTGGGTTATGAACTTTCACACGTTCGGGTATCAAGTGCTGCGGGACAATGCACCCGGCTTTGGTCTCGACCCGGCGACAACTCTGGTATCGCCGGTGGAAGAGTCACGAATTCGCGCGCGAGTCGAACGGCAATTTCTTGCCGGGAAACTGGAAGGTTTACCGGCGTACGAAGACCGACCGCTCCCCGGTCCCGGCAAGCTCGGGGGAAAGTTCGAAACCTATACGAAAGTGGCTACGACGTTGCGCGAACAGGGGCTTAGTAACGATTGGTTGCTGGGCACAGTTCGCAACGAAGATCTGCCCGACTATCGTGCGGAGTTGCAAACCATAACCGCTGTTCGTACCGGCATCGAAGCCGGCATGCGACACCTGGGGCGAATCGATTTTGCCGACATGATCGCGTTGGTTGTGGCCGCGTTCCGCGAGGACACCGGGTTGCGCGACAGCTACGCGTCCCGGTTTCGACACATTCTGGTGGACGAGTTCCAGGATACCAGCGACCTGCAAGCCGAACTTATTCGACAGTTGTGCGGCGGCGACTATCATCACGTAACTGTTGTCGGCGATGAGAAGCAATCGATTTACCGTTGGCGTGCGGCACGCGTGGAAAACATCCAGCAGTTTCCCGGCGAGCGGCTGCCAATAAACACCAACTATCGCTCGCGCCAGAACATTCTGGATGTTGCTCACGGAACTATGGTTGCGGACGAGGCGTTTGCCGAGGATGCCCATCTTCACCAACTGCAAGCAGCGACGGAAGAGTCGTCGCGGCCGATTGTGTTCTTTCATCCCAATGAAGCGGAGGTTGAGGCAGAAGTTGAAGCCGACGCTGTCGCCGCTTGGGTCGCACACCTCACGCTCGGCGCGCCCCTACCCGAAGGGTACGATCCGGTACGGGCACACGCAGACCCGTTAGTGCCGTTCGATGACGTCGCGATCCTGGTTCGCAAAGTGCTCAACAACCCACTGTTAGCGGCATTGGGCGAGAGCATGAAGCGGTACGGACTGCCGTACGCGGTTGTTTCGGGCACTAACAGTGTGGAGAGCGAGGCCCTGGCGCTGGTGGCGGACTTGCTCACCCTGCTGGTGCCCGGCGAACATGTGGATTCGCTGTTGAATGTCTTAAACTACGAACCGTTCTGGATCCCCGACGCAGCGCTAAAGGAACTTTTTGACGCCGCAAAAGACCGCTACTCCATCGATGAGACCGTGTCGGCTCACCCCGACGTTGCGCTGCAAATGGATATGTTTGGCGGACAGTCGCTACCCAAGCGGGTAAGAAAGTCGTGGAATCCACGCATGGTTGCGGTCGACGGTTTCCTCACTGAGGATTCGATCGCGCGGGTGCAGGACGAAGCATCGCGTGCGCGGCTCCGAGAATTGATTACGACTATTCGGTTTTTGCGCGAACGTTTGCTGCGGGTGGACTTTCGACGCTTTGTTGTCGAAGTTGTCGAGCACGGGTGGCTGGCGCAAATGCTTGTTAGCGGCGGTGCGACAGTGGGCGCGGTTGGGGATGTGTGTCGGGAACTGTTGGAGATGGTCGATACGTTGCAGGCCGCGAACGATGAGAACGTTGTGTCGTTAATCGATACCATCGCGACCAGTCTTTCCGGAAAACTGGTAGGCATGGAGAGTGATATGCGGATGCCGCCAGATCGGGTTCGAGTGATGACTGTGCATCAGGCAAAAGGCCTGGAGTTTCGAGCGGTAGCCGTGACCAACTTTGGGCGTATGGCAGGTGAGCGCGATGGATTCTTTTTTTCCCCCGAGTATGGGTTGTTTATCAGCAAAGCCGACGGTGGGCGTGATCGTAAGTCCGCACCCGACTATGAGCACGAGAAAATAATGGAAGATCGCGAAGAACGTCACACCATGTATGTGGCGTTAACCCGCGCTGAGCAGTACCTGATGGTGAGTTCCTTGCACGCCGACGGAATGGCCAAAGCGTATCCAAGCAGCAAACAACTTTCACCCACGCTGTTTACCGATGCGTTGGGCTCGGCACGTGCGGGGCAAACCCATTCGGTTGAATGGCGCGAGGCGCCGACAGTCGCTGCCATTGCAAGCGAAGTCGGCACCGCCGTTCCCGACCGTTCTGGCGGCGACTGGCCGCAGGCGGTTGCCGCCCGGATGAGTGATCGGTTGCTGCCCGACCTGCCAGCGTCGGTCTCGCCGGACCGACTTTTTGCAAGCGTAGATGACCCCCGCCGGGCGTTTACGAATGACGAGGATGAACCCTCGTCCCGTGGTGAAAGTGTGGGGATCAGTGTTCCTGCCGGCGTTAGTCCCGACGAGTACGGAACGCTACTTCACGGCCTGCTCGAACGAGCGCTGATCGGAGAGGGATTGGCAGCGGCGGGGCCGGCATGGGTCGAGCGAGTGACGCGGGACCTACTGCCGGGCAACGCCGAGTTGGCCGCTGTGGCCCGTGCCGCCGCAATGCACGTTAACAAAGTTGCAGAATCGCCGCTGGGCGAAGTTCATGCGGATCTGCAAACCGAACTTGCAGTGCAGGCTCGAGGTGACAACGTCGTGCTTAGCGGCGTAGTGGATCGGTTGGAGAAAGTTAACGGGCGTCATCGGATCGTTGACTACAAAGTGGCACGACCACGACCGGGTTACGAGTTCCAAGTCGCGGCCTACGCGCGAGTAATCTCGCAGGCCACCGGCGAGCCGTGCGACGGCATTCTGGCTTACATACGTGACGACGGCGTGCAACTGGTGGAAGTGGATATGGACGCCTGGCTTCCCAAGGTTGACGAGGCGATGAAAGCCCTAGAGGTGTTTTTGGCGGGCTAGCCTTTGACGAAAGCGCGCATTAGCCGTAACCACTCGGCATGGGACGGGAGAACGAGGTTGGCGCGATCGAAGTCGATGTGCTCGGTTTCCGGAGTTCGCACCGCAATCACACGCATCCCGCAGGTATGAGCGGCGTCGATGCCCTTCTCGGCATCTTCGAACACCAGACACTCGCTGGGGTTTCGATCCAGTCGTTGCAACAACTGTTGAAACGAATCCGGCGCGGGCTTGGTGTTGGGCGCGGTGTCGACGCCTACAATGTCGGCGAAGTAATGTGACGCTTGGGCGTTGTCCAGAATCGCTTCGATGTCCCAGCGCTGCGAGCCGCTGGCGATCCCCAGTAGCAATCCCAGGTGCTGAAACAGATCCAGTATCTCCGTTGCTTCCGGAAACAGCTTGATGCTGCCATCTCGGCAACGTTTGGAGAACACTTCGCGTTTGGCATCGCGCATCGCGATAGCATCCAGGTCGAGTTGATAGCGTTCGATTTCCAGCCGAGCGCCGCCGCCCAACGAAGTCCAATACTTGTAGTATTCGGTTTCGTCAATGTGATGCCCGTGCCGAGCGAAAACTTCGCTATAGGTCGCGAAGTGCCACTTTTCGCTGTCGGCCAGGATGCCGTCAAAGTCGAAAGCAATTGTGGTGATGCCTTCAAGTAACTGGTTAAACGTTTCCTGGCTCAATCCAGGTACCTCGCGCGATCGGGAATCGGAATCAGTTTCCGCGCGAACTTGTACAAAGCAAAACTCTCGACGACGAACGGCATAAAACCAAGAAAGCCTAACACTGGCATCTCGAACAACTTGATATGACCCAGGTATGGAACGTCGTATTCCCATTTGGAAATGGCCCAATAGTTCCAGAACTCCCAGAACAATCCGGCGACCAGCCCGGCCAGGAACATCATGGGCATGCTGCGAAAACGGCCAGTAAAGAACTCACTCAGGATAGAGCGTTCTCCCCAGCGGCCCATTATCGGGTCGAGGAAAAAGGCAAACCCCATCCACACGAGTGGTGTCATCCAGGTGGAAGGGAACGCGATGGGGACGATCAGGCAAGCTGCACCAAATACAACAAACGGCCAGAACACCGCGTTGGGCAAACGCGGTCGATCGCGGGTCTCCTTGCCGGGGATCAGGTCGTTGAGGGTTTCGTAGATCAAGAACATGCCGGGTGAGATCGTTGCAAACGCCCAGGCATAGCCAAAGTAACGCTCGACCATGTTGTCGGGGAGATTCAGATAGGTCCAGTTCTTAAGCGCGACGTTGTACCACTCGAAGATCGCCCAACTGAAGATGGAAATAATGCTAAGCAGGGCAAACTCACGGGGATAATCGTGCAGTAGCGAACGTCCGCTGCGGCGGAACTTCCAACCATCCAGAAATAGGATCAGCCCCGTCCACTGAATGGGGGTGTAGTAGCGACCGATAATGTCGTTGCCGGAAAACAACAGCGCCTGGAAGACCACCATCGAAACCGCGCCGAGGATGCCGTAGAGCGGCCAACGCCGGGGCCCCGAAGCCACCATCTTATTGTGGTGACTTGACTTAACTGAAGGTTGGGTTATCATAACGCCGCTGCCTAGCCTGCCGCCTCGGGTTCGTGGCGCCCGGCCACCTGAAGCGGGAACGGCGCGCTAACTCTCAAGAAACAGCGGACATACTATCCCACCCGGGTATCCGGTGCAACCGTATCGCGTTCGCGCCCGAGCCCAAGGAACATGCGAGGCGAATCGACGTATTAATACGAGGTTCCCGCAGTTGAGACCAGATTCGGAGGCAAAATGGACTACGAAGTGCAGGCAATAAACGAAAAGGTTGAGCGCGAAAGTCAGTTTGTTTCGCAGCTACAGGCGGCCATCGCGCAGGTGATCGTCGGTCAGCGGTACCTAATCGACCGACTGATGATTGGTATTCTGTGCGACGGCCACGTTCTCATCGAAGGTGTGCCCGGGTTGGCGAAAACGCTTTCGGTGAAAACCCTGGCGACCTCAATAGACACCAGTTTCAAGCGGATTCAGTTTACCCCCGACCTCCTGCCCGCTGACGTGCTGGGAACTCAGGTATACAACCCCAAAGATCATACCTTCAGCGCCAAAAAGGGTCCGATTTTTTCGAACCTGATTCTCGCCGATGAGATTAACCGAGCCCCGGCGAAAGTGCAGAGCGCCCTGCTGGAGTGTATGCAGGAGCGGCAAGTGACCATCGGCGATCAAACCTACAAGCTGGAGTTTCCTTTTCTGGTGATGGCCACGCAAAACCCAATTGAGCAAGAGGGAACCTACCCGTTACCCGAAGCTCAGGTCGACCGCTTTATGTTGAAGCTTCGGGTCAGCTACCCGACACGCGACGAAGAGCGCAGCATTATGGAGGCGGTAACCGGCGCGGGGTTACCGACAATATCTCCAGTAATTAATGTGGAGACGTTGCGGCGATCGCAGGAACTCGTTCGCGACGTTTACATGGACGAGAAAATTAAAAACTACATTCTTGATTTAGTTTTTGCGACGCGTGATCCCGAGCAGTTTAAGTTGAACATCGCTCACCTGATTTCTTATGGCGGATCTCCGCGCGCGACTATCTTTCTGGCACAGGCGGCGAAGGCACACGCCTTCTTGCGCGGTCGCGGCTACGTGACTCCCGAAGATGTAAAGTCGGTCGGCCCCGACGTGCTTCGCCACCGTCTGATTACAACCTTCGAAGCCGAAGCCGAAGAGCTTACTTCCGATGACGTGCTGCAAATGATCTTCGATCAGGTCGAAGTCCCGTAACGATGAAGCAAGAGACCGAACGAGCCAACGAGCGCCTGGCCGAGACGCTAAAGAACATCCGTCGTATTGAGCTGCGAACCCGCCGGCTGGTTAACGACGTGTTCTCGGGCGAATACCACAGCGTGTTCAAGGGGCAGGGTATGGAGTTTGACGAGGTGCGCGAGTACCAGCCGGGCGACGAGATTCGTAGTATCGACTGGAACGTCACGGCGCGCACCGGCGAGCCACACATCAAGCGTTTCATGGAAGAACGTGAGCTCGTTGTGATGTTTCTTTTGGATGTCAGCGCATCGGGTCGTTTCGGTTCGGTGGAAAGAACCAAGCTAGATACCGCAGCCGAGATCTGCGCGTTACTGGCGTTTAGCGCGATCCAGAACAACGACAAGGTGGGCGCGGTCATGTTCACTGACGAAGTTGAAGCGTACATACCACCGGAGAAAGGCAAGAAGCACGTTCTGCACGTTATCCGCGAGTTGTTGATGTTCGAGCCCAAAGGGCGTCGCACCAACGTATCCGAAGCGCTGACGTTCTTAATGCGAGTGTGGAAGCGACGCGCAATTGTCTTTGTGCTCAGTGACTTTATTGCCCCCGACTTTGTAACCGAGTTGGCGATGGCATCGCGCAAGTTTGATATTGTCGCGCTGCACATTCGCGACCCGCGAGAACTTGACGTTCCCGCCGGTGGCCTGGTGCGGGTATGGGACCAGGAGACCGGGCAACAGGTCACGCTGGACACCAATCGTAAATCGGTGGCGCGATTCCGCGCGGCCATGGCGGAGCGAGACCAGCAGCTTGCGTCGAGTCTGCGGCGTGCCGGAGTCGACCTGGTGCCCATCGACACCGGTTCCGACTACATAAAACCGCTTACTCGCTTCTTTAAAGCTCGCGAGAAACGCCGGTAGTGCGCAGGTTGCTGGGCATAACGCTGGTCGCCATGGTGTGGGCCGGTCTGTCCAACGCGCAATCACTGCGGGTTGCCACCGACGTAGACGCCGACTCGGTAACCGTGGGGGAAACCTTCACTGTGTCTTACACGCTAACCTACCCGGATTCGCTGTTTCCGATTCCGCTAGAAGTCGAAGACCCCGGTTCGTGCCGGGTATTATCCATTCGTTCCGCGCCACCCGCGCGGGCCTCCGGGATGGAAACCAGAACCGTCGTGGTCAAGGCGATGACGTTAGACCTGGAGTCGGCGTTTTTTCCCGCGCCTGCGATTCGTTTTACCGGGCCGGCTGGCGACACACTGCGGACCCGGGGTAACGACATCGAAATACCGGTGCGTTTCATGGCTGCCGACACATCGCAGCCACGCCCGCTTAAAGCGCAGTGGGAAGCGCCGCGAAAGATCTGGCCCTGGGTGGTTGCCGGCGCAGCCGTGCTCGCTTTGGCATTGCTTGCCGCTTACCTTTGGCGACGACGGCCCACACCGCCTCTGCCGGAAGTCACGGCCCCGGTCTTACCGGCCGACTATGTCGCGATGACCGAACTGACACGCATCGAAAAACTGGGGTTGCTGCAGACTGGAGAGTTCAAAACCTACTACTCGCTGGTAACTGCTGCGATTCGCAACTACCTGAGAGATCGCTACGGAATCGATGCGATCGACATGACGACTCTGGAGTTGCTCGACGCCGTGCAGCGGCAGCGCCTGGAGATTCCGCACCTGACGACGTTGCTAAGTCGAGCCGATCTGGTCAAGTTTGCTAAACATCCCGCAACCGAAGATAGCGGCAAAGCGCTAATGCACGATGCGCGATCGCTAATCGCCGCCACCGCCCCTAAGGTCGTTCCTGCAGAGGAATCGCCAGCAGCCGGGTCGGAGGAATCCGATGTTTAGGTTCGCTTACCCTCACGCGACGTGGCTGTTAACGCTGGTGCCGCTGCTGGTCTATCTGTGGTGGCGCAGACGCGAACGATCGGTCGCGTTTTCGTCATTGCAGTTGCTTTTGGATTCGGGGTTGCGCGCCCCCGCTTGGAAACGGTTCGGAACCACCGCGTTGCGTGTGGTGGTGCTGAGTCTGGTTATTCTCGCCGTGGCCAGGCCGCAAACAGGGCGATCGGAATACGTTACCGAAACCGAAGGAGTCGACATTGTTCTGGTGTTGGACTCGAGCGGTAGTATGCAGGCGCAAGACTTTAAGCCCAAGGACCGGTTGACCGCGGCGAAAGACGTGGTGCAAGACTTCGTCGGTAAACGCATCCAGGACCGAATCGGTCTGGTTGTGTTTGCTGGCCAGGCGATTACCCAATGTCCGCTGACGCTGGACTATGAGGTACTAACGCAGCAGATTGGTGAAGTTGAAATTGGCATGTTGGAAGACGGCACAGCGATTGGAGTCGCGTTGGCGACGGCGGTGAACCGGTTAAAGAAAAGCCAGGCCAAGAGTCGTGTGGTGGTTTTGCTAACCGATGGCCAGAACAACGCCGGAAGCGTCGACCCGACCACAGCTGCAAAGGTTGCTGCTTCGTTAGGAGTTCGCGTGTACACCATCGGTGTGGGAACCCGCGGGCGTGCCCCCATGCCTGTCAACGACCCTATATTTGGAAAGCGAATCATAAACGTTCCGGTCGACCTGGACGAAGACACATTGGTGAAGATTGCGGAGATTACCGAGGGTCAGTACTTTCGTGCAACCGACGCCGAGGAATTGGAAAAAATCTACGAACGAATCGACGCATTGGAAAAGTCGAAAGTGGAGTCGCGCGCGTTTACCACTTACACCGATCGATTCCCCTGGTTCCTATTGCCGGCCTTAGGCGTTTTTCTGTTAGAGGTAGCCCTCAGCCAAACGATTTTGCGGGAGGTGCCGTAGTGGACTTCGCCCGCCCCGACTGGCTTTGGAGTCTGACCGCCGTTCCCGTGCTGGGTTTGCTTTTAATCGTGGATGCGCGGCGACGGAACGCGCAGGTTAGCCAGCTTCTAGGTGATCGTCTTGCTCCCGCGCTGGCGCCGTTTCGTAGTTGGCGCAAAATGTTGCTTAAGGGATTTTTAAAGTGTACGGCGCTGGGCCTAATGATTGTCGCCGCCGCCGGGCCTCGGTTTGGCACACAGTTGGAAAAGGTTCAACGCGAAGGTGTTGACGTCGTCGTTGCGCTGGACACCTCGCTAAGCATGCTCGCCGAAGACATGCTGCCCAACCGCTTGGAACGCGCCAAGCGTTCAATTGTGGACTTGATTGCCGGACTGCAGGGCGACCGGATTGGCCTGGTTGTGTTTGCAGGCGACGCGTACACGCTATGCCCACTGACGGTTGACTACGACGCGGCGCTGATGTTTACCCAGACTGTTGACGTCGACATGGTGTCAACGCCCGGTACCCGAATCGACAAGGCACTCGAGACCGCCCTGGAAATGTTTGACACTACCCGTCGACAGGATCGCGCGGTCATTCTGGTAACCGACGGCGAAAACCATGAAGGCGAGCCGATGGACCAGGCGCGACTGGCTGCAGAGGCGGGCGTGAGGGTGTTCACCATCGGCATCGGCAATCCCGCCGGTGAATTGATCCCCGAGCGCGGAACCGACGGCCGCGTCGCCGGGTACAAGAAAGATCGGCGTGGCGAAACCGTACTAACCCAGCTGGATGAAAAAACGCTGCAAGACGTGGCGGCAGCGAGCGGAGGAAAGTACTTGCCAGCGACGCGAGATGGATTGGAATTGAAAGTTCTCTATAGCGAGATCTCGGGAATGGATAAACGACTTATCGAAGGTGAGTTCCGCGAGACCAAAAAGGAACGGTTTTGGATGTTTCTTTTGGGTGCGATGTTTGCGCTGTTCATAGATGGCTGGCTTACGACACGGGCCTTGAATCGTACGCGTTCGCAACGATTGCTGCACACCGGCGCCGTACTCGCGCTGATGTTGGTCGTTCCCGGCGTTGTCAGCGCCAAGTCGGTTAAGCGTGGAAAGGTTGTGGAAGGCAATCGCTACTTCGCTAGTCAACAGTACCGCGAGGCCCTTAACGAGTACCGTAACGCAGTCAGCGACACCAGCGCAATGGCGAAAGACATTGCCGGTGTTTTCTACAACCAGGCCAACACGCTATACCAATTGAACCAGCTGGACCAGGCGCTCGAATTGTACAAGCGCAGCTATTCATCGGACAGCGCGTTAACCGCTGACATGTTGTACAACCGGGGGAACGCGCTTCGTGACGCCGGTCAGTTGTCGGCGGCCGTTGAGTCGTATGTGGGAGCGCTGCAATACGCACCCGATGATGCCGATACGCGTCACAATCTTGAGATGGTGCTCAAGCAATTGCAACAACAACAGCAACAAGAGCAGCAGCAACAGGATCAACAACAACAGCGAGACCAACAGCAGCAGGATCAACAGCAACAACAGCAGAATGATCAACAACAAACTCCGCCGGATTCGACGCAACAACAGCAACAGCAGAACGACCAGCAACAAAATCAAGAAGGGCAACAGCAGCAACAGGAGGACGATCAGGGAGAGCAGATCGAACAACCGGAACAAACGCTGCCGGACAGCTCTGCGGTGCAGCCACAGGCCGACACCACGCAGGTGCCGCAACCACAGCTAACGCCAGCCGAAATGAATCAGTTGTCGCGCGAAGACGCATTGCGCATTCTGCAAGCGTTGGAAGAGCGCGAGCGCAAGCTGCAGGAAGAAAAGCGGCGGGCGGCGTTTCGGCGCAAGGCGCGGAAAGGCAAGGACTGGTGATGCGGCTGTTAACAACAATATTGATGCTCGCGCTTCTGGTGTCGCCATCATGGGCGGAGGACATTCAACTTATCGCCGATGTGAACCCGCCGGTTGTGCCGGTGGGAAGCGATGCCGTCCTGACTATTACCGTTAAGGGCAAGTTCCGTCGCAACGCCAGCCCGGAGCTACCTTCGTTAGAGGCGTTCGACATCTACGAATCCGGGACATCGCAAAGTATCCAGATGTTCAACGGAGCAATGACGTCGTCGCTGACGTTTACTTATCGTATGACCGCGCGCAAGGAAGGTAAGTACGACATTGCACCGATTACGATTAAACTTGGTAACGATGTCTACACTGCCAATGCGGTGTCGGTGGAGGTGACCCCGGCGCAAAGCGGCGTCAGTGGTCCCGGGACCCGGGCAGTTCCGCCCAGTGCGATGCGTAGCGGCGCAGCCAAGGATCAAAGTATCTTCATCAATGCGGTGGTCGACCGCGACACGGTGTACGTCAATCAGCAAGTGACATGGACTCTCGGCTACTACACCGACGGACGTTTAAACTTGTTGCGCAGCCCCAACTACACGCCGCCGGAGGTTGAGGGTTTTTGGCTGGAGGAACTACCGCCGCAGAATCAGTATTACACCACCATCAAGGGCAGGCGTTACCTGGTCAATGAGATCAAGAAGGGGTTGTTTCCGACGGCTCCCGGCATCTATACCATCGGTGAGGCCACCGTGGAGGTGTTTATCGATGACTTCGAAAGTCGAGACGTCCATGACATCTTTAATCGTCCTTTCGGCCGTCGCGGTGGCCGGTCGCAGGCGCTGCTGACCGATTCGATTACTGTGGTAGTACTCCCGCTTCCCGAGGCTGGTAAGCCGATCGGGTTTACCGGGGCAGTTGCAACCGATCTTAAGCTTTCGCTCGCCGCCGACAAACAGAGTGTCGCCGTCGGCGAACCCATTAATATCAAATTAGAGATTAACGGCCGCGGAAATATTCAAACCGTCATACCGCCGGACCTCGGCGAACTCGACGCGTTTAAGGTTTACGATTCCAAGTCAGAAACCAACGCGTTTAAGAAGAACTATGTAGTTTCGGGACGGAAGACGTACGAGTATGTGGTTGTGCCGCGTGACGCTGGCGAGCACAGTATTGGGCCGCTAACCTTGCATTACTTTGACCCCGAAAGTGGCGCCTATACGACAGCGCAGACGCTCGCGGTCCCGGTCACGGTTACGCCGGGAAGCGACGAGGACGGAAGGCGCGTGGTTTATGCTGGTACCGGTGACAACGTTGATGTAATCAACCGCGACATTGCGTTTATCCGCCCGGTCCCCGCGGTGGCAACCGTTGCGCAGAGCAGTTGGTTTAGCAATCCACTGGTGGTGGGCCTGCATGCGTTGCCGCTCTTGGCGTTGATGGTTTCTGCCGTTGCGGAACGTCGTCGTCGTCGCCTTCGCGACGATAAAACCTGGGCGCGTGCGAGTCGGGCCCGACGCGTGGCCGATCGGGCGTTGGACGTAGCGGCCAAACGACTGGGTGCGGGAGACGTTTCGGCAGCGGTTTCCGGGGCGGGATCGGCCCTTACCACGTATTTTGCCGACAAGATGGACGCTGCACCTGCCGGGCTCACCAGCGATGAGATTTGCGAGTTCCTTGAACGATGCAACGTCGGTGATGAGAGCGTCAATTCAGCGCGCGAGTTGCTTGCGCGCGCCGACGCTTTGCGCTTTGGTGCCACGGGACTCGATCGTGACGCGGCAACATTGTTAGTTAGCCACATCCGCACGGCTATTGCGTCGATTGATGCTGAGGTGCGGTCGTGACCAGGTTGCTTTTGACGACGGTAGTGTTTGGCGCGATGATTTTCGCGACCGGGGTGTCGGCCGACGAAGGCGTTCGCGGCCTGCTGGAGCGCGCGGGCGCTCAGTACGAGTCTGGCGACTACGCCGGCGCGGTTGAGAACTACCGATTGGCGACTGCCCAGGGCGCCAACCACCCCGACGCCTGGTACAACTTGGGAAACGCCTACTACAAAGCGGGCTACTTGGGATTCGCGGTGCTTTCCTACGAGCGCGCGCTGCGAGTGGATCCGCGGCATGCCGACGCCAAAGCCAATCTGGAGTTCGTAACCGGTCTGCTACCGGACCAACAGTTTGTGGCTCGTCCCGGGTGGATGATGCGGCTGCTAGGATGGTACGGGCGAAACCTCAGCCTGGGGGAAGCGTCGCGGCTTACCTCTCTGTTTTACGTGCTCATGATAATGGTGCTGGTCGCGTTCATCTTTCGCGAAACCGATGCGATCAAACGGTGGTACCGGCTGGCTTCGTACGTTTCTCCGGCACGTTTACTGGGACTAAATATGGCTCAGGATTTCCTATTGGCGGCGGCAGTCGCCGCAATCTGCGTATTGGGGTCGGGTGTCGCAGTGGCCCACAAACACTCGGAATTATCGGCACGAAACGCAGCAGTTGTCGTTGTTGAAGAGGTGCCGGTTTTCAGCGGCCCGTCCGCGGACGCGAACGTTCAGTTTAGAATACACGAAGGGACGAGAGTCACCATTCGCGACGCCCGTCCCAACTTTGTGCAAATAGAATTGCCGGGAGACCTGGTTGGTTGGGTGGCCAGCAACTCCGCAGAGCGTATCTAGCCGATCTTAATCTCCAGTTCGGTCGATCCAACCTTCACCACATCGCCATCGTTGATTGCGCTCAGTTGAGTGCGCTCGCCGTTTAGCCACGTACCGGTGGAACTGGCCAGGTCTTCCAGAACATGGCGCCCGCCACTGTACGAAATACGAGCGTGATAACGCGCGACTTCAGGGTCTTTGATTTCGATGTTGTTGTCGTGTTCGCGTCCAATGCTCATTGTCATTGGCAATAGTGGAACGCGCTTCTCCAGGCCGTTCGAGCGGACGGTTACGAAGGACGCAGGAACGCCGCCAGAAGCGGACTCTCCGCGAGTGTCGGGATCGGCTAAAGCGGCCAGAGGATCTTCGGTCTGAGCCTTTTCCTGCAAGTCGACCGTGTCGGCCCACCCCTTTAGGTCTTCAAATGCATTGGGCAGGTCGGACGCGGTTGCCACGGGTTGGGGCGTGGCTTCCGACTGCGGCGCAGATGACTGCGGCGCGGGTGCATGTGGTTGCGGAGCATGCGGCTGCGATGTATGTGATTGCGGTGCGTGGGGCTCCACTGTCGGCGGAGTGGAATACACATCCGTCCGCGGTGCCGGGTCTGGGGTGGCGACTGGGTTCGGTGTTTCTGCCGGATCATCCGCGCGCCGTCCGCCAGCGGCAGGGTCGCGGTCGTTCTGGCGGCGATCCAGGTCACAACGCTGCAAGAGTTCGTTGACCTCGGCCTGCTCGGCGCGGGCGCTGTCGATTTCGGGGCGAAGCTCGCTCAAGCGTTGGTCATACTCGTCGCGACTGAACTCGCCCACCGTGCAGCGAAACTCCACTTCGTTGGCCCGGTCTTCCAGGCCTCGAAGCGTTTCCTCCACGCGCTTCAGTTCGTCCTGTAGTTGGCCGCGACACTCGGCGACGCGCGCGGCGAGGGGTTCACGCTGATTGCGTAACCGCTCCTGCTCGTCGTGATACTCGCTGGTCACCTTGTCGAAGATGTGGTCGCTAACGTTAGTGCGGTGTTCTTCGGCTTTGCGAATACGTGCAGCGACTTCGTCAATTTCGCGAGTGATTTCCCAATATGCCTCTAGGGCTTCTCCGAGTTTCTGCCGAAATTCAGATGGTTGACCGCTTTGCATCACTGCCTCCGTTGGCGACAAATAGCTATAGAATAACAAGTTACAAGAAAAGGGAGTGTGCCACGGCGTTTCTTGCGGACGCCTCCCACTTGGCTCGGAAACTGCAGGATGCGGGTTCTGTGCCACTTGGCGAATAGCCCCCGATTTGGCGTCGTTGACTCTGCTAGGGGCATCAGGTACGGTTAGTGACCAATGGAACGAACGATGAAGCTTGAAATTGCCGCCTTAACCGACACCGGCCGGGTTCGAGAGAACAACGAAGACTCGCTTGGTACCTTCGACCTGACCGACGCCAACGCGGGTTGGTTGTTTGTCGTGGCCGATGGTATGGGCGGTCATCATGGTGGAGAAATTGCGAGCCGGCTCGCGGTGGAAACGATTCACAAAGCGTTCGCCAGCACCAACGGATCGGTTCCGGAGTCGCTCGAGAGAGCGTTCTATCAAGCCAACGAAGCTATTCATCAAGCCGCGGTAGCTGATGCCGAACTTTCGGGCATGGGTACGACTTGCACGGCGATGGTGGTTGTAGAGGGTGAGGCGTTCTTTGCTCACATCGGCGATTCGCGCGCGTACCTGCTGCGCGATGGCGAGTTTCGCCAAATTACCGAAGACCATTCGCTGGTTGGTGAAATGGTTCGCTCCGGAATCATCACCAAGGAAGACGCTAAGATTCACCCCAAGCGAAATGTGATTACGCGGTCGCTGGGCGTGCAGGCGGATGTAGTCGCAGACGTGTCTGGTACACCGTTGGCGTTGCGCGCGGGTGACCGGATTCTTTTGTGTTCGGACGGATTGACTGGATTGGTCGACGACGAAGACATTGCGCCGGTGCTAGAGGCGATGGAACCACAGGCGGCAGCCAGACAACTCATCGACATGGCCAACGCCGCTGGCGGTCGCGATAACATCACTCTGCAAATTGTCCGCTACGTCGGCTAAACTGCCTACGTATCCAGATTCAGCCCCAGAAACAAGATCCAATCTTCGCGATAGTTGAGGTTCACAAAGAAACTCGTTGGTCGAGTGATTTGCCATCTCGCCCCAGTTCGAAGTTCTCCGTCGAGGTCGGTGTCGCTAAAGCTGCCAACGTCGATCCGACTCACCACGCCGTAAATGCCACCAAATGGAACGATTTCCTGGCCGCCGCCGATGTCGATAGTTCGGCTTGCCACCAGGCCAAAGGGCAAATCCCTGGTGGTTACGTCGTCGCCAGTTCCCACACCAACACCAAAGTCGGCCGCAAGCGAAAAGGGAAGCGAACCGGTTTGCGGCGAGACGGCTATTCGTGTGTCGACGCCGAAGAGCAATCGATTCCGCCCTTCAAAGTCTTCGATGCCAAGTTCAAGCCCGAGGTCGGCGCGTGGGTTAATATCAAAACGCCCGTAAACCAGCGCACGTAACACGTCGTCGTCGCTTCCGACCGAACCGAAACCGGCGACACCGCGCTCGCCCAGGCCCACGACCGCTCCGACCGCAGGGCTGTCTGAGCGAACCGGAACCGCCGACGGGAACTGGAAATATACTTGGGCGTAACCCAGCGTGGGGAGAGTCATCAAACAGACTGCAATTGCTAGAAGCTTCTTCACATCATCCTCCTCTTCCAGGGGCAACGGGAGTTTCGGTATAACATCGCTCGCGATTTTCTAACAGGACAATCGATGCCGGGCCCGTCCAACGTCTCGTTTGCGCGCCCTTGTCGTTACGGTTGACCGTTCCTCGTTGTTTCCCGTCGTGGCTTGGAACTTGCACAACCACCTGCGGACAGTATGTCCAGATTAGTTAATCATTTATCAAGTAATAACTTACACGGCCGACGCCCAACGCGTCATCCGCCGTGGCGTGGGATTATTGCAAATGGCAATGCACGTCTCCATTGAGGGATACGAAATCCTGGATCAAGTCGGTGTCGGAGGTATGGCAGCGGTGTACCGCGCCAAGCGAACCTCCATCGACAAGGTCGTTGCCATTAAGGTGCTCTTCCCTTACTTCGCCCAGGATGAAAGTTTCATCGACCGCTTTCATCGCGAAGCCAAAGCGGCCGCGGGCATTCAGCACGAAAACATTGTAAACATTCACGACTTCGGCGAAAGCGGCGGGTCGTACTACATCGTCATGGATTTCTATGCGGGTCGTTCGGTGGAAGAGTTGCTCGCCGACAACGGTCGATTGCCGCTGGACATCGCAATTCTTGTGCTGCTTGAAGTTTGCTACGGGCTGGAGTCTGCGCATGCCCGCGGCATTGTTCACCGCGACATCAAACCGGCGAACATCATATTTACCAACAGTGGCGGCGTTAAGATTGCCGACTTTGGTTTGGCCAAGAAGGACGACCAGGTATCGCACATTACCGAGCAAGGCAAGGTGTTGGGTACGCCCGCGTACATGTCACCCGAACAAGCCGCCGGTGATGTGGTAACGTCGCAGTCCGATATTTTCTCGCTCGGAGTCGTCGCCTACGAAATGTTGTGCAACCAACGACCGTTTCAGGGCAAAACCTTCTCCGAAGTCATCGAAAAGATTCAGACCAAAGACCCGGGTCCAATGGCGGAACTCAATCCGCTGGTTAGCGAATTCGAATCGATTGTTCGAAAGATGCTGGCCAAAGATGCGACCGATCGTTACAACTCCATCGCCGATGCGATCGCCGATCTGGAAGCCGTTATGCAGCAGTTCGGGATGGCGCGTGATCGCCGTTTGTTGCGCTCGTACATTCGCGACTCCGAGGGTTACAACAACGCGTTCACCGAAAACGTAGTGTTGCGATGCATGTCTCAGGGGATCAGACTTAGCAAACGTGGGCCGAAGTTTCGCGACGCCGCAATGCTGGAATTCGCACGGGTGCTGTTTCTGGACCCCGACAACGAAACCGCCGTGCAGCATGTCGAAAAACTGCACGCCGACATTGCGCGCGAACGCGAAGCCGCCCGTAAGCCCGCCGTTACGCCGCGAACGGCCAGCAAGTCGAAGCCGCGTAAGAAGCAGCGCGACGGCATGGAAGTAGTCGCGGGCTCAAACAAGCGTGGGCATCGTGGCTGGATTCGTCGCATGGCCAGTGCGGTGCCGCTGGCTGCGTTGATCGCTGGCTTTGCTTTTGTCGGCGGCGGTGATGGCTGGAACATGCCTGGAATTGGCGAGAAGGCCAACACGACACCTCCCAGTTTAATCGCGCCCAAAACAATGCGCGCCACCTCCGGCGAAACGCTGAATTTTCAGTTAGAGGCTGCCGATCCGGACGGCGACCGTGTCAGCATTAGTGGTAAAGGCCTGCCCAAGGGTGCGTCGGTTTCTACGACCGGCGCGTTCAGTTGGAAGGTCGACCGGCGGCAGACAGGCACGCACGAACTTCGCTTTGTCGCGAGCGACGGCGAGCACAAGACCACAGCCGTCACTAAAATCGCGGTGGTTAATCCCGTTCGACGCGCTTTTTCGTTTTCGATGTCGGATCTCGTTCGGGTTCACGTCGGTGGGCAAGTGTCAGAGGCTCTAAGCGCGACCAGCTCAACCGGAAAACCGATCACCTATGTCCTTGACCGCGGCCCGCACGGGATGCGAATCGACGGAAGTACCTTGCATTGGTCGGCGGCCTCGGCGGTTCCCGGAACGTATCGGGTGACCGTCACCGCCAGCGATGGTGCCAGGTCCAAGTCGATCGACATGGATGTCGTCGTGCTTCCCGGGCGCTCTCATAACACCGAAGTCGACGCGACTCCGGCGCCGGCGGCGCCACGGCTGGGCCGGCTGTCGGTATACTTTCTGGAGGGCAGCGGGGATATTCTGTTGGACGGCGAGCCTATCGGTCGCAAGCCTCCGTTTACGGGATTGCCGATTACCGCCGGTCGCCATCAAGTTACCTGTCGTATCGGCAATGAATCGCCGCGCACCGTCGCCATTAACGTCAAGGAAGGCGCCCACGTTGTGGTGGAATACCAACCTGGGCTTAAGCCTGTGGTTCTGTACGAGTAGTTTCCGCTCGACTTGACATCAACGCCGCCTTGGCTATAATTCGGTGTCGTATAACAAGGTAGGCATTATGAGCGTTTCTCGCGCGTTACTGGTGGCCATGGTAGTGGCCCTCGTCGCCGGTTGCAGCGGCGGTGATTCCGAAACCTCGGAGTCCGCAAGCAAATCCAAAAATACCGAAGCAGTCACCGCTGACACCGAAAATCTCCGACCCTCGTTAGCGTCCATTCCGCTAGATCAGGCTCCGTTCCAGGAGCAATTCAAAGCGGCGGGTTACCAGATCACCTGGTTTTGCCGATTTCCGGTTCAGGTGCCCGAAGCCAAAGGCGGGGCGTTGGTTTATCGCGGCGGTGATGGTGGCGGTGTAATGATTGTGCTGGATCGGCCCCACGGATACGAGCCCTCGTGGCACTGGTACTTTAAGGATCAGGCGCCTGATTCCGTCTTGGCGTTAGAGCTAAACGACGACGGTCTATGGGATGTCCGGGTTTTTATGGGCGACCGACACGTCGACCTGTTGCAGGACGACACGTTTACTCTTACTGCGGCAGCCCGCGAAGATCAAATTGCCCTGAATGGCGAAGTCGCCGCGGGCACCCTGCCGACTAACCCAACCTGGATGGCTCTCGACGGAAACGAATTTACCGACTGGCGCTGCCCGCTGTCGGCCGATCCCTTTGTCGAAGTTCACGCGCCAATTGGCACATCTAAGGGTGTTCTAAGCGTTCGCGCCGGTGTGTCCGAGCGCCCGCGCGAGTTGGTTGTCGCTGTCGACGGGAACGTGGTTAAGTCAGTTGTCCTGGAAGACACCGCGGACGAGCAACTCGTCCAATTGCAAAGTCCACCAGCTGCGGGAAGCACCATTCGAGTTTCCGTGAAGTCGACATTCGCCGATACCGACACGGTCAGCATCGCCGAGCTGGGATTGCAGTAATCCGCACGTCTTAGTACTCAAAAAAAGGTCGCCCGAAGGCGACCCTTTTTTGGTCGTGTAATTGATCACGTCAGGTCGTGGTGGCGTGAAGCTCGCGCGAGTCCGGCGCAAGTTCGGCCAGCACCGTCAAAAACGCATCGGCCACTCGCGGGTCCAGCTTAACCCCTCGCACGCGTTCGACTTCGGCAACAGCTTCCTGGTGAGTTCGTGCCTTGCGATAGGCGCGGTCGGAAGTCATCGCGTCGTACATGTCGGCGGCGGCAACGATTCGCGAAATAAGCGGAATTTCTTCGCCCCGTAAACCATCCGGGTACCCCGAACCATCCCAAGCTTCGTGGTGGTGTCGAATCAACGGAACGATGGGGTGCATTTCTCCCAGCATTTCGATCATCGATGCGCCCAATTGAACGTGGTTACGCACCCGCTCCATCTCTTCTTCGGTCAGCTTGCCCGGTCGGTTCAGTAGGTCGTCGGGTACGCCGATCTTACCGATGTCGTGCAGCATCGCGGCCAGGTATAACTGATGGCGTTCTTTGTTGCTTAAACCCAGTTTGTCCGCGATGAGCAGCGAATAGCGGCTAACCCGCACGGAGTGACCACTGGTGTACTGGTCCTTTGCCTGAATGGTTCGAACCAGCGTTTCCACGGTGTTGTAGAACAGGCTTCGGAGGTCGTCGTACAGACCGGAGTTGTCGACGGCGACGCTGGCTTTCAGCGCGATAGCCGACAGAAGTGCCAGCCCCTGTCGGTCGAAGGCGTTCTGTTGCGGCGAGTCGACATAAATGATGCCGAGCGCTTTGCCGCGGTTGATCATCGGCGCGCACATTGCGCTGCGCACTTTGTTGTCGACGATGCTACGCGAGTGCTGGAACCGCTCGTCAACCAGAGCATCGCTGGAAATGATTGAGCTTTGCTGACGTACGGCAGTTTGTAAAATCGTCTGGCTGACCACGACTTCGCCGTCGTTTTCAAGGTCTTCTTTGGGCGAACGCGCGTGAAGCTCCAGATTGCCGGTGTCGCGCTGAATCATGAAAATGTATCCGCGGGTTGCCGACACGTTCTGCATGATCAGTTCCAGAATGCCGTCCAACATCTGGCCGCGGTCTTCGATGTTCCGTAACTTGCGGTCGGCTTTGTACAGCACTTGCAGCGCGTGGGTATTGTTCTGGTCGATATGGTCGCCGAGAAAAGCGTCCACACCCATAGCCTCTGCGGAGCTCGAGTAGGTGAGAGCGTTGTCGGCCTTGGGCTGCGCGTCTACCGATACCGTGAATTGCATGGGCATGTGCGCCAGATCAAGCGGCGCGCGCGATGCTTCCACAATGATCCCGACGTTAGCAATGATGAGTTCGTCGCCGGGGCTGATTTTTTCGCGCTCAATCTTGAGCCCGTTCAAGTATGTTCCGTTGGTACTGCCTTTGTCGGCGACGTAGTACGTGCCGTTGGCGGCCGAAATCTCGCAATGGAATCGGGAAACCGCTGTGTGATCCAGAGCGATCCGGTTCTCGGGATCGCGTCCGATCGTTATGGGCAGATTTGCATGGTCGAGTGAGACGATGCGGCCCTTCGACGGACCCGATATGACGCGTAAATGGAGCATGATGTAGCCTGTTCCTTGGCGGTTCCTTTAATGGGGTAATTCACCTGGCGACGGTGGGAAAAAGAAGCAAGAATCAGGTCAAAATAGGGCAGGATGGGGAATAGGTCCGCCGCGACGGGCAATCTCGCTGGGTCGCGCCGGATTGCACCGGAAGTTAATACCGGTGAGGAAACTTTAGCCGACCGAGTGCGCGCGCGCGTTTTCTTTGGCCAGGTGTGTCGTCGGAATCTTCATCCCAATCATGTCCCACGGAAGCACCTCGTCAGTGCTGCGAGCGCGCAACGCGTACCAATCCGGATCCACACCGCACTCCTGGAACACTTCGTTCCATTTGTCGATACTGAACGACTCCATCCATGCGTCCATACGCATGCCCATTTCCCGTGCTTTCAGCAGGGTGTCGGCCAGCCTGCGGTCGCCGCGCGAGAAAACGGATTCCAGGTAACTGACGTCGACGTCGTGAAACTTCAGGCGAATGTGTCCCGATGGTTTAAACGAGCGAATGTACTTTTGCTTAGCGATCAGTTCCTCACGAGTGTCCATCGCCTCCCACTGGAACGGAGTATGCGGCTTGGGTATGTGGGACGAAATCGAGCAGTTGATTTGCGCTCGCTTACCGGCAATTTTCTGGCGGAGGGCGCTAGCCTGGTTGGCAAGGTCTACGATACCCTTTAAGTCTTCATTGGTTTCGGTTGGCGCACCGATCAGGAAGTAGAACTTGATCAAACGATAGCCAGCCTCGAACGCTGCAGCGCACCCGTCCATCAGATGTTCGTTTTTGATGGGTTTGCGAATGACCTGGCGCAGGCGGTCGGTGGCAACTTCGGGGGCCATGGTCATTCCCGACTTGCGCACCGTGCTGGTCAGCCCGGGTAACTTCTTCAGGCCTGGTCCCACGCGAAGCGACGGCAACGACACATTCACTCGGCGATGCGCAAAGCGATCGTTAATTGCTTGCAGCATGTCAGTAATGCCAGGGTAATCGGCGGTGGACAAACTGGTCAGGCTGATTTCGTCGTAACCGGTTTCGCGATACGTCATCTCCGCCAACTCCAACACCTTTTCGATGGAGCGCATCTTTAGCGGGCGATAGTGTTGAACCGCCTGACAAAACCGACACTGGTTGGGGCAACCGCGCATGATCTCGACGTTGATACGATCGTGAATGACTTCAATGTTGGGAATCACAGGCTTGCTGGGGAAGGGCGCGTTTTCCAGGTCGAAGACTGTGGTCTTAGGAATGTGAGGGCGCGCGGGTAGTTGGTTGTTTATAGAAGCGACGGTACCGTCCGGGTTGTAGGAAATGTGGTACAGAGACGGTACGTACATACCGGGAATCTCGGCCAGACGCTTGTGTAACTCCGCTCGCGGCGCGCCGCTCCGCTTCCACGACTTGATAAGGTCCATCGTGTCATAGAGGACGTTTTCAACGTCGCCCACCAGGATTGCGTCAAAGAATGGCGCGATCGGTTCCATAGCCAGGGTTATCGAGCCGCCGCCCAGTACCACCGGGTCGCTTAGCGATCGGTCTTCGGTTAAGACCGGAATGTGCGACATTTCTAACATATTCAGCGTGTTGGTAAAGCACAGTTCGTACTGCATGGAAAAACCAATCACGTCGAACTGGTTTAGCGGTGTATGAGTTTCCAGGGTGAACGTTGGCAGGTCGCGTTTGCGCATTTCGTCTTCCATGTCCATCCATGGAGCAAATGCGCGTTCGGCGACGATGTCGTCGCGCTGGTTGAGCATGTGGTAGAGAATTTTCAGTCCCAGATGTGACATCCCAATGCTGTAAGTATCGGGAAACGCGAGTGCCACCTTGAGGTCCACAGACGCGTGGTCCTTGACGATAATATTGCGTTCGCCGCCAGCATACTGGCCAGGCTTGCTTACCCGCGGCAGAACTTCGTCATAGAGGATGGATTTCAGCGAACGAGACAATATAATACTCCGGGGAAAACGGCTGCTCTGGCCAAACTACCAAACGCCTTGTATTCTATGCGTTTCCGTCCCGATTGTCACTAGCCCCGGTCGTTTTAATGCCCGAACTGCCCGAAGTACAAACCGTCGCCGATTCGCTGGATGCGTGCCTGCCACAGGCCCCGATTGTGCGCGCTCGGTTGCTGGCGAAGGACCTCTACCGACCCGGTAGTCGTTTGGTAAGAACGCTATGCGGACTTTACGTGTCCGGAGTCGAGCGAGTAGGCAAGGCGGTGCGATTTCGACTCGTGAATCCTTCGGGGCGAGACGCTCCAGCGTGGGTTGTGCATTTGGGGATGTCGGGAAAGTTGTTGTGGTTTGATCCCGGCGGTTTGCCTGGAAGTCGCTCACCTGGTACCTCCACGCAGGGCGAAGCCATCGCCGCGATTTCGGCGGCGAAGGTTGGCACCAATCACGTTCATGGTTGCGTCGAGTTTGCCGACGGTAGCCGCTTGCTTTACCACGATCCGCGGCGGTTTGGATTCTTCTACATTGGCCCCGAAGATGGGCTACGCGCGACGTTAAACATTGGCCCCGATCCATTTGAGCTGCGTCCGGGCGAACTCGCCGACCGACTCATGGGGCGATCGGCACCAATTAAGTCGCTCCTGTTGAATCAAAAGTTGGTGTCGGGTTTGGGAAACATATATGTCGACGAACTTCTGTTTCGCGCCGGTATGCACCCGTTAACCGCAGGCGCGGTCGCGAGCGATAGTGCCCAGAAGATTTTGACTAAGTCGCGAGAGGTGTTGCGTGCGGCCATTCGTGCGGGTGGTACAACGTTTCGTGACTACCGACAGCCCGACGGCAACTCCGGGCGTTATCAACGCAAACTGTACGTTTATGATCGAGCAGATGAGCCGTGTCGGCGATGCCACACGCCCATCAAGCGCATCGTGCTGTCGGCGCGCAGTACCCACTTCTGCCCCACCTGCCAACCGCCAGTGCGACGTCGACGCTAAAGCTGGGTAGGGGCGCGCGGATCGGTCGCGTCGCGAAGCCCCTCGCCAAGCAGGTTGTACGCGGTGACGGTGACGAAGATCGCCAAACCGGGAAACACCGCCAGCCACCACGCGATCTCGATATTGTCGCGACCCCATCGAAGAATCTCGCCCCATGTGGGTGTCGGTGGCTGGGC
This sequence comes from uncultured bacterium, assembly GCA_964588695.1. Classification (GTDB taxonomy): domain Bacteria; phylum Krumholzibacteriota; class Krumholzibacteriia; order WVZY01; family JAKEHA01; genus CAZPQK01. The sequence goes on from CAZPQK010000006.1 coordinate 69,637, forward strand.
GCCGAGCCCCAGGAACGACAGCGCAGCTTCGATGAGAATCGCGCTGGCTACACCAAAGCTGACCGCCACCAGGACTGGCGCCAGGGCGTTGGGAAGGATGTGGCGCACAATAATCCTTATGTCGCCAACACCCAGTGCGCGCGCCGCGTCGGTAAATTCTTCTTCTTTGACACGAATGAACTCGGCGCGGGTGTAGCGTGCGATCGACGTCCACCGCGTAAGCCCGATAATGACCATGACGTTATAGGTTGATGGCGGCAGAAAAGCGATAACTGCCAGCACCAGGAACAAGAATGGAAAACAAATTACAACTTCGATGGCTCGAGAAATTACAATGTCTATCCAGCCGCCGTAGTAACCGGCCAGCGCACCCATAAACAGACCAATGATCAGTGCAATCCCCATCGCCACAATCCCAATCTTCAACGCTACCGCGGTGCCGTGCACAACTCGCGAAAACACGTCACGGCCGTTTGGATCGGTGCCCATCGGATGACGAAAGGTGGGCGGAGAAAGGCGTTCGTCTAGCCGATTTTCGCGCGGACCAAACTCGTTAAACGGAAGCACGATTCCGACGGTGGCGTCGGACCGATGTCGCTGAAAGTCGAACGTACGCAGTTCCCGGTAGTCCACAAACCAGCGAAACGGCGCCATGTCTGCTAGCGCCGGGTAATACGTTTTTCCCTGCCACTGCATAACGATAGGTTTTTCGTTCGCGATCAACGGTGCAAAGTAAGCAACCAGGATTAGCAAAACAATAACCACTAGCCCGGTCATTCCCGCACGATCGCGTCGAAGTCGGCGCCACGACGCAGACCAGAAACTGCGCGATCGAGTACGATTGACCCGCGGAGTCCGATGTAGAAACTTCATCATCGGTAGCTCACTCGTGGATCGGCCCAGGCGTAGAGCAAGTCTGCGAGAAGTGTGCTGATCAACACCAGCACTGCGGTGAGAAAGCTAAGTCCCATCACCGTGGGATAGTCGCGGGCTAGGACCGAGTCCAAGAACAGCTTGCCCACACCCGGCCAGCTAAACACCAGCTCCAGGACCACACTCCCGCTGATAACAGTTGGCAATAGCAGGCCAAGCAACGTTAAGACGGGGATCAAGCTGTTACGTAGCACGTGACGGTAAATCACCTTGTTTGTTGCCAGCCCTTTGGCACGGGCCGTCCGAACGTAGTCTTGCCGGATGATTTCCAAAGTGGATCCGCGCACGAAGCGGGAAAGGTAGGCCAGCGAACCGTAGGTCAAACAGATAACCGGTAGCACCATGTGGCGGACGCGGTCGACAACGCGTCCCCAGGTCGACATATCATCGGCGTTCAGCGACGCGATGCCGTAGAGTGGCAGCCAACCCAGCTTGACCCCGAACAGCATGATCAGCAATAGCGCCACCCAGAACTCAGGTAGGGAGTAGAGCATGTACAGAACGGTGCCGCCGAACTTGTCGAACAGGGAGTTCTGCTTGACCGCCGACTGCAGTCCAATGGGCAGGGCAATCAGCACTGCAAGCACCAGTGCGGCAATGTTTAGTTGCAGCGTTGCGGGTAGTCTTTCTGCAATCATTTCCAGAACGGGGCGTTGTTCGCGAAACGAGTCGCCAAAGTCGAGAGTGACCAGACGGCGCAGCCAGATCCCATACCGCACCAGGATAGGCTCGTCCAGGCCGTACAGCTCCAGCATTGCGTCGTAAGCCTCCGGAGAGATGCCTTTTTGGATTTGCCCCTGGTTCATAACCTCCACCGGATCTCCCGGAGCAAGGTTAATCAGCAGAAACGTGACCAGCGTGATACCAAACAAAGTCGGCACCATTAAAGCCAAACGACGTAGCGTGTAAGACAGCATCAGTGGCTGACTATCCTAGTTTGACGCAGGCGGTGCGATGTACCAGTAGTTCGACCCTGGGTAAAAGTAGTACGGGCCCATCGGCGAAATGACTACGCCCTTAATGCGGCGGTTGATGGGGCGCTTTTCCGGAACGGTATTGATGAACGTGTAGGGCTGGTCTTTGTTGATGAGACGATGCACCTGGTTGTAGATGTGGCGACGCTGGTCGGGGTCGAACTCGACTCGCCCCGCTTCCAACAGACTGTCGACGCTCGCATTGGAATAGAACACGTGGTTGATTCCCTTAGGCGGAACTTGCGACGAATGAAACGTGTCGTAAATGTCGGGGTCCAGGTCGAGCCTCCACGACAGCATGCACGCATCAAACTCTCCTTTGTCGACGCGGTCAAAGAAGGTTGCGCCCTCGAGCGGACGAATCCGCATGGTGACGCCAGCTTTGCGACACTCTTCTTGTAGCAACAATGCGAAGCGCTGCGAAAAACTGCTTCCGGCGGTAATGATCATCTCGAACTCAAATTCGACACCGTCCTTTTCGCGCACGCCTGACTGGTCCCGATCTTCCCATCCCGCGGCCGTCAGCAGTTCTTTGGCGATATCGGGAGAAAACACCAGCGGTTTGACAGTAGGATCGTACGCGGTCGAGTTAACGTAGAACGGGCCACTAACCAGGCGAGCCTTGCCGTAGTAGATTTTTGCGCGAATGCTTTCGCGGTCGAACAGGTGAGTCATCGCTTGTCGCACGCGGTAGTCCTTAAACCAATTCGACCGGCAGTTCCAGCCAATGTAGTTGTACGACGGAACGTAGTAGCTGTGCTTTTCGAACGCCCGCTCGAATTCCGCGCTTCCGGTTTGGGTTTCCCACTGTTCTTGCGAGATTCGCATCTCGTCGATGTCGCCTGCCTTTAGGGCGTTCAGCGCGACCGCGTCGTCTTCTATGATTTTAAAAATAACTTCGTCCAGGTATGCCGGTTTACCCCAATAGTTTTCGGCCCGAACCAGTCGGATAAACTGGTTGGATCGCCACTCGGAAAACTCAAAAGGCCCGCTGCCAACGGGGCGTCGGTTAGCAGGGTGAGTCAGGAAGTCTCCCTGTCCATAGACGTGTTTGGGAATTGGGGTGATTTGCGTGATCGCATAGATCGATGGGGCGTAAGCTTCGCGCCACACAAAAGTAAAGGTTCGCTCGTCAACCACTTCGATGCGATCCAGCTTGGTAAAGTAGCCCTCTTTATTAAGAGCTGGAATCGCGGGATCCTTGATGGCATCCATCGTGAACTTTACATCTTCCGATGTAATCGGTTTTCCGTCGTGCCAGACGAGCCCTTCGCGAAGCGTGACCGTTATCCGCAAGCGATCGTCACTAACCTTCCAGCCCTCGGCCAGTACCGGCACGTAATCCAGGTTTTCGCCGACTTCGACCAACGGGTCATAGAGATTTCGCATGACATAGTTTTCGTGAACTGTCGTGTGCAGCACCCAGTTGAGGGTTTTCAGGTCAGAGCCCAGTCGTCGGATGATGGTCCCGCCTTGGGTCGGCGGACTTGAAGTAGCGGCATCGTCGGAGGTGCCAGCGCGGTTCTCGGCTTGATCGCCGCCACCACAACCACTTGTTAATAATAGCGTTGCGAGTATAGATAGGATTCCGAGGGTGCGGGTGGCGAACAAACCAAAACCTCCGTACGGGTGCTGCGTGACTACTGGCAGCCAGTGTACACCGCCGTTCAATCTCGGCCAAACAAGATTCGGCCCGGCTTCGACCCCAAGGAAGGCTCCTGGGCGGTAGCGGCGCTTTGCGGCCCCTTGTCGCGAGAATTCGCTGTGATATAATGAGATGGCGCAGACGCGCTGGAGCCGCCCCGGTTATGCATTGTTGAATCCACCACCGCGGCCAGACCCCTTTTGGAGAATGCGTTTGAACCGAATTGCTCGCATCGGTGTGTTAGCGCGTGCCCTCTGTGGCGCGTTCGGCCTATTGCTATGTTCAAGCGTCTCAGAGGCCGAACCATCTTTGCTGGTGTATCCCAGCACGCCGTGTGTATTTCGCTTCGATCCCGGTCGCTACGAAGTGGTCTCGGTCGCCGAACTTCCCGCCGATGCCCAAATTGATGGGGTGAACAGCGTCACCCTGTGGGACAAGTTTGAGCAACGCGTGCCGGTGGAAGTGTACCGTGCGCCAAACCTGATTGGCTTTGAACCCAGCGCTGACGGCCGCAGCGAGTTTGTGACCGTTATTAACCAGTTTGTGTTTAACGTAGATGGTTTTGCCGAACATCCCCGTCAACTGCACAATTTGTATATGCGAATCGTAGTGGAACCGTCGTGGGCTCGTGCCGACGTGACCATTGATGGCGTACCGGTGACCGACTACATCGTGCCGCTGCAGTCACTCGTGGTTTCAACTCAACTCGAAAACGGCTATTACTCCGACAAGTTTACCCACTGGATTTCCTGGAGGGGTGCGATCGGCCTGCGCCTGTTCGTCTACTCGGACAAGGATGGCGACAAAGTGTTAGATGGTGAACCACTGTTCTGTGTTTATTCGCAGGACAACACTATTCCCGTGGTTGAATCTTCCTGGGGTCGGGTCAAGGCGCTCTACCAGGACTAGCTCCCGCAACGCCAGACGATCTTGTATACTCTTCGGCGAGCGAGGAGTAAGTGAGCAATTCCCCTACATATTCCCCCGAAGTGATGCGCACCGCAGTTCGCGAGCTAAGGCGTCGCGATCGGGTTCTGGACCGGTTGATAGCAAAGCACGGCGCGTGTAAGCTAGCGCCAAATCGCCACCACTACGCAGTGGTTGTCGGCACGATCATTTCCCAGCAGGTCAGCTCCAAGGCTGCCGACTCAATCCACAAGCGCTTGATCGCGACGGCGGGCCGGCGTCACGTTCGTCCCGCTGACATTCTTGCGCTGGACCACGACGAGTTGCGTGGATGCGGTCTGTCTAACTCCAAAGCTCGTTTTGTGAAACACGCCGCCGACTACTTTGCCCAGCAGCGGAGAGGCCCTTCGTGGTGGGCGCGGCTCGACGACCGCGAGGTGATTGACGAGCTAACCACTGTCAAGGGAATCGGGGAATGGTCGGCGCATATGTTCCTGATGTTCGCGTTGGGGCGATTGGACGTGTTTCCGTTGGGTGATCTTGGGGTGCGCAACGCCATGATTCGCGAGTACGGATTGCGTTCCGGCGCAAGCGACAAGCGGTTACATCAAATTGGTGACGTGTGGCGACCGTACCGTAGCATCGGAAGCATGTACATGTGGGCAAGCTACGACTAGCAAAAAAAACGCGCCCTAGATGAGAGCGCGTTTCTTAAGGTCGTGTGGGACGCGATCAGGCTATACCCCGTCCTTTGGCCCACTTGTCAAACTCGTCGGCAAGTTGTTCGAAAGAATCGATAACAAACAACAACTCCTGCATGTGCCATACGTCGTAGTCCTGCTCGGTGACCACGGCCATGTCGAACGGACGCCGCTCCACTTTGTCGGTAAGGCAGTGCACGATCTCTTTACTCGACGAAAGAATGCCGTTGCCGTAGATGCGCGTGCCGGCATCGGTAGCGATGAGGCCAAACTCGACGGTAAACCAGTACAACCTTTCCAGCCGACGACGATCGTCGCCCTGAGCCTTCATAGACACCTGGCCGAAGCGCTGGTAGAAATCTGCGAACACCGGGTTGGTGATCATTGGACAATGGCCGAATACATCGTGAAAGGTATCTGGGGCAGGCGTGTACTCCAGCTCTTCGCGTGGTCGAATGTAGTCGGTTGAAGGAAAAACACGTTTGGCCAGACAACCGAAGAAGTCTTGCTCGTGGAGCAGGCCCGGGGCACGCGCCACCTCCCACTGCGTGTGTTCGTAGAGTACTTTGCTCACGTCGGAAAGCGCGGGGATGCGGTCCGGCGGAAAGTTGATGGCAGTAACCCCATCCATAAACTCCCGGCACGCCCGCCCGTCGAGCAACTCAATCTGCTTGGCGTACAGAAGCTTCCAAGTCTCCTGCTCTTCGTCGGTAAAGTCGGGATAGGGAATCTCGTCTCCGACGAGAATCTTGTCGCCGAACCGCTGCGGAACAATCCGCGGGTCCTGCGCGGTTTCGCCAGCGCGTTCAAACGCCGACTTACTGGTATCGGGGGAATTCGTCATTTGTGTGCTCCCGGTGTGAAGTCCGGCTGGTCGCTTTCATCTCAAGAATACCGCTTCGCCGCAGTTGCGACAAGCAGCCTCTCGACGGCGGAAACCGCGGTTACGAGCCGTCTGTGCCTAGCTACCCGTGCGCAGTTGTTCGTACGCCCGCTTGAACTCGCTGCTGCTATTCCACAGTGGGTGCAGGTTAGGATCGGTGGCAAGCCGGGTAGTCAGTCGGTAGAACGCAGTTAGGTCTTCGACGGTTCCCGACAAATCCCAATCGTCGGAGAGTTCGTCCTGAGGTTTGTGGTAACGCAGCCGCAGGTACTCGGAGCGTCGCTCTTCGCCCCAGCCCTCTGGTCGGTCGCGAAAATTCGATCCACTGTCGGCGTACAGTGCGGGGACGCCCGCTTTTGCGAACGGAAAATGATCCGAGCGGTAGTAGTAACCTTTTTCGGGTTCGGTGTCGGGAACAATCTCACGACCCTCGGGAGCTAAAGCTTCGCGTAAATAGTCGTCGAGTTGCGACTGACCATAGCCAACCACAACCATGTCGTGGGTCGGCCCCCAAACATTAACTCCGTCAAGGTTCATAAGGGCCACTGCATCTGCGAGCGGATAAAGCGGGTTGGCGACGTAGTGCTCGGCGCCTAGTAACCCGCTTTCTTCGGCTGTGGTTAGCAAAAACAAAACCGAACGTTTCAAGTCTTTGCGCTTGGAAAGCGCGTCCGCTATTTCTACCACCGCCGCAACTCCGGAGGCGTTGTCGAGCGCACCGTTATAAATGCTGTCGCCGTCGACCGGATTGCCAACGCCGATGTGATCCCAATGAGCTGTGAAAATAATGTGCTCGCTACTTTCCGGGCCGGATCCTTCGATGCGCGCCACGACATTATTGCTGGTGATTTCGCGGAACGCGGTTTCGACGTCCACCGATACCGACATGTTCATAGCAAACGGTCGAAAGTCACGCGACACCGCCTGACGCTTGGCTTCGGCAAAGTTGGTTCCCGCAAGTCGAAAAAGGGATTCGGCGGCCTCGGCGGTAATCCAGCCTTCGACCGCGCAGCGCGAAGCTCCGTTGTCGCGTCGGATGACATCAAACTGTTCTCCCGACCAACTGTTGGAGACTACTTCCCAGGGATAGCCGGCTTCCGCCGCGGTATGAATGACGATCGCACCCAGCGCTCCTTTTTGGGCGGCGATTTCGTACTTGTAAGTCCAGCGACCGTAGTAGGTCATGGCGGGGCCACCAAACAGCGACTCGTCCGGGTGGGGAGGATCGTTTACCAGCATGACGATAACTTTGCCGGCGACATCGACATCTTTGTAGTCGTTCCAGTTGTATTCCGGTGCTTCGACACCGTAACCAACAAACACGAGGTCGACGGCCTCCAGCGACAAAGCAGATTCCTGACGCATGGTCCAGGCCATCGATGATTCCATGTACGGCAACCGGATCTCGACACCACCCTGGCGTACCCGCAGGTCAGGCCGGTTGGTAACGGTGTAGCTTCGCAGCGGCACTCGCTGGCGGTAGGTTCCGTCGGGGTTGCCCGGCGCACAACCGGCGTCGGCAAATGCCTGTTCCAGGTAGGCGAGAGTCAATCGCTCGCCGTTTGATCCCGGCGCGCGACCTTCGAGGTCATCGGAGGACAGATAGCGAACGTGCTCGATCATCCTTTCGGCCGAAATATCTGGTTCGGACGAAGGAGAGCAACCGACCAACAACAACGCCGCAGCGACAGCAACAAGAAAGCAACGCATGAACTAACCCCTAGAGATTAAACCTAACGAACCAATTGGGTTCGCATTCGGAATATTGCCAACGGTATCAGAACTACTGCCATGATGGTAAGGCGAATGGCGTTTTCCAGCGGGAAGTCGGCGGACGGACCTTGCGCGTACATATCGGCAAACGCGTCCATCATTACGCCGGTCGGAATCAAGTTGGCCAGTGTTTTCATGAAGTCCGGAACAATTTCCAGCGGCCACCAGCAGCCGCCGAGAGCTGCCAGCATCAGCCCGGCGATAACTCCAACCGCGTTGGCCTTCTCAACGGTGTCAAAAAATGTCGCCAGGAAAAGCCCCAACGCCGACGACACCACCATGTAAATTAAGGTCAGCGCAAACGCGTAGTGCAGCGGGACACCCAGATTGGCGCGTAACAGGATGGGGCCCAGCGCGCCGATGATTACTACTTGAACCAGACACCAGATCATCCGCGCGGCCATCTCGCCCGCGAACACATGGCCGGTGTGGACCGGACTCAACGTAATCCGCTTCATCTTGCCGCTGGTAATATCCTGAACCCACTGCGCCAGAAAATACGTAAGCAACTGGAACATAAGAAACATGACCAGCATCGCGGGAAGGGTGTGGTTGACTCCCCCAGCGATGGGGCGGCGAAAACCCAGCGCATCAGACTCCAACCTAATCGGTCCTTCTGAGCCGACCAGGGCAGCTACGGTAGCGCTATCGGGGGGCGACGTGATCCATGACGGATCCGCCCGCATGGCCAGGGTATGGGTGACTTGTTGCGCCTTGATCGACAGCTCCTGTGAACGGAGCGCCGACGTGTTTTGTTTTTCCAATGTAACCGTGGCAGCCTCGCCAGCAAGAAGGCAGCTGATCAGCCGGTCGGGGAGCACCAGCCGCGATACTTCTTCATTGTCGGTGAGCTGAACGTTGCGGTTGGCCAGAAAGCCACGAAACAGTTGATCTACGTATACTGGATTGTCGTTAGTAACTAACCGCACGGATGTTGGGCCCGGCGGACCGCTGGACCCACCGGCAACGAACCCAAAAAACCACGCGAACGCAAACGGCATTACGAACGACCAGATCACTGCTTCCTTATCGCGCAGCGCCAACATGAGTTCCATTCGGGCAATTCGCCACCAGTTCATGGCGTCACCTTACGGATTCCAAGGACGATACTCAGCGCAAAAAACACCAGTGAAATCGCAGCGAGCAAAGGGATGGAAACGGTTAGTGGTGCGCCGGTGACGCTTTCGATGAGTCCGATGTTGGCGATTCCGGTCGGGATCCAACGGGCGATGGCGACGATTATGTCGGGAAACAGCGTAACCGGAAAAAAGCCGCCGCCGAAAAGCATGAGCACCATCATTACTACGGTGCTGATAGAGCCGACGGCTTTCTGCGAATTGCTCAGGCTGAAGATGCTAGCGTTTATTCCCACAACAAAGGTCACGACGGCGAGCAGAATCATTGCCACGTTGAGCAGTCCCACCGGCGGAATGCTCCAAACAATGCCGCCAATGATGGCGGTTACCGTGCCTACAACTAGCATAAACGTAATTGCGAACAACCGCTGCTCCAGGAGCAATCGCCACGCCGGCTGCGGCGTCATCCGCAAGCGATCGTTCACGTGTTCGTTGCGGTCGATAAGAAAGCGGTGTTCTACGGCAAGTGATACCGACATCAGCCCGAACAGCACCAACCCGGGAAAGAACATGGCGCCAAAATTAAAATCTGCGGCCGGCTCTGATTCCTCCGCTTCGAGGTCTACTGTCGCAACGTCGACCAACCCCAAGCGCTTCAGTTCGGGGGTGATTTGTGCGGCGGGAAAAAAGCGCTGTGACCATTGCCCGATTTGCATCGGCGTTGGTGCACGGCCCTGGTTGCGCAACTCCGCGAAGGGGTCTTCCATCGCGTAGAGCAACCCATTGCCCAGTGAAACCATGGTCTCGATGACTCCGCCGGTAATTTGTGGCCCGATAAAATGGCGGGTGTTGCGGTAGAAACGCAGGGCTGCACGGTTGGAATCGATAAGTGACTGACTGAACCCTGCGGGAATCAGCAGCGCGCCCGATGCGCGGTCGTCATTAAACAGGTTCTCGGCGGTATCCAGGTTGGCGACGTCGTGAAGGGTCAGCATCTCGCCTGCCTGTCCTTCCGCCAGCGAGCGCTTGATAATGTCGCCAGCAAAGCCGGCGTCTTCATCGATCACTGCCAGTCCGACCTTCACCACACCGCCGCCGCTGCTGCCGCCGGGGCTGGAGAACACCATCATGTACATCGCCATAAACGCGAAAGGCAGCGCGACCCAAAGTAGTACATTCGCCGGCTTGCGCGCCAGTCGGCGCCAGTACATTGCAAAAAACGGCAGTTTAATCGCGCAGCGCCTTTCCGGTGAGGTTAATGAACAGGCTCTCGAGCGACGGCGGGCGAATTGTCACTTCGCTAAGTCCTTCGAGGCCACTGGCCACGCGGAGCATTTCTTCGGCTTCGCGCGATCCCGGGGGGAGGGATACCACCAGGCCGTCGCCCTCGTCGAGAATGTGACCTTCGGTATTTCGTCCTACCAGCTCTTCGACCGGGGTGTGGTCAAAGCGTCCGCGCAGCGTAAAGATTTGAACGTCTTTAACCTGTGCGCGGAGTTCTTCCAGAGATCCCTCCGCGATAATTGTCCCTTCATCGATAATCCCCATGCGCCGGCACAGTCTTTCCGCTTCGTCCATATAATGCGTCGTCAGCAAAACGGCAGTGCCTTGCTGCGCAATCTCTGCAACTTTGTCGAGCAGCATAATGCGAGTTTGTGGATCCAGGCCGACGGTGGGTTCGTCCAAGACTAAAGCCGCGGGCTGATGAATGATTCCCAACACCAGGGTCAGCCGGCGCATCATACCGCCGGAGAAGTTGGATACCGGTTCGCGGGCGCGCTCGGCCAGGCCAACCCACTCCAGCAACTCGCGGGTGCGGGCGTGCAACTTCGCCCTGTCCATGTGATAGAGCGAGCCGAAGAAGTGGCAGTTCTGGGTCGCGCTAAGTTCGTCGATGACCACCGATTGCTGAGGAACCACGCCGAGGATTCGTTTGGCGTCGAGTTCCTGCCGGGCCAGGTCGAAGTCTCCGATCTTGATGGACCCCGACCCAGGCTTGACCAGTCCGGAAATCATACCGATCGTGGTGGACTTTCCCGCGCCGTTAGGACCCAACAAACCGTAAACATCGCCGGCAGCGACGTGAAAGGAAATGCCTTTCACTGCCTCGACTTTGCCGTAGTTCTTTGTTAAATTGGAAACCGAAATCATGGCAACTCTCGCATTTATAGCCTCTTACGTCGGGTGGCAGTATAGCTACTCGCGACTTGGTAAGTCAACCGGATGACCCGCCGCGATCTTAGGCTGGCCGTTACCACCGCTGTGGTAGTGCTTCTGGCGATCTTCGTCCTGGGCGAGGTCGTCTTGCGCGTGGTGAGTCCGACCGAGTACATGTACCCGCGCTACAAGTTTTCGCCGGAATACGGAATCACTCTGTTTGCGAACACCAGCATGGTTCACGTGTCGCCGGGCAAGTTTAAGTACCGTTACGGCGTGAACGAACTCGGTTACCGAGGCCCCGCGACGGAAGTTGCGGATCACTACGATCGACCCAACGTGTTGCTGCTGGGAGACTCATATACGTTTGGTATGGGTGTGGACGACGGAGAAGAATACGCGATTCATCTGCAACACGCATTAGCCGATCGCGCCAACGTGATTAACCTGGGAACACCGGGTTGGGGACTAACCCAACAGGTTCGTCGGTATCTGGAACTGGGGCGGCGATATCAACCCGCTGCCGTGGTGTTGCAGTTCTGCGCTAACGATCCCAGCGACAACTTTGCCAATCGAGTCGCGCGTGTTGAGAACGGCGAGATTGTTCTGGCGACAAGCGACAATTCGATGAACGTCGTTAAGAAGTACTTGTCCCGATCGATCATTCAACGCTCGCAGCTCTACAACTTCTTTCGCGGCCGCGTTGCCGGTTTGTTGGAACGTCGCCACGTCAATCGCACCGAGCGCAAGCTCGACGACGGTGGAGACTCCGACGACGGGGTCTCGCCGCGGGAGGGTTTTTACAACGATTTACTTGATGCCTTTGTCCGCACCTTGCACGAAGACGGTGTTCCGTTGGTAATGATAGCCGTTAACGGACAGCTAGACCGGTTTCCTGCAATTGCCGCTCACGTGGGACAGTTGGCAGACGCTGGCGATATTGACTACGTCGAAGTGCTAGACGTAGTCGATAGCACCGATGCGTTTCGCTCGCCCGAGGGCCATGTGTGGGGTGTTCGCGCGCATTACGAAATTGGTAAGTATCTGGCGCCCAAACTCGCCTCTCATATCGGCAATTAGTATGCCCGACTACTCACAATTTCGTGTGCTCTACGAAGACAATCACGTCATCGCTTGTTTTAAACCAGCGGGATTGTTGTCACAAGGCGACCGCACCGGCGATCCGTCTGTACTTGATCTGGCCAAAGACTACATAAAGAAAACTTACCAGAAACCGGGAAATGTATTCTTGGGGCTTGTGCACAGGCTGGATCGGCCAGTATCGGGTGTTATGGTGCTTGCGCGAACATCGAAGGCAGCATCGCGACTGACGCGCGAGTTCTCGCAACGTCGTGCAGAGAAAACTTACATCGCGGTGGTGCAAGGCCATCCGGAGTCACCGACCGGTAGACTCGAAGCGCGCATCGCGCGCGACGAACAGCGAGCGTATATCCCGGTTCAGCCCGGGCCGGATGCCAAGCCCGCGGTTCTGCGCTACCACGTTGTTGCCCGGTCTCCCGGGCTGGCATTGTTAGAAGTCGTGCCCGAAACCGGGCGTCACCATCAAATTCGAGTGCAACTGGCGAGCGAAGGGACGCCCATCGTTGGCGACGTAAAGTACGGAGCGCCCGATGCCTTACCCGATCGATCTATCGGCCTTCATGCCGCCCGTATTGCCGTCCAGCATCCTACCCGTGACGAGAAAGTTATTGTCACCGCACCGCCGCCGGCGGAGGTTCCGTGGAAACGGTTCTATGCTACCATCGAAAACCGTTATCGATGAGATGGCGCAACACCCCGTCCCGGATTCCGCCGGGATTCAACGTTAACCGGTCGCGGCCGGCTAGCCCCAGTAGCTCCAACACGATTGCCAGGCCGGGGACAATAACGTCGGCACGGTCTCGCGGCAAGCCGTTGACTTCGTAGCGCTCGGTTAGCCGCATCTTAGCCAACCGGTTCATCAGATCGGACAAGTCGTCCCGTCGTAGTTCGATTCTGCGCTCCGCCGTGTGTGGCCCCCGACGCAACAATCGTGCGGCGGTGGTGATCGCGCCGCCCGAGGCGACCAGGCTTGCGTGCCGCTGGGTCATAGAAAAGTCGCGGCGTGCGACGCGGAGTTGTCGCACGACATGACCGCGCAGCGCGGTCACGTCCACGATATCGCTTCCGAAACGCTCGCGCAGCGACACGGCACCGATGGGATACGAACGACTTACTTCGGCCCGGGCGGCTTGTCCCGCGATTAGTTCGGTCGAGCCGCCACCGATGTCCGCACACAGTAAACGCCTTCTACCTGCCTCGTAAACAGACGCGGCCGCGCGAAACGCGAACTCGGCCTCCTCCTTACCGGACAATCCCTTGATGGGAATGCCACCCATTTGGCTAAGTCGGGCAAGTGCCTCCTCGCCGTTGGCTGCGTTTCTGATTGCAAAGGTGGCAAAGGCGAACACGGCGTCGGCATCAAAGTTGTCGGCCCACGAAACCAAACTGGCAACCGCTTTACCCGTTCGGGTTACGGCGCTGGGGTTTAAGCCCTTTCCCGGGACGGTGTGTCCACCCAGTCGTGTGGGTTCGTGCGCAAAATGGGCGATTCGCCATCCGCGAGACGTGTGTTCGTAGACCGGGGCCTTGACCGAGTTGGTGCCTATGTCTATTAGCGTGATCCGCTTCATGAATTTTCTCCTGCTGGGCGCACAGGGTAGCACACGCAATCGCAATGTCCAATTGGGTACTTTAGGCGCCGCTGTCGGGCACGCTTCCTGCAAATTTGGATTCGGGAAACCGCGCGAAACCGCGGACGATTACTCGGCAGCAACAGTACCGCTTGGGCGTTGTGCGGACGCCCCGACCCCTATGCGAAACCACAAGGAACCATCAAAGAATCGCCCGGCGCGCGATGAAGCCGGCGACCTCCAACTCGATGCTCGCGAGTTGGAAGCCATGGTGCGTATTGCCCGCACGATTTCGCGCTACAACGACCCTGGTGAAATCCTTGCGGCGATCACACAAGAGATGTCGTCCATCATCAACTTTGATCGTTGCTCGGTTGCGTTCATGAGCCCCGACCGCAAGAGCCTGGTTCTGCAGCACATCTCCAAAGGAAGCGACGACGAAAAGTTTGGTGACGGTCGTCCGATACCTATCGACGAAGAGACGGTAATTGGGTGGTGTGTCAGTAATCAGCGATCCATTCTGCGTGGCAACATCGAAACCGACGGACGTTTCGACGAGGTAGTGAAAGAAGAGGCGTTGAAGAGCGACATGATCGTTCCGCTGATGGTACGCGGCGATGTTCTGGGGACGATCAATGTGGGGTGTTACACCGCCGAAGGGCTTGGCGAGCACGACCTGGCGTTGTTGGAGCAATGCGCCGATCTGGTGTCCAGCGCCGTCGATCACGCGCTGTTGCTTCGGTCGGCACAGGATATGGTGGAACGATACCAGACCCTCCAGCGCAACGCTTCCGACATGATTCTTTTGATCAACAAAAACACTGGACGGGTCGTCGAAGCCAATCGTAAAGCGTGCGAAGTGCTTGCCGGTCGCGAGTCGGACGGTGTCAACCGGTCCTTTTTTGAGCTCTACTCCGCAGAAGACCAGTTTCAAGCGCGCCGTGATTTCATCAACATTCTAAGCAAAAAGAGCACGTCGTTTCACGACCGCCGGATTGTGACGCGCGACGGCAGCTATATCTACGGCGACATTAGTGCCAGCCTGATCGACCTGAAACACGAAACTTACATTCAGGTCATGGTGCATGATATTTCTCAGCGCAAGATGCTGGAGCAGCAAATTATCATGCAGAACAACAATCTGCAGCAGGCAAACAAAAAGCTCCGCGACATGGACTCTATCAAAACCCAGTTCCTGCAGAATATCAGCCACGAGCTGCGCACGCCGCTTAGTATCATCATTGCCTATGCCGACTCCTTGCGCGACGAGTCGGTGTGCCCGGAAGAGCGCGCCGAGTTCTTGAATATCATCGGAGAGAACGGCCAGCAGTTACTGCAGCTTATTAACGATCTCATCGACCTCTCCAAGCTGGAAACATCCAGCGCGAGCTTGTCGGTGTCGCTTTCTCACATCCATGACGCTATTCGGTCGATCTGGAAAGACGTTCAGCGTGAAGCCGAGCGAAAGTCAATCAATGTCGACTTTCAACCGGGGTTTGAAGTGCCGGTTGCATACTTCGACAACCGGCGGATCGTGCAAGTGCTTAACTGTTTGCTGCACAACGCTCTCAAGTTTACCGACCAGGGCGGAACGATCGACGTGTCGACGCTTAAGCGAAACGAGGGTGTGGAGATTAAGGTGCACGACACCGGGTCTGGGATTGCGCCAGAGAAGGTGGCTTCGGTATTCGATACGTTTCATCAGATCGATGGGACCAGCACCCGCCAGTTTGGTGGGTTGGGGATAGGTTTGGCGATGGCGCGTCACATCGTCGAACTGCACGGAGGAAAGATTTGGGTAGAGTCGGTAAAAAAAAAAGGAAGCACTTTTAGTTTCACGCTGCCCATTGACGCCAACGCAATTCTTGAACAGGACATCGCCGATCCCCATCGGCTCGACCAGGAAGTGCCGCTGCCGGAAGTTCCCTTCGTCGAACCGGTGTTGGACTAGCCACAAAAAAGCCACAGTCGATTGACCGTGGCCTTTTTGTTGGAATCGCGCTTGGTTATTACTCTTCGGTCATCTCTTCGGTCAGGATGATCGCGGTGTTGGCAGCGACCTTCAAAATGCCGCCGCGGATTTGGTACACCTTCTCGTCGCCCGTCGGATCCTTCACGGTTAAGTCGCCGTCGCGAAGGGTGGTAATGAGCGGCGCATGGTTGGCCAGAACCCCAAGGTAACCGGCGGCTCCCGGAGCGACGATAGAAGACACGTCGGCCGACAACGCCTCGGCGTTGGGGGTTAGCACCTTTAGTTTAAACGTGGCCATTGCCCCTCCTTACGCCATCTGCTTAGCGCGCTCGACCACTTCTTCGATGGTGCCGGCCATGTAGAAGGCCTGCTCGGGAATGTGATCGTGCTGACCTTCGATGATTTCTTTAAACCCACGAATCGTGTCTTGAACACGCACGTAGCGTCCCGGCGAACCGGTAAACACTTCGGCCACAAAGAACGGCTGGGAAAGGAACTTCTGAATCCGACGTGCACGGTTAACCACCACTTTGTCTTCTTCGGAAAGTTCATCCATACCCAGAATCGCGATGATGTCCTGGAGTTCGCGGTTACGCTGTAGAATCTCCTGCACCTGGCGCGCCACTGCGAAGTGTTCTTCGCCAACCACTTGCGGCGAAAGAATTCGCGATGTCGAGTCGAGCGGGTCAACCGCCGGGTAGATACCAAGCTCGGCAATCTGACGCGAGAGTACCGACGTTGCATCCAAGTGACTAAACGTAGTGGCCGGCGCCGGGTCGGTAATGTCGTCCGCCGGAACGTAAATGGCTTGTACCGACGTAATCGATCCCTTTTTGGTGGAGCAGATTCGCTCCTGCAGGCCGCCCATTTCGGTCGACAGGGTGGGCTGGTAGCCCACGGCCGACGGCATCCGGCCGAGGAGCGCGGATACTTCCGAGCCGGCTTGAGTAAAACGGAAGATGTTGTCGACAAAGAACAGCACGTCTTTACCTTCGGTGTCGCGGAAGTATTCGGCGATGGTAACGCCGGTCAGGCCAACCCGGAGACGCGCACCCGGCGGCTCGTTCATTTGACCAAACACCAGGCTGGTTTTGTCGATAACGCCCGACTCGTTCATTTCCAACCACAGGTCGTTACCCTCACGAGTCCGCTCGCCCACGCCAGCGAACACCGAGTAACCACCGTGCTCGGTGGCGATGTTGCGAATAAGTTCCTGGATGAGCACGGTCTTGCCTACACCGGCGCCGCCGAATAGACCAATCTTGCCGCCCTTGGCATAGGGAGCGAGAAGGTCAACGACTTTGATACCGGTTTCCAACTGTTCGGCTTCGGTCGCTTGTTCTTCCAAGGACGGAGCTTCGCGGTGGATGGGGCTGACTTTGTTGGGTTCGGGTAGTGCGCCTTTGTCGTCGAGAGGTTGACCCAACAGGTTGAAGATTCGACCCAGCGACTGTTCGCCGACCGGCACGCTGATCGGTGCGCCTTCGTCGACCACGTCCATGCCGCGCTTGAGGCCGTCGGTCGAGCTCATCGCGATCGCGCGGACGATATTGTCACCCACGTGCAGAGCTACCTCGCAAGTCAGGTGAATATCCCGTTCGGCGTCGGTAACCGTCAACGCGTTGTAGATGGCGGGAAGGTTATCGGACGGGAACTCCACGTCCAACGTGGGGCCGATAACCTGCACAATCTTGCCAACATTCTTCTCGCTCATCGCGATGTCTCCTTTTTTAACCCGTCCTATGCGGACAATTTGCCATTGCGGCGATTAAACGTTTTCTACTTAAGAGCCTCGGCGCCACCCACAATCTCGGCGAGTTCTTTGGTAATGGTCGCCTGACGTAGTCGGTTTCGCAGAATAATTAAATCACTGAGTTTTTCGTCGGCGTTGTTGGTCGCCTGCTGCATCGCAGCAAGTTTGGCCGCGTACTCGGACGCGAACATGTCGGCCAGCGACGAAAAAATTGTCGTCGTCGCGTACAGCGGAATCATGCTGGCGAACACAGAATCCGGGTCCGGTTCCATTATGTAGGACTCGTCGCTGGCGACTCCTTCTATGGGAGGAATCGGAAGAAACTGCTGGCGCGTAATCTGATACGACGCACCGCGTCCCGCTTTGGCGAACACAACGGTCAGCGAGTCAACTTGTCCGCTGAGGTAAAGGTTTACCAGGTTGCCGGTGACCTCGCGAATCTCGCCAATGTCCAGCTTGTCGCTGAGTCCGTCCCGGTGGTAGATCGGCTCGCGCCCGTTGATCTTCCAAAAGGCGTGACCTTTCTTACCGATCGTAATCAGCTGCGGATCCTTGTCGGACAGTTCGTTTAGCAGCTTCTGGGACTCGCGGATCAGACTGGAGTTGAACGCACCGCACAAACCACGGTCGGCCGTCATCAGCACGACGCCGGGCTTGCGGTCGCTCGCCGCAGAAAACAAACGCTCGCGGGTGGTTATCGCCGGGGGTTGATCGTCTAGCAGAGCCAGTTCCACCGCAACATCGCCGGACTCATCGCCAACCATGTTGGCCAGCGTGCCCAGGATGCCCTCCAGTTCGTCGGCGTAAGGACGAACCGTTGCCGCGCGTTGTTGCGCTTTGTTCAGCTTGGCGGCAGCAACAAGTTGCATCGCGCGGGTAATCTTTTTGATGTTCCCGACACTCTTGATGCTGTTCTTAATGTCTCTAAGCGTTGCCATTCACCGGGCTCCTTACGACACCGTCTTCATGAACTGTGCGCGGAACTTTTCTCCCGCTTCTTTGGCTTTTGCTTCCATCTCGTCGGAAACTTTGAGCGACTTGCCCAGATCGTTAACCAGGTCGGGATACTCGTTGTCGAGGAAAGCGAAGAACTCTTCCTCGAAGCGCTTCAGGTGCTCGGTCGGAATTTTGTCGAGGATCCCCAGGTTACCCATGAGAATAATGAGCACCTGTTTTTCGACCGGCATCGGTACGTACTGTTCCTGCTTGAGAATCTCGACCATCCGCTCGCCGCGGGTGAGCTGGTCTTGCGTCGACTTATCGAGGTCCGAACCAAATCGGGCAAAGTCGGCCAGTTCGCGATACTGCGCCAGGTTCAAGCGGAGCTTGCCAGCAACCTGCTTCATCGCCTTGGTCTGAGCGTTCGATCCGACTCGCGATACCGAAATACCCACGTTAATTGCCGGGCGAATACCCGAGTAAAACAAGTCACCTTCCAGGAAGATCTGACCGTCGGTAATGGAGATCACGTTGGTCGGAATATATGCGGTCACGTCGCCCAACTGGGTTTCGATGATGGGGAACGCCGTAAGCGAACCGCCGCCGAGTTCGTCGGACAACTTAGCCGCGCGCTCCAGCAACCGCGAGTGGACGTAAAACACATCGCCGGGAAAAGCTTCGCGGCCCGGCGGGCGGCGGAGCAGCAGCGACATCTGGCGATAAGCGTTGGCGTGTTTGGAAAGGTCGTCGTAAAAGCAAACGGCGTGCTTACCGTTGTCACGAAACCACTCACCCATAGCGCAACCCGCGTACGGCGCCAGAAACTGGAGCGGTGCCGGGTCGGACGCCGAGGCGCTAACCACGATCGAGTAATCCATCGCGTTGTTGTCTTCGAGAATCTTTACCAGCTGCGCAACGGTGGATTCCTTCTGGCCGACCGCGACGTATATACAAATCACGCCGCTTTCTTTTTGGTTAATGATGGTATCGACGCAAATCGCGGTCTTGCCGGTTTGGCGGTCGCCGATGATAAGTTCGCGTTGACCGCGGCCGATGGGAATCATCGAGTCGACAGCCTTCAAGCCCGTCTGCAGGGGCTGGGTTACCGGTTGGCGCTGCAGCACGTTCGGTACGTGCGCTTCGATCGGCATAAACTCGTTTGTAGCGATCGGGCCCTTGCCGTCGATCGGCTCGCCCAGGGAGTTAACCACGCGGCCCAGGAGTGCTTCGCCAGCCGGGACCTGAGCGATTCTCCCGGTCCGCTTAACTGTGTCGCCTTCTTTAATGCCAACATCGGAACCGAACAACACCGCACCGACGTTGTCCTCTTCCAGGTTAAGCACCATGCCGATGACTCCGCCGGGGAACTCAAGCATCTCGCCAGCCATGGCATCTTCGAGACCCCAAACGCGAACGATACCGTCGCCGATCTGAAGAACCGAGCCCACCGACTCCATGTCGAGCTTGGCGTCGTGCTTCTCCAACTGTTGTTGGATGATCGAGCTGACTTCTTCCGGATTAAACGCCATTGTCTTTCTCCTGGGTTTGACAGTCGCAGCGCGTGGCCTGCGTTAATAAACCTTAGCTTCCAGCAGGTCGCGGCGCAGCTCGTCGAGGTGCGTGCGGACACTACCGTCTATAATTTTGCCGTCGAGGATTACGATCATGCCGCCAATCAGCGCCGGATCGACCTCGGCTTCCAGTCGTATTTGTTTGCCGGTTTCTTGTTCTAACCGAGCCACAGTCTTGGTTTCGGTCTCGCGGTCAAGTTGCACCGCGGTGATAACCCGCGCTTCCGCGATTCCTTGCGATTCTTCGTACAAGTAGTGAAACGCGTCGGCAATGGTGTCGACTTCATCGAGACGCTTCTTGTCGAGAAGTAACAACACAAAGCGCACAAACAACCCGCTCGCGCGCTCGTCGAGCACACTGTGCAGCAGCGCTTTTTTGTCGTCGGTCAATACCTGCGGTGACAGCAGAAAGTTGCGAAACTCGGGCCGAGCATCCAGCAGACCAACAAAACTACGAACGTCGCCGTGCACTTGCTCGGCAATGTCCTGGTTGCGGGCTGCGTCAAACAGGGCCACGGCGTAACGCTTGGCGATTCCTCGTAGGATCATGCCTTAGCCGCTTTCCTTTACGTTCATCTCGTCCAGAAACTGGTTGATGAGCTGCTTGTGTTTGTCCGAATCCAGGCGTTCACGGATGAGTTTTTCGGTAGCAGAGACCACCGAAGTCACCATGTTGTCGCGAAGTGTCGCGTTGGCTTTGTCCATGTCGCGTTCGATATCCTGCTGGACTTTCAAACGCGCGGCGCTGGCTTCGCGACGTGCTTCGTCTTTGATGTCGGTGGCCAACTTGTTGGCCTCCTGTGCGGCTTCCTGGATGTGCAGACGCTTCGTGTTTTCGATGTCAGCGAGCTGGCGATCGTACTCTTCGCGAAGATCATCTGCTTGCTTTTTGGTGGCGGCCGCTTCCGCGAAGTCGTTGGCAATTTTTTGCCGACGTTCTTCTAAGAAGTCCATCAAGGTTCCCCAGGCGTACTTGCGCAAAATCATCATGACGATGATGAAACCAAGTGCTTGGGTGGCTACCACACCCCATTCGATCTGCATGAAATATCTCCTTGCCGGAAGTGGGGGACTTGTCTCCCACGGGCTTAGGTAAGATTCGCTAGCGAAGTGTTGCGCGCTCGCCGGACGCTTTGCCCGGCGAGCGTAACAACCTCACTAGTGAGTGCCGATTTTACCCTGAAGGATAAACACCGTTACGAACGCGTAGATCGTCAACGCTTCGATAAGCGCTGCACCAATGATCATTGCGGTCTGAATCTTACCCGAAGCTTCCGGCTGACGACCGATGGCTTCCATGGCCGAACCGATGGCGCGGCTAAAACCGATACCCGAACCGATAGCGGCGAGGCCGAGACCAATCGGAAGAGCTAAACCGAGAGCAGCGGATGCATCCATTGTAGGATCCTCCTACGTTGAGGTTGTTACTAATGCCCCTCTTCGTGGGGCAACCAGAGCAAAATGTAAATGGTGGCCAACAACGTGAACACCAGGGCTTGGATCGTGCTCGTCAAGAAGGCGAGCATAATGAACGGAATCTGCAACGGCAGACCGATCGCTCCGTCCATAGGAATAAAGGACAGTGCGGCGACGCCCAAAGAACAGAAGGCGTAGAGCAGCACGTCCTCGCCGGTTACGTTTCCGAAGAGACGCAGCGCCAGCGAAACCGGTTTGGCGAGTTCGCCAAGAATGTGAATCGGAATGTTCAGCGGTACCAGGGCCCACTCAATTGCCGACTTGGGATTGCCAGCAAGGTGGAGAATGTAACCGCCGAGTCCGTTTTTGCGCAGCCCGATCCAGTTGGAGTACAGAAACACCATGCCGGCCAACGCTAGCGTAGTGTTTGGGCTGGCGGTGGGAGATTTGCCCAGCGGAATCACACCGCTCAGGTTCATCGCCAGAATGTAGATAAAGAATGTTCCCAGGAATGGAACGAAGGGTTTGCCTTCGGGGCCGATGATGTCGGTGATGAATTTGGTTAGGCCATCGAACAACCATTCCACAAAGTTCTGCCACTTACCCGGAATCATCTGTGGGTTACGAACCGCGACTTGAACACCAATAACAATGATGGCGGCGGCGAGATAGGCGAAGATCATCCCTTCCCACACCGGGTTTTCGTGAATCCAATGCAAGACCGGGTTGTTGGGGAACCAGGAGATGAGTACCTGAACAAAGTTGGGGAGTTCCGGCACTCCTTCGGCGGCCGAAAACGGCGAGGCCGGGATAAGATTGGGTAGCTGATCAAGTACGTTCATGTAAACGAGCTTCCTTTAGCCGTGTAGCTTCACCGTGTCGCTGCTCTTGTTGTCGAGCCCAAGAAAGGCGCGCCCCGCAGCTTTCAGCACCATGACCACCAGCGGCCAGCTGAATCCCAAAACAAGCCCCAACACCGAAAACCATTCGGAGCGGAGCAGAAAAAAACCAGAAACGTAGAGGATGGGAAACTTCACCAGCAGGGCGATCATGATCGGGCCTAGCTGACGGTCGTCAGCGGTGACCACACCTTTGATGACCTGCGAGAGAAAAACCAGGTTCACCAGCGACCACACCAGTCCCGCAATCCAGCCCCCACCAGTCTCCATGCCAAAGTAGAGGCTAATAGGAAGCGCCAAAACCAGTCCCGTGATGATGGACTGTTTTCGTACACGCGCCAGAAAGGCTAAATCCATTCCAGCGTGTTGCTGCGGTTTCGTCGGTCGCGACGACTCCATTGCTCCGCGTTATCTATTTGTCGTTTGTGTTTAAGGCTTCGCGGTGGCCGGCAAATGCCGCTTCGCGCGGGCCGTGCTAGCGTTTCAGATGTCCTCTAGCTGTCGTTTTTATCGTGTTGATTGGCTTTCTTTACGACTTCCGCGACTTCGCGGCCGCCTGCGATGAAACCCAACACGAGAAGAATGACAGTGAAGATTGGGTTGGTATCGAAACGCTTGTCTAGATACTGACCAATTAGCAGTCCGGCGATCGGGGGAACAGCCAATAAGAACGGCACAGTGGCAAGAAGGCTGCTCTGCCGCACCCAGGAGGCCCGATCGTCCTTTTTCTTTTTGCTCAAGGAAGCGACTTTGGGAAGCGACTGCTACGATTCTGTGATTTACACGAAAGACCCGTTGGGCCCATTCCTCAAGGGCGTGACTCTACGGAATTTGATCAGTAAAATCAACGTGAGCATAGTATGTGAAAACATTCTCAAAGTCAACCGAGAAAAACAGGTCACGGCTGGTTATTTGTAACTTATTATGTTATAGATCGTTACAGAGAATCATACGATGACTGAGGGTGCCGACCCGGATTTCTGGCGGCGTTTAAACAATGGAAAAAATGAGATCGGAACTGCTGACATCCCCGGTGGCCCAGGCCATTGGAATAGCGTTCCTGGCCGTCGCCGCCAGCCGGATACTGGTGCATCTGTGGCCAGCGGGGCGCGGCGGGGAGGATCTGGAGTTGGCTCGCCGCCGGCTCAAGGCCTGGTACGTTGTCATTTGGATGTTTGCGCTTGCAGTTGTTGTCGGGCTACGCACCGGGGTACTCTGGTTCTTCGGTTTCGTAAGCTTTCTCGCGCTCAAAGAATTCTTCACACTTATTCCCACCCGTCGCGTAGACCGAACGCTTTTGTTTTACACATACCTGGCCGTACCTCTGCAGTACTACTGGGTCGCGAGTAAGAACTTTCCCTTGTTTGTAATCTTTGTACCGGTAGTCATGTTTATGTTCTTGCCTATTCACATGGTGCTTACCGGCGATCCCAAAGGCTATCTGCGAGCGGCTGGTACGCTCCATTGGGGGCTGATGACAACGGTGTTTAGCCTAAGTCATGCCGCTTACCTGGTAGTGCTACCAGAAGGTGATCTGGTCACCGGAATTGGTTGGCTGTTCTTGATGGTGCTGCTAACCCAACTTAACGACCTGGCGCACCAGGGTTTTGGGAAATGGTTAGGCGGTAAACCGGTTGCGCGCAACCTTACTCATCGCAGAACGTGGCCAGCGTTTGTCGGCGGTGTGCTTACCACCGTTGTGCTGGCGATGTTGTTGGGGCCGTTGCTGACGCCACTGCAGGGAACTCGTGCGCTGTTCGCGGGAGTCATCATTGCGGTCGGTGGATTCTTTGGCGATGTATCGATCATGGCACTCAACCGCGATCTTAACCTCAAAGACGAAACCCGCTACATTCCCGGGCACGGTGGGATCCTGGATCGGGTGGATAGTCTTACGTATACGGCGCCGCTGTTCTTTCACTACGTAAACTGGGTCGGCCCGTAGGTTGCGGGGAAGAATGGCCCGAGGGAGACGTCTCCCTCCACCACCTACCGAATATAGCCAAGCGTCCGCAGCTGCTTGCGCAGGTCGCCAGCAACCGAGTCCTGACGCGTAGAAAACTGAAGCCCGTGGTCGCCAGCGAGTTGGTCGATCATGGTTTTAATATTGCCCGAGAAGTCTTTGCCGCGTCGGGTTTGCAGCGTTGGGGAGAGTTCGCGGGGGTCGGCTTTGAGATCGAAGCTGGCGGCGCTGTGAATACTCTCCGTTTCGTTGCGAAAGTAGCGCATGTACTTTTTCCCGTCGTAGACCATCGCGTCGGTGAGGATCTGAAACGCCGAGTTCTTGGCGTAAATAGCCCGGCGACCGTGTTGCCACCGCTTACCGCGGATTGCCGGTAGGAGGCTTTTTCCTACCAACGGAATCGTGCTGGGAATGTTCAGCCACTGAAGAATGGTCGGCATAAAGTCGACGTTGCTGCACGAAACACCAACCACGCGCGGTTTGGGCGTGTGGTTACTGGGGAGAATAAGAAATGGGATACGCAAGTTGAAGTCGTGCACGCTTTGCTTATTCCTACGCCACGCGGCGTCTTCGCCGACGTGTTCATCGTTGTCGAGAGAACGGCCGTGGTCGCTGGTAACGAAGAACAACATGTTTCCCTGATAGCGTTGGTTGAAGTGGTCGTATAACTCCACTATTCGTTCGTCCACAAAGCGGGTTGCGGCAAAGTAGTTTTGCTGAAACGGAGCGTCGTCCCATGGGCCATGGACGTCTATGTAGTGAACGTAGGTGAACTCGGGTTTGCGATGGGGGAGTTCTTGATAATGAGCAAAGACCGCACGATTCACCGCGTCTGCGTACATTTCGGTCGTCCATACTTTGTCATCGTGACCGACCTGGTTTCCCTGACTGTTGATGAACTGCGATTCAAAGTGGTTGAATCCTTCGTTGAACGGATTCCACTCCAGCAAAAACGGGTTGGTGATGAAAGCGCTAGTAAAGTATCCCCGGTCTTGAAGCACGTTCTGCAACAAGGGTAGTTCGTTGCTAAACGCGAAGAGTTCGTCTTTCATCAGGTGGCGGTCAGCACCATGTTGCTGCGGGTAAAGACCGGACAAGAAGCTAATCACCGAAGGGTACGTCCAGGGCGCGGTCGAACGCATCTGCTCGAACCGAATTCCGGATTCCGCGAGTCGGTTGGTGTGCACCAAATGCTCGTCCGCGGTATCTTTGCGAAGCTGGTCTACGAGAACAATTACGACGTTTACCCCTTCCGGGGCTGGCGGTGGCGCGCACGACGCGGCGAACATGACCGCCAGTACGGCCAGCGCCGAAACGTTCGGGAATTTGCAACGGGTGAGTGATAACATGATGGGTGGTGTCGAACCGACGATGCGCTCATACTAACACAAGCGCACGAGTTGTTCTGTGTTAAACTCCCACGGACCATGATGATACGCTTCTTTAACCACATACTTCGGTTTGTCTTTTTCGCGTTGTTCATCCGGCCGCTGGTGTTCGTGTTTATCGGACTCAGCATTCGCGATCGTGACAAACTTCCCTCGCACGGGCCAGCCATTATGGTTGCCAACCACAACAGCCATCTCGACACAATGGTCATGATGTCGCTGTTTCCGATGCACTTCCTTCCCAAGCTCCGACCGGTCGCCGCCGCCGACTACTTTCTCAAGTCGGGATGGATGTCCTGGTTTTCGAAAGAAATTATCGGCGTGATTCCCATCAGTCGCCAGGCCCGCGAAGAAGGCGAAGACCCGTTTGCTGAAGTTAGCGCAGCGCTGGGGCGGGGAGAAATCGTCATTCTCTTTCCCGAAGGCACGCGCGGAGCACCGGAACAGATGCAGGAAATAAAAAAGGGGATCTCGCACCTGGTTGCCGATCACCCGGAGGTACCGGTGGTGCCGGTGTTTTTTCGTGGGCTAGGCAAGGCCATGCCGAAGGGGTCGTGGCTGCCGGTCCCGTTCTTTTGCGATGTTCTCGTCGGCGACCGGGTGTCCTGGCCTGGTGACCGGGAAGGGTTTATGGAGAATCTTCGCGGGGCGTTGACCCACCTCTCCGAGCGCATGCCGGCGGCCGTCTGGGACTAACACGACTTTGCTTGCCGGGATTTTCGGCGAACATTATTATTTCCACGACGTCTGTTATAGCCTCGTTCAAGGATGGATATCATGCGTAGCAACTGGATCGTACTGGTCGTCGTCGCGTTCGCTCTCGCGGGATGTTCGCAAGGCGACAAGGCCGAAACGGCCTCCACAGCGGATAACGCTTACTCCACTGAATCGATCGCCGAGGTCGCCGAAGTGGTGAACTTGAACCTCACCGGCATGACCTGTGGCGGTTGTGCCGATCGCATTCAAACCGCCCTGGCAAAGGCTCCCGGCGTGGCCGATTGCGAGGTCGACCTGGAAGCGAAAACCGCAACCATTAAAGTTGCCGATGCGGGCGCTGCGTCAACCGACGCACTAATCGCGCTGGTTACGGAAATGGGCTACGGCGCCGAAGTTAAGCAGTAGGTCGACGTTGGTCATTGAAGAAGTTCCCAAGTATGGCGACGGGCCGTGGGAGTTAAGGCCCGCTTTTGCCGACGACATTAAAGCCGTCGAGGTGCTGCTGCGCAGCCACGATCTGCCGTTAGATGGTGTAGCCGACTTTTTAGATCGAAGCTACATAATCGCAGAGACCGACGGGGATGTCGCCGGGTGCGCCGGCGTCGAAATTTACGCCGACCACGGCCTATTGCGTTCGGTTGCGGTGGCGCATCCGTTGCAAGGGCTCGGGTTGGGCGACGCCCTGGTGACGGCGTTGGTCGACCTGGCCCGGTCCAACGGTCTGCAAACGTTGTCTCTGCTGACCACCGACGCGTCGCGATACTTTCGCCGGTTCGGATTCGAAACTGTCGCGCGCGAACAACTTCCCGAGGCGATTCATCAGTCGTCCGAGTTTCGCGAGTTGTGCCCGGCGTCAGCCACCGCGATGGTGTTGCGGCTTACTTAGACGTCGTCGTTGGCGCCCTGCTGCGCACTCATCTTATCCATTTCGCGTCGCAGTTTATCCAACTCATCTTCAAGTCTTTCGATGCGCTTGACCGCGGGGTCTGCGTCGGCGTTGCGGGCCAGCCGTCTGGCCGCCGCCGCTGCCTGCGATCGCAGGTCTTCCAACACGTCGTTGGCGGCGATGTCTTCCAGCACGGCAACGCCGTCGCTATGCCCCACTGTTTCGATCGACCGAATCAAATTCTGACGCGTGCGGATGTACCAATCGTCTTTCATCCCGGCCAGGAAGCGAACCGCTTTGCGTTTGACGGCGTCGGACCCTTCGTCGCGGGCCAGCCTGGCATAAGCTGTCATAGCTCGATGTCGGTGCGCGCGCACGTTTCCGCTGACCGCGTAGCGGGCGACAACGTCCAGCCGGTTGGTCGCTTTGAGCGTGGCCAGGCCATCGAGGCCTGCGCTACGTACGACACTTCCAAACGATTCTTGCTTAATAGCCGCCAGACATGCGTCTTCGGCTTTGCTTGAATTCATCGCCACCAGGCTGGCAACCGCGCGAGCTCGCACCCCGTAGGCGTCGTCACTGCGCAGCAGTCGGTACAACTCGGTGGCTGCGGTTTCATCGCGGTCAAATTCGCCCAGCGCTTCTGCCGCGGCCAGACGCACGCGGGCGTCGCTGGTGCGAATCCCTTCGAACAAAGCCTCGCGGGCATTACGGGTTCCAATCTGCCCCAGCGCGAGTGCCGATTCGCGACGTAACCCGTAGTGGCCGTCGGCCAGCATCGTTTGGCGGAGTGCAGTGACTACGTCGGTGCGGTCGCCCGACTTGCCCAGAGCGTGGGCCGCCCGTACTTGCGCGATGTAGTCGCCGTTCTTGAGCTGGTACAGCCATTCGGCATTTGGCTTCTTAAAGGTAAGTTCCTTGAGCGTCCAGTCGCCTTTGTCAAAGATCACCATCTCTGGGCGGGCGTCGCAACTAAAGTGAAAGTCCTGTTCCTTGCTGTCGATTTCTATACGGTGGATTGTGGCGCCTTTAGCCGTCGTAATCTCCACGTCGAGTGGGAGGCGGAACAACGGCGTGCGTTCGTCGATCTTCTGGGTTTGTTTTACGGTTAGTTTTAACGTCTTCTTGTTATCGTCCCATGATTTGCTCACCGAGAGCTTGGGGTGTCCGGCGAGGAATACCCACTGCTCAAAAAACCAATCCAGATTTTGCCCCGTAGTCTCGCTGACCGCGCGCATCAGGTCGGTGGTGACCGCCGTGTTGAACCCGCGCATGTCCAGGTAGCGCTTAACCGCGCGGTGATAGTTGGCGTCACCCAGTTGGAAGCGAAGCATGTGCAATACGCTTGCTCCCTTTATGTAAATGTTCGAGTTGTTGCGGCTGCCGGTTCGATTGTGGAAATCCACAACCATTGGGCGCCGGTCATTGTCGTCGCGTCCTACGATTGTGCGGTGACGCGTGTTGAATTCGTAGCGCATGGAGCCATCGCCTTCGTGATGGCCGCGAAACAGCGACTGGTAGTAAGTTGCGAAACCTTCGTTGAGCCACAAGTGCGTCCACTCACGACACGTCACGTAGTCGCCGAACCACTGGTGGGCCACCTCGTGAGCTACCAAATCCTGCTCGTCCCCGGTAAGGCCGGCGCGTTCGTCGTACAGGGTGCGCATGTTCATGACGGTGGCGGTGGTGTTCTCCATGCCGCCATAGATGAAGTTTTGTACAACTACTTGACCGTATTTGTCGTATGGGTAGCGGACGCCGATTGTTTCGTTAAAGAAGTCGATCATCTTGCCGGTGAGGCCATATCCGCGATCCACAGTAGCGCGGTCGGTTCCAGGCGGAACCACGTACATTAGCTTGATGCCGTTGTGATTCTCTTCAAAGATGTCGTACTTTGCGGCGGCGATGGTGATCAGATAGTTCACGTGCGGCTGGTCGAGCTTCCAGTGAAACTCGGTCTTACCGCCCACGTCGTTCTGCGAAATCAAGTTGCCGTTGGAAAACACGTAGTAGCCTTTGTCGACACGATAACGGCCTTCATACGTCGCCAGGTCGTTGGGGTAATCGTGGCTGGGAATCCAATAGCGGTTGTCTTCGCCTTCTCCCTGCGCCCACACTTCGTAGCGCTTTTCTTTGATGCCTTTCTCTGGTTGCACCCAGTACAACCCCTTCTTGGGCGCGCCCGAATAGCGCACGGTAACCGTAAACTCTTCGCCATAGCTGAACTTGCGGTTGGGTCGGATAACCAGCAAGTCGGACGCGTTCGTGGTGGTGAGCGAACCAATCCATGTGGACTGCAACTGTCCGGCGACCGGGTAGTCGAACTGAACCAACTGGCTGTTTACCAACACTTCGGAGACGTTAAGTTCGACGCAGTTCAGGGAGATGACGCCAAGGTCATCCGCGAGCGATTTCATCCGATGAGTCACCGAGCCGGCGATCTGCTGGCGGCGCAGATCAATATCGAGGTCCAAGGCGGTATGGAGCGTCTCAAATGGGCGGCTAGGGGATACGTATGATGCGGGGTCGGGACTGGCCACCCGGGGCTCGTCGCGGGTCTCCGCCGAGTTCGCCGATACCGGTAACATAAATAACGACAGGATGATAACTAAGCTCGGTGCGCGCACGGATACTCCTTAGGGCGGTTTTGGCCGGAACGTTTCGGACTGGGTTGTCACAGCGCGAGACAATTAAACGAATAGTTTTGTCTGGGTATTGTAAACCATGAGACACATTTTACGTATAATCAGGTGGGCTCCAACCATAGGGGGTGCAAGTGTTGGAACTTCTGCTATTTACCGGACTGTTGGTTGCATTCACGGCTCTAGCGGCCGGTGTCCTAAAGTTTATTGTGTTCGTGGTCCTGTTACCGATCAAGCTGGCGCTACTGGTGTTCAAGGGCGTCGTCGGATTGGTTCTGGTGCTGCCGGCGATCGCGTTGTCGGGGCTGGTGGTCTTGAACATTATTCCGCTGCTACTTGCGATCGTGCTTCTTCCGGTGATTTTGATTGTTGGTGGGTTGTGGGCGCTGGCCCGGGCTGCGTTCTAGCGCTAGCGAATCCATCCCGTCGCGACCAGAATCGCAACCCGTACCGCATCAATAGCCTGAAAGATCGGAATGGTTAACCAGTGCCATGGCCGGGCGTGCGTCGCGAAGAACTTCAATCCACTTTTCCACTTCTGTGTAATCTTGCGCCTGCTTACCTGACCGCCGGTGCTGGCCGAAATCTTGTGCCACACTTTGCTTTGTGGGGCATAGCGAATCTTCCATCCCGCGGTTCGCGCCCGAACACACAAGTCGGCGTCCTCGTAGTACGCACGATACGTTGGATCAAGTAAGCCAATCTGGTCGAGCATTGTCGCGCGCGCCATCAGCGAACAGCCCGTTATGTAGTCGGTGTCGCCAGGTGTGTCGAAGCGGCCATCGTCACTGTGGCGTATTCCCACGTGCCACGCCCGCCCGCGAAAAAACGACAATCCGCCGCCCGCGAACCAAATCTTGTCGGGTGGGTTAAAGTAGTAGATCTTGGACCCGACGATTCCAACTCTGGGATCGTTGAATTCGGCCAGCATGGGTTCGATGAAACCGGGGTCGACCACGGTGTCGTTGTTAAGCAGCAGGACATACTCGGCGCCGGCGGCGAGCGCGTGGCGGATACCGCGGTTGTTGCCCTTGGAAAACCCGACGTTTTCGTCGTTTTGGATTACAGTAACGCGATCGCCGTACGCTTGGGTGACCGCGGCGACACTATCGTCGGTCGACGCATTATCGACTAGAATGACGTGAGCGCTGGTCGCGGTAATCTTTGCGAGCGACTCCAAACAGTCCAGCGTTAGTTGCTTTCCGTTCCAGTTGAGTACAATCACCGCAACTCGGTATCCCGAATGCGTTTGAACCTGTTCCATCGCGGCATTATACTTCCGATTCTATGAAGCGCGCAGTTACAATTTTTGTTGTTGGACTTTTAGCATCCGTCGCGGTTGTTGTGGGCTTGAGCATCAAACGCGTCCCGACGGATGTTGAGCTGATTCGAGTAGCGCCGGGCGGCGAAGTGTCGGCGCTGTCGCCGGGTTGGCACTTTATTCCGTTTAAACGCGGAGATGTTTACAACTATCCGTTGGGCAGGCAAGTCGCACGATTTCCTGCCGCTGGTGAGCATCCATTTATCTCGCTTACCGGCGAGCGCGTCGACGTTGCGGTGGAAGTCGAGCTGCAGGTTAGCGCCGGCGCAGGTGAGCTGCTCTACAACGGATTTTCCCGCCAGTTCGACGACGCGCTGGGTCGCTTGATTCAAGCCCACATTGACGCGGAAGGTTCGCGATACACGCCCAACGGCGAGCGCGACCGGTTTGCCAATCTTGTCGCAACCGCGGTACGAAACGAACTGGGTAAGTACAAGATCGCGTTACAGGGTTTTCGCTTGCTGTCGTGGAACGGCGTCGAAGTCCGGCCCGCGCCCGGAGCCGAACTCGCCACCGCCGCACCGATAAGAAAAGTCCTGCTGGTTGGAATTGACGGCGGCGACTGGCTTAACCTGATGCCGTTAATCGAAAGAGGAACGCTTCCGAACTTTCGCCGCGTCGTTCGCGAAGGAGCGATCGGGCCGCTGCGTTCGCTGGAACCGATGTTGTCGCCGCTGCTTTGGACCACAATGGCGACGGGGAAGTATCCCGAAGACCACGGAATTCTTAATTTTACCGTCGACGATCCGCAAACCGGCCAGAAAGTTCCCATCACGCGTTTGTATCGCAAGGTCGACGCGTTTTGGAACATGCTAAGTGACGTCGACCGGCGCGTAGCGATGATTGGCTGGCTGGCGACTTATCCAGCCGAGCCCGTCAATGGACTGATGGTGACCGACCGCGTTGGCTACGTTGCCTACGCACCACTCAGCGACCGTTCGGTGCCGCGGGGCGCAATCTATCCCGAAGACAAAGTTGACGAGACCATCGACCGTGTCATGCGTGGTGCGAATGTGTCCTTTGATCAGATGGAAGCCATGCTGCACATTTCGCCGGAAGCGTTCGCGGCACACCGAGATTCGCAAGATCCGCGCGACTCAGTACACGAACTCATCCAGTTGTACGCGTCGACGCTAAGTTATCGCAACATGGCAGTGCACCAGCTTACCAGCGAGCGCCCCGACGTCGTCGCGGTTTACTTCGAGTGGGTCGACGCTATCAGTCACTTGTTTATGTTGCACACGCCGCCACGGATGGATGATGTCTCATCGCGTGAGTTTGACAAGTACCGCGATGTTGTCGAGCAAGGGTATATTTTGCAGGATCAGGTACTGGGCGATCTGATGAACACGCTCGGTGACGAGTATGTGATGATGATTGTTTCTGACCATGGATTTAAGAGCGGCGAATCGAGATTGCGCAACCGCCCGGAGATTTGGGCGGGGAACGCAGCCAAATGGCACCGCCTTGATGGGATTGTTGCTTTCTGGGGCAACGGGGTGAAAGTGGGGCAACGGCTGGAGGGCGCCACGTTGCTTGATGTCGCCCCTACGGTGCTGGCTCTGTCGGGAATGCCGCAGGCCCAGGACATGCCGGGCAAGGCTTTGGTCGATGCGTTCACCGAACCTGTGAAGTCTGCGATTGTGTCCGAGCGGGTGCCGACCTTACAACGGCAACGCGTCGAAGAATCCGTTGCGATCGACCCGGAGGCCAATCAGGCGTTAATGGACAAGATTACCAAGCTTGGTTACGTAAACCCCAAGTCGTCGGGAAACGCCGACATGCAAAACAACCTGGGGCAACGTTACCAGCAGCGTGGCGAGTATCAAAAAGCGATCGATGCCTATCAAGAGGCGCTTCGCTTGCGGCCCAACTTTAAGTCTGTGTACAACAACCTCGCGGTTTGCTACGGCGAGTTGAAAATGTTCGAGCAAGCGGAGTCGTCGCTTGCCAAGGTTATCGAGCTCGAACCGAACGACTTTTACGCGATGAACAACCTCGCGGTTCTCTACATCGAAACCCAGCGTATGTCCGCGGCGCAGAAAATCGCTGAGCGAGCGGTGGCAATTGAGCCTGGGTACGTGAATGGTCGAGTAACCCTGGGTTCGGTGTATGCAATGACGGGCCAGCTGGATAAAGCACGCGAACAGTTTACCGAAGCGCTGCGTCTGGACCCGGATAATCGTTCCGCGCGCTCGAATTTGGCAAAAGTGGAGGCACAGATGGGTGGCCAGCGATGAGCAAAAAGAAGGCGCTCTTGATCATCATGGACGGCTGGGGGTGGCGCGAGGACACCGACGGTAACGCTGTGCGCCTGGCCAAAACGCCCAACGTCGACCGGTTGTGGGAAGCCTATCCGCACACGTTAATCCAGGGTTCAGGGCCGTGGGTGGGCCTGCCTGAGGGGCAAATGGGAAACAGCGAGGTGGGACATTTAAACCTGGGCGCCGGGCGCGTCGTGTATCAAGACATTGTTCGAATCGATCGCGCTATCGCCGACGGAACGCTTAACGACAACGCGGTGCTCAACGATGCGATGTCGAGCCCGGAAAGGCCGTTGCATCTTATGGGGTTGCTTTCCGACGGGGGAGTGCATAGTCACGAAAAACATTTGCACGCGTTGTTGGCAATGGCCCGCGAACGCGGGCTTAAGAACGTGTTTGTACACGTGATTACCGACGGTCGCGATACCGCTCCAAAAAACGGAATCAAGTACATCCGCAACCTCGAAACCAAGATGACGGAACTCGGCGTCGGCCGCATCGCCACGGTAGTCGGTCGTTATCACGCGATGGATCGCGATAAGCGTTGGCCGCGAATCGAGAAAGCGTACCGCGCGTTTGTTTTTGGCGAAGGGAACCGGTCGGCATCGGCCGAAACCGCCGTCGCGGCGTCGTACGATGCCGCCGTTACCGACGAGTTTGTGGAGCCGATTGTCATTACCGACGCCGGTAATCCGGTAGCGTCAATAAAGGACGGAGACTCCGTTCTGTTCTTTAACTTTCGCGCCGATCGCGCCCGCCAGATCACTCATGCATTCACCGATCATTCGTTTAGCGGGTTTGATCGCGGCAATCGTTTGAGCCTGCATTACACGTGCATGACACGGTACGAAGACACTTTCAACCTGCCGATGGTTTTTCCTCCGGAGTCGCGACGAAACATTTTGGGAGAAGTTGCTGCGGCTGCCGGGAAGACGTCACTGCGTATCGCCGAAACCGAAAAGTATGCCCACGTTACCTATTTCTTTAACGGGGGTGAAGAACAGGAGTTTGCGGGTGAAACGCGAGCGCTAATTCCGTCTCCCAAGGTGGCGACATATGATCTGCAGCCCGAAATGAGCGCGCTTGCATTGACCGAACGACTTTTGAAAGAAATCGCGAGCGATCGTTACGACTACATCATTTGTAACTTCGCCAACCCCGACATGGTGGGCCACACCGGGGATCTCTCGGCGGCGATTAAGGCGTGTGAAACGGTCGATACCTGCGTTGGGCGTGTCATCGACGCGCTCGATTTGTCGCGGTGGGTCGCAATTGTTACCGCCGATCACGGCAACGCCGAGCAGATGATTGACTACAAAACCGGTGGTCCTCACACGGCGCATACCACCAACCCCGTGCCGTGTATTCTTGTGGACCCGGAGTATCGCGGCCAACTAGTTAACGATGGAGCGCTGAAAGAGATCGCGCCCACGATTTGCAACTATCTGGGTGTGGACATTCCCGTCGAGATGACCGGCTCTGACTTGCGCGACGATTAGTCACGCGATCTACGCATCAGAGTTCGCGCGTACACATCCGCCAGACCAAAACCCGCGACCAACATAAGCAGCGGTTCGATCGGAAGCCGCGCGCGTTCGGATCCGCCATAGAATCCCCGCAGAATTGAATACCACACGATGACCCCGGCGAGGACGAGCACAGCTCGTTGTCGACGCCGAATGGCCAGCCAAACGCCCCATAGTGCAGGTGGCAAGAGGAGTCCGTAGGTAAGGGCGCTCACCAGGTTGTGGCGCCGCGACCACGGTGGTTCGCCCAATGCCGGTGCCGAGTTCAGCCGGACCACGCGCCACAGCTCAACCGTATTGCCAACAAATCCCGGCTCGCCGCGCTCTCGCGGAAATGGCGAACCCGCCGTGAGAATTCGGGCTGCCGGTCGGGTATAGTTCTGTCCTTCAAAGGCAACCGGCACAAACTCCCGGTAAACCATGTAGTTGCGCAGCGTCCACGGCAACGATACCGTCATTACCGTTAGCACAAAGATGAACGTGTATTGGATGTTGATCAATCGATGGCGATTCAGCGCGACCAGAAAGTAGATCGTTAAAGGCGGCAGTAGTAACAGAAACTGTGGCGACGTGTGCACCAGCGCGGTCGCAATTAGGCCGATCCAGACCGCGTTGCGGAAGCGATCGAAGGGTCGGACTGCAAAGTGACACAAAAACGCGAGCAAGAAGGCGACAGTGACATCGCGTACGGCGAGACTGGCAAAGTGAATGTGGTGGACGTAGGCCGCAAGCCACACCGCCGAGAACAACCCCGCGCCGCGTCCGACAAAATATTCACCCAGGCGATGGATGAGCACCACCGTTGCCCCTCCAAGGAAGGCGTTGAGCAAAATAAACGCCCAGGGACCGCCGCCGAATATCTTCAATATTATTGCCAGCAAAAACGGATAACCGGGTGCCATAGGCGAAAACGGATCGGACACAGCAGACTCGCCACTGGCCAGGCGTTCGGCGACGCGTAAGTCGTAGGTAACCGGGTCGGGGTTGACTGTCGGTTGGGTCCCTATCAGTAGCGCGTAAAGGACTCTGGCCGCGAACGCCATAGCAAACAGGGCCAGAAGGGTGCGGCGTTGTGGGGTCACGGGTTGGCGGCTCCGGGAGAATCAGGGGTGTATTATTCTCCCCGTGTCAGGCGATTCTAAGAGTCGCTCCCGGCGAAGTCAAACCGAAGTGACCGGTTGAACCGCGGGGTCGGTTTGTGGTATCATAAGCGCTTGAAATAATAGCAGTTCCACACATTTAAACCACATATCCCGTCGTGGAGAATCCGGGCGAGCGGTTCCGCAAACGTCCGACATGTTCCTTCTTAAGCAGAAGTAAACCACACGTCATTAGTTGTCGTTCGAAAGGCTAACGCGCAGATGATCAACCTAGCCGTCGTTGGGGTTGGCTATTGGGGACCCAACCTGGTCCGAAATTTCGCTTCGCAGGCAGAAGCCGAGCTCACATGCGTTTGTGACCTCAATGAGGATTCGCTGGAAAAGATCAAGCGTCAATACCCGGCGGCGCGAACCACCTCGAGCTTTGACGACGTGATCGCGGACCCCGACATTCACGCGGTGGTTATTGCGTTGCCGGTGGGGCTTCATTACGAAACCACGAAGCGTGCGTTGCAAGCGGGCAAGCACGTGATGGTGGAAAAGCCATTGTGCACCACACTGGCGGAAGCCGACGAACTAAACGAAATCGCCAAGGCCAACGGGCGGGTTTTGATGGTGGGACACACCTTCGAATACAACGCTGCGGTTCGCAAACTAAAGCAACTCATCGACGGCGGCGAATTGGGAGAGCTTTACTACATCTATTCCCAGCGCCTTAATTTGGGGCGCGTGCGCAACGACATCAATACAATGTGGAACCTGGCTCCGCACGACGTGTCCATAATCCTACATTGCTTGGAAAAACAGCCGACGCGCGTGTCGGCCAAGGGACTAATCAAACTGCAGGACGATATCGAAGATGTAACGTTTATGGTGTTGGAGTTCGAAGATGGGCTTCTGGCCCACATTCACAACTCCTGGCTTGATCCCAATAAGATCCGAACCATGACCGTTGTCGGTAGCAAGAAAATGGTGGTTTACGACGACGTGTCTGCCGACGCCAAAATTCAGGTGTACGACAAGGGGATCGATAAAAAAGATATTTCCCAAGATATGGGAAGCTATGACGACTTTGGCAAGTTTCAGTTGATCCAACGCGCGGGCGATCTGCTGATTCCCAAGATTAACTTTGTGGAGCCGCTTCGTCTGGAAGCGCAAGAGTTTGTTGGAGCCATTGCCAACGGCACCCGTCCGTTAACCGACGGTGAGAACGGGCGTCGGGTGGTAAAGGTGTTGGAAGCCGCACAGACATCGCTCAAAAACGGCGGCGTCTACGTGGACGTGAAGTAACGAAACGTAAATTATCAATTAAGCAATCATAGCAGTACGCATCAGGAGACAGATCTAGCATGGGCGTTCCTTTCGTTGACTTAAAAGCGCAGTACGCGGCAATCAAAGACGAAGTACACGAAGCAATGAATGACGTAATCGCCAATACCGCGTTCATTGGCGGTCCGGCGGTTGCCCGGTTCGAAGAGAACTTTGCCAAGTATATGGAGGCGAAGTATTGCGTTGGAACCAGCAGCGGTACTTCGGCGCTCCATTTGGCGTTTACCGTACTAGGTATTGGCGCCGGCGACGAAGTTATCGCGCCAGCCAATACGTTTATCGCGACTACCGAGGCTATAACCCACACCGGGGCTAAGGTCGTGTTTGTCGACGTCGTAGAAGAAACCCAGCTAATCGACGCAGCCCGGATCGAAGAGGCGGTAACCCCTCGCACCAAGGCAATTGTGCCGGTGCACTTGTACGGTCAACCATGCGATATGGACGCGGTGTGGGAAGTGGCCAGGCGTCACGGTTTAAAGATTGTTGCCGACGCCTCGCAGTCGCACGGAGCAACCTTCAACGGCACTCGCAAAAGTCAGCACGGACACCTCACCACTTTTAGTTTCTACCCGGGAAAAAACCTGGGCGCTTACGGTGATGCTGGCGCAATTATTACCGACGACGAAGAGTTAGCCAACAAAGCGCGAGCGTTGGGCAACCACGGCCGCACCGACAAGTATTTCCATTTCGCAGAGGGTTGGAACTACCGCCTTGACGCGCTACACGCGGCGGTTTTGGATGTTAAGTTGCGCCACATCGAAGCGTGGTCGGAGGCTCGACGCCGTCATGCCGCCCGCTACCACGCGGGGTTTGCCGACCACGCCGACATCGTTCCCATTCAACAGGATCCGCGGGCGGAGAGCGTGTTTCACCTCTACGTCGTGCGGGTGCCGGATCGCGAAAAGCTGGGCGAAGAACTGCGCGCCCGCGGCATTGCCAGCGGGGTTCACTACCCGGTTCCGCTTCATCTGCAGCCCGCCTACGAATACTTGGGCTACCAGAAGGGGAGTTTCCCGGTAACCGAGAAAGTAGTTCCCGAGATTATTTCGTTGCCAATGTATGCCGAACTTACCGACAAGATGGTCGATGAGGTCATCGAAGCGGTTAAGGACATCGTCGTTGGCAGCCGGGCGTAGCCAGAACTAAAACGGAGTCGTTGGATGTATCGCGATCATCGGATTACCCTGGTTATTCCCGCCCATAACGAAGAGCGGCTGATTCGTCCCACGTTGGAAAACGTTCCGGACGTGATCGACAAAGTTTACGTGACCGACGACGCGAGTACCGACAATACTGCTGGCGTCGTTCTGGAGCTTGCCGAAAAGGATCCCCGGATCGAACTGATCCGCCACGAAACCAACAAAGGGGTTGGCCAGGGAATCATTAACGGCTACCTGCGAACGTCAGAAGAAAATTACGACATCGCGGTGGTGGTCGGCGGCGACTTTCAGATGGATTTGTCGGAAGTCACCGACTTTTTGGATCCGATTATCGACGGTGAGTGTGACTACGCTAAAGGAAACCGATTTGTACACGGCATGGGCGCGTTCGATCGCATGCCCAAGACTCGCCTGATCCCCAATATGATTATCAGCGCGGTCACCAAAATCGCTTCCGGCTACTACAAGGTGGTCGACGTCGTGGACGGCTACACCGCAATTTCTCGCCGGGCAATCGATGCCGTCAATTGGGACGATGCTTGGAAGGGATACGGGTATCCAATGGAGTTCTTGATTCAGCTCAATATGCGAAGCCTGCGAATCAAGGATGTTCCGCGTACGGCGATTTACTTGGAAGGCGAGCGGCAGTCTCAGATTAAGGGGCTTCGCTACGCGATGAAGGTTTCTCCGATGTTAATTCGGGGGTTCTTTTGGCGGATTTTTCATAAGTACGCTCTGCGTAATTTTCACCCGCTGTTTTTCTTTTATATCTTTGGATTGGTGTTGGCGCCACTAGGCTTGCTGTACGGACTGTTTCTGGTCTACAAGCAAATCGCGGGTATCGGAGTGTCCGGTCCGCAAGCCATTCTGGCGGCGTTAATGATTATCATGGGCGCACAGTTTTTGCTGTTCGCTATGTTGTTTGACATGCAAGAGAGCCATTAGGCAACGAGCCGTTGCAGAGTCTCGCCGTGATTAATAACATTGCCTCATGGTGTATTCGCCACCATCAGCGCGTCCTGTTGACGCTGGTGGTGGCGGCTTTTTTGGTACGCCTTGCGGTAACACTTGCGGTTGCCGGCAACCAACCAATCCCCACCAGCGACGACCAGATTTCCTACGATCGCTATGCCCGCGTCATTAACGACGGTGGTTGGTGGAGCAAGCAAGTGTCCTTTCGCGAGCCGGGTTACGCGTTCCTGCTGGCGTTGGTCTACAAAGTGGTAGGCGACGCTCCGCTGACGGCGCGCCTGGTTAACGGTTTGTTGGGAGCACTGACCTGCATCCCGTTGTTTTTTCTGGGGCGGGCGGTTTACGGTGTTGGCGTTGGTTTGCTAACCGCAACGTGGTGGGTGTTTTTTTATCACTCCATCTTCTTCGGCACCATGTTGTTGAGGGAGTCGTTGCTGGTACTGCTGTTTACCACATTCTGGTGGTTGCTGGTTGTTGCGCAGCGTCGAAACAGTCTTAAACACTTACTATGGGCGGTCACGGTGTTTGTGGCAGTGTTGCACACCGACGCCCGCTACTTGTTCTACCTGCCTTGGGTAGCGTTGCTGCTGGTTCTGTCGTCCCCAGACTGGCGCGTCGGTCTAAAGCGATTGGGCGTTGCGGTAGTTGTGTTCGTCGCCTTGATGTTGCCGTGGCAGCTTCGCAACGTTGTTGCCTACGATCAAATCGTCCTCATTAACACGCGAACCCTTGTCGTGCCGATTCCGGGAAAGGCGTATCCCCCCGGTGAGCCGCGCATTACATACAACGACGGTCCCCACGTTCCCTTCGATCCAACGGGCAAATTAATTCTGACCGGGCCGCGTCGCGTGTTTCATGAATTCATTGAATACAATCGCATCGTACGCACCCGTGAAGGTCGCCGCAACAAGGCGCGCAATGTAGAGCCGGCATGGTCGCATTTTCATAACGCCGCTGGTGTTTTGTGTTGGGGGATATTGCTGCCCTTTGCCGTGTGGGGCGCGTGGCGTACCTTTCGCATCCGTGACCGTTGGGGTTGGTTTCTGATTGTTCCCGCCGTTGCACAGGCGGTCTTACACGTGATCAAATGGGGAAGACCGCGCTATCGGTTTCCGATCGAAGGGTTGGTGTTGGTGTTAGCGTTTGCCGCCGTCGCGATACTGTGGACACGAGCGACCCGGAAGGTGTCTCATGCCGACTGATCGCGTTGTCATAAAAGCTGTAGGTGACATTTGCCTGCAAGCGGTGCCCAACGACCCGTTCTCTAAACTTGGTGACCTGCTTACAGCCGACATAACGTTCGGCAATCTCGAGTGCTGTCTGACGACGCGAAGCGATGGGCGCGACAAGCCGGAAGTCTTGTCGGCGCCGCCCGAGCGCGCAGCCGACCTTGCCGCCGCGGGGTTCGATGTCGTGTGCCTGGCCAACAACCATTCGCTCGACTTTGGACCGGCAGGGCTTCGCGATACACTGGACGCGCTGGCCGATCAACCGCTGGCACTGTTGGGCGGCGGTCGTACCGAGCGCGAAGCAACCGAGACGTTATGGGTAGAACGCAGTGGCCGCAAGGTGGCTTTCGTGTCGACCACCGATGCCGCGGGGTCGGATCCTGCGGGACCGTCAATCGCAGTGATTAGCCTTAAGGCGCTCGCCGACCAGATTCGCACCATCCGCGCGCAGGCCGATGCGGTGGTCGCATCGTTTCATGGCGGGATCGAGATGGACGAGACGCCGTCGGCGTTTGTGGTGCGCAGCCTTCGCGCGCTGGTCGACGCTGGCGCTGATGTGGTACTGGGTCACCACCCTCACGTATTGCAAGGCGTTGAAAGGTACCGAGACAAGTTCATCGCTTACAGTCTGGGAAACTTCATGTTCGACAACCGTCGCTACTTTTCCGACCCCGAACTGACTGCGAAATCAGCGGTGTGTGAGGTCGCGCTCGAATGGCACGGCGGTGCCCTTACCATCGACCCGAAGTTTCATGCCGTCCAGATCGAAAACGATTTTCTTCCGCGCCCAGCGCCCGAACAACAGGCCGACAGAGAGGCCACGCTCGACCGGCTGAGTGCCGCGCTGGCAATGGTCGACGTCAGCGCGCCCGACGCGGCTCGCATGGAGGGTTTTGCTTCGGACCTGCACCGTAAATCTTTCGGGACTATAGTTCGCTACGGTATAAAACACTTCCGCGACTTCTCTGCAGCAGAGATTCTGATGGGTGTTCGCCTGGTCGTGCGAAACACCGTGCGACGTTTGTTCGGAAAGGCGAAACAATGACGCGCTCCAAAGTCATGCGAACTACTGCCTCGGTGCTGGTGGTGTTGGCCGTGGTAGCGCTTAGCGTTTGGTATGTCGCGGGGCACACCGAGCAATTCAGTCGCATTCGTGACATGGATGCGCGGTCTTTTCTTTCGCTTTCGGTGCTGTGCATTGTTGCCATTCTGGTTTCCGGGCTGCAAATGAACGCCATCGTTACCATCTTTGGTACCAGGATAAGCGCTTGGGAAGGCTTCGGGTTGTCTGCGGTCAACACCATGGCAAACTTCTACGTAACCAAGGTTGGTCTGGCCGCGAAGGCGATCTACCTTAAAAAGCAGCACAACTTTGACTACATGAACTACGTCTCGGCTATGGCCGGCGCCACGGTTGTTTCGTTTATTGCGCAGGGAGCTGTGGGGCTGGGGTCGTACC
Organism: uncultured bacterium; assembly: GCA_964588695.1. GTDB lineage: Bacteria > Krumholzibacteriota > Krumholzibacteriia > WVZY01 > JAKEHA01 > CAZPQK01. Next base: position 111,863 of record CAZPQK010000006.1, read on the forward strand.
TGGCGTTGACCCGCGGTGTCGGGTTGCGCTGGGAAATCGCTACCATTTTTTCCGGCTTGATGCTGGGTGGGTTTCTTCCGCTGCTCATTCCTGGCATGCGAATCAGCTCCAGTCGCCCGTTCATGAACAAAGTGTCGCGAGTGTTCGCCGGCTGGGATAAGGTTCGCACTCACCACCGCGCGTTGAGCATGATCGCGATTTTGAACGTCGCGTACGCGTTGATTGGTGCTGCACGACTGTTGGTTTCGTATCGCGCACTGGGGTACGACGTTGAGTTCTTGCGCTGTCTGGTGCTGGCGCCGCTGTCGACGGTCACTATGATTGCGTCGGTAACACCCGGCGCCGTGGGAATTCGCCAGGCGCTGGTTGGATACGGGTCAAACTTGCTGGGCGTTGGAATGGCCGAAGGGGTGGTCGCGTCTACCATCGACCATGCGGTGGGGACTATTTGGGTGTTCGTGTTTGGCCTCATCTTCACCAATTGGATTTGGGCGAAAGATCTGCGCCAGAAAGCCGCGGGGCGCGAGTCTTGAAAGTCGCGCTACTAACCACGTCGTATCCGCGTGACGACAAGGATTATCGCGGGGTGTTTGTGAAGCGGCTGGTTGAGGCGCTGAGGTCCCAGGCGATTGAAGTGACGGTAGTGCAACCGCAGGGATACGAGTCACTGACTCGCGGGGCGGGGTTGGTTCCAAACCTCAAAACCAGTTGGCGCGCACGGATGTTGTTTCCGTTCTATTGCCTGAGCTTCTGGTGGGCGGTACGCAAAGCGTCGCGCGGCCAGGACGTGATTCACGCAAACTGGAGTCTTTCGGGCCTGTTTGCCGTGCTTCCGGGGAGCCGACGGTTGCCCAAGGTGTTGACCGAAAGAAGTCCGCTTCTGGTTGAAAGCGAGAATGGTGTAATCACAGCGTTCGTTCGGTTCGTGGCCCGGCGATGCAACCGGGTGGTGACGATCAGCGAAAGCGCACGCAAACAACTGGCGCGAAAGTTGCCCGAACTTGACATCTCGGTGATTCCTAACGGGATTGACACCGCCCGCTTTAACCCAAGTCACCGGCAGGAAGCGCGGGGAAAGCACGGCATCGCGCCCGGCGACGTTCTTTTTCTGGCGGTTGGGCGACTTACCAAGGTGAAGCGGCTGGACGAACTGTTCGATGCGCTTGAGTCGTTGCCCGCACAAGGGTGGCAGGCTGCCGTTATCGGTGACGGCGAGTTGCGAGAACACTTTGAAGAGCGCGCTACCGGTCCGCAACTTCATGGGCGTGTGCGCATGCTGGGACGGTTGCCACACGAACAAGTCGCCGATTGGATGAACGCGGCCGATGTGATGGTGTTGCGTAGCATGCAGGAAACCGGCGGAAACGTGGTACTGGAGGCGATGAGTTCCGGTGCAATCCCCGTATCTACGCCTGTCGGGTGGGCGAACGATTTTGTCGTTCACGACGATACCGGCTTTTTGGTGCCCGTGGACGACGTCGAAGCGCTCGGCGATGTGCTACGCCGACTGGTTAAGGATGAAGAGCTTCGGCAACGGTTGGCGCGGGCGGGTCGTTCGAAAGTGGACGAAGCTGGATTGACATGGCAAGTTTGCGCGCGTCGATATAAGGATATTTACCAACAGATAATGGTTAGTCGCCATGAGTAAATCACATCTCTATTCCAGTTTCGCTCGATCCCGGTTGCTCAAAGCCGCCGAAAGGCTCAACGGTTCGACAGTGCTTCGCAAACTCGAGGCGCTTGACGATACCCAGTTTCTGGATCGAGAGCGTTTGCAAGAGCTGCAATGGGAGAAGCTGCGCAATCTGATTGCTCACGCTTACGCGTTTGTGCCGTACTACCGGCGGTTGTTTGACTCCCTTAAGATTAAGCCCGATGACATTCGAACGTTGGCCGACTACAGCGAAATCCCGCTGCTGACCAAAGCGTTGGTGCGGGAGAATCTCAACGACCTGCGCGCGGTTAACTCGGACATTCCTATGCGCGTGGTTAAGGCGCAGACAGGTGGGACCACGGGCGAACCTCTCGTTTTACACCGCGACGCCGAATGCAACAGCCTGACAAGGGCGGCATTATTGCGCAGTTATACCTGGACCGGATACCGCGTCGGAGATCCGATGCTGTTTCTTACCGGCGGCCAGTTGCTGGGCGCGGCGCAATCCTGGTCGCAGCGCCTTGGATTTGTGCTGATGAATTACCATTTCATGCCCGGTTTCAAACTTCGTTCGGAGACGCTGGACAATTACGTAGACCTGGTCCGGGCAAAAAAGATTCGCTACATCAGAGGCTATTCAACGCTCATTCATCAGTTTGCCGAGCTGTGTGAGGATCGTGGTATCACTGACCTGAAGCTTCAGGCCGCGTATCCTACCGCTGAAATGCTCAACGACTCGCAGGTCGAACGCATCGAACGGGTGTTTCAATGCACGGTGTTTAATCACTATGGCTGCGCCGAAGTGAATGCGCTGGCCAACGAATGTAGCGAAGAGAAGCGATTTCACCTGATCGAAGAACACGTGCTAATGGAAGAGATCAGCGAACCCGCGTTGGGTGAGCAGGCTCTGGTGATGACCGACCTGGACAACTATGCGCAGCCATTTATTCGCTACGCCAACGGCGATCGCGGCGAAATCGGCGACGGAGAATGTGGTTGTGGGCGACCGTATCGCTATCTGGAGAAGTTCTTAGGCAGAAGCAGCGATGCGATTTACCTGCCGTCCGGAGAGACGTACCCCGGCGTCTTCTTTCATCACCTGTTTGGTCATTTTCCCGGCGTTACACACTTTCAAGTTGTGCAGGAAAGGCGCGGCGAGCTTGAGGTGCGTGTGGTGAAGAACGCGGGGTTCGGCGATGGCGATGAGGCGCGGTTGATAACGGTTATTCGCGAGCACACCGGAATCCAGTCGACAGTAAACTACGTCGACGAAATCGCCCGTAATCCAGGCGGAAAAATTTCCAGCGTTATATGTACGGTTGGCCGCGACTAGAAGGTCGCGTCCAGGCTGATCAGGTACCGGCGCAGCGTCTCGTCGCTTTCTCCGTTTATCTCGGGCTGATTGACGTAGAACGGAACGTCGACTCGTAGCCGGAAATCCCAGAACGGAAACACTCGCCGGGTTCGGACACCCACGCCGGCGTTGACCAGTGTCTCGTCCAGATACCCTGCGTCGTACAGCGCTTGCACGCGGGAGCTTTGGGGAAGAGGGTTGGTATTCTCCAGAACCCAACCCACATCGGCGAATCCATACCACGACAAACTGCCAATCAATGGCTTAAGAAACCCTTTGAGTCCAAAGTACGGAACCGGCGTGCCTAGTTCGGTATTAACGGTGGCCAGCTTGTTAACGCCAAATGCGCCACCCGCATAGCCGCGCAAGTTTCCATTGCCGGGAAGGTGGTAGTTTAAGTCATCCCAACTTGAACCTTTGCTGCGCAGGTAGAACCGGGATTCCTTTGCGACCGATCCACCGCCGGCGAGGTTAAACGTGCGATGGATAGGAACGTCGCCACCGATAAGTCCAAGAAAACCGCGCATGCGAAGGTCGACCGGAAACACGTGCGGACGGGACTTTGCCGTGGCCGTTAGCGTGAGTTGTTCGTATTTAAAGTCGCCGCTCCACATCTTACGCCCAAAGCGTGCTTGCGCGTTGAGGCTAGTGGACGCGATGTCGAGTTGTGGATTCACGCGGTATCCCACGACCCAGTTAATGTCGGCCTTCAACGTGTCGTACGAAGTTGCCGAAGTAAGGTACGAGGTATTGGTTAGTTCGTGGTAGTTCCAGCCCAGTCGAATTCGTTGGGTTGGCGGCTCCAGAAGTTTTGGGCGCCGGAACAGATCCAGCGTAGCAGTTGCATCCTGACGACCTTCCAACTTGTAGCCGCCCAGGTGCCAGCGTGCGTTGCTGCCCATAAACTTCCACGGGCGCCAGGTGTCGATGGAAAAGTCGACCCGATCCGATTCGAACCCGTAGTAAATAGCCGCGCGAATGCGCGGAGACCAGTCGGCGTAACGACGGTCGAACACCAGGCCAGCTTTAAGCCCATCGACGTCGTTGTACCATGCTGCCGGTCGCATGCGCAAAACATAGGCGTCTTCTGGATAGTAGTGGTTGTTGGGCCAGTCAATCCCGAACGCACGCTTGCGCGGCCAAAAATTGTCATAGTGGTTAAGGTCTGCGATTTCGTTGTTGGGGGTCAGTGCAATTCGCTTGGGCCGGTCGTAAAGCTCGATGCTGTGGGTGAACGCCCGCTTGTCGCCGTTGATGCGCTTGGTCGTGGTCGATCCATCCTTGAACTCGATCACCAGGTCCAGCGGCGTGGTCATCTCGCCTTCGCGCTTAATGATGACATCGGCGAGAAGACGATCGCCTTCGGTTCGATAGTCCACGTCGTCAATTTTGTAGTCGCAAACTTTAGGCGTATACAGCCACTGCTCAAAAAACAGGTCCAGGTCCTGGCCGGAGACTTCGTTGGCTACCGCGATGAAACGCTCGGGGTTAACGTGCTTAAGTTTCCAGCGGTCGTAATACGTGCGCAAGATGGACTCGAAAACCTCATCGCCTACGGTGTACTGCAGCGCGCGAAGCATCAGCGCGGGCTTACGGTAAACATTAGCGCGATAGCTATGGTCGAACTCTTCCGCGCGGGTCGAGACACGTTCGCTATAACCTTTACGGTCGAGGTCGAACACTTCCTTGCGATACGACTCCCACAGGTCGAACTGCGGAGTCATGTGCTGGTACCAACTCCAATCGCGTTGATGGCCGTAACGCCCGTAGGTGTCTTCCAGGTACCATCGCGTTTGAAAAGTGGTGAAGCCTTCGTCCATCCACGCTTCTTCGCGCTCGTCGTTGGCCAGAACTCCGTAAAAGTAGATGTGTCCGATCTCATGAAGCACCAATGATTCGTCGGCGCGTCCGTCCATGACCAGCATCGGATATTCCATGCCCCCGCTTAGCAGTGCGTCGACGACGGTTACCTGTGGGTACGGGTACTCACCGACTTTGCGGTCCAGCCACTCCATCGCTCGCACCGCGTGAGCAAGGGTGGTGTCTTTCCACGCCTTGGCGTTCTCCGCGCGATAAACATTGTAGATATCCACGTCTTTCCATTTGGTGTGCTGCACCTGAAACGTGGGGTCGGCACACCATGCAAAGTCATGAACATTTGCCGCGGTAAATGTGACGCTGCGACGGTTTTGCGTCGATGTCGACGAGTCGCCGCCTAAGTTCCAGCCGGGGTCGCCGGATGCGACCACGCCGGTGGCCGCGACCACGAAGTCGCCGGGAAGATCGATGGCGACCTCGAAGTCACCAAACTCGCCATAGAATTCACCGGTCATAAACTGGTCGGGATGATGGCCGTTCTCGTCGTACACCGCGACTTTCGGGTACCACTGCGCGAAGTCGTAGTGCTTGCCGCGGTAGCCGGCACGACCCAAGTGTCGCCGTACTTTGGAGGTCCAGTTAAAGGACAAATTGATCTGGCGCCCGGGTGTCAGCGGTCGCGGCAAAGTTATCTTCGCGACCGTTCCGTCTACGGTCGGAGTCACATCCAGTCCGTCGGCGGTTACGTCGGCTAGCACAATATCTCCGCGATGCTTGTTCGGGAGGTCGACCAGGTTTACGTTGAACCGGCGACGATAGTCGCGCATGAACGGCGAATTTGGTTGATACGCGTTCGGGTAGAGGTGAAGGTAAATCGCGGTCAGGGTGTCGGGCGAGTTGTTGGTGTATTCAATGCGCGAACTCGCGTCCAGCCGATGGTTGTCGGCGTCCAGGCGAACCGACATTTTGTAGCTGACGTGCTGCTGAAAATACCCGTCGGTTTGGGCAAAAGCGTTACCGCCGAAGAGAACCGCGCACGCGGCGACGAAAAAAAAGCGCATGACTACTTTCAAGGTTCAGTCGTTGAGGGTTTCGAGCAGCGCGCGAATGCCGCCCGACTGATAGCTGTCGTGGAGTTTGTCGAGGCAGTCTTTGAACTCACGGTCTGACGAGAAGCGAAAATAGCACGAAACCGTGTCGCCTTCCAGATTTTCCGGGGGCTGTAATCGCATCGAAGATGGCCAGGCCAGCGCGCTAATCGCCGAGTCCATTTGGCTTCGCTGTTGCTCGTACCCGGGGCGAGCGACTGCCTGGAGCCGAGCCGTGGCGGCGCTTTTCCCGCCTTCGCCGACGGCTGCTCTCGCCCATTCGCGTGGGTTAAAATTGCGACCGCGGCAGAACAGTAAAGAGCGCATCAACTCGCGCGCCTCTCCAGCAGAGTACTTTTCGCGAGTGCGCAAGGCCAGAACGGCTTCGCGTTCGTCGTTGTTCAGATCCAGCAGCCCGCCAAGTTGCTCCGCCGTCAGGTGTAGGGAATGGGCGCACATTAACAAATGTTCGGGAAGGCCGAGGATGGCAAGCAGCCGTTGCGCATACGACAACGACCAATTGCTGCCGGCTCGCTGGTTAAACAGGTGCACGGTTTCTGCGTTGAGCGTTAACACCGCGTCTGTTGCAATCTGTTCTCGAATGTCACCGCGGACGATTCTCTCGGCGCGGGAAAGCGCCACAATCCACTCGGTGCCGGACATGTCCGACCAGGGAAGCGTGTCCAACCACGTGGCCGCTGCCTGGAGCTCGTCCGAGACTTCAATTACCAGGGTCTCTACCGTGGAGTCCGCCGGCCACGACTCGATCAACGGCCACACCGAGTCGTGAATAGCGATGGCAAGCGGGAGCGGTCGGTTAGCGCCCGCGCGACGTGCAACGCACCGCGGGTTCAGCGGCGACGTCGCCGCAAACGGCCGTGCGCCGAAAGGTGACCGTTCGGGGTGCGCCGGGCGACCTAGCGACTGGATGCGAAGGTTTCGTTTGGGGCTAGGAATCATATGCGCACAGCATAACGAAAGGCTTTGGGGCGGCGCAAGCAGGTCGCGATATTCCTGTAATCGCTTGGTCTTACTTGACTTATCCCTTTGGTGGCACTAGCCTTGTCCTTCACGCACGTATGTACCTCCTCGTTTACATATGCAACCAGCCCGATAAGCTGGAAGAAATCCTCGAAGGCTTTCTGGAACTGGGAATTACCGGCGCTACGGTAGTCGACACCGTGGGAATGGGACAGATCCTGTCTCATGACGTGCCTATATTTGCAGGTTTCCAATCGCTGTTTCGTGGTGCGACGCGATCGAACAAAACCATTCTTTCGGTGGTTAACTCGCCCGACAAAGTATCACAAGCGCTACAGTTAATCGAAGACGAGACCGGCGGCTTGGATCAGCCGGGAACCGGGATTGCTTTTTCACTCCGCGTTGACAACGTGCGAGGCCTCATGCCCGAACTGGACTAGCCGATGAGAGAGTTTGTTACACTCTTTGTGTTTTTGATCCTGGGTTTTCTGGGGTCGCGGGGATACGTCTCGCGAGTTACACGCCGCTCACTTTTTTGGGGCGGTTTTTTTGTCACCGGTGTCGAGTTCTTTGTGGTGGGGGTACTCGCGGGGCCGCAAGTCTCGGGGTTAATTTCTGCGCCAGTGTTGGACTCGCTAGAGCCGTTGATCGCGTTGGGGTTAGGTTGGATCGGCGCGCTGTTCGGTGTCGAGTTGGCAATCCCTGCACTGCGGCGATTGTCGAAGTCCCTTTTTACGTTCTTGGTATTGGATGGTGTGGTGGTTCTGGTGGTAGTGGCCACGGCTTGTTGGTGTGTGATGCATTTTGGATTGGGCCTGCCGGCCCGCTCCGAACTTGTCGCCGCCAGCCTGGTAATGGGCGTTGCCGCCGGGTTTGTATCGCCGGGAGTCGTCTCCCTGGTCGCCAAGCGAACCCGCTCCCGCGGTTCGTTTACCGGGTCGGTCAAGTTGGTGTCGGCGCTAAGCGCTTTGGTCCCGATCGTACTGTTGGGCGTGGCCTCTGTGGTCGACAGTAACATCGAGTCCGGTTGGGCCATGGGATTTGCGTGGTGGGTATTTCTTAACGCGTCGGCAATCGTGTTTGGTTTCCTGGCGGTGCTGTTTACCCGTGAGCGATGTAGCGACGATGAAATGGGACTTGTGTTGTTGGGGACTGTCCTGCTGGTCGGCGGCCTGAACCATTTTCTGGGGCTGTCGTCGCTCTATACCGGCGTCATCATGGGCGCGGTTGTTGCCAACTTTTCCCCCCGTCACCAGCAGGTGTTCCGCGAACTCCATCAGTTGGAACACACGGTGTTCTTTGCGTTGCTGGTGTTGACCGGTGCGTCGCTTACAGTCTCAACCCGCCCGCTATTGTTGATGTTGCTGGTCTACACCGGGGCTCGGTTTCTGGTTCGTGCGAGTGTTACGACGCCATTGTTTCGTCGCTACTTCGCCCATTCGGATCCGCCCGGTGTTGCCGGATGGAGCCTGATGTCGCAAGGAGGAATGGCAATCGCAGCCGCGCTCGACTTTGCCATCGGTGGGCGGGGAGCAGCGGGTGATCTGGTGGTTGCGGTGGTTGCCGTTGGTGCCATCGTAGGTGATCTGTCGGGACTTTTGTTCGTACGTCGGGCGCTGGCTGCTAGTGGCGATACCGCGGTGAGTAAGCAGACATGAACACCCTGGTCTTTAGAATCGTTTCATTGGCGGTGCTGGCCGTGCTGGCGACAACAGTACTGCTGACGCCGTTGGGGAGCGGTGGGGTTTCGGGGGCGGAAGCGACGTTCTGCTTGGGCTTCCTGCTTCTCTTTGGTTACTACGCCGGTAAGTTACTGGAGGGTATCGGACTTCCCTCCATCTCCAGTTACATCATTGTGGGTGTCGTTTGCGGGCCGTTCTTCTGGAACTTGCTGAACACCGGCGTGGTGTCGCGGCTGCAGGTGTTCGATGATATCGCGCTGGCGGTTATCGCGCTAATCGCGGGCGGCGAAATGAGAATGGCTACCTTGCGTGCGCGGGCGGGAACGTTCGCGCGGGTCATCGGGCTACAATGTTTGTTTTCGTTTGCGCTGGTGATTGGCGTGACCTTTTTGCTAGCTCCGGTGATGCCGTTTCTGGACGGTTCGTTTCGGTTGAGCCTCGCAGTGGGTCTGCTCTTGAGCCTCATCGTGGTAGCGCTTTCGCCGTCAGCGACCATCGGTGTTATTACCGATCTGCGCGCGCGGGGACCCATGACCGAGATTATTGTGGGCGTCACGGTAATCCTGGACGTTGTTGTTCTCGTGTTGGCTGCGATTGTGGTGCCCTTCGCGCGAATGCTGGCCGACAACGTCGCACTTTCGCTGGATTTCGCGGCCGAGTTGGGTGTTGCGGTGGGTGGTTCGATTGTCGCCGGTGTGCTGTTTGGTGCGGTCGTCGTCTTGTACATCCGATGGGTGGGCGCGTACCTGCCGCTATTCTTGATTGGTATCGGTCTGATCGGCAGCGAGATTTGTCACTACTACCACTTTGAACCGCTGCTGGCCTTTATGATCGCCGGGTTCTTAATCGAGAACTTCTCCAAGGTTGGACATCAACTTATTACGGGACTCGAGCGATCTGCGGTTCCAGTTTACATCGTGTTTTTTGTGATTTCCGGCGCGTCTATTGACGTGAGTGCGCTGCAAGCGAACTGGTTACTGGCGTTGTGTCTGGTCGTTGCTCGTGGAGCCGCTTTTTGGGCGGGCACCGCGGCAGCCAGTGCGGTCGATGCCGCGGTGCGTCCTTATCGCAACACCATGTGGTTGGGGTTTCTTTCACAAGCTGGCGTGGCGATCGGCATCGCCTCACTGGTGCAAAGGAACTTTGAGTGGGGAAACGATTTGAAGTCAATCGCGCTCGCGGTGATCGCGTTGAATCAGTTCTTCGGGCCCATCGCGCTCAAAGGCGTGTTACAGCGCGCGCAGGAGGTGGGGAAGTCGTAACTTCTGTGTAAGGCATTGTTTACAACCGCCTTCGCCCTTCCACTACTTGTTGCAATGTGCCAACCTTGCCGCCCTAATTGCACGCCTTAAGGCAACTGGCGACACGTCAAGGAGTCCTGCGAACCCTCCGCTGTCGTTACCGATACAACTCCGCCCGTCCGCGTAACGTGATATCTCATAGGGGCTTATGGTGCCGGGTGCGGCATCTCGCGTAGCCGCGCGCCACAACTGGTCACCATAGCCCCCAATGGAACGCGCCTTGCCCTCCGGCAAAACCGCCAGGGTGAGCGGCACTTTCTACCAACTCCTATATCGGAGTCTGCCCTCCCCGACTTTAGAAAAAAATCACTGCAGCCGAGGAGGTAACCGTGTTGCGTCACGCAATTTTGGTCGTAGCAACGATCGTGGCGGTCACCGCCGTGGGAGCTATCGCCGACGAGAGTCCGGTGAGCGCTCGCATGGATGTGATGCGCGTTGTCGTTGCTACCGATGGTACGGAGTCGTTACAGCCCGCCGATGAGGCGCGTCCCAACGACACGATCGAGTACCGCCTGACCTATCGCAACAACAGCGAGTCCCCGATTCGCAACCTTGCCATTACCGATGCGATTCCAAGCGGAACCGTTTATGTGGGTGAAACCGCCACCACCAACAGTGGTCTCGCGGTTGAGTTCAGCATCAACGGTGGCGCCAGTTATCACGACTGGCCTATTCGCATCAAGCACACTGCCGAAGACGGCACCGTGAGCTGGCAGGATGCGACCCCGGAAATGGTAACCCACATTCGATGGACGGTCGCGGAACAGTTCGCGCCAGAAAGCGAAGTGGCGATGTCGTATCGAACGATCGTTAAGTAGGAAGGTTACAAATGAACAAAAGATTCTTTGTAGCGCTTCCGCTCGTGCTGCTCACGCTGTTGTGCGTGACGGCGACGTCGCTTCTGGCTCAGGTGACTCCGGCAGGCACGCAGATCCGGAACCGGTCCACGGCGACGTACGAAGATTTGGGCGGAAACAGCTACGTTACGCAATCAAACGAAGTGATCACCGTGGTCCTGCCGGTCTACGGTGTGTCTATTTTGCCGGATGATTCCGGCGAAACGCCGCCGGTAACTCCCGCGCTAACGCAAAACGCGTTGCCGGGAATGACCGTGACTTACCGTTACGATCTGACCAACAACGGTAATGACACCGACGACTTTAACGTGCGGCCATTGGTGGACGCGGCCAATACGACGATCGCCATTACCCCGGCTGACGTCACGATTTACCGCGACCTGAACGGCAACGGCATTGTTGACCTGGGTGAGCCCGCGGTTAGCACCGGCGGGTTGCCGGGCTCGTTGGGTGCACCGGCGATTCCGTCCGGTGGGACGGTCAGCTTGATCGTCAGCTACACGGTTCCTGCGGGCGCGTCCGCGGGCGACGTTGCTTACGTCGGAGTCGAAGGCGCGTCGGCCAACGATCCGGGTCAGATCGATACCCGCAACTATCATCGCACCAACGTGGTGAATGACGCGGTGATGTCGGCTAACCTGTCGGCGGCACCGCCGGTCGTGTTTGACGGCGATCAAATCAGCTACTCGTTCTCGGGGACCAACTCGGGTAACGACGTCGCCAACGGTGTCTTCGTTGCATCCGTCGGTCTCACCGGCGTGTTGATTTACGACGTACTGCCGACCAACCCCAACGACGGTAACCCTTATCCGGTCTTCGGCGCGCCTGCGGGAACGCCGGTCGGTGGCACGGTGTTGTACTTGCCGTCGGGTAGTTCGACCGCTGGAAGCCCTGAGTCCTGGGCCTGGTCGACGACACCAGCCGCAGGGGACATCGCGGTCGCGTATATCACCAGCGGCGGAATCGCTGCGGGTCAAAGCTACACGTTCAACTATCAGGTCACGGTGCCGGGCGGTATGCCCGCGATGTTGATTCCCAACACCGCATCTCTGGCCTATGTGGACAACGACGGCGGCACCCCGGATCCGACGATCGTGGTTTCAAACAACGCAGCCGTCATTCTGGGTGTGTCCGCGCGGCACTTTATTGGCCCGCAGGGCGACGCGCAAGCCGGTACCGGTCCAGCCTACAACGACGATATTACGACGCTGGCGAGCGCTTCGGCCAACTCGTCGGTCGACTTCGTTAATACCGTGCGTAACGCCGGCAACGCGACCGATCAAATCAACATTATTCTTGATGGTTTGTCGTCGATCCCGCCAAGTTGGTCGGTTCTGTTCTTTCAGTCCGACGGAATCACGCCGCTGGTTGACAACGGCACCGACGGAATTGTCGACGTTGGTCCGCTTGCCGCTGGCGACAGCGTCGATGTGGTGGTTCGCCTGGTCATTCCGGGTACGCAGCCGGCTGGCGGTCCGTTTAGCGCCGTTATTCGTGCGCAGTCGACCAACGACCCGGGCGTGACCAACCTCACGACCGACCGGATCACGACGGTGACTCCCGCCGCGGTAAACATTGGTAACTACGACGGTGTCGCTGGTACCACCAACGACGCAGGTGTGAACCAAAACGCCAACGCGGGAACCACGGTTGATTTCGCCCTCGACGTGATTAACCCCAGCACGGTGGGTGACACCTACAGCCTCGGTTCGGCATTCCCGGCGGGCTGGACGGTTACCTACTACATCGACGCCAACAGCAACGGCGCATTGGACGCCGGCGAGAACACGCCGGTCGCATCTACCGGTGCGGTGGCGGGCGGCGCCGAAGTGAACCTGATCGCGCGGGTAAACGTTCCTGTCGGAACCCTGCCGGGCGTTAACTCGGTTTCCTTTACCGCGACTTCGTCCAACAACCCCGGCCAAAGCGACACCATCGGTAACACGGTAACCGTGAACGCCACGGTGTCGGTTGACTTCGCACCGGACAATAGCGGCAGTGCGACTCCGGGCGGTACGGTGGTATACGCACACACCGTAACCAACACCGGCAACGTAGCGGAAACCTTCAACCTCACCTACGCGTCTTCGCAGGGTTGGAGCTACATCTTCTACGATGCGCTAAGCACGCCCATCACCAGCGTCACCCTGGCAGCAGGCGCAAGTGTCAACATTACGGTGCAGCTGACTGTTCCCGCCGGCACGCCGTTGGGCACGATTGAGACCGGTACGTTGACTGCGACCGACAACACCACCGGTACGGTTTCGGATGACGCGGTGGATGTAACGGTGATCATTGCCGGCAACTTGCAACTCACCAAGTCGGTAAGCCCGGCGGGTGATCAGGTTCCGGGGACTGATCTGGTTTACACCGTGGACTACCAAAACATTGGTGCCGACGACCTCACCAACATTGTTGTCTACGACGCCATCCCGTCCTTTACCCACTACTCGGTTGGTTCGGAAACTACCGGCACTCCGCCGGCTACGGTTACCGCGATCACCGTGGAGTGGTCCAACGACGGTGGCGCTACCTGGACTTATACCCCGGTTAGTGGCGGCGGCGGTGCGCTTGCCGGGTATGACGCGAACGTAACCAACGTTCGCTGGGTGTTCACCGGCGACGTTGTCGCTGGCGCGAGCTCGACGGCCGGTATCGGCTTCACGGTTCGCATTATCGCCGAGTAAGCAAGCGGTATGGGGGAGACGGCGCGCGCCGTCTCCCCTTCCGCACAAAGAAAGTCGGAGTTTGCACATCGTTGCGTAGGAAGCCACCGACATATGCGTTGGGTTTCGACCCCCGTGAGCAAATGCTACGGAAACTAACGAAAAGCGCCCCTGTAATCACGGGCGCTCTTTGTGCGTTTATTGCTTTGCTGTTTTTAGGGGCTTCGTCTTTGTTTGCGCAGATCCCTCCGGCCGGTTCTACCATCATCGGTCAGTCGCGCGCCGACTTTAGCATTGGCGCAAACTCATTTTCGGTAACGTCTCCGCCAATCACCACCACCGTTCTGCCGTGGTACCGACACTCGCTGACCCCTCCTGGCACGGTGGGGGCGCCCGCTTATTCCATCTTGGGCTCTGGCGGCGATACCCTGGTGGTCGACTTTACGTTGTTTAACTCCGGCAACGATCGTGACTCGCTTTCGTTGGCGACGCAACAGTTGCCGGCGTCCACGACGTCGCTCGCGCAAGCGATTGTCTTTCGCGACGACAACGCCGATGGAAACTACAACTCGGGAGAAGAAATCTCTGCGCTTGCTTTTGACGCCGGCGAATCGGTCGTGGTTTCGGTCGCAGCGGTTCTTCCGGTCGCGACCGCAGGTGGGCAGACATGGATCGAGCTGCAATCCGCGTCGCTGATTGACGGAACGTCGCCCTCGCAGTCGTCGGTTTTCTTGGTGACCAATACCGACGCGGTAGCCAGAGCAATTTTTGTAGGACCCGCAGGCAACCCGCAAGCGCTTCCCGGAGGCGATGGCAGCCCCGATGATGTTTCTTTGGCTGACGCGACCGCGGGGGTTAGCGAAGTTGTTTTTGCCAACGAAGTCTTCAACGCGTCGTCGACGGTCGAAGTAGTTCAACTAAGCCTGGCCGACACCACCATGCTTCCTGACGGCGTGAGTGTTGTGTTCGAAGACTCGGTGGGGACAGTGCTGAGTCAAGCGCCGCCACAGGGAAACTTCGTGCTGGGCGCGGTGCAGGCGTCAACTTCGATTCGGTTTCGTACGCGTGTTGTCGCCGCGGGTGGCGATCTGGTCGATTTCCTGGCCGATCCGCTCGACCTGCGCATACGCGCAACTTCGGCAATCGACACCGCGGTCAGCAACGAAACCATCAACCGGATTCAACCGCAAACTCCCATCAACCTTGACGCGCTACTCGCCATACGACACACCTTTCGCGAACCCAACGCGGCGGTCGGAGACCTGGTAAACCTGGTCGTCACGGTAGAAAACATCAGCGACTCCGTCGTCGTTGACAGCGTTGCTGTACGCGAGTACGTGCAGCCGCACCTGGATTTTGTGTCTGCCAACGAGTTTGTCCGAGGAAGAAACGGCATTCGATGGTCGGTTGGTAGACTCGAGCCGGGTGAGGTTCGCGAAACCGCGATTAAGTTTTTGGTGAATTCACGAGCGCCTATCGGACACACCAAGGCTTTTGCCAGCGCCGTTGGAAATGCACCGACCGGCGAAGACGTGCAAGCGGGACCGGCCGTCAGCGTACTGCGGTTGGATTTGGATGCATTTTCTGCGGAAGCGTTCGTGATGGGTGATGTGTTTGTGGACAGCAACCGCAACGGTTACCGCGATCGCGGGGAGGTGGGTATTGCAGGCGCCACTGTCTACACCGAAAGCGGGGCTTACGCCGTTACCGACTCCGCAGGGGCGTTCTCCATTTCGCAGATGTTTGCCGGATACCGGTCGGTTCGACTCGACCAGGCCAGTCTGCCCGACAACGTCGAGTTGATCGACGCAACGTCGGCAACCCGTCTGGTGCATCTGCTGCCCAGCGGCCATGCGCGCGTATCGTATGCCGTTCGCGAAGTTCCTCAGGAAGCTCCACCGGTAACGATGACACCGCACTCGCTGTCGCTGCAAGAAGTGGTCAGCGCGCGTAAGGTTGAGCGGCTGTACGAGTCGATGACGTTGCCGAGTTCGTACTTTGCGCCGGGCCGCGCAAGCTTGCGCGGTGATGCCTCCGCGGTGTTCTCCGGCGTCGTCGCCTTTCTGCGCGAACACCCGGAGTGGGCGGTCTTTCTGGAGGGTCATACCGACAGCATTCCGATCGCTACCACAACGTTTCCGTCCAACGTGGAACTATCCATCGCCCGCGCGGCAGCGGTTCGCGATCAACTCATGCAAATGGGAATTGATGTCGAGCGCATCAACATCCACGGCTACGGCGAGTTGTTGCCGGTAGCCGACAATGCCACAGCCGATGGCCGTAGCCAGAACCGGCGCGTCAACATCAGTTTGATTCCACCGCATGTGGACCCCGACCGGTTGTTGTCGCTTAACGCGTCGGCGCGTCGGTCGTGGTCGGACCTTGATGCTATCGCCGACTCGGTCACTGTCGCGATTACCTGGGAGTTTACTACCACCAGCCAACAGTCGCTGGCTGCGCAACTGGAACTTTCGGTTCCGTCGGCGGCGGCACGCGTGGAAATTCGCACCGAACCCAAAAGCGAGAACAAAAGCCGTGTCGTTGTACGTGGGTTGCGCAAGGGTGTGCCGTATCGGGTGTCAATCAACTACGTAGTTCCGGAATCGGTGCTCACCAGTGAACCGGTCGCGACAGGTGTCTGGCGTTCGCAGAGCGACGGTCGTATTGATACAACTCTTGTAGTGACGTCGCGCGCTACGGGTGTGGGTTCGCAGAATCGGGCGCTTAAAGTGGGAGAGTGGCAGGAGGTCGCAACGCCGGAAGTTGTTACCGACGATCCTTCGGTGCCCACAACGACGGTTGCCGAAGCGCCTCCGTTGGCGCCAGTCGAAATTCTGTGGCCTGTTGACGGAGCCGTGTTTACGCGCACCAGCGGAATCAACGTTCAGTCTCGGGTTCCATTGGGTGCGCGAACTCAACTTTGGGTGAACGGCATTGCGGTACCCGAAAAACAACTTGGTCAGAAAACCATCGATATTAGCAGTCGGCGCGAGACGTTGTCGTGGTACGGCGTTGCTATCGCGGCCGGTTGGAATCTGCTGGTTCTGGAAGCCGCCGGTGTTGACGGTTCGGTAGTCGCCGACACCATCATGGTTGCTCTCGCTCAGCAACCGGCACAGATTTTCGCGTCCGTAGACCGCGTGAGCCTGGCTGCAAACGGACGCGATCGTACCGACGTTCGCTTCAATGTCGTCGACAATCGTAACTTGCCGGTGGCTGACGGTAACGTGTTTACCGTAACCCGAGGCGATTCGCTGGTCGATGCACCGGATGCACGCCCCGACACCAAGGGGCTGCAGCTGCTTACCCGCGATGGTGTGGTCGCAGTGCCGATTCGATCCGGGCACAGGTCGGGAAGACATACCGTTGAGCTGTCGGGCTACGGCTCTAAAAGTGAATGCGCGGTTGTGTACGTGTCGGCCGCCGGACCTGCTTTCGCGACCGGTATTGTCGACTTTTCGATGGGCACCGGTAGCACTCGGGGTAATGGCGACGCGCTTGGTGTTGAAGGTTTTGACGACGGCTTTCGTGCCGACGCCGACGCTCGAGCTTTTGTTCGCACGACAACGCCGTCGGGGATCAACCTGGTGGCTCGGGTCGACACGCGCAAGCGGTACTCCGACCCGCTGTTAAAAACACAAGAAGTAGACGAAGGGTATTTGAGTTTCGGAGATGCGTCCGAGTCGTACTGGGCCGCACCGTCCCGCGGCGGTAACTACGTGTCGGTGGAGCGCGGAGAATCGTTCTTGCGCTACGGTGATTTTCGTACCGACCTGGGGAAAGGCGAGTTTCTTTCCTACAACCGTGCCATTACCGGTGTTTCGTCGCAGCTACGCAGCGCCACCGCCGGGGTCAACAGCTTCGTTACCCGTACCAGTTTTAGTTCGCAACTCGACGAGTTGCCAGCCGACGGCACCAGCGGGTTCTATTACCTTACCGCGTCGCCAGTGGTTGAAGGATCGGAACGCATTGTGCTGGAAACGCGCGATCGGTTTCAGCCAGAACGCGTCGTGCACATCCAGCCGATGTTGCGCAATCGCGATTACACCATCAACTACTTCGATGGTTCGATTCTTTTCAAGCAACCGGTAGCGGTTACCGACGGAAACTTCAACCCGGTGATGATTACGGCTAACTACGAAGTCGACGTGCAACAAGATGGCAACTATCTGGGTGGAGTACGTGCTGGAATGCAACTTCGTCCCGGGCTGGACCTTGCGGCCACCGCGATCTCGCGATTCGACGACGACGCTCCCTACGCGCTGTACGGAGCCGAAGCCACCACGCGCTTCAAAGGTTGGCGTCTGGGGTTGGAGTTTGCCCGTAGCGATGACCACGCGACCGGAGAGGGCAATGCGTCGCGCGCAGAGCTTGCGTGGGAGCAAGGACAACAACAACACTCCGCTTATCTGCGTAAGGTCGACGAGCGGTTTACCAATCCGTCTTTCCGCGGAAGTGGGCACGAACTTGGAAGTGTTAAGGCGGGGTTTGATTCGCACGTCCGGTTGGGTGGGGCCTGGACGCTGGACGCCGACGGGTACACCCACCAGTTTGACCGCACCGACGAACGTCGTGGCACTGTGCGCGCTCGCTTGGGTATGCAAGGTGCGCGCGGACGCCTGGCGACGGGGCTACGTTGGGCCGACCGTCGCGAAGACCAGATTGATGCGCGGGCGCTGTTGTTTGTGCTGGGTGCCACCGCCCGTGCGGGCCGCATGGAAGTCGGTTCGGAATGGGAAAAGAACGTCGCCGACGATGTCGTGGAAGAATACCCCGACCGAATAAAGTCGCGCGCATCTTTGCCGGTTTCAAAGAAGTTAGCGCTGGTGGCCAATCACGAGTACCTTACGTCGCCAACTCGCGCGGCAAGTCATCAGGTTGCAGCTGGGATTGAAACCCGGTTTTCCGAACGAACGACGGGGTACAGCAAGTATTCGCTGCGACAGAGCGGTAGCGACGAAAGAATCGGCGCGGTGACCGGCATGCAGCACCGCTTTGGGCTTGGCGATAGAAATGAAATGACCGCCGGGTTCGAGCAGTTCCATTCGCTGTCCGACCACAACAGCGACGAGTACGTGGCCACCAAGTTCGGCGTTTCGCGCCACGATGCGGGTCGTCGCACATTGCAGTTGCAGTATGAGTATCGCTGGCAACGCGCACGGAGTAAGCACCTGGTGCGGGCCAATACGGTACAAACGCTAGGAGAGAGTTTTTCTTTCTTGCTTGCCGACGCGCTGTCGATTGCTCCCGACGATGACCGCGAAGATCCGGTGAACTACTTGGGGCGATGGGGCATTGCCTATCGCGATTTGTCCCGTCCGTACACGCTGTTGGGGATGTTGCGAAATCATTACGAACGTTTTTCGCCCGCCAACCCCGAGGGGATTTCCTGGCGAATGGTGGCATCGGTTGACGCAAACGTTTATATGAGCGAACAGGTGGAGTTGCGGATGAAGTACGCGTTCAAACACAGCGAGGATTTTAACTTTGGGATTTCGGCCGATGCGAACTCCGACCTGGTGTTGGGACAGATCGTTTATCGGTTCATGCCTGCCTGGGACGTCGACCTCTGGTCGCGCGCAGTTCATCAGCGAGAAACAGGATCTCTACAGTTTGGAAGTGGTGTTGAACTTGGGCGCACGTTTGCCGGCAAGATTCGTGTCGCCGCGGGTTTCAGCCGGAATGGCTACGAAGATCCCGACGTCACCGCGACCGAAGCGTGGGCCGACGGCTTTGGGGTGCGGGTCCAGTTGTTGTTGTCCGATTGGGTGTTTAACCAGTTTCCGGGACTAGCGCAATGATGCGACGAATTATCGTAACGTTTATTTTGCTCATCGCGGCAGCCAACGCCACCGCTGGGGAACTCATTATTAATGGTGGGTTCGAAACCGGCGACTTTGGTCCTGCGTGGGTGCATGGAGCGTTTCGAGGAAACAACTTCAACCCCAATCAGGCCGACCACGCCGTAGTTCTTGACCTTCCCGCAAGCGGAAGCTATTCGGCATTATTAGGGTTTAAGTATGCCAGCCAGCGTTCCGGGACCCGCGCGTTTGCCTATCAGGATGTGACGATACCGGCCGACGTATCCAGTGCAATGCTGTTCTTCCGCGTGCGTATGCAGGGGTACGACAGCCAGTTCTACGACCCATTTCTGGCGGACGTGCGAACCACGTCGGGCTCGGTTCTGGATCGGGTTCTGTTGCTTAGCTTTACCGAGTACAACTACATTTTTAAAGATTCCGGCTGGCTTGATGACGACGACACACTCCCCGTCGGTTACGACATGTCCGCCTATGCTGGGCAAACCGTGCGCATCTACTTCGAACAGGCCAACCTGTACGACAACCTGTATGAAACCTGGACCTTTGTCGATGACGTATCGGTTGTGTTTCGCAAGTACGTGGATCTCTCTGTCGACGGTAACGGCAACGATCAGTTTGGCGCGGTCGGAACCGGTGACGGAGGACTGTCGGCGCGCAGTGGTGTCGCGGGCGACACGCTGCAGTACAACCTGACGGTGGAAAACGAAGGCATCGACAACGACACCTATCAGCTTTCGGCTAACCTGCCCGCTGGTTGGACAGCGACAATCGACGGATCGTCGTTTCCGTTTACTACCGCGTCGTTTGTCGCCGGGCAAAGTCGAAACTACGTGGTGCGGGTGGTTACTCCGGCTGCAGCCGCTGCTGGCATTCACGACGTCGTGGTTGACGCTGTCAGTACGACACAGGGAAGTCGCTTTGACAGTGTCACTCTGCGCGCACAACTGAGCACCGCCAACGTGGCGATGGACGCGGTGATCGATGGAAACGGTGTCGGCGTGCTCGGCCTTGAAGGCGCGGGCGGGTTTGCGCTAAAGCCGGCACCGTGGGACAGCGTTGTTACCTACACGATTGACGTGTTCAACGAAGGAAACTTGCCGACGGCATTTGACGTGTCGATGTCGCCCAATGTTGCCTTGACCGCGGACCTGGAATACCTGGGAACCATCTACACCGGCTCTTTTACCACCCAAGTGATAGCCGCTGGCGGAAGTGCCAGCATGGTTCTGCGACAATCACTCGCCTCACCCGCCCCCGGAGGAGACTATCGCACCGTCGTACGCGCCGTCGCTGTTGTCGATACCGTGCAGAACGATTCGGTACGCGGCGTGTTGCGAGTGCGCGCGCCTCGCGTGGACGCGATCGTACTGACGTCCGGAGACAACGTTTACGACGGAACGTCGTCGGGGCTCGGAGGAACAAGCTCCAACGCTGGAGAGCGGGGTGCGCTAGTGCCGTTTCCGATTACCATCCAAAACGAGGCGAGTATCGCCGATTCGTTTGTGGTCCGATGGGTTTCGCCGGGCAATGGTTGGAATGCGGTGTGGGAAGTCAATGGTGTGGATCGAACGTTTCCGTACACGACGGTAACATTGCCGCCTTTCTCGCAGGTTGATTACGTTCTTAAAGTTACCGTGCCTGGCGGTGCAGCGTATGGCACGTATCCGTCGTTAATTAATATCGAATCGCTCACTGATTCCCGGGTCACCGAAAGTGTTACGGCTTCGGTGAGCGTCGCCAGTCAAAGCGAAATCGACATGGCGATAAACGGCGACGGGTTTGACGTTAACGGGCCGGTGGGCACCGGGCTTGGCGGCAGCGCAACCGGTACTTTAACGCCGGGGGATTCGTTGACGTTTTCGGTGCAACTCACCAACCCTTTCGGGCAAAACGCGTTTGACCTGACCTGGAACACCCCCTCCGGTTGGACGGTGACGCTTAACGATCAACTATCTCCGATTCTTGGCGTATCCGCGGGTGTTTATCAACTTAAGGTTGTCGTTCCCGCGACGTCACTAGGTGGAACCTTTGACATCATCGTCGACGGGGTTAAGTCCAACAAACCGTTCATCATGGATAGCATCACCGGGCGGGTGATTGTAATCCCGCCAACAGTGGTCGACGGGCTGATCGACGGCAATGGCGACGACGTGTTTGGTGCCGCTGGCAACGGGTTAGGTGGCGCATCGTCTCAGGCGACATCGGCTCCACGGTTGCTCAACTACACGGTCGAATTGCAGAACCAGGGGCCGACGGCAGATAGTTACACCATATTATGGAACAACATCCCCGGCTGGGTGGCGACGTTTGCGGGACAATCCGCTCCGTTTAGCAGTGGTCCCATATCCGCGGGCGGAACCGGCGTGTACACCTTTGCGGTGCAGGTGCCCGCGGCCGCGGCGACCGGCCTACACACGTACATTATCGACGTGTTTTCCCAATCGGATAGTTCGACGACCGAAAGCCTTAGCGCGAACATTAATGTGTTCGGCCCTCCACGCGCCGATCTTGTAATCGATGGCAACGGTGCCGGTGTCTTCGGGGCGTTCGGATCTGGGGCAGGTGGAATAAGCCGCCGGGGCGCGGCGCCAGGAACAAACATAAGCTCCGTACTACGAGTTGCAAACGCGGGGTCATTTGCCGATTCAATTTGGGTAGACTGGTCGCTACCACCTGGGTGGCCAGTTGGCAGCGTTACAGTTGACGATGGCGCGACGGTTCATACCAGCGGGTTCTGGACGCCAGTAATCGCGGGCGGTGCCGGAGTTAATTTTGCGGTAGGGGTTTCGGTGCCGACCGGGATTTCCTCCGCGGCAACCGTTGTTTTTGACGCCGTCACCAGCCTTCCGCCAGCTTCGCCCGAGAGCGCGGCGTTGCAGGTACTTCCATTTGCTGTGGTTACTGGAGTTGTGTTTGACGACCGCGACCGCGATTCCGCGTGGGGTTCGGGCGATGTCGGATTGCCGGGAGTGTCCGTGCGCCTGACCAGCGGAGAACGCGCCTTAACCGATGGCGACGGTCGTTATCAGCTGATAGTTCCTCACGGGTCAAGTTTTTCGGTTTCAGAATCCAACCCATCGGGCTTTGTGTCTTTGTCGCCCGACACGGTTGGTCCGTTTAGCGTTGTCGCGGGCGACACGGTGATTGCGGATTTCGCCGACGTGCGTCCGTTGCAACTTTCCAGCGGCCTGGCGCGCACCGGGTTGGCAGGTTCGTACGTCGATTTTCCTCATCAGTTAGTCGCTGGCGCGCCCGGACAAGTCACGGTTTCCGCAAACAATGACGCGGGAGCGGTAACCTTGTTTCTGCTCGACGTGAATCAAGATGGTGTTCACGACCCGGGCGACCGGGCGCTAGCGGCAAGCGACCTGCTGCTGGATCCGGTTGTCAACAACGGGACCGTGCACGTACTTGTTCGCGTGTTTGTTCCCATAACAATGGTCGTGGGGCAATCGGTTTATGTAGACGTCGTCGCCCAACAACTCCTGTCGCCGTCTTCGGCAACTTTGCAGGTTAGTGCGACCGACGCCGTCGTCGTAGCCGGATCGGCATTGGGGCGGGTGCAGCTTACCAAGCAGGCCGATCGGGCGACGGCCGCTCCTGGAGAGGTGATCACCTACACAGTAGAATTTTTTAACGCTGGCGTCGACACGCTGCAGAACGTTGTGGTTTACGATCCCATTTCTCCGCACGTTGATGTCGTCGTTGACGGTTACGGCCCTAATCAGGATATGGCGGTGTTCTGGCCGGGCGCGCCGGGGTTCTTTCTCACCTACCAGCCCGACGGTGATCCCTGTGACTTCGACCCGGCATCGCGTCTGCTGCTGATCGAGACGTCGCGGCTATCGCCGCTCTATCTGCTTCCAGGCCAGCGCGGCCAACTTCAATATCGAGTGCGAGTTAGGTAGTCGGCGAGAAGCTCCTAGCTAAGAATTCGACGCGCCTTTCGTTTCCCACGGGATATATGATAGTGGGAAATCGGGGGTGGCAGGCCCAAGGTATTTGGCGTAAAATCACGGGCTTAATCGCCAGCCTTTGTTGGCTCGCGCTTTTCTTATTTCTCATTATCACTTGATGCTGTGCCCGGGGCGTGCCGGGCTTTGGAGGTTGGTATGTCCGGCAACGAGTTCAAACCGAAGGTCGGCCTTGACGCCGTTGGTCTGGTTAACGTCGGTCCAGTGATGTGGAATCCAACACCCGCTGATCTGTACGAAGAGGCAATTCTCAATGAAGAAGGTGTCATTTCGGCGGCCGGGCCGTTGGTGTGTGAGACCGGCAAATACACTGGTCGCAGTCCTGGCGACAAGTTCACGGTGAAAGAACCCTCATGCGACGACAAGATTTGGTGGGGCGATGTCAACAAGCCCATCGATGAAGCGGTTTTTGACGGGGTGATGAAGCGGGTGCAGGCGTACATGCAAGGTTTGCCGCTGTATGTTCAGGATTGTTGGGTCGGGCACGACAAAAAGCACCGGTTGCCGATTCGCGTGGTTACCCAACTGGCGTATCACTCGCTTTTTTCGCGCAACATGTTCATTCCAATCACCGATCAAGAAGAACTGGCCAATCATGTGCCTGAGTTTACCGTGATCAACGCGTGCGGTTTTCAGGCCAGCCCGGAAGTCGACGGCACCGCCAGTGAAGCGTTCATTCTGGCGCACCTGGGTAAGAAGCTGATCGTAATCGGTGGTACCTCGTACGCGGGCGAAATCAAAAAGTCAATTTTTACGGTGATGAACTACTTGATGCCGCAAAAGGGTGTCATGAGCATGCACTGTTCAGCGAATGTGGGTAAGGACGGCGACGTGGCGGTGTTCTTTGGCCTTTCTGGCACCGGCAAGACCACTCTTTCGGCCGACCCGGAGCGCGGCCTTATCGGCGACGACGAGCACGGCTGGTCGGACGACGGCGTTTTTAACTACGAAGGTGGTTGCTACGCAAAAGTAATCCGCCTGTCTAAAGAGGCCGAACCGGAAATCTATCAAACCACGCGCACGTTCGGGACACTGTTGGAGAACGTCGTGTTGGATGAAGTGACTCGCGAACCCGACCTGGATGACGGTTCCAAAACCGAGAACACTCGCGCGTCCTATCCCATCGACCAGATTCCCAACGCGGTTCCGGAAGGCCGAGCCGGTCATCCCAAGAACGTTGTTATGTTGACCTGTGACGCTTTCGGTGTGATGCCGCCAATTTCGCGCCTGACTCCCGAGCAGGCTAGCTATCATTTTCTTAGTGGGTACACGGCTAAAGTGGCGGGGACCGAGCGCGGAGTTACCGAACCGCAGGCAACGTTCAGCACTTGTTTTGGCGCACCGTTTATGGCGCTGCCGCCGACGGTGTATTCGGAACTCCTGGCCAAGCGGATTCGCGAACACGGAGCCAACTGCTGGTTGGTCAACACTGGATGGAGTGGTGGAGGATACGGGGTAGGGTCGCGAATCAAGATTAAGTACTCGCGGGCCATGGTGAACGCGGCGCTTGACGGCAAGCTCGACGGTGTCGAGTTCGAAAAAGACCCCGTGTTTGGACTCGAAGTGCCTAAGGAATGCCCGGGCGTTCCCGACGACATTCTGAACCCGCGAAATACCTGGGAAGACAAAGCCGCATACGATCAAAAAGCCCGCGAATTGGTGAAGCTGTTCGAGGACAACTTTAAGGATTTCGAAGGTTCGGTGCCCCAAGAGGTCCGGGCAGCGGGACTCGCACCGGCTGCGTAACCTTCCCCCGTGCATCGACTCGCGCAAGGCGTCCACCGGCGGTGGGCGCCTTTTTTTTGGGGCGTGTTGGGCTGGCGCGGGCTGCGGCGGCCGCCCGGTTGGTTGGTATGGACCTTGCAGTTTCCGGGGCGTTGGTGCCGGCTAACTCATGACGGCGCAACGCTTCCTGGGCGGCCGGACCGCCCGTCGATTAGCCCCATCGAAGGCTTAGGAATAGGCGATGACAGCGGTTTATACAGAACAGCCTGGTCGTGACCAGAGTGCCGAATCTGAGCGGGTAACCCCGGCGTTGCAAAACGCAACCCTGGCACGCGCAGGATTCACGCTGATCGAGCTCGTGTTTGTGGTTCAGGTGCTGGGGTTCCTGGTGCTCATCATGATAAACGAGACTCGCAACACCAAGGAACACGCGATGGTGCGGGCGTGTATGGGTTTCCAGGTCGCGATGCAGCGTCAGTTGTGGTCGGACTATGCGTTGACCGGATTGTTCCCAGCCAATGCTGACCCTTTTATTGCCGCAACTCCTTCGGGGAAACTCACCAAGGATTTCACCTATACGCAAACCGATGCGGGCGGCGCGTATTATCTGCGTTGCGATCACAATCACGCTTTCACCGCGGTTTTGTTTTGCGACAGTGGTTCGTATCTTCCGCCCAAAGCGATCTACAACCTGGCGTCGGCGCGGGGGCCCTAGTGCTACAAAAAAAAGAGCCCGGTTAACCGGGCTCTCGTAAACTCTGGCGCGTTCATTCGGACGCGTTTTTTTTATTCAAAAAGAAACAGCAAGCCAACGCGAAACTGTATGTAGCGCGTATTCGCTTTTTCGGGCGTCTTGCGGGTGCGGCCTTCAACCAGCCGGCCTTCGACCAGCATGTGCTGGGTGTCGCTTACCTCAAAGTCAACCCCTCCGCCGTACGACCAGCCTCGCACCACTTCGGTAATGTCGGAGTCCACCCGCCAGGCACGCATGATCCCGGCACCGGCTACGCCATACGGACTGGCGGCGTAATCAAACGGGGCAACCTTCAGGTTCAACTGTGTCATTAAAACGTTCTGGTCGTCGGGGACCGCACCGTCTTTGAGGAAAAAGTTATAGTCGAAGCTTAGTGAAAGTTCGTAGAAGTCTTTGCCAACGCCGAAGCCGAACAATGCCCCGAAGTTAGGGTTCCATTCGTCCTTAAATGCTGCGGGCTGGTCGGGTATGCCTCCACCCAATCCAATCGACATCGAATACACCATGTCACTAAAGTAGCCGCCCGAGCCACTGTCGGTGTTTTCGTCCTGAGCCGCCGCCGGCGCTACAGCAAACATTGCCAACACGACAACCAACAGACTGCGTTTCATTCGCTACTCCTAAAAGAATGTGACGGTGTAATTAAAGGCGGAGTGGGCGCCATTCCGTGCGGTGGGGCCGCAAAACCTTGTGGCGGTAGCGGTTAGTCCGCCGCGCCGATTGCACAAGTGTAGCCAGGGAAGGGCCAAAGTCAAGACCCAAATCTAGTCCGCCGGACGCGAATACGGTGCGATACGCCGTGTAGGTGACGATATAGACCGAACCCGTTGCCGCAGATGGGACGGCGTGGTAGGGTTGGCCGGTGCAATTCATTAAGGAGTAAGTATGTCTCAGAGTGGTTTTGGCGACGAAATCAAGATTCCCAAGGTGCAACTCCCAAAGGCTTCCGGCGGCATGATCCGGGCGATCGTGCTCGTCATTTTTCTCGCGATTGTGACGCTGTCCAGTGTTTACACCGTCGAGCCGGAAGAAATCGGCGTTGTGCTGCAATTGGGAAAGTTCAACCGTACATCGGGCCCCGGGCTTCATTTTAGAATTCCGTTGGGTATCGAGCGGGTCGTTAAAGTGCCGATTCAGCGGCAACTTAAAGAAGAGTTTGGGTTTAAGACAGTTAAACCGGGGGTGAGGTCGACCTATCGCACCGGCGACCGTGAAACCGACGAGGCGCTGATGCTAACCGGCGATTTAAACGCCGCGGTGGTCGAGTGGGTGGTCCAGTATCGAATTGTCGACCCACAACTCTACTTGTTTAAAGTGCGCAACGTTCGCGAGACGCTTCGCGCGATGAGCGAAGCGGTTATGCGAGCGGTCGTTGGCGATCGTACGGTCAACGAAGTGCTTACCGTTGGGCGTCAGGAGATCGCCGACCTGGTAGAAACTAACTTGCAGGCGTTGTGCGATCAGTACGAGACCGGCATCAAGATTGACCAGGTCGTACTCCAGGACGTAAACCCGCCCGACGCGGTTAAGGATTCGTTTAACGAAGTTAACGAAGCCCAGCAGGAAAAAGAAAAGCTCATCAACGAAGCCCAGTCCGCGTACAACCGCGTTATCCCGCGGGCGCGCGGTGAAGCGCTGCGCGCAATTCAAGAGGCCGAAGGTTACGCGTTGACCCGGGTGAATACCGCGCGCGGCGACTCGGCTCGCTTCGTGGCCGTGTACAACGAGTACAGCAAGGCGCCCGACGTGACGCGGCGGCGGATTTACCTGGAAACCATGAACTCTGTGCTTCCTCAGGTCGAAAAAAAGGTAATCCTGGACGAAGACCTGGGTGGAATTCTGCCCCTTCTGAATCTCGACTCCAACGCTCGAAAGGCAGGTGACCAGTAATGCGTAACCTGGCTTTCGTGATTGCATTGCTCGTGGTGATTGTCTTGCGCGGTGTGTTCTACGTGGTGCAAGAGCCCGAGCAAGTTGTTGTTACTCAATTTGGTAAGCCGATTGGCGAGCCGATCATCACACCAGGCCTGAAGTTCAAGGTGCCGCTGATCCAAAAAGTAAACCGTTTCGACAAACGGTTTTTGGAGTGGGATGGTGCCGCCAACGAATTGCCAACCAAAGATAAGCGTTTTATCTACGTGGATACCTACGCCCGTTGGCGTATTACCGATCCGCTACTGTTCTTCCAGCGACTGCGTGACGAGCGCGGCGCACAAACTCGTTTGGACGACATTCTCGATGGCGAAACTCGTAACGCGATTGCCAACCACAATCTGGTGGAACTCATTCGCAGCAGTAACCGCACCCCGGCAGTCACCGAGTTGGAACAAGATGAAACCATCCTTGAGGACATCGGGTTCGGCCGCGACAAGATTCGTCGCGACGTACTAACGGCTTCGCAGGGCCGAACCGCCGACTTGGGGATTGAGATTCTTGATGTGCAGTTCAAACGAATCAATTACGTCGAAGACGTTCGTTTGAAAGTTTACGAGCGAATGATTGCGGAACGCCGACGAATTGCCGATCGGTTTCGCTCGGAAGGCGAAGGCGAGGCGTCGCGCATCAACGGTGAACGCGAGCGCGACCTGCAGCGCATCCAGTCCGAAGCGTATCGTCAGGCTCGCGAGATTCGTGGGCGTTCTGACGCGACGGCCACAAACATCTACGCCGCAGCGTACGATCGTAATTCGGACTCGCGCGAGTTTTATCAGTTTCTAAAGACGATGGAGATTTACCAACAAACCATCGACAAAGAGACGACGCTCATCCTGTCCACCGACGGCGAGTTCTACCGCTACCTGAAGTAGGTCACTGGTTACCTGGCTCTCGACCCGGCGCCGCGTTACAGCCGCGCCGGGTCTTTCTTTTTTGAATCTTTTCTGTTAGGTTACGCCCTTATGTCAGCTACAGACCCCTATAACGCAGTCGTTACCGATCGCCAGGATATCCACGAGAGTCTTTGGCACGTGTGGATTAAGCCCGATTCGGGCGACAACCCGCCGTTTAAGCCTGGGCAGTTTTTCGCGGTTGGTCGGGTCGACGAAACCCAGCCCAAGCTGGACGCCGAAGGCAACCCGATTGCGCCTAAGCTTATCCGTCGGTCGTATTCGGTTGCCTCGGATCCGGAAGACCCCCGCGGCTTGGAGCTGTTTGTGGTGAAGGTTGACGACGGTGAGTTTACGCCGTGGCTACACGAGTTGAAAGTTGGAGACCGGGTTTGGCTGGGCCGGCGCGGCGGTGGCGCGTTTACCCTGGACGGGATCCGGCCGGACAAGGATCTGGTCATGGTGTCCACCGGTACCGGACTGGCCCCGTTTGTATCGATGTACCGCACCCACCGCAGCAACCCGCTTTGGCGCCGTTTCATTTGTATCAACGGGGTCCGCCACGCCCGTGATCTGGGCTTTCGGGAAGAGCTTGAGGCAGCGGCTAAAGAGGATCCCGCCCTCATTTACCTGCCCATGTGTACCCGGGAATCCGAGGGTAGCGGCTGGGAGGGGCTTCGGGGGCGGGTGACGTCGGCGCTGGAACCGGGCGCGTACCGCGAAATTACCGGGTACGACCTGACCCCGGAAGATTGCCACGTTTTCCTATGCGGCAACCCAGCGATGATCGAGCAATGCGAAACCGAGCTTACCGACCGCGGTTTTCGCCTTCATTCCCGCCGGAACCCCGGCACGCTTCACCTGGAGAAATACTGGTAGTTTCTGCCGGGGTTGGGCGCCGTAAGTTCTTGGTTTTCCATTTACATAGTTAGAATTGACACGGCGCCACGGTGTTCATATCGTTGGTTGAGACTATTATATAATTGTGTACCAACGAGAAGGGATTCGATGAGCCCCACTGATAGCACCACCCCGCGTGACCTGATCAACGAAGAAAACCGCGAGTGGTTGGAATCGCTCGACTACGTGTTTCAAACCGAGGGTGCCGCGCGGGTTAAAGACCTGCTGCAGCGGCTGCAGGACCGGGCCCAGACCTACGGCGTTCGGGTCAGCTACCCAGGAAACACCCCCTACATCAATACCATTCCGCACTCTAAACAGCCGCCCTTTCCCGGCAACCGCGAACTCGAGCGGCGAATCAAGAGCATTATTCGGTGGAACGCCATGGCGATGGTGGTCCGCGCGAACCGCGAAGAGTCGGGGATCGGCGGTCACATTTCCACCTATGCATCGTCGGCGACGCTGTTGGAGATTGGGTTTAACCACTTCTTCAAAGGAAAAGGCGAATCCGGACAGGACGGCGACATTGTCTATTTTCAGGGGCACGGCGCGCCGGGGATATACGCGCGCGCGTTTCTGGAAGGCCGCCTGAGCGAAGAAGATCTGATCAACTTTCGGCGTGAATTAAAGCCCGAAGGCGGGCTGGCCTCTTACCCGCATCCTTTTCTGATGCCCAATTTTTGGGAATACCCAACCGTTTCGATGGGACTTACTGCGCTGATGGGGATTTATCAGGCGCGGTTTAACCGCTATCTGGAACAGCGGGGCATTCTCGACACCTCGAAGCGTAAGGTGTGGGTGTTTCTGGGCGACGGCGAAATGGATGAGCCCGAGTCGTTGGGTGCAATCACGCTGGCTTCGCGCGAGCGCCTCGACAACCTGATCTTTGTAATTAACTGTAACCTGCAGCGACTCGATGGTCCGGTACGGGGTAACGGCAAGATCATCCAGGAACTCGGCGCGGCGTTCCGGGGCGCGGGTTGGAATGTCATCAAGTGCATTTGGGGTAGCGACTGGGATCCGTTGCTGGAAAAGGACGACGACGGTGTGCTGGTCAAGCGTATGGAAGAAGTCGTTGACGGTCAGTATCAAAAGTACGCCACCGAAACCGGTGCCTACATTCGTGATGACTTCTTTGGCGCGGATCCTCGCTTGCTCGAAATGGTGGAGAATTACTCCGACGAGCAGATTCGAACCCTAAACCGCGGCGGACACGATCCCGACAAGGTGTTCGCGGCCTACAAGTCGGCGACAGAACACAAGGGGCAGCCGACCGTGATTCTGGCCTACACCATCAAAGGTTACGGTTTGGGCGAAAGCGGTGAAGGCAAAAACATCACTCACCAGCAGAAAAAACTCAACGAGCAAGAGCTGCGCGAGTTTCGCAACAAGTTTGGGATTCCCATTGACGACGAAGATGTTGCTAGCGCGCCGTTCTACAAGCCGCCGGCCGACAGCGAAGAAATGCAGTATCTCCACGAGCGTCGCAAAGATCTGGGGGGATACATGCCGGAGCGTCGCGAATCGGCCAAAGCCCTGGTGACGCCGGGCGCAGAGTTCTGGGCGCCGTTCAAGAAAAGCTCGGGCAATCGCGAGGTTGCCACCACTATGGCATTTGTTCAAATGCTGTCGGCGCTGTTGAAAGACAGCAACATTGGCAAGTTTGTGGTGCCGATTGTTCCCGACGAAGCGCGTACCTTCGGGATGGAAGCGTTGTTCCGCCAGGTCGGTATTTACTCGTCGTTGGGACAAATGTACGAGCCCGTCGATAAAGAAAGCCTTCTCTATTACAAAGAGGCAATGGACGGCGCAATTCTGGAAGAAGGCATTACCGAAGCCGGTTCAATGTCGTCGTTTATTGCCGCGGGCACGTCCTACGCCACCCACGGCGTCAACATGATCCCGTTCTTTATTTATTACTCGATGTTCGGGTTTCAACGGATCGGTGACCTGGTGTGGGCCGCTGGCGATATGAAGACCCGGGGGTTCCTGCTTGGCGGAACCGCAGGCCGCACAACGTTGGCTGGCGAAGGCCTACAGCACCAGGACGGGCACAGCCACTTGCTGGCATATCCGGTTCCTAACCTGAAAGCCTACGATCCCGCGTTTGCATACGAACTCGCCGTGATCATCGAAGAAGGCATGCATCGCATGTATCGCGATCAGGAGCACTTGTTCTATTACCTGACGGTCATGAACGAAACCTACGTTCAGCCCGAGATGCCCGAAGGCGTCGAAGAGGGAATCCTAAAAGGTATCTACAAGTACAAGGCGACATCCAGTAAGGACAGCGACAAAAAAGTACACCTGCTTGGTAGCGGCACAATCCTGCGCGAAGTGCTTAAGGCCGCGGAGATTCTGGAACTGACGTTCGATATTCCGGTCGACGTTTATAGTGTGACTAGCTACAAGGAACTCTACTGGGATGCTCAGGAAACCGAGCGGTACAACCTGCTCAACCCCGACAAGAAGCAAAAGCGGACGTTTCTGGCCAGGACCCTCGATGGGGAACAGGGCGTGTTTGTTGCCGCATCTGACTACATGAAGACAATGCCGGCGGCGATTTCGCAGTGGGTTCCGGGTCCGTTCTATTTGCTTGGCACCGACGGCTTTGGGCGCAGCGATGGCCGCAAGCAGCTTCGCGATTTTTTCGAAGTCGATTCGCGGTACATCGCTCTCGCGGCGCTGCGTGGTCTGGCCAACGAAGGCAAAATTTCCAATGACGTTGTCGTGCAAGCGCGCAATGACTTTGGAATCGACCCCGACAAGCTTAACCCACTCAAAGACTAGGATACGAGGAACCCCTTGATGCTTACCGATGTTGTTCTCCCCGAAATATCCGAGAACGTAACCAACGGCGATGTCGTGAAGTTGCTGGTTGCGATTGGCGACACCGTTGCCGAAAACGACCCGCTGTTGGAGTTAGAAACCGACAAAGCTGTGTTTGAGGTTCCGTCAACCGCGTCGGGCGTCGTAACCGAGATAATGGTCAACGAAGGCGACGAAGTGTCTATTGGGCAACCGTTGGTAAAAATCGATAGCGAAGCCAGCGCCGCGCCGGCGAAAACCGCGCCCCAGGAGGCGGCGGTTGAATCGAAGCCCGAGCCGGAACCAAAGGCGGAGCCTAAAGCCGCGGCTCCTGCGAAAGCAGCCGAGCCGGAGGCGTCGTCTCCGTCTCCGGAGGCGCCGAAGGCTCCACCTTCGGAGGCCCCCGCGCCGCCGCCCGCTTCGGCCAGGCCGCAACCCGAACCGGCTGCGGCGCCCGCAACTGGGCCCGCCCCCGCGTCTCCCACTGTGCGCCGACTGGCTCGCGAACTGGGTATTGATATTCATCGTGTAAGCGGAACCGGCCCCGGTGGCCGCATCTCGGACGAGGATCTGCATGCGTACGCCAAATCTATTATTGCCCGCGCGAACACCGCGCCCAGCGACGGCACCACTGCAATAGCGTCGGCCCGACCGCTACCCGATTTCTCCCGCTATGGCGAAATCATCCGCGAGCCCATGTCAAAGATTCGTGCGGTTACTGCGGCTAATATGGCGTCGGCGTGGAACACGGTTCCCGCGGTCACACAGAACGATGTCGCGGACATTACCGACCTGGAAGTGTTTCGCAAGCGCTACGGAAAGCGGGTAGAAGCGGCTGGCGGTAAGCTCACCATGACTGCGATTTTGCTTAAAGTTTCAGCTGCGGCGCTAAAAGCGTTTCCGCAGTTCAACGCCAGTATAGATGTGGCCAACAACGAAGTTGTTTTAAAGCAGTACTATCACGTTGCCGTCGCGGTTGATACTCCGCACGGTTTGCTGGTTCCCGTGCTGCGCGACGTTGACCGCAAGTCCATCACCGAACTCGCGGTTGAATTGGCCGACATTGCCGCGCGCGCTAGAGAACGCAAGCTTAAGCCCGACGAAATGGAAGGTGGAAACTTTACCATCTCCAACCTGGGGGGCATCGGCGGGACTTCTTTTTCCCCAATCGTCAACACGCCCGAGGTGGCCATTCTGGGTGTGTCGCGGGGGACGATGCAGCCCAAGTATATGGACGGAGCGTTCGTGCCGAGAATGATGATGCCGCTGTCGCTGTCTTATGATCATCGACTAATCGATGGCGCCGCCGCTGCACGTTTTACCCGTTGGATTGCGGAAGCGTTAGAGCAACCCATGCTGATGGCAATGGGTTAACCCACAAGTTGTACTACATCACACAGTTTTAACCATGGAGTAGCGACGATGTCGCAAACCGATCACTACCGGGTCGTCGTTATTGGCGGCGGGCCCGGCGGGTATGCCGCCGCGTTTCTGGCCGCGGATCTGGGAATGAGGGTCGCGCTAATCGACCCCGATGAAAATCCCGGCGGGGTTTGCTTGTACCGCGGGTGCATTCCGTCCAAAGCCCTTCTTCACGTGGCCAAGCTGCTTCACGAAACCAGCGAAGCGGAAACCATGGGGCTGACGTTTTCCAAGCCGAAGATTGATCTCGACCGCATGCGAGCCTGGAAGAACGAAGTGGTGGCAAAAATGACCGGCGGCTTGGGTGTGTTGGCAAAGCAACGCAAGGTAACCCATATTCGCGGTATGGCGAGTTTCGCCGACGCAAGTAACTTGCGGGTAGAACTCACCGACGGCGGTACCGACAAGATTAGCTTCGATTACGCGATCATCGCGACGGGTTCGCATATCACCAAAATTCCCGCGTTCGAAGTCGACGAGAACCGCGTTTTGGATTCGACATCGGCATTGGATATTGAGTCGGTACCGAAGTCGCTACTGGTTGTGGGCGGCGGCTATATCGGTTTGGAGCTGGGTAGTGTTTACGCGGCGCTGGGTTCGAAGGTCTCGGTGGTCGAAATGATGCCCGGATTGGTGACCGGTGCCGACCGTGATCTGGTGCGCGTACTGCAGCAGAGGTTGGACAAATCCTTCGAAGACATCATGGTGGAAACCAAGGTCACCGGAATGTCCGCTACCAAGAAGGGAATAGAGGTTAGCTTCGAAGGCAAGAACGCACCCAAAGCTTCGGTAACCTATGACAAGGTACTGGTGTCGATTGGCCGCAAACCTAACTCCAAAGGAATTGGGCTGGAGAACACGGGTATCCGCGTGGATGATCAGGGGTTTATCGTTGTAAACGAGCAGCGACAAACTGCGGAGCCGAACGTTTACGCGATCGGCGATGTCACCGGCCAGCCAATGCTGGCGCACAAAGCGTCCGCCGAAGCCCGGGTGGCGGTGGAAACTATCCACGGCGAAAAGGTTGCGTTCGAGCCGGCGGCGATTCCCGCGGTGATGTTCACCGACCCAGAACTGGCGTGGTGCGGTCTCACCGAAACCGAAGCCAAGGCCAAGGGTATCGACGTAGCCGTGGCCAAGTTTCCATGGGGCGCGTCGGGCCGGGCCACGACGGTGGAACGCAACGACGGGCTAACCAAACTCATCATCGATCCAAAAACCGAGCGCGTTTTAGGAATGGGCATGGTTGGCGTCGGCGCTGGCGAGATGATTGCCGAAGGCGTAGTCGCGGTGGAAATGGCCGCGTTGGCGAGCGACGTTAAAATGAGTATCCATCCTCATCCCACGTTGTCAGAAACGATCATGGAAGCGGCCGAAGTGTTCTATGGCCAAAGTACCCACGTTTATCGCCCCAAGCGGCGCTAGCCCGCCTGCGCAACTAATTAAGCGGCAACGTCTTGCAGTCGCGCCCGGGTTGCTCTATGCTTAAGTCATGCGCAAGTTCCTGATTGTCCTGCTGTCCGTTT
Organism: uncultured bacterium; assembly: GCA_964588695.1. Classification (GTDB taxonomy): domain Bacteria; phylum Krumholzibacteriota; class Krumholzibacteriia; order WVZY01; family JAKEHA01; genus CAZPQK01. Next base: position 147,020 of record CAZPQK010000006.1, read on the forward strand.
GGGCGCTCTTCGGTTGTTCCGAAGACCCAATTGCCCCCGATGAAAACGGGTTCACACCACCTCCGAACAACGCCACTATTGGCGGTAACGCGTGGGTGGACGACAACGATGACGGCGTTCAGCAACCGGGCGAAGATCGACTGCCAGGTGTGATCGTAGTCTTGGAAAACTGCGCAGGCGATTCACTTGCCACCACGACTACTGCGATTAACGGCGTGTTCAGTTTCACCGGACTCGCGCCGGCAGATTACCGTTTACGCTTTGCGCTTCCCGCCAGCTTTGAGTTTGCGGCACAGGGCAGCGGTGGCGATCCCGAAACCGACAGCGACCCCAATCCCTTAAGCGGAATAACGCCGTGCTTTGCGGCTGCCTCCGGCGCCAACGACTTCTCGCGTGACGTAGGCTTCCGCCTTCCTAATGGTCGCTCGAGCATTGCGGGTGGCGTGTGGAACGACGCCAACGCCAACGGCCTGTTTGACGGTGGCGAGTCGGCCGTCGCTGGGTTCGGAGTAACGCTTTTGAGTTGCGCTGGTGATTCGCTCGCGGCGACGACCACTGGCGGCGACGGCTCGTATCTGTTCGACGATCTGTTGCCGGGCAGCTATCGCGTGCGCTTTGCCGATCCCGCGCCGAACGTATTTTCGCTGCAAGACCAGGGCGGCAATGACGCTGTCGATAGCGACGCCAATCCACAGACTGGCGAGACCGACTGTGTTGCGATTGGTTCTGGAGATACCATTACCGACATTGACGCTGGCACCGCTCCCTCGGGAATGATTTCCGGACGAGTGTGGAACGACCTGAACATTGACGGCGTGGAAACGGTTGGCGAGCCAGGAATGAACGGGCTTTCGGTTCAGTTGTTTGACTGCAACACCAACATGATGTTGCAATCGGTGGTTACCGGCAGTGACGGTCGTTATACGTTTATGAACGTTCCCTCCGGCTTGTTTTTTGTGCGGTTTGGTTTGCCGTTTGGCTTTGTGTTTACGCAACAGGATGCCGGCGCGGACGATACTGTCGACAGCGACGCAGACGCTTTTGGCAACACCATGTGCTTTACGCTTGCGGCCGCGGCAGTCGACACCACGATCAAGGCGGGAGTCGCGGAGTCAGGCGATATCACGGGGCAGGTGTGGGAAGACAGCGACGGCGATGGGCTACGTGAAGGCGGAGAGCCAGCCCTATCGGGTGTCAGCGTGCAGTTGTTGAACTGCGCCAACCAGGTAATCGCGACCAACACCACCAATGCTAGTGGCGGATACACCTTTGGCTCGGTCCCGCCGGGCGACTATAAGATTCGGGTGTTGTTGCCAAGCGGTTATAACTACTCGCCGATGGATGTGGGCGGAGATGACAACGTCGACAGCGACGTGGGCGCGAGCGACGGGCGCACCAACTGCTTCACCCTCATGCCCGATGCTACCGTCACCATTGACGGCGGGCTCGATCCTATTTAGTCGGCAAGCTCGCCGCGCATCACGGTTACTGCGTGTCCGCCCAGGATCACTCGGTCGTCAACCACGCGCACACGAAGCTTGCCGCCGCGTTCGGACGCCTGATACGCCAACATCTCCGCTTTTCCCAACCGCACTTTCCAATAAGGGCCCAGGCAGCAATGCGCAGCGCCGGTCACCGGGTCTTCATCGATTCCGACGTTGGGCGCAAAGTAACGACTCACGAAGTCGAACGCCTCGGTGGTACTGGCGGCGGTGATGATGACGCCGGCGGACTTAAGCGGTCGTAGCAGGCCAGCGTCCAGGCGCAGGCCGCGCACTGCGGTTTCCGACGGCAACTCGACAAGGATGTCCGGGCCATTGCTACCGACAAAGCTGGGAGTCGTGTCGATGGCTTCGACCAGGCCCGTCGGGATGTCGATGGGTTGAGCCGGGCGGGCGGGCAAGTCAATCTCGATTAAGGTGCCGTCACGCGTCGCGGAAAGCCGGCCGCTGCGGGTCTCGAAAATGGCCGGTTGGTCGGCGTTAAGCCGACCGGTCTCCCACAATATGTGCGCGGTAGCCAGCGTCGCGTGGCCGCACAGGTTGACTTCCTGCTGAGGCGTAAACCAGCGCAGGCCAAAACCTTCGCCCGCGGGTTCCACAAACGCGGTCTCTGACAAGTTCATTTCGGCGGCGACGTTCTGCTTCCAGCGATCGTCGGTTGCGCCGGCAACCAGGCATACCGCGGCCGGGTTTCCAGCGAACGGCTGGTCGGTGAAGGCATCAACCTGATAGATCTCGAATCCCATGGGTCCTCCCGTTGGTGCCTATTCTACACCCAAATGCGCCGATCATGCCGCCGAAAGGCCTTTTGGTGTCGAGCAGCGAGATTCCGGCTGCAAGCCGGGCCCGATTGATGGGTCCAATAGATTGAGGGAAGGCTTGCCCCGCACCTGCGAAACCGTTACAATTGCGCACGTTACGCGATCCGTCCATCCCGCGTACCCGTGTTTCACTCGAATAGACGCCGCTCCCCGGGGTAATTAACGTAGTTTCCCAGATTCCCTGCGGGACTTTTTCCGAAAAACCGGTAACAAGGCCGATGCCGATCCGTAGATATCGGTATCCCAAGTCTTCCCCAACCTAAGGAGCAAATCAGAATGGCAATCAGGAATCTACCGGCCTGGATGGCCTTCGCCCTGGTGCTACTGGTGGCTTTCGCAGTAACCGCGCCGACCACGGCCGCGGCACAAGAAGCCAAAGTGGTGACTAATCCGGCGAAGCCGTCAGGCAAGAGCATTAAAGTGCCCATGGAGGAGTTGTGGCGATTGGGCGGCGACACCGACGACGAAGATGAATTCTTTGGCGTGATCAGCGACATTAAAATCGACAAGTCGGGCAACGTTTATCTGCTCGATTCGCAACTCGCGGAAGTGAAAATTTACAACGCCGACGGCGAGTACCTGCGCTCGATCGGACGTGAAGGCGAAGGCCCGGGTGAGTTTCGCTATCCCATCGCGATGTTCTTTGCCAACGATGGCAACGTCGCCGTACTACAAGCGGCGCCGGGTAAGATCGTGCTGTTGACCAACGAAGGTGACCCCGCTGGCGAAATGCCGCTCCCGCCGACCGATGATGGCGGCTGGCAGATGCTCAACGGTGGAAAGTCTAACGGCGGCAACGTGGTATTGATGGTGTCGCGACAGGCATTTGATCAGGAAGCTAACCGTTGGAGCCGCGGAACATTCCTCGCGAGTGTTGGCGAAGACGGCGCGATTAAAGCCGAGTACACCGACAAAGAAAACGTCATCGACATGGCCGCTCCGCGGATGTTTGACAAGGAGTGGGATACGTTTGAACGTCGCTGGGACGTTGCCCCTGACGGGCGCGTGTACGCCGCGACTTCATACGATGACTACGCGATCCAGGTGTGGAAAGCGGACGGTACTCCCGATCGGGTGATTAAGCGCGAGTACACCAAGCAAAAACGAACCGAGTTAAACCGCAAGCGCATGGAAGGCATCATGGGTCACTACGCCAAGATGATGCCCAACTCGGAAGTAAAGATCGAAACCAACGCCAAAGACGTAGAAGCGTTTTATATCCGCGAGGACGGCAGCCTTTGGGTGCTTACCAGTTGGGGGCTGCAGAATCGCCCCGATGGAACGCTAGGCGTGTTTGATGTGTTTAATCCGCAGGGCAAGTTTACGTCGCAGGTCACGTTGGCTGGCCAGGGTGATCCGGAAAGCGATGCATACTTCTTCGTGAAGAATCGTGTGTACGTAGTGACTAGCTTCCTGCAAGCGGCGATGTCCGCGCAGGGCGTTGACGGTGCGTTCGACGACGAAGAAGAGCCCGAACCGATGGCGGTTATCTGTTACAAGCTTGACGGCGACGAGCTGTCGATGAGCCAGTAACGCTAAGGTTTACTGAGAATTCGTAACGGTGCGATGGGGATCCGTCTCCATCGCACCAGCTTTACCCTGACTACCCGGGAGGGATCGTGTCCAGAGTTCGGCTGATGCTCCTCTGTCTTTTGATCGCCGCGGCTTTGTCGGTCGTCGGTTGCGCTAACGACTCCGGAACTGCGGGCGAAGGTGATAGCACCGCGGTTGCCAGCGCCGAAGGTACCATGGAATCCGACGGCGAAAACGTTGGTGCCGACGACGAGGACGAAGACGGTGAGGAGACCGACGAGAAGAAACCTCGCAGAGAGAAGGCCACGTCGGTCGAAGCCTCCCCGGCTTTTCGTGGAGATTTGGTGCTTCCGGTTATCGCTGAGGGAACCGCGCGCGCGCGCAACACGGCCGAGATTCAAGCTGAAATCGCCGGTCGCGTGAACCGCGTCTACGTGAATGAAGGCCAGGCCGTTCGTCGTGGCCAGTTGATCGCTAAGCTTGATGACCGCGAATATGTTGTCGCCGAGACCGAAGCGCGAGGCGGGTATTTGCAAGCGTTAGGGTTGCTGTCGATCGAAGAAGAGGACCTGGAGCTAAAAGCGGCCGCTGATGTTGTGCAAGAGGAGTTTGCCAACCTCGAACGTTTGGAGCGTAGCGGTCAGATTACTCGCGAAGAACGAATGGCCCGCGAAGTCGAGTTGGACTTGCAAGCGCTGCGCGACGGGAAGTTTCGTCTCGAAATCGCCGGCGCCCGCAGCGGTGTGGCCACGGCGCGAGCCCAACTAGAGCGCGCGCGCTTGAACCTGGAGCGCACCGAGATTCGCGCTCCGTTCTCTGGTGTGCTGACCGGCCTGACACTCAACAATGGCGAACAAGTCACCGTCAACGAAGTCATCTGTACGATTGTTGACAACGTCAATCTCGAAGCCGAGGTCGGGGTGCTGGAAGCCGATCTGGCTTTTGTTGAGGTTGGAAAGCCGGTGCTTTTGGCTGTGCCTGCGTTGCAGGAAACGTTGCGAGTGCAGGTCGATGTCGTGAGCCCTCAGTTTGATCCCGAAACCCGCACCTGCGAAGTGCTTATTCGCATGGACAACTCCAGCGGTAAGATTCGCCCCGGAATGTTCGTTCGCGCGATCATTTCGGGTCAGACCTTTGCCGATCGACTCCTGGTGCCTCGCGAAGCAATTTTGACGCGCGACGGCCGTCCGCTGTTGTTTAAGGCAGATGGCGACCGCGCTAAATGGTTGTACGTGGTGTTAGGAGAATCTAACGAAAACCTTGTGGAAATCACGCGCGTGACCCAGGGAGGAAAGTTGGAGCCGGGCGACAATTGTGTCGTCTCTGATCATCTAACTCTGGCGCACGAAGCCAAGATTAGAATTAAAAAGGTGGTTCCGACGGATGACCCGTGGGTAGCTTTTGCCAACGCTGGCCGCGAGTAACGGAGTCCCCCTGAAATGATTCGACTCGTTATTCAACGCCCCATCGCCATTAGCATGTTGTTTCTGGCGCTGGTTCTACTTGGCGCGCTTAGCTATAACCGCTTGCCGGTCGACCTTCTGCCCTCGATTACCTACCCGCGGCTTTCGGTTACAACGACTTACGAAAACATTCCCGCCGAAGACCTCGAACGTTTGGTTACGCAGCCGCTGGAAGAGGTTGTTACCGCTCTGGCTGGCGTTCGTCGCGTGAACTCGCGAACCCGCGAAGGGGTGTCGCTGATCACCGTCGAATACGAGTGGGGAACGCAGATGGACTTCGCTAACCTGCATTTGCGCGAAGCCGTCGACCGGGTGGCATTTCGGGATGATTTTCCCGAAGACGCGGAGCGCCCCGTGATATTGCGTTGGGACCCTACGTCACGCCCAATCGCGATTCTTACGCTCGAAGGCGAAGGCGAAATCGAAGCGCTTACCGAGTTTGCCGAAGAGGTCGTCAAGCCCGCGCTGCAACAAGTCGACGGTATTAGCAAGGCCGATGTCGTTGGCGGCGCCGAACGCGAGATCCTGGTCGAGCCCAACCCGCAGCGGATGGCCATTTACGGCATTACCGTCGAGCAGATTCAAACCGCACTTACCCGCAGCAATATTTCCTTCCCCGGCGGACAGATTCGTCAGGGGCCGCTTTACCTTAGTTTGCGGATCGCTGGCGAGTACGAAAACCTCGACGACATACGTTCGACCGACATCGTGCGACCGGGAAGGTCGCCCATTCGGATCACCGACGTCGCGCGGGTTGTGGACACCATCAAAGAGCCCGAAGGTTACACGTTGCTTGGCGACCGTTCTGTGGTTTCGGTGCTGGTTTACAAGGAGCCCGAAGCCAACACCATTCTGGTGAGCGACGAGATGGACGTGGCGCTGAACGTGCTCAAAGAAGACTACGGCGACTTTGGATACGAGTACGTCTACCGCGATGCCGAGTACGTTAAAGCATCGTTCTCGGGTTTGTTGCAGTCGCTAATTGTCGGGGCGGGGCTCGCGTTCCTGGTGTTGTTCTTTTTTCTTCGCGATTTTCGCAGCCCCATTGTTGTCGGGTTGTCGATACCAGTTTCGATTGTCACCACATTTACGCTTCTGTATTTCGGCGGAGTTAAACTTAACCTGATGAGTCTTGGTGGGTTGTCACTGGCAGCGGGGATGCTGGTGGATAACGCGATCGTAGTTCTGGAAAACATCAACCGGCATTTGGATGAAAAGTTCAAGGGCCGGTCGTCCGTTGACACGCACAGTATGGAGTTCAAGCGCGACATCGCGGCGTCAGCCGAGTTTGGTACCACCGAGGTTGCGCGTGCTGTGGTTGCTGCCACACTCACTACCATCGCCGTTTTCTTTCCCGTGGTTTACGTGCCGGGTATTGCGGGTGCTTTCTTTCGCGATCAGGCGCTAACGGTTACGTTCTCGCTGATGGTGTCGGTGACGGTGGCGCTACTCCTTCAACCGATGTTGTCGGCGCGGGTACTACGACCTTCGCTGCGCGGGCCGCGGGGACTGTTCAAGCTTTCCTATATCGCGTTTGAAAAGTTCTACGATTCGTATCATGGGTTGCTGGTTCGAGCTCTGCGCCATCCAACGGCAATGATCATCGCCCTTGTTATTGGTATGGTCGCGGCAGGTTGGGCCGGAAGCACTCTCGATCGTAGTTTCATGCCCGAGCGCAGTTCGGGCGACTTGCGACTGGAGTTGGAACTCCCGATGGGGACTCCGTTAGAAGAAACCAGCAGTTCGGCGGCCTCGATCGCCGCCTATCTGGAAGACGATCCGGCGGTGGCCAGCGTGTTCACCCAGGTTGGAATCACCGAGCGAACGCTGGCGGCGCTTAAAGACTACAACGCACCGAACACCGCAAAGATGCGAATCATTCTCAAGCCGGGTAGGGCTGCACACCGCGAGTCAATCCGAATTCAGGAGGAGTTAACCCAACGGCTGCAGTCGTCGCCCGACGTTCGCTACGCGTTTCGTGACGAAGGCGTGGGGCTTTCTGAGATTCTTTCAACCGGAGGCGCCCCGTTTAGCCTGGGCGTTGTAGCCGAGGACCCCATTGAAGCGGTCGCGGTTGCCGATCAGATTCTCACCGCGCTGCGGGAGTCGACTCGACTTCGTGACCTGCAGATTGATCGTGTTTTGGGTACTCCTAACGTCGTCGTGCATCTCGATGCCGAAGAGATTCTGCGCTCGGGACTCGACCCTGACGTCATTGCCCGCGACATTCGTAACCGCATTGCTGGCGTTGAGGCGACTACTTTCAACGAAGTCGAAAAACGCATCGACATTTCGGTGCGGTTTCCGTTGAACGAACGGCGCAACCTGCAAAACGTTCTTAACGCGCCAATCGAGCTGGCCGGCGGCGAATCGGTGCCAATGCGCAACTTCCTCCAACTGGCCGAAGAGCGCCCGGTGCGCGAACTTAATCGAGCCAACCAGCGGCGCATGGTCAGCATCTCTGGCGACCTGCGCGGTGCCAGTTTGGACGCTGCGTGGAATGAAGTTAACGAAATCGTGGCCGGGCTGGACCTGCCGCCGAACGTGCGAGTGGTTCAGGGCGGCGAGCGCGCCGACATGGTTCGCAGTTTTCGTGACCTGTTATGGGCGATGGTGTTGGCGGTCGTGTTGGTTTACATGATCCTGGCTGCCCAGTTCGAGTCGTTCGTCGACCCGTTGTTGATTGCTGGTGTCATCCCTATCGGTATCGCGGGCTCGATGATGGCCATTCTGTTGTCGGGACAGTCCATTAACATCCTGTCGCTGATCGGGATGGTGGCACTGCTGGGAATTGCGGTTAACGACGCCATTATTAAAGTCGACACTATGCGACGACTACGCGGCGACGGTATGGAGGGATACGCCGCGATTATGGAAACCAGTCGACTTCGATTACGGCCAATTCTAATGACCAGTGTGACGACCGTGTTGGCCATGGTTCCCATGGCGATTGGGTTGGGAAGTGGCGAACAACTGCAGCGGCCGCTAGCGCTGACAATTATAGGCGGTCTAACCATGACCACCGCGATGACTTTGTTCTATACGCCGATCATGTACATGCTTGCGCACCGTATCCGAAGGGATGAATCATGACAAAGTTTTTTGTCCGTCATCCGGTTACAACATGGATGCTGTTTGCCATGTTCGTCGTGTTGGGAATCTATTCGGTTCCGCGTCTGCAAATTGAGGCGATTCCCGAAGTCGACTTGCCGGAACTGTCCATCGTAACGCGTTGGAATGGCGCGTCACCGCAGGCGGTTCAGCGGTCGCTGACAATTCCGGTCGAAGAGGCCGTGCGCGAGGTTCACGGCGTTGAAGAGGTCAAGTCGCGTAGCCAGGTGGGAAGTTCTCGGGTTACCGTCTCGTTTCGTCGCGACATCAATCTGGACTTTGCCCGTCTGGAGCTTAACGAGCAACTAGGCGACGTCCGAAGGAACCTTCCGCAGAGCGCAAGTCAGCCGCAAATTCAGCCCTACGTTCCCCAGGAGTTTCGCACCGAAGACTTCTTTACATTTAGCCTGGAATCTCCTATCGACGCCAACGAACTGCGCGAGCTGACCGAACAATGGGTGGTGCCGCAGGTTATCGCTGTCGAAGGGGTTGCCGACGCGTCGGTGCTGGGTGGGGCGAACCCGATTTACAAGATCATGCTGGATCGTCGGCTGCTGGATTTATACGGCATCCGTGCGGACGCGGTTTTCATGGCGATCAATCGGCTCGACGAGTTTACCGGCGCCGGCACGGTTCGTAATCAGGGGTTGGAACGCACGGTCGCCTTGCGGGACAGCGTAACCGTCCGCGACCTGGCCAAGGCAGTGGTGGCGCGAAGCGGTGGACAAACTTTTACGTTGGATATGGTGGGTGCGCTGGTTCCGGATTTCGAAGATCCGGTCTACTTTGTCCGCGCGAATGGCGACAACGTGGTCCAGGTCGCGGTCGACAAGCGCAGCGGCGCGAACAGTGTCGGTGTCAGTCGCGCGCTACGCGAAGAACTTCCTCGGATTCAATCAGAGCTTCCGTTTCAGGTCGCGTTTCACATCGACGAGGATCAGGGCAAGGATTTGGAAGACAAGTTGCAGGAACTTGTCATTAGGTCCGGAATCATCCTCGCGATCCTGTTTCTGTTGCTGATTATTACGCTGCGCCAGATCAAGCTGACTGCAATTGTGACGTTGTCGATTCTTTTCGCCATCGTCATGTCGCTGAGCCTTTTCTACTTTTTCCGTATCTCGGTAAACTTCATCACGATTAGCGGGTTGACGGTTTGTTTTGGTTTAATTCTCGACAACAGCATTCTGGTGCTGGACTCGATTCATCGCCGGATTGAGTCGTTGGAGCGCGCAAACGCAGCGGGGCTGTCTCGTAGGGCCAAGCACAAAGTTGCGTTTCGCACTATTATCGACGGTACCGGAGAGGTGTTGTTTCCGATCCTGGCCACCACGCTAACGACTATGGTGGCGTTCGCGTCGTTTATTTTTTTGTCGGGCCGCCTGGCGCTGTACTACGTGCCCCTCGCTATCTCGGTGGCAACGGCCTTGTTCGCGTCGCTGTTTGTGGCGTTCGGATGGGTGCCAATGGTTCTGGATCGATGGTGGGCCGAACCGCTGGTTGACAAGTCGGAAGACGGTCCCAACGACATCGACGATCTTGACGAGATCACCCGCATGGTGGAAGAGCCGCCAGCTCTCGACGACAAGCAACCCTGGTTCGAGCGGTTTATTGGTCTGAACCAGCGCATTAGTTTCGTGCTGATTCCAGTCATGCTGGGGCTGTTTGTTTGGGGAGGCTGGATCTACGACAAAAAGGTATCCAAAGGCGGGTTCTGGCGCCTGCCCGACCCCCAGGAATTGTTTATGTACCTGGAGATGCCTTCGGGGACCGACATCGTTCTGACGTCAGAGACTCTTAACCGCTTCGAGCAAGCGCTGGTTCCGATTCCCGAGGGTGCGCGCATGACCTCTCGTGTGTTCGGCAACCAGGCCATCTTAAGCATTGAGTTTGAAAAGGAACTCACCGAGACACCGACACCGATGTACTTTCGGACGTTGCTCATCGACATCGCCGATCAGACCGGCGGTTCCTCGGTGTTTATTCGCGGGTTTTCCGACCGACCGTATTTCAAAGGCTCGTTTGGAGGTAGCAACCTTAACTCGCTGATCAAGATTACGGGTTACAATTCCAAACGTCTCAATGAGATCGCGCAAACCACACTTTCGCGCGTCGAAAAAAATCGCCGTGCGCGTAACGCCCGAATCACGACCGGTGGCCAGTACGAGCGAATACGCCAGGAAGAAATGGTAATCAATATTCGTCGCGAGCGGCTGGCGGCATACGGGTTGACGGTGACCGACCTGGTCGGTCAGGTACGCCGCATGCTAGGTGTAGACTTTCCCTGGCAAATGCTCATCGAAGGCGAGCAGGAGAACGTACAGTTGTCCTACCTCGACTCGGAGAGTATTGACTACGCCGACATCGCCGAGTTGGTGATCAGCAACCAAGGTGGGGAACAGGTGCGCCTGGGCGATCTCATTACCATTGAGCGCGGCGAGGTGTCCCGTGCGGTCGTCCGCGAGAATCAAAAGTACACCGCGTATGTAAACTGGGAGTACTTGGGTACCGATCAGATGCGTACGCGGTACATAAAAGATATTCTTGCGGGCATTCAACTTCCCTACGGCTACGAAGCAGAAGAAGCCCAGCGCGAGTTCCTGACCCAGGAAGAGGAAGAAGAACTCATGCTGACCATTTGGCTAGCGTTGGCGTTTATCTTCATGGTTATGGCTGCGCTATTCGAAAGCATCTCACTTCCGCTACTGGTACTGCTGTCGATTCCAATGGCGTTGGTCGGCGTGTTCGTTATTTTCTGGCTGACCAACTCCACGTTCGATTCGTCCGCACGGATCGGGCTAATACTGATGTTTGGAATTGTGGTCAACAACGCCATTCTATTGGCCAGCAGGTTCCGCACCGAGGCGACGCTGATACTAAAAGCTCGATTGGGCGGCGATCCGTCGGAGTCGTTTTCGTTGGTATCGGGCCGGCGCAAACAACTCGGTGGTTCCGACCTTTGGAAGCTGCCCCGGGAAGATCGGCCAAAGTTGTTGCGGCGTGCGGTTTCGCGGGCGACCCGAATTCGATTGCGGTCGATTCTGCTCACTAGCGGTACGACGATTGCCGGTTTAGCACCGCTGTTGATTAAGATCAACGAAACGTCTGAAGGCAAAGACATTTGGGAAAACCTTGCGTTGGCCTCCATCGGTGGCCTGGCTGCCAGCACCATTTTGCTGATCGTGATGTTGCCGCCGACTTACTATGCGAGTATTCGCATTTGGTGGGCACTTAAAGGAATAGTCCTGACGATTCGCCGCAAGCTGAGCCGCTCCCATCGGAGCGCTGAGAAGGCAGTTCCCGCGTCGTAGGTAGCCTATCCAAGCGTTTGCCAAGGGGCGGTTTGGGGTGTAACTTTAAGTACGCCCCTAACCGCCCTGGTTTTTTATGCAAAAAAATTTCCTAGCGATTCTATTTCTTCTATTTGCCCTTGCCGGGTGCGACGACGGCCCCACTAAAGCAGGTGGCGGCGGTCAACCGGTGCCCATTGATCCGGCCACCGGTTGGGAGCAGCCCTTACCGCTCGCGGGTGCGTCGAACCTGTGGGATGTGTGGACGTTGGCTAGTGGCTGGTCGGTTGCGGTCGGGACTGACGGTACCGTGGTTACCAACGATGGCGGCGGGTGGCAGCAACAGGATGCCGGCACGGCCGAAGATCTTTACGGCGTCATCGCGTTCGCGACTGATGATGTAACGGTTGTTGGCGCCAACGGAACCATTCTTCATTTCGATGGGTCTGGTTGGTCTAGTCAAGTAAGTGGAACCGTGTTTCTTCTGCGCGAAGTTTGGGGGAGTGCCGGCGACAACTTGTTCGCCGTGGGCGATCGAGGAACGCTATTGCGCTACGATGGTTCTTCGTGGTCGGCGGTTGGGTCGGGCACGACGTTGTTACTAAACGACGTCTGGGGCGTTGGGGACGACGTGTGGGTCACAGGCATCAACGACACCGTTCTTCATTACGACGGATCGACATGGTTGCGCGAATCTATTGGGTCGGGGTTCCTGACCTCGGCGGTCTGGGCTAGCGATCCATCCAACGTGATTGTCGCCGGAACCCAATCGATTCGTCAGTTTGACGGGACAATGTGGGTCGACATAAACGACACCGGAAGCGGCTTTCTTTTTCCCGATGGTCTTTGGGGAAGTGCTCCCAACGATGTGTGGTTGGTCGGCGCGAACGGGTTCGTGTTCAACTACGACGGCAGCACCTGGGCGACGGTTCAATCCGGGACGCAATTGTTAATGCACGGTGTCTCGGGGGCGAACGGTAACACCGTAGTGGTCGGCGAATCGGGCTCGTTATTGCGCAACGAGGGTTCGGGCTTCAGTTATGACGACGGCGGGATGTCGGCGACGCTCAATGCGGTTTGGGCGCAGGGTGACGTCGCGGTGGCCGTGGGGGACTTTGGAAACGTCCTGGTGTACGACGGTGCGGAGTGGACGCAGCAACGTGTGTCCGGCGCCGAAAGCCTGTTCGGCGTTCATGGCTCTGGGGTAACGGATGTCTGGGCGGTGGGACTGGACGGCGCCGCGTATCATTACGACGGGTCCTCCTGGACGCCGTCCGCTTCGGGAACGACGGACGGGTTGTTTGACGTCTGGACCGACGGAGCTGTTGCATACGCGGTTGGAGAAGCTGGCGCGGTGCAGTTCTTTGACGGAACCACGTGGACCACTATCGATCTCGGTGCGGGTGGGTCGTTCTTTGCAGTTGATGGGTCTTCTTCGGACGAAGTTTGGGTGGTAGGGAGCGAGTCTCGAGTCAGACGATTCGATGGCGATAAATGGAAGACGGTGTTTGTTTCGACGTTTGACTACAATCTTCGCGAAGTTATCGTGTTGAGTCCCACCGAAGTCTTTGTGGGATTGGAGTTCCTCGGCGGGCCGCGCCAGCCCGACGGTGACGTTCTCCACGGTGGCGGACAAGTTCTGGCGTACGACGGAACTGCTTTTAACATCGAGTTTGATAGCGGTAGTCAGGACATCTGGTCCATAGCCCGTGTGACCGGCAGCGAAGCGTGGGCGGTTGGCGACTTCGGTTACCTCATGTTTGGCGATGCCGACGGGTGGACCCCGGTGTGGGAAGGCTCCAGTCGCATCACGGTAAAAGGCCTGTATTCTGTCGCCGCGCCCGCATCCGGACAGGTGTATATCGTTGGGCAGGGCGGCACGGTTTTTCAGCGCCGCTAAACGCTTCTCAAGTATCTTCTGTCGTTCGTGTTGCGACTCTTGCCGGGCTGGCTTATAGTCCGGCCATGTTTTGTTTTGGTTTTATGGAGGCCTCTACGTGCTAAGCGAATCTGCCATTCTGGATGCCTTGCGCGGCATCACCGATGTGCTCGGTAACGGCAATTTGGTCGATGCGGGTCGGGTAAAAAAAGTTGTCATCAACGGTAGCACCGTTTCGGTAATGGTGGATTTGCCGACGTCAAACGATTCGGTCAAACAACGCATCGAAGACGAGGCGCGTGCGGCGGTCAAGTCGGTTGGCGGCGTGGGTGAGGTATTGATCATGACCAAAAGCCTTCCCGCCGAAGGCCAGGCGGGCGCTCGTCCCGCGCCCAATCGCAGCCCGTTCGACGACCAGGCTCCCATTGAGGGTGTAAAGAACATCATTGCCATATCGTCGGCCAAGGGCGGAGTTGGTAAGTCGACAGTTGCGGTTAATCTGGCGCTAGCGCTGGCACGGCAGGGTGCAAAGGTCGGGCTTATGGATGCGGATGTCTATGGTCCGAGCCTGCATGTGTTGCTGGGGGTGGAGGAACGACCCGGGCCGGGGCGCAACAAAGAGATCGCGCCAATCCGCCACTCCGGTCTGAAACTTATGTCGTTGGGGTTTCTTACCGACAAGGGACAGCCGGTGATTTGGCGGGGTCCCATCGTAATGGGAGTGGTGAAAAAGTTTTTGCAAGATGTCGAGTGGGGTGACCTGGACTACCTCATGATCGACATGCCCCCGGGTACCGGTGACGCGCAGTTGACGCTGGTACAGACCGTTCCGCTGACTGGAGCGGTGATTGTCACCACACCGTCCGAGCTTGCTCTGGTTGACGCCGAAAAAGGACTCCAGATGTACCGTTCGGTCGAGGCGCCCGTGCTGGGGATCATCGAAAACATGAGTTACTTCGTTTGTCCGCACTGCAACGAACGGTCTGACATTTTTGACTACGGCGGTGCCCGTGACATTGCGCAGCGCCTGGATACCGAGTTCCTCGGCGAAATTCCGCTTCATCCCGATGTACGCGCAGGCGGTGATCGTGGCCAGCCCATCATGAACCTCGACCCAGAGTCGCCAATCTCTCGCGAGTTTCTTGCGATTGCCGGCCGCTTGAAGGAAAGGTGCCCGGCCTAGGCCATGACTCCCACAGCGGCGAAAAACTCCGAACAACTCCGCGCTAAGGTCAAGCAACTCGAGTTCTTGATGTCGTCGAGCCGCGCGCTCAATGCGACGTTGAACTTTGATCAGCTATTGGGCGTGATCATGAAGATCGTCAAGAACGCCGTCGGTGCTGACGCGGTTTCTTTGATGTTGCTGGAAACCGGAGGCAAGTCTTTGCGTTTCGAACTCGCGCGTGGTCGTCGCGACAATAAGATTCGGGGGCTTAAGATTCCTGTAGGTGTCGGGATCGCCGGTTGGGTGGCCGAAAACCTCAAGCCGGTGTTGTCGAACGATGCCCCCAACGACCCCCGTTACTCGGTGGAGTTGGAGGGCAAGCTGGGTATTCGCCCTCGCGCGATTGTGGCGATTCCGTTAAAGCGTCGGGGCGAGTTGGTCGGCGTACTGGATATGGTCACCAAGCGCAAAACCAAAACCTTCACTCCCGAAGACCTGGAACTAGCGACGGCCTTGGGCGAACACATCGCGACAGCGGTGGCCAACGCGCGGCTGTATCGCCGCTCGCGACGCATCAGTCTGGAGTCTGCACAACTTGCCAAGGTTGCTGCCGACCTGGGTAAGTCTTTTACGCTTGATGAGGTTCTCGATCGACTAACCAAGCATCTCAAATATCTGATCGACTATGACGCGGTGGCTATCTTCCTGTACGACCGCGTTCAGAAGCGGTTTCAACCTGTGGTCAAAGACGGCTATCCCGATTCGGCGGCACCGTCGATGGCGCTTAAGATTGACGAGGGCATCGTTGGGCTTGCCGCTCGCGAAAAAGCGGGAATTATTGTCGACGATGTTCGCCGGAACCAGCAATACGTAAAAGCGCGAGCGCAGTCGCGGTCGCAAATCAGCGCGCCAATCATTTTGCGCGGGCGCGTAATTGGCGTGTTCAACTTGGAAAGCGACCGGCTGCGGGCTTATCGACGTGACGACATGCGATTGTTGGAGTCGTTCGCGGCTCACGCGGGGGTGGCGATGGAGCGGGCTCGCCTGTACGAAGAATCACAGGTCAAAGGCGAACTGGAAAAAGAACTGCGTCTGGCCCGGACGGTGCAGTCGTTCTTTTCTCCGCGAAAGTCGCGGTCGTTTGGAAGTTTTCAGATGGCGGGCTTGAACATTCCGTCGCTCGAAGTCAGCGGCGACTACTACGACTTCTTTCCGGTGCGTAACGACCTGGTTGCGTTCGCTATTGCAGACGTTGCTGGCAAAGGGATGCCAGCATCCCTCATCATGTCCAGCTTTCGCGCTACACTACACACAGTGGCCCCGTACCTGACGTCCGCGCGACAGATTGCACTAAGAGCCAATGCCATTCTGCGCGAGACGGTGCGACCACAGGATTTTGTCACCGCGTTTATCGGCGTCCTTAACCCGCAGACCGGGGTGGTAACCTATTGCAACGCGGGGCACAACGCGCCGGTGCTGGTGTCGCCCGATGGCAGCATGCGCCTGCTGGAGACCGGCGGGATGGTGCTGGGGGTTCTAACCGACTTGCCCCTACAGGAAGGTCGCTTCCGCCTTACCGACGAAGTGCTTGTGTGTTATACCGACGGTGCGACCGAAGCACTCAACAGCAGAGAAGAAGAGTTTGGCGACGAAAGACTTCGCGCCGCAATCGCCGACGTCAGAGACCTGTCGCCAGCCAAAATGAACCGCGCACTTCTAGGCACACTTAAAGAGTTCGTGGGCAACGCTCCGCAGAGCGACGACACCACGTTCTTAACCGTCAAGCGCCGCTAGTTTACCGGAATCAAGATTACGCCCTGGTTGTTGCGAATCGACACGACGTCGGACGCCGCGCCCAGTGTTCCGTCGGCCGCCAGAGGCATGTATTCGCCGTCCAACTGGTGCACGGTGGCACTGTTGGTGGCTACACCAGAACCTTCGGGAAGCATCTTTACCAGCACCAATGCGTTGCTAAAACGTCGCGCCAGCACGCGATAGGTGAGGCTGTTGTTGATGGGGTCGGGACCACTAGCAAAAACGTAGTGCTCGCGTGTTCCCATTCGGCCGTCAAAGTCGGCAATTCCGGAATCGTTCTGCACGGGCTGACCGATGTCAAACTGGATTGCAGGGAACCAGGTCCATGTCGACAGATGGTTGGGGCCATTGTGGGTATTAACCGACTCGTATAGAAAGTACGTGTTCGGGTTATGTACCAGGTAGTAAAGCGAAAGTAGAAACAGTTTCCCGTGGCCGGTTCCCAGGTCGCCGCCGGCGCGGTCGCGGGCGCCTAGTATCCGGCGTCCGCCATTGCGCGTGTGGTGAATGACCGCGGAGATTGCGTTGGCATAGTCGCGATCGTAGGTGACCGTTCGGTTTGACCCCGAGACGGGACTCGACGTTCCGGTAAAGTAAATCCAGACTTCGCCCCAGGCCCACGGTGTTGTGTCACGAGTTTGCTGGGCAAACGCGCTTGGATAGTTTAAGAAGGAAACGTTTCCGAAGTTGGGAACGAAGTCCACCGGGTAGCCGATGAGGTCGCGAATCTCGGCCGCGGTTTCTGGATATATCGTGGCGCACGCAAACCCGTAGGGATGACTGTCGTCAAGCGTGTACTGTTCGTACTCGTGCGTGTTGCCAAGTTTGCCTTCGTCAAACAGCGGATAGTAAATGGCGTTGTCGCCGACGATACCGTCGAGCGGTGGGCCGATCCAGTTAAGGCCTTTGCCGGTGCCGTCCAAAATACCTGCGATATGTTCGGTCAAGAACTGGCGGAAGCCAGGGTGAGCGATGTTGGCCAGTGGAAACGGCTCGGTTTGTCCAACGTTAAAACCCAGTGCGCGCGACTCCTCTCGGGCAGACGCAGAAGCGGGGCCATCACCAGGTTGTGGGTTGGGGTTCCATCCGGGAACCGTGCCAGGAGGATAACCCGGCGCGAGCTCGATGCCTTCCCAAGTAGGAACTGCCGTGTCTTCTTTGTAGTGTAAGAAGAAGTCTTCCGGGTCGTAGCCGTTGGTTTGTGCCCAAGCCGAAATCGACGTTCCAAAGTCCTCGTAGAGATTGTATCGAATGTTAATGTACTCGATGAGCCTTGCGTTGGGGTTCTGGCCGCGCATCAAGTCGACGTTAAAAAGAACCCGTCCAATCAGCAGGTCGTGGTGAGCGGCGCGCCATTCGATCTCTTCGTCGTCGAGGTGCTCGCGAAAAAGAGCGGACGCGGTCTGAATATGCGGGTAGAGCCCGTCGCGGATCACCGAACAACCACCCGGGAAACATTCATACCCGGACGCGCAGTCGTAGTCCGACACACAGGGCGCCGACGATAGATCCTCGCCAGGTTCGCTCGTGCTTTGCGCGCACGCTCCGGCAACGGCCAGACTGGCCGCAAGGGCGGTGTAAGCGACGAATGTGGTCAACCGTGTCATGGTTGTCATCTCACTCAGTCTAGTTATAAAAGCATTGTGCGTCCACCACGTAGCAGCAAAGCGCGTACCCACGCCAGCGCGCTCGGTCGTGGCCGGGGGCTGGTGCGGCCCGTTGCGCATGGTTTCGTGAGATTGCCAATTGGGGATAGCCGTTTCCGCCCAGCGCGCTTTACAATCGCTAACCATGCAAACCGCTGTTGCAGCCTGCCTACCTGATTCGAGCGGACAATGACCGCGCCCGGATTGGTGTTGATGTCGTCGTTAACGCGCTATGGCGGGGGCGAGCGATGGATGCTGGATGCGGGAGCCGGGCTCGCCGCAAGAGGTTGGCGGGTTACTCAGATCGCTCGGCCGGGCAGCGAGGTTCTGCGCCGGGCACAAACGCTTGGGATAGATGCTCACGCGGTGGAAATGCGGGGCGACCTGGATGTGTTTGCGGCATCGCGCGTCGCAACCATTATTCGCCGCCATCGACCCGATGCCATGTGCGTCAATCTGGATCGCGAAATCCGTATTGCCGTGCTGGCGCGCGCGATGGTCTCCGCCAGCGTGCGACCGCGATTGTTTCCGCGCCGAGGTAGTGAGTTTCCGCTCAAAGACAAGTGGCACTATCGGTTGGTGTACAAGCGGTTTGTCGAACGCGTCATCGTTAATTCGCGGGCTACGCAAAAGACAATGCTCGCTCCCGTCGACTGGCTTACCGACGCCGACACCCAGCTTATTTATAACGGAATTCCAATTCCGCCCCTTCCCACCAACGAAGATCGCGCGCGCCAACGCGAGGTGTTGCGGGCAGAGCAAGACCTTCCCCACGACGCGGTGATCGTGTTGCTGGTTGGCGAACTCAACGAACGCAAAGGGCAGCACTTGCTGTTGCAGGCGGTCGCCCGATTACCCCGGCAGGTGTTCGCGCTGTTCGTCGGTGACGGCGACGCCCGCGATGCGCTTCGCCAGCAGGCGAGTGAACTTGGTGTAACCGAGCGGGTGCGCTGGCTGGGGTTTCGCGACGACGTCTCCGATTTGCTGTTGGCCGCCGATGTTCTCACGTTGCCGTCGCGGATCGAGGGCTTTGGTTATGTGCTGGTAGAGGCGATGGCGGCAGGTGTGCCGGTGGTCGCCACCGCGGCGAGCAGCATCCCCGAAATCGTGGTCGAAGACGAGACCGGCTACCTGGTTCCGTATGCCAATGTGGACGCGCTTACTTCTCGACTATCCTCTCTGGTGTCGGATCCAGAGCTGCGGATTCGCATGGGAGCGGCCGGTTACGACCGGGCAGCGGAGCGCTTCAATATCGAGCGGATGCTGGACGAGTTGGAGGCACTGCTTCGTGTCGGTCACGTCTAATCCATTGTCTATGAATACGTTATGAACACACGCGGTTGCCGCGAGCCTTTCCTCAGACGGCAGTCGCATGGTACACTGGTATCGCTCGGGCGGCCCCACTTAACCTCAACCATAGCTAGGATGGTGTTTCATGCGTTTCCTGCGAAGCAGTGTGCTGGGCTTGTGCGCGCTACTGCTGGTCGCGAACTCCGCGATCGCAACTCCCGACGCCGATGACCTGTCGTTTCTAGACGGCATGGCGTTGATCGTTATGGAGGACGGCGACATTCCCAAAATGCATGAAGTGCGTTTGGCGGTTTCTTCGCTGGGTGGGCACGTGGCGATTATGACGCCGCCGCACACGATGATGGCGTGGCTGAGTCCAGAGTCTAGCGAAGAGCTGCTGCGACTCGACGCCGTGAGGGACGTTTACTTTACCCCGGTCCTCGACGACGAGCTTCCTTTTAGCGATGAACAGAGTCGGGCAATGGTGCGCTACTTTAACGACGTTGTTACCGGAAAGATTCAGGACAAGTATCGTCCCGAGCAAAGCACGCGCACCGCTGCGGCGCACGAACACACGCCCGATGTATATGAAGCGCCAGAGCTGGAGTACCCGGAATATTTGGAAAACCTGCGCGGACTTGGGCTGGACATGGACATGATGCGGGCGCGCGGCCTGGTCAGCGCGCCAGGCGAGGCGATGCGGCGCAACAGCGACTATATGACGGGCGTGTCGTCGGTGTCGGTGTTCTTTGTCGAAAGTGACGGGTCGCAAACCGACCCCGACCTTTACACCTGGACCGAAGAAGACATGCAAAGTTACCTGGATGGCGTAGCTACCGGACTCGCCTGGTGGGCGAGCCGGGCATCGACATTCTCGGGGTGCAGTGTGACGTGGCTAATCTACTGGTATTCGGCAAACGATCCGCGTTGTCACCAGTGGGTTGAACCCATTCTGCATGACGCGACCGGGCCGGGTATTGACCAGGGTGAGTGGATCAACGAGATCATGACAAACTTTGGTTACCACTCGGGGAGTTACTTTTCCAAAGTTACGTCGTTTAACACCTGGCAACGGTCGACTTATCAGGTCGATCGGTCGTATTCGGCGTTTATTGTGTACAACCCACCGCCAGCCCCGGCGGCATTCCCCGACGGTGCGACCGCTTACGCATACTTCTATGGTCCATTTACCGTGTTGCTATTCAATCTATCCGGTTCGACGGCGGCGGAGGTTTTTGCTCATGAAACCGGTCACATTTTTGGCGCGTGTGACGAATACGCCGGTGGGTGCAGCCACTGCGGTGTGTGTGCGAACGGAATCAATAACGGAAACTGCGAAGCGTGCAACGCCAACTCGCGTCCGTGTATGATGCGCGAAAACGTGTACAACCTTTGTGGGTTCACGCCCGGTCAGGTGGGCTGGGATGGCGTTCAGGTAACCTGTACGCCGCCACCGCCAGCGCCTCTCCCAACGCCTACTGCAAGTTCTTCGCTGCCTGCCGGCCACTTGCAGGGTATCTCTGGATCTCTGGTCATTTCCGGAACCAACTTCTTCGCGGGCGCGAAGGTTAACCTGGGCGACGGCGTGTTTGTCGATCTGGTGACGGTGGATAGTTCGACGCAGCTAACTGTCGACTTTACTGTTCTAAACGCCGCCGCGTTGGGGCTTCGCGACGTGATAGTTACCAATCGAGACTTCCAGTCGGTCACGTTGGTGGGAGCTTTTGAGGTCCTGCCGACACGACAGCACTACTACTCGCCGATAGGTAACAATGTGTTCCCCTACGTTACGCCGGCCGACGCCGCGACGTCGCTGCAGGACGCTGTCAATGCGGCGTTTGGTGGCGATACCCTGTTCGTCGCGACGGGCACGTTTAACAATTTCGACTTGAGTCTGGAAAAAGGCGTTTTGCTCCACGGTGCGTGGGCAAATGATTTTTCGTCGCGCGATCTGGTGTCGGGTAAGACGGTGCTGGACCTGGACGATAACGTCACCATACGACCGGGCGCGAATGGCGCTGGATTGGATGGGTTCCATTTGATCAACGGCAATGGCACGTTAGAGACGGCGCCGTTTAGCAGCCCCTTTGCTTACTATGGGGGTGGGGTCCGCATTCTTGACGCAACCGCAACGATTGCCAATTGCATCATCGAAGACGGAGCTGCCAGTTCGATCACGACGTTTGGTGTGGGTGGCGGTATCTACGCGCAGAACAGCGACGTTACCATTACCAATACCACCGTGCAGAACAACACTGCCACCTACGGCGGTGCGATGTATCTGTTGAACTGTTCGGGAACGATCAGCGGTAACACGATTGACGGCAATGTGACCCAGACCACCAATGTACCCGGAGAGGGTGCAGGTGTTTTCCTGGAGGGCTGTTCGGGCTTGAACTTCAGCGGAAATACGTTCTCCGGCCACACGACCGGTAGCGAAGGTGCAGCGATGCTGATAAAGAACTCTCCCGCGGTGACGTTTGACGGCGACATGTTTGCTGGCAACGTTACGTCGTTTAACGGCGGCGCCATTAGTGCCGATAACAGCGGGTTGACCCTAAGCGGCGTCACGTTTAATGGAAACACGAGCGCACTTGGCGGCGGCATCTACCTGGAGAACGGGTCAAACGCAACCATCGCGGAAGGCGTCTTTGATTCCAACACGGGCGTTGTTGGGGGCGGATTGTACGCTAGCGGGGTGACCGTTAACGTTGAACACAATCTATTTGTTGGCAACAATGGCAGCGGTGGAGGCGCGGCGCTTCTGGTGACCGGGCTTGTTGGCGGACAGGTAATTGGCAATACCTTCGATGGAAATGTGTCCTCCTCTTCCGGGTCGGCGGTATCCCTGGGAGACGCTGCTATTCCCGTGTTCAACAATATTGTCGCGAACACCACGGGCGATGGTTTTGACTGCAGCGCTGCCAATGCGTCGCTCAGTTACAACCTGGTGTGGAATTCCAGCGAGCTCGACTACGGTGGATGTGCGTCCGGGGCGGGTTCGGTGCTTGCCGATCCGTTGTTCGTAAATGCGCCCGGCGGCGATTACCACCTCGCGGTCAACTCGCCTGCTATCGATGCCGGAACGCCGGGACAGAACGACCCCGACGGTTCGCGCGGCGACCTGGGTATCTATGGTTCGCATGCGTTTGCCATGGATCAACCGGCTGCGCCAATAGGCCTGATGGCTGACAATGTTAGCGGCGATCTGGTGCTAACCTGGACGGCTAATACCGAACCCGATGTCGTTCAATACGCGGTCTACTGCGATACGACGAGTGGCTTTAAGCCCTCGGCGGCGAACTTCGTGGCGTTCGTGGCCAGCGCCGATACCGCGTCCAACCTGGGGGCGGCACCCGCCGATTCGACCTTTTACAAGGTGTCGGCGGTCGACACTGATGGCTACGCGAGCGGATATTCCAACGAAGCATCCCCGAGCATCGCGACGTCGGTGGGTGGACCGCATGTGGTTAACAACCGCTTGTTTCAGAACGTACCCAACCCGTTCAACCCCACCACGACGATTCGTTTCGAACTCAAGGCGCCGGGTAACGTACAGTTGCGTGTTTACGACGTGTCGGGACGACTGGTGCGAACGCTTGTCAATGGTTACCAACCCAGCGGAGTGGCCGACGTCACCTGGACCGGAACCGACGACCGCGGTGCTTCGGTAGCGTCGGGAATATACTTTTATCGCCTGGACGCGCCGGGCTTTAAGCAGACTCGTAAAATGGTGTTGTTGAAGTAGGCGTGAGTAAAGACTTAAGACAAGAGGTGCATCGTATGGTGCACCTCTTCTTTTTAGCGACCGAAGATGTTCAAGAGCACTAGGCTAAGTTGCGGCGCGTAAGTGATGATGATAAGCGCGATCAGCAACAAGCCCAGAAAGGGTAAGCTAGCGCGGTAGAGGTCAAGGATCGGGGTGTTAAAGCGGTACGACGCGATGAACAGGTTCAGACCCACGGGCGGCGTCATATAACCGATTTCGAGGTTTGTCAGAAAGATGATTCCCAGGTGAACCGGGTCGACACCAAACCCGATGGCAACGGGGGCCACCAAAGGAACCACGACGATGAGTGCCGAGAATATGTCCATCAGGCAACCCACGATCAGCAAAAACACGTTCAGCAAAAGCAGGAACGTGTACTTGCTGGAAACGTACTGCTGCATCCATTCCAAGAGCGCGGTAGGGACCTCGGCGTCGATCAAGTAGTTGGTCAGTCCCAACGCGCACGCCAGAATAATCAGAATGCCGCCAACCAGCGTCATGCTCTCCACTGCGATCTTAGGCAGATCGCGCGCCGCAATGTCGCGATACACCAGCACTTCCACAACCAGTGCGTAAACCGCGGTAATGGCGGCGGCTTCCGACACGGTAATAAGCCCGCCGTAGATTCCGCCGAGGATGATAAACGGCAACGGAATTTCCCACTTGGCGGCTTTAACCGCGTCCCACTTTTCGGCCCAGCTCAATCGTTCGGCCGCGACACTATTGAGCCGTCCCACGCGCCACGCGTATAGCCCCAAAATGGCAACCAGAACTGCGCCCGGCAGAAGGCCAGCCAGAAACAGGTCGTCAATGTTCACGCCAGCGACGTAGCCGTATAGGATCAGCGGTAAGCTGGGAGGGAAGAGTAAGCCCAAGCTACCACCTGCGGTCAGCAAACCCAGCGAGAATGGTTTTGGATAGCCGTCGCGCACCAACGCGGGCAACAGCAATCCACCCATCGCGATGATGGTGACACCGGACGCGCCGGTAAATGCGGTGAACGCCGCGCAGGCGACCAGTGCAACGATGCCAAGGCCGCCGGGAAACAACGCGCGCGAGAGGTTTACCAGTCGGTCGGGCGTGCGCGCGTGCGAAAACAAGTAGCCTGCAAACGTGAACAGTGGAATCGCGACCAGGAGCGGCGACCCCGCCAACGTGTACATGGAAACCGCGACCGACGAAATGTCGATTTCGGCAAAATGAAACAATACAACTGCAATGCCGCCGAGTACCGCAAACAGCGGCATGCCGAAGAGAGCTAGCAAGATGAGCAGCGCCACCAAAATGCCGGTCATGCTTCTGCCTCGGGTTCGCGCCCCAGAAAAACGGCCTTCGCACTGCGGTAGGTAATTAGAAAAAACGATATGGGAAGAACGATCTGGACGTGCCAGCTCTTAAGCCCCCAAAACACGGTGTCGCCAAAAGCCCGCTCATCCATCACCAGGCGCGCGGTCGCGACAAAAAGCAACGCCGCGATCACCGCTGTGGCCAGAAAGATTGCGCGGTCGCGGATTCCTTGTTGTTGAGAAGGGATCAGCCGCGACAGGGCGTCGATGGCGATGTGACGATGGGTTCTGGTGGCGAGCGCGCCGGCCAGACAGCCTAGCCAGAGGACGGCGTGTCGCATCAGGGGTTCGGCCCACAGGATGCCGCTGCTAAACACGTTGCGCAAAACAATCTGGCCAACGCCTACAAACACCAGCGTGGCCAGCAGGAGGGTAATGACTCCGGTTTCGGCATGGTGGGCCCAGCTAATCGCCGTGCGCATGGCGCCGCGCTTTTCGATGACCGCGCGTACGATCGCCAGAACGACGGCCAGGGCTACCAGTGCATACAACACCGGTTACGAGTCCGCCCGTTGCTGGCTAAGAAGCGATTGCATGCGATCGAGTAGTTCCTGCGAATACAGCTTGCCGACACCCATTTGCCACGCGTCGCGACCGGTTGTCAAGAACGCGCTGCGGTCGGCTTCCGAGACGGTTACCACCTGAATGTTTTCCTTCTTCATTTCTTCAATCGCTTCCAGGTTTTGTCGCCGGGTGGTTTCGGTGAGTTTGCGCAGCTGTTCCCAGGAAATGTTCTGCAGGGTTTCGAGGTCTTCGGCCGACACCTTTCCCAGCGCGCGCTTGGAAACGAGCACCGCACCCAGGCCGTGGGTGATAGGAACGTCGGTCATGAACTTCACGCGGGTAAACCACTGTAGTGCGACTGCGGCCAGCGGCGAAGCGTATACCGCGTCGATAATCCCGGTCTGAAGAGAGGTCAGCACATCGGGGGCGGCCAACGGGACGGCGGCCACGTCAAAGCTCTTAAAGAACACCTCGGCAAGTGGGTCGCCCGACCACACCCACATTTTTACCGCGTTCATGTCGTTGGCGTTGGCAATGGGTTTGGTCGAAAACAGGTGAATGAAACCCACATCGGCCCACCCCAGCAGCACGTAACCCGCTTCGTCGTATTTGGCGATCCACTCTGCCTTGGTTTGGTTACGAAGCGCATCCAATTCGTCGAGCGATTCAAACATGAACGGCAACTCCAGGACTCGAATATCGGGGACAAGCGCGCCGAGTCCGTTTCCAGTAAAGCCGCCGGAGTGTAGCTGACCGCTGCGGATTTTGCGCAGTACGTCCTTTTCGTCACCCTGAACGCCGCCGGGGTAGAACTTAAAGCCGATGCGATTGTCGGTGGCCGCGCGCAACTCGTCGTCAATAGCGCGCATTGTTTTCATCCAGGTGCTGCCCTCTGGAGCCAGTGTGGCGAACTTGATTTGAGTCGCCGGCTTCGGCTTTTTCTTCGCGTGCACAGGCGCAGTCGAGCCCGCGCCCAGAGCAAGCGCGACGGTGAAAGCTATGGCTTTAGAAAAGTTCATCGAGTTCTCCTAGCAGTGCCTGCGCCTTGCGCTGGGCGATGAGGTTCAGTAGTTGATAGGGGTCGCTGGCGGCGACGTCTGCATTGATAACCGACTGCAGGGTCGCCGTAAAATCGTCCGCGTCCTGAACGCGATAGGTGTAGTACTTCGCGTAGAACAGTTCGGTTAACAGGAATGCCTGCCCAGGGGAGCGCTTGGCGCGAGCGGCCGCAAAACTGGCCAGCGAGGCTTCCGGATTGCCGCCCATGATAGGCGGCTTGAACGCGTGTAGCGTCCCGGCCATCACATGCGGCAATCCCTCAAAATAGGCCGGGTCCAACTCGACCACCTTGTCGAGTACCCGTGCTACTTTAGACACATCCCGCAGCACTTTAGTTTCATGTAAATGTAACGCTATATATTGTGACCAGTTAGCAGCCAGCCAAACCGCGGCGGGAACGTCTTTTTTGCGCAGGTGGTCGACTCCCGGCGCGAACTGGTCAAAGGCCATGTCGAGGCGTTGGGGAAACTTCTTGTTACCGCTAAGGGCGGCGAGCGCGTGGTCGCGACCCTTTACATATAGGAGTCCGGCGTAGTCGGGATCGCTGTCTTCGGCCACGGAAAACGCGTAGCTGAAATACAACATGGCCGCATTAATCCGAAGGTCTCGATTCTTAGGGTCGGTTTCGATGAGGCCTTCTAGCAAAAACAAGTTTGCTGCGGCACCGTCTTCGAACGTGCGAATGTCGTTGGATGCCATCGCGGCGTTGCGTGCGTTATCCAGTACCGGCACCATCACTTTACCAACCGCAAACTTAGAGGTTGAACAGGCGGGCAGCAACAGCGTGGTCAGAAGAACCGCGGTCCATCGAAACCGGTGGATGTAGGCACGGCGGGTCATGGGGGGAATAATCGTGGCTGCGGCACTATCTAGCAAGCCGAAATTCACTAAAGCTTTTTAATCTCGAGGTTTATCCGGTCCACGACCCGTTCGACAAATCGGGCGCGGGGAAAGCGTTCGGCGGTCGCGCGCCCGGCACGCGCGATACCGTTGCGCAAGCCGGGTAATTCGATGAGCCGGGCAATTGCATTGACGATTGCGTGGCTCGAGCCAGGCGGGACCAGCAGGCAATTGGTCTCGTCAACGGCGTAATCGCGCGGCCCGCCGCAGTCGGTGACGACCACGGCCGTGCCGGAAGCCATTGCCTCCAACGGAGGCAGCCCGAAGCCTTCCAGTAGCGACGGAAACACAAACACGTCGCAGTCGCGGTAGAAATCAGCGATGGAGTCGTGGGTCGACCGTTCGACGTATTGGGGCAAGTTGGTCATCGGATAACGTGCGTCGTAAACGACGAAGCGTACGGTCGGGTATCGGCGCTGCAGTTGGTTAAAGGCAGTCAACGCAAAATTGACGCCCTTGATGGGTGCGCTGTTGCCGATCACTCCAACGGTCACGGCGCGGCCCCGGTTCTCGCGCGGCGGAGCTAGCAGCCAGTTTTCTTTGATGCCGGGGCTAATAACTTCGTGTACGCGACTCAGTCCCACGCGTTGCGCAACGTCGCGGCTAACCGCAATCCGATGGGCCGGACGCGCGTAGCCTGCATGCGCGATGGCTCGAAGCAACGGCTTTACCCACACCGGTTGCGCGCCGTAGTGCACGTGCGTTTCGGGCTCGTAGGCCTGGATTAACGCGACAGTGCGACGTGCCACACCGGCGCGGCCGTCCACCAGCCACGGAGTTCGGTAGCCGGTGGTGATCACGACTCCGGGAATTTCGGAAAGCCGGCTGCGCATCCGCCGCATTAGTGCCAGGCGGCCGCCCTGGGCGGACACTTCGCGCCAGCGAACCTCAGGATGAGGATCCCACGGCGCGATACCCGGAGGTGCAATGACATCCACCGTGAGCCCGGCCGCAGCGGAACCGTCGACGACCGACGCGATGACGTCCATACCACCCGACGGCTGCAACCCCAGTAGTGGAACGATCACCCCATGGGTTGTTGCTGAAGCCCTTACCAACCCAGGGCCTTCCGTATCGTGACCATGCGTTGGGTCCAGGTGTGTTCGCGTGCGAACGTTATTGCCGCGTCGCGTCGCCAGGGTCGCGCACCGCTAAGCAGCGCGTCGGTTTTTTCGGCGAAGTCGGCGGTCGTATCGCACAACGCGACGGGAGCTTCGGACGCGGCGATCTCGTCCAGGCGCGTGGCGACCACCGGAAGCCCGGCGGCCAGGTATTCGAACAGTTTCACGGGGCTCACGGCGTGCGTCAGTTGATTCTGCTTGAAGGGCACCAGGGCAACGTCACAGTGCTCCAACCACGCGGGAACTTCGGTAAACGGAACCGCGCCCACAAAGTGCACGTTGGGTTCACGCACACCAATGTCCACGTGTTGCGGTCCGGCGATAACAATCGATACATCGGGTCGCCGGCGAGCAATCGCACGAATCGCGGCGCCGTCCACCCAGTCGGCGACGGTGCCCACAAAAATCGCACGGGGCGACGGCAATTGCGCGAGCGCAGCGGGGACGGGTGCACCGGTGGAAAAGAAACTCTCGTCGACGCCGTTGGGCAGGTACACGACGTTGTCGTTAAGCTCGCTGGCGGCGGCGGCCAGACGTCGCGCGGTAGCGAACACCACATCACAGCCGCGAATCATCTCGCGCTCTAGTTCCAGCAACGATCGCGGTATGGTTCCAAAGGAGCCCCAGTCGTCGGAGATTCGGTAAACACGTTTGCTTGCGCGAACTCGGCGAAACACCGGCCACGAAAACCGACTCTGCGATAGCCATAGCAAGTCGGGTTCGCCAAAGCCATGACCTTTGATCTTTGCGAACACGTTAGGCAGCGACAGGTCGAGCGTGTGTTTTGCTACCCAGCGGGCGCGCAACCCGGGCTTGTCCAGCGCCGGCAGCAACACGGCTGGGTAGTAGTGAGAAATTCCTTGATGGGTTTCGCCTCCGGAGCGCCAGACATGTCGACGCTGTTCCACGTCACCGCCGCCACGAAATAGCTGATCGACTCGTAGCGCCGTACCCAACCAGAACACGTCGTGCGACCTCGCGAACTCGCGCGCATAGGCGTGCGATCCCACCGGGGCGGGTCCGCGCCAGTTTGACGACTCGACCATGAGTATTTTGTGTCGATGTGTCATGGGTGGTGAAAAAAACCCTCCGGCCCAGTTAGGGCCGAAGGGTCTACCGCGCTTTCGAAGTCATGGTGCCGAAGGGGGGATTCGAACCCCCACGAGGTTGCCCTCACTACGCCCTGAACGTAGCGCGTCTACCAATTCCACCACTTCGGCATTTTAGAAATCGTAAGTTCGGTTGGCAGCGCGGAAGGGCGAAGCGAAAACCAAAGCCAAAGGAAAACGCTCCGTCCACCGCTGTCGCGAGGATATGAAACCTTAGGCCCAAAGTCAATCCTGCGCGAGAAGATTTTTCGTTGTGGGAAACTTTATAACATATTATAAATGAATACGTTACAGAGTTCGCAATCCAGGCGGCGTGGCAATGGCGCTACGTGGCAATACTCGATTTTTGGCGCCCCAGCGAGTGCTGTAAAATGTTGTTATATATATGGTTATAGTACCGGCAGTTCTTAATATTAGATATGTCGGATACACATCGCTAATATGGGAAAGTCGCGCGGTTTGTGGCTTGCGCAGGCGCAATCCGGCGTTGATAATCGGGCGAACCCCATAAAAAGTAATAGTTGATGAAGGTAATTATTCAGAATAAGAAAGCCCGCCACGACTACCAGTTTCTCGAAACCTTCGAAGCTGGGATCGCGCTGCTGGGCACAGAGGTCAAGTCGCTTCGCGAAGGGCGTGCGAACCTTCGTGATTCCTACGCGTTAATACATCAGGGAGAGGTCATCCTGCGCGGTTTGCATATCAGCCCCTACTCCCATACATCCGATCGTAACCTCGACCCGACTCGCGACCGCAAGCTACTGCTGGGCAAGCGCGAAATCAGGCGGCTGGTGGGCAAGACCCAGGAAAAGGGCCTGACGTTAGTGGCCAGTAAGCTTTACTTTAACGATCGTGGTCTGGTGAAGGTAGAGTTGGCATTGGGTAAGGGAAAGAAGCTGCACGACAAACGCGAGACGGTTAAAGAACGCGACGCGCAGCGTCAAATCGAACGGGCACTTAAAGATCGACAACGTTAAACGCATAATTATTGCCGTCGTGTTCATCGTGGTGGCCGCTGCCGTTCCAGCGTCGGCGCAGATGATCGAAGTTACCTACGACGACGGTCGCTCGCCGGAATCGATTCGCGCCTTTACATTGCAGGATGATCCCGGGTGGTATCTGCGGGCCAACGACGTCGCCCGCATTTTCCGCGCGACGCAGTTTTGGAATGCTACCGCGCGCAAGATTGTGCTGGGCGTCGGCGATGTGCGTTTTACCGTAACGGTTGATACTCGCGTGGTGGTTGTTCGCGGCGAACCGCTGCTGATGCAGGTCCCGGTTCGTTACGACGCGGGCTTTGTCATGATCCCGTTAGAGTTTGTAACCGACATTGTCGCCAACTATACGCCGCAGGATTTTCTGTGGGATGGCGACGACATGACCCTAACGGTCAGCGGTCTTGGGTTTAACGTCTCGGCAATTGACTTTTCTTCGACCAAGGATCGCACCACGGTCACGATCGACCTCTCCGAACCGTTACTTTACAACCTGGACAGTTCAACGCCGGGCGTGATTCGCCTGAAGCTATACGGCGGGCGGGTGGACACCCGCAAGTTTGCCGTGCGCGAGCAGCGTGGCCTGGTCGGTGGCGTACGAGCCGACCAAACCGACCGGGACGCGTTGCTTTACTTTGATGTGTCGCGCGACATGCGGCGCGTCAATGTCGACCGCGAAGAAGATCCCCCACGTTTGATTCTGGCGCTGGAGCGGGGCGAGCTACCCGACATCCCAGACCCGGCTTTCGGCGACGAACAACCGGTCGAGATTGTCGACCGCTCGCAGGTGACCCGCCGCGAAATTGAAATCCGGCGAGTGGTAATCGATCCCGGGCACGGCGGCCAGGACACCGGTAAAGTCGGTGCTTCGGGAACCGCCGAGAAGGACGTTAACCTACGCCTCGCAAAGATCGCGCGTGACAAGTTGGAAGACGAGCTGGGTGTGGACGTCGTGTTAACCCGCGAGCAGGACGAATTGATTTCGCTGACCAAACGCACCGAGATTGCCAACGAAGTTGGTGCCGACGTGTTCATCAGCCTGCACTGTAATAGCTGGTTTAGCGCGCGCACCGGCGGCTTCGAAGCGTACTTTCTTTCTCCGGCGCGTAGCGAGTCGGATCGGCAACTGCAGCGTTTCGAAAATCAGGATGCCGCGGTCGCTCGCACCACGCCCAACAACGACATCGACTTTATCGTGTGGGAACTCGCGCAGAACGAATTCATTTCGGAGAGCAGCACGCTGGCCGAGATGGTTCAGCGCGAGATGATAGAGCGTTTGGGGATTCGCAACCGCGGAGTAAAGCAAGCCAACTTTGTGGTGTTGCAGGGAGCGCGCATGCCTTCGATTCTCATTGAGACCGCGTTTCTATCGAACCCGGACGAAGAAGCGAAGCTTAACGACGCCGCGTTTCTTAGTGAAGTGGCCGACGGGTTAGTTGCTGCTTTGCGGGCCTTTCAGGAGCGCTACCGATGAGCGTCGAACGCTCCGAGTTTGACGACAAACCGGCGGCATCGTCCGGCGGTTTGAAGCCCTGGCATTTTTTTGTTATCGTCGGCCTCGCCGTTGCCGCGAGTTGGTGGTTGTACGTGCGTAATGACCCGCGCGGAAGTGGCGGCGCTGATTCGTTAGCGGTCACACCCGAAGTCGCCACCGTTCCGGAAGGAAGCCGGACGGTGACACTTTTTTTTGCTCGCGAAGACGACACCGTTCTGTTCGCCGAATCGCGCCAGGTGGCGATTGGCGAAACGATTAACAGTCAGGTTACCCAGGTCGTACGCGCGTTGGTCGAAGGCCCGTCGGGAAACAACGCGGTGAGTCCGTTGCCCGAAGGTACACGTCTGTTGGGTGCGTTTTATGACAACGAGGCGTCGGCGTTGTACCTGGACTTTAGCGGTGACCTGATCGCGGGGCACAGCGGCGGAGCTTCAGCCGAGTACTACACGATCCTGGCGATAATGAAAACCGTGTCAGAAAACTTTCCCGAAGTTGTGTCGGTGCAGTTGTTGGTCGATGGGTTTCAAGTGGGAACCCTGGCTGGCCACATTGACGCCAACCGCCCGTTGATGGTGGCGGACTGGCGGTAGAATCTCTCTTATGTCCCAACCTATTGGTGTTTTTGATTCCGGCATCGGCGGATTGACGGTGCTTAAGGAACTGCTTGCGGCGTTGCCCGATGAGCGGTTTGTGTATTTTGGCGACACGGCTCGCGTGCCGTACGGTACCAAAAGTGCCCAGACGGTGCTGCGGTTTTCTCGCGAGAACGTCGAATTGCTATTGAGTCGGGATGTGAAGGCCATCGTGGTGGCGTGTAATACCGCATCGGCGGGAGCGTTGCCAACCTTGATCCGCGAATTCGACGTGCCGTTCATTGGGGTGATAGAGCCAGGCGTTCGAGCCGCGGCGCGAGCGACCCGCACTGGCAAGGTGGGAGTGGTGGCGACGGCGGCGACCGTTGGGTCGGGGGCGTATCAACGCGGCATTGCGGCGGCACGCGAGGGTTCGGAAGTGGTCGCGCAGGTATGCCCGCTGTTCGTGCCACTTGCCGAAGAAGGCTGGGTCGACGACGACATCGCCCGTGCTGTGGCCGAGCGTTACCTGGCGCGGCTGCGCGATGCGGGCATCGATACGCTGGTGTTGGGATGCACGCACTACCCGCTGTTGCGGAAAGTAATTGCCGACACGATGGGCCCTTCGGTTACGCTGGTCGATTCGGCGGCGGAAACCGCGGTTGAAACCAATCAACTTTTGCAAACCAAGGGTTTGGCCGAAGCCGACGGCGGCGGCGCCATTGAAATTCTTTTAAGTGACTTAACGCCCGCGTTTGCCGACGTGGGTTCTCGTTTTTTGGGAAGATCGTTGGACGACATTTCGGTCGAACGATTTGATCCCGACGGAAGGAGTTAGTATGCGTCCCAGTGGACGTCAGCCTAATCAGAAGCGTGAGATTTCTATCGAGCGCAACTACCTGCGTAACCCCGAAGGCTCGGCGTTGATCCGCATGGGCAACACCGCCGTTGTGTGCGCGGCCAGCGTCGATAAGTACATTCCCAAGTGGATGATGGGGCAGGGGCGGGGATGGGTTACCGGCGAGTACGGCATGCTGCCGCGAAGTACCGATTCGCGCATGCAGCGCGAAGCTGCGCGCGGTCGCAGCGGTCGCACCTACGAAATCCAGCGCCTGATTGGCCGTAGCCTGCGCGCCGCGGTGCAACTGGACATGCTGGGCGAAGTCACGATCGTTGTGGACTGCGACGTTATTGAAGCCGACGGCGGCACCCGCACCGCTGCCATTACCGGCGGTTGCGTAGCGCTTTACGACGCCATTCAGACGCTCGGTCTTTCTGAGGATCCGATGAACTTTATGATCTCGGCAATCAGCGTCGGACTGTGGGAAGGAACACCGGTGTTGGATTTGGACTACGCCGAAGACTCCAACGCCGAAGTTGACATGAATGTGGTCATGACCGAAGGCGGTTCCTTCGTGGAAGTGCAAGGCACCGCCGAAGGCATGCCGTTTTCGCCCGATCAGATGAGCGAGATGGTGGGACTGGCCCGTCAGGGTTGTGCCGAACTGTTTGAAGCCCAACGCGCAGCTCTGCAGTTGAGTCGTTAATCGCGGTGAAGCTTATCCTGGCAACCCATAACCGTGACAAGGTTCGCGAGATTTCGCGAATGTTGCAGGGCCCGGGGTTAACCCTGCACACGACCGCAGAGTTTCCCGATGTTCCCGAACCGGTTGAGGATGGCGATACGCTTGAGGCCAACGCGATGATAAAGGCGCGGGCAATTCGGGACGCGACGGGCATGAGTGCGTTGGCCGACGACACCGGGTTGGAAGTCGCTGCCTTGGGCGGTGCACCCGGGGTGTACGCAGCGCGTTACTCGGGCCCGGACGCGACCTACGAGAGCAATTGCGCAAAGTTGTTGCACGAAATGATAGCTGTCCCCGCGGGCAAGCGCGGCGCAGTGTTTCGCACAGTTATGGCACTGGCGATGACACCCGAAGACAGCCAACGCGTGGCGACGGCCTTGGATGAACGGGCGCCGGGTATTTCTCCGGACGCTTCTGCGGAGATCAGTGACCGCGATGTACTGTTAAGCGAAGGAATGCTCCCCGGAGAGATTGCGTCCGCGCGCGCGGGCGAAGACGGGTTTGGCTACGACCCGGTGTTCTACGTTCCTTCGCACGGCCGCACACTGGCCGAGTTTACCGTCGACGAAAAAAATGCGGTCAGCCATCGTTACCGCGCGCTTGTGGAAATGAAGTCTTTAATGATTCGAGCAGGGTTGGTGGACGTCACAAATGGCTAACGCGGTACGAGTGAAGAACATTGTTAAGCAGTACGACACCGTTCGCGCGGTTGACGACGTGTCCTACGACATCCCGGCGGGATCCATTTTTGGGCTGTTAGGACCCAACGGCGCCGGCAAGACCACGTCGATTCGCATGCTGCTGCGCATTATCTTGCCTGATTCGGGCGAGATTGAGTTGTTTGGGCAGCCATCTACTAAGGTAGCCAAGGAGCGGGTCGGCTACCTTCCCGAAGAGCGTGGCCTGTACAAGAAGATGAAAGTACTCGATCTGCTGGTGTTTATCGGACGACTGCGGTCGTTGTCGGCGGTCGAGGCCCGCCAGCGTTCGACGACGTGGCTGGAACGTTTCGACCTTGCTAACTTTGCCAAAAGCGAACTCGACGAACTTTCCAAAGGGATGCAACAGAAGGTGCAGTTTATTGCGACTGTCCTGAACGAGCCTGAACTGCTGATCCTGGACGAACCGTTTTCGGGGCTCGATCCGGTAAACACCAACATGCTGCGCGACATTATCCTGGATTACCATCGTCGCGGACACACGATCATTTTTTCAACCCATCAGATGGATCAGGTGGAAAAGCTCTGTCAATCGATCTGCATGATCAACAAAGGCAAAGTGGTGTTGTCGGGTTCCTTGCAGGATATTAAGCGCCAGTACGGACACGGCGGCGTTACATTGCGTTTTACCGGCGACGGAACTTTTTTGGCCGACCATCCCGATGTCGCCAGCATGAGCAACTACGGCAACGAAGTGTTCCTGCGACTCCACCCCGATGGCGATCCCAACCGAGTCCTGACATCCGCACAGGAACGCCTTAGCCTGACCAAGTTCGAAGTCGCCGAGCCGACTATTCACGATATTTTTGTCGAACGTGCGGAGGCGACCAACCGATGAAGTTCTGGCACGTCGCCCGACGCGAGTACGTCGAGCAGGTTCGAAAGAAGAGTTTCATTATTGGGACGATTCTGTTTCCGGTGATCATGTCGTCGTTTATCGTGATCCCGGTGTTGCTAGCCTTGTTCAACCCTGAAAAGCAACTCCAGGTAACCGTTCTGGACCAGACCGGCACCGTTGCCCCGGTGTTGGCCGATTCTTTGGCGGGCGAACTGTTGGACGACGGCCGCCCGCAGTTTGTCATTTCCATGGCCAGGGCTGCCGCCAGCGAAAATGCCGTTCGTCAGGAGCTCCTCGCGTCGGTACGTAGCGAAGATATCGACGTCCTACTCGACATTCCCGCCGATGTGTTCGATGAAGGAGAAGTCAGCTACATCACCAAGAGTTCGCGCAGCCTGCGAGTGCTGGAGTTGTTCGAAGACCACCTTAGCGAGATCGTGCTGCGCCAGCGCCTCGAAGGCGAAGGGCTCGACTTTGACAAAGTTCGCAACCTGGTCAGTGGCGTGAACCTGGAAGTTCGCGAAGTTACCAAGGGTGGGGAACTGGGCGAGAGTGATTTTCTTTCGGACTACATGCTCATGTTCTTGTTTGTAATGACGCTCTACGGCGTATTGATTTCGTGGGGCGTCGTGATTCAGCGCGGCATCCTCGACGAAAAACAATCGCGTATCGCAGAAGTACTGCTGAGTGTTAGCGAACCGCGTGATCTGTTCATGGGAAAACTGTTGGGGATTGGCGGTGCAGGTCTCACGCAGATCATGATATGGGCGGCGATGGGTGTGCTGATGGCGCTCTACGGACTTAGCAGCGGCGCGTCGTTTATTGCGAACATTAACTTAAGCCCCGCCACCATCGGATACTTTGTACTGTACTTTGTTTCTGGTTTCTTGTTGTACGCGTCGATGTTTTCGGTGATTGGCGCGGCATACAACACCGAACAGGAAGCTCAGCAGATGCAGGGCATCGTCAACATGATCCTTATCATACCGATGCTTAGCCTGATGCTGATTGTCCAAAGCCCGAACGCCGCGATCTCGGCGGTACTTTCGTTGATCCCACTGTTTACACCGATGCTGATGATGGCACGCACCGTCGTGGTCGATGTCCCCGCCTGGCAGATTCTGCTGAGCGTGGTCATCATGGCCACGTCCATCTTCATGTCGGTGTCGTTTGCGGCGCGAGTGTTCCGCATAGGGGTGCTGATGTACGGCAAAAAGCCGTCGATTCGCGAGATTGCCCGCTGGTACCGCATGGCGGGGAAGGCTTAGGGCCGCAAAAAAGCCTCGCTTGTACTTAGGGCCGCGAGGCCGTATTCTTCCCTCACACGGGGTGTAGCGCAGTCCGGTTAGCGCATCTGCTTTGGGAGCAGAGGGTCGGAGGTTCGAATCCTCTCACCCCGACCATATTTTTAAAAACGGGTTACGACGATGGTGTCGTAACCCGTTTCTTGCGTACGGGGCGCTTCCGGTGTCACGGTTGTACGAGTACTTGCGGTGGACGGCCCGCTGGAGACTCGCTCCGAAAGAGCTGCTCTCGGAGTTTCTAGCTATTTCAGAAGCACCAGTTTGACAGTTCTCATGTCCGTTCCAATTCCAACCCGTGCGTAGTACACACCGCTGGTAGCCCGCGACCCCGTGGTAGTCTCCCCGTTCCAGGTAAGGCTATGTTGGCCTGGATTTCGTTTCGTCGTTCCAAAGTCGTGGACGAGTTTGCCCTTGATGTCGAAAATGGCAACCCGAGTGTCCGCCGGTTCATTTAGTGTAAACGAAATGGTTGTTTTAGGATTGAAAGGGTTGGGGTAGGCACGTAGTCCCTTGCCGGAATCCCAGTGCGCGGTTTGAGTTGCGTCGCAGCACGGGTTATCGGGACCGTAGGGAGGCTGCTCTTCCTCGTGATCTGTTGGCGTCTCTCCTATAACGACCCATGATTTAACCCACCACTTTTCGTGAGAGCAGTTAGATGCGTCTAGCGTGAATGTGTACTCCCCATTCGGGTTTTCAACATCAATCGGCCAAGAGATGGTGTTGTACGGTTGACTACAATCGAAGGTTCCCGTCGCGATTACATCAGACCCCCAGCGGTCGGCGATCGAGAGCTCGTACCAGCGGGCGTTTTGAAGATGGAGTGTGAAAGTCTGGCCATTTTGGAGCAAATAACCGCCTGGATCGACCACAACGATAGGCTGGTCAGCGCACGCTGGCCGACTTGGATCCTGGCAATAAGGGAGGCCATTTGACTTAACTCGTACTTCGTCGATCACAACGTTACCGCCCCGCAAAGCTTGAAAACCTAGATGGCGATAAGGCTTGTCAGCTTGGATGACGACTAATAAGTCGTGCCATGCAAACGCTGGCTCATCAATCTTCACTTGTCGTGTGGTGCCGGGTGATGATTCGGTTATGGTTGTTTCGCTCAAATGTACGCTTATCGAGCCCATTCCTGGCCGTACCGGATAGTTTCGACTACCTGCTTTGAAACTAATCTCGTAGGAAAAACCCACTACCATTGGGGCATCGAGTTTGACGGCGATCCCTTCGTTCCATTTACGACCACTCTGGCCTGATGTGTGCGAGCGGAGGAATATCCAGTTTGTTCCGTTTGGCGTCGTTGTAACAATTCGCTCCTTTTCGCTAGGTGCACACCCTTCGGAGACTAGATCCGGAGAGTTCTTGAAGGAATACCATGGGGTAGGAAGTATTGTGCCTGCATAAGGACAATTTATGGGTGATAGCTCAAAGTCGCCGTTGGGGACGATGTTCGTCGCCAGCGCCGCGCTGGTGAAGAGAGGGGCGAACAAACAAAGTGCAAAACATGCGATCGCGAGTTTCATAACTCACTCCTTTCGTTGCGGGTTACTGCGCTCCCCGCACGCAACAAAGGTGAAGTTTGTCCAGCTGGACTTAGTTACACTTACATAGAGAAGTACAGGGAAGTGCCAAAAATGTTGGTAGGTCATCTGAAAAAACTGAATTACTTGTTTGGGATGTGCGAGACATAGCGACCACGCTGACCATGCTCGGCATCGATGGGTGTCGTAACCCGTTTTTGCAATCTTCTCTTATCTAGATATCTTCCCGCTTCAAGCTAAGAAAAAAGAATACTTAGACCAACGCGTCAACTAATCGCGACGAATGAAAAGCAAATCTGGGCGACACCCTTCGATAACCGACAACCGTTGCGAAGCTTGCATCACGGCTTCGCTTTACCCAACCTGACAACTCCGTTTGACGAAACACTGCGCGCAACAGTGCCTGCGCCATGCATCGGCGCGCCGCGCGCGAATCCTGTTGAACCCAACGAACGAATGGTTACGCTTTGGTAACCAACTCAGGTGAGTTGGACTTTAACACCCCTTCTTTGGAGGTTTAGTATGCGTAAGGTGTTCGTCGGTCTAGCTCTCACCGTTGTTCTCGCACTTGGAATCACCGTCGGAATGAGCACGGCGCCCGCGCCGGCCGACGCTGGGTTCTGCTGGTATGAGTGCGGATGCAACGGCGTTCCGATGAAATGTTGTTACGGACCGTACGGCGTCGCGTGTAAGCCCGACCCGAACGCTCCAATTCAGTGTCCGCAAGTATCGGACTGCTAGACCTGGTAACGGGCGGTCGGTGTTTGTCACCGGCCGCCCACTTCGTGAAGGTTTGAACTCGTGAAAAAAATAATCATCGGACTAACAGCTCTGGCCGCGACGCTGGTTCTGGGTGTCGTGATTGGTCAGGTGCTCTCGCTTCAATCGCAACGGCAGCAGTTTGCACAGGTCAAAGCGAGTGCGCCCCGACCGACGTTTAAGCTCGACGATCCGTTTCCGTCGGTGGACCTCTCCATCGGCGACGAGGCGTTCGTACTAACCGACGAGTTATTAACCGAAGGCGCAGTGGTGTTGTTTATGGACCTCGACTGTGCACCGTGTACCGAGTTGGCCCGGCAATGGGACGAAGCCGTAACTGGCGGGGAAGTCGCGGCGGGTCGCGTATTTGGCATCACCGCCTATCCCGAAGAAGCGATTACAGCCTACCGTAACGACAACGACATCAAACTTCCGATCTATCACGACTACGACAACGTGTTCATGCACGACTACGACGTTCGCGTGTTTCCCACCGAAGTCATCGTCAGCGCTGACGGCAACGTAGTCTCGATCCGCAACGAGTCGAATCGGTACCGCGGCGAAAGCGTGTTCGGCGACGACTAGTTGTTAGTCAGCGGCGGGCGCCAAAGTGTGTTTGGCGATGATTCTGGCCAACCCGCTCCCCGCGGTTTCCGCGCCTTTCACGTTAAAGTGGCAGTCGTCGTAGAAGTATTCCAGTGACTTGGGCGCTTCGCGGTCAAGGTCGTAGCACGGGGCGGAGATACTGGTCGCGATAGCGCGCATCGCGTTGTTGTATTGTCCGAGCGCCGCATCCATCGCGACTTCGTCGTAGGTGACCCCGTTCCACAATCGCATCCAATGCCAGTCCCGTGCGTTTTCGTCGACAGAACTGTTCCAGGTGGTGGCCTGCGTTACCAACACGATGTCTGCTCCGGCAGACCGAACCAGCGCGGCAATGCTGTGCAGATTGCGAGCGTAGCTGCTGAGGTGTGTGCGTGGTGCGGCGTTGGTTCTGGGCGCGTCCAGCTGCAGGCCTACGTTGTGGCGGTAGTGCGACTTTGGTCGAAAGAACAGCCGCGTTTGCCATTGGTCGGGCGATACACGCTGCTTGAAGTAGTAAGCGCGTCGCACGACTTGAAGCGCCATCGCGGCGGTTTTGGTACGCGAATGTGTTGGCGCGCGTGACCTGGTTGCATAGTGCAAGTAATCGTGACCGGTCATCGCTTGAATCAGGTCGTTGATGCCACAGAACACCACCACAACATCTGGTTCTAAGTGAACCAGTCGCTGCGCGATCAGCGCGATGTGATCGTCACTCGCCATCCCCGACCCGCCGGTATTGTAAACGTGAATGTTGTTGTCGCCAGTCAGTTGACGCAGGTGCCGTTGGGTAACCGCGCCCAGTTCCACGCTGTCGTCCAGGTACAAGCACTCGGTGGTGCTCCCTCCCACCAGAAACACACGGGTTTCGTCTTGAGGTTTGGGGATCAAGAGACTGTCGCCACGAAAGCCCAGGTTGTTAGTGGTGAATCTGGCTTTCCCGGCCATACCCGGCAGTCCGTATTCGACTTCGGTGTGAAAGTTACTGTTACGGGCGTGCTCGCTGCGGATATAGCGATTGATCGATGGGCTTCTTAATTGCTCGACGGTGTAAGGGTTGGGGACTGGGGCAAGCAAGGCCAGGCCGATCTCTGCGATCACAAGCAAAACCGTGGCAACCATTGCGATCACCAGTAAGCCCAGCGCGAGAAAGCGATTCGGTTTCAGCGTAGCCCCTTATTGATTGCCCCGTTGGAAGTGGCTTGCATTATAGCACGTCGAAAAATAATCGATGCAGGGGTTAGCCACCCGGGCAGCAAAAAGCCCCGGCCGTTTTCACGACCGGGGCTCTTTAGCTTGGCATTACGCGCTGCTTACTTAAGCATCACCATCTTCTTGGTGAGGACGCGGTTACCCACCGTCAAGCGGTAGAAGTACAGACCGCTAGCGGCACGGTTGCCGTTGTTGTCGATGCCGTTCCACGTTTCGGCGAACTTGCCGGCTACCCGGTTTTCGCTCACCAGCGTGCTAACCAATCGGCCAGCGACGTCGTAGATCTTCAGCGACACAAACGAGTTATCCGGAACCGTAAACCCAATCGTCGTGGTCGGGTTAAACGGGTTCGGATGGTTCTGGTCGAGTGCCAGCTGCAGCGACTTCGTGGTCACCAGAGCTTCCGGCGAGTAGGCCGGTTCGCCATCGAGGGTGATCACAACGACGCGGTAGCCATACTTGGTACCCGGCAGAGCGGTGGCATCGTCGTAGCTACGGGCATCCGAGTTCAAGCGCTCGGTGTTGACCGTTACGAAGTTGCCATTGCCGCTGCGACGCTGTACGTGGAAGCCCACGAGAACGTCGCCGGTTACTGCGACATCCCAGCTCACGTTAACCTTGCCGTCGAGTGCTTCCGCGTCGAAGGCCTGGAACGTGGTCGGAACCGGGTTGTCGACCCAGGATGCCAGAC
Organism: uncultured bacterium; assembly: GCA_964588695.1. GTDB lineage: Bacteria > Krumholzibacteriota > Krumholzibacteriia > WVZY01 > JAKEHA01 > CAZPQK01. The sequence continues at coordinate 188,637 of CAZPQK010000006.1, forward strand.
CAGCGATCGCACCAATGGAGCCGGTGGGACCAATTACGGTTCCCGAACCGTCTACCTGGCTGATGCGAATCAGGTCGTTGGCACCGCCACCGCCACCCTTGGAACCGTAAAGGTTACCAAGCATGTCGAACTTGATGTCCGGAGTAGCGCCGCCAAGGCCGGTGGTACCAACCAGGGTTGCCGCGCCGGAGCCGGTGTCGATGGTGTAGATACCGTCGGCGTTAACTGCGCCGAAGCCACCAACCGATGCCCACAGCTGTCCGGAGACAGGGTGGAATGCCATACCGGCGATGATGTCGCCAGTCGGGCCAATAACGGTGGTCGCACCTGTGTTGGTGTCGATGGTACGCAGACTGTAGTCCGGCGCGTCGAATCCAACACCGTACAACGTACCGGCTGCATCAAACGCGATAGCGTCGATGAAGTCGATGTCCGTCGTGGTCTGGAAGAACGCTTGACCAGTGACTGCGTCGATACGATACAGGCTGCCGGTGATCCGCTCGGTGCACCAGATGTTACCGGTCGGGTCAATCGCCAGGCCGGGCGCGCCGCCCAGTCCGGTCGGGCCCACCAGCGTGGCTGCGCCGGTTACCGGATCGATCGTGTAGAAGTTACCACCGTCGTTACCACCGCCGGTTGCGTAGCAGACGTTCATCTGCGCCGGGTTGATGGTCGGCGAGAAATCTTCGCACGGATCGAAAGCAAAGCTGCCCGCGTCGAGGTCGTTGTCGGCCGCGTCGAACAACTCGTAAACCGCGTCACCCGGAGCGCCGCTGATGGGTTGTGCAGCAGCCGTCAGGTCGATTTCGCCAGGATCGCTGGCCAAACCGTTACCGATCGAGCTACCCGCCAAACCGTCGGTGGCGTCAATGGTGCCGTAGTCGATGCTGTAGCTATCGTCGTCGTTCAGCGTAATGGTGAACGTATTGACGTTGGTCGTGCCGTACTCGGGCACGCTGTCGTAGATAATCGAGAACGACGTACCACCGTCAAAGAACGAAATGCTACCACCGGCCGTCGGGTTCAAGTCATCCCACAGACCGGCGATACGCGGAGCATCGGCCAGAAGGTCTGCAACCGATTCCGAAAGGTCGGTGTCGCCTGCGCCAAACGTGACGTAGCCGTTAGAACCAACCCACACCGAGGTGTACTCGGTGCCGCAGAACGTAAACGGGAACGGAAGCGGGATTTCCTGGCTGTCGTCATCGCCGAGGTTAAGTTCGACGTTGAAGATGATGTCAGCCGTTTCCGGAGCGCCAGCCGCCACGGTAATCGCGGTGGCCGCACACTTGTCGTCGACACCCGAATCTGCGCTCTCGTCAACACCGTTCCAGAACTCTTCCGGGCCGGGAAGGGCTGCGGGAGTCGTACTGAAACCACCGGCAATGATGTCCTGGACGTAGATGACGTAATCTGCGCCCGGGGTTAGACCGGTAAAGTGATAACGACCGTCGGGGCCGAGGCCGCCTTGGGTGAAATCACCGGAGACGTGCGAAGCACAGTCGCCAAACGGGTCGGCAACGTTACGTGCAACAACGTTGATACCGGTAATTTCGGTAACGCCGTCGGACAAGTAAATGACACCCGAGATCTCACCGTGCGAAGCCGGGTAACCCGGAGCCGGATAGATGTCGGATAGCGAACTCATGTCGTCGATCAAGTCGACCGTACCCTGAACCACACCGGAACCGGTGCCGACAGACGGGTCGATGAACGGGTACATGGTTTCGATGTCGGGAATACCCGGGGCGCCGCCGTACGGAAGCGCACAGCCGACGGGACCAAGGTCATCGCCGAAGAACAGAATGTTACCGTTCGTCTGCGTGTGAGCCAGGTTAATCCCGTGACCCATTTCGTGGGTAAACACGCCTTGCCAGTCGAAGCCGCCAGCATCGCCCGGATCCACCGTCGTGCCGTTAAGCACCATGTAGGATTCGTCGATTGCGACTCCGGTTGCGAACTCCGGCGTCGAGAAACCGAGTACGCCCGGACCGGCGAGTGCTGCGGTAATTGCGCCATCGCTATCGTAGATAACGTGGTAGCCACCGCCGTTAAACACACCGATCACGCTGCCAAAGTTTCCGCCGTTGATCTCTGGTAGCCCAACGGTACCAAAGTCGCCAGCGACAGCGGCGGAGAACGACGATGTCGCAACTCCAGACCACTCGGCAGCGGCGTCGGCCATACGAGCGTCGGCTTCTGCGTTGGTAACCGGGCCAGTCGTCGAGAACGTGGCGTCAAGGTCGGTGTAAATAGACACCGGTCCAGGCCACGCATACGGGGTTTGCGTTGCCGGATCAAAGATCAGCAACGGACCTGCCGCGAACGACGACGTTGTCACCACGAAGGTGAGAAGCATTGCAAGCGATAGTAGTCTTTTCATGTTTCCCACCTCCTAGTTTTCTGTGAACCAGTCATTATCGACAGCCTTGCGCACGAAGTCGGTAAACAGACTCGTAGGCGCCGGACCTTTCTTGGACTGAAGCATTTTGGCTTCGTCGGCCGAAAGGAGCGAGGGGTCAATATTGACGTTGTGAAAAAGACCGGCGTTGTCGACTGGGTTAGTAATCGTTTCGCCGGAAATTACGAATTTACCTTGCATCAAACCGGTGGCGGACTCGAAGCCGAGCGAAGTCTTTGCGTACAAGAACAGTACGACGTCTTCGCCTTGCTTAAAGCGCGGGAACCCATCCGGCGATACGCCGATGTAGGTTCGTCCGCCGACTTCACGCGGTTTATCCAGGCCGAACTGCCGAAACGTGTACGTGCCCTTCGCGTTGCCCTTGAGCTGCTGGGCAATCGCGACGGTAACGTCGGTATAAGGCAGGTTGTTGGCGTCAAAACCGTCGGTAACATTAACGACTTGACCAATCACGATGTTCTTCGAGTTGTTGATCAGATCGCCAACGTTCATGGCTTTAACGCTCGTTGCTTCGACGGCTGGTGTGAGCAGTGCCACTGTGGCCACCAGAATCGTGCCGAAGGCGAGTGTCTTAAAGTTGTTTCCCAACACTTTCATAGACTCTCTGCACCTCCAGAGTGGGTGGGAAGCGTTGTTTTGATTGAGTGCACTCAAATGAGTTGTTCCGCACGATGACATCTCCGCTGGGACAGCGGGCGAGGCCCGACCCTGCCGATCGACGGGAACTGCTAGGTCGACTAGCGTGGTGATGTGAGGAAATACTCAGGATACGTACGCACGCTCATAGAGCGCGCGCAGAAGCGGGGAGCCGTTTTTTGTTTTTCATGATGTCCGGACAGACCCTCCGCGACACTTATTTATACCACGTTGATAAGCGCAGCGTCAATCGCCCGAAAATGCTCGAACTCGGTGGCGAAACGGCTGTTGTGCGCTCTGATGGTGGGGGCTTTTGCCGCGTCGATATGCGGCAAATGAAAGGGGTAAAAAGAGTAGTTTTGCGTAGATTTGTTGTCAAGAAAACAGGACGGCGTGATGCGCGGGGAAGGTGCGGACGCAGATCGCTAAATTCATTATCCCCGGCGCAACACCACCGAAACTTCGGCGCCGTTGGTTTCGCTGACATCAATCCACATGGTGCCGCCGGAAAGCTCGACCACCCGCTGAACGATCGCCAGGCCTAAGCCCAGACCGCGGTGATGACGGGTCATGTGGTCTTCGCCCTGTTGGAACGGTTGCACCATTTCGTGGCGGCTCTCTTCTTTGAATCCGGGGCCGCCGTCGCTCACCCAGATGTGTACCCAAGTTGCATCCGCGTCGAGTTCGTTGTCGGTGAGCCGTTCCGAAGCCGCAGGAAGATTGGAAAGATCGAACGACGACGCGCCAACTTTTAGCTGTTTGCCACCGGCAAACTTCACGACGTTGTCGACCAGTTGATGAATAACGTCTTGCACGTAGTCGGCGTGGCCGATGCACACCAGGTCGGAGTCGACATTAATGACTGCGGCGTTGTCTTCGGCGGGGAAACGCGCGTGATAGTCGTGAACCACCGAGCGCAGCAACGGTTCGACTTCAATTCGGTCGCGCGCGCTCTCGGGGTTTTCGCGAACCAACGCCTTGAACCGCATCAGGTCGCGGATGGAATATTCCAGGTACTTGCACTGCTCGCGAATCATGTCCACACAGCCGGATTGCTCTTCGTCCAGCGTGCCCATTAATCCACGCTTAAGAATGTCGAGGTAGCCCTTCATTACGGTGAGCGGCGTGCGAAGTTCGTGCGACACCAGCGAAAGAAACGCGTCGCGTTCGCGATCGCTGATTGCGCGCCAGGTGACGTCTTCGACGGTAATGACCATCTGCGTATGGCTGTCGCGGATGAGTGGTTTGATGCGCAACTCGAGCGTGGCATCGTCGTGGGTGATGGTCTCGGTGCCGTCGCGCCCGTCGCGCGCTTTGGACATGAGCGATGCCAACGCGGCGTGGGCCGCGGGGACGGCGTCAAAGTTATCTATGTGGTTTCCGTGCGGCGCGTTGGGGAGTTGCAGCATCCGGCACGCGGCCGGGTTAGCAAACAGGCAGTTGCCGTCGTAGTCCGCGCGGATGATCCCGAGCGCGAGAATGTCCAGCGCGTCCGCCCATTGGGCAGACGCGTCGGTCTGGGTCGACGGCGCGTCGGTATTGTTGCCTATAGTCCCCTGGTGTTTCATTGCATAAAGATTTTCGGCAGCGGGGCTTGAAGGCTTTAGCACGGCGTGACGCGGGTAACGGATTCCGCGAGATGTCCACTTCGGAGGACGTGATTGGAACGTTTTGGCAGATTGTGCCGGGTTGTGCGCGGTCCGAGTGTTCGCCGGGGGGCTAGCGGTAGTCGCGAGCCGGGGTTCCTGCTATATTGCCGACACACAAGGGTGGCCCCGTAGCTCAGCTGGATAGAGCAGCAGACTTCTAAGCCGAGGTTTTGCATCGGATAAGATGTGATGGAGCTGCGGGTTGCCGTTGATTAGAATGCATGCGAACGTCGCTGCGAACCGTGGATGACGAGGGCCCAACAGGGGATTCTGTTTCGTAGCTCTCGGTCGGTCGAGTGCCCACAAGAATCCCGTGTGACAACACAAGGACGCTGAGATGCGTGTAGCGACAGCTCTACAGATTCTCGGACTTTTGGTGAGCATCGTAGGTATGGCTCTCCTGTTTCTAAGGGAGCAATACGTTGCGGGAGGAGTCGTCGTGGTTGTCGCCGCATTTCTCCTCGTTTCGGTTTGGCGCACCGCGATGCTTGGTCCCCTACGGGTTCGCTCCGTGACGTACCGATATCACATCCTGGATGCCGCTGCCGAAAGAACCGAGGTTACCAAGACGAAAGTGTTGATTGCGCGTCAGAAAAACATCACGACCGTTGTGGATCGAAACATCGCGGCATCAGGTCGTGTGGAGTTTGTCCGGAGCAATCTGGGCAACATACATCCAATCAATGAGGGTGGCTCATGGACTGTGTATACGAATCTGCGCTCCGCTCTTGAGACAAACAAGGAAACGAGCCATAGTCTTGAGTATGTCGGTCATCGCTCGTTTGAAGACGAGACCGAGTCGATCGGTTGTATAGTTTCTGAAAGGGCAGACGAGGTGGTCCTTGTTGTCAGATTCCCGGAGGATCGAAAGCCCGTGCAGGCTCGTGTCTTGAAAGTCAACCGGTTCAACCAGCTGACACCGCTCGGTGAGCCCACGGTTGCGCGAGATGGCTTGGAGCTCTCGTACTCCATAACCAAGCCAAGGATTGGGCAGAAGTACCTCATTGAGTGGGACTGGTTGCCGATTTGAGATATCTCGAAGGACTCCGAAGAGGCGACACGCAATAGAAGCGACCCTGTAGCTCAACTGGATAGAGCACCAGCCTTCTAAGCTGGATGTTGAAGGTTCAAGTCCTTCCAGGGTCGCCATCTCTTTGCCTGACAACAACACCCTCCGGGGCGTGGACGACGTGACATCTCCAACTACTAGCGTGCCTGATCCAGTGCGCCGGTGGTGATCCCTCCCATACTAGTCGATTAATCACAAGCCTAATGCTCAGTGGCGTTTCCAGTTACGGGGGAGCCAGTCGGGGGGAGCAATGTCAAAAATAGTACCAGATTTTGGGCGATCATAAGTCTGTCATGTGTGGGGTTCTCGGTACCATTCGCCGAGTGTTAGGATTGAACCGGGGCTGAAACTCGGGCCATACCGAAAGCAGCCCGCCACAGGTAAGAACATGGAATCTGTAGTATGTGATGCCATAAAAACAAGAAAGCTCCTGAGCTTTGGCTACGGTGGCACCGAGAGATTGGTCGAGCCGTATGTCCACGGTGTAACGGCGCGGGGCAAAGAAGTGATCCACGGCTTCCAACGCGAGGGTGGAAGCAAAAGTGGGCGAGAAGTAGGGTGGAAGTTATTCGTCGTTGCCAATACTAGGAATCTCCGTGTCACAGATGTCGAGTTTCGGGGGCTTCGAGACGATTTTCGGTCGGATGGGACTTACATCGAGTCGATTCACTGTATTGTTAGCGAAGAATGATCTCAGCTGAGAGATTTTGCTTGCCGTCCTGAAAACGCCGTGTATACTATGAGTCTCATGCGTGCAATCGATCTTTTTTGTGGGTGCGGGGGAATCTCGTGCGGCCTTGAATGGGCTGGTATCGACGTTGTCGCCGGAGTCGATGTTGAGCCCAAGTATGCTATTACCTTCCAAGAGAATTTTCCATCAGCCAAGTTTCTTGACTGGGATCTGTCAGAGGTATCGCCGCAGGAGTTCATGAATGTCCTTGGTCTGCGCCCGGGAGATCTCGACCTCTTAGTGGGTGGCCCACCTTGCCAGGGTTTCTCGAAGAACGTACCGAGACGCAATAGGTTCATGGCTGATCCCAAGAACCAGATGGTTAGGGTGTTTCTCGAGTACTGCGAGGCCATCAATCCGAGCTACATCCTGATGGAGAACGTCGCGGAGATGAAGAACGGATTCGAGCAGCAGTATACCGTTGAGATACTAGAACGTCTCACAAATGACGGGTACGAGGTGACGCACGCAGTTCTCAACGCTGCCGATTACGCTGTCCCGCAACGAAGGAAAAGAGCGTTCTTTCTCGCCACCCGACTGCCGGGAAAGATTACGCTTCCCCCTGCAACGCATCATCCGCGTCCTGACGACGGCTCTCCTGCCAGTTTGTTTGAATCGAAACACCATGTCTCCGTATGGGAAGCTATAGGCGACCTACCATCCCTTGGGAACGGAGAAGGCACGGAACCGTGCGACTACGACCGACCGCCAAAGTCCGAGTTTCAGAAACTGGTACGGCGGAAGACGCCTAAGGTCTGGAATCACATTGCTCGCGATTTGCGGCCTACTCAGCTAGAACGTATTTCGTCTCTGAAGCCCGGGCAGGGTCATAAGGACCTGCCAAAGCGGCTGCAAGTAAAAGGGGGATACAGTGGAGCCTACGGGCGGCTGACCAGAGACATGGTAGCCCCGACTATAACTCGCTGGGTCTTTCATCCGGGGTCTGGGCGATGGGGACACCCCGAGGACAAACGGCTGATCACAATGCGGGAAGCGGCCAGGATTCAAGGATTCCCGGATTGGTTCGTCTTTCACGGAAGTTACGTCGAGCAGGCAGGACAGATTGGAAACGCAGTTCCACCGCTGTTGGCCCGCGCAATCGCGCGCCAGCTGGTGGAGCACTACGAACGCTCAACGAAGGCCAGAAGTTCCTCCAAGGGAATGCGGTCGTCGGCAGACGGCACGGGAAAAGTGATTGAGTGTTCCGACCCCGGTTGAGGCCACCAAGCATCTTCACCACTGAAGTGCAACTGATTCTCTCCGAGCCCGTGCCATGCCCACCACTTCTTGTCCGAGGCTTTGTGAATTCCATGCAACGCTGGTAGCTGCTCTTTCTTCTTCGTGTTCTTCGGTTTTGACCAGTACCACTCAAAATCGGAAGGCTCAAACACGGTCGGAGCGTCACGTGTGCAGAGAGAGCGTTCGAAGTAGGTTACTTCACTACCCGGGAACACGAGCAGTCGGCTGTAAACAATCTCATCGAGTTGATACTTCTCCAAGCTCTCTTTCGCGTGGTTGTTGCAGAACGCCATGATCGAGTCACCCAGTCTTTGTAGCCCTTTAGCCCCTTTTCGCGACCCTTCGATCAGGCGATCCGCATTCGGAATCTTGGCTCGTTTCCATGTTACGGGCGTGGAGGCCTTCGTCGACTTTACCTGCCAACCTGCTTTTTCCTTTTGGTTTATCACATCGACGAAATCGTAGGTGTCAAGCACAACTCCGGAGCGGACTATGCTTAGCACGGCTTCCATCAACGCTCCGGGAATCACGTCTGATGAGAACGGAAGTCGCAAGTACCCGCCTAGAATCCGCTTGATGCGATCCAATTGATCGGATGAAGACAACTGTGTCATGCTATCTCGGAGTACGGAATAGCTCGGCGTATGAAACATCGAACGCAAGAGCTAGATCGGCTATAATAGTGACTGTCGGATTTCTGATCCCACGCTCGATGCCGCTGATATAGGTGCGATGAAGCCCACTCCTGTGTGCGAGTTCCTCTTGCGACCAGCCGCGTTTCTCACGGAGGCGTCGAACGTTGAAGCCAACGAGGTTTTTTACGTCCATTGCCCTAGATGATCACAGAGCGCAGACCATTGGTCTACAGACTATGAGTCACATTGGATAGGATCAGCCCACAGAGACGTAGAGCTCTTATGTCTAGTATTAGGAGCTCTGTGGCCCGTTTCACTCGGCAACGTGCGCTCGCGCCAGACAGCGGTGGCAATGACCTTGCCGTCCTTGTTTCGCGTAGGGAACAGCCACTCCGTGCCGGGGTAGGCTTGGTCCCCAATCGCTAGTGATTCCCGAACAAGCGCAACCATGTATTCCGACAACGGCAAGTCGAACGGTTCGCCGCGCTTCATTTTCGGGATCGATATCGCCTGGTCGTCCAGATGGAGCCATTCGCGCCGGAGGGAGACGAGCGTGCCCGGGCGGAGGCCGCTGAACAGGCCCAGCGTGTGCATGACGCGGCGTAGGGGATTGGGCAACGCCTGGACCTTTGCGTACCACTCGGGCAGTTCGTCGGGCAGCAGGACGCGCCCGGCCGAGCGGACCTTGTTGAACGTCACGGCCTGGACGGGATTGCCAGGCAGCGCGTCCGGGTCGTCAACCACGCGCAACGCAAGGTTGTATGCGGCGCGGAACAGGCGCATGGTGTTATTGGCGACAGCCTTGCCGTGACGCGTTGATATCGTGCGGTGTTTCTCCCGCGCCATCGTGCGGGTAACTTCCGGTATCGGCAGCGTCTTCCAGTGCCGCAGGTAGCGGTCGACCTGCTTGAACATGTCGTCGATTGTCCGGTCCGCGCACTCGCGTGCACGCAGGTCGTTACCGTATTCCTCGAACATCTGCTCGACCGACCACGCTTCCGCACCCGACGCACGTGCAGTCGCGTTCGGGTCGATGCCGCGGCGAATTTCGTTGAGCACTTCGGTTGCCTTTATGCGCGCTTCGTATAGCTTGAGATCGTCCGTGGTGCCCAGCGTGCGGCGCACCGTCTTGACCTTGCGCCGTCGGCCGTATTCGCCGACCCACAGGTCGCGCTGCACCTTGTACGACTTCGTGTGTTTGTGTACGGCGATCATCAAGCCGCGCACTTCCGTGTCGCGTACGACAATCGGTTTGCCGTCGTAAACAAGACGGCGAATGAATGCTTCGGTGAGTTTCGTTGGTGGCATGCGTAGCACTCCTTAGCGAACCGTGTTACCTGCACTTGCGAACCGTTTGCGAACCGCGGTACAATGGGTTGCTTGCGGGCTCGTGAGGTAATTATGCTCGTAAGTCCTTGAAAAACAAAGACTTTCAAGGGTGCTTAGGGGGCTCCCGGGGGCTTGCGAGGGCTTCTTCTAATCTGCAGGTCCCAGGTTCGAATCCTGGCGGGGTCGCCATTCTCCACACTCGCCCATAAACCACACCCAGTTTTCCTCTAGTCGGGAACCAACGGCGTCGTCGCTACGTTACCCATATATTGGCCCGTCTGACCGTCCCTGGTTCATAACAATAGTTAAGAGGTGTTCGATGAAACGTCGCCACTGGATCAATTGCATCGTCGTGGCAATAGTCGCGGTTGTCGCGGGCAGTACAACCGCATGTCGCCAGTCCACTGCGGACCAGGCCGATATCGACGCGTTTGCGGCGGCCGTCGGTGATCTGGCCAAAGAAATCGGATTACCGGGTATGTCGGCCGCGATCGTAAGGGACGGAGAGATGGTTTGGTCGGCCGGGTACGGTCATGCCGATGTCGAGCGGAACATTCTGGCACGCGCGGATACCCCGTACCGACTGGCGTCGCTTTCCAAGCCGTTCGCCGCGGTTATCCTGATGCAGTTGATGGAAGAGGGACGCGTGGAGCTGGATGGGCCGATGCGTGATTTCGCGGTTCATGCTTGGTTTGAACCCGGAGGCGGTTCTTGGGCGCATTATCCGTCTCGCTATGACGACGGCACTATTACCGTCCGACACATTCTGACGCACACCAGTCAGTCGGAGCCGCCTGGGTCGGCTTATGCTTACAGTGGAAACATCTTCGGCGACCTCACGTGGGTGATCGAAGACGCAGCGGGTCAGTCGTATCCCGTTGCCGTCCGCGATCGGATCCTCAAGCCGTTGCAAATGAACCGCTCGTGTCCGGGGCAGCTTGCGCCGTGGTGCGATGAAGTTGTCGGTGCACTCGCAAAACCTTACGACATTTCAAACGACTCATTGGTGGCAGGTACCTACCCCGGTTTCGGAGTCGATTCCGACGCTGACGTCACTGCCTGGGGGCTTGACCCGGCCTATCGACTGCCCGCTACCACCCAGGACGCTCGGCGGAAAAGGCTTGGGAGTTCGTTTACGAGATTGTTCTCGTCGCAGTCGGCCGCGGGGATGATCTCGTCAGTTGAGGACCTGGCCAAGTTTGACATCGCGCTCGACGGAAACCGACTTGTGTCCAAGCAAAGTCGCGAACTGATGTTTACTGCAGCGCGCACACCGGATGGCGACGAGTTGCCGTACGGTCTCGGATGGTTCGTGGAGGACAACGACGGGACGAAGTTGGTCTGGCACTACGGCTGGTATCCGCCGACAGTTTCTGCACTCTACATAAAGGTCCCGTCGCGGCGCCTGTCGCTGATTCTGCTGTCCAACTGCGACGGGCTAAGCGCCGGGGTGTCCTGGTCGGCGCTCGGCGTCAAAGCCTCGCCGTTTGCGCGGCTCTTCCTGGAGCACTTCGCGGGCAACTAAGGGCAGGCAGGCCCTCGGCGCCTGTCGCGTTTGTGATCCGTCGATAAAAATTCTTGGAACCTCCCGGCGGTGATAGTTGTATCATACAACTATCAGGAGGAGCCATGTCCGCACGAACCACCGATATCGATCTCGACCGCGACGCGGAAGAACTTCACGCCGCCGTCCGAAGCTTGCTGCGCATCTACCAATTCCGCGACCGGCAGCGGACCTGCTACCACGACATCTCGGTTACCCAATGCTACGCGCTAGAGGCCCTGCAGGGTGGCGCGTTGCGGTTACTGGAGATTGCCGAGGCGCTGAATCTGGAGAAAAGTTCGGCAAGTCGAATGATCGACTCGCTGGAGGACAAGGGGTATGTGCGCCGGGCGGCCGATCCCAGCGACGGGCGCGCGAGTGTCATCGACATTACGCGGCGCGGGCAGGCGCTTCACGACAACATTGTGGCCGCGCTGGTTGACGAAAAGCGCGAACTACTCGCCGGGGTCGGCAAGGCGTCGCGACGGGCGGCGATTCGAATTATCAACGAACTATCGCGCTCCGCTGCGGAGCGTTTTAGCGACGAGTGTGCGCTCACCGAATTCAAAGAAGGACGCTAGCATGAAAACGATTTTCGCCGCGGGTTTGCTATTGATTTGCGTCGCTCCGACGGCGACGCCGCAGGTTGCCGAATGTTCGGACGCGTGCACAGAGGGTGCGCACAAGAGTGCCGCTACCTGCGAGCCGACGTCTGCGGTTTGCGGCCCGGCGTCATCGGCGTGCGGGGTCGCCACATCGGTTTGCGGGCCGGGGCAATCGTGCGGGACACTTGCGACGTTCGGCGTCGATCCAGCGCGACGGGTGGTTGCGCCTCAAACCGCGGCCACCACGTTGCCGTTCAGGAACCTGGCATCTCTAATCGAGCCGGTACGCGCAAGCTATCGCGTTCCCGCGTTGGCGGTGGCGGTGTCGCGAACCGACGGAGTGGTTGCCGCCGGTGCGACCGGCGCGCGTATCGCCGGACACCCGCAGTCGGTAACACCGTTCGATCGTTTTCACCTGGGGTCGTGCGGTAAAGCGTTCACGGCCACCGTCGCCGCGCGCCTGGTCGCGGCGAATCAAATCCGCTGGGAAACTACCGTGGCGGATGCGTTTCCAGAGTTGGTTGCCGATAACAATCCTTATCGCGACGTTACGTTGCAACAACTGCTCGCGCATCGCTCGGGGCTACCGACCCGGTCCAACGCGATGATGCACGAAGCGTTGGGCTACACTGGCGATGCCATCGCGCAACGCGTTGCGTTTGTACGCATGGCGTTGTCGCTTCCCCCGGCCAGCGAACCGGGCACGACGTTCGGCTACACCGATGTGGGTTACACCGTCGCCGGCGCGATGTTAGAACGCGCGGCCGGAACATCCTGGGAAGAGCTGGTGCGCGAACACGTGCAAGCGCCGTTGGGTCTCACGAGTCTGGGCTTTGGCGAACCGGCAACCTTTGGCGGCACCGATCAACCCTGGGGACACATCGCCGAAGGCGATCGCATGGTGCCGTTCACGCCGGGGCCCAGCGCGAACGACGACAACCCGCCGGTGATTGGCCCGGCTGGCCTGGTGCACTTGTCGGTGGTGGATTGGGCGCGGTTCGCGGCGGCGCATCTAAGCGGCGCGCGGGGAGAGTCGCCCGATTCGTTTTTGTCGGCCGACGCGTTTGGCGTTCTTCACGCCGATTCATACTCGCAGGGTTACAGTCTCGGTTGGGGTGTTCAAACCACGGATCGCGGTCGCGGGCTTTCGCACACGGGATCGTGCGGGGAGTGGTATTCGCTGATTTGGATTTTACCCGACGCCGATCTTGCTATCGTGGTAGCAACGAACATTGGCGGCGGCAATGCGGTTGCGGCCGCCAATGAAGCGTTGCAAGTGGTACTGACCGAAATCGAACAAGCCCCGTCGGCACGCGCCGCAGCCGACCACTAGCCTATTCGTACCAGGCGGCCAGTCGGACTTCGATGTTCGGGTTCTTTGCGACCAGCTTTTTGAACTGCTCGACGTCGCTAAACCCACCCGATCCGCGGTAGTGATACGGATACACTACCTTCGGTGCAAACTCCAGCACCGCACTTGCCGCCTGCTCGACGGTCATGGTGTAGGGAAGATTCATACACACAAACGCGTAGTCGATGTTCTTAAGCGCACGCATCTCAGGAATGTCTTCGGTGTCGCCCGACACGTAGACGCGTTTGCCCTGGTAGTTAACAACGTAACCGTTGCCGCGCCCCTTGGGATGAAACTTCAACCGCTCTTCGGTTAAGTTGTACATCGCCACTGCGTCAATCTTGACATCTCCGACGGTGCGCGACGCGCCGTTGGCCAGCGTCTCGCCCAACTCCAACCGCTCTTGCACCGCTGCCCCCGCAATGACGACGGTGTTTTCGCCCGCGAGTTCGTGCACTAGTTTCACGGCCAGGTGGTCGGGGTGAATGTGGGTAATCAAAATAATATCCGGAGTACCAAATCGTTGAAAGCGCTCTGGGGATCCGACGGGATCGACCAGAATCATCGCGTCGCCGGCTTCAATTGCCAGCGTACCGTGTTCGATGGGATGAAAGGTAAATGGCGCATCGCTGTGATGGTCGGCCACCACCCCGGCGGGGATGAGTGCGAACAGGCCTACGAGAAGTAGAGTGGTAAGTTGGCGGCTCACAGGTTCCTCCTGGTTGGATGTCACTATTGCTAGTAGATACCCCGCCGAGGCGGCGAGGTGTTCCTTTGTCACGCGTGGTCCACGGGTCGGATGACAGTTCGACAGCGCCCGAAAGCGCGACGAGACGGGGCGCCAGTCAAGCCCGGCGCCCCGTTTAATGCGGGTAACTAGTCTACCAGATTTAACTTAGCCTCCAATTCGGCCAGGCGAGCCCGCAGTTCGGCTAGTTCGCTGCGAACATCGCCGCCCCGATTGATGGGCTGGCTCGATGCGATTGTCGGGCCGGGCTTGCCCAGGCTGGCCGCATCGGCATCTGGGCCATCAGTGGTTAGTTGCGGGGTAACGATCCCATAGGCGTTCTCAAAATAGATGAGGTTGAGCGTCCGGTCGCCGACACTGGCACTACCACCATTGCTACCTCGCTCCCCGTTCATGTAGAAAGTGTTGCTGCCGGCGGTAACGGGGTAAATTGCCTGCGCCGTGGCCGGAAACGTGTAGGTTCCGGAGCCGGCGTTGTCGGGTACCTGAACGATCATGGTCTGGTTGGTCGGCAGTGTGCTAGGCGAGGTCGATGTACCAATCCAAGCGTAAGTTGGCAATCCATTAGAGTGGTTCAGGAAAATGTGGCACGTCGCGATCGCTAGTACGTAACCATCTCCCGGACAGTTTATGTTTAGTGTAACCAGGTTGTTAATCGTGCCCGGCCCGGTAAGCCCGCCTGACGTTACGCCCTTTTGGCTCGCGACACCCGGGTCGTTGCCGCTGCCGCCACCTCCGGTCGCAGATATCGTGATGTTGCTACCGCTAGGCACAACGGTCATGCCCGTGCCCGCTAGCAGGTTGACATTGTCGGTGAGGCCGTTCAGCGAGCGGATCGCGGTGCCATTTGCCATCTTCGTTGATATCACGGCATTGTTGGCAAGCTTGTTAGTGGTAACCGTGCCGTCCTCCACGCTTAGCGCGTTGATCGCGTAAGGCGTGGCGCTTAGTTCCGTACGCGGCGTCATCTCCGGGTCTGCGTTTACGGTGATTCCCAGCCAGTACGGCTCGTCAAAGTTCACGGCGGTGAGCGGAATATTGCTACCCAATATCGCTTCAAAACGACCATTGGTAACTGGTAGATTCTGAAACTCCAACCAAATCGGCGAGCCTCCGGCCGCAACTGTGTAAAGACGAAACCCGAGTGAGTAGTTACCATCCGCCACCGGAGTTCCGGCGTTGTCGGTTAGTACTCCCTGGTAGGAAAACGTACGCGGCGGATCGGCGCTCGCCGGCAGTGCAACCAAAAATAAAACTAGAGCAGCGATGATGTATTTCATTGGAATAGTCTCCGAGTTCCGGTTTGAGCTGTGGTTACTTCAAGAGCACGAGTTTGCGCGACGTCACAAAGCCAGGTGCTTCGATGCGGTAGAAGTACACGCCGCTGGCCAGTGAAGAGCCGTCGAACGGCACAACGTAGATGCCGCCGGGGCGCGATTCATTAACTAACTCCGCAACCTCCGCACCGTTCACGTCAAAGATGCGAAGAACAACATGCGATTCTCGCGGCAACGCAAACCGAATCGTTGTTGTGGGGTTAAACGGGTTCGGGTAGTTCTGGTCCAGGCGAAATGTCTGCGGGAGAAGAGGGTTGTCACCGATGCTGGTTGGAAAGTTGCCCGGAGGTTCCCAAAATCCGTTAAGCGATCCAAAGTTGGTGCTAGTGGCAGAGCCGATGGCCGCCTGACCGGCGGTTCCTAGTATCTGGTAGTTAGTACTCGAAGCGGTCGTCGCGCCGCTTGACGCAACTTGCTTCTGTAAACTGGTTTGAGCCGAAGTCAATCGAGGCGGAGCTACAAAGACCATAGCCAGGACAACGGTCAACCATAGGCCAGGGGGTGTTTTCATCTAAAGATGCCTCCTGCGCCGATAAGCGCGCTGTGTTGTGACCGAGACGTTAATATCATACCACCGCTACTGCTACCGACTCCAGAGTTCTAGCGCTCAAGCTCGTTGTTTCCGGGGTGCATGCGGTAAACCCAGGCTGGGGCACAAGGCTTGCTGAGTCCAATGTCGCCCACTTGCTATGCGTTGCCAGACCGCGTAGAATTAAATGCTATATCCGGCAACTCGGTTGCCATCGCCCAACTTACGCATTATCCGGAAGGGCAGGCTAGCGTGACGCAGGACGCCGCCAGCAGAAAAGAATGGTACGGAACCGGGGTCTATAGCTCCAAAATGGGGCTCTACACCGGTGGGTTTGAGCAGGCTGTGATTGCCCAGGAACTCGATCGCATCGGCACCAACGTTTCGGTGCTCGACGTCGGCGGCGGCGATGGGCGAAACGCCGTTTTCGCCAAAGAGGTCGGGCACGATCCCGTTCTTTTGGAGTACGAGCCGCTACCGTTGCAACTGTTTTTGGAACGCGGTGTCACGCTTCCCGCCGTGCAAGCGAGTGGCATGGAGTTGCCGGTGGCCGACGGTTCGTTTCAAGCCGTCATGACCATCGGCGTTAGCGCGTGCTTTACCGGCCAGGATGATATTAACGTTCGGTTTTTTGCAGAAGTGCATCGCGTATTGAAACCCGGTGGATTATTTCTGTTAACCGCGCACAACAAAGGTTCGTACATCGGGCGCATTCGTCAGACTCACGGCGAAGGGCCCGGTTGGGCGGGCTACTACACCGACGATTGCGACGACTACTCGCGAAAACTTAACGCCGCCGGTTTCGACATCACCGCGTGTCACGGGTATCGCTGGTTGCCGTTTCCACACAACTCAAACAACCCGCTCATTCCCGCGTTGGCATTGGTTGAAAAAGTGCTTCCTCTGCGACGTAGCACCAGATTTAGTCCGTGGCTTTTCTTTGTCGCGCGAAAACGCTAACCCCGTGCGACTCGCCCTTTCAGGATCCGCATGACCACCGCGACATCAACCGCAGAATGGTACTGGCTAAAGTCGTGTCGTTCGCGCATGGGCGTGTACACCGGCCGTATCGAGCAGGCGCTGATTGCCAAGTACCTGGCAGCCGAAGGAAGTAACCTAAGTGTGCTGGATGTCGGCGGCGGTTCCGGTCGCAACACCACGTTTGTAAAGTCACTGGGGCATCGCCCCACGTTGCTAGAGTTTAACGGCGTTCCTATAAACTTGTTTCGGGAAGAACACGCCGACATTCCTGCCGTGCAGGCGAGCGGGTTAGAGCTTCCGGTAGCCGACGCGTCGTTCGACGCGGTCATCACCATCGAAGTGACCGTGTGTGTAACCGGTGAGAACGGCGCCAACGAGCGCTTCTTTCCCGACGTGCATCGCGTGCTTAAAGCCAACGGCCTGTTTTTGTTGACCGTGTCCAACGGCGACTCGTACGTGGGGAACATAAAAAAGCGTGATCCCAACCTGGCCGACTACGAGACCGCGTACTACCACGACGGGTTTAACGACTACATGCGCAAGCTCGACGATGCCGGGTTTGTTGTGGAGGCATGTATCGGCTACCGCTGGATTCCGTTTACCCGCGATTCGGACAGTGCGTTAATTCCGGTGCTCGCCGGCGTCGAAAAGGCCCTGCAGTTGCGTCGCTTGCCACGATTTAGTCCGTGGGTTTTCATCGCCGCCCGCAAGCGGTAGCAATCGCCACTATCCCAGGTGGCGATACACCATCCGCCCGGCCCACCGAGATGCAAATCCCGGCGCATGATGCACGAACGTTTTCATGAGTCGGTACTTAAGGCTGTCTTCGGTCGTCGACGTTACGCCCTCGACGGGCGGAAGGTAGTAGTAGGGAAGCGTGTATTCGCGAGTGCCCCACAGTCGCTTGAAGTTCACGAGTCCCTTGTTGTCGGGTGACGTGCGACCAAAGTCGTACTGTTTGACACCATGCTCGCAAGCGTACTCCATCCCCTTCCACACCAGAAAGTGATTGCCGCGAAACTCGGCAAAGTCGGTGTTGGATCCGGTGTACTTGTGAATCAGCAGGTCCTTGAAGTGAAAATAAACGTTGGCCGAGATCGGTTCGTCGCCGCGATAGGCAACGGTCACAAAGCCATAGCCCTTGGATATGACACGCTTCCAGATGTTGTGAAACAAGACAAACGGCTGAGGGATCATGCCGTGTTTGGTTCGTGTTAACAGGTTCAGCCGGTAGAACGTTTTAACATCGTCAAGCGAAGTGCCCTGGTGGAACCGCAAGTGGGGAAGGCATTTGTTACGCACGTACTGGCGCGCCCGCTTGCCGAACCGTGCGGTTAATTCGTCAAAATCGCCGCTAATGTCGGTGACGAACGTGTTGTAGTAGTCGTGTGTCGACAGTTGGTGGTTGGCGAGGACATCCGGCGGATACTCCGCGCGCAGTTCGATGTACCGCGCCTTGTCTTGTCGCTGAACTTCTATCGCGGCCGCAAGCAACGCCCGCAGGTGTTCGGCATCTTCGGCCAACGGAGGACATTCGTCTACGAACGGCACCGATACCACGCGATTGCCGGTCAGAAAGCTCCTAATCAACACCAGTGCCATGCCCGCGACAATTTCGTCGCTGCGCTCGACCGCCAAATAGCGCGGACGATAGCCATAGGTGTCGGCCAGGACGTGGGTCCACATTGAGGTGTGCACGAACGTGCCCTTCGTGTGGCGCTCCACAAACGTGTCCCAACGCGGGTCGGTCCGCGGGTCGATGGTAGTGACTTGTGTGTTCACAAAAAAATGAACCGCTAGAAGCGAATCAAGTAGGAGTACTTGATAAAGAACTGGCGGCTGTCGTTGAGCAGGGTGTTGCGGGTGCGGCGCAATTCCCGCGGGTCAAGGTCTTCCAATAGTTCCACGTTGCGATAGTTCGTATTCATACCAACATACAACGCCGTCCACGGATTGACCAGATAAGTAAACAGAAGGTCGCCGTTAAGGTTCCGGTCTCGGGTTTCGGACGTCAGGCTGCCGTTAACGTCGGTTTGCTCGTATTCGACGATCGCACGCACCGACAGCTCGCGGTTGAACTGATACCCAAGCCGTGCTCGAGCGATTTGATCGCGCAGGATGCGATCGCCGGTGCCTTCCTGGTTTAGCTGGAACAACGAATACAGGACGTCAAAACTGACATTCGTGCTGGGCTTAAACGCCAACCCAAGTTCGCCGGCGTAGCGGTTGGCCAACTCGGGCTGCTCACCACCGGGCGGGTCGAAGTTAATGACTTTGCCCGCGTCAACTTCGATTTCGGTGACGAGTTCGTCGGTAATGTCGGTGCCAAAGTATCCGTAAAAGTTAAACGGGTCGTACTCGCGAACTTCCATAAGCGATGCAAAGTCGATTGGCCGTAGCCACTCGCGACGGGTCGTGGCCTGCAAAGCGACGCTGGTTTCGCGAACAAACTCGCCGTGCATGGTGAGTTCGTAGATTTCATCAAGCTTGGTCCCGTCGTGGTCCCACACCGATTGGTGGTACCATTCCGGGCCCCAGGCCAGCACAACATCGCCGGCGGTGCGGACACGATACGACCCCGACCAGTGAATGTCGCGCAAGTCAACGCGGGGAACAAAACCGGTAAGCGTTGCGAAATCCCGGCCAATGTCCTGGTAATGCACGTGCGTCCGAAAATGTTGCCCCGACCGATCAAATCGCCAGCTAACCGCAGGGTCTTCGATCTGCGTACCGTCATCGGTTTCTGTAACGCTGTGAATGGCCTGAAAGTTGGTGGTCCAGGTGGGAGTAAGTTTAATGCGACCGTCGATACCGCCGACGCGGTTGAATCCGCCGGCGAACTCTCGGTCGGTAAAGATCGCGCCGAGGTTCGACTGGTCCATGATGTCGCGACTAACTCGAGCCACACCAAAGTACGCGCTCTCGCCGTAGTTGGGATCGTCGGGTGAAAGGCTGTTGCCAGCGCCCTCGTCGTCGGCCAGGAGCAGACCCACCGCCCACGGCCCCAGCTTGCCGGTCAAGCGACCGCCGGCGCGCGGGTCGCTAATCCGTCGGGTAAACAGCAAGTTGTATTCGCCCTCAAAGTAATTCGCGTTCTCCAGAAAGAACGGTCGCTGCTCCGGGAAGAACACTTCGAAGCGTTCGTTGACTGTCACCTGCGGTTGGTCCGATTCGACATGGCTAAAGTCCGGGTTCACCGTCAGGTCAAATACCAGCTTGTCTTTGATTACGGCTTTAAGGTCGAAGCCAGCTTCGGCCTCGCCATCGTCTTTAAATCTTGGACCGTTGGGGTGGCCTTCGTCGATCAGGCGAAAGGTCCGCGCCGTTCCATACGGGACAAACAGAATGTTGCGTCCGGGTGTAATCTCGTCGTCGATTCGCAGCGTCGCGGCCTGGTTCAGCCGGCCCTCAACACGGCTCGATACCGGCGGCCAGAATGCTTGTTCGGAATCGCGGCGAATTTCGCGGAGCACAATAAGCCCCCACTCTTGCGACGGCGCGGGATCGAAACGGAGGCTCTTAAAAGGAATCGCCATTAACACGACGTATCCGGAATCGGTGATAGCGCCTTCCGAATGCCAAACCGTGTCGAAGGAATCGTCAAACCCCAGACCTTCGGTCCAAATGGCGTCCCATTGCACACCGAGCGGGTTGCAGACAAACGCGATGGCCCGGCGTTGGTCGTTAAATGTGTCGAGCATGATCTCGACGATGTCGTCGTGGAACAACGACTCGCGCGGCGATAAGCGACCGCGCACGCGGTCGGGTGCGTTGTCGTGAGCAACAAAGACGACATAGAGGTTGTTGTGATCGCGGCCCAGGTAAACGTCGGTGCGTTGCGTGCACGGCTCACCGTCTGCGGGTTCGCGCTGAATCAAACCCGTGACGTGGGCCATTTGTTTCGCGGTCGCCGTTGCTGCTGTCATGGAGCGGAAGTCGTCCAGGCGAGGTGCGGTCAAAAGTAGCGGGACAGTCACCGACGGGCGCTGTGGTTGCGCTAGTGCAGATGTGGTGAGGCCAGCTAGCGCAATTAGGGTGGGGCCGAAAATACGCATAGATTGATCTTAACACGCCGCGCCGGACTTGACAACTCGTTGGGGTAGAGCGGCTTATGGTCGTCAGTCTGTCTGGTCACCCTGGGAAACGGCAATGCGTTCGTCGAACACAAAGCAGTCGCCCTCCCAAAGAGACTCCTCACTGGAAACATTTTGCAGGTAGTTCAATATACCACCTTGCAGGTGAAGCACGTTGCCAAAGCCCTGCTCGCGCAGATACGCGGTTGCCTTCTCGCAACGCACGCCTCCGGTACAGAACATCGCAATCCGCTTGCCTTTGTGTGCCGCAAGGTTGTGTTCGACAAACGCGGGGAAGTCATGAAAGCTTTCGGTGTGCGGGTTGATCGCACGCGCAAAGGTGCCAAAGCCGACTTCGTAGTCGTTGCGGGTATCCACTACGATTGTGTTGGGGTCGGCGATCAGATCGTTCCACTCATGCGGCGGAATGTGCTCGCCAACATTGTGGGTGACGTCTACAGCGCCAGCGCGCATGGTGACGATCTCGTCTTTGAGTTTTACCAGCGCCCGTTGGAAGGGAACTCGCGGAGCCTCCCATCGGTTTTCGATACGGTGGATGAAGCGACCGTCGACATCCAGCCAGTCCCGAAACGCATCAATCGCGTCGCGACTTCCCGCAACCGTGCCGTTAACCCCTTCGGTTGCGACAATGAGGGTACCTTTCAAGTCCAGTGCCCGCACTTGTCTGCGCAGATCGGCGGCCATCGCTGCCGGATCCTCGACCGGAAAGAATTTGTACATGGCAAGAACACTAATCATAGTGTAAATAGGATAGCAAGCAACCACTTGTATTGCAAATAGTTACACAGGTTTGTGGCATCTCGACTGCCCGCAACAGGCCCTAGCTTGTTCCTTTCATGGTCACAGTGTAATGTCTACTGCGCCGTACGATGCAATTACTTAAACGAATAAAAGTCGTAGTACTCGCGCTGGCGTTGCTGTCGGCGTTACTGCCCACCAACGCGAGCGCCGATGTCGTCCGCCTGGACGCCGGGTGGGAGTATCGACTGGGGCAATCTCCTGTCGATGCCGCCGGCGACCCGGTGTGGCTTTACGACGAATCGAGTGTCGGCTGGCACGCGATGACCAAGATTGGATACCCCGACGAACGCAATGGCGAGAACTGGATTTGGTATCGCACTCGACTTCCCGCAAATCTTCCCGATTCGCCAGCGCTTTACATTCAACACCTCATGGAGGGGTTTGAAGCTTATGTTGACGGGGAGTTAATCAAAAAGTTTGGGCACCTGGGGTCCAACAATGAAAACAAGTACGCGTCGTCAACCATCCAGGTAATCTCTCTTCCGCAAGATGCCGCCGGCAAGATGCTGGTGTTTCAAATCTATTCCGAGGGTTGCTGCTTGGGAATCCAGGGTGGCGACGGCGGTGTGTACTTGGGTCAAAAAGACGAAGCTATTCGTTTTCTTGCGCTCGACAATGCCGCGACCGTTGTTCTGGGCGTCCTGTTTATGTTCTTGGGCGTGTTTGCATTGGCTTCGTTCTTTGTCCGACTGCGCGAAGATTTTCTGGCTCCCCTCGCATTCGCCGCGTTTGCTATTCCTCTGGGGCTGTTCTACGTCCTGATTCCTCCGGGGCCGCAATACATTCTTAACGCGCCCGTGCAGTTGTTGTACGTCCGCGGGATCGCCTTTCTGCTGTTCGCGGTTGGGCTTTACACGTTCATTCGTTTGACTTTGCTCAATCATTCCGCGCGTTGGAGTCGGCATTTGATGACTGCGCTGATTGCAGTTCACGCAATCACCGCGGCCGTGGTGGTTGCGTTGGATATCACCGGGCATGTGCGACTGCCCAACGGTGTACACGCGTCCAATAAGCTATTCATGTACACGGTTCCGACCGCTGTTATCGTTACCGCAGTTCGAGCGTTTCGTGGAAGCGCCGATGCCCGCGTTCTCATGAGTGGGTTTATTGTGTTTGGTTTGGTTGGAATTCTCGACTTACTGCAAGGGCTACAAGTTATTCCGTACTTCGCGTGGGTATCACAGTGGGGCGCGTTGGTGTTTGTGATGTGTTTGGGCTACCTGTTGGAGCGGCAGGCGGCAAGATCTCACCAACGACTAAAGCTATATTCGTCCGAGTTGGAAGAGTTGTCTTCGCAACTCGAGGAAAACAACCGCACGCTCGAACAGAAGGTCATTGAGCGAACCGAGGACTTGGACCTGAAGAATAAGGAGCTAAGTGGAACACTAGCCGAACTTCGCGAGACCCAAGAGCAATTGTTGATGCAGGAAAAGATGGCGTCGCTGGGCAACCTGGTTGCGGGCGTAGCTCACGAAGTGAACAACCCGATTGGCGCGGTGGTTAGTGCAAGCGATGCGTCGGCGCGCGCAGCCGAAGTTGTTCAGAAGTTTGTGGCCGAGCAGGAACCCGACGCTAAGGCGCGTCCTCGTAAAGCGGCCGACATTCTGGTGGCAAACAACGGCGTCATTGGCGAGGCGGCCCGTCGGGTCGCGCGCATTGTTCGTAGTCTCAAGAATTTTGCGCGCCTGGACGAAGCGGAGTTTCAGCGAACCAATATCCACAACGGCATCGACAGCACGCTTACTCTCGTCAAGCACCTTCTGCAAAACCGAATCAAAGTGGTGTGCGACTACGGCGACATTCCTGAGTTGTTGGTTTACCCCAACGAACTCAATCAGGTGTTTATGAACCTCATCGTCAACGCCATCGACGCTATTCCGGGCGATGGAACCATCACCATCACCACCCGCCGCGACCACAACCACGCGGTCATAACCGTTGCCGACACGGGGACGGGGATCGCCGCCGAAGACATCGGCCGCATTTTTGATCCCGGATTTACCCGCAAAGGTGTCGGAGTTGGTACCGGCCTCGGGCTTTCGATTTCCTACCGCATTATCGACAAGCACGAAGGTACGCTGAGCGTAACCAGCGAGCCCGGCAACGGCGCCGTGTTCACCGTTCGACTGCCGATTCGCGACGCCTAGATGCCGAAGGGTCCAAAGGGTGCGGGTTCGGTCCTAAAGTCGCCGATTTCCGACGTGAGCCAATCGACTTCACCGATAAGCAAGTCGGCGGTCCCAATGGCGCCACCCGCATTAAGCGTGTTGGGTACGGTGAACTCGAAGATGAAGCAGCTGATCGTCTCGCCGGTATTTGCAGGTACGGCGTTTGCGGCGCAGCCGAAGTTGTCGAGCGTTGACCCGTTGCTCGAATACAAGTTAACCCCATAGCTCGTGATTCTATCCAACGACGATATCCTGCTAAAGCCAATGTTCTGCGCGGTAGCGACTAACCCACCATTCCCGGCCAGGCCGACACGCACGGAGATCACCCCGGGAACCCGATGAGCAACTGCCAACGGCTGCGGAAAATGCACATGAATTGACACATTGGTTCCGGCTCCAACATTGGGGATGGTGACATTAGTTTGAGCGATAGCCTGAAAAACGGTGCTCTCGGGGCCGCCGTACATGCCCGGCGAGTAAAACACCGACTCGGTCCAATCGTCCGAGGCCACTTCGACCGTCACAGTGTTGGCACTTGTCGCGCACTTCGGTTGGGGTGCGGGTAGTCCCGACAGTAACGAGCCGTCGTCGCACCCGACGATTGTGGACAACCCGATCGCTACGATCCCTGCAAGCAGCCGTACGTCTAGTCTTGGTGTCATTGTCATACCTCGCGTCTGGTGTTGGATTCATCCGTTAGTAAACGCCGCAGAACGGCGATCTACCAACAACCAAAAAGTCGAGTTTAGTGAGCGGTCGCCGCCATCGTCATGTAACATATTGCAAATACGAGCGTTACATGACCGGTCGCTTTTCCGTTGTATGCGGGGCCCCGCCTCGCTATCCTTTAACCAGATTTTATCGAACCGCGGCGCGCCCCCTTCCTCGACCCGGGGGGCACGCCGCGACTCGTTTTATTAGACCGAAACCGAAAATGGAGTGATGGGGATGGCCCAGTTCTTTTTTACCGAAGCTGGCTTGAAGAAGTTAAAAGAGGAGATCGATCACCTCGAAAAGCTAGTGAAGCATGACATTGCTAAGGAAATCGCAGCGGCCGCGGATCATGGTGACTTGAAGGAGAACGCCGAGTACGCCGCCGCTAAGGAAAAGCAAGCGCATTACGCCAATAAGCTACGGGCGCTTCAGGAAAAAATGTCGGGCGCCAACGTGGTGCGCCGCGAAGATTTGCCCGAGGATTCGGTCTCCTTTGGCAAGAAAGTCAAAATTAAAGATGTTGATACCGGACGCGAGCGCGAGTACACCATTCTAGGTGAGGGGGAAAGCGACCCCGAACAGAACATCATTGCGTACCAAACGCCGCTGGCTAAAGCGCTGATTGGTCACAAGATGGGCGAAGTGGTGGAAGTCCAGTTGCCCGCGGGTGTTCGCAACTTTGAGATTCTCGAAGTCGAGTTTTTTGACGGCTATTAGCGATTAGCGGGGCACCGCTACCATGTATTCATTCTTAGACGGCATCTATCGACGCGTGCGCATTGCATTGTCGCCGGTAGGTGCCGCTTTTGTTTTTGGGTTGGTCCTGTTCGGCCTGGCCGCGCTTCACCTGCGCCCCGCCACGTTTACTTCTTCTCTTGGTGTCGAATACGCGGCGCTGGCCAGCAACCCGTTCGCCGCCGATGCCCCCGGCGTTGGATATCGCATCCTCACTCCGCTGCTGAGTTACCTGCTTGGCCTTCGCGGCGATCTCATTATTGTCACCAATCTCATTCTTTGCGCGCTGTTTCTGATGCTCGTCGTCGCGTATTTCAGCCGCGGAGATCGCCCGGCCGACGGTCTCACCGCCGGGCTTGTCTTTGCGTTCTCTCTGGTCGTCGGCACGACCATGTACTTTGGCGGGTACTGCGACATCCTTACCTACATACTCGTGTTTCTGATGTGGAAGTATCGCACCCATCGTCTGCGCTTTTATCTGCTCCTGTTTCTTGCCACCATGAACCACGAGTCGGTGCTGTTCCTGGTGCCGATGTTTGCCTGGTTGGCGCTACGCGACTTCGGCGACCGCAAGCGTTGGGCTCTGGATCACCTACTGGGCTTGGGGTTGGTGCTGGGAGTGATGTTTGGAGTTCGCACGCTATTGAGCGACAACATTGCCGATGGGTTGGAAGCGTCGCGGTATATGGAGCCCCTCAAGCACGACCCGTTCTTTTGGTTTCGGCAATCGTCACCCAACCAGCTGGCCGGGTTGCTATCGGTATTCAAGCTTAGCTGGTTGTTTGTGTTTGTGGCTGGGGGAATGATGTGGCATATGGGCAGGCGATTCGAGGTTGTAGCGATCGCTCTGGCGCTCTTCGCTGGTTTTGGGCAACTGTTTGTTGCCTACGATGCGTCGCGGTTGTTCACGCTGTCGTTTCCGGCGATGTTGATTGCGCTGGAGTTTTTGTTCGCCAACGATCCGGATAAGAATCGGCAATGGATGGGGTATGTGCTGTTGCTTACGGCGATTGTTCCAACCTACTTTACCGCCGCCGAGCACATCATTCTGCTGAAGTCTGCTGTAACCCTGTGGCTCGCGGGTTAGTCGTTTGCGCCAAACGCGGTATCTTCCACAAACAGATCCAACTCTTCGGGGGAAGGCAGTCGGCAGCTGTCGCGTTTTCCGAACGTCGCGTAGCGGGTTTTAGCAACGGCGCGATAGACGACGTCACGAATCGCTTGCGGGATCAGCCACAGTAAGCCGACAAGTCGGTAGCCGCCTCCCAACGCGTGCACGATGGCCAATACCGCAGTTGATCGCACCACCACGCTGCCGTCGCGCTCCAGAACAAAGCTGTCCACGTTCTGTTCGCGAAGACCGGTGGCGGTAAGCATCTCTTCTCCGCGGCGACTCTGCAGAGACGCATAGCGCAACCGGCGTTTCTTGTCGCGGCGAACCAAAAAGTCCACAGTTCCGTTGCACAAGTTGCAGACTCCGTCGAAGTAGGCCACACCGTAACCGGCGGGCCACGCCATCGTGCGTCGATACGCGCTGACAACGCACCAAATGGCCAACAGCACCGAAGCGGTGTGCACCAACGCAAACCAGTACACGGGGTTGATGCCGACAAACGAAAGCAGCGCGGTCACCGGCGATAACCATGCGGCGGCACCCATCGGTAGTTGTTCGGAGGGGATGGCGTGCAGCCCCAGCCATACCACCACCAGGACCAACGCGGTTTGCCAGGATGTCGCGGCGGCCAGCACGCGACCGGGCCCGGGTTTGGCGAACCATCGGGTTACCGGTTCCCATGGGATAAACAGAAGGTAGCAGGGGAGAAAGATGGCGAAGGGAATGTTCAACATCAGCATGTTGATCCAGTGGAACACGACCGCGACGAAAACCGCCGCGCGAAACGTAGACCGATGCACGATCGCTATCGCCGCGCCGAGTTCAAACATCACCGCCGTGACATCCATGATTTCCCACACCCAGGTGTTCTTTAAGGTCGCCATGAACCCGGCTAGCAAATCGCGACGCTCCAACAGGTAGTAGCCATTTAGCGTCCATCGGCGAACCCCCTGTGTGGTCAGGTCAAAGTCGACCCAGGACATCAGCTTGGGATAGCCGGCGGTGAGGTAACCGAACGAAATGAACATGGCCATCATGGTTAGCGGCCAGTTGTGAGTGGCCTGGCGGGGTTTGCCAGCTCGCGCGCGACGACGAGCGTCGATAGAGTACGCCGCTCCCCAGTTGGAAAACGACATAAGCGCAGGGGTAAAGATCATCAGGCTAGTGCCGTCGGTACGGCCAAAGCAATACTGTGCGGTGTACCCGGCCATCATCAACGCGAACACGGCAAAAGACATTAGTCTCGTGCGGTAGCCGACAAGTAGTCCAATCATCGCCACCGCCAAAGCAATGCTTATGGCGAGCAAAACCCACTGCGGAGGAAAGCCGTCGAGCAAAAATCTTCCCGGGCTCATCCACGTAGGGTTGAAATATCCAGGCGGGTTGTTCGCGATCCAGGCGTAACTGGGAACGCCGTAGATCAAGTAGAACAGCGCAAAGGCGATCCGATAAATGCCCAGTGCCTCCGCGCTGACCGGAAACATCCCGTGAATCCAGCGGTCGAGAGCTTTCATTGCGAATCCTCCGAACCGAACGTAATTAACTGGTCGGAGATCTGTTCGCGCGATGTCGTGATTTCACCGTTCCGAAGTTCAAGGCTGATGCGCCACTTGCGAACCACCAGCGAGGTCGGCGCTTTGCCAAGTTCTCGCTCCAGTCGGACTCGAAGCCAGTCTTTGGTTTCGGAAATCACACGCGGCGATCGTTTAAACGGACTGGAATCCATTGTGGGGGTGACGCCCATGCCGTCGGCGAATACGTGCGTGCGATACTGTTCTGGCATCCGCCCCAACAACACCGCGTCGTCCACGCTCTCTTCGATGCCGTTCGGCATCTGTGCAATCAGTTCGTAGTCGGTAGCGGTGATTCCGTGCTCTTCGGAAACCTTAAAAGCCCCCGCCGGGAAGAGGATCGACGGAAACGGTTTACTGCGGGTTTCGTTAACGTAGATTTGCGCGAACAGTAGTATGAGCACTATTGCGAATACCACGCGCATGGCCCACGGGTGGGACGGAGAGGTATGTGGCGGATCCTGCACCATGACTCCTTGGCGGATGGTCACAACGGGGTTGCGGCGGCGTCGCGACGGTAGTCTAGCAAACAGCTCGCCACTGCGACCAGCGTAGTGTGCCCATGGCAAACCGTGATAGAATTTGCCCATGGATCGTTTTGAAGTCAATCCAATGGAACTGGTCGACAAGTTCAAGCCCACCGAACTGGTGGGGCAGTTCGTGGTTGCCCAGTCGATACCTGTCCAGCCGCCCGGCTGGTCGACGAAACCGTTGGGTAGTTGGCAAATCGCCCACGACCCACGCCTTCCGGTCCACGACGTGCGTGGCGGCGACGGAGCGGTCGTGGGGATTGTGGTGGGGTTCGCGATTGACGATACGCCGGCCTTGATTCAAGGGGCGGTTGAGTTGGCCACGGCCACTCCGGATGTTGAGTCGTGGGTCGCTGGTCTGGCGGGCCGGTTTCTGGTCGTAGAGCTTCGAGAAGGCGATCTGCGGTTTCATTCCGATGCGGTTGGCTCTTTGGGGACAGTTTACTGTCCATCCCAGAAGATCGTAGCATCAACTGGATATCTTATTCCCTACACGCCCGAGACTCAGGACCGCGCGGCGCTGATCGACGAGTTGCGGGCCGCCGGGTCGCGGTTTTTGTTTCCCTTCGGCACCACCTCGCGCGAGGGAATCTATCGACTGCTGGGTAACCATCGTCTCGATACTCACAATTGGCAACCCAGGCGGATGTGGCCGACCGGTCCGGTTGACCGTGCCGAAGACTCGCGTGAGTTACTAAGTGAGATTGGTCGCGAAGTAAGAAGGGTGGTAACCGGGGTTGCGGCCGCCTATCCGCTGTCGGTTTCGTTAACCGGTGGAAAGGACAGTCGTGCGCTGTTAGCGGTCACGAAAGACATCGCGAAAGATGTGGACTTTTATACGTTATCGGTTGGCGACCGTCAGGCCGACATCGATGTCTTTTTGGCCAGGACCCTCGCGCAACGATATGGGTTACGGCATAACGTCATCCGCACCGCGACCGCGTCTAACGACGAACAGCTACGATGGCTTTATCGGACCGGGTGTGTGGCATCCGAAGACCGCGGTCGGGAAATCACCAACGCCTACTACCAACTCGACCCCGCCCGCGCCGAGCTAACCGCCGACTTCGGCGAAATCATGCGTGACTTCGCGACCAAACCAGGTATGGATCCGCGGGCGGTGGAAACGATCCTTTATCCTATGAAGCTAAAGCCGATTCCGTGGGTGTTGGAAACGTTGGACCGCTACATTAAGTCGCTACCGTTGGACGATCCGTATCATATTATGGACATGAAGTATTTGGACGGCCGCATCGCGTCATGGGCGGGTGTTCTACCGTACGCCGAAGCCGACTCGGTGCCATTGCGAATGTCGGTGTTCACTTCGCGACGCCTGATACAGTTGGCCATGGCGTTGCCGTTGGACTTGCGTTTGGCAGACGGCGCTCCGGAGGAAGTGACGCGAATGCTGTGGCCGGAGCTGTTGAACCTGCCGTTTAATCGTTATACCGGCATGACCCACGTAAAGGATCGACTCAAAAAACGCGTTTATCGGATGAAGAAGGCGATGCGCCGCTAGGCATGTAAACCCCTCTAAGCGCGCCACTTGACAGCCGCCGGGGCCACGCGTAGTATCTCGGAACGTTTTGCAGAATTGATGGTGGACGTAGCTCAGTCGGTAGAGCCCCGGATTGTGGTTCCGGTGGTCGCGGGTTCGATCCCCGTCGTCCACCCCATCATTTAGCCTCGCCTTGCGGCGGGGCTTTTTTGCTGGCTAGGAACGACGCCGCGGTCGCCAGCCTTGGGCGCCTTTGGGATAACGGCGCCGCAGGACAACGTGGTCGTCGTCGGCGGTCATGCGACGCCATCCGAGAAGTCGAATCAGGTTGGAGAGCCGCTGCGGGACCCAACGCTGTACCCGCAATACGTGATCGCTGATCGGGGATCGTTCGGCGCCGGGCAGCAGGTGCGCCCAACGACCCAGATCCAACCGTCGCAGAATAAAATAGATTTGTACAAACAACGGCGGGATGTCTTTGGCAATAAAGAAGCCTTGCTCGGTGTTGTTCTGATAGCTGGGCATCAGTACGCGCCCGTCCAGCGGCGACTTAATGGGGCCGTTTTCGTTTTCGGCGAGTACTTCGCCCGCGCGTACTTTGTCGTAATGTTGATAGCCCGGCTTCATCTTAAACCCGTCGCGCATGGTCGTGGTTTGTCGATAACGAATCTCTAATACCCGCGGTAGGTCATGGCCCAGGTCGTGCAATCGTTTGAAGTGCGCGTCAAAGTTCGGGATGTCCTTGGCCTCCATCAGCCCAAGACCCTCAAGCAGTACCCAGATAGCCGCTTCCTGAATGTCGGCGGTCTCGGGTTTGTCGTGTTGTCCGGCTTCGACGAAGACGGCGCGATAACCTTTGTCGCTGAGATAACCCAACATGGGGCCTTCGATGGTTTCTTCAAGTCCCAGTACCGCCGGGATCGGCAGCGTTAGCGCGATTCGCAAGTTGGTCAGCGTGTCGGGCATGCACGAAAACGGTAGCCCATCGGCCGACGTGCTATGCAGATCCAAGAAAACCACCGGCTGGTTGGTTTCGTCCTTAAGTGAATCGAGAAACGCCAGCAGGTCACGTTGCTCGGCGTCTTCGGGCGTGTCCAGCGAAGGATCCTGCGCGCGCAAGTTCGCGACTTGGGAAACGCCCCAACCGCGGTTGAGATCGCGATCGATAAAGCGTACGTTGCGTTGCATCGCGGCAACATTACCCAGTACACCAAGGAACTTGCCTTTGATACTGGGTTGATGCTGGCCGAGGATGTGGGCTACGCGCTCCAGCGCTTTGGGGCCGCTCATTTCGTTGCCGTGAAGTCCGCCGAAGACGACAAAGCACGGCCCGGGTTCACCCTTAGTGTAGTGGATACAGACGCGTTCGAGCATGGTTTCTGGAACCGAGGTAACGTCCCCCATTACTTAGCTTCTCTCCTTTTCACATTCAGTCCCAACAACTCATCCACCAACTTTTGCGAGAGCGGCAAGAAGTCGCGATCGGTGAGCGTTCCCACCAGGTGTTTCCCTTCAACCACCGGAAGGCAACCAATCTTCTGGTCGCGCATGATGCGAATGGCTTCCGGCGTGGAGGTGTCAGGCGTAACGGTAACCAGCTTGCTAATCATGAGGTCGCCCGCGGTTAACTGCGTCGTGTTGGGTTTGCCAACCAACCGTAGCAGCGAGCGATGGGTGACCAGGCCAAGCAATTCGCCGTTTTCATTTTCTACTGGTACGTACCGCAGATTGTTCCAATCCATCAGGTTGGCTACCATCTCGATGACGTCTTCGGGGTGCACCGTGTAGAGTTCGGTGTTCATCACCTGTTTGACCGTCAGGAATCCAAACCGCCAGTCGTTGACCTCTTCCAGGTTGGCCAACTCCCAGGTGTGCACCGGCTGACTGCGGCGTTGACGCGCCAGGATCGCGCGGGTAAGTGTGCGGAACCGTAAGTCGGTGGTGCCGTCGGTGCCCATATTGGCCAAAGAGTCCAGCATCCACTGCGAGCCGGTTCGCCCGCTTTTTACCCGCTCTTCGATGATGGGCAGGTAGCGGTCGATGTCTCGCCGGTCAATTCCCGACGCTTCCAGCCCGTGCCGTGCGGCCGGGATGAGCTCCTGCAGAATCAAGTCTTCCGCGGTGTACGACTTGCCTTTTTCCCACGTGAACTGCGCCTTAAGTCCGTGCTGCGCGGCGGCAAAAAAGTTGCGTTTGACGTCGTCAAAACTAAACACGTCGCGCACGTCGCTGTAGGTGTTGGACAGCGCCGACATCATTCCGTAGTAGAATGCGGCGTTGGCCATTTCGTCGTTGACGGTTGGCCCCGCGGGAAGCACACGGTTTTCGATGCGAAGATGCGGGATGCCATCACCGCGTCCGTAACAGAATCGATTCCAGCGATAGACGGTGCCGTTGTGTAACGTTAGCGCGTGCAGCGCGGGAATTCCGCCGTCGTCCAGGACCTGCATCGGGTCTTCTTCGATCTTCTTAACCAGCAACACCCGATAGCGCGCGATGTCTTCGCGAATCATTTCCAACACCGAATCGTTTAACCACGACTCCCCAAAGGTTACGCGAGTCTGATGCCCACGCGTGCGGTGTGCCTCCGAACGCGGATCCACCGAGTGTTGAAACAGTGCGATTCGGGTTTCTTTCCACAACCGCTTCTTTGCAAACACCGGCGAATTGACCGACGCGGCAAGCAGGGGACCGGTGACCAGTTGTGCCAGGTTGTAAAGGTTGGAGAACTCCGCCGGCGCCACCTGAAAGTGCAGCTGAAAGCTGGTGTTGCAAGCTTCCAGAAGCACGTTGTCGTGCGTCATTTGCAACTCGTCCAGGCCTTCAATGTCGATGGTGAAAGTGCCGCCGCGAGCGCGAGCGATGGCGTTGTTCAGTTCCAGGTAGCGAGGATTGGGCGCGATGTTTTCCAACCCCAGGTGCGAGCGGTCGAGCGTCGGCAGGATGCCGGTTATCATGACGTCGGCATGGTGGGCACGCGCCGACCACGCTGCCAGTTCCAGCAGTTCGCGGAGTTCTTCTTCGATGTCGTGAAGGCACGAGCCACCAAAAACGCGCGGCGTTAGGTTGGCTTCGAGGTTGAAGCGTGCGAGTTCGGTGCCGATCAACGGGCTATCGATATCTTCTAAAACGATATCGGCGATTGGTGCGGGGAAAAAGTCGGGGTCGACCAGAAACATTTCCTGCTCGGCACCAATGCGGCGGATGCCGGTCTCGAACATATCGCCCTCGAGCATGCGCTCAAGGGCTTCAACATCACGCAGGAGTGCCTTGACGAACGTTTGAACGTTCTCGGTGTCCTGGTTTCTGGAAACGTCGCGTTCGCCCACTGTACCTCCCTAAGCGAACTCTCAGTCTACCACGAGGTTAGCTATCCGGCAACTGGGTGGAATGGTCGCCATAACACACGCAAGTTGGTTCTTTTAATTGGCTTAAGCGTCGGGTATCGTGAATGGGTCGCAGGCCACTGACCCCAGTGGCCGTTTCATCTCACGGGTAGAAGGAGAGTCAACTTGGCTGCTTCCAATAGTGACGGACGGCGCGTTCGCCATGGCGCCTACCCCGAACTCACCTGGCCCGGTCTTCTCGTTGGATACTTTCTGGGAATTCTGATCACGATCAGCATCGCGTACGCGTCGCTGATCCTGGGATTTTCAATTGAGGGTTCCGAGTTGGCCGCCATTTTGGGTTTTGGGGTGCTGCGCGGCATCATGCGACGCACCAGTATCGTCGAGAACAACATTAACCAGACAATTGCCAGCGCGGTTAACGGCGCGTCGTCGGGAATGGTGTTCTCGGTTCCAGCTCTGTTCATCCTGGGCTACACCGAGTTCAACACGTTTTTTATGGTGTTGGGTTGTATGGCCGGGGGCGTATTGGGGATTGCGTTTATTATTCCCCTGCGTAAGCAAATGATCGACTTTAACCGCCTGGCGTATCCCGGCGGTATCGCGGTGGCGACCATTCTTAAGTCGCCGGGCGCGGGTATTCGCAAGACCATGATCATGCTCTGGGCGGCGTTGGCCAGCGCATTGGTGCACGGGCTTGTGTATCAGTGGCAAGGTTTCCACGACTTACCACTGGGTAACTGGATCGGCATGCCCGAGTTCATGAACGGGGTTTGGTACTTTTCCCTGCTCACTATCGGTACCGGTTTTCTGGCCGGGAAAGGCGGGGTTTACTTTGTGGTTGGCGGTTACACCTGTTGGTGGATTCTATCGCCAATCTTAAACGCGCAGGGCATGCTGCCGTCGCCGGCCGAAGGCGAGAGTGTCGAACACGCGTTGCGCTACGGGCTGTTTCGGCCAGTCGGCATCGGTATGCTTATCGGTGGCGCGCTTGCAGGTGTGGTAACGGCTTTCCCGCTGGTTATCGGCGCTATCCGCAGCATGCAGCAGGCGGCCAAGTCGAAGGCGTCGCACTCGCGCGACGAAATGCCTATTCAACTGTTGTACCTGGCGGTTGCGTTAGCGTTCTTGCTGTTGCTGTTTATCGGCGTCAACTCCACGCCCGGAATCGGTATCGGTCGCGGCGCGCTAATGGCGCTGTTGGGAACGTTATGGATTTGGATGGCGGGCGTCATTCTTTCTGAATGCATTGGCCGCACCAACTGGTCGCCGCTTAGCGGGATGACAC
This sequence comes from uncultured bacterium, assembly GCA_964588695.1. GTDB lineage: Bacteria > Krumholzibacteriota > Krumholzibacteriia > WVZY01 > JAKEHA01 > CAZPQK01. The sequence continues at coordinate 223,300 of CAZPQK010000006.1, forward strand.
TTATAGGTGTAACCATCCTGATCATGGTGGCCAGCGGCGCGGGCGACCAAAAAGCGATCATTGCGTCGGTAATGGTAGGAGCCGCGATGTGCGTTGCGATGTCCCAAGCCACCGACTTGATGATGGATTTAAAAACGGGTTACCTGGTTGGAGCCACCCCGCGCAAACAGCAGATTGGACAATTCGCTGCGACCTGGTTGGGACCGATCGTCGTTATGTTTCTGTTGGTGACGTTGCACAAGGCACATGGCTTGGGTAGCGATGCACTGCCGGCACCGCAGGCGCAGGCGCTCGCTTCGGTGATGAGCGGGATTCTGGGCGGCGATGTTCCCACGCAAAAGTACGTAGCGGGTGCTGTGATGGGCGGGTTTCTTTCGGCTAGCGGAATCGGCGGTCTGGGTATTCTCGTCGGGTTGGGATTCTACCTGCCATTTAACATTGTACTGACTTACACGATCGGTACCATTTGGCGCGTTTTCGTCGACAAGAAGTACGGCCATCGTTGGGCCGACAACATTGGAATCCCCATCGCCGCTGGCTTTATTGTTGGTGAAGCGTTGGTGGGCGTCGGGGCAGCACTTTACCGCGTATTTCTCGCTTAAAGGAGGGAATCATGAGCGCAACGAAAATTGGTTACATAATGTTGACGGTCGGGTTTCTCCTGGCGGCATATATGTCGGTACTGGATCGACTCGAAGTTGACTTTGCTAAATTCGGACCGGCGGCGTTGATTGCGATTGTTGGCGTTGTAGTGGCGCGTCGTGCCACCCGAAAAGCGGCAACTAAAGAAGAAACCGTCGCGGGTAACATTAATGACATCGAGACCAGTTTGGCAGCGATTGTCGAAAAGGTCGGCAAGATTAACGCAGAGAAGGACGACATCTTTGTGTATGACTTGCCAAAAACCATCGACTCGATGCTGTTAGACGATCTCGATACGTTTGTTAACGCACGCGAAACGATTGGCGTGAAGTATGGGCTGAATGCGTACGCGGAAATCATGAGTCACTATGCGGCGGGCGAGCGATACCTTAACCGCGTGTGGTCGTGTTCTGCGGACGGCTACGTCGACGAAGCGCACACCTATATTGGCCGCGCCTTCGAGCAGTTCAACGATACCAATCAACTGTTCCAAAAGCTTAAAGCCGGAGGGGCGATCGCGTAGGGTTTGGGTTGGGGGGCGACAAGCCCCCCAACATCGTAGATAGAGGGGGATTGGACGCCGGTCCCCCTCGAGTTGATCGACGGGAACTATCGCGGGAACCCGTTAAAACTGGTTCGGGCTCACAGTCGGAACCCCGTTGTAGTAGGTGTCCGCCTTGACGGTGCAGTCAAAACGCGCTATAACAGTGATGTGGCGGGGCGTGGTGCCCCGCCTTTCTATTTTGGACCAAAACGAGGGAGGAAGAAGTGAGCGGGGTAAACAAAGTCATACTTGTCGGGCACTTAGGCCAGGACCCGACTATGCGGTACACGCAAAGCGGCACTGCGGTGGCCAACTTTACGGTGGCTACTTCGGAGCGGTTTAATAACCGTCAGGGCGAACGCGAAGAGCGCACCGAATGGCATCGTGTAGTCGCGTGGGCTAAGCTTGCTGAGATTTGCGGCAACTACCTGAAGAAGGGCAAGCAGGTGTACATCGAGGGTCGGCTACAGACTCGCAGTTGGGAAGACCAGCAGGGTCAAAAACGCTATACCACCGAGGTCGTGGCCAATAACATGGTGATGCTGGGACGCGCTGGTGAAACCGGCAGCGTTCCGTCTGGTGGCCAGGACTTTCCATCGGATGACTTCGGTCCTGCGCCCAGCGGTGGCGGCGGCGGTCAACCGCAACCGGCAGTGGGAGACGATGACGACGACCTCCCATTCTAGCAAAACTCCGGAAGTCGCTATTGAACGTAAAGAGCCCGCGTGAAATCACGCGGGCTCTTTGCGTCGGGCAAGGTGAGGTGCAAGGGTTAGCCGTCAGTAACCTGGTCGTAGCGCGTCACCACTTCGATGGCTTCGCCGCGGGGCGGCGAAACCTTTGCCGTTACTTCCAGGCGACCGTTGTCGTCGATCGTAATCCACTGTGTAACTTCGGGGCGGCTTCCTCGGCGAGTCCGCAAGGTAAGTTTCAGGTCTTCCCATTTCGCCCAAACTTCGCGCTCGCCTAGAAGCGTTTTGTACTTTCGCTTTTTCCCGTCGGGTATCACCGTCATTGTGTCACCTTTGGCGTAGACCATTCGAATATCTTCGTCGTTCTGAAGAATCACGATCTCACCAAATCGACCAAGCTGTTCCTGGAGACGCTTCGGATCTGGCGCTCCACCACCGGGCGGTCCGCCCATGCCTCCACCTCGTCCCGGCCGGCCCATTCCCCCACCCGGGGTACCACCCATTCCCCCGCCCGGCGGTCCGCCCATGCCTCCGTTCGGACCCTTTCCGCGCATGGATTTCATTCGTTCTTCCATGATTGCGGCCGGGTCGTCACTCAACTCGGTGTTTATCTTCCAGTGGCCGGCAATATAAAGTCCGTCGGAAAAACCCGCTGCCTGGTTACTAACTACGATGGGGATGTACACGGACGTTGCCAGCAGTACGGCCAGAAATCTCTTCATCGTAATGCTCTCTAGTGATGGCCTCGCGATGGCCACAAGCGTTCCAGCGAATTTAGCTTTTGCATCTGCTCGGCGGAAAGCGCGGCGGCGAGTTGCGATTGCGTCGCGTCGCGCAGTTCCTGATGGCGCACCTTGCGCTGACTTGGAGTGTTCTTGATTTCTTCCCGAAGCGCAGCACGTTGTTCCATCGCGTCGGCAAAGATGTTGGCCACTCGCGTCCGTTGGCCATCATCCAGTGCTAACGCGAGCGTCAGCAACTCCACATGCTTGTCCATGCGTTTTTCGGCGCGTTCGCCGTGTTTGGTATGACGCTTTTCCTTCATCGCCTTAATCGAAGCTTGTTGTTGCTCGGTCAACACGCCTGCCAGGTTGGCGTCGGTGGTTTCACGCAACTTCGTCATAGCTTCGTCGTATGCAGCGTCTCCCAATGCACCGTTCTTGTGCTGTTCGTTTAGCGACTTGCGTTGTGCCCGGGACGATTCACGAATCTCTTTAAGTGCCTGGCGCTGTTCTCCAGTGATGCCTAGCTCTTTGGCGGCGCGCATTTTTTTGCGCATGCCCATCTGCTTGCCGTGTCCTTTTGCCTTGTGCTGACGCCTGCGCTCGCTGCGCTTCTCTAGCACAACGTCGACGACACCGTCGAGTTGTTCGGGGCTAAGCACCGAAGAGGCCGTTGCCAGAAACGTCATGGCGCCGGTGTAGCGGCCCTTGCCGTCGCTGCCTTCGTTCCACGCAGCCAGTGCGGTCGACAGCGTAGCCGCCTGGTCTTCGTCCAAAGTAACCGCCGTCCTGATGTCGCCAAGCGACAGAACCGGTACCGCTTCTTCGACTTTGGGGGCGTCGTCCACGGCGAGAGGTTCTTCAGATAAACAGCCCCAGCTCGGGATCATCAGGACGGCGAGAATTGCTGCGGTCCGCAGCGGGCCGGTTTGCGTTGTCCATGCTTTAAACATAAGTGTTCCTTCCTTGTGGCGAGCCGTTCTAACCGTTAGGACGCCTGTGTGTAACGCGACTTGCACATTATTTTCGTGGACCAAAACGCGGGCTAAAAACCGCCCGCAGAATCCGTTCGCGCTGCTCGGGCGTAATCTCACTGTCGACATCTAACAGTCGGTTGGTTGCACGTTTCGACATCTCCAAACGAACGCTCGCCATTTCTGTTAGTAACGAGTCAACTTCGGCCCTGGGAACCGGATCCATAAGCATCCGGTCGATGATTGCTTGCTCAAGGGTCTGAGTTCGATCGGTGAGGTCGGTTATATCGCTCCGAAACTCCCTCATTTCGCGCTTAATAATCGCTCGGTCCGTCGAGTCAAGTTTCGCCCAGCTTGACTTGCCATGAGCGGTTTTGTCGAATCGCTTGCCGCGCCAGTGTTTTTCCATTGGCGGCGGCTTCTTTGTCATGTGGACGTATAAAAACGCGCCCAACGCCCCGACGTTCATGACCGTCAGAATAGTTAGCAGCGTTATTAGAACTCGACTTTTCATGGGGTTTCCTCGTCAGGGTTGGTCCACTGCCCGGATCCATCGCCAAAGCCAGACTGTGACCACGCCGTGTAGTAGTCTTCGGCCAGCGTGTCGACATCGCTTATCTCAATAGCTGGCGCTGCGGTTTCGCGGGTGGCAATGGCGGCGTTGTATCCAATCACGACGCCGATCAGCAACGCCGCCGTTACCATGCCACCCCCGAGTGCTAGTCGCATCCACGAAGGACGCGAACGGTGTGTTTTGTTGGCGACTTCGCCAGCCTCAATTCGCGACGCCAAGTACGGGTCGGGTTCAAGCGAGGGGGCGGCAATGCGACCGTCGGCCAATGTGCGATCCAGAATGTCGAAACGTCGGGCGCACTGTGGGCAGTTCGCCAGGTGTGCCTTCACTTCCTGACGCTGCTCGGCAGAAAGCCGATCGTCGGTCCAGTCGACATATAATTTGGTTACGTGTTGTTCCATGTGTTTGACTCAGCCCCGTCGGGTCGAGTGGGGTTAAAGTTCGTCTACAAGGTTTCCCAAGGCACTAACGAGTTGTTTCTTGGCGCGATGAATTCGTGCTTCGACCGCGGAAACCGACAACTCCATTGCGTCCGCTACTTCGCGGTACGACAGTTCTTCGTAGTAATGCAACACCAATGGTACTCGGTACTTTGGACCCAACGTTTGAATCGCGGTCCACACCGCTCGCGACCGGGCGCGAACCTCAAGCGTCCTTTGGTGATTACTGTCGGCGTCGGTGACCGTCGGATCGGCAATCACTTCGTTCAAGTCATCAAGCGGCCGGTTCTTTTGTAATGTGCGCTTCTCTTTGCGTAAATAACTAAGCGTGTGATTTACGGCTACGCGGTAAAGCCACGTGTAAACCTGAGACCGGCCGGCAAAGGTGTCCAGTCGTTTATAGACCTTAAGCCACACGTCTTGCGCCAGGTCTTCGGCAGTCTGAGCGTTTCCGGTCATCCGATATATGACGTTAAGCACCCGTGCACCGTAGGCCTGGTACAGGGCGTCAAAAGTCGCGTCGGTAGCCGCTCCCGACTCGCGATCGTGGGGGGCTGCTCCCGGATCGATCGAGCTCATTGCCTGCCGGATGGGTTTCAGTGGTTCTTCCTGCCTGTCAAACTTAAGACGCTGCCGGGTGGGTGTCCCTTGCACAAAAGTGCGTTTTTTAAGGGGTGGGCGCCCGGTCGACGACGATAAGGAACGGGACTCTCGAGGCCACGTCGGCCCGGTCGATACCCGTAACTTGCCTACCCCCGGAAGCCGCGTTGAGTTCCACCGCCCAGGAGAGAACCGCTGCGGATTCAGCCGCACCGGCTTGATGGCCGGGGTAACAAACAATCGCGAGAATCCCATCTGGCCGCAGAGCCTCAACGGCCGATTCCAGCGCTCGCACCGTAGATTGTGCCTGCGTTGTAACGGTTTTGTCGGACCCGGGCAAGTAGCCAAGGTTAAACATGACCGCCGTCACTTGGCCGTGATGCGCGGGGTCGACCCAGGTGGCGATATGTTGGTGGCCTTGTTCGATGAATCGTACGTCGACCCCGGGCGCGTGCTCGGCGACGAGCGCGCGAGTATTAGCCAGCGCGGAGGGTTGTATGTCGCACGCGTACACGATGCCGGTCGACCCCACAAGCTCGCACAGAAAACGTGTGTCGTGGCCGTTGCCAGCGGTGGCGTCGACGACAATATCGCCCGGCCGGACACGCGCGGCAACGATGTCGTGGGATTGATGTACCACGCGGTTGCGACCAATCACATGAACCGTCCGACATCGAGTTCCGCGTCAAGGGCGGAGCCATCGGTTATGTGTTGGGCAAGCGCCCGCGCCACCGTGGGAGCCATTAACACGCCCTTCGATCCGAGTCCGTTCATGATACCGATATGGCGTTGGTTGGGGTGTAGGCCGCAAATTGGGCGACCGCCTTGAACGATCGGGCGCACGGCCGCCTGGTGGTCAATGACCTCGAAGGGAACGCGAAGCCAACGTTTTAGTCGGCCGACAATGTATTCGCGGGCCTGCGTGGTGGTTTTGGTATCACGCGCGTCCCAGTCGTAGGTAGCGCCAGCTCGAAAGATTCGTTCGCCAACCGGAAACAGCCAGACGCCACCGCGATTAAAAATCGCATCGGCAGGTAAATCGGAAACGGCAAGGGTAAGGATCTCGCCTTTTGCCGGCCGAAAAGGTATCCCGGGAAATCGGTCCGAAGCCGTCATTGCGACACCGTCACAAAACACGTTGAGCGCGTCGGGTAGGGGAGCGGTCACGCGCTGGGCGTGCCAGCAATCGGCGAAATAGTTTTGCGTGATTTCTATAAAACGCGCGACGTTGAGATGGCCCGCCAGGTGAGTCTCGAAAGAGCCGAACGTATTGTCGATCGTATTGGGTATAGGGGTTGAAGCTTCGCACAAACATGACTGGTACTCCTGTCGCGTGCGTCGGTCTTCCCAGAGCCTTGCTTGTCGTTCTGAATCGAAGAGTCTCACCAGTGGCTTTGGATAAAACAAGGTGGAGTCGGTATCGGTTTCGACATAACGATAGAACGCGGTCGCTTCGCGCCAGAATTCGACGAAACGCCAGCTTAGTGCGAGTCGAGGACCGGTGATTGGATTGATGATTCCAGCCGCAATCCGGGATGAGGTTGCGGGTTCGTTACTGTCGTAGATGTCAAAGTGCTGACCCCGCGCATGCAGTTGCCACGCGAGCGTGCACCCGGCAATGCCACCGCCAACAATAACAATCGGCTTGTTCATCGGGCTATTGTAGCAGTTGGTGCTTAGAGTGCGGGACGGTGAACGCTACGATTTCGTGTCGTCTGATGGCGTGACCAGGCCAAAGATAGTTCCCGCGGGATCGGCCATTACCACCAGGTCGCCAATGCCATCGGCGTGCTCCAGAGGTACCTGTACGATCGCACCCAAGCGCCGGGCGCGCTCCATGTCTGCGCCGACCGATGCCGTTCGAAAGTAAGGAATCCACGGATTGGGCGGAGAGTGAAAGGGAAGGTCGCGCAGAAACAATCGATCGACATCGTTGTCGTGCAGCGCGTAGCCGCGCGTGGTCTGTCGCGCCGCGAGCCCCAACGTGGCGGCGTAGAAATCGACAACCCGGCCGGGTGTTTCGGTCCACAGTTCGGCAGTATAGGGAGAGCCCGGTTGCGGTGGCCACTGGTCGTCGCTGTGGCGGCGGATAAGGGTTAGCCGATTGCCAACCGGATCTTCGATGTCGACCAGGTCGCCCCAACCGTCGTGCGAATGAAGTCCTTTACGCACGTTGCCGCCAATACGTGGGACCAACGATTCGGCGACGTCGACATCGGCGGACAGGTAAACGTTCCACTGTGACGGGGCGAACGCACCCATTGCCATAAACGAGTTGGCGAACTCGTACTTGCCATTGAACCAAAGCGGCATGATGCCCCATGGGTCCATGTGCATGGCGCGCGAAGTCCACAAGAACAAGTCGCGGTAAAAATTATCGGCAATTAACGAGCGGGGAGTGTTGAGTTCAAGCCACCCGATCGCTCCGGGAAAATGGTTGGGCATACTAGCCTGAGAATAACATGCGCAGGCCGGTTAATACCACGACGCTTCCCAGAATGATCTGTACGTTGCGGGGTGCTTTGTCGTCCTGTGAGTCGCTGGTCGCCACCGTCACGCCGCCAGCAGCGAGGATGATAGCGCCAGTCAGGTAGCGTCCCAGGGACGATTCGCTTTGCTCGCTGGTTCCGGACTCTGGCCGAGCGAGCGGTTGCGCGGTAGCGCCAGCCGCGCCGGCAATCAACGTGGGTACCGTCGGGGGAACGTGGGCGACGGCGGCGTCGCGCAGCAGGAAAGCCTCGCCCGCTGTCGCAGTACCGGTTGCCGCGATGAGCAAGGTCGTTGCTACCAACGCTAGTAGTAGTATCTTCATTAATATGTCCGCAGAAAGATGATTGAAAAGACCTGACGTCAGCGCAGTATAGCGGCCACTTGTAAAGAGGGTATTAAGACCGAGGCGTTGGGCGGGTTAGTCCGGGAGTCTCACCAGTAGATCACCGGTGAGGAAAGTCAATTCCACGCCGTTTTGGGTTCGGGTCCCATTGATGTGATGAAGGTAAATGCTGACGCCGCTGTTTGCGTTCGCAGGTTCGAGTTGCATCTCCGTTGGTGCCAGTTCATGTTGACGGCTTCCAGCGTCGCTGTCGAGGCGGCGCACTAACGGCGCCACCGGGAACTGGGTGGTACTGCCGTCGGTATTGGTGACCTCTATTTCGCCCGCGTCTGGGTTCATACGAACGGTGACGCCTTCAACGGTGGTCTCTTTCTGATCGGCGCTGAGCTCGAACCGATAGAACAGGTCGAAACTGCTTACGTCATACGAATGTCCGTGAGGCAGCGACGTAAACGTGAAATGGCTGCCCGGGCTGGTGGCGACACCAGGCTCGCCAACGTTCAGCCAGCTAGCAATTAAGTCGACCCGTTGTCGACTCTTACGGTAGTTCGCAGTCTCTTGCGAAGTGCCAATGGTATCGATCTCGGCAAGGTTGCCCCTGAACCACGGCTCGATAGACCCAGTGCCGTGATTGTTGATGAGGTAACGAAGCACTTCGCGAATCTCGCGCTTGGCGTCGTCGTCGAGGGTTGCCGGGGCCGCCAACGGGTGTGCGACGCCGTCCGATAGCATGCCGTTGTCCTGCAGGTAGCCAGCGAGCCGGTTGGTTTGAGACCGTTGCGATGTGGCGTATGCGCCCCAGGGACCAAACGACGTTGCCAGGGCGACAATGCACAACGTCATCGGTATCACTTTGATGTTCTTGTTGCGGCTGAACGTAAAGTAAAGCGCAATCGCTCCCAGCCAAACCGTTAACACACTCAAAAAGTAGCGCGGCTCGGTGATGGCGTACTGCGTGATTCGTTTTCCTACCGCCATACCCAACATGATAATGGCGGGAAAAATTCCAACGTAGAACCAGCGAGAGAAGGTCGCAATCCATGACTCGGTGTCGCGAATCGGGTGCACGAGTAGCAGCGACAGGATTCCTGCAGTTGCAACCCAAGATACCAACGGGCCAATCAGTCCACTTGGCCATTCGCGACTAATCACGACTTTGCCCAAGTAAACGGTGAGAATGATCAGGTACACGATCACAATCGGTACCAGAATGTACTGGCTGAACACCTTTAACGGATGAGGGTAGTCGGTAGATTTTTCGAGCGCGTCGTAGTCGTTGGGAATACCACCCAGAAAAAACCAGGTGTTGTAAACGAAAGCAATGATGAAGAAGAGTCGAGGGTACGCCATATCCGACACGTCGATACCCAGCAGTTGGTCGATTGCAAAAAGGGCACCGGCAAGTCCTGCAAACAACACCGCAGAATGAATCACCGAAGTTAATAGCCGCAGAAAGAGCGTCTTGTTGAACTGCCAGAATCCGTTGGTGGCCGAAGTATTGACATAGGGCAGAAACGCAACCGCGAGGTGAGCCGCAAGGTTAAACTGCACCAGGCGAATCCCGGTGGAAGGCGCTAGCCATGGTGGTAATGAAAAATAGTATCCGGTAAGGACGCCGATCATTGCGACCTGGCTGCCGATAACCAGCGCCCGCGACCATCGTAATCGCTCGCCAGCCACCGCCAGCGCAATTAGCGCTGGAATCCCAAGTTGGCTGGCAATGACGCCGTTGATGACTTCGACGTTGGGGTCGTGCTGCGCGGCGCACACGGCAAGGGTCGCTGCGGTAACGGCGGTGGCAATAACGAATGGAAATCGCGCCGCCGCGGTTCTGGCCTGCTCGAAGGCCCGCGATAGAGAAGGCAATCGCATAGGGCTAGCGTGGCACGAACCCAGGACGTTCGCAACACCAAAGAAGTGGGGCGCCATCGCTTGATGACGCCCCGCTTTTTGCCGTTAGGGTTTCGATACCCTCGAACCGGGGGTTATTTCAGCAGTACCATTTTGCGCGTGCGCACAAAGTCGCCGGCGACAAGTCGGTAAAAGTACACTCCGCTGGACACCTGGGTGCCGGCGTTGTTGGTACCGTCCCACGTAATCGGCGCGACTTGTGCGGGAGTTTGCACCTGGTCAACTAACGTCCGCACCAGTTGTCCGCTTACGTTGTAAACCTTCAGTTGCACGTGCGCGCGATTTGCGAGCGAGTAACTGATAGTCGTCGTCGGGTTGAACGGGTTCGGATAGTTCTGTGTCAGTTCGTTGACCCGAGGTGCGCTCGGCGGCGTCGACACCGGGACAATGTGCGCAAGGTACATCATGACATCGCCTAAGTGGTCAATGTAGTCGGGGATAGGCGCTGGATGGTCGTCGTAAATCGCGCTGGCGGCAAACCCTCCCAATACCACACGAGCCTGGTACCCGTTGGGATTGAGCGTCTCTTGGACAGCTACTGCTCCTCCGCCTCCGACGTAACTAGCGACCATCGTCATACTGCCCGGATCGGTGATCACATCAAATCCACCTTCTCCAGTCCAGGCGTTGGATAAGGTCAGGCAAGCCCCATCGACGTTCATAGAATCGCCATGAAACAACGATCCCGGTGCGCCAAGAATGAGAGGATTCAGCGCGATGCCTTCCGCCGTGTGACTTCCCGACGTTCCTCCAAAATCGATGTATTTGTTTTTGAGTTGGCTGGCGCTAATCGACCCAAGAATTTCGAGGCCGCTGGGAAGCTCATTGCCTAGAAGGTAAAGTCCAACGTTTCCGGTTGCGTTTTCCAGAAAGCTGAACAATATGCCGGTGTCGTCGGTGTCTTCCGGGTTGCCATCACCGTCGCCCATAATGCGCGCCTGATTTCCAGTACTCCAGACAATACAGTCGTAAGCGGAATTAAGTTGGTTTGCGACGTTTACGACAGTTCCGCCCAATCGATTGTTGTTGTAGTTGTCTGACCCGCGAACGTCATAGCGATCCACAGTCGGAGAAAGCGCGATGTGGTCAAAGGCGGCGTCGATAACAGCCTGCTCGCCAAAGGTGTGAGCGCCGTCTACATAGAGCACGTTCGCAGTTCCAGTCGGTAAACAAGTGAACTCGTCCGCGCCCGCCGCGGCCGTGGCAAAGTCGTCGGTGACACCCGACTCCAAACCCCAATAAGTCACTTCGCCGATCGAGTTGGTTGCGCCAAAGAAAAACTTAACCGTGTCGCCCGGTGTAAACAAATTGTCGTTGAGGTCTGCGCAGAACGTTCGGTCCTGGGGGTTGCCCACAATGTTGAATGATGTGTCCATTTGGATCACCGCCCAATCGATACCGCCCGCCGAGCCCGTACCTTGATACGGCCATCGCGGACCGCCGGACAACGCCGCGCCCGACTTGCCGGCTTGACCCTGCGGACACACCGCCGCGTAAAGAAAAACTGCGGCCGCCCCGCTTCCGGTAGTTCCCAATCCGTGTTCGGTGTCGAAAACTTCGACGACGACAGAGTCGCCGAACAGAATAGGGTTAAAGGATTGAGAAATGTCGGTTCCCATGTCAGCTCGAACCGTTCCCGTGATGGTGCCGTCGCCAGGAAAGCTGTCCTGAAACAGCCTGGCGTCGTTAATGGTCCACTGGGGCCCGTTGCCGTCGAAGCGGATGATGCTGACGTTGTCGAACATCGGAGCGTGCGAGTGACACGTGCCGGGTCCGAAGGTTCCGCACCAAACATTACATAAGTCGACGACGCCGAGAGCAACTTGCACATCCGTGGCGCCCTGCTCAATCAGGTCTCCAATCGGGAACGATTGGCGAGACCAGTCCTTTTGTGCCCCGTAAAAGACAAAGCCGTTGTCTTCCCACTGACCGGGACAGCCGTCTACAATCGAGCGCACGTGCCACACCCAGAACACTACGTTTCCTAGCGGGAGATCACGGTACACGTCAAACTGTAGCTCCATGGATTCGCCGGATCCGATTAGCGGCACGGCTGGCGACCAGATCTCGTTATTTATAAACAACGGGGTGCCGGAAAGCACACCAGGGCCCTCGGTGCCGAAGGGCACCACTTCCTGGCCGGGAAAATTGTTGCCACCGCAGTCATATACGTAGCCCGAACCTTCGAAGAACCCCCATATACACGAGATGTTGCTGGTACAAAAGTCTTCGCTGACCGCCTGCGTGCCGGGGAACAGAGACGCGAATGTGCCGAACGCCTGCCGCGATGAAGCTTCCCAATTGTCTGCCGACATATCGCCAACCGATTCGTCTTCGAAGTCATCAAACGGAAGCCCGGGCCCGACGGTTGCGGTTACTCCGATGTCGTCGACAATAAACGCACCGTCTGTTTGCCACAGGCCGTCCTGGTCCGACCAAGCCCCATCACTCGTGAAGCGAAAGCGCAGGTCAACCTGTCCGCCGTGTAGCGAGTCCGGGATTGCGACGGTAACAGTGTCCGTTCCGAAAAAGCCCCACGCCGCATCGAAATTAAGTGACGTATTGCCAACGCCGAGGTTGATCCAGTTCTCGGCTGGGTCAGTCGCGTCATCAACTTCCAAAAACGTAAAGTCGTAGCCGGGCTCGGAGTCGTAGTGAATCGCAAACGAGAGCGTTAACCCAGTGCCAACCGCCGGTGATGAGGTTGTTAGAAATTGCTGCCACCGGTTGCCATAGCCCGGCAATGTCGCGTAACCGCAAAGAACAGGGTCGGCCGGGTTTGGCGCCAAGCCACACCACATTGCTTGGTTACCACCGGGTGCAAACAGCAACCCGTTGTAGCCGCCGCCGAGTCCTGCGAAGTCATCCACGTGCGTATAGATGCCTTGGGCGGTTAGGTCTTGAGCGGTCCAACCCTGGGCATCGCATCCTTCGAAATCCCACGAGGCAACCCATGTGGTGTCGGGGGCAGCACGCATTGTTTTACCAAATGGCGATGGGCCGCTGTCCAACGATCGCACCAACGGTGTCGATGCTTCGCGCGGCGTTCGGGTTTCTTTGGCGCGCAAGTCGTTAGGTTTTGCCACGAAAACGACAAGGCCAACCATTGTGGCGCTAAGTACAAGCTTCTTAGTCATGCGAACTCCCGGTAAAAAGTTAGCAATGTGACCGTTGCCGTCGCAACAGCCGCTGATGTTCGAGAATGTTATTTCAGCAGTACCATTTTGCGCGTGCGCACAAAGTCGCCGGCGACAAGTCGGTAAAAGTACACTCCGCTGGACACCTGGGTGCCGGCGTTGTTGGTACCGTCCCACGTAATCGGCGCGACTTGTGCGGGAGTTTGCACCTGGTCAACTAACGTCCGCACCAGTTGTCCGCTTACGTTGTAAACCTTCAGTTGCACGTGCGCGCGATTTGCGAGCGAGTAACTGATAGTCGTCGTCGGGTTGAACGGGTTCGGATAGTTCTGTGTCAGTTCGTTGACCCGAGGTGCGCTCGGCGGCGTCGACACCGGGATCGAATGCGACAGGTAGTCCATCACGTCGCGAACGTGGTCGACGTAGTCTGGTGTCGGAGCGGGTTTGTCGTCGACAATATGGCTAATGGCAAAGCCACCCAACACAGTTCGGACCGGTTGCCCGTTGGGGTTCAGAGTCTCCTGTGTCAATACAGCGCCGTCCGCACCCTCATAGCGTGCGGCCACGACCGACGCTCCGGTAGCGTCGAGGACGTCAAAGCCTGCGCCCTCCCCCCAGCCCGCGTAAATGTTCAGACAGCTCCCATCGGCCATCAGGGTATCGGGCATGCCGCCGTGTTCAAAGATGCGCCCCGGCTCGCCGACGATCGTCGGTGACACGGGGAGACTTGTTTCCAGGTGGCTCCCGTCGGTTAGCGAGAAATTAAAATACTTGTTTCTTAGCAATGTCGCCGATGCGCCACCGAGAGCGTCGAACGCTTCCGCAAAGTTGTCGCCGACCAGGTAGATGCCCCCTGGATTTGTTGCGTTCTCCAAGAACTCGTACAACACCTGCGTGTCATTGGTCTTTTCCGGGTTGCCGGTTCCATCGCCGAATCCGCGGTTGATGGTTCCGGTGCTCCACACGATGCAGTCGTACACCGAGTTGAGCTGCGCGGCGACATCGGAGATGTGGTAACCCAGGCGGTTATCGTTGTAGCCGTCGGACCCGCGAACGTCAAAGCGGTCGTAGGCAACGTGCGCAATGCCCGGCTCCAGGAACGGTTGGTCGCCGAAGGTGTGATCGCCGTCTACGTACAGCACCGACGCGTTGCCGGAAGGCAGGCAGGTCACTTCGTCCGAGCCAAGCGCCGCGATCATCATGTCATCGGTCGTTCCCGATTCGATCCCCCAATAGGTGCGCTGACCTTCGGTGTTCTCTGCGCCGAAGAAAAACTTCACTTCGTCACCGGGCGTGAACAGGTTGTCGTTGAGGTCGACACAATACACGTCGGACAGCGCGCCGGTCCGGCTCGCGCTGTTGGTGAAAGCGGTGTCGACGCGCAGACACGTCCATTCTTCCGAGTCAATGGTCACGGTGCCGACGACCGGAAAGCGGAAGCTGTCTTGCGTCATAGCGCTGCCCGACTTGGGGGCTTGGGCGGGTTCCACCCGAGCGTACAAGTAAACGGCGGGGCCAAACCCGGTAAATGGGTCGCCCGCAAGCGCGTGCTCTTCGTCGGACACCGCAACAACCGCCGAGTCGCCCAGCAGGATATTGGGACTGCTGCCGGACAGGATGTCGGCGCCCATGTCCATGCGGACCACACCGGTGGTTGTACCGTCGTCGGCGAAGCTATCCTGAAACAGAGTGCGGTCGGTGATTCTCCACTGCGGACCGTTACCGTCGAACCGAATGATGGACACGTTGTCGAACAGCGGACCAAAACTATGACATGCACCGGTGCCGTAGATACCGCACCACGCGAAACACATGTCGATCACGCCCAGGCGGACTTGAACTTCGGCTGGCGTTGGAATTAACAAGTCGCCCACAGGTTGAACGTGACGACGCCACCGTGGGTTGGGGCCGTAGTACACAAAGTTGCGGTCGAGCCAAGGCATCGGGCAGAACCCGTTCCGTCCACGAACCGACCAGGTAAAGAAAATGAGGTTGGTGAGTGGTAAGTCTTCGTAGACATCGAAGTGGAGTTCCCAGGACGCGCCGGCACCTGCGACGGTCACCCACGGCGAAACCAGTTCCTGATCGATGCCCGGTTCGAACGCGGGCGCAAACGGCACCACTTCTTGTGCCGGAAAGTTGTTTCCGCCGCACGTATAAAAGCTTCCCGAGCCCGCAAAGAATCCCCACATGCAGGAGATATTGCTGACGCAGTCGTCTTGAAACGGAGTCGATAGTGCGGGGAAGAGTGTTGAGAAGTCTCCAAAGCCAGGGTCGGCGGAGCCTTCCCAATCGTCGGCTACGGTGCTACCGACGGCCTCGCCTTCGAAGTCTTCCAGCGCAAGACCGGCGCCCGCGGCGGCGGTAACTTCGATGTCGTCGACGATGAATGCGCCGTCGGTGTCCCATAGCCCGTCTTCGTCGGACCATGCCCCGTCGCTAGTAAACTTAAAGTGCAGGTTCACCGCTCCGCCGTGCACCGAGTCGGGAATCGAAACGCTAATGGTGTCGGTACCCGTTCCTTCCCACGCCATACTCGGATGGGGGGAGATTGGTGTTGTGCCGACACCAAGGTTGATCCAGTTTTCGGATCCGTCGGTTGCGTCGTCGAACTCCAGGACGGTACGGTCGTACCCGGGTTCCGAGTCCCAGTGGAACGCAAACGACACGGTAAGCCCGGTGCCGCTGGCCGGGGATGACGTCGACAAATACTGCTCCCACCGATTGCCGTAACCCGGTAATGACGCGTAGCTGCAAATATACAGATCGGAGGTGTCGGGTCGTGCGCCACACCACATTGCCTGGTTGCCGTTAGGGGCTACCAGCAGACCGTTGATGCCACCGCCGAGGCCGGCGAAATCGTCGATGTGCGTGAAGATAGCGTAAGGTGCGGAGTTGTCTACCACCGTCCATCCTTGCGCGTCGCATCCTTCAAAGTCCCAAGAACCAATAACGGTGGTGTCAGGCATGGCCCGCCGCGCGGCCGGCAGCGGCGAGCTGTCCAACGATCGCTTTAGCCACGTTGGGGTTTCCTTTGGCGTGCGGACTTCTTTTGCAAGCGGTGCGTTCGATGCACAAACGATCGTAAACACGATAACGGCAAACGCCATCGCAGCTACGGAACTACGACCGGGAATCATGTGTGTCTCCCTTTGACTGGAGTGAGCAGAACCAGTTCACGCGCAGGTGAGCAAGGGAAAGGGGGTAACACAAGTGTAGCACAGCAACGCAGGCGGGCAACCCGCTTGTAGACTTCGCAGGCCCATGCCCGCGCGGACGCCCCGCGGAGAACTTTTGCTTGCGGCCAGGGAGCACTTCATACATACTAGTCGGTAGGTAAACAACCCCAGGAACCGATGGTAACCAAGCGCAACCCAGATTTGACCCGCGAGAAGCTGCTAACTGCAGCTTTTCAAGAGATTTACGCTCATGGGTATCGGTCTGCCAGCCTCGACGGGATCATTTCTGCTGCCGGTGTGACCAAGGGCGCGCTGTACCACCATTTTGCCAACACGCAGGCTTTGGGCTATGCGGTGCTCGAAGAAGTAATTCGTCAGCATGTGGTCGACGAGTGGATTCGTCCGATGGCGACCAGCGACGACCCGGTGGGACGAATCTTTGAACTCATGCAGGGCAAGTGCGAAAACATGTCCACCGATGAGCTGATCAACGGTTGTCCGCTGAACAACCTGGCCCAGGAGATGGCCGGTGTGGACGAAGGATTTCGCGAGCGCGTCATGAAACTCTTCGAGTTGTGGCACAGCGGCTTTGCGGACGCGTTTCGGCGCGGTCAGAAGGCGGGTACGGTTCGCGCCGACGTTAATCCCGACGCGGTTGCGGCCCACATTCTGGCGACGTTCGAAGGCGCGCTAAGTATGGCGAAGGTGACTCGCAACGTTAGCACCGTCGTACAGCACTGCGAGAGTATGGTTGCCTACCTGGAAAGTATACGCATCGTTAAGAATTAGGGGGACGGTCAGCGCGGACAGGGGTTCGTGTTTGGGCCGCTTTCCTCAACATACCAGTTAGTATGTTTTTGCTTACAAATAAGTTACCTATCATTCCCCATTATTCCTCTAACCCAGCCGGGAGACAGTAATGAGCCAGCCAAGCCAGGGAGGATGGGTGGTCGGCTACACGCGGTGGCTGATCAAGTGGAAGTATCTGGTGATACCCCTCTGCTTGATCGTCGCATTGGCCGCGGGTAGTGGCGCCCGATTTTTAGCCTTTGACACCGACTATCGTGCGTTCTTTAGCGAAGAGAACCCGCAGTTGTTGGCGTTTGAAGCGCTTCAGAACATTTACACCAAGAACGACAACGTTATGTTCATGGTGGAGACCAAGGATGGGAAGATCTTCACCAAAGAGCATCTTGCCGCCATCGAAGAGTTAACCGAAGAAGCGTGGCAGGTGCCGTTCACCATTCGCGTCGACGCTATTACCAACTTCCAGAACACAACCGCCAGCGAAGACGATCTGCTGGTTGAGGATTTGGTGGAAGACGCGATGAACCTGAGTGCCGCGCAAATCGAAAACGCCAAGCAAGTCGCGCTGGCCGAGCCGGTGATCGTGAACCGGTTGTTGTCCAATCGCGCGCATGTTGCCGGCGTTAACGCCACGTTGCAACTTCCCGGCGATGATATTAATGAAGTCCCAGAGGCAGTTGCGTACGCGCGCGACCTCGAAAAGCGAATCGAAGCGAAGTATCCCGACATAAATGTGCGGCTTAGCGGCGTGGTTATGCTCAATAACGCATTTTCCGAAGCCGGTATGAAGGACATGTCCACACTGAACCCGATCATGTATGCGGGTATGTTCCTGGTGATGCTGATTCTGCTTCGGTCGTTGATGGGGTCGATTGCTACTATGATCGTGGTCGCGTTTTCGACAGTAACGGCGATGGGTCTTGCCGGATACTACGGCATCAAGCTGACACCTCCGTCGGTAACGGCGCCTACTATGATCATGACCCTTGCGATTGCCGACAGTATCCACGTGCTGGTGACGATGTTAACCGAGATGCGCGGCGGTCGAACCAAGTACGACGCGATCGTCGAGTCGATGCGCATCAATATGACGCCGGTGTTCCTGACCAGTGTCACCACCGCGATTGGTTTTCTTAGTCTTAACTTTTCCGATGCTCCGCCGTTTCGCGACCTGGGAAACATCACTGCCACCGGTGTGATGGCGGCGTTTGTTTTTTCTGTCGTCCTGTTGCCCGCGCTGGTCGCCGCATTGCCGGTTCGTGCCAAGGCTCTCGCTGGCCGGGGCGCCAGCCCGATCGAACGCTTCGCCGAATTTGTGATCAGCAAGCGCAAGCCTCTGCTTTGGGCTTCGGTGGTGACGGTAGTCGCGTTGGCTGCGTTTATTCCCTCGAACGAGCTTAACGACCAGTTTGTCGAATACTTTGACGAGCGAATCGAGTTTCGTCGGGACAGCGACTTTATGGCGGAGAACCTGACCGGAATTTACCAGGTGGAGTACTCGATCACTGCCGACGGAGAAAATGGAATCAGTGATCCCGGGTATCTGGCAAAGTTGGAAGAGTTCAGCAATTGGTTTCGTCAGCAAGACGGTGTTTTACACGTAGCCACGTTCACCGACGTCATGAAGCGGTTGAACAAGACGTTGCACGGCGACGACCCCTCGTGGTATCGCGTGCCTGACAATCGCGAGTTAGCAGCGCAGTACCTGCTGCTTTACGAACTGTCGTTGCCGTTTGGGTTGGACCTTAACAACCAGATCAACATCGACAAGTCAGCCACTAGATTTTCGGCCACCCTGGCCAACGTGTCGTCCAACGAAATTCGTGCGATTGGCGATGCTGGGCAGGCGTGGCTCCGGACCAACGCGCCTGCGCACATGGACGCGGTTCCCGCTGGGCCCGCGTACATGTTTTCGCACATTTCTAAGCGAAACATCATTAGCATGGTGTCCGGAACCACCGCGGCGCTAATCTTGATTTCGTTGCTGCTGATATTTGCGCTACGGAGTTTCAAGTACGGCGCGATCAGTTTGATTCCCAACCTGGTCCCGGCCGTGCTGGCGTTTGGCTTGTGGGGACTTCTGGTTGGGAAGGTCGGCGTCGGTTTGTCGGTGGTAACGGGTATGACGCTTGGGATTGTTGTCGACGATTCGATTCACTTCTTAAGCAAGTATATCCGCGCGCGCCGGGAAAAGGGACTAAGCGCTCCCGACGCGGTTCGTTACGCCTTTCGCACCGTAGGTGTGGCGTTGACGGTGACGACGATTATTCTGGTCGCGGGCTTCCTGGTACTGTCGCAGTCTTCGTTCGAAATGAATTCCGGTATGGGTCGCCTGACCGCCATCGCCATCTTTCTGGCGCTGGTCGCCGACTTCGTTCTTTTACCGCCGGTGCTGATTGCCATCGACGGACGCAAATCCAAAACTTCGACTCAGGAGGTAAGTAATGAAGCAGCAGTCGGTACAGCATAGTCGCCCGCGAGCGCTTGCCATTGCCCGCGACGGCGACGTCTGGCGCGCGGTAGCAGTGTTGATGGTGTTTGTGTTGATGATCTTTGCCGCCCGCGCGATCGGACAGACGCCGGAGGAACGCGGGTTGGAAATCGCCAAACTGGTTGACGCCGCCGACGAAGGCTTTGGCGACAACTCGTCGGAGATGGTGATGATTCTGCGCAACCGTCACGGCCAGGAAGACACCCGCAAAATCCGCAACCGCACGCTGGAGGTTAAAGGCGACGGCGACAAGACAATGGTGATTTTCGACACTCCGCACGACGTAAAGGGGACGGCGTTCCTTAGTTTTACGCACAAGGAAGGCGACGACGACCAGTGGTTGTACTTGCCGGCCTTAAAGCGGGTTAAGCGGATCTCGTCTTCCAACAAGTCGGGCCCGTTTATGGGCAGCGAGTTTGCCTACGAAGACATCGCGTCGCAAGAGATCGAAAAGTACACCTATAAGTACATTCGTGACGAAGAAGTAGGTGGAGAACCGTGTCACGTTGTCGAGCGTTACCCGGTAGATAAGAAGTCCGGGTACACCAAAATCGTTTCGTGGATTCACGCCAATCATTATCGCTTGGAAAAGGCGGAGTTTTACGACAAACGCGGTGCTCATCTCAAAACTCTGGAAACGAAGGGGTACCAGCAGTACAAGGACAAGTTCTGGCGCGCCGACGAGTTCCATATGACCAACCATATCACGGGTAAGAGCACGTCGCTCGTGTGGGAAAACTATGAGTTTCAAACCGGGCTAACCGATCGTGACTTCGACAAAAACAGTCTCGCGCGAGCCCGCTAGAAAGGATTGATGTGCTGACTCGGCTGACTATGTTGGTGATGGCGGTGGTCGCGATCGTCGCCACCCCGGTTTCTGCAGATGTGTACCAGGAACTGCGAGGATCGTTTCTTGTTGAGACCCGCTACTTTGTCGACGACCCAATCGATCCGTCCCAGCAGTTTACCGGCGGGACGGCGTCGATTGCGTTTGCGCCCGAGTGGTTTGTGGAGTGGGATGACGGTAATCAGCGAATCGTGGCGTCTTTGTTTGGTCGCTACGACGGAGACGATCCTCAACGAACGCATGCGGACATCCGCGAGTTGTACTATGAGCGAGTGTCGCGCGTGGTCGAGTTTCGTGCCGGGCTTCGCAAAGTGTTCTGGGGTGTAGCCGAAACCCAACACCTGGCTGACTTTCTGAACCAGACCGATCTGGTGGAGAGCTTTGACGGAGAAGACAAGCTTGGGCAACCCATGGTGGATGTGTCGCTGGTTTCCGACTTTGGTGTGCTGAAGCTATTCGCCATGCCGTACTTTCGTGAGCGTACGTTTCCCGGACGTCGCGGCCGGCTACGCCCACCACTCCGGGTCGATACCGACAACCCAATCTATGAGTCTTCGGACGAGGAAACTCACTTTGATTGGGCTGCTCGATACTCGCATTATTTTAGTATCTTCGACATTGGTGTTGCTCACTTTTCGGGAACGTCGCGCGATCCTGGCTTCGTTCCAATCGCTGGCGGAGAGGTCCTGCCCGAACCAGGCCCGTTGATTGACGTGGCTGCTCCGGAAGCGTTGCGTCCGTACTACCCACTGATCGACCGAACATCGATCGACGTTCAAGCCACAACCGGGTCGGCACTGTGGAAGCTGGAAGTTGTCAGCGCGGAGGTCCAGGACCAGCGTTACACGGCGGCGGTGGGCGGACTCGAGTATACGTTCTTTACCATTCTTGGATCGGGCGCGGATCTCGGTGTCCTGGTTGAATACCACGCGGATGATCGCGATGACTTTCGCGCCGTGGGCTTTCAGAACGATGTTTTTGTAGGCGCACGCCTGGCGCTAAACGATTCGCAGGACACCGCGTTGCTCGGCGGCGTTATCGAAGACCTCGACGTGTCTAGCCGGCTGAGTTTTGTCGAAGCCAGTCGCCGGATTAACAACAACCTAAAAGCCGAACTCGAGTATCGCGGATTCCACGACATTGACCAACGTGACGCATTGGCCGGGTTTGCGCAAGATAGCTACGTGCAGTTTGGGTTGGGTTTTTATTTTTAACGAATGATCCACGGCAACCTCGAGAGGGGTTGCAAGCAGAGCGGAACGGGTTAGAGGGGCTCGTTCCGCTTTTTGCTATTCGGGTGGTGTGGGCAGTTGCTTGACGTGCAAGTCGAGCTGCGGGTAGGCGATGGTGACGCCCGCATCCTTCAGTGCAAACCAGACCGTTTCGTTGAGAACCGACTTGGTCACAAGTCCTCGGCGGGCTTCTTCTATCCAAATGAACACGTTCCAGTTCACCGACGAATCGGCAAATTCCTGCATCAGCACCAGCGGCTCCCGCGCGGGAAACGTAAGTTCTTTGCCAACCTTTTCCAGTACTTCGCGAACCAGCTTCATATCGGAATCGTAGGAAACGCCGACTGTGGTACCGACGCGAAGTTGCGTGTCGCGGAGTGTGTAGTTACGCACACTTGAGGTCACCAATGTAGAGTTGGGAATAATCACGTCGGTGTCGTTGGGTGCGCGGACAATTGTTGCGCGAATCCCCATGTTAGTGACACGAACGATTTCGCCGTTGTACTCCAGCAGATCGCCAAGTTTGATGGAGCGCTCTCCAATCATAATGAGTCCGGCCACCAGATTTTGAACGATGTTTTGTGTCGCGAAGCCGACAGCTACGGCGACCAGCGCGCCAGCGGTGAATAGTCGCGAGATTGGAATTCCAAAAATATTGATGGCAATGAGCAATCCAACGGTGGTGCTCAGGTAGCGCACGACGCGCCCCAACATGATCGCCGAGTTGTTCTGGCTGCCGTCACGGTGGCGCCAGGAACGAACAATAAATTTGCTCAACCAGATACCGCCCAGCCAGCCAGCCATAAGAGCGACAATCGCCGAGCCCAGGCGGATGGGCGTGATATCCACACCGGAGATGGTCACCAAGGACTCCTGCAGCGTGCTAAGCAACTCCTGCACTTACCACCAGCCCTTGCGCTTGAAGTAGCCCATCATGAATACGGTTAGCGCAATCATCACGGCCCACACCGCAGGGTAGCCATACTTCCAGCCTAGTTCTGGGAGGTTGAAAGGCGAGCCGGTGTCAAAGTTCATTCCGTAGAGTCCTACGATGAAAGATAACGGAATAAAGATTGTGCCGATGATGGTAAGCACTTTCATGGTTTCGTTCATGCGTTGGCTTGCATAAGACATGTGGAGTTCGACCAGGCTGGAGACAATGTCCCGGTACGACTCGACAAGTTCGTAGGTAGAGCGGACGTGATCGTAGACATCGAGAAAATAGGGGCGCACGTCCCGCGAGACGAAATCGTTGTCGTCTTTTACCAGCAGCGCCAGTACGTCGCGTGTTGGATATAGGTAGCGGCGCAGCACAACCAGGTCGCGTTTTAGCCAGTGCAGCTCCTGTAGCGTGTCGGCATCGGCGTCGGCCACACGATCTTCAATTTGGTCGATTCGATCGGTGTAGCGTTCCACCATGGGCATGTAACCGTCGACGACCGTATCCATTAGCGCAAACGCAAGGTAGTCGACGCCCATTTGGCGAAGGCGCGAGCCTTCGACCTGCAGTCGCTTGCGGACAGGATCGAAAGTATCCCCAGGGTACTCCTGTATAGTGATCAGGAAGTCGGGTCCGACGAGAATGCTCAACTGCTCGGTAGCCAGCTCTTCGTGGGAGCGAGGCATGCGCATCACGATGTAGACAAAGCCGGAGTAAGCGTCAAGTTTGGGACGCTGCGGAATGTTTAGAATGTCTTCCAGCACCAGAGTGCTAATGCCAAACTCCTGTCCCAACGCCTCAAAGACACCAGCGTCACCCAGGCCGGTGACGTCTAACCACAAATGACCGCGCTGTTCGCGAAGGGCTTTGACACCGGAAAGGTCGGCGAGTGTCTGGGTTTCGACCTCTCCTTCGTGGTAAGTGGTGGCGGTGACCACCGGATGCGGGCTATCGGGATGCGCAACCAGGGTACCCGGAGCAGTTCCCGGCTTAAACCCTGGGCGTGTCAGGCGAACGCGGCGGCGAACAGGTTTTTTAAACATTGGCTTCGTGGTTGGTATGGCGACCAGGCAGCCAGCCACGGGTCACTTGTGTGACCCGTGGCAGCGCCAACTACTTGGCTGGGATTTTAAGCTTTTGACCAACTTTGATGAGGTCAGGGTTGGTCAGGATATCGTTGTTCAGCTCAAAAATTTCCATGTAGCGCATCGGGTCACCGTAGTGGAGCTTCGAAATTTTTGACAGCGAGTCACCCGAAACGACTTCGTAGACGCCATAGATTTCGGTGTTGGCGACATTGATGTCTGCTTCGATTTCGTTCTCCCAGCCCTGGTGGCCTTTGATTTTGTCCCACAGGCGGTCTTTGTCATACTGATACTCGGCGGTGCCACCAATCTTCAGCTTGCCGCCCTCTTCGTTAACATAACCATCCTTAACACCAAGCTCTTCGCCCAGCGAAAGCACGTCGCGGTACTTATCTTGAAGCACGTGATTTCCTCCCTTGGTCGGGTAAGGTAGCGTCCGGCCAATAGCGGGCCTCTTGCCCTTGATCGACTTCCTACGTATTCTTGCAGAAGCCTTACAAGTAGGCTACCACACATACAGAAATCTGATTAGACCAAATCGGCTGCGCTGTAGCTGTATCTGGTCCCAACCCGAAGGACTCAACATGTCGACCGAAGTCGAGCAGTTTGTCGATCAGGTGGCGCGGCGAAACCCGCAGCAGCCCGAGTTTATACAGGCGGTACGCGAGGTTGTGGAAAACGTGATGCCGTTGGTTCGTGACAATCTACGCTATCAAGAAGCGGGGATTCTCGAGCGCATTACCGAACCGGAACGACTGGTCAAGTTCCGTGTCACGTGGGTTGACGATGCTGGCAAGGTCCAGGTCAACCGGGGTTTTCGCGTGCAATTTAACAGCGCGATTGGGCCGTACAAAGGTGGTCTGCGTTTTCATCGCTCGGTAAATGAATCGATTCTTAAGTTTTTAGGGTTCGAGCAGATTCTAAAGAACAGTCTTACCGGGTTGCCAATGGGCGGCGGCAAAGGCGGCTCGGACTTCGACCCAAAACAGAAATCCGATGCGGAGGTCATGAGATTTTGTCAGGCGTTCATGTCTGAGTTGTTTCGTCACATCGGCCCCAACGTGGACGTCCCCGCCGGGGATATCGGCGTCGGCAGCCGCGAAGTTGGGTATCTGTTCGGGCAGTACAAAAAGCTTCGGAACGAATTCACCGGCGTTCTTACCGGTAAGGGCCTTGAGTTCGGCGGGTCGTTGATTCGGAAAGAGGCGACCGGGTACGGCGCGGTTTATTTCATGCAGAGCATGTTCAAAAACGTTGGCGAAGACTTAGACGGCAAGGTTGCCTGCGTGTCGGGGTCGGGCAACGTTGCACTGTACAGTATTGACAAGCTAAACCAACTTGGCGCGAGGGTGATTACGGCGTCGGATTCTGGCGGAAGTGTCTACGACCCGGAAGGGATTTCTGGCGACCGGTTTGAGTTCCTGCGAGATCTTAAGGAGAACCGTCGCGGACGCATCCACGAATACGCCGACGAGTTTGGTTGCGAGTATCGCGAAGGTAGGGATCCGTGGGACATCAAGTGCGATGTGGCCTTTCCGTGCGCAACGCAGAACGAACTCGACGAAAAAGAAGCAAAAGCACTGGTCGGCAACGGAGCGCGAGCCGTGGCCGAAGGCGCTAACATGCCCACCACACCGGAGGGCATTAAAGTCTTTCGCAATTCCAACGTTATGTTTGCTCCGGGTAAGGCTGCCAACGCGGGCGGAGTGGCGACTTCGGGGCTGGAAATGAGCCAGAACTCTATTCGCGTGTCGTGGGATCGCGACGAAGTGGACTCGCGGTTGCAGGAAATCATGGCCAACATTCACGAAACCTGTGTCGAACACGGTTCGAACGGCAAGAGCGTTGACTATATTAAAGGTGCTAACGTGGGTGGATTCAAGAAAGTCGCCGACGCGATGCTCGCGCAGGGGATTCTGTGACGCGCTACTTGCGGAGTTCGATGTAAAACAGGTCGCGCCCCTCTTGCTCATACTTGAGCTCGAAGTTCGTCTTGTATTCGGGGTCAAACAGGCGCTCGTTTTTGGCCTCGCGAATGTCCGACCACAGCGACTTTGTCTCCATGATGCTTTCCCGAAACATCGCGACGTAGTCGGCGTTGTCGCTGGCCAGCTCTACCAAACCGCCTGACTTGACCCGATCGTGCAATCGGGTAAAGAAATCGGCGGTCAGTAATCGCCGCTTATGGTGACGTTTCTTGTGCCAGGGATCAGGAAAGTAGATGTGGCAAACCGTTAACGATTCGGTCGCGACGTAGCTATTAATCACATCGTTGGCTTCGGCCTTAAAAAAGCGCAAGTTTCCCACGTCGCGCTTCTTTTGTTTTTCGTGCCCTTTCTTGAGATACTTCCACACATAGTCAAATCCCACGAAGTTGATGTCGGGATGAGCCTGTGCGCGATACAGCAGGAACTTTCCCTTGCCGGAGCCGATTTCAAGCTCGAGCGGCGCCGGGTGTTCGAACAGGTCTTCCAGGCGCGCCGCGCCGGTTTCCACCAGGTACGCGGGACCGGGTCGGCGACGCAGTGGCGACGTGCGAGTGTGGGTGGGCAAATGCATCCAACCATTCTACCGTCCCCACGGCGCAAGTTCCAGTGCTATCCCATTGCTGTTAAGCCTGTTACACTAGCGACCAACGGGCTGTTACTCGGGCGCGTGCTCGCGTCCGCAGATGCCGAGGAGGAATCATGGATAGGTTGATTGAGTTGATGAACGTCGAACTGATTGTCACCGAGATGGTGGCGTTCCTGCCGCGATTGGGGATAGGAATTGTCATCCTGTTTTTGTTTTATGCGCTGTTCCGACTCACCCGTGCGCCGCTAAAAGGGCTGCTAAACCGAATGAATTTGGACCCGGTGTTGACCACCTTGCTGGTGGATCGCATCTATCGCGCGGTGCTGGTGATCTTTGGGCTGGTGATGGCCGCTAGCCAGGTTGGTATTAACGTTACCGCCGCGCTTACCGGCCTGGGGGTCGCGGGTATCGCCATTGGTTTTGCAGCGCAGGACATCCTGGCCAACATCATTGCGGGGTTTGTCATCTTCATGGACAAGCCGTTTAAGGTCGGTGACTTCATCACTGTCGACGAACAGTACGGCGACGTGCGCGACATAACGCTGCGCTCCACCCGCATTCGAACCCGCCGCAATACCTACGTCGTGATTCCCAATAAGGTGATCATCGATGCGGTGCTGGAAAACCATTCCAAACACGGCCACACGCGAATCGATATCCCTGTCGGGATTGCGTATAAGGAAGACATCGCGCAAGCCCGTGAAGTATTGATGCAAGCTACCGAGTCAATCGACAAGGTGCTGAAGCGACCGGCTACGCAGATTGCCATGGTGGAGTTGGGCGATTCGAGCGTGAACTTGCAGGTTCGCGTTTGGATCGAAAACGCCGCCGACGAGATGGACGTTACCGTACGCACGCTGGAAGCATGCAAGGTCGCGCTGGACAACGCAGATATTCAGATTCCGTTTCCGCATCTACAGTTGTTTATGGACGACATCGAAGACCGCGCGCTCGACAAGATGGCGAAGCTGCCGCGAATGGCACGCGAAGCGTCGTAGGATCTGTTGGCAAAAGTGCCGCGAGCCCGTGCTCGCGGCACCAGTTCTGCTATTGGAAAGCGTACCCGAACGTAACGGTAAATGTGGGAACTGTCGCGCCGTCGCGCTCGTCGCCACCTGAAATGAAGAACGTTGGAACTTGCGCGCGGATGTCGGCGCGCTCGTTAAGCCGTTTGCCAATCCCAAAGTTAATGACCAGCCCGCCGACGGTCCCGTCTTCGGACTGCGAACTACCGCCATTGGCAAGCGGTGTTCCCAACGAGGTGTCGGTGTCGCTCTGCTCTTCCCACGAAACTGAAATGGCGCCAACGCCTACACCAGTCACAAAGTACGGGCCGCCGCTCTCTTTGTTGTAACCGAAGAGGTAGTTGGCGATCGCGCCGACCACAAACACGTCTGTGGTTTCGGTATAAGTGTTAGCGCCGTTGTCGGACTCTTCTTCAAAAGAACCGCCGAACAGCATGATCCCCATCTCAAACGCGTTCACTCCCTGGAACTGGGTGTAATCGAGTTGCGCGCCGAACGCGATACCGCCGGTTATGTCGGTACCGATTCCGACCCGGCCTCCGACTCGACCGGTTTGCTCTTGGGCTACCGCAACATCGACGATCGAGACGGCTAGCACACACGCGGCGATTAGTCCGAATTTGTACATTGTAGGTCTCCTCCTGGGTTGGCTGTTGTTACCAATACATATCATCGGCGATAAAGTTGGGGTGCCTGGCGAAACAGGATCGCCCGGGTGTTGGCATCCGGGCTTAGCGGTCGGTTAAACGGCCGCGCTTCGTGGTTTGGCTGAAGCTGGTATGGGGCTAGCGCATCGCAGATGGCGATTGGGTCTACCCCCAACGCGGGGTGGACATCTAACAAAAGCGCGTTGATGCCGCGCGACAATGTCGCCATCGCGCCGTTGATAACTTGCGCTTCCGCGCCTTCAACGTCGATTTTGATTACGTCGGCGCGTCCGTCGGTGTGCTCGGCAAGCAATGTGTCCATCGTTATAGTCTTTACGTTTAACCGATCACCAGAACTACGCGCGTCGGTGGCCAGGCTGTGCCATCCACTCTTCTTGCCCAGGTGCAAGGTCGCAGTTCCGTCGCGGTCGCTGAGCGCGGCTTGTACCAGGCGAACGTTACGGCAGCCGTTGGATTCCAGACTTTGTTGAATCCACTTGCAGTTTTCCGGCTCGGGTTCGACCGCGATGACTTTGCCCTCTTTGCCCACCAGGCCAGATGCCAACAGCGAAAAGTCTCCCTTGTTGGCTCCCACGTCCACGAACACGTCGCCGGGATTAAGCAGGTGTTTCAGCGCGGCTTGCTTGCTGCGTTCGAATCGGCCAAACGCGCGCCACAACATCATTTCGGATTCGGTGACGTCCAGGTAGATGTGGCCGTAGGGGGCGTGGTAGCGGCGGTGGCCGCTCGGGTAGAGCTTTGACCACAGCGGGTAGGTCCACACCAGGGCGCGGAACCGGGCACCTTTTAATGTCTTGCGGGAGGCCATGGCGGCAGGATAGCAGAAGCTACCGGCCAGCAGGGAATTTGTTAACCTATCAAAAGTGATGTAATATTTATAGCTGGCGGGTATTGGGCATCATAATTGATATGTTATCCGTTATTTCTAGTTGTGTTAAGGCATCATAACTGATATATTAAAGCACGTAGGACACCTAGCACATCACTTATGAGGGGATACATGATTACCTCCACAACCAGCGATGCTGCCGCCATGGAGACGATTGGGAAGCGACTGGCCCGCTACCGACTAAACCGGAACCTCACCCAAAAGCAGCTGGCGCGCGAGGCCGGCGTGTCGGTGCCGACGGTCCAACGATTGGAGGCCGGGAACTCCGTGCAACTGGACACATTAATCGGTGTGCTCCGCGCGCTCGACCTGCTGGCCAATCTGGAGGCGATGGTGCCGGAGCCGCCGGTGAGTCCGCTGCAACAACTCGAGTTGGATGGCAAACGGCGGCAACGCGGAACCGGCAGTCGTGGTCGCAAAGAACAGTCGAAGGAAGACACCCCGTGGACGTGGGGCGATGAGTCATGACGGTCGCAAGTGTACGACTTTGGGGGCGCACTATTGGTGCGGTCAGTTGGGATGCTGATCGGCGACTGGGCAACTTCGAATACGTGGATGCCTTTCAGCGAAGCGGGATCCAAGTCGCGCCGCTAACAATGCCACTCTCGGACCAGATCTTCTCGTTTCCGGCGTTGGCTCCGGAGACCTTTCGCGGCTTACCGGGTCTGCTTGCCGACTCGCTCCCCGACAAGTTTGGTAATGCTGTTATCGATGCATGGCTCGCGCGCGAAGGCAAAGACATCGGCGCGTTTACGCCGGTCGAACGGCTGTGTTACGTGGGAACTCGCGGTATGGGCGCGCTTGAGTTTGAGCCCGCCTTGGGTCCGCCGCGTGACGACGACGCATTGCTGGAAGTGGCGTCGTTGGTCGAGCTGGCCGGTGAGATTCTCGCCGAGCGCGAAGGGTTGCAAGCATCTTTCGACGAGCCGGATCGCGAGCAGGCGCTGCGTGATATTCTAAGTGTGGGAACTTCGGCCGGCGGCGCACGCGCCAAGGCTATTATCGCGTGGAACCCCGACACCAACGAGGTTCGCTCAGGACAGGTAGCAGCGCGCCCGGGTTTTGCCCATTGGTTGTTGAAATTCGACGGAGTGCATGGCGACCGCGACCGCGAACTGGATGTGCCCCGTGGCTACGGCCAGATCGAGTATGCCTATTACTTGATGGCGAAAGCCGCTGGCGTGGAGATGAGCGAGTGTCGATTGTTAACCGAAGGGAATCGTCGTCACTTTATGACTCGCCGCTTCGACCGCACCAAAGGCGGAGAGAAAGTTCACATGCAGACGCTAGGCGCGCTGGCTCATTTCGATTTCAATCGTGCCAATGCCTATGCCTACGAGCAAGTGTTTCAACTGATGCGACGGCTGTCGCTGCCGGTGGAGCAGATCGAGCAGATGTTTGTGCGAATGGTTTTTAATGTGATCGCGCGCAATCAGGACGACCACGTTAAGAACGTAGCGTTTCTTATGGACAAGGCCGGGCGTTGGCGGCTATCGCCAGCTTACGACGTGACGTTTGCCTATAACCCCAACGGACCATGGACTGCGCAGCACCAGCTGAGTCTTAACGGTAAGCGTGACGACTTTGCCGTGACCGACCTGGAAGCGGTCGCCGACTTTGCCTCACTACGGCGAGGTTTCGCCCGGGATACGTTGGAGCGGGTTCAAGAGGCGACGGAGCGCTGGCCGGACTTCGCCGACCAGGCGGCGGTGACGTCAAAGTTTCGCGGCGAAATCGGAAAGTCAATTCGCCGGCTGGTGTGACCGGTATAATCGCCGGGGCCAACGGCTAAGGCGTTGCCAGGCAATCAGATACTCTGTGGGTATCTGACATGGTTTTTCCGCCAACTTTGAGCTGGCAGTGCTGTACGTATGACTAGCAACATCACTTCGCACACCGGCACAAGCCGGGTACACGCATCACAGGGGGTTTGTCATGAGCAAGCGCCGTTGGGCGCGCGCAGCGTGCTCGTTTTTGGTTCTGGCGACGACGTTGTTGACCACGACGTCGGTTTGGGGAGATAGCACGACTGGTCGACCGGTTAAGCACTACGACAGTCCAACGCGGATTGTGGATGGGACGCCGCGCACGGTGACTGTTTCTCCCGAACAGGAAGCGGCGCTTCGTGCGCACGTCGTTCGCTACCGTCCTGATCATCCCTTGCTAGCTCGAAATCACAAACGGCCCGCTGGCGACGGGTCCGCCCGTGGTCGTGAACTTTCGTCGACGCCCGGCCTGGAGAGTGCGCCGTTACAGCGCCCCGGGTTTCCAGATCTGTACCACTCGACAGCAAAGGGAGACGAAGGTCCGCAGCGAAGCCTGACGTCGGTGCTGGATGAAGCGGGGATGCTAGTGGACGCAGGCGGCGACGATGTGGAAGTAGCGAGCACCGAAAATACCGCGCCCCTTTTGGCAATCACATCTGGCGGCGAATACCTCCTGGCGGTAAGGAATGTCTCATCGGTGGCGGTTTACAAGTCGTCTGACGGGGGCGAAAGCTGGACGCTGTGGAGTACCTTCTCCGATGCCAGTGGATTGCTCTTCGGAGCTGCGATGACCATCGGTGAGGGTACCAACAACCGCATCTTTCTGGCGTACACCAACACCACTGGCGACGATCAGGTTCATGTGGCCTACGCGGACTTTACCGTTGCTTCGCCAACCTGGGTGGTCGTGACCGCCCTTGCGAACGCGGGTGTCGACCACGGGAAGTTTGGACGGTTGTCCATTGATACCGACTACGAAAACTTCACGTCTTACTACGTCTACGTTGCCGCGTTAGGCGACGACGGTAATGGCGACGACATTTGGTTCGCTCGTTCCACCGATCGGGGCGGCTCTTACGCCCCCGGTTACCGCGTTTTGGATTCAGCTACGAGTTCTTACGATTCGTTCGACAGTCCCTACATAGCGTTCGGCGCCGGGAACTACGTTCATCTGGGAGCGAATGCGGATTACACGACAACCGGCACTGTTACCGATGTCATCCACGCGCGCGCGTTGGGTTGGGCCGGCAGTGGGCTTGCCAGTTGGGAAGCGCCAACGGTAATTAGTGCCGGGACCGTTTCCGCCGACCATCTGCTTGGTTCGCTGGGCGCGGACACCAACTTCGGTACGGTTGTGTTCGCGATGACGAACTTCGACGGTTCGCCGTTTCGCGATTGGGTGAGTGTTTCAACCAACTATGGCACGGCCTTTGGTGGTCTGGTCGAGTCGGGGTTGGACAACTCGCCGGGGAAGATTGTGTTTTCGACGAGCGGCGATATTGTGATGGCGGGGGTGGAAGTAGGGGAGTACTGGCCACCCTTTAACCAGGTGCAGTTGGTAAGGTCAACGTTGGCGGCGCCGACGACTTTTACCGCTCCGGCCACGTACACCCGAACCATCTGGGATGCGGGAACTTTACCGCGAGTGTACGGCCTGGCGTTGGATCCCACACGCGGAGAGCAACCGGCGATCGCGTGGACGGCCTCGGTTGACCCCGACTATACCGTTCGTTTCGACGCCGAATGGCGTCGCGACCCCGGCTATGCCAATACCGAAGTCGGCTTTCCGCTGGCTGTGACTGGTGGCGGTCATACGCCCCCCGCGATTGCCGAAGTCGACGGCGATCCGGAAAAAGAGATCGTGTTCGCGACGATCTCGGGTGACGTGCATGTAGTCAATCACGATGGAACCACGGTTCCGGGTTGGCCGGTGAACATAGGGCAGATCGCGTTCGATACACCGGTAGCGGTTGGCGATTTGATTGGTAATGGTAACAACACGATTGCGGTCGGTAACGGGTTTGGCGAAGTGTACGCTTTTAACGGCGACGGCGCCGTCCTGCCTGGGTTCCCGGTGCAACTCGATGATACCAATTTTGTGCATGTTTCGATTGGCGCGTTGGGTCCTCCCAATCGCCGGTACATTGTTGCGATGGCGGGACACGATATAAAAGTACTCAACTATCAGGGAATAAATATGGCGCCAGCGCTCGGTGACTTTGTTAACAACGCTATCGGACCGGCGGCCATCGGGGATGTCGACAACGACGGCGAGATGGAGATCGTGACCTCGCGCAACAATTGGTTCCACGTGCTCACCCGCAGTGGCGGTGTTAAATCTTTTCGCAATGTGTTTGGCGAGCAGGTAACCGGCCCGCCAGCTCTTGCCGATCTCGATTCTGACGGCGACCTGGAGATTGTTATTCCAAGTGTGGACGGCAGCGGCAGTCGCATGTACGTAATGAATCACGATCTCACAGACTATCCCGGATTCCCGGCGGTAATTGCCTCGGGTGCGTCCCTAACCAGCGCTTCGCTTGCGAACATTATTAGTGGCGGCGAACCGGAGATTATCTTTGCCGAGCGTGACGGATCGGGGAACGTGCACATGTTTCGTTCCGACGGAACCGAGCCCAGTTGGTTCCCGGTTAATGTCGGCCCGTCTTTTATTTTTACGCCGCCGGCAATCGACATCGTGCATCAGTTTCCCTCACAGATTGTCACCGCGACGCGTGCCAATGTAGGTTATTCGTACACCAACTTTGGCGTAGATTCACCGGGTTGGCCGCGCAACTTGAATGGTGTTATCGAAGAGACGCCAGCAATTGGCGACATCGACAACGACGGACGTAACGAAGTCGTTATGCTGGGAGCCAACGAGCTTCGGGTGCTAGACACCGGGGCCGCGCCGCACGGCAGCGACGTTTACAGTTGGAGGATGTTTCAGAATGACGCCGCGCGTACCGGTTGTTGGAACTGTGAAGACGTGATAACTGCCGTTGGTGATGCTCCGTCGCCGCGCACGGACGAGCGGTTGGACGTGTATCCCAATCCCTTTAACCCGACGACGAACGTGTCGTACCAGGTTGCGGCGGAGGGTAAGGTGCGCGTCGCGCTTTATGACGTTAAGGGTCGGCAGGTTGACGTGCTTGTCGACGGCGTTGTACAGCCGCCGGGCAACTATCGGGTGACGTACTCGCCGCGACTTGCAAGTGGTGTCTACTTCTTGCGGATGGAATCTGCGAGTGGCGCGATTACCCGAAAGATCCATTTACTCAAGTAGCCCGAGGCCACCGTACGCGCCGGTATTAGCGCTTACAATGCGGTGTAGTTTGGTCAGTCAGACGGCGGGTAGTTACTCCGCCGTCTGACTGACATGTCGCCAGGCTTCTGGTCGGCTAGGCTTCGGAACTCGCCTTAGCAGCGCGGTCGATGCCAATACCAATGAGAACGATTGCACCGACGGTGACGACCAGCCTGACCCAGTCGGTGGCCTGTCCCCAATCAGTGCGCAGGAACTCGGTCGCGGAATAGATCAGAAGCAGAGCGCCTGCCAGACCCATCGAGCCGAGTTTGATCGAGAGTCGCTCCAAAACGCCTATCGACAACGCGATAGCGATGACGCAACCTGCGGCCCATATTCCCAACATTATCGTTCTCCTTTCGGATAGAGAGCCTGCCTAGAAGCAGGGTCCGTGTGCACACGGAAAGAAATAGTCGTCGAGACCGTTGACCATTTCTTCAAACAGGATCGATGAGGCGGCTCCTAGAATCGACCCCAGTGTGTCGCCGAGCAATCGGCGCGTTTTGACGCCCAGCAGGGTGTCAACAATGCGGCCCGCAAACCCCGTTGCTTCGCCACCGCCGTGATTGTTGCCACCGCCGCCCTGGCCTCCATTTCCACCTCCACCGTTTCCGTTGTCGCCCGGCCGCAATGTTCCGTCGATGTTCGTTGCCGACCACAGCTCGGTCGATGCGGTAAACAGGTCGACCGCGGCCCGATAGTCAGGGCTACTGTCACGGCTTCGCACCTGAAGCGTCGCGATGTCGTCCGTTGAGAACAGAAGTTCACGCAGCCCGGTGATCTCTTCGTTGGTATACCCGTCGTGAACCCGCATGTGGTCCAGGAACCGGTTGACCCGGTTGCGGTCCAGCCGCGAAAAGTCGAAGACTCCGGTCGTAATCAGGTCGTTGTGATAGCGAAGTACTTCCATAACGTCCTCTCTGCCGATGGTTTCGGTGGCGCCCAGCGACGCCAGTACTTCATTGACGGCGCCAGAGAAGTTTTCGACAAAGCGATCCAGGTTGGGCGCTTGCGAACCGCGTCGAGCGATGTACGCGCGAGCAATCTGGTTGTGAACTTCTCCGAATTGATCATCGGTGACGTATTCGCCGTGAAGTTCAATCTTCGGCAGCGCGATGTCCGATGTTGACGTAGCGTCGGTGGGTGTAGTGCCTTGGTTGCAGCCAACGGACGTAAGAACCAGCGCTGCGGCGACTAGAAACGTGATGGTTGCGATGCAATACTTCATCGTTATCCTCCCAAGTGCCGACGAGTCGGCGTTAAAGGTCAGCGGGAGGAGGTCGTCCGCAAAGGGGGCAGCGACCGATGTTTGTACTAGATACTACGAATGTAGATTATCAAAGTTTCGTGTCAACGCAGATCGGGGCGATTTCGGCGAAGCCGGGTGTACAATCGGTAGACATGTCGACATTTCGACAGGTGTCGTTGAATCGACACGGTCTCGTATTTGCGCATGTGCTACGATAACCGTAGAAGCCAGCCCGTATTTCAAAAGGGGGAGTTATGCGTGCAGAACGTTACCGCCTCGATATTAACGAGCCGTAACCGCGCGGGCTGATGGTTTGGCTGCGGCCGTTCCCCCAATCACATACATTTTGGATGTGAATGGGGCGCTCCAATCTTGCTTAAGTTCTGATACACTGCTGGGAGTCGCCCCCTGCTTACCTTCGGCCAAGGGAAGCATTGAAACCTCCGATTCCACGTATTCTGGTTCTTCTGTCACTGCTGTTCGGCAGCCACGCGCACGCCGAAATCCACGAGTTCGGAGCATCGCCCAGCATGCGGTCGACCGCGATGGGGCACACCGGCGTGGCCGACGGGTCCGAAAGTGGCACTCGTTCGCTCAATCCCGCGATCGCGCCGTGGGGAAACGAAGTGGTGTCGCTGAATGTGTTTTCGCGCGAAGTGTTGCGAAACATCCGCAACGATGCAAGGTACAGCGGTGTTGATTTAGGAATGGCCGCGTATCACTGGCGGGACGGACGCTGGTATTCGCTCGGTGCTTTTGCTCAGACCTTCGGGTTTGGTCATGAATGGATTGAGAATGATCATCAGCAGGACGCAATTAAGTTTGGCGTTGGCGCCGGAGTGGCGACGTCGCGGTCGTTTTTGAGTTTCGGTGTTGCCCGTACTGGCGTGGAGATCATCGACATTAGCAAGACGGCGACGGATCCAGTGGTCGCCCGCGCCGATTCCGACGAGGGTGCCAACTACGACGTCGGAGTGTTGGCGGGGCGACGCTACGGCCGGTCGCGCGGCTATCGCACGACGCTGTCGCTGGGTGTGGTTCGATCTGGGTTGGGCAAGAAGCTCGTTCCCGCGGCCGTGGGGCCCGACGATCAAACTACTGTGGGCACCCGTGTGCGATTAGCGTCTCCGGTGCGGGGATTTCTCCTGCGCCGTAAAGCGCCCATGGTGGTTGTGCTGGGTAACGTTGAGTCCGTGCTTGCCGACGGACGATCGGCGGAGTGGCGACTGGGCGGCGAGATTGGGGTTTTGGATACGTTGTTTCTGCGCGGCGGATTGCACGAGTGGCAGGGCGAGTTTTTACCGGACGAGTGGCGGTCGTCGTGGGGATTCGGGGTTGTGCTTGCGATTGAGGCGACACTGGTCCGCCTCGAATGGGCGAGCGTAGAGATCGACGACGGCGCTGCGGACCACGGTGTCTCACTCCGTATTGGGGTTCCGAACGGCGGCAAGCGGCGATATTAGGCGCGCACCTGGCCAAATTGCCGTTTGGCTGCGGATTTGCTATATTTCGGCTAGCTTCAGCGGGCGCCCGGCGCGCCCGTGCATCTGCTTCGAACTGTGGGGGCGATTTGGCTTCGACGGGGGTGAGGGATGCTTAGGCTGCGTGTCGAGCAATGTCACTGAACTCGTTAATTGCTGTGGCAAAAATGTAAGTGCAGACAACAACGTCGCACTGGCTGCTTAACTAGACAGCCCGTCCCGCATTCTCTGGGTTTCCAGGGGGGATGTAGGGGCGTCATTTTCTGGGAGCTAGCGTTAGCACGTGTCCGGGTGTAACACGCGAAACTTTTCGGACTGGCCTGTTGCTAATTTGCGTTCGTGGTGGTGGCAACAGGTAAGATTTCATCACGGACTACGCACGTAGACGCTTAGGTAGTCGCATCTTCGGACGCGGGTTCGATTCCCGCCGCCTCCACCATTTTGATCTGTTGGATCCTATCTTCATCCCGTTGTTTGTCCGTGAGCCCAACAACGGATCCAACGCGCGTGGCGGAGTGCAAACTGGGACGGACCTCGTGGGTTTCGAGGAGACGGACATCTTATGACGACTTCGCCACGAGATGGCCCATGCTGGCGGGACTCAACGGATGGAGATAGCAAGAAGCTCCGCGATTGGATCATACAGCATTTCTCACTTGCCCCAAAACGCGTACCCAGATATCGCGGAGAGATTCCATTGACGACCGGCTCAGTATTGTGTCGTTGGCTTGCGCAAGCGGATTGAATGCGTTGGGCATTCGAACACCACGGAGCAAACGAGTAGACGTTTACTAAGGTTGGTGCGACATCAGGATTGGCGGCATAGATCTTCCGGCTGAGGTACTCAACGCCCAACGTGACGGGAGGTTGGTTGTTTTTGCCGGGGCGGGCGTCTCGATGGGGCCCCCATCGAACTACCCGGATTTCAAGGGGCTAGTAAGGCGGATTGCGAGCGGTACGGGACGCCGGCACGACCCGAAGGAGCCAATTGACCGCTTTCTGGGTCGCTTGCGTAGTGACGGTGTGGAAGTTCACAAGCTCACAAAGGAATTACTGACCAACCCAAAATCCCGCCCTAATCCTCTTCACAAATCCATCGCCATGCTCCTGGCCTCGAGTGGCAAGACACGCCTCGTTACCACGAACTTTGACAGACATTTCACTACCGAGCTCGAAGCGGCGAACGGCGCCCAGGCCGAGGTCTATTCTGCACCTGCCCTTCCGGTGGGGCACAGCTTCGAGGGATTAGTTTACTTGCACGGCTCTGTTGATGGGCCGGCGGACCGGCTCGTACTCACCGACAGCGATTTCGGGCGAGCGTACATAACTGATGGGTGGGCGAGTAAGTTTCTTCGCGACGTTTACTCGGAATTCGTGGTCCTGTTTGTAGGCTACAGCCACGATGACACTGTAATGCAGTACCTGGCGCGCGGCCTACCTCCCGGACGCTCCAACCTGTTCGCGCTGACAACGAAGAGAAAAGTCAACGATTGGATCTTTCTTGGGATCACTCCGATTCCATATCCCGTGATCGACTCGGGTGATCGACACGGCGTTCTAAGGGAATCCATGAGTTCTTGGACAGAGAATGCCACCATGGGTGCTTTGGATCACGAACAGCGCGTCAAAGCGTTACTTAACGGCCCCCCTCTGGTTGCGCAGACAGAGGAAGACGACTACTTGCGGAGCGTTGTTGAGGATGTGGGCCGAATGCACTTCTTCGTACGCAACGCACAGGACCCAGAGTGGTTGCGCTGGGCCAACGATCGGGGTCTATTGAAGGATTTGTTTCATCGCCAGCCGCCTGAACCGGATGGTTCGTGGATGTTGGCTCAATGGTTCGCGCGGTTCGCCCTAAATAGACCGCGTGTTGCTCTCGCAGTGTTTGAGGGCAATGGCCAAGAAATGAACCCTGTACTCTGGACGGCGATTGCTCAAGCAATGCACAGCGAGACGAAACCCCGCGCGGAGTCTATGACGGCGTGGCTGCCGATCCTCATGGATCAATCGGCACCGGAAGTGCACCATGAATTCCTCGAGTACCTATTTGAGAAGGCACGAGCTGCGGGTTCTTGGCCGCTCGTACTCCGGCTATTTGAACACCTTACTCGCCCGCAACTTATGCTCGAGAAGGGGATGGCGTACTATGGAGATACAAGTGGAGATACCACTTTCACTGGGGGGAAGATATTCATCCGCGGATCGCACTATTCGCTCAACAAGGCGGTCGATAGTCTCTTCAAGCCCAATCTCGGGGAGATCGCCACGGATCTGCTTCGTATTGGCACTCACAACATATGGTTGTCGCATGTAATCGGAAAAAGTCATGGCATATCGGACGATGACATGGATTCACTCAGTACTCAAAGGGCGGCGATCGAGCCACACCAGCAAAACCAATTGCCCCGCGATTTTGACCCCTTGATCGACGCTTGTCGCGACTCCATCGAGTACACCATTCGTTCTGATCACTCGATCGCGATGAGATTCATCGACGAGTGGGCTGAATCGCCGGCACCGCTACTACGAAGGTTGGCCATTGATGGAATGCGAAGGACGCGGAGAATCAGTGCGTCAAAGAAGCTCATATGGGTAGTTAAGAACCGCCTGCTTGATTCGTTAGCAGCGCACCACGAGCTCTTTCAGCTAGTCAAAAGCGCGTATCCGGGGGCTGACCTGGGCGCCAAGCGAGATCTCTTAAATGAAGCGAGAGCAGCTACCTCGCGCAAGATCAAACGCCACGGCGATTCGGAGCCGGACATCTACTGGCGGAGCCTGCTCCGGTTTTATTGGTGGCTCCACGATGCAACTGACGGTAAGTGCAAGCTCGTGGGCGATCGGCTAAGACGATTACGGAAGAAGTATCCTGAGGCCCAACAGTCCGAGCATCCTGATTTTCTGTATTGGTTGGGCGAAGTAAAGGTTGGCTACGAGAGTCCGAAGACTTCCGCAGAGCTAGCAGAAATGGACGTCGAGGATACAGCGGAATACATTCTCAATTTTGATGAAGGGAAGCGCCTGGATGGCCCCACACGAGAGGGGCTTTTGCATGAACTATCGTCCGCAGTAAAGCAGGTTCCACTCTGGGGAGTAGAGCTGTGTCGCAGCTTATTGAAGCGTAATCCCGCGCTGAAAGACTTCTGGTGGCACATTTATTGGGGCTGGATTGAATCGGAGTTGGGCGATGCGGAATGGGATGCCGTGTTATCTGTGATGGACGGTAGCCCACGACTTCGCGCGGAGGGCAGAGGAGCGGCTTGGCTACTGGCTGGGGGGGTGGGAAAAGGGGACTACAGTATTCCGAAAGACCTCATGGCGAAGGCGGAGGGGATTGGCATTAAGGTTTGGGCTGAGGCAGTGGAGAGCGCTGACCACAACACATCAGATTCGAATGACTGGGTAACTACGGCAATAAACAACCCGGGTGGCAATCTCGCAGAGTTCTTCGTGAGCGCGTTGTCGCTACGTCGGAAGGCTTCGGGCGCACGTTGGAGAGGAATCCCTAGGAAATATAAGACGCTGTTCGAGGAGATGCTGTCACAGAGTACTCTCGCCGGAGAGATGGCAACCGTCATCCTGGTTGGCCAACTGCAGTTCTTCTACGTTTTGGAAGCGGATTGGGCTACCGAGTTTGTGTTGCCGCGCCTTTCGTGGCGAAGTGGTCAGCGAAGAGCAACACAAGCTTGGCACGGATTTCTTTTCTATGGAAGGTGGCACGACGATCTCCTTCGATTGCTGCTCCCACACTACCAGCGGTCCTTTGGCCGGCTTGATGCTGATTTACGTGACGTTCGCGAGCGATTCATCCGACATGTAGCGAGCTTCTGCCTAATCAGCAAACTCCCGAGGGTTCGTCGTGGATTTATCAACAAGTTCTTGACTACGGCGAGCTCAAGTGACCGAGTCCTGTTTGTCCAGGCGGTTACGGAACTGTTACAAGAACTCGGCTCAGCCAGAGCCGACGAGGTATGGAGCCGTTGGCTCGGAGAATATTGGTCTCGAAGACTAGTAGGTAAGCCTGTTCCGCTAGAAAGCGACGAAGCTAGCAAGATGGTAGAATGGGCCCCGCATCTTGGTAAGATGTTTCCAGAAGCAGTTTCGCGCGTTCGTGAAAGTTCAGTCGATAGAGCGGTTGGTAATTTCGTTTATCACGTCTTAAGGAAAAACGGCATTCCCGGGCGATACCCCGAAGCGACGGCGGACCTAGTGAAGGTACTCGTGTTGGCTTCCTACGAGCCGATGCTGGATTACGGCGACCTTGGACGAATCATCCGACATCTGGCCGATGAGGTGCCTACCAACGATGCCCTACGAACTATTCTCACTCACATGCTTTCAAAAGGGTCGACGATAGCGGGTGAGATTTTGTTGAACTTGGACAAAGCCGATGGAGCAAGTGAAGCCGAAGGTGACTGATCTCTATTTGTAACAAGTTTCAGCACCTCTGCCCTCGCCCGTTGGGCGCATCCCCTGTCCTATCTACCCAAAGGAATCTTACCTTGAGCAAAGTTAAGGTCGCGGCGTTTACGTTGTCCGGCACCATTTTCGCCCCATGGAAGAGCGACGAGGACGTTGTCCTCAAGAATATCGCCACAGAGAAAGCGACTCACGTAGTCTTGAAGAAGTCGTCGCACCGCGCCAATCACATTCATTTTGGATGTGATTTGTCGCTGCCGAACATCCGCTCGGCCATCAAGCGGTTGTGGGTCTGACACATCAGTCGCAAATTCCCCGGCGAGTGCGACCCGCCCAGCGCAAACGGCACAACGTGGTCGACTTCCAGCCTGGCCTGCTCTAGACACCTGTGGCCGTCGGGAGCGACAAAGGTACACTGGCCTCCATCACGAATGAAAACGTCATCGCGTATGCGCGCGGGAATGTGCCGTGTCGGTTCAGGCCGTGTCGCACCAGTCGATCTCGTTAACGACACCGCATCCACCGATCGTGAATCAGTCGTCCGCGTTGTCGCGGTGCGATTCGCGTCCGCTCCATCGGTTGCGGCTGACTTCGCCATTCGCTCCTCGCGACGACGCGCACGGGCCGCTGGATCGTGACGCTCAATAAACTCGGCCAGAACAATTTGCAACAGGCGCTCGGTCGTCATCGCGCCTCGCACGCGGTGGCTGGCCAGGGCCATTGCCTTTTGCAGCTGCGCGGTAGTGGTCTCATCGATGGTAAACTCCACCCGATACCGCTTCAACACCTCGCACGTCGGGCGCGGTTCCTTGGGCATAGTAACCGGACGTTCGGCCTCGGGGTTTTCTTTCGCGTCCGTGTTCCCGTTCTTACATTCATTTTGAATGTGATCTTTTGGCGCTCTACCCGCGCTGGCCGATAAAGTGGCCAGCGGCAGGCCAGGTGAACGGTTTGCCGTCGGCTTTGCGATAACGGGGCGAATGCGATCGCGTTGCGTCACGTCGTCTCCACGCACCTGCGCGACGATGGCTTGCGCGTCGCGAATCGACTTGCCGCGCAGTTGCTGCGTGAGATCTTCAATATTATCGCCATTCATGACACCGGCGACTGCGCTTAGCGCGCCGAGGGTAATCTGTCGCTGCTCCAACAGCGCGCGAAGCGGAGGGTGCTTGGTAATCGCTCGCGCGGCCGCGATGCGCCGAACACCCGACGACGTGGAGTAGCCCAACTCGTTAACAACGTAGCTAAACAGTGAGCTATGCCCGCGGTCGCGATACAGCCGACGCCGATCGAGTTCGGCAAGGTGGTCGAGAATGCGGAGCGTGACACGACGCTCGCGGCTCATTAATGTTGTAATACGATGGTGCAGTTGGCCGTGCGAGAGTGTGGAAAGCGGAACCGATTTGTGAGGCGTGATCATAACGTAACCTTTCTGGTCGGCACGTTAACGACAACATAACATGGGGTTTTGCGGCCTGCGTACAAGCGCGCAGAGCGTCGAACGCGTCCGTGTTGACGAAGAAAAAGCGAACAGCGAACATCGTAACTGAGCGGCGTTTGTGGCGCGGTTCAAGCACATTGTCGGGAGCGTCCGTCCCTCGCGAGAAAGTCCCAACCAAAAAGTCGTCAAGAACAAAACGATTCGTGTTAGCCTTTTTCAATGCGAATGTCGTTTCCAACTATCGGCTACCGGTTCGCAAGAACGCGACGAGTGCTGCGGGCTTTCCAACCTATGGCGCTACGGACGGCCGTGACGCTTTTGCTTGGCGTCTCGCTCTATGCGTGTTCCGCGGACACCGACACCACCGAAACCGACACCGGCGCACGTTTTGACGAGCACCTCAAGACGGGCGACTTGTCGCTAATGATTGTCGGGGACTATTTTCACCACAGTTATGTGCGCGAGATTCGGCAAATCGCCAGGGCACTGTCGCCGCGCGCGCGGCAAGTCATCTTGTGCACCAAGCAGTACGAGCGCGCCCTCATTCCGTTGTTCCGCAGCAACGGTGTCGAGAACGTCGAGTACAAGACGGTAAGTTCAACGTCGCCGATCTTTAAGCAATGGGCGCGCGACATTGCGGTGGCGGCGACAACCGACGGCGGGACATCAGTTGTGGTTTCGCCCAACAAGCACGCGACCACAAAAGCGGATGCATTCGCCACCGCCGACTTTCTAAAGAGTGCGCTTCCCAATTACGACGTCGTGGTTGCACCGTTCGTGTTTGAGGGCGGAAACCTGGCGTTTGTCCATTCCGATGGGAAACGCATTCTGGTGATGGGACGCAAGGTTGTGTTCGACAACCGCATCTACCAGCGGCGGGAGTGGGCAAGTCATCTCGACGATTCTGCGTTACTGGCAGCCGTCGCCGAAACCTTCCGCGTGGACGACGTACTGGTCGTCGGCCGAGCGACGACAGCCCCCGCCACACGAATGTATTTTGAGTACCATCTCGACATGGGGCTGGTGGTCTTGGGCGGAAATCACGCGGTGGTGTCTCAGCTAACGTTCGGAACTCCGGAACGCGAAGCCCTCGCAGAAGCCATTTCGGCCGACCGCCCGGTAGTCACGCCGTTTAGCCAGCCCAACGACGAGGAGTTGCTGGCGTCGTTGTCCAATCGCCTTAGCACCGTCGCGCTTGAGTACGACGACTACGCCGCTGTGATGGATAGTCTGGGTGTGACGGTAAAACGGTCACCGGTTAGTTGGCGACACGTTCTGGCGTCGATGTCCTGGACTAACGTTGTGCAAGTGGGCGAGAAGCTGTTGATGCCGCTTTACCCCGACACGCTCCGCGGGATTACCGAATCGGTTACCAGTTCGGACGGACAGTTGCGTATTTCCCTGGATCTCACCGATGTCGGCGACGAGCAGTTTAAGCTTCTAGATTTTAACGAACGCAATCGGCAACTTTACGAAGACCTTGGCTACGAAGTGATTCCGGTGCCAGAGTACTTGCACTACATGATGGGTGGGGTTCACTGTTTCGTGAATGTGCTTGAGTAGTGCTTAGCCAGCAGGCTACTGGCGAAGCCTCGAAGTCGAGCGTAAGTTGCTCGGACGCTACGCCGGAGCAGGCAGCACAACGGTAAACGTCGATCCTTGTCCTGGTGTGCTAGCCACGTCGATGGTGCCGCCGTGTTGACGTACGATACTTATACTTACCATTAGGCCCATGCCAGCCTTGACGCGGGCGCCGCGTCGCGAGAAACCCGGATCGAACAAGCGCGGTAGTTGCTCGGGCGCGATACCTCTGCCGGTGTCGGTAATCGCAATCCGAATCTCGTCGCTACTCGCACTAGTAGCAACCGTGATTTGTCCGGCGCCGTCGATCGCCTCGACGGCGTTAGTCAAGAGACTCATGAAGACCTGGTTCATATCGCCCGGAGCGCATTCGACCTTGGGAATTACACCAAAATCCCGAGTCACCGCAACGCGGTCAGTCCTGTCGTTGGCCA
Organism: uncultured bacterium; assembly: GCA_964588695.1. Classification (GTDB taxonomy): domain Bacteria; phylum Krumholzibacteriota; class Krumholzibacteriia; order WVZY01; family JAKEHA01; genus CAZPQK01. The sequence continues at coordinate 267,778 of CAZPQK010000006.1, forward strand.
GAAGTGCCAACGCGCTCTCCAGGCCAATATGGAGGTCTACTGTCTCGCGTTCGCACGCATCCAGCCGAATGAATGTTTGCAAGTTGCTCAAGATATCGGTCATTCGCGAGTGGGCGTCACTCGTCACCCGTTGGCTGGTTGCGATCGACTCCAACAGCTTCTCCAACCGACCGTTCGCGCACAACGTTGCAACTTCGTCGCAGTCACTTCCGAGCGCCTGCAACCGCGCAACACACCGGTTGGTGACGTCGATCGCGCTGTTGCTCGCACCCATCGGCGTATTCATTTCGTGAACGATCCCAGCAACCAACGAACCCAACGCCGCCATCTTTTCTGATTGCACCAGTTGTGCCTGCGTGTCATTTAATTCGTCGAGAAGCGTCTGCAACTGTTCGTTCTTGGCGCGCAGTTCCACGTTCTGCTTTTGCTCGCTTTCTGCGCGTTCTGCATCGAACCCCGATTGCAGCGACCGGATTCGGTCCCTCATTTCAGCGCCATAAAGTGCCTCGCGTGCGTCCTGGTACTTGCGGTAATGAGACAGCGCCAACTCAAAGTCTCCGCGCCGCTCGTACGCCTGTGCGATCAACTCGTTTACGTCACACTGACGACGGGGGAGCGCGCCGCGCCGCGCCAACCCATCCGCGCGCCGCAAAAGCATTAGAGACTTGTTAGACATCTGCTTACCCAGAAACACGCGAGCCAGGTTCAGTAGGCTGGCGCATTGGCCGTCAACGTCGCCCAACGATTCGCGGATGCGAAGACTCATCGCGTGAAACGGCTGCGCAAGGGAAGCATCGCCCGACGCCTGGTAGGTGACGCCGATATCATCCAGCACCCGTGCTTCTCCTGCGTGATCGCCGGCCGCGTTGAACAGGTTTAAGCTTTCGTGGTGATGTCGGAGCGAAGCATCAAGATCGCCAAACTGCTGCGCCGACCGCCCTAACCCGTTTAGTGCGATCGCGCGCAGCTCATCGTTGCTCGCGGCGGGAAGCACATCCAGGCACGCTCGATAATGAGCGTGGGCGTCGGTGCAGGCGTCGAACTCTTCATGAAGCGCGGCCAGTTGTACGTGCGCAGTTGCCAGCGGTACCCGGTCGTCTGCATCACGAAACTGACCGATCGCTTGTTGCAAACAGTCCAGCGCGCGATCGAACTGCCCGGACAGTTGGCAGCGACGGGCGCGATCGAGTAGCCCCGCGCTTTCCAGAGTAGAAGTCGACTCGACTATATTGACGACGGGCGCTGACACGTGCGGTCTCCAATGGGTTTTGGGGAACGTTCCAGGCGTGCGATAGGTACACGCCTTCATATGACTGTTCGCCATAACCCGGTCGGGACTGCCATAGAATCTGCGGTGATGAGGTGTCTGTGTAAGTCGTACAAAGACAAGGTGTTACAGTCCTGCGCGCCCGGCCCAGGTGTCGCGGTCGGCCGCTCGTCCCCATCGATCGTACAAATCCGCGAGCGCCTTTGCTGCCCCTTGGGTTTGCTCGTGGTCGCCGCCGTAAGTGGATTCCAGAACGACATGTCCTTCCAACAAAGCCGACTCCGCCTGTTCAAAGCGGCGCATGTCGGTCAAGCACTCGCCCCAGTACACCAGTTGCCGTCCGATGCGCCAATGACCTTCGGGTAACACATCGCGCGAGCCGGCGATGGCGTCGCGCAACGTGCGTTCGCCCTCGGTTAGGTTGCCCCCCAAATGAAGTGCGCGGCCCAAGATTGCCGACAGAACGTGGGCATACAAGTGCTCGCTACCCAACGAGCGGCCAATTCGCATGCGCGTTTCTCGCGCACTGGCCACACACTCGTCGTAGCGTTGCATGCGCATCAGTAGCAGTGCCAGGTTAATGCGACTTACTAACGTAGGCGGTTTGTCGGGGCCAATGGTTGCTTCGCGAATTTCAACAATCCGGGTGGAGTAGGTATAAGCGTCGTCGTATTGACCCATGTCGGACAGTAGTAAGCCCAGGTTACCCATCATTCGAAGCGTGGTGGGATGATCTTCGCCAAAAACCTCCACCGAACCTTCATACGCGCGGCGATACAGCGGCTCGGCTTCGCTAAGACGACGCTGTTCGCGATATAGCGACGCCAGGTTCTGCATTGACTGCAATGTTCCAGCATTTGTGGGGCCGTGGCGCCGCGCGTTGGCTTCGATCGCGGCCACCAACAACGGTTCCGCCTGGTCGTGCTGACCGTTTAGCAGATACGCTGCTCCTAACGACGACGAAACCTCTTCGGTCACATCGTCGTCAATCCCGAGACTCTCTTTCGAAAGCGCCAGCGCTTGCTCAAGAATCGGAATCGGATCGCCTTCGTCCCACATCACGTACAGGTCGCCAAGATCCTTCAACGAAATAATCGACTCACGTGCCGACGCTCCCAGCTTTTCCGTGCGTTCGGTCAACACTTGCTTAAACAACGCCTCTGCCCTTGCATAGTCGCCGCCTACGCGCTCCAGCACGCCCTTTTCGCGAACGGTATCGACAACCCGCAAGCTGCTTTCGC
>CAZPQK010000007.1:0-171295 GCA_964588695.1 uncultured bacterium
CCCGACAATCTCTACGTACCGGAAGTCTACTGAGGCCGGGGCGGCTTTGCCGGGCACTTTTCCGCGGGCCCGGTGTAAGACCATACACGCGTTTAACAATCATGGAGGAAATTGAATGTTGGGACTAGGGATGGGAAAACGGGCTGTGGTGGCTGCAACTGCGCTTCTGGCGCTCGCGGCGACGGACGCCGGCGCCCAAAAACTCCCGGGAAAAGTGTCCTTCACCGTCCTAATTGAGGGCGAAAAGGTCGGCCACACGGACATAACTATCGAAGAAACCGCCAACCGGTTGATCCTGACGTCGATAATGAAATTGGAGCGGGCGAATCTCACCCAGACCGGTTCGGCGCGAACGGTTGCCGACAAGCAAACCTACCAAGTGCTTAAGTTTGATTGCGAACAAGAACGCAACGGCATAAAGTACGGTGCCGATCTGAACTACGACGCCGATCGCATCTACGGACACACAATCGACCAGAACGAAACGTTTGGAGCGTCGCGCACACCGCAACATAAGACGACAATTTTTCTTGCCGACTTTTTGTTCGAACATCAGATCCTTTTAGGTCGACTGCATACAAGTCGCTATGAGGACCGAGTCCCGCATCGTTACGGTCTTATATTTCCATTGAATCTTTCGCAGGCCAACGTCGCCATCACAACGGCGTCGGAGGCGTTCCTGGAGTCGGATATTAAAGAGGCCGCCGTGGTAAAACTCCATGTTGCCATCGACGGATCCGAGCCGTTCGTTTCCTTTTGGGACCAGGGCCGGGGCTTGCCGCTCTACATCGCGTTCCCCGCGACCAACACCGAGGTTTTCCTGGACGAATTCTTCGGCGACACCCCGATCTCGCGATTTCGAGAAAAAGACCGTAATTAGCAAAGCTCTTTAAGTCTCTGTAGAATAAGGTGTTTGCCGCGCGCGTATGCGGCAAACACCTTTTTTCTCTTTGACACTCCCCAGCGTGATTCCTATCCTTATACGGGTTCGGAGGCACTAAACACCGAACCCAGCGTCGTCACCAGCGGCGCTTTTGGGCATCTAAGCCCAGATTGGATTACGCACGATGAAAAGTATTTCCCCGATCATTGGTGCTACGCTAAGACGCGCCGCCTACCGCTTTAACCAAAGCTGGATGGCATTGGCCGTCGCCGCTTGGTGGGTTGGCGTTGGCTCTCGCGCAGTTGGAACGTGGTTGCGCAACCTGTCTCCAGCTCAAACGCTCGCAACCATAGCGGTTGCGGTAATCACCGTCGCGCCGTCTGCGATGTATATTAAAGAGCGCACCGCGCACCACAAGTTGCAGGAACGTTTCGTTTCTCTGCGGGCAACCGACGCCGCCGAACTCGCGACCCTTCACAACACGATTACGTACTTAATGGATGAACAGGCCGACCTTCGCGCCAAACTGCTCGACCACGGATACACGGTTGTTAGCGGCGGCGAAGTCGCTCTTAACGTCGTGGCCACCGGCTACTCCAGTACGCCTTGGCAAACCGACGACACGCCTTTTATTACCGCTTCCAATACGTCCGTGCGCCATGGAATCGTGGCGTTGTCCCGGGACATGTTGCAGCGCTATGACGATGACGCACCGTTCCGGTTTGGTGACACAGTCCACATCACCGGCATTGGCAACTACGAAATCGAAGACTCCATGAATCGCCGCTGGCGTAAACGACTCGATATCTGGTTCGAGAACAGCGCGGCGGCCCGTGAATTTGGGAAACGTACGGTAACCATCACCGCGCAACTGTTCCCAACCGCCCCAGCCACACCTACCCCGAACCGCTTCCGCGAGGCGGCCGGATCGGGTGACGTGGCCTTTCGCGGCACCACTGACGCCGTAGCCCTACCCCGCTAGCCCATGACGGTAGCGGTTATCGGCGCCTCCCGGGATCGCGATAAGTTCGGCAACAAGGCCGTACGTGCTTATTCCGCAAGAGGATACGACGTTTACCCCGTTCATCCGCACGAATCCAAGATCGAGGGAATCCGCACCTACGCCCGCGTCACCGACATCCCCGTAGACCTGGACGTCGTCCTGGTTTACCTGCATCCGGAAGTCACCTATCAGATCCTTGACGATATCGCGGCAAAAGGCGCTGGCACGCTCTTCCTGAACCCCGGAAGCGCTGACGATGCTGTTGTCGCGCGCGCGCGGGATCTGGGCCTGGAGCCCACGCTGGCATGCAGCATCGTTGCCATCGGCGAAAGTCCCTCTTCGTACCGTTAACCATTTGCCATCTATTGGCTTAGCCTTCCAGGCGGGCGCCCGGAGACGCCCGGTTTTCGGTTGCGTCGAGACGCCACTAACCGTATGATGGGGGCGTCGGATCAGGGTCACGTCCATCACGTCCCTCCGCGACTTGCGCGTCACCGCGCCTAAGCGACGCGTCACTTAAGTGCCTATATTCCGCCATTAGATTTCCCCCGGCCGAGGCTTGCCCGCGGGGGCGGTTTTTTTTGTTTTGAGAAGGAGATTGGGTTGAAGCAGTTTCAAGTAGCGGTCATCGGTAGCGGTCCGGGAGGGTATGTCGCGGCAATTCGCGCTGGCATGCTAGGTCTGAAAACTGCTCTTATCGAAAAGGACCCGTTTCTGGGCGGGACCTGTACCCATCGGGGATGTATTCCCACCAAGGCCCTTCTCCATTCCGCCGAAATATACGACGAAATCAAGCACGCCGACGAACACGGCATCGGCGTTTCCAACATCAAGCTGGACATCGCGAAAGTTCACCAGCGCAAGCGCGGCATTGTGGACAAGAACGCGGGCGGCATTCAGTACCTGATGAAAAAGCGCAAAGTGGAAGTCTTCACCGGGCTCGGCAGCTTTGTTGACGCACATACCATTTCTATTAAGGGCGACGGCGAGGAAAAAATTCACGCCGACAACGTTATCATCGCAACCGGTTCAACGCCGGCACACTTGCCCCACCTGACTCCCGACCGCAAAGTCATTATCGACAGCGACGACATTCTTGAGCTGGAAGAAATCCCCAAATCAATGGCAGTAATCGGCTCGGGCGCGGTCGGTGTTGAGTTCGCCTCGATCTTTACGTCGTTCGGTACCGAATGCCACGTGATTGAGCTGATGCCCCAACTCGTACCCATCGAAGACCACGAAGTCGGCAAAGAGCTGGAAAAGGCATTTCGCAAACGCGGCATTACCAGCCACGTCGGCACCGAAGTAAAACAAGTGAGCGTTTCTGGTGGTAAAGCAACGCTGACAATGGAAAAGAATGGCAAAGCCGAGACGCTTACCGTCGACAAGGTTCTGGTCGCCACCGGCCGCCGACCGGTGCTCGAGGGACTCAACCACGAAGGCATCGGCGTTGCAATGGACGGCCGTACCATTGCCGTAAACGAGTACATGCAAACATCGGTCGACAAAGTCTACGCGATTGGCGATGTGGTTAAAGCACCCTGGCTGGCTCATGTTGCGTCCGCGCAGGCGATCCTGGCCGTCGATCACCTCGCAGGCAAACCCGTACACCCAATCGACTACGACAAGGTACCGAACTGTACCTACACCAGCCCCGAAATCGCGAGCGTCGGGATGACCGAAAAGAAAGCCAAGGAAGCCGGATACGACGTCAAGATTGGCAAGTTTCCGTTCTCGGCCATCGGCAAGGCGCGCATCCTGGGCGATACCACTGGATTTGTGAAAATTGTGGGCGACGCCAAGTACGACGAACTCTTGGGCGTTCACATTATCGGACCCCGCGCAACCGAGTTGATTGCGGAGTCTTCGCTGGGCCTTCACCTGGAAACCACGGTGGAAGAGTTGGCCCACACCATTCACCCGCACCCGACACTGTCGGAAGCGGTGCTAGAAACGGCGCACGCAACGATTGACGAAGCGATTCATATCTAGGGCGGAGGACGCTGCGCCAGCGTTTACCAACGGAGGACATCATGTCAGAGGAAACAGTCGCTAAAAGTCGGCGCCGCAAAAAGCCAGGCGCGGACATCCCGGCTGAAAGAAAAATCGAGATGCTTCATTACATGAAGCTGACCCGCGAAATCGAAGACCGACTGGAGCAAAAACTCTACCGTCAGGGAAAGATCGTCGGCGGCGTGTACGTCGGCCGTGGGCAGGAAGCCATCTCGGTTGGAACCGCCATGCACATCCTAGAAGACGATCTGGTCGCACCGTCGCATCGCGACATGGGAATTTTTCTCATGCAAGGCGTTTCCGCCCGTCGCATCGTGGCACAGTACATGGGTCGTGCCGCTGGCCTTACCAAGGGCAAAGACGGCAACATGCACATGGGCGACTTAAACCACAACATCATCGCTTTCGTTAGTCACCTTGGCGACAACGTTCCAGTGGCCGCCGGCGTAGCACTGGCCTTCAAGCAAAAAGGACAAAACAACGTAGCGTTTTGCTACAACGGAGAGGGCGCGACCAGTCGCGGCGACTGGCATGAAGGGATCAACTTCGCCACCGTTCACAAACTTCCCGTGGTTTATTTCGTGAACAACAACGCATATGCGTACTCGACGCCTATGGAGTTGCAGATGGCGGTGCCAGACGTCGCGATGCGCGCGCCCGGTTACAACATGCCCGGAGAAGTCGTCGACGGGAACGATGTACTCGCGGTTTACGAATCGTCCAAGCGTGCTGTAGATCTGGCGCGCTCCGGTGGTGGCCCTTCGCTAATCGAATACAAGACATTTCGAATGACCGGACACTCCGCACACGACGACGCGGGTTATGTTCCTCCGGAACTTTTCGAGGAGTGGAAAAAGAAAGACCCCATCGTGCGCTACGAAAAAGTGCTGCTAAAAGACGGCATCATCGACCAGGCCAAGCTGGACGAAATGGCCAAAGAGTGTAAGCAGATTATCGACGACGCCGTTGACTGGGCGGACAAACAACCGTACCCCGAACCCGAAGATTGCCTGAAGGACGTGTACGCAGACCGGGAGATGGATAACCCATGGCTGTAACGACGTACGTGGATGCGATCCGCGAAGGCATCTGGGAAGAGATGGTCCGGGATGATTCGGTTTTCGTCCTGGGCGAAGACGTAGGTATCTACGGCGGCGCGTTTAAAGTGACCAAAGGAATGCTCGACGAGTTCGGCGATATGCGTGTTATCGACACGCCCATCTCGGAGTCGGCGATCGTCGGCGCCGCGATTGGCGCCGCGTTTGTGGGGATGAAACCGGTGTGCGAGATGCAGTTTATCGATTTTATCTCCTGCGGTTTCGACCAAATCACCAACTTTGCTGCCAAGTGCCGCTATCGTTGGGGTGCCGGCGTTCCCATCGTCGTTCGCGGCCCGAGCGGCGGCGGAGTTCACGGCGGGCCTTTCCACTCGCAGAACGTGGAATCGTTTTTCTTTAACACGCCCGGACTAAAGATGGTGTACCCCTCCACTGCGTACGACGCCAAGGGACTCATCAAGGCAGCGATTCGCGACCCGGATCCGGTGCTCTACTTTGAGCACAAGTTTCTCTACCGGCGGATTAAGGAAAAACTCCCGACCGAAGACTTTACCGTCGAAATCGGAAAAGCTGCGACGCGGCGCGAAGGCGACGACATGTCGATCATCACCTACGGCGCCATGGTCTACACCGCTCTCGACGCTGCAGAAGTGCTGGCCAAGGAAGGCATCGAAGTAGAGGTCATCGACCTGCGCAGTATTCTTCCGTTCGACGAAGACGCGATACTGGAAACCGCTAAGAAAACCGGCAAGATTATTGTCCTCCACGAGGCCACGCTTACCGGTGGCCCCGGCGGCGAGATCGTCTCGCGGATCGCAGAGAAGGCGTTCGACTACCTGGACGGCCCTATCGTGAGAATTGCCCCGCCGGACACTCCGGTTCCCTACAGCCCGCCGTTGGAAGAGTTCTTCCTGCCCAACGTGGATAAGGTTGTGGCCAAGGCCCGGAAACTGGCGGCATATTAGAGAATGTTTTGCCGGGTGGCTCAAGCTTGACGCCGCCGGGCGCGATACTATGTTGAGAGTGTGCACTCATAACGTTCGTAAGCGAGAGAGGAATCAGCGATGAGCGTGGACGTAATCATGCCGCAAATGGGCGAGAGTATCGCCGAGGGCACGATTGTTAAGTGGCTAAAGAGTGTCGGAGATTCGGTTCAGCGCGACGAGCCGTTGTTCGAGATCTCGACCGACAAAGTTGACGCCGAGATTCCTTCTCCCGGAGAAGGTGTGTTGAGCGAGATTCTCGTCGAAGAGGGCCAGACCGTGGAAATCAACACGGTGGTTGGCCGCATCGGCGGAGACGGCGCGGCGGCCTCGCCCCAGCCGTCTGCGAAACCCGCACCAACGCCCGAACCCGCGCCAGCGCCGGCGCCACCCCCCGCGCCCGCAGCAGCTCCTGCGGCGGCCTCTGGCGGTAACGGGACGGTTGTGCGTAGCTCGCCCGTCGTACAGAAGATTGCGGCTGAACACGGCGTAGACCTCTCTCTGGTTCCCGGCACCGGAGCCGGCGGGCGCATCACCAAGAAGGACGTTCTCGCGTTCATCGACAGTGGCAAGGGTGCCGTTGGCGCTCCGACTCCGGTTTCCGCTCCGACCGCACAGTCTGTTCCTAAACCGGCTTCTGCGCCGGCGCCAACACCGCCGGTTACTTTTGCCGACGGCGACGACGTGGTGCGCGAGCCCATGTCGATCATGCGCAAGAAAATCGCCGAACACATGCGCATGAGCAAGGACACATCAGCTCACGTGTATTCTGTTTTCGAAGTCGATGCGCACAACATGGTCAAACGTCGCAACGCCATGAAAGCCGAATACGCGGCGCAGGGCGTTAAGCTTACCTACCTTCCGTTTTTCATTGAGGCATGCGTCAACGGGATTCGCGAGTTTCCGGTGATTAACGCGCGAATCGACGGTGACGACGTCGTTTACCATCGCTCGATCAATGTGGGGATCGCCGTCGCCATCGACAAGGGGCTCATCGTCCCGGTCATTAAGAACGCCGAACAAATGAACCTCTTGGGCATCGCCAAGACGGCGAACGACCTGGCCGATCGCGCGCGCACCAAGCGTCTGGTCCCCGAAGACGTGCAAGGCGGAACGTTTACGATTACCAATGTCGGCGTTTGGGGCAGCCTGCACGGCATGCCGATTATCAATCAGCCGCAATCGGCGATTCTTGGAATTGGAGCCATTGTGAAGCGCCCGGTTGTAATCGACGACGCGATTGCCATTCGTCCGATTGTTCATATCTCGATGTCGTACGACCACCGCCTGATTGATGGATCCGACGCGTCGCAATTCCTGGCTAAGGTTCGCGCGGAACTCGAAAAGCCGCTGGAGTAACAAGTGAGCTGCCACGTCATCGACCTGGGAAATCTCGACTACGCCGAAGCGTTTACGCTCCAAAAAGACGAAGTCGAACGAGTCCAGGCCAGCCGCGGCGGCGAACGGCTTTATTTTGTCGAACATCCGCACGTGATTAGCGTCGGCCGCAATGCCGACGGCAGCGCGCTTCTGGCCGCGCCTGACTTTCTGGCGCAACGCGGGGTTTCCGTGGCCAACACCGATCGCGGTGGCGACGCCACCTATCACGGCCCCGGGCAACTGGTTGGCTACCCCATCCTGGCGCTAGAAGATGACCAGCGCGACATCCGGCGTTACGTGTTCGACCTCGAAGAAGTTCTTCTGCGAACGCTGTTGAGTTTTGGGGTCCGCGGACGTCGGCACGCTGAACACCGCGGCGCATGGATCGCAGACCGCAAAATTGCGTCGCTCGGCATACGGATTTCGCGCTGGGTAACCATGCACGGATTTGCGCTAAACGTCTCGACCGACCTTGACTACTTTAAGCTCATTCATCCCTGCGGTATTGTCGGGTGCGAGATGACATCGCTGGAAAAAGAGTTGGGCGCGGCACCGCCGATGGACGACGTCAAAGCAACTTTTGCTGGCCACTTTGGGGCCATCTTCAACCGCGACCTTTCGTTTTTAGCTACTACTGATCAGAAAGAGGCTCATGTCGGTTAACCCCAAGCAACGCCCCGAACGTCCCGACTGGTTCAAGATCCGGCTGCGCACAAACGAAGAGTACAAGCAGGTTAACCAGCTTGTTACTAAGTTAAACCTGCACACCGTTTGTCAGGAAGCGCGTTGCCCTAACATCTACGAATGCTGGGGCCAGGGCACAGCAACGTTCATGATTTTGGGCGACATCTGCACCCGGCACTGCGGGTTCTGTTCGGTACTTAAGGGCAAACCGAGCGCGGTTGACCAGGAAGAACCCGAACACGTTGCCGACGCCGTCGAAGCCCTGGGGCTGGAGTACGCGGTTATCACCTCGGTCGATCGCGAAGACCTTCCCGACGAGGGTGCCGGACATTTTGCGGATGTAATCCGAGCGCTAAACCGACGACTACCGGACTGCAAAGTTGAAGTCCTGATTCCCGACTTCAATGGCAAGCGCGACCTGCTCGACATCGTTTTGGAGGCGGGGCCCGATTGCCTGGCGCACAATATCGAAACCGTCGCAGCGTTGTACAAGAAGGTGCGCCCCGTAGCCAACTACGAAAACACGTTGAAGGTGTTGGAAAATTCGGTGATCTGGCGGGACGAACGCGGCATCGACATGAAAGTTAAGTGCGGCATTATGGTTGGACTAGGCGAGTCGATGGACGAACTCCTCGACACGCTGCGCGATATTGCCAATACCGGTTGCGATATTCTCACCGTAGGCCAGTACTTGCCTCCCAAGAAGAAGGCGCTACCGCTCGACCGATACTACAGCCTGGAAGAGTTCAACTACATTCGCGAAGAGGGCTTGAAGCTGGGCTTTAAGCACGTCGAGTCGGGTCCGCTGGTGCGTAGTTCCTACCACGCTAAACAGCAAATCGAAACCGTGGTCATCCCCGACGTTTCGGGCAAAGCCACGGCGGACGCCAGCTAGTCCACCAGCGGAGCCACAAATGGGTTGGTTTGCTTTTCCTGGCCAATAGTGGTCGACGGACCGTGCCCGGGATGAACGACAAGTTCGTCGGGCATGGGCAGAAACACCTCGCGTAACGTCCGCATCATATCGTTGTGATTACTTCCCGGCAGGTCGGTGCGGCCGATGCTTCCCATAAAAAGAGTATCGCCCGCGACCAACTCCGGCCCGCGCTCTCCTTGGAATCGAAAACACAACGAACCCGGCGAATGTCCGGGGGCGTGGATGGCACCTACATCGTTGTCTCCGATGTGAAGGGTCTCGCCATCGGCAATGTAACCCTGAATGCTAACCTTTTGCGGCGCGTCGAGACCAAACATCGCCGCTTGCGCTGCAAGCATGTCGTAAATCGGAATCTCGGCCTTATGCATGAAAACAGGAACCCCATCGAGTGCAGAGACTACGGCCGCCAATGCGCTTACATGATCGATGTGCGCGTGGGTAAGGACAACGGCTTTGACCTTCGCACCCACTTCCTCGATGAGCGCGAGTATGCTGGCAGCGTCGTCGCCGGCATCAAACAAGACGGCGTCTCGAGTTCGAGGGCACCACACCAGCACCACGTTGGACTGAAACGGCCCGACAGTTAGAATCGATCGCTTTAGCATTGGGTTCCTTTCGACCCGATCATCTTACTCCACCCAAAGCCATTTCCCTGCTATCTTTTGCCAATGCGCGAACCCCTAAAGAATGAGTTTTCCTGGTCCGTCTCTCGCGACAATACCTTTCGTGACTGCCCGCGCAAGTATTGGTTCAACTACTACGGATACTGGAGTGGCTGGGAACCGGACGCCGACAAGCGCACCCGCCAGATCTACGTTCTTAAACAACTACAGAACCGCCACACCTGGGTAGGTGACGTTGTTCACGAATGCATTCGACATTCGCTGCTTAACGTCTCCCGTGGCATCCCCGTGCTGCCGGTCGACGAAATTCTGGAACTTACCCGCAACCGCATGCGTGCCGACTTTCGTTCGTCGCGAGCGGGAGGGTACCACAACAATCCCAAATCCTGCGGGTTGTTTGAGCACGAATACGACATCGAGATTTCCAACGAAGAGTGGCAATCGCGAGCCGCCCAGGTCGACCACTGTTTACGAAATTTCTATGCGTCCGAGGCTTGGGAGCAACTACGGCAATTGCCGCCCGATCGATTCCTGGAAATTGAAAACTTTTCCGAGTTCCGGCTTGACGACAAGAAGATTGTGATCAAATTGGACTGCTGTGTGCGCGGTGACGACCGTATCGAAGTGTGGGATTGGAAGACCGGGCGCGGAGAACCTGCGGAGCATCGCCTGCAACTGGCCTGCTATGCCTTCTATGCGTCGTACCGTTACGGCGTGCCCATCACCCACGTGGACATGAAACGCTTCGAACTATTTCACAACCGGGTCGAAGAGGACGTGATCGGCGAGCGCGCGGCCGAGGAATTGCTAAGCTACTTACGGGGTAGCATCAAAGACATGCAGGCACTCCTGGTTGACCCGGCGAACAATCGGGCGCAAGAGGATGACTTCGCAAAGGTGGCCCGCCGCGACGTGTGTTACTTCTGCAACTTCCTGAGAGTCTGTGCCCCCGACCTCGGGGGGCCAGGCCGAATTGAGCCCCGGGAGCGTCCGGACGAGTAACCTGGCCAGAGTGCCCTCGCCACCTCGCGTAAAGAGTTGTTTATAAACAAAATAGCCGAGTGGGGGCGCGTGCAGCGTCCTTGTGCGGAACCCGAATTTGTTGTATATATTAAGTGGTACAAAACAGTTACGGAAAATAAGGAGCATCAATGATCGAATATGTCCCCGGCTTAGCAAAAGTACCCGCCGCGGAATCCGCAATTAGCTTTATCAACGGCGAAGAAGGCATCCTCGAATACCGCGGTATTCGCATTGAGGAACTTGCTGCGCACAGCACCTTCGAAGAAACCTGCTTTCTGTTGCTGCGGGGACACCTACCCACGCAGGACGAACTTGATACGTTTACCTCGAAGATTCGCGCGGCGCGTCCAATTTCCGACGAGCTTAAGCGCACGATCGAGAGCTATCCCAAGAACGCCCACCCGATGCAGGCACTGCAGGCCACCGTCGCCGCACTCGGAAACTTCTGGGAGAAAGGCGCGGTTGCCGACGCCGAAGAGCGCGAGCATCAAGCGATTGAACTGATTGGTAAGTTCCCCACGATGGTTGCAGCAGCGCATCGCGCGCGGCAGGGCCTCCCGATCATCGAACCCGACCTGTCGTTGAGCCGTTCTTCTGACTTCTTGCGAATGCTGACTGGCGACAAGCCGGACGCTTTTGCCGCCCACGTAATGAACGTGAGCCTTATCTTGCACGCCGACCACACCATGAACGCCTCAACCTTCGCTACTCGCGTTGTGGCGTCAACCGAGTCGGAGGCGGCCGCCGCCGTAGCCGCTGCGGTCGGCAGCTTATCGGGCCCATTGCACGGCGGTGCCAACGAGCGCGTGCTGGTTATGCTCGAAGAGATTGGCTCGCCCGAAGCGGTTGCCGATTGGTTCGAAGCCAAGACGGGTAAAAAGGAAAAGATCATGGGCCTGGGTCACCGCGTGTACAAGACCAAGGATCCACGGGCAACCATTCTGCAGGGTTTGAACGCTCAGTTGTTCGAGAAGCTGGGACGATCGCCGCTTTACGATATCGCAGTCGAACTGGAGCGCATCGCCGCCGACAAACTTGGCTCGCGAGGAATCTGGCCGAATGTGGATTTCTACTCAGGTATCGTCTACAACAAACTCAGTATTCCGACCGACATCTTCACCCCCATTTTCGCGATTTCGCGGATCGGCGGCTGGATGGCCCACTGGCTCGAGCAAATGTCGGACAACCGGCTTTTCCGCCCGGCGCAAGTGTACGAAGGAAAGCGCGAGCAACCGTACGTCCCGATGGAGGAACGGAACGGCGTCCACACTTCGTAAGGTTTTCGATTGTAGGTTCTTCTGGAGCCGGTCCGCATTGCGGATCGGCTCTTTTCTTTTTGGTGGCCGGGGATACTTGCCCCTCGGTCATGGTCGCGTGTAAACCCCCTATCCTGTGTGGGCTCCCCCTGTCTGGTTGGGGTAAATCCCCCGAAGCTGGCCTTTCAACAACCGCCTGGGTTGCCCGTGGGGACCGGCCGCCATCCCTGCAAGCTATTATAAAAGATATAGATAGGTCGTCGAGAAGCCTCTAACCGCACCCCCGAATGCAAGCTGGCCGATTTTTTGCCATCTAGAAAGCAGAGTTCATCAATCCACAGCGTTCAGCTGCATCCAACAGCCCGCACATCACAGCGTCAGCTGCATGTGAGATTAAACAGCCAGGAGGCGGACTCGTGGCAAACACGAAGACCCTCATCAATCCGACCCTCAACGACGAGCGCATTGTCGTAACCCGGGGCATTACGGTCGAGCACACCGCCGCCATTTCGCCCGACGCGCTACGATTCGTCGCCAAACTCCAGCGCGAGTTCGGTAGTCGCCGACGCGAGCTCCTAGCCCTGCGGTCGATTCGCCAGAAGGAAATCGACGCGGGCAAGTTCCCCGACTTCCTGGCCGAAACTAAACACATCCGCGAAGCCGACTGGACGGTCGCCCCTATCCCCGACGACCTCCGCGATCGCCGCGTCGAGATCACCGGGCCGGTGGACCGCAAGATGGTCATCAACGCGCTCAACTCGGGCGCCAACTTGTACATGGCCGACTTCGAAGACTCTAACTCTCCGACCTGGGAAAACTGTGTTGACGGGCAGCTCAACCTGCTCGACGCGGTAGCTGGGTCGATTACGTTTACCAACGATAAGGGCAAGCACTACTCGCTAGGCGAGCGCACCGCGACACTGCTGGTCCGCCCGCGGGGATGGCACCTTGAAGAGAAGCACGTGATCATTGACGGCGAACCGATTTCGGGCAGCCTGTTTGACTTCGGCGTTTTCTTCTTCAACAACGCGCACGCGCTGCTGGACCAAGGAAGCGGTCCGTATTTTTATCTGCCCAAATTGGAAAGCCATCTGGAAGCACGGCTATGGAACGACGTGTTTGTATTCGCTCAAAACGAACTCGGACTTCCCAACGGTACCATTCGTGCAACCGTACTAATCGAAACCATTCTGGCCGCGTTCGAGATGGACGAAATCCTTTACGAGCTGCGGGACCATTCGGCCGGTTTGAACTGCGGTCGTTGGGACTACATCTTTTCGTTCATCAAGCGCTTCCGCAACCACGCCGGGTTTGTACTTCCGGACCGCGCCACCGTCACCATGACGGCGCCGTTCTTGAACGCCTACGTGGAGCTGCTCATTAAAACCTGTCACCGTCGCGGCATCCACGCGATGGGCGGCATGGCGGCGCAGATTCCCATCAAGAATGACGAGACCGCTAACCGCGCGGCAATTCAGAAAGTAACCGACGATAAGTTGCGTGAGGTAACCGCCGGTCACGACGGCACCTGGGTTGCGCATCCGGGCCTGGTACCACTAGCCCGCGAAATCTTCGACAAACATATGCCGATGGCCAACCAGATCGCGCGCACGCGCGACGACGTCCGGGTTTCCGCAGCGCATCTACTTGCAGTCCCGCAAGGCGCTATTACCGAAGCCGGATTGCGTCAGAACATCAACGTCGGAATTCTTTATTTGGAGGCCTGGTTGCGCGGAAACGGGTGCGTCCCGCTTTATCATTTGATGGAAGACGCGGCCACCGCCGAGATCAGTCGCGCCCAGGTGTGGCAGTGGTTGCGGCACCAGGCCAGATTGGATGACGGTCGCACCGTCACCCCGGAACTGGTTCACAAGATTATTCACGACGAACTGGACGCCATGTGTCGTTCCGTGGGCGAACAGCTCTACCACGGGTGCAAATACGAACTCGCTGGCAAACTGTTCGAGCGCATGCTAACCGACGAGAGTTTTCCGGAGTTCATGCCGCAGGTGGCCTACGACTACCTGGACTAAAACTTACAACCCATATCAGCTCAATCGCACAACAACCGCCCGCACCTAAGGACAGCAGCATGGAAGACCGGTCGTTTGCCGAAGACAAAAAATTGGAATGGACCACATCGTCGCGCTGGCGAGGCATTACTCGCCCGTACACCGCCGAAGATGTAGCCAAGCTTCGTGGTTCCTACCACATCGAATATTCGCTCGCGCGCATGGGCGCCGAGAAGCTTTGGCATTTGCTTAACCAAGAAGACTATGTGCACGCGTTGAGCGCCGTGACGGGCAATCAGGCGATTCAACATGTTCGCGCCGGCCTCAAAGCGATCTACATAAGCGGTTGGCAGGTTGCGGCCGATGCGAACAGCGCGTGCACTAGCTATCCCGACCAGTCACTGTACCCAGCGGACAGCGTTCCCACGCACATTCGGCGGATCAACAACGCACTTCTGCGTGCCGACCAGATCCACCATGTGCGTGGCGACGACAGCGTCGACTGGCTGGCCCCAATTGTGGCCGACGCCGAAGCCGGGTTTGGCGGAACGCTGCACGCGTTCGAGCTAATGAAGGCGATGATTCGCGAAGGCGCCGCCGGCGTTCACTTCGAAGACCAATTGGCCTCGGTTAAGAAGTGCGGACACCTGGGCGGCAAGGTACTGGTGCCGACTCAGGAATTCGTCACCAAGCTAATCTCGGCTCGTTTGGCCGCCGACGTCATGGGCGTCGACACCATTCTCATCGCCCGCACGGACGCAGACAGCGCCGGACTGATTACCAGCGATGTCGATCCTTACGACCACGAGTTCATTACTGGCGAACGTACCCACGAAGGCTTCTTCCGGGTTCGGTGTGGGTTGGAGCAGGCGATTTCACGCGGCCTTGCGTACGCTCCTTACGCCGACCTCATTTGGTTTGAGACCTCTAAGCCGAATCTGGAGGAAGCCCGTGCGTTCGCCGAGGCGATTCACGCCAAGTTCCCCGGCAAAATGTTGTCGTACAACTGTTCGCCGTCCTTCAACTGGAAAGCAAACCTCGACGACGCCACCATCGCCACTTTCCAGCAGCAGCTGGGCGCGATGGGTTACAAATTCCAGTTTGTAACGTTGTCGGGATTTCACTCGCTCAACATGGCGATGTTCAACCTGGCGCAAGGCTATCGCGACCGTGGAATGGCTGCCTATTCGGAACTTCAGCAAGAAGAATTCGGTGCGGAGTCCGAAGGCTACGAAGCCATTCGCCACCAGGAATTCGCAGGAACCGGCTACTTTGACGCGATCAATGACATCGCGACCGGTGGGTTGACCTCCACGCTCGGAATGGCCGGCTCAACCGAGGAAGAGCAATTCTAGCCCGTTGCTCTCCTCGCCTACGGCGCCCCTTCCTCCCCGGGGGCGCCGTTTTTTTATGCCTCCACCTGCACACCTTTCCAAAAGGCGATGTGATCACGAATGTTGGCTGCGGCTTCTTTTGGATCTGGGTAGTACCAGGCGGAGTCGGTATTTACCTCTCCACCGACTTCTATGTGATAGTAGCTAGCCGTGCCCTTCCACGGGCAGACCGTCGTCGTGGAGCTTTCCTTAAAATACTCCCGATGAATCGTGTCCGGCGGAAAGTAGTGATTTCCTTCCACCACTTCGGTGTGATCACTCTCCGCGATTACGGTACCGTTCCACACAGCCTTTGCCATCGCTACCTCTTTTCTGACAGATCGCGACGCGCTTGTCGCCAAACGCGACGCCGCTTATACTCCTGAGAAACTTCAACCCAGGATCCGACTCATGAGCGTATTTCACAGAAACTTCGAAGCCACTGTGCCCGACATCCGTGCCCAGCGGCAATCTATTCTTGAAAAATACGGTGATCGGGTCGTTTCGCAAGTCACTACGGCGCAAGTTTATGGCGGGCTGCGTGGCGTAAACGGGCTGGTTTGCGATACCTCGGTTGTGGATCCGCAGGACGGTCTGAAAATTCGAGGCATCCCGGTTCTCGAACTGGTCACCCGGTCCCCGGAAGACGTTTTCTTTTTGTTGTTGATTGGTCGCCTGCCAACTGACGAGGAATCACAAGAGGCGCGGGCCACTCTCGCCGCCCAGGCCCCTGTTCCCGACGATATCTGGGAATTCCTGCGGGCGAGCCCATCCGACACCCACCCTATGGCGATGCTGTCTGCAGGCGTGACCGTGATGGATCGCGAATCGCGGCTGCGGGAGGCTTTTGCCTCCGGTGCTAGCCGTGACGATTACTGGCGATTTACCCTCGACGACGGTCTGCGACTTCTGTCGGCGCTTCCTCAGATCGCCGCCGGCATCTATCGGCTGCGGTACGGGCACGGCGATCCTATAACACCCGATCCGAACCTGGACTGGGCCGGAAACTTCGGCCGCATGCTTGCAATCTCCGACGAGGCCTTTGCACCAGCGATGCGCATGGCTTCGATTCTGCAAAGTGATCACGAAGGCGGCAACGTGTGTGCCTTCGCGTGTCATACCGTAGGGTCGGTACTTTCCAACTGTTACCTGGCCGTGGCTGCCGGCTTCAACGGACTTGCCGGCCCCCTGCACGGGCTGGCTAGCCAGATGTCAACTCGCTGGGTTCTGGATGGCATCGACCGCTACGGTGGCGCGTTGACCGCCGACCAGGTGCGCGAATACACGTGGGAAACGCTTAACGCTCGCCGCGTGGTCCCCGGTTACGGACACGCGGTGCTTCGTGGTCTCGATCCCCGCTTTACCGCGGTTATCGAACTTGGTCGCCACTCGTTCCCCGACGACCCGGTGTTTGCGACAGTCGACGTAATGTCACAAGTGATACCCGAAGTTTTAAAGGAACACGGCAAAGCGAAGAATCCATACCCCAACGTGGACGCGGGAATGGGTGCCCTTTGGTACCATTTCGGAATCCGTGAACTGGAGTACTACACCGTTCCGTTCGCGATTTCTTTGGCAATCGGCATGGTGGCGCAATTGGTAATCAACCGCGCACTGGGTACACCCATCACTCGTCCGCGCAGCGTAACTGCGGAATGGCTCGAGACCCAAACCAACGACTGATTATTTTAACAAAGTTAGTTTTTGCGTCGAACTGACATCGCCCACAGCTAGTTTAACCAGATAGACACCCGAACTTGCCGGACGCCCGAAACGATTGCGTCCGTCCCACATCGCTTCATGGCGACCGGCTGGCAACTGCGCGTCAAGCAACGTTTTTATTCTGCGACCTTTCGAATCGTAAATTGTCATGATCACGCGAGATCGTCTGCTGACGTAAATTGGGATTGTCGTCACCGGGTTAAACGGATTCGGATAGGCGGGAAGTAAGACTGCGTCCGGAGTGCTCGCGGGAACAACCGGCGTCGCCAGGAAGAACACCGCTGGAATGCTTTCGTTCATGTTCCCGTCGACTGCTCGCAGCTTGTAGTATTGCGGCGTCAACGGCGCTCCCATGTCTTTCCATTCGGTAGTAAATGTCTGATGCACAAGGAATGTATCGGTGGGAACAAAACCCGGGTGGGTTCCCCGATAGACTTTGTAATACAGAAAGTCCGGTTCGACGTTCGCGTCCCAGTTTAGCCAATTCCCCTGGCCCGCCCGATACTCAACCACAAAGGACGTGGGCGCAGCCGGCGGAATCAGGTCGGTCGAATTATCTAACGAATATCCACTGTCGGGTGCGCTTACAAAGAACACACCGGGCGTCGTCGTGTTAGCGACCGCAACAAACACCGTATAGTCAAACACGCTGCTTGAATCCTGAAGCGTCGGGGCTATAGTCAGATACTCGTCTTGCTGGAGCGACGGAACAAATCCGACAATTTCCCACACTCCCGGTGGAAACGAATCGCCTACTTCCAGACCGCCGGAAGTCACTACACCGCGCGCCAGGTAACGATCATCAAGTCGCCGTAGCTCCACCCTCTCCCCAAGGTCCGGGACGTTGGGCGGAAGCTCTGCGAGTGCTATCGGTTCGGCCAGATCAAACACCGCCGTCGAGATTCGCCGATGGATGGTGTAGTTGACGATTGGAAACGTCACTTCGGTGGCAACATCATAGCCGGAACGCGAAAGTGAGAGGCGAACAAAACCACCGTTGTCACTGGGCACATCCACAGTAGATTCGATAATCGCCGATTCGCCAAGCCAGCTCAGTGTAAGCTGTGAAACCGCTGGTCCGACGCCAGCCTGCGCCAACGAATGGGTTGTACGCCAACGCAGCTCATCGCCCGCCTGACCCAGTCGATAGAACTGATTGTCAGCAGGAACCACACTCCACTGCGAACCACCATCGACGCTTACGTCAAAAACAACACCAGCGGTTGTGTCTGCTCCAATCCTAACGCTCACCACATCGTCGAATGACGCGTTTATGTTTAGTGACTGCACGCGGTTGTTAACCCGGTCGCGACGATTATTGATGACCTGTGCAATACGCAGCCCGTCGTCGCCGACGAATGCATATTGCCCATCCATCGCAAGCGACCGACCGTTTGCCGCCAGCGCTTGCCGACCAACTTCGGCGATCGCGGTTGGGTCGCTGGTGTCGAGTACAACCAGTGTGTTCGCGTCTTCAAGGACGGCCACGACGTTGTCCCACGCGGCCAGCGCGACCCCTGCGGTCAGGCCCAGGTAGGCACCGAGCAATGAAACCGTTCCGTTCGCAGCTACTTCCTGAACCCCGACTGTGCCGTTCGTCGTCAACAGCACAATGCGGTTGCCGGACACGGCGGCATCGGCATAGGTGCCCGTGATACCTCCGGAACTCAATGGCGCATATCCCGACAAGTCACCCACATCAAACGTTACCACGCGGGTCGCTGCTCCCGACTGGCCAACAGCCGCTCCGACGCGCCCAAACACCATAACCTTACGTTCGTCTCCACCGGTCGCCCACGACGCAACACCGCTGGGTATTCCAGGATTGGTCACGTCGACAACCCGAACACCGCTGTTACCGTCGGCAACCAGCGCGGTATCGGCAACGACAACAACGTCGAACGCAGTTCCCGGTGTACCTTCACTTCCCACCAACGCAGGTGCGTCAGGATTGGCAATGTCCACCACTCGCAGTCCTCCGCCGCCGTCGGCAACATACGCAAGATCGCCGCGAACGTGGACACCGTATGCATAACCGGGTGTGTTGTGCGCGCCGCGCGTGAACGCATCGTTAGGATCGGCAACGTCCACTATCACCATTCCGTCCAACCCGGCCGCCGTGTAAGCGTAGCGACCAACCACAGAAATCGCCTGTGGATCCGGGGGGCCATTGGCAAGGTCACCTAAGAGCGGACTGATGGGCTCGCCGATGGTGCGAACAAACAAGCCGCCCGCGCCGCCGGCGACAAAAAGATGGTTCCCCCATCCGCCAACGCGGTAAGCCCGCCCCGAGATGGCGTGGGTATCGACAAGGTTCAACTGGTTTTGGATCGATGCGTCCAGCGAGACCACACCGGTGTTTCCGTCACCCGTGTAAAGCATCCGCCCCGCCCAATAAACGCCGGTGGCGAGATCCGGGGTGTCGTAGGCGGCCCACAGCGTCGGAGCTAGCGGCGACGACACATCGACAACGGAAACCCCGTCTCCTCCGGTCGCAACCGCAAGCAAGTTCCCGTTAAGTGCTACGTCCTGCGCGAACCCCGGCGTCGCGAACCCGGCAACAACCGACATCGCCTGTGGATCGGTAACGTCGACGACGGCCACTCCCGACGCCCCGTCCGCGACGAACGCGAAATCGCCGTCAACCACCGTCGCAAGTGTTAACCCCGGCGTCGCTACCGCTCCCAACCTGCCGGGAGCGCCAATGTCGCCAACGGCAAACACGATTAAACTGTCTTGCGCGGCAACCCAAGCGTAGCGACCGTCAAAATACACTTCCCGGGCTATGCTCCCGGTGGCGGCCGTTCCCAGCGACACGATTGTGGGCCCCGACACATCGACGACTTCTATTCCTGCCGCGCCACGTGCCAGCACCGCACGACCGTGACGCGCATCAATTCCCAGAGCAGACGCGCCATAGCCGTCGACAAACACAAGATTGGTAGGATCGCTGGCGTCGATCACGTAGATTTGACCACCTGGGTCGGCGACCACCACACGACGTTCGCTAAGCGCAACGTCGCGGGCATCACCCAGGCCCGACATCGCGTCTACCGCCGCCAGGGGAAATCCGGGAAGCTCGATCTGGCCAGCGGCGGTATCCCACACGGCAGTCGTGTTTACCACATCGCGCAGAAAGAGCGTTTTGAAGGTTTCAACGTAGGTGCCTGCACTCGCGCGCACGGATATCGCCGCGGCGGCGACAGCTACGCTGAGCACTAACAGAAAGCGGTTTGGGCGCACGATTTCTTCCCCCCAGAGGATAGGCGTCGGCACCATCATGAAAAACGAGGCGCTATTTGACCAGCAAAATAACGCCCCCGTGGGTCGGCCCGCGGGCCGCAGTATGGAAACAAACACCTAGTTAGTAGTCGATCGAATCGCCGGGCGAGAGCACCGAACCCGACATTCCTTGCTGCTGCAGCCGGTCAACAAAGACCTTAGGGTCGAGTTCGATGTATGGAAACGTGTTGTAGTGGATGGGGACGTAGTGTTTGGCGCCAATGAACTCGGCGGCGATGAGGGCATCGTCGATGCCCATAGTAAAGTTGTCGCCAATCGGGAGCAGCGCCAGATCGATTGGGCCCCAGTACTCTTTGATAAGCTTCATGTCGTAGGTAAGAGCGGTGTCGCCGGCGTGAAGTAACTTCTTTCCCCCCAACGTGTAGATGATCCCTGCCGGACTACCCAACGCCTCGCCGCCGGGGCCGGTGGACCCATGGTGTGCCACGACCAGCTTCACCGTGCCAAACGGAAACTCCCATTGTCCACCGATGTGCATTGGGTGCGCGGTGAGACCTTTGGCCTCAAAGTAACTGGCGACCTCAAAGTTTCCGACAACAGTGGCCGCCGTACTTTGAGCAATCGACTCCACGTCGGCAATGTGATCACCATGACCGTGGGTCAGCAGAAGCGCATCAAGACGATCAAAATCCGCGGGCTTAACGTCCGCCTGTGGGTTCGGCGACAGAAACGGATCAAACAGCACGCGAGTGCCGTCGTGATTAACTTCCACACAGGAATGCCCATGGAACGTTAGTCTTGGCATTGCTAACTCCCCTACTTGTCGTGGTGAATGACTCGCAGCTTGGCGTCGATTAACTGCCGATGCGATAGCCGCAAGAGTTTACCAAGTTTGTGAATCACAAAGTCTTCGTGTGGATCCAACACGCCGTCCGCATAAACAACTTTCCATAGCATTTCCACAACGCGCTCTCGGTCCTGCGACGAGTAGTGCTGATTAATCGTATTGGTAAAACGAAAGCGATCGATACTCCCGTCAAGCGCCTGCTTGGCCGCAGCCTCGAGTTCTTCGGCTTCTTCTCGCGAAAGCCCAAACTCGGCGGATACCAACTGCAGAATCCGTTCGCGTTCGGTTGTAGAAAACTCGTCGTCGGAACTCGCTATCTCTACCAGAACCGCACAAGTCGCAACTCGAACGTCGATCGCCTGTTCGGGATCACGCTCGTTTCCACCCACAAAACGGTCGAAGAAACCCACTACACCCGACTCCCCTCAACGATACCACGGGCGCTACCAAAGCCAATCCGTCGTGCACCATCGCGCTTACAAAAAGCACGAATCTCCACTTCGTCTCCATCCTGCAAGAACTTGCGCTGTTCTCCGGTTGGCAATTCTACCGGCTCGGACCCTCGCCACGTGAGCTCCAATAGGCATCCACGCGCGCCTTTGTCTTTTCCAGAAACGGTACCGCTGGCAAGCAAGTCACCGGGACGAACGTTGCATCCGTTACTGGTATGGTGGGTCAGCATCTGCGCGACGGTCCAGTACATATCGGAAAAGTTGGCCTGGGTCAATCGAAACGGATCGAAGGACTTCTCCCGCATACTGGTTGTAGACAAATACACTTCGACATCGATACTTAGTCCCCCGCTGGCCGCGTCATCGTCGTCGCTCAAGTACGGTAGCGGCACCGGGTCGCCTTCTGGGCGGTCAAAAGCGGAGCAGCGAAACGGGCGCAGCGCCGCCATGGTCACTACCCACGGCGACAGCGTGGTGGCAAAGCTCTTCGACAGAAACGGTCCCAGCGGTTGATACTCCCATTTCTGAATATCGCGTGCCGACCAGTCGTTCACAATGCACATTCCAAACAGATGGTCGCCAGCTTCGCCGATGGGGATCGGCATACCCTGGCGATTACCGTTGCCAACAAACACTCCCATTTCCAGCTCATAGTCCAGCAACTTGCAAGGCCTAAACGACGGAGCGTCCGCGTCATCGGCTTTAGTCTGTCCCGACGGACGAACGATTGGCGTATCGCTGGCCACTAAAGACGAAGCCCGACCGTGGTACGCGATCGGTATGTGCTTATAGTTGGGGAGCAGTGGGTTGTCCGGCCGGAACATGCTTCCCACGTTGGTCGCGTGATACACCGATGCATAGAAATCGGTGTAGTCCCCTACGTCAGCAGGCAGACGCATGCTTACCTCATCCTGATCGACCAGACAGTTTGCCAGTTGGTCGCGAGCCGGTGCCTCGGCGGGGATTTCTTCGCGCAACAACTCGCTAAGCCGCCCGCGCAACGACCGCCAATGCGTGGGACCGAGCGCCATCAGCGCGTTAAGGCGCGGCGCACCGCACGCTTCCGCCGCGGGTTGCGACGTGTTGTCAAAAGCGCCCAACTCAAGCGCTGCGGAAAGGTCCAGAATCTTATCGCCGATGGCGACGCCGATGCGATCGCGATCGGCACTGGCCGAACGAAACACACCGTACGGCAGGTTCTGAACGGGAAAGTCGGTGTCGCTGTGGTTGGCCGAGGGCACCCACGATTGCAACGCAGGATCTGTCGTCGAATGCATGATCATCCTTGTCGGTTAGATCCACCCAAGAGTGGACAAGTCGTCGGCAGGTTCGGTGAACGAGCACGACCCAAACGATCGCGCCAGTCGTCGTCGAACTTTCTCAATTTCTTTCGTGGTTACCCGGTAGTGCCTCCAGGCAATTCCGTTTTCGTCCGTGACAAAAACATCGGGGTCAGATTCCAACAGCAGTTCGGGCGCGTCTTCGCGGGTCAGACCGTTGTAACAAAATGCCGCTGCCAGGAACACGTTTAAGAAACCATGCATCATTCCGCGCTCGGTGTCGGGCTCGTAGGTATAACCATGTTCGGCTCGCACAGGATGGTGCAAACCCGCTGTCGCCTTAAATGGCGCGTCGTGCCGGTAACAGGTCAGCACAAACCGGCTCAGGTCCTCTGCCGTTGGAAATGCGGCGGCGGTCACACCGCCGGTTCGCGCTTTGGCGGACAGTCGATGTTCCCTAATGGTAGCGATCAGCGGGTCGGGGTCTTCAACGTATGGAATTTCGACATACGCTGTAGTTCCCATTGGTGTGCTGGTGGCAATTTTGGCAATACGCTCGGCGCTATCTGCTTTTACTTCGATCATCGTGCCCGCAAAACGATCGGGATAGCGCTCATTAAACGCCGCGAGCGTACCGAAGTCGGCGGTCAGGTCGTCGCCGATGAGCACCGACAACGGCCACGGCTCAGCAAAGTCAAAACCTAAAGTGGACTCGGCAAGTTCATCCAGCCGGCCTACCGGCACGACAAAGCGTGCGAGCATAAAACGTTGGGGATGTTGCAAGTACTGCGCATAGTTTTGCGCGGCCTGCTGCATGTCCAGCTGGGCCGGCGGAAACAGACCGGCGTAGTCAACAATCCCGCCAAGCAGTTGACGGACCGAGGCAAACACGAAGGTTACCCTCAATTCTAGGTTAGTTGAAATCGAGACGACGGGATTCGGCGGCACCCCAACCCAAAACCATTGTATTACCGTTACCGCCCCCACGCAAGGACACCACGCGGCCGACGACCATCCATGTAACCTATTGCTACATAATGTATTACCGGCCTCGCCGCTGCTCCAGGGCGTGCAAGTACATGTCGACAATACGCGCTCCGACGACCTTGCTGTCGAACCGGGCCTGAACCGACTCGCGGATGGCAGCCCCGCGCACCGTCCATTCCTGACGTGCGTGCATCATCCCAGCCATTGCAGTTGCCATGGCTTCCGCGTCTTCGGTTGGAACCAGTATACCGGTCTCCGGCGTCAGGTAAGATTCCGGACCGCCCGAGCGTGTTGCCAGCACGGGTAAGCCGGTCGCCATACCTTCGATGATGGCGACCCCAAAAGTTTCCGTGCGACTCGACGAAAGAAACGCGTGTGCTGACCAGCACCGTTGTATGATTTGCTCTCGGTTGAGCAACCCGGTGAACTCGACGAAATCATCCATTCCAAGTCGCGAACACAACCCGCGAAGTTCCGGGCCCAGGTCCCCGTCGCCGCCCAACATCAACCTGATGTTCGCTCCGCGCTCGCGCGCGATGGCCAGGGCGCGCAGCGCGATGTCATAGCCCTTTACTTCGGTAAGGAACCCAAGCGAAAAGAACACAAAAGCGCCATCCGTCGTTCGTGGCGTAGGCGGCATCGTCAACCCGTCGGTATTAACCAGGTTTGGAATGACCCGGACGTCGCGGCTACGAGTGTATCCTTTTATCGAATCCTTCAACGCCTCGCTCACGGTGGCGATCGCGTCGGCGGAATGAAACACATCACTGGCCGAGATCAACTGATCATCACGAAGCACGTCGCGCTCGTACCCGGAAAAGTGCTCGGTGATCACAAACGGGATACGCAGCCGCGCCTTAAGCTGTGCGGCTGCGACACCGGCGTTGTGAACACAGTGAGCATGAATGACATCGACCGCGCCGTGTTTACGCTGGTAAGCGATCGCAAGGCGGATCGCCTGGCGTACCCACAACTGTTCGGTTGAGCGCTTCATCCGTGGAATCCGCCACCCGCGGGTTCGAAACGTGGTGAGCTCGCCTTCAACCGACTCCGAAACCTGTAGCCAGTTATGTCGCAGTCCAGTGCCGGAGACGTTCGCGAGCGAGTACAGCTCTGGATAGACAACCCCAACGGTGTGGCCTAACGACTGCACCGCCCTTGCCTGGTCAGAAAAGAATGTGCCGTGAACCGGTCGCTCGGGTGTGGCATACCACGATGGAATCACCAGAACGTGAAGTTTCATCGCTACCCTTTTGCTTCCGCCCGCAACAGCGCCAACTGCTCGCGAGCCCAGCGAAGGTCACCGGGTGAAAACGCGACCAGCTTAAGTGGAGATGTTTTTGCAATACGCCCGTAGATTGTCATCCGGATTAGCATGTTGGCAGTGTACGCCAACGACGTACCCATCGCGGCACCAACCACACCGTGTCGAGGAATCAAATACAGATTGGCGCAAACATTTATGGCCAGTACGAAAACTGCCACGTACAGGTTAATGTCAACTCGTCCTCGTGCAGCCAGATCGGTTGACACGGCTCGTGCCACCGCGCCAAAGACAATTCCCGGCACCAACCAGCGAAGCACCTGACCGGATACAGCAAAGTCGCTTCCGTACACAATCGTCACGAACGTCGGAGCCAACAAGAACAACACCGCGCCAACTACAACCGTTAGCGCAAACAAGAAACGTGTAACCAACTGCGTTAGTGCCAGTCGCGCTGATTCGTCCTCCGCCAGGCTCGACAACCGGGGAAACATTACGGTACTCACCGAGTGAGATACCATCCACACTTTCTCGGCAATCGAGACGCCAATGTAGTAGATCCCCCAACCTGCCGGGCCCACGAAGTAGTTCACCAGGTACTGATCCAGGCGATAGTTCCAGAATGCTAGATTGGTGGCGATATGCGCTACACCGCCGTATCCGGCCGACTTGCGGACAAACACGTCGTCCAGCTTCCCCGGGTGGTGCTCGGCGGGCAAACGACTTTGGAAAATCGCGTAAGCAATGGGCGCAATAATTACATGGGCAACAACAAAACCCAACGCCGCGTGGTAAGGTGTTGCTCCCTTCCACGCCATCATTCCGGTAACGCAGATCAACATCATCACCGGAACCAGCAGCACAATAATGTTGAACCGCTTGAAGTCCTGCAGTCCTTGGAAGAGACTGTTCACAAAGGTGTGCAGCATGATCGCCGGAAACGCCAGCGCGCCAAGCCGCAGGAACTCGACTGGAATCTGATTGAACCAGTTTGCACCATACCGTCCAAGTGCCCACCAAGCAGATGCCCCAACAACCGACGAAAGGGCAATCCACCACAAAAGATTGACGCGCAGGGCGCGGCGCGGCGAAACGACACCGCGGGCAAGATAGTATCCGTTGGCGGCCGGGATACCCAAGTTGGTCGCCGTGTAGAGCACGTTGGCAACGAGTAGCGTGGCGGCGTAGAGCCCCACGCCTTCTTTCCCCAATAACCGCCCAAGGATTGCGGACAACCCAATACCAACCACAAGTGCGGCGACCTGGCGCGCAAACGTTCCCGCAATATTGATCCCCAGCGATCTAAGCCCCAACCTCATTGTCCACGTCCCCGTAAAGATCGCGCCCAATTAATCCACAACGGATCGCGACGCAACACCGGACAAGGCAATGTCTCCGCACCCAGCGTCGCTTTGAAGGCGGCAACTCCCTCTAGACCACCACTCGAACCGCAATCAAACCAATACTTACCGCGGTCGATCGCATCTTCAATGGCTGTTTGCATTAACAAGTTCACCGGAGACTTTCGCAGGTGGGATTCCAGGGCCGCACCGTGCCAATAAGCGACATGACGATTCGCAACCAGGCACACTGCGCCTGCCACGACGGTTTGTTCGTCGCGTACCAGCCACAGCTCCACGCCCGAAAGTTGCTGCAAGTCCGAAAACAACTCTCGTCTATACACCTGAGTAGCCTTCTCACCCCATCGTCTGACCGAATCCAAATAAACCTGGTAGTAGGATTCCCAGTCGGTATCCGCCGCTTCCCCATCGGAGGTCAGTCGATCGACTGTCAACCCATGGCGGCGCGCCCGTGACGTACTGTTGCGATGAGACTTCTTTGCCAGCGAAAGAACCGCGTCCTTTCCGTCGCGAAGCGGTATCGCCTGGGTATGATCGATTTCTTCGCACGGAAGACTTGTTAACGCCGCGCTGGGATCAAATGGACTCACCCGCCAATAAAACGCCCGCTGTTTTTGTATTACATGGGCTAGCAGACTACCGTGCCCCGGGGTCAGGGAGTATTCGCTAACCCAACCGCCAAACCCCGCCAGGGGGGCCGACACCGCCCGTCGTATCAGGCCGCCAAACTTTCGTTGCCGGGTTAACGCCAGAACCGCGGTTGTGTGGTCGGAAAAGCGTACCCGCACGGGTCTTGGTTGATACTCGCGGGGGGAGTACTTCTGCCAAAGCTCGGACCAGGCCCGCGACTGAAAGTACGTCGCGGACTCGTCGGCTTGCCACGCGGCGTCCCATTGTTCGCTGGTGGCGTTTTCAATGCGGGAGATTTCGATCAGGTCAGACTGCTTTCGCTAGGCTGTCATGGTATCGCAGTTTTGCCCCGGGCGGCAACGGTTCAACGCACGCACCAGTACCTTACCTCCTGGGCGTCTAAAAAAGACTCGGCATCGGCGCCGTGAAGCATCGCCAACGTGGACATGATACCCGCATCGAGGCAGCGATCGGCAACCACCGTCACCGACCGCGGCGCTTCCTTCACCGGCCACCCCGTTCGTGGATCGAGAATATGCGACAGTCTGCGACCGTTGTGCATCACGTAGCGACGTGCGTCGCCACTGGTCGCTACCCCGCCGCTGCGGATATCAACCGACAGCAGCGCTTCGTGCTCCAGGCCCGGTCGTTCGATTCCCACCTGCCACGCACGGCCATCACGGCGAACCCCGGTCGCGCGCAGGTCTCCCCCAAAGTTTACTACCACCGATGCTTCCGCCGCGGCTTCGCGGGCTCGGGCCGCCGCGGTGTCGACCGCGTACTCCTTACCAATCCCCCCCAGGTCGATCTCCATTCCCACGGGAAGTGTCAGGTGCGGAGGACTCCAGCGCGCGGCGCCCCACCCCACTAGCGACAGCGCGTCTTCTACTTGCGACGGGGTCGGCGCCGACGACCGACCGTCAAAACGCCACACCTGACGCAACCCACCGGAAGTAATGTCAAAGCGACCTTCGCTTAAGTGGTAACAGGTATCGGCAAAGTCGATCAGTCCGGCCAACTCTTCATCGACAACTACCGGACGGCCGTTGGCATTATTGATTGCGTGAATAAGGTTGTCGTTGCGATAGCGACTGAAGGCACGCTCAATACGCCAGGCTTCGGCACGCGCCGCGTCGAGGGCAGCGGCCGCGTGGGCATGTACGTCCGTATCAATCAACACTTCACACGGGCTGGCCATAGCGGAAAACGTTCCCCGCCAGTAGGACTCCGAGCGTTCCAGTCTGGATTCGGTCATAGAACCAAAGGCCCTCCGCGAACGGAGGGCCCTTTCATTAACGAGAAAAGTTGTAGCCCAACTGCAAAATGAATGCATCCAGCGTTGGGAACAAGTCTTGAGTCGCCATCACCCCAAACGCCTCGGGAGGACTGCTGTCCCCCATCTGCCGATAGTATCCCAGGCGAACGTTTACCTCTCGACCGTCGGCAAGTCGCTTGCCGTACTTGATCATTACCGAAGGTGCGTTGAACTGCCCTAAACGAACGTCAGCCGACGCAAACCGCGGCAGCGGTTGGCCATCGACAACAAAATAAACAAAGTCGTCGGCGGCTGACTGAGCGTACCAGCGCACTGCAGGTTGTACATACTGGTCGCCACCAAGTTCCCAGTCGAACTTCGCCTCTGCGGTGTGCGAGTTTACGCCCCAATCGTCCCAAAGAAAACGATAGCTAAGCTCCACTACGTGCGACCCGAGCGCGCGTTTAACCAGGCCGTAGACACTCTGCTTTAGTCGTGTGTTGCGGCGACGCTCGTAGCGCGCGGTGAGGGGAAGGCCGGGCGTGGCGTCGCCGGGTGCTTGTACCACACTGACCAGTTTGTACGGGTCGTTTTGATAACCACTCGCCCGCGACGCCGAATAGTTACACCGCACGATGGTTTTTCGATCCAGCACCTGGGTGACGCCAAACACGGCGTCGCCCACCATTTTGTTTTCAGTAACGCTTTGTCGCGGCGCAGGCTGCCCCAACGGTTGCATCTCGGCCCATTCCACGGGAACGCCGCCTTCGGGATTAATCCGATCGTAAGCAAACGCCGCGGCCGCCGATACAGTTGTGTTTCGTTTGTTGAAGTCCCTCGCGAATCGTCCGTTCGCACCCAGCGAAAGGTAGTCGTACTCGATTGAGACATTACTGCCCACGCCTACGGTGTTTCGCCGCCCCCAGGGACTCTCGTAGTCGACGGTGAGGGATGCGCGGTTGTCCTGAAACACGCGCTCCAGCGGCGTCTTACCGGCGGATACTTCGTAGTCCGCACGCCCCGACGGTCGCGTGAAGGTTTGCGCTTGCGTCGACCGCTGCGCGCCGATCGGCGTGGCACCAGTCATGATATCAACCTGCAGACCTAATGTGAACACACGGTCATCGCGCAAAAACCGGCGCATCTGGACGTTGAGTTCGTCCACCGTTACCCGGTCGGGTTCGGTGTAATGCAACACGGCGGTACTAATCTCGGTTGCATTGGCTGGCGCAATCGTTCCGACCACCGCGACCGCTGCGGTCGCGAGTCGGGCGCGGATCGATTTGTGTTTGGTTTCCGCGCCTAGTTGCATCCGCAGCCCCCGCCGCCAAACCCGCGTCCACCGCTGGACGCTTCTTTGCTAAAGAAAATGTGATCGTCGATTTTCAAATCCAACGCGTCCTTGGCCAACTGCATGTTGGGCTGAGCAAGGATGTCGCGCTCCCACGGTTCTACACCAATTCCCGCGCCGCAGCCGGTCAGGACCAGGGCCATCCCCACGAGCACCAATCCAATTGTCGTTCTCTTCACGGGCTTGTCTCCTCTAGTGCGGATTGAATGAGAACTTCGAGCTCTGCGGCGTCCGACTCGCGGAAACCAACATGCGTGGTCAGCAAGCGCCCATCGCGACCGTAGATATAGGTGCTCGGCATTGCCGGAAGCGAATAGGTCCTGGCCCACTTTGCGTCGGTGTCATACCAGATGGTGAATCCCGGTTGATACTTTTCCAGAAAGGACCTGGCCACCTCGCGGTCGCGATCGACGCAAACGCCGATAACTTCGAGACCACTTTCTCGGTAGCGCTCGTACATACCGTTCCACCACGGAAAGGAGCGACGACACGGTCGGCACCATGACGCCCAGAAATCTAACACAACGACTTTGCCGCGCAGACTGTCGACCGCCACCACGGCGGGGTCGGGCACGACATCGGGTGGACTTGCAACGCTACCAGCAATGCTGACCACGGCAACGATAGCAATAATAAGGGCGAACAAACGCATTGTCCGAGTTTAGCGCGATGCGCGAATGTGGGTAAGAAAAAACCCCTGGGGGTTCCCAGGGGGTTTTATGGCGGGGCCGACGAGACTCGAACTCGCGACCTCCGGCGTGACAGGCCGGCGTTCTAACCAACTGAACTACGACCCCGCAAAGTGTCGCCAACGCGATGCGTTTTTGGCTAGAAACCGTACTCTAGCACCGAGTTGCGGCGTCGTCAATCCCCAATCCCGTCCTCTGGAAGCGGGTCGTAGGGATCCCCCGGAAGCAGGGTTGACAAGTCGTCGTCGGGCTTAAGGTCTCCGGTTAGCACCCTTACCACAGCCCGAGCCACATGAACGGAAGCACCGGCGGTGACCAGCGTGGGAACGCCGTCGGGTATCCAATCCAAAATGGGCCAACCGGTCACAATAATGAGCGCGGGGTCGTGAAGATCGGCGAGCCGTTGCAGCCCGGCCATGAACTCTTCATCGGGAACGCCACGCGCCGAAAACAAAAGCACCAAATCCTGGTCGGGCTCGAGTTCGAAACCATCGCCACCCTGTCCACGCACGTAGCGACTGGCGTCAATCACCTTGGGCGCGGACCGTGCCACGTCGGGAACAAGATCGCCGTCGTCGTCGACCACAAACCGCACCACGGTGTCCGACCGACTGACATCCGGTAACGAAGCGACCAACTCGTTGGCCATGTCATCGACGTGTTGTCGCCCCAGGGTTTCACCTTGTGCGTACACGACCGGCATCACCAGATACGCAACATCTGGCAGATCGAAGTTGGCCAGCTTGTCGGTCGCACGAATCGCCCGCTCAGCCACCTGGTCGTAGATTTTAGGAACAGACGGGTAGGCGTCGAAGGAAACCACCTTTCCTCCCACGCGCGGCCCTTCGTCAGACTTGGGCGCCAGGTTTTTGCGCAGGCTCGATACTCGTGCGGCGGAAGCGTCCAACAACGCCAGAAGATTTCGCAACGGTTCGCTATCTTCCGCCGCAGCGTTTAGCACTTCATCGCCGCGCTGCGCGCCCACCACCTTGTCGAGTGTCTTGATAATTGTATCCATCACATTAATGGACTGCACTTTGTCGTCGGCGGCGTCAAGACGAACCGTTTCGGGAATCGGGCGGGTGTGCAACAGCAGGTCACTGCCGGCGAGCAGCGCTTGTTCGTACCCGCCAGCGAGATCACCAAACCGTGACCGCGCGTACCAACTCGCACCCGCCATTTCCAGAGCATCAGTAATGGTTACTCCGTTAAACGCTAAACGGTCCCGTAGCTCGCCGTGCAGTAATCGTCGATCAAAGCTCGCCGGAATCAAAGTGTCTTTTTCGAAAGGATAGGCAACGTGGGATGTCATAACCATCTCCACGCCTTGTTTAATAGCCGCTTGGAACGGAATAAGGTCTTCGTTGCGTAGTTCTTCGATCGACTTCAGTACTTCTGGAAGTGTGTCGTGCGAATCTTCACGAGTCGCGCCGTGGCCGGGAAAGTGCTTTACGCAGCACACAACTCCCGCTCGCTTGAAACCATCGACAGTTGCGGAAACAAACTCGGCGACCTTAAGCGGATTGCGCCCGAAGGTTCGCAAGCCGGTCACCGGGCTTTGCAATCGAAAGAAGCAATCGGCAACCGGCGCCAGTACCGTGTTTACGCCAACTTTGCGCATGACCAGACCGGTTTCGTAAGCGACTTCACGTGCAAGCTCGACGTCGCCGGTGGCGGCGATCGCAAGCGCGGACGGCGGCACTCCGATGACGCGCCTTAAGGCGCTAACCACATCGCCCTCATGGTCCGCCATCACCAGCGGCGGAATGTCGTCGACCGAAAGAAGCTCTGTCGTCGCACCCACCAGGTCCACCACCTGAGTAACGCTGCGCACGTTACGGTCGAACAGGATTACTCCGGCAACGCGATGGAACTCCAGGTACTTGCGCTCGTGGGGCTGAAGTTCGTGGCCAGCCAGGCCAACTACTTTGTGGTGCTCCATCCGGCGAATCAGATGAAAACGAACGTCAGGAGTTACGATATCGTGATCGTCGGTCATGCTAATACTCTCGGTCGATGCTAACGCCTGGGTAGTAGTGTTCCAAAATCATCTCGGCTGTGAATCCACGACGGGCCATTTCCAGTGCGCCGTTCTGACACATCCCCACTCCGTGCCCATTGCCTCCCCCAACTATACTGATTGATGTTAGCACGCCGTCGCGATGTTTTAGCTCCAGGTCAAACAATGTACTTGGCAGAATTCGACTGACAGAAGGCTCCGTCATTAGCACCCAGCGAATGCGATCGGCCCTGGCCACGAAGGTCTCCTTCGTCGTTACAATCTCCAGCGACTCCACTCTTCCCGATGGAGATCTCCGGGTAATACGCAGATCCTTCAGTTGCCCCACACGGTCACGATCAACGCCGAGTTCATTGGGAAGGGTCTGACGCAGTGTTTGACCCAACTCCCTGCCGCTAAACGTAAACCGCCAACGGAATTTGTTAACGCCCGAGCACAACGTCGCGCCGCCGCCGACACGATCTCTAACCCCCGCCAGGTAGTTGGCGGGTTCGCGCTGCGGCCACATTCGTCGAATGTCAGAAGTGTGCCCACCGCAGGTCGCGCTGTAGTACGTACGCGCCAACTTTCCTCCTGCGGTTACCGTGCGCCCTCGAGTCTCGCGAACCGCTGCACTGGCCAACTTGTTTTCGCGGCTGACGCCACCGTAAACCTGATCCCGAACACCGGAATACACATGAAAGGGCCGGCCTTCACGTTCCATCATGCGCGACAACGCGTAGGTACGAGCGGTAAGCGCCTGCACCTTCATCGCAGCAAATGCCTCGGCGCCGGGCGAACCGATTTCGTGCGGCAGCACGCCTTCGAGGTAGCGCTCCAACGGTAGTTGGTTAATCAGCAACACCTTCCCGCTGGGTCCGCGAACCGCGTTGAGTTGTCCCGCATACCGAACGCCATCAAGCTCGATAAACGCGTTGGTTCCCGGTCGAATCTGCAAGTCATCTTCGGCCACCGCCGACTGGCCATCGGCTCTTACTTCAATTGAGCCCCCGCGCCTTACCAGCGTAATCGCCGAGGATTCACCGACGCGTAACATCGTTTGGCCAGAGATTGTCGCGACCACGTACGGCCCGGTCACACGCACTGTCACCGGTGTGGGCGCATCGGCAAGCAACACCTTTATATCCGGAACACTTCCACCACCGCGTTCGCGCGACGATGACGAACATGATGCCAGTGTCCCGACCAGAAGCAGACCAACCAACCATCGCAGCAAGATCATCGCGCCCCTCCCAATGCAATCTGTCCTAAAATGATCTCCCTGCTTGCGCCGGTAGCACTTCGAATGACGTTGGGGCGTTCAAGTAGCGCGTCGCGAGCCAACAGAGCAAAGTCGATCGCCTCTTTGGCGTCAGCCGGAATACCCAAGTCGTCAATCGGACGCAGAGGTATCTCACCCAAGCGCTGGGCAATACCACTTACCATCAACGGATTGTGGCTTCCGCCACCGGTCAAATACACCGCTTCGAGCCCGTGACAGTGACGAGCCAATGCGTCGGTGAGGGTTCGCACCGTCAACTCCACGGCCGTGGCCAGAATATCAGCGCCGTTCATACCCAGTTGTTCGCCGCGATTCATGAGTTGCCACGCAAACGGCGCCCCAAACTCGCGATGTCCCGCAGACTTAGGCGGCACCAACTCAAAAAACGGATCCCGCAGCAACGTCTCCAGGAGCTCTTCGTTGGGCGTGCCTGCGCTAGCGGCCTGACCTTCGGCATCAAAGATACCCGCGTCGGGATGAAGCGCGCGATAGATCTGGTCCACTACCATGTTGCCCGGCCCGGTATCAAACGCGACAACATCGCTTCGACCGCAAGCCGCAGGTAGATAGGTGACATTTGCGATCCCGCCCACGTTAACAATCGCGCGGTTTTCGGTGTCGCTACGTCGAAGAACAAAATCAGCGTGAGGCGCTAACGGCGCACCCTGACCTCCAAGCGCAAGGTCGGCGCCGCGAAAATCACCGACGGTGGTGACACCGGTCAGAGCCGCGATCATCCCGGGCGGCCCCAGCTGCAACGTTCCGGCGATCGTCTCTTCGCCAAACCCACCGGCAGGTGCATGGGCCACTGTCTGCCCGTGCGAGCCAATAAAGTCGACGCTGGCGGCGTCAATGCTTGCGCCTCGACAGACCTGATGAAACGCGTTCGCAAACGCCACGGCGACCGATGTGTGAAGCCGGGCGATCTGCTCGGTCGTGACACGTTCGCCGGTAGCGACCTCAAACAAGTGCTGATGCAAGTCATCGGGGTAGGCAAAGGTTTGCGCTGCAAGAATATCGATCTCGGGATGGTGCTCGGCTGCGGTGATGCGCAGCAAGACGGCATCGACTCCGTCCATGGAAGTCCCCGACATTAAACCGACACATGTGAAGGCGCTTTGCCGCGATAGCGTACTTAGAACTGTCATACTAGCGAGAAATACCTGCGGTTAGTCCCTGGATGATTTGACGTTGAAAAATAAGGTAAGCAGCCACAACCGGAACGGCAGAAATCACTGCTGCCGCCATCAAATGTCCCCAGTCGATACTATAAGCCCCCTGCGACAATAGCGCCACACCCACCGGCAGCGTGCGCATGGACGTACTATTGGTGAGGATGAAGGGAAAAAGAAACGAGTTCCAATTGACCAGACAGGTGTGGATTGCCACAACTGCCAGAACCGGGCGCAGCATGGGCATAACGACGCGAAACAGTATGGTAAACTCGCCGGCCCCGTCAAGCCGCGCCGCCTCTTCGCAGTCGGTTGGGATCGACTCGGTGTATTGTCGGATAAGAAAAATGTTGAATGGATCCGCCAGAAAGGGAAGGGTGAGCGCCCAGTATGTATCGACCATTTGCAACTGCTGCATAAGAATGTAAAGCGGGACCAGGATCACCTGCTTGGGCAGCATAATGGTTGAGATGACCAGAAAGAAAAGCAGCTTGCCGCCGCGTATACGGTAACGAGCGAACGCGTAGCCAGCCATCGCACAGGTCAAAATATTCCCGACCAGTACGACAATCACGACCAGAAGGCTGTTAATAAAGTATCTTCCGAATGGTCCGGAACCCAAAACATCCTGGTAAAAGCGGATGCCCAGCCCTTCGGGCGTCTTTAACGACAACGACACCATCCATGCAACCGGGTATGCCATCACCATCACCAGCGTAAGAATCGCTGCTCCCCGGAGCACACCCAACATCGTCGTTTTCATCGGGTCGCCGCTCCCTGGGTTGCAGGCCGGAGGCGCTTAATCGCTACCACCGAAAAAATCGCCGACAACACAAAAACGGTGTACGCGATGACACTGGCGTAACCGTAATCCAAGCGACGAAACGCGGTCTCGTAGAGGTACATAACCAGAGTGTTAGTGCTGCCCAACGGTCCACCCTGGGTCATCACGTAAACTTCCACAAATACCTGAAAACTGCGGATCGAGTTAATCACCAACACGAATGCGATTACCGGTCGCAACATGGGCATAGTGATAAAGCGAAAGGTCGCCCAGGTCCCCGCGCCCTCAAGGGCGGCCGCTTCGTACAGGTCGTCGGGGATGGCGGTGAAGCCGGCGGCAAAAATGAGCGCGTAGTAACCCACCGCCGCCCACACATCCATCGCCATGATCGACGCCAGAGCCGTCGAAGGGTTGGTAAGCCAACCGACTGGCGGAATTCCCACTAAACTCAACACGCCAGCCAGCGCGCCTCCGGGTGCGTAGAAGAGTTTAAACACCAGAGCGATTACCACCAGCGAAAGTATCGCGGGCAGAAAGATGATCGCTTCAACCGCGGTCTTTCCGCGAAAAGGAGCGCGCAACAATAATGCGATGCCCAGCGACAGCGCGGTTGTAACCGGCACCGTTCCTAGCACAAACAGCAGGGTATTTCGCAGTGCCCCGGCAAAAGTGTCGTCCGACAGAAGTCGACCAAAGTTTGTGGTTCCCACAAACTCCGTCGCGCCAACATTCAACGGGTTATAGGAGAGAAAGCTCAGTACAAAACTAAACAGGAAGGGAAAAACAAAGAAGACCGAATAGATCACAGCCCAGGGCAGAAGAAACCAAACCCAAGTGCGACGACTGGCGTTACTGGCGGCCATCGAACCGATCGACGATCTTGGTTAACCTGGTAGCGGCATCATCAAGGCTCCAGCGCGGCGCACGGCGCCCGTACATGACCTCTTCCAGGCTCTGGTTAATCACATCCTCCATTTCGATCCACCCGGGATGCGCCGGGGCGGTGCGGCTGGTGAACGATTGCTCGACAAATGTGCGCACGCGCGCATCGCGCGAGAAAGTAGAATCCGACAGAGCCTCGACTGCGGCCGGAAACACGCTTCCCGCCGCCAGCGAAAGCGCCTTGGCTTGATCGTAGGATTGAAGGAATCGAGCAAACCTAACGGCCAACTCGGTGCGTGGAGAACGCGCAAACACCACCAGCATCTCGGCCCCGGCAAAACTCGCGTGAGTCCCTTTGTCGACACCGGGGCGTGGAACCAGCGCGACTCCATAGTCCAGATTGGGCGCCGATTCTGCGAGATTCTTTATGTTCCATGCGCCGGAGACCTGCATGCCTAACCGACCCGACTTAAACTCGTGATCAAGAACCTCTTGTTTTTCCTGCAGCGAGTGCTTACCCAGCGCAACGTAATATTCCAACGCTTCCACGACAGGTTCCTGATTGAACACGACTTGTCCCTGGTCGTCGAGAATACGTCCGCCATTGCCCCACGCGAAGGCCATGAACTTTTTATACAGCACGTAGCTCTCGCCAAGGTTTTGACCAAATCCATTAATATTGTCGGCCAAAGCGTCGATACGGGTGGCAGCATCGGTAAGCTCGGCCCACGTCGTCGGCGGCCGATCCGGATCCAGCCCCGCTTGTCGAAAGAGTTCGCGATTAAAGAAGAGCGCACGCGAACCCTGTACCCAAGGCAACCCATACACTCTCCCCTGCCACAAAGCGCTCTCCCACATGAGAAACTGATCGCGGTCGCTGTTATACACGTCGGTGAGATCACTCAGCACGCCGTCGTAGCTGAATCGCGGCAACCAAGTCGACCCCAGTTCACAAACGTCGGGCTGTGTCCCCGATGCCAACGCCGCCTGGATTTTTTCCAGCCCACTTTTCCAGGTGAGCTGTTCGACCTCAACGGTTACACCGGGGTTACTAGCTTCGAAGGCGTCGACCATGGGCTGAATTGTTGCAACGTCCCAAAACTGCCAAAAGACCAAACGGTTGGGATCGTCCTGGCCGCCAGCACAGCCCGAAAGCAT
Organism: uncultured bacterium; assembly: GCA_964588695.1. Taxonomy (GTDB): domain Bacteria; phylum Krumholzibacteriota; class Krumholzibacteriia; order WVZY01; family JAKEHA01; genus CAZPQK01. The sequence goes on from CAZPQK010000007.1 coordinate 37,587, forward strand.
GACAACTACCAATAGCACGCCGACTAATCGCATCATCCCTCGCGTTCTCCCTCGCGTTCTCCAAGCGCTCGGGCCAGAAAGCCACCCGCTCGAGCCAGCCGTTCGTCGGCGGCATCGCGATCCACACCCAGCCGCGCCATGACCACGGCACGTTTCACATCGCGGTCGGCCTGCTGGTAAATCGCCGACGCTTCGTCGTATTCGACGCCGGCGAGCGCCATGATGATTCCCTTCCCGCGTTCGATCAACTTGGCGCTGTTCGGACGAAGGTCCACCATCAGGTTCTCGTAGACTTTGCCAAGCCGCACCATGCTTCCTGTCGAAATCATGTTGAGTACCATTTTTTGTGCGGTTCCCGCTTTCAACCGTGTCGACCCGGTAATGGCTTCGGGGCCGGTTTCCACAGTAACGGTTACATCGACATCGGGCCCGGTGCCCGCATTGCACGTCACAAACGCTGTTGACGCCCCCCGCGTCCGTGCGCACGCAAGCGCGGACCACACGTAGGGTGTGCGACGACTAGCCGCAATGCCGACGACCGTGTCGTGTTCGGTCACACCGACGGCGTCAACGTCCTGCTCGGCGGCGGCGCGGTCGTCTTCGATTCCCTCTTTGGAAAGAAACACCGTGTCACGCCCACCTGCGATCACACCTACAACCTGGCCAGGGTCGGCACCGAACGTGGGCGGGCACTCGGAAGCATCCAGAATTCCCAGCCGGCCGCTGGTTCCCGCGCCAACGTAAATCAGGCGACCGTCGTTCTGGAATGAGGCCACCACCAGGTCAATGACCTGTGCGATCTGCGGGATGGCGCCGCTCACCGCGTCGGCCACGGTTCGATCCTCGGCATTCATGAGCCGGCAAATCTCCTCGCTGGACGCAAGATCGATCGCGCGGGTGCGCTGGTTGCGTCGCTCGGTCGCAAGGCTTTGCAGCAGCTTATACAGGTCGTTTTCGGGCAAGAAAAAGGGGCTCCCTGGTTTAGACGGGCTGAGTCTACCAGAGGCCCCTGAATCCCTAAAGCGCGTATTTTGGTACTGTTAGCCGGGCTCGCCCCCAGGCGCGGACCAGCACCGCCCGCCAGGTGCGCGCTTACTGCAACTTGGCCAGTTTTCCTTCGATAACACCGCCGCGTCCCCGTTGTTCCACCCGAATGACGTACAGATAAACGCCGTTGGCGATGGTGTCCCCGGCCTGATCCCGTCCATCCCAGTACACGGCGCTCTGGCCGGGTTGACGCGCGTCGGGCGGAATTGGAATTCGGCGCACGCGCTTGCCACTGGTTGTAAAAATCTCGATATAACCTTCGTCGATCTCTACGTCGTTGGAAAAAACAAACTGAGTGTCATTGGTAAATGGATTCGGGTAGTTCAGCACATGCGTCAGTCCCAGGTCGGAAGACACCACTACCGTGAACGCAACTTCGATTCCACCGGCATCGATAACAATCTGGTGAGTTCCCGGGGACAGCGTCCGCGAAAACGCCACCTGCCAACCGGTCGAATCGCCGGGCGTAATCGTGTTCAAGACCGCGTCGTTTACCGGGTTGTCGTCCAGACTTATCGTGATGTCCTGCGCTTGCACCACCACCGGAAAGTTAACCTGGACGACATAGTCACCCTTGGCAGGCACGGTCTCCCCGTCGGCGACCGGCCGACCGTTAACCGTAACGTTTATCTCGGAAGCCACACGGAAGGTAAACTCGCCCGCCAACTGCGGTTGGCCGGTCGTGTCCGGCGCCTGTAAGGCGCGCAGCACGATGTCATAGGTCGACGGCAGTAACGTATGCACAAAATCCACCTGGTAGCTGCGCGACCGCGGGAGACCGGTGTCGACCAGTGGCGTTTCGGTAAGGGTAGCGGTAGCATCCTGACCGTTGATGGTTAGTTCTATCGCATCGATCCGGTTTTCGTCGGACACAACTGCAGAAACACTAACCCGTCCATCGGTATCGGCCTTCACAAAGTCACCCGATTGAACAGACTGACCATTGACACTTGCGGTTATGTTCGGGGGACCGGCGTCGATGTTAAGCAACGGGTCGCCCAGCAGGTGGTAGCGCTCCATCGCTTCGATGGCGCGGATACTTAGCGTCGCGAACTCGGTTTCCACCAGAAACATCAACTGCCCGAAGACCCATTTCCCTTGAGTCACGTCTACGTTGCTTTCGTAGCCCGTTCCGTAGAACCAGGTGTTGGCCAGAAGCTCCATAAAGTCGTTGGTTTCGCCCAGGTACTCGAAGCCAGAACTGCCGTAAGTGGATACCGCGCCGCGGTTGTTGCTTTGAAACAAGAACTGTTCGGCAAAGCACTCGCCGTTGGGCGCCGACAACGATTGTCGGGAAAGCTCCCGGTGGATACCGTAGTCACTAAAGTGACAACCAAAACCCATGGCGATCCAAGGTTTGTCGCGGTTGTTGACCCGCAAGTGGTCCCGACCGGGGGTGGTACCACCAACCGTACTCATGAGGGTAAGCAACTGCTCATGGCAAATCTGATCGCGCGCCATATGCGAGTGAACCATCATCAGTGTTGCGCCCTGATCGAGTTCACTCATTAGCAACGGGTTTATGTTATCGCGAACGTGCACGATGGTCCGAAACAGCCCGTCTTGTTCGGGCGGGGTCGGATGAAAAGGGTCGGTGTACTGAGTCAGATAGAATCGACGTACCTGGTTGCCGACCGGCAAAGTGTTTTCGATGATTTGGGCGACATCTTCGGTGCCGGCTTGGAACGCGGTTTCAAACGAAAGATACTGAAGCGCAAAGCCGCCTTCGAAGTTACTGCCGCCACCCGACCCCCACGCGTCATCGGACACCAAAATCATGCGCCGCCGCCAAAAGTCGGACGCTGTGGGTTGCTCGTACTTGAAAATTTTAGCCAACACATTGGCCAACTCAATTTCGTTCCCCACCGGGATTCGTCCGATCGCCAGATCGGGAAGGCGGTCGGCGCTCCCGCCGCCCGGCGGCGGCAACTGTACGAAACCGCGATCCAGGGTTACAACTTCGTCGACGTTAAACCCACCGGCCACAAACTCCGCGCGCTGATGACTTGGTACGTAGCTCACGTCGGAGTCGGCGTGCACACGCTTTTCGTCCTCGCTGTTTTCGCCGACGATCGTGACGTAACCAGCACCGCCATTCTCAAAAAAGTGGCGAACGAATCGGTCGACGGCACGCGCACCGTATACGCCGCCGTTAAACTCGTCGGCGATGTCTTCCATTCCCGCCATTAAAACTCGATACCCTTGCGCCTGCCGAAAGGTCACCCAATCCTGCATCTGCGACACAAAGCGATTGCCTGCCACTACCAGTACGTCGACGCCGGCCTCTGCCGGGCTACCGATAATCGCCGACGGGGTGTCGTCGACCATATCGCTGACGCTGATCAGGGGAATCGCCGAGCGTCTTGTCGCAACGTAGTCGCGGCGTCCGGAAAAGTTTTCTTGGAATGACACGGCGAACGCACCGCCCGACGCCGGAGCGTAGTGACCTGCGCCGAGTACGCAAAACTCGGGCGCACCGGGGTCGGTAACGTCAAACAACCAGGCGTCGCCAGCGCTGAAACCGGTCACGGTGACCGTCGACGTGCCCGATTTGCTACCAGAGTTAAAGTACAGCGCGTTGCCCCGCGCACGGTACAAAGCGTCGTACGACACATCGAGGTAGTTAAAAACCACATCCAACAGGTTTCGCGACGCTCCGGACGGCACCGAAAACCGGATATTATTGGTTCCCGGTACCAGATTCGCTGCAGGTACCTGATTGGTATATTGAACGTTACTCTTGTTGGTTACGGTTTGAGTGGTGGTGAGATTGAGTGTTCCCAACACATTCACAATGTCGATCCGCAACGGACGCGACGTGTTGTCGGTAAACCGTCCCCACAAATCAGCCGTCAGCGAAAGGTTGCTTCCCGGCGCCAGGGAGTACAACTGGAACGGAAAGTTTACCGGGTTGGCCGCTGTCTCAGTTCCAAAATTGTAGGTGTAGTAGTCATCCGTGGTGTTCTCCGGGGTTCTTTCGCGGAACCAGAGATCCTGCTCGAAGTGATGGTCTGCCGGAAACGTTGCGGTTGCGGTATCGGCCGCTATCGACGCCGCCGCCGGCGAATGCGCGGTCATTTGCGTGCCGGTGGTTGCTGCTAGCCAATAAATGTTGTTGTCGGTGTATTTGTGTAGAGGGTCGCCCTGGCTCGGCTGATCGCGCAGTTGTAACCCGTAAAACACGACTTCATCGTCGCCGTCAAAAATCCCGGCCACTCCGCCGGCTACTTCATTAACGTAAAACGGAACATCAACAATACCGCTCGTGAACGTCGCGTCGTCGTAGGTGCGCTGGTAAAGGTGCAGCGAAGCAACCGGCGTTCCGCTCGGCAGTCCGCGCGAAACCGCGTCGCTTGCCCGTACCCGATACATGCTGGTCGCCCGCACCTTCAGTTTAACCGCCGGTGCGGTTTGCACCCGGGCTGCACTTGCCGAGGTCGTCGTTCGCCTTTGGGCGGCAGGAGCCGCCAACCCCGGTGCCTGGGTTCCGTTAACAAACAAACGAGAGTAGAGGTCGTCCCAGGAATCGTACACAGGACGGCCGGTGGGAACCGAAGTCGAACCGGTAACGCTGACCGATACCTCCACCTCCCGGAGTGCTTCTAGTCGTTGCGTGTTGGGATTGTACTGCGCGGCAGCAACCCGTACCGGAACCACACGGTTTCGTCGGATCCAACCAATATCTCCAAGTAACACCACAGGGTTGCTGGGGATCTGACGATAGGTTTGAGCGTCGAAAGAATACGTCTGAGTCGGCACTACGCCAAAGTCATCGTCGGGTCTGGCGCCTTCGATGGGTATTGGTTCGACCAGTCCGGAGGTCATTGCCTCACTGGTAATTACGCGATGGCTGACAGTCACATCGCCGGTGGGTGGAATAGCCACCAGTACTGTCTTAAAGGGAATGGCTGGCTCACCGGGCTGCCCAATCGCAACATACCCGGGAGACTTGAGCCGAACAGCTCCGTCAACATGACGCGAGGTTTCGACCGTCAGTTCGGGTGCGGTAAGCGAAAACACGGTCCGGGTCGCCGACACACCGGTGGTGACAACCCGCGGGCCTTTGGCGATTCCAGTCGCATCCGCGCGAAGCGGCTCGACGCGGGACGCTACGCTCAGAGCCGCCGCCAGGGCAACTGTCATGGTCATGTTTAATCTTATGCGGCCGAGATTAGTGGGGATAAACTGCGACCTTTTCGCGACGCCAGAAGGACGCGTTCGCAAATGCATCATATAAGAGGTCTCTTTCCTAGGGGATCGTCAGCAAGGGTAGCCAAGCAGCCGGTAGATATCGCAGTAATAAAAGGTTACGCGAGTTTTGGGGTCCTGTCAAGCCGGCCGCCGCGCGCCGGTTGAGGCGACAGATTTCGATAAAAGAAAACGGTCCCCGTCGTAACGACAGGGACCGTCTCAAAGAACTATCAGGAACCCTTACTTGTACAGGTCCTTGATCTTACCCCAGGTCGCTTCACGCGTCGGGATGTTACACGAACAGTCGACGCCGTCGCCGTCGATGAGGAACACACCATCAGCCATTCCGCTGGGAACCAGCGTAGAGGCGCAGTCCACGAACTCGATCTGGCCGGAAGCCACGCTCGGATCGGGAACGACGCGGAGGGTACCGCATGCATAATCGCCGATCAGCAGGTTCAGCTGGCCCAGGTAGATATCTTCGCCCGGGAACGCCGGCAGACAGCTACCGTAGGAAATCGCGACACCGTTGAGCGGGTCACCGATAACCAGCGCGAACGGCGAGTTAAAACCCAGCGGCGAGACGCCCGCAGCGTCGCCTTCGGTATCCAACTTAAACTGAGTCGCGGAGACCGCAACAGCGTTGGTGTTAAAGAGGTAGACGGAAAGCAACGGGCCGGTGCCAACAGCCATACAATCGGTCTTGTTGGTCTGGTCCGCGAACATGTTGATGTTACCGACCTGTGCCGATACGACACTTGCGGTAGCCATCAACGCGATAGCAATCGTTAGAAGACGCTTCATCTCAACTCCTTAGTCAGGGGAAGTTGCGTGGGGTACTTCAAAAAGTTAATGGACGGTTCTGAGCCGTTAAATCCTTCAATGCAAAGCTATTAGCAGCGATGTTCATCTAGCCCGGCTGCAAGAGATCGGTATATATATCCCCCGATACTCTAATGGTGTCAAGCCCTTTCCGTTCAGCGACTTAAAGACCGCGCCACCGTGTGGCCGATTCTGCCCGCCCTTGATGTCGAATCAGGTAGAAAATGACCAGAAAGTAGCCAATCACTCCGTCCACCGAGGATCGTGCAATTTAAAGACCGTTGTCAGGGAAAAACGGGTTCGGCCGCTATTTGATCCGCCGCTTGTCAGGGAGCACGGCACATGCCGATGGGGGGCCTCCCTGCCAGTCGTCAGTCGCCTAGCCTTCGTAGAGCGCCTTGAGGCGGCCCCAGCTGGTTTCCGCGGCCGGGACGATGCTTGAGCAGCCACACCCGGCGTCGGGGTTCCAATACGCCGTGCGGTCACCAGCCATCGCGGTTTGAGCACCGCAGTCGACGATCTCCACTGCGGTAGTGCCGCTTCCGGGATCGGCCTCCACAACGAACGTGGAACACGCAGGCGTATCTCCGGAGCAGAAATAGTCCAGGGTAAGCACCAGGAAAGTCCCGGTGCTACAGCCTGCGTAGGTCGCTGTCATGCCCGAAAATGGCCCACCACCCGAAATCGAGACGTTCGCAGCCGGTACATATCCAATGTAGGCGCAGTTTCCGTTGTCGACAACCCGGAAGCGTGCGGAAGTGGCGCCAACTGTATTAAAATGGACCACATACAGCGATGTAAAACCTTGATTAAGGTCATCCAGCTGACAATCGCTAAAGGACGGATCCTCCACCACCGCGACGAATCCCATCTGGGCGTGGAGCACCGCGGGTACTCCAAAGCCCGCCATTACGACGGTGGCCACCAGGATTGCTGGAAAGCGTAAACCCTTCATGGCTAACGATTGGCACGGCGCCAGGGTAGCTGTCCAGTCAAACCTACTGATACAGAGACTTAACTTTGCCCCACGTTGCTTCCGCGACCGGAATCGGCTGGCAGTCCAACTCCAACAGGTCGTCGCGAGCCGGGCCACACGCTTCACACGCCGGGGTTGGATTGATGTAGTGCGTTGTCCCGTTGCCGCACAGAAGGTTCGAGCCGCAGTCGACAACTTCGATCCCGCCCGAGGCGGCCGTCGGATCGGGCACTATCGAGACCGGCGTACACGGTGCCGGTTGCGATGCCGCTAACCCGTTAACAACACCAAGGTAGATCGGGCCACGCCAACAACTACCGTAGGAGATGGCCACGCCGGATAGTGGGTCACCAGTAACCAACGCGAACGGGCTGATGAATCCAAACGACGTGTACGCGATTCCGAGCTCGAGTTTGAAGCGTGACGCCGTGGCCCCGGGGGTTAGGTCGTGAAAAAGATACATCTGCATCAACCCGCCATTGGTCACACCATTGAACTCGCAGTTAGTTCCGCCAACGTCACTATAAGCGGTCAAGAAACCCGACTGGGAGTGAGCGACGTCGGTTGTCGCGACGATAACCGCGATGACAATCAGGAATGTTTTCATTTGCTTGTCCCCTTTCTTAGCGCCCCGTCGAGCGAACCGATATGCCCAAGGCTTCCCTTTCTGGACATTGTCCAGAGCCACAAAAGAAAAGTACCCGATGCCACAGGGGCACCGGGTACTTCGCTTTCAGACTATGTAGCTAACTAGTAGACTAGTTGTACAGAGCCTTAACTTTGCCCCAGCTGGTTTCGGAAACCGGAACCGGGCCGCAGTTCGTGCAGCTGCCGTCGGCGTTGATGTACGACGTCGATCCAGCACCTTCGAGCAGGTTCGAGCCACAGTCAACGACTTCGAGGTTACCCGAAGCAACAGCCGGATCAGCGCCGATGGTGATGGCGTCACAGCCAGCTGGCGGCGAGCCAGCGAGGCCGTTAACAACACCAAGGTAGATCGGGCCAACCAAGCAACCACCGTAGGAGATGGCCACGCCGCTCAGAGGATCACCAATAACCAGTGCGAACGGGCTGATGAAACCAAACGGAGTGTAAGCGATCGGCATGTTCACCTGGAACTGGGACGCGGTAGCACCCGGAGTCAGGTCATGGAACAGGTAGAGCTGCATAAGTCCACCGGCCGTAACGCCATTAAATTCACAGTTAGTACCACCAGCATCGCTGTAGGCGGTAATGAAACCAGCTTGGCCGAAGGCAGCGCTAGCTGCGAAAACGATACCAAGCGTAAGGATTAGAAGACGCTTCATGCTTCTTTCTCTCCTTAAAAGTGACTAACTACGTTGGAAGTCAAACGTACGATTTAATTCCCTTGCGGGAACCCTCTCCACTTTAAAACTGCCAGTTTTGAGGGGCGTCTTGGAGTCGAAACTGACCTCCGCGACATTTCCTTGGCTCAGACAATTTTCTTGCGCTGTGTACAGGATTGGCTGGATGAACCCTAGTCGTTCGCCAAGGATGAACCAAAATTTGGTTCATCCAGCCCCTGGCAATAATACTACTTGCTGTACAGCGACTTAACCTTGCCCCACGTGGTTTCCGTAACCGGGACTGTCGCACAGACGAGCGAGGTCAGGCCAACACCGTCAACGAGGACGTTGTCGGGCCAACGGGTCGCCCGCACATGACCGCTGACCGGATGCGGCTGCACCCGAACAGGAGCGTTCATGTTCGAACAGTCATTACAGTTCCAGAGCACGTTCGCTTGTTGCGTAACAAACGCATCAAACGCGTTTTGAGGCAGGGCCCAAGCAATCGAGATACCCGACGGCGAGTTACCCAGAACCAGCGGCGTGTTGGTTTGGTCGCCCAAGAACACGAATGCCGGACCGTAGTCGATCTGGTATTCGATAGCGGTAAGGAACATACCAAAGTTGTTGGCGATAACCGTCAACACCGTATTGGTTCCCATTCCACCACCTGGGCAATCCGTAGCCGTTACCGAGCCGTTCTCGTCAAAGTAGACTTGAACGTTCGGGGTTTGGGCGTTCACGCTCATGGCCATAGCCATAAGAGCGATCGCGGATACCAGTACTAGAACCTTTTTCATTTGCCACAACTCCTTAACGAGCAGTACCTGAGTCGCAATTTACTTAGGAGTTACTAAGGCGTAAATCCAAACTCCTGTTCTTGCGAACAGCTTCGACAATCTCTAGGTGCAGACGTCGAGGTAGTGCTGACCAAAGATCGAAAAGTCGACCAGGTTGTTAGCACCGCTGCAGTCATAGTCAGCGCATTCGTTGTACGCGTTCGGCGGGTAAGCCGCACCGAAGAGCGAGAAGTCAACGAGGTCAACGCCGAGGCTGCCGTCCAGATCCGGCGAACGCGGGATCATGGCGAGGCAGGAGCCAGAACAGGCCGGACCGCCGATTACAACACCTTGAGCAACAACAAGAAGACCAGTTTCCGGACCACCGAAAGCATCGCCGGTCGGATCGCAGTCAACGCCAGCAGCGAGTTGACCGCTGATGGTGGTGTTACCCGAAGAGTTCGAAGCGGAGTCAGCATTGATGGAACCCGAACCGCCACAAAGGACGAGGAAACCATCGCAACCGGTCAGCCAGAAGTCGGTGGCCGGGACACCGGCGATAGCAGCGCCAGTACCGTCAGCAACCGTTACAGAAATCGTACCGTCAACCGAACCGCCAAGCGTGGAGTTGGCGTTATCGCCATCGCCAGCCGGGCAGACGAGGAGACACGTACCAGCCGTGCTTGCAGACGAGCTACACGGATCAACGATACCACTGTTCGCGTTGTTCACGGCGCCGGTAACTTGCCAGCACACGAGAGCCGCCGCGATCAGCGACAAGACAACAAACTTGCCTTTCAGCATTCCTACACCTCCAAAAAGTGGTGAATTGGCTAAAGGAAGCTAAACTACCGTACCATTTAAAAGTTCGGCAGACTCTTCCTTATCACCCGTTGGTAGAAACGACACCTTACTCGACCGAAAGCAAGTCTATCATGGGGTCAAAAAAAAAGTCAACTCACAATAATGGCTAGGGATACGCGGATGCCGCGTACCGACGCCCTGAACCCGGTGCCCGGCCGGGGTCGATGCCTTCGATTCGTCCCCAATAGAGGACAACAACTCCCGGTTGTGACCTCAATTCCGAGCAAAAAATCTCGCAAATCTACCGATTTGGGCTCCCGCGAGGGTGTAAAAAAAAATCGCGTAAAGCCAAAAAAAATGGTCTTTTGGGGCCAAATTTTTTGGAATTGGGCGCCTCATAACGAAAACGACCGCGGCATGAACCGCGGTCGATCGAATGGTGGGCGAAACAGGGCTCGAACCTGTGACCCCCTGCTTGTAAGGCAGGTGCTCTCCCAGCTGAGCTATTCGCCCTTTAACTCGTGAATTCGGGGGACGACTACAGAAACGCGAGCGGCACCAGGACGCAGTATCCCAGGACCAGCAGAATTGGCGAGATGGTAATGTCCGCCATTCCCAGCGCCACGTAGCCACCGATAATCGCGGCCAGGCCTGCCAGGAACAGCTTCCACTTAAATTTACTTTCCTTCGTCGTCATGGCAGCACACCGTAGCACCGACATCCCGCGGTGTCAACGCGCAGGGTCGGCTTCCCTTTCCGAATCGGTGAGACGTTCGTTGAGCCTTCCGCTGCGAAACCCTTCCAGGTCAAGCACCACATATTGAAACCCGGTTGCCCGGATCTGATCCCCGGCCATTGATCTCCCGCCAGCAGCCTGAGTCGATCGTCGGGAAGCAACTCGATGCGTGCAAGCTCTCCATGATGACGCACCCGGCACACATGAAAGCCCCGGTCCTTTAGCGCCGCTTCGGCGCGGGCTATCTGTTCGAGCTTCTCGGGCGTCACTTCCTGGTAATACGGAATCCGCGAAGCCAGACACGGTGCCGCCGGCTTGTCCCAAACGCGCAGGCCCAGCGCCTGTGCGGTGTCCCGAATCGTTGGCTTGTCGAATCCCGCTTCAACCAGCGGAGAAACCACGCGATGTTCGCGGGCTGCCCGCGCCCCGGGACGATGGTCGCCCAGGTCGTCGACATTGGCACCATAGGCGATTGTCGCGCCGGGAACGGCGGCCGCTGTCGCCCGAATTTGGGCAAACAGTTCGTCTTTGCAAAAGTAGCAACGGTCGGGGTTGTTTTGTCGATACTCGAGCTTGTCCATTTCGTGGGTTTCGATCCGCTTAAACGGGATCCCATGTTCGCGGACAAATGCAATTGCGTCGTCGTGTTCGCGCGGCGCAAGTGACGGAGAGATTCCGATCGCGCAGGTCATGCGGTCGCCCAGCGCGTCGTGGGCGGCAAACGCTAACAGCGCCGAGTCGACGCCCCCGGAGTAAGCCACGACCAGGCGATCATACCCGGCCAGATGATCGAGCAATCGTTGATAGTTGGACAAATGGGGTTCGATAAGTTCGCGGCGCACGCTAGTTGCCTTTGGCTTCCTGTAGTTCGCGACGTTGCTGACGCTGCACTTTACGTAGCGCCTGCACGTGTCGATTGTGTTCGGCCAGGGTTCGCGAAAAAACGTGGCTGCCATCGCCCCGCGCAACAAAGAAGAGCGCGTTTACACCTGGCTCGGGATTGAGCGCCGCCCGAATGGTCGCTTCCCCCGGGCTACAGATCGGCCCGGGCGGCAACCCTACATTACGATAAGTATTATAAGGGGAATCGATCTCTAAATCAGCATACAGCAAACGACCGCGGTATCCGCCCATCGCGTAGGCCACGGTCGGGTCGGCTTCCAACTTGATGCCCCGCTCCAACCGGTTGTGATAGACCGCCGAAATCGCCCGACGCTCCGACCCGACCCGCGCTTCCGCCTCGATAATCGAAGCCAAAGTGAGCACCTCGTTTTGAGTCATCCCCATCGAATCGGCCTCGGCGTGCATCGCGTCATTGTAAACCTCGCCCAGGCGGTCGATCATGATGGTCACCGCTTCTTCGGCAGTGGCGCCGTAGCGGACGTGGTAGGTGTCCGGAAACAGGTAGCCTTCGAGGCTCGGGGAATCGATGCCGAACTTCTCACGAAGTTGCCGCGACTTTATCGCCGCCAGAACCTGGCTCGAGTCTATCCCCGCGTTCTTGAACGCGCCGGCAATCTCCCACATGGTCTTGCCCTCAGGGACGGTTACCGCGACTCGTAATATGTCGCCAGCCACCAGACGATCAAAAACTTCGCGCGCGCTCGCGCCAATCTCGAACTCGTAGGTTCCCAGCTTGACCCCTCGCTCCTGTTGCGTAATCCACGCGTACCAGCGTAGCGGCCACACCTTCTCGACAACTCCGACGTGTTGCAAGCGTCGCAGTGTGGCCTTGAGCCCGTCGCCGGAGTTAACCTCAAAGCGTACAACTTCGCCGGCGCGATCGCTGGGGGCGCTGTGAACTGCAAGGTGAATCACGGCGATGCCCGCCGCCGCCGCGATGACGCCAACCACTGCAACGATCGCTAAAGCTGTTACCAGGCGTTTCACGCCTCGGTACCTCCGGTTTGGGAATCCAAATACGTCTGCAATAGCAAGACCGCAGCCAACCTGTCGACGGCGCCCTTGGGTGCCTTGCTTCCCGCCAGCACCCGCTGCGCCTCGCGGCTGGTCAGGCGTTCATCCGCTAGATGTACGGGCAGGCCAAGGTGGGCGGAAATGCTTTCCGCCAGCGCTTCCGACTTTTGACTAGCCGCGTTACTGCCGCCGGACATCGAGATCGGATGGCCGACAATAACCTGCTCAATCTCGTACTCGCTGGCCAGCGCTTTTAGATGCTCAAGCAAGTCGCCCGACTTACGATCGAACGTCTCCAGGCCCTGAGCGGTAATCCCCAACGCATCGCTAATCGCCACTCCCACGCGACGGTCGCCCGGATCCAACGCCAGCACGCGCCCCACTACTTCCCCTTCCGACACAACACCATTAAAGTAACGTCGTCCTGACTTTCCGGGACACCAAAAGATTTCACCGCGTCGACGACCCGCCTGCACAAACCGGTGGCGTCGTGAGTGCCATGGCTGTCGATAAGCTGGCGCAATCGCTCGGCGCCAAAGTACTCGCCCGCCGAGGTCTCGGAGTCGGTAACGCCATCGGTATAAATGACCAGGCCTCCCGACCTGGGGATTTCGCATTCGGCTTCGTGGTATTCGAACTCTTCCAGGCATCCCAGCACGATCCCGGACTCGTCGAGTTCGCGCGTACCCGAGCCGTTAACCAACACGGGAAATTCGTGACCGGCGTTCGCGTAGCGCATCAGCCCGCTTTCCAAATCGACGACACCGTAAAACAACGTTGCGAACTCCGACTCCGACGTATTCTGGTAAAGCAGGCGATTCAGCTTACCCATCATTTCTCCCGGTCGGGTTTGCGAGTCAACATTGGATCGCACCGCCGCCTGCAACGCCGCCGTCAGAATCGACGCCGGAATCCCCTTGCCGGAAACGTCGGCAACCACCAACACCAACCAGCGGTCTTCGACCAGAACAAAGTCGTAATAGTCGCCTCCGACATACCGACTGGGAACGGTCGTTGCCGAAAGTTGAAAACCTGAAAGTTCAGGCGGATCGCCCGGTAGCAACTGGTTTTGTATTTTGCGCGCGATCTTAAGTTCTTCTTCGAAGAGCTGGCGTTGCACACTTTCCTGCAGCAAGCGAATGTTTTCCAGCGCTGCGCTTACTTGCGCGGCAAGTGTCGCGAGTTGCTCAAGCTCCAATGGGCTATAGGGAACGCCGTAGATCTTCTCCTCCAACCCCAGATATCCGACGCAGCGGCGCTCTTTAAACAAAGGCGCGTAAACGTCGTAGGGTCCGCTCTCCACCATGTCCAGGTATTGCGCGTCATCCGGTCGCGGGGTTCGGCCGCGTAGCCGCTGCCACCATTTGTCGCCGGCGCTTTCTTCGTGCAGCTTGATAATGTCGGCACGCGATATCGGTTCTCCGATGTCGGCCAGCAGGCCCAACAACGGATACTGCCCCTCTTCGGCGAGTTGAACCGCCACCGACGACGTATCGGTGGCGTTGCGTAATCCATCACGAAGCGTCGTATTGAGTTCTTCCAACGAAGTGACATTGGCTACTGCGTCCGACAGCGGACGAAGTCGTCGGTGAACGTTGTCTTCGCCCAGCGATAGCCACCGCGCAATCGATTCTTCGACACGCAGAAGAATGGGCTGAAACGCTATGACCGTCAGAATTAGAAATCCGGTCTCGAAGCCTTCTTTGCTAACGCCGCTGTACTGACCAAAGAAGTCACTGATGGGGCGTACCACCACCAGATAGATTCCCGCAAACAGGAGCGCAATTAATGTATAGAGCAGGAGGCGACGAAAGATAAATCGGATGCCGAGGAACTGCTGCCGGAGAACGGCCCACGCGACCGCGCCACCACCTACTAGCAGCGACACGTTGGTTGCCGCCAGTAGCATGTTCGAGTCGATCGGACCGGTCACCAATCTAACCAGCCGCAGCCCGATGTACAGCACGACACTAGCGGTCACACCGATGCCAACAGTACGCATCTGCGCGGAAAGCCGCGGACTGACCACGTTGGCTCGCCGTCGCCAAATTAAGAAAACCGCTAGCGCCGAATACATAACGTTGACCGCAGCGAAGAGACTGCGATGAACTTTACCCATCACGGCGCCAAACGCCGCCACCACACCGTCGATGTTGCCGACGGTAAATTCGCGCCCCAACAACGTCAGCGACTTTTCATTCGGCAGGACGCCGCGGACGCTGTTGCCTATGTCGGCGATCGGTTCTGCAAAAACCGTCAGGCCCAAGTGGCCGATGTAGGGAAAGTAGATAAACAATGCGGCGATCGGCACCAATCGCAACACCAGATGTTCACGGGGAAAGCTTAGGGCGAACACCACGAGTGAGGGAAAGTAAAACTCCCACATGTAAGCGAAGTGATCCACCATCGTGCCGTAGATAGTGGCTCCGGGTCGCAAAGTGCTTTGCAGAATCAGCCCGGTGGCCGAAAGGATTGGACCGATGCCGGCAAAAAACAACACCAGCGCGGTCGCGCGACTGGGCGCGCTCGACCCCTCCACCCGCAGGACGGTGAGTCCAATCAGGAAGATGAGAACGCCGGTGGCGAAGTAAAGAATCGTAATGAGGACGTACGGGGCTTCCATGGGTAGCCGCGGCTCACTCAGCCGAGGGGGTTACTGAGTGTTAGTACGTTAGGGAATGTAAAGAGGTTCCCCGCGTGGGCGAGAACGAAGAACCGTTTCACTCGTCCTCCGGCTCCTCGTCGCCATCGGACGATTTGTGGAGCTCCAGGCACAGACCGCTGCCTTTCGAAAACGAGTAGCTGAGCCCGTCGGTGAACGCACGCATGATTAAAATACCGCGTCCGCGCTCGCTGAAAGGATCGGGTGCCGCGGTGTCACCCAGCGCTGAGTCAAAGTCAAAGCCGTCGCCCTGATCGTGAATCTGGGCGCGGAAACCATTGCCGTTAAAGCTAAGAACAACCTTGACGCGCTTGTCTTCGGCGAACTTGTTGCCGTGCTCGATCGCGTTGCTGCACGCTTCAATGAGCGCCGTGCTAACGTCGTTGATGCTTCCCTCAGAGAACGAAAACTCGCGTGCCAGATCCTGGATTGCGGCGTCAACCGCGCCCAGGTACTTCATGTCACTCGGGAATTCGAGCACCATTTTATTAGAGTGCTCACTCATGAACTCTCCTTGGTGCTTAGGCGCTACCTTCGGCGAACGCTTTCAGCGCGGCTTCTTCGGTGTCGAAAGCCTTAAAGAGCAGATTGAGCTTGGTGACGTAGAGAATACTCTCAATTCGATCGGACGCGTGCATGATAACCAGGTCGCCGCCCGAACGCCGCACCGACGTGTAACCGCTGATGAGGATTCCCAGTCCAGTGGAGTTGATCCAGGAGACCTTCTCCAGGTTTACAATAATGTTCTTTTTACCCGAGTCCATTAGCGACTTGAATACGTCGCGAAACGTATCGGCGTCGGGACCACCGGTCAGTTTACCGTTGAGGTCGAGGATAACCGCGTTATCCACTTCTCGCTGAGTGATCTTCACCTAAACCTCCTTAAATCGGTGCTCGCGATAAAGAGTCTCGAGTACTCCGCGCATATCTGGGGGGAGTGGACTCCGAAATGTCACCCGCCGGCGTTCGCCCGGGTGGTCGAACGAGACTTCCGACGCGTGCAGCGCATGCCGCGGCATGAGCTTGAGTAGTTGTTCAAATTGAGCGCGCCCCTTCGGCGTGGCGAACCCTTTTCTTTTTCTACCGCCGTAAACGGGGTCGCCCAAAAGCGGATGGGCGACGTGAGCTAAGTGGACTCGAATCTGATGTGTACGCCCCGTGAACGTGGCCAACCGAATATAGTCCAAATCGCTAAACCTGTCTACCACGTTCACTTCCGTGATCGCTTCCCTCCCGCCGCGGGTCACCGCCATGCGCTGACGATGCACCGGGTGGCGCCCGATGGGCTCGTTAATCCGTCGAAACTCGTTGCCCAGGTTGCCCAAACTAAAGGCGTGGTAGCGCTTGGAAAAGGTTCGCTCCTTGAGCTGCTGCGAGAGGCTGGCGTATGCGGCGTCGGTCTTGGCTACGACAATCAGTCCGCTGGTATCCTTGTCCAAACGGTGAACGATTCCGGGGCGCGTCGGACCTCCGAGCCCGGCTAGCTTGACGCCGGCACCGAGCAACGCGTTGACCAGAGTACCATCCCAATTGCCGTGTGCCGGATGGACCACAAGGTCGACTTGCTTGTTAACCACCACCAGATGGTCGTCCTCATAAACAATGTTAATGGGAATCTGCTGTGGTTCGGGGGCCGAAACCGCCACGTCGGCCGCAACCGGGACGTTCACAACCACCACGTCTCCTTCGGAAACGGCAAAGCGGTCGTTCCTGACCGCACCGTTTAGCGTGACTTGTCCGGCTTCGTTTAGTTGTTGCACCTGATTGCGCGAGAGGTCGTCGATGCGAGCGGCGCATAGGCGGTCAAGCCGCGTACCCGCTTCGTCCGCGGCGACGGTGAACTCATGACGAGTGGAATCGGTCAAAACGTTTAAGGAACGGGCGGCGGATTGGTGTCGCCTTCGGCCGGGGAAGAAGGTTCAGGAGCATCATCGGCGGAGTTCTTGCGCGACTCGATGAGCAGCGTCACTAGCAGCAGCGTCGCGCCAATCGACACACCCATGTCGGCCACATTAAAAACGGGAAACCAGTGTCCACCAGCGCCGATCTCGATAAAGTCGATTACTTCGCCGGCGTATAGGCGATCGATCAGGTTGCCAACGGCGCCGCCCATAATCATGGCCAGCAACACACGCTTGAAAGTTTGTCCGGGCGGAAGCGTACGCGCAATGTAGATAATGAAACCAATCGCCAGGATACTGGCGGCGACAAAAAACCAACGACCACCCTGGAATAATCCGAAGGCGGCACCGGCGTTCTTTAGCAACGTTATGCGAAAGAACCCTTCAATGACGTCATAGCTCTCGCCCCGACGCCACATGATTTGCTTGGAGATTTGATCAAGGACAACAATGAGTGCGGCGGGAAGAAAAAGGCGCACACTAGTTCCTAAGTTTTTCCAGGCGCGACTTGCACTCCACACACAGGCTGGCGGCAAGGTAGGCCTCCAGGCGCTTCACCGGAATCGCGTTGCCGCACTCTTCGCAGGTTCCATAGATTCCAGCGTCGATCCGCTTAAGCGCAAGATCAAGTTCGGCAAGATAGTCGCTCCCCTGACTCGCGCGCTGAAACACCTGCTCCTGTTCCATCGCGTCCGACCCGGCGTCGGCCATATGATTGGAATAGGTGCTTTGGCTGGTCTCTTTTCCGCGGTCGTCGCGACGATCGCGCAAACCAAGTTTCGAAGCCACCCGGTCGCGTTCGGCGAGTATCAGTTCCCTGAATCTGGCCAACTCTTTTTTGTTCATGGCAATGCCCTTAGGGAAGCAACTGCGGCGAGCCAACTCGACCCGCTTGGCAAGCGGAAAAATACACAGCCTCCCCAGGGGTGTCAATCGTATTCCGCGCGCGCTACCTTGTTGACAGACAGCGGTTTAGCCGACCTTTTGCAGCCACGTTGACACCTCTTCATCGTCGATCGCGAACGAAATCCGGTGCTCCCAGTCAGCATCGCCGGCGGCGATTTCGGTGGCTAGGGTTTCATTACGGATCAAATCACCTTGGGTCGAGAACACTTTGTCGATGACCGCCGACCCCCGGTAGCGCAGTTCAATTCGGTCGGTGACATCCAGGCCGGCCGACTTACGCAGGTTCTGCACCCGGTTGATGACCTCCCGCGCCAGCCCCTCAAGCTTTAGCTCTTCGCTGATGGTAAGGTCCATGACGACGGTCAGTCCGCGATCCGCGACCGCACCGAAGCCAGTGCGACCGGTCGTACCTACGGTAAGTTCGTCGGTTCCTAGTTGCACGTCTTCCCCGGCCACGTTAACCGTTACCGCGCCGGTCTCTTCAAACGCGAGCAGGGCCCCGGCGTCCAAAGCCTTGATTGCCGACGCGACTTGCGGAACCTGCTTGCCGAAACGCTTACCCAGCACCGGAAAGTTGGGCTTCGCGGTTAACGACACGCTTTCGCCAAGGTCTTTCGCTTTCGCGATATTGCGAACGTTAAGCTCTTCGGCTGCCAGCGCGACAACGTCGGGCTCGGCCAGAAAACCGTCTACACCTTCACCATGCACCCAGACATTCGCCAACGGTTGTCGCACCCGCACACTCGCATCGTTGCGCACCGACCTGCCCATCGACGACACGCGCAACGCGATGTCCATGGCCTGTTCCAGCGTCGTGTCGATGAGCGTTGCATCAGACACCGGAAAGTCTTGCAAATGAATCGAATGCTTGCTGGCATCAGCAACGGTGGCTCCACGCAGCGCCAGAAAAACCTCTTCGGCGATAAACGGTGTGAACGGCGCGAGCAGTTTTGCCACGCCATCAAGCACGGTGTACAGCGTGTGATACGCCGCTACTTTGTCGGGGCCTGCTTCGCCTTTCCAAAAGCGACGCCGCGATCGGCGCACGTACCAATTGGAAAGCTCGTCCAACACAAACGCTTGGATCGCGCGACCCGCACGAGTGGGATCGTACGCGTTCATGTTTTCGGTAACGTCGGCAACCAGGCTGTGGTAACGCGACAACAACCACCGATCCAACAAATTGGGCTCGCCCTGGTCGTCGCCGTGGACGTAGCCATCGATGTTCGCGTACATCGCGAAGAAAGAATAAACGTTGCGCAGCGTCCCCATGAGTTTCTGCGACGACTCCACCACACCGTCACGATCGAAACGTGTGGGTGTCCACGGTGGACTTGCGGTAATCAAATACCAACGCAACGCGTCGGCGCCTTCGTTGTTCAGCACGTCCCACGGATCGACAGCATTTCCGCGGCTTTTGGACATCTTCTGACCGTTCTTGTCCAGAATCAGCTCGGTCGACAATACGTTCTTGTAGGGACTCTTGCCGGTTAAAAAGACCGAGATCGCAAGCAACGAATAGAACCAACCGCGCGACTGATCGATACCCTCCGATATATAGTCGGCCGGAAACTGGCGATCGAACATCTTGTTTTCGTCCCACGGGTGGTGATACTGCGCAAACGGCATCGCGCCAGAATCAAACCACACGTCGATGACTTCTTTAACGCGCTCCATTTCGCCGGCGCATTTGTCACACTTAAGCTTGATGTCGTCGACCATAGGGCGATGCAAATCCAGATCGTCGCGGGCGGGCGGGTTGACGGCGCGCTCGTAAAGTTCGTCGATGCCACCAACGGTATCGTCGTGCCCGCATTCGCACCGCCAGATGTTCAACGGCGTTCCCCAATAACGTTCGCGCGACAACGACCAATCGACATTGTTTTCCAGCCAGTTACCAAACCGGTACTCGCCGACCTCGCGCGGGATCCAGTTAACTTTTGCGCTGGCGGCAATCATCTCATCTTTGTACGACGTCGTTTCGATGTACCACGACTTGCGCGCGTAGTAGACCAGCGGTGTACTGCAACGCCAGCAAAACGGGTAAGAGTGAGTAATCTTGGTGTTCTTGTAGAGTTTGCCTTCGACTTTGAGATGCTTGGTGATATCGGTGTCGGCATCTTTAATGAACTGTCCCGCCCACGGTTCGATCTCGGGCAGAAAGGTACCGTTGGGCGCCACCGCTTGCACCAGGGGCACACCATGGTTGCGATGCAACTGGTAGTCGTCTTCGCCAAAAGCGGGCGCAATATGCACAATACCGGTGCCGTCGTCGAGACTAACGAAGTCACCGGCCACTACCCGAAACGCACCTTCGCTCTTCTTGTCGGCGTAATAGTCGAACAGCGGGATGTAAGTCGCGCCGACCAGGTCAGCGCCGACAACTGTACCAATCACCTCGTAGTCGCCATCAAGCTGAGCTAGTAGCGCTTCGGCCAGAACATAAGTTTCGTCGTTGTGACGCACACGCGCGTAAGTGTGTTCGGCACCAACCGCCAGAGCCATATTGGAGATTAAGGTCCACGGCGTGGTAGTCCACACCAGGAACTTCTCGTCCGCGTCTTCGCGCTGAAACTTTACAAAGATGGACGGATCCTTGACGTCTTTGTAACCCTGGCTCACTTCGTGGCTGGAAAGCGACGTCTCACAGCGCGGACAATACGGCACAATCTTGTGCCCCTGGTAAATGAGCCCCTTCTTCCAGAACTCTTTTAGGATCCACCAAACACTTTCGATGTATTCGTTCTTGAAGGTGATGTACGGGTCGTCCATGTCCACCCAAAACCCGATGCGGCTGGTGAACTCGACCCAGTCCTTCTCGTAGCGGAATACACTCTCGCGACACCTGGCGTTGAATTCCGCCACCCCGTAAGCTTCGATTTCTTCTTTGTGCTTAATCCCTAGTTGGTTTTCGACTTCGATTTCGACCGGGAGACCATGCGTGTCCCACCCCGCCTTGCGAACAACTTGATGTCCTTGCATGGTCTTGAAGCGACACACCAGGTCTTTGGTCAGGCGGGCGAATCCATGATGTACACCCGGCCGTCCGTTGGCGGTCGGCGGTCCTTCATAGAACACGAATGGGTTGCTGGCCGGGCGTTCATCGACACTGCGACGAAACGTGTCTTCGCGTTGCCACCACTCGATCGTCGCTTCTTCGGCCGCACGAACACCGTCGCCGGAAGGTAACTTGGGAAAGTAAGTTTCGCTCATGAATCAGGCTCTCTTCAAAAACTCGGTTACCAGTTTGCGCAGTTTGGGCTCGGCCGCGTTGGCGGTTGCAATGATCTTGGGAATGTCCACCGGCTCCAAATGGTCGGGAAAACACAGGTCGGTAACCACGCTTAACGCCAGAACGCGCATCTTTCCATGGACCGCGACCAGGTTCTCCGGAATAAGCGACATACCCACAACATCGGCGCCAACCCGGCGCAAAAACCGATACTCCGCCGCTGTTTCTAAATTAGGTCCCGCCACCGCCACAAAAACCGCGCGACGCAACGAAATTCCATGCTCCAACGCAATTGCTTCGACCAGTTCGCGATGACCGTTGTCGTAAGGTTCCGACATGTCGGGAAACCGATCCCCCAACCGATCGTCGTTCCAGCCAATCAATGGGTTGTCGCCCATCAAGTTGATGTGGTCGGTCACAACGACGACGTCGCCCAGATCCAGGTGGGGGTCCATGCCGCCACAAGCGTTAGTTACCACCAGGTCGCGCGCACCCATTGCACGAATTACCCGCACCGGAAAAGTGATCTCCTTCATGGAGTACCCTTCGTAATAGTGCAAGCGTCCCTGCATCAATGCGACCGTCTTGCCGCCCAACTTCCCAATGACCAGATTGCCTTCGTGACCGTGCGCCGTTGATTCCACAAAGTGCGGTATATCCGCGTAAGGAATCACCGTGGCATCTTCCACTGCGTCCGCGCCACCGCCAAGTCCCGTACCCAGAATCAGGCCGCAATCGACCGACACGTCCGCCCGCCCGCGGATAAACTCCACGGCTTCGGCAATGTTTTCGTACAACCCCTTCACTTGCTCCTCCATCTCGCGCTAAGCGACTATCTGCGGCACGCTGCCAGTCAAGAACGCTGGATTGTAGCAAAAAGGAACCAGAGCGTCGATTAACGCCTGTGAGCTTGCGGGCAAAAAGAAACCGCGCCGCCCGATTGGGCAGCGCGGCCGATTGCAAAAGCTTTTCGCAGCGCGACTACCGTGAATGCTCGTCGTCGGCTAAGTTCGAAAGAATGTCTTTCTTAATCTGATCCATCGACCACTCCGACGTCTCGTCCAGACGACGCGTGTCGCGGGCCGGGTCGCTGGAGTTCAGCACAGTAGGCTCGCTCGCGGGCGCCGGCGCCGGCGGCGGAGTCGGACTCGGACGGTCGCCGGGCGCGCCGTCGGGACGCGAAGAACCGGCCATACGATCGATAATCTCCTGAATGTTGGACAACGCACTTTCGCTGTAATCCCCGCTAAGGAGCTCCGGCTGCAGGTGGCTGGACTCCCCGCCCGGTTCGGGCGCGGCCGGTCGGGTTGCAGTGGCGACGGAAGACTCGTGCGCCTCCTGACTTTGTGGAGGCACCGATACGTCAACGCGTCCAACGAT
Organism: uncultured bacterium; assembly: GCA_964588695.1. Lineage (GTDB taxonomy): Bacteria > Krumholzibacteriota > Krumholzibacteriia > WVZY01 > JAKEHA01 > CAZPQK01. The sequence goes on from CAZPQK010000007.1 coordinate 60,247, forward strand.
GGGAGCGTCCGGTCGAGCTTGAGCGTTAGCGGCGTCGATCGCGTGTTCCATCGACGGCGACGGCGGCGCCACGTGGGTTTCGTTGGGCTGGCCGGCGCGAATTTCGCCGACAGAGTCGGACGCACGAGGCCCTTCTGGAGGGTCACTAGGACTCGGCGACGTTCCGCGGTAGGGCTGTTCGGTCGGCGCGGATTCGGGGGAATAAGACTGGCTCCGCCCCGGATTGCCGGTGAACAAATCGTTGGCCGCTCCGGTCCCCCCTAGTCCCGCGATCGCATCAGCCTGCGGTTTCGGTTTCGGCGACTCGATCTCGCCCACCCGATCGGCCAGCGACGCGTTCTCCTCGGAAAGATCCTTCTCGGCAGACTCGATAAACTTTAAGTGCGACTCGGCGACAACTTTCATTTTCGCCAGGTACCCATCGCGTTCGCTACGCAGTTGCGCTACTTCCTGGCGCAACGTCATCGCTTCGTTCTTGATGTTACGAAGCGCTTTCTCCGACTCAATGTGCGCTTCTTTGATAATGATATCGGCTTCGCGACGCGCATTGTCTTTGGCTTCGCCGGTGACGCGCTCGGCGGTGACCAGCGTGTCGCGCAACGTACGCTCCATGGTACGGTACTCGGCAACCTTATCGTCGAGCTCCAACAACCGCTCGCGTAGTGCTTTGTTTTCGTTGAGGACTGCTTCGTACTCATCTCCCACCGTGGCAAGAAACGCGTAGACCTCTTCGGGGTCCAGGCCTCGCATCGCTTTGCGAAACTCCTGCTTGCGGATGTCCAATGGTGTGATGCGCATTCCGTCAACCCTCCAAAAATCGTAATTGCCGCGTCGCGGCTCGTCGCAACGCTGTTCTTGTAAAAGAAAACCAAGCCCCGTTATCTGACCAGAAGTTTTTGCCGACGGGGCGTATACCGTCTGTTACGCAAGAATCCCGCCGGTTTCCTATCGTGTCTTAGGATTCCCTAAACGTCTTAATAACAGCAAGTTATTTTTACAGGAGGATGCGCCGCCGCGGTCGCGGACTCGCACAGGTGGAAAGAGGTTCGCCAATTTGGGGTTGGCCTAGCCGCGAAGCGGCGGGCGCTCGCCGGTCAACGTTCGACCCACACGAATGATGGTGGCGCCCTCCTCCACCGCGATCTCGAAGTCACCGCTCATGCCCATGCTCAACTCCGGCAGACTGAGCCCTACGTCAACCAGCCGGTCGCGCAATTCACGGAGCGCACGAAAACACCTTCGGGTGTCTTCAGGATCTTGGGTCACGGGTCCCATCGTCATGAGCCCAATGATCTTCAAATTGGGTAACGCTACGATCTGCGGAATGACTTCGGCCGCGTCGGTAAGCGATATTCCGGACTTCGCGGATTCTTCGGTGGTATTGATCTGCACCAGACCATTGGTGGTAAGACCACGCTCGCCGCCAATCCGGCTAAGCGCTTCGGCCAGGCGAAGCGAATCAATGGAGTGGATTAGCTCGAACTCTCCAACCGCTTTGCCCGCCTTGTTGCGTTGTAGGTGACCGATCAGATGCCAGCGCGCAGCATCACCCACGCGGGGCTTCTTTTCGAGGGCTTCCTGGACTCGGTTCTCGCCGATGTCGGCGATACCCGCCGCCAACACAGCTGCAACCATTTCGGGCCCGAAGGTCTTGGTGACCCCGACAATTGTGACCGACTCCCCTTCCCGCCCCGACCGGCGCAGGGCATCTGACACCCGAAGGCGTATTTCTTGGGCTCGGTGGCTTAAGTCCATGCGGCGTAATGTACCCCAGTCGACCGGCGGACGCGAACGGTTTGCGTCAGCCAAAGCGTAAAAAAAAGTTGTCCCCAGGAACCGCCGTTTATCCCCATTTTCCACAACCCTGTTTCGCGTAAAATGTGCTATATTAAGGACATAGCCCGTTGCATGTAAATGATTTCACAAGCAAAGAATCGCTTGACGGCATAAAACGCGTGCCCGTAGGATGGGCCTCACCCTCAACTTGTAGGGGTTAGCGAGATTGGCCTGCACAATATCTTGGGTTTTAACTATATTTCAGAGACCCACTGTGAGCAGGCTGAGGAGCTTCCTCTAGCAGACCCGGGGACACCTTAAACACTTTAGCGACAGCCAGTTAGGCGATTAGAAGCTCTATACGCCCGTAGGAGAGTTATGGAAATCACGAAAGTCAAAAAACGCAACGGTGCGATCGTTGATTTTGACCGTCATCGGATCGAACGCGCGATTGAAAAGGCCTGCACGGCGACTACCGCGTCGGTGAGTGATGACTTCTACGAACTGGTCACCGACGATGTCCTTGAGAAGCTGGACGTGAGCTTCGTCGAGCGGATCCCCGGGGTTGAGGACATCCAGGATGTCGTCGAAATGATGCTGGCCGAGCGCGGCCAGTTTGAAGTAGCCAAGGCCTACATTCTCTACCGGAAAGAACACGAACAACAGCGTACCGACAAACAGAACGAGCTTCTCGATAAGATCGATCGGCGCGAGATCACGGTCAAAAAGCGCGACGGCGACGAAGCCAAGTTCAACATTGGTGAAATCGAAAAAGCCATCACCAACTGCTGCGAAGGCCTGGGCGAAGGCATCGACGTGGTCGGTATTATCCGTGACACCAAGCTGGGATTGTTCGACGGCATCACCACTCACGAAATCAACCAGGCCGTAATCATGGCCATTCGCGGGCGAATCGAGCGCGACCCGGTGTACTCCCGTCTTGCCGCACGCTTTTTGTTTAACGACCTCTACCGTCAGATCGTCGGGCTAAACGAGTTCAACGACAACTTCGTCGCGACGCACCGCGATGGGTTTATCAAGAGCATCAAACACGGCGTCGACGCCGGTCGCCTTGATCCGCGCTTGCTGGAGTTTGACCTCGAACGGTTGGCAGGCGAGTTGCGCCCCGAGCGCGACCACTTGTTTACTTACCTTGGCGCGCAGGTGCTTTATGACCGCTACTTCATGAAGGACCTCGACCAGAACATCTTCGAAACGCCGCAGTACTTTTGGATGCGGGTAGCGATGGGCCTGGCGCTGAACGAGGGCGAGACCCCCGACGATTGGGCGCTTACCTTTTACGACATTATTTCGTCGCTGCTTTACGTTCCGTCGACCCCGACGCTGTTTCATTCGGGCACCAACCACCCGCAGATGAGTTCGTGTTACCTCACTACGGTAAACGACGAGTTGTCGCACATTCTCAAGTGCATCGGCGACAACGCACAGCTGTCCAAATGGTCGGGCGGCCTGGGTAACGACTGGACCAACATTCGCGGCACCGGCGCGATGATCAAAAGCACCAATGTCGGCAGCCAGGGCGTGGTTCCCTTTCTCAAGATTGTCGACGCCACCACCGCGGCCATCAACCGCAGCGGCAAGCGCCGTGGCGCGACCTGCGTTTACCTGGAATCGTGGCACTACGACTTTGAAGACTTTTTGGAGTTGCGCAAGAACACCGGCGATGACCGTCGTCGTACCCACGACACCAATACCGCCAACTGGATTCCCGACCTGTTCATGAAGCGCGTGCTGGCCGACAAGGAATGGACGTTGTTTTCTCCCGACGAGACGCCCGACCTGCACGACACTTACGGGCAGGACTTCGAGCGCCGCTACGAAGAATACGAGCGCCAGGCCGACGCCGGCGAGATTCGTTTGTTCCGCAAGGTGAAAGCGCTCGACTTGTGGCGCAAGATGATCACTATGCTGTTCGAGACTGGTCATCCGTGGATCACGTTCAAGGATCCGTGCAACGTGCGGTCGCCGCAGGATCATGTGGGCGTCGTGCACAGTTCCAACCTGTGCACCGAGATCACGCTCAACACGTCGGCCGACGAAACGGCGGTTTGCAACCTGGGTTCGATTAACCTAAGCCGTCACGTTACCGATGGCGCCATCGACAAGGACAAGCTCAAGTACACCGCTAAGATTGCGATGCGGATGCTCGACAACGTGGTGGACCTTAACTTCTACCCCACGGTGGAAGCCAAGAACGCCAACATGCGTCACCGCCCCGTGGGCCTGGGTGTCATGGGCCTGCAAGACGCGCTCTACACCATGAACCTTCCCTTCGACAGTGAAGCGGCGATTGCCTTTACCGACGAGCTGCAAGAGTTTATTTCGTACCATGCGATTCTCGCTTCATCGGAACTGGCCAAAGAAAAAGGCGCGTACGCGTCGTACGAAGGTTCAAAGTGGTCGCGCAACCTGCTTCCGCTGGACACACTGAACATGCTGGAAGAAGAGCGCGGATTGGAAACCGGTGTCAGCAAACAAGAGCGTATGGATTGGGCGCCGGTGCGCGAGCACATTCAAACCCACGGCATGCGTAACTCTAACTGCATGGCCATCGCGCCGACGGCAACGATCGCCAACATCGCAGGGTGCTTTCCTTCGATCGAACCGATCTACAAAAACATCTACGTAAAATCCAACTTCAGCGGCGAGTTCACCATCATTAATAAGCATCTGGTGGATGACCTTAAAGCTCGCGGCCTGTGGACACCCGAGTTGAACGAGCGTATCAAGTTCTACGATGGTAGCGTGCAGTCGATTAGCGATTTGCCGACCGACATTCGCGCCAAGTACAAAGAAGTGTTCGAAATCGACCCGACCTGGATCGTCAAGCACGCCGCGCACCGCGGCAAGTGGATCGACCAGAGCCAGTCGGTGAACATTTTCACGACCAGTAAGTCCGGCAAGATTATCTCTGAAGTCTACATGGCGGCGTGGCGCATGGGTCTGAAAACGACCTACTACCTGCGGACCCTGGGTGCTTCGGCGATCGAAAAAAGCACACTGGACTCGAAGAGCAAAAAATTCGCGGGCGCTGCTTCCACTGCCGAAAAGGTGGCAGCCGCAGTCCCGGCAACGCAAGTAACCAACGCTTGCCGTATTGACGACCCTACTTGTGAGGCCTGCCAATAGGTCGCTGGGGCCAGGACAGTTAGAAAGGAAGAGAGATGGGAGCAAACGGGGAAAAGCAACTGCTTAACTGCGGCTCAACGGATCCTAACAAGATCCTACCCATGAAGTACAAGTGGGCGCGTAAGCACTACAAAGACGGCGTGGCCAACAATTGGACGCCCGAAGAAGTAAACATGCAGAAAGACGTCGAGATGTGGCGCAGCCCGGAAGCGCTGAGTGCGCAGGAGCGTCGGCTGGTGCTGTGGAACATGGGTTTCTTTTCGACTGCCGAAAGCCTCACCGCCAACAACATCGTACTGAACATTTACAAGCACCTCACCAACCCCGAGTGCCGTCAGTACCTGCTGCGCCAGGCCTACGAAGAGGCGATCCACACCGATACGTTTATCTACTGTTGCGACACCCTCGGGTTGGACCCCGACGAGGTGTACAACATGTACGAGACCATACCGAGCATTAAAGAAAAAGACGACTTTGTGGTGGATATTACCAAGTCGATTATGGACCCGGACTTTACCACCGAAGGCACCGAAAACATCCAGCGTTTCGTAAACGACCTCGTGGGTTACTACGTAATCATGGAAGGTATTTTCTTCTACGCTGGCTTTGTGATGATGCTGTCGTTTCTGCGCCAGAACAAAATGGTCGGCGTGGGTGAGCAGTTTCAGTTTATTCTGCGCGACGAATCGGTTCACTTGGCGTTCGGCACCGATTTGATCAACACCATCATCGAAGAAAACCCGGAAATCTGGACAGACGAGTTCAAGGCGCAGATCACCGCCAACATCAAGCGCGCGGTCGAGCTGGAATACGAGTACGCGAAGGACTGCCTACCCAAAGGCGTTCTCGGACTCAACGCCGACGCTGTTTTGCAGTACATCCAGCACATTGCTGACCGTCGCCTGGAGCGAATCAACCTGGACAAGGTTTACCACAAGTCCAATCCGTTCCCATGGATGAGCGAAGTCATCGATCTGCGCAAAGAGAAAAACTTCTTTGAAACGCGTGTCACCGAGTATCAATCGGGAACGATTAGCTGGGACTAGACATCGTAAGGTTTTAGCGGAAGCGGCAACCGCTAGTGGGCCCGGTCTCGCAAGAGACGGGGCCCTTTTCTTTGTGATATACTCACGCAGAGGCCTGAACCAATAGTCCCGGGAGAAGCAGTTTTGTTTTTCCTCACTCCAACCCGGGAGGCAGAATGAGCCGACGGCTATTGCTTACCGGCGCGATCACGTTCGCGCTTTTTTTACATACATCATCGGGCAACGCGCAAACCCCTTACGAAATAAAGTTTGAGGTGGGGAGTGGTGGAGCCTGGTTCGGCGGGGACAACCGTACCGTCGGCGGCCCGCGGCACGTGGGTCAGGGGCAGGGTGTACTGGTCACAACCGACATCGTCTTGGAACAGTTTTCGTTCTCGATCGCCGGACCTTTCGACTACCAGGTAAATCCCGTTGGTGGCGTCACGGCCACGGTTACCCTCGACGTGAGAGACGAAAGTGGTACCGTACTGGAAACCGCACAGGTCGTGGTTCCATCGAACTTTCTCGGCGGATGGATAACCTGGACGGGCCTTTCCACGGTCGTGGCAGCGAACTCGACGCTGGTGTTCACTGCCTACGTCAACGGTGCGTACGACACCAACCAGGTAAAATCTTCGATGCGAGCCGACCCGACCACAGCAGCTTACACCGACGGCGTGCGTTACGTTGCCGGTGGCACCAGCGATGCAATGATGGGGATGTGGAGCAGTTGGGGCGTGGACAGTTCGTGGGACATGCACTTTTGGCTGCAAGGCACGACCACCGTTCCGATTCAAGAGAACAGTTGGGGCAAAATCAAATCCCTGTATTCCAATTGGTAGGCCAGAAAATGAAAACACAACTTCTACTCGCAATTGTGATTCTGGTCGCGACGCTGATGCCTTCGACGGTCATGGCGCAAACGCCGTTTGAAATCAAGTTCACGCTGGGTTCGGGTGGAACCTGGTTTGGCGGAGACAACCGTCCCGATCAGGGTCCGCGCCACCTGGGCCAGGGACAGAGCGTTCTTTTTGCCGAACTTTCCATGGTCGAACAGTTCTCGTTTTACTTCACATCAAAATTTGACTACGCGGAGAATCCGGTCGGCGGCGTTGAAACCACGCTTCACCTGGTCGTGTTCGACGAAGCCGGCACGATCGTCGACGAAGCCGACGTCGTGGTTCCCGCGTCGTTTTCACCACCCGGATGGGTAACCTGGACCGGCCTGAGCGCAGTGGCCCAGCCACTAACCCGTTTGATCTTTGCCGGGTATGTGGTTGGTGGATACGACACCAACGAGGTGTGGGCATCCATACGCCGCGGGACTCAAGCTTACGCCGGAGGAATTTCGTACACCGCACAAGTCACCAGCGACGCCGCAATGCAAAGTCTGTCCAACTGGGCGCCGGTATCGTTCTACGATATGCACTTTTGGGTTCAGGGCACCCAACCCGTACCGATCCAGGAGAACAGCTGGGGCAAAATCAAAGCCTTGTTTAACTAGCCGGGGTTGTATAACGTCGAGCGGTGCGACTTCTACTCCGCATACCGTCAGCAATCTGGCATGTCGTAGCCACGTACAACCACCGCGGCGTACCGATGATGGCGGCGGGCGTCGCGTTCTACTTTCTTCTTGGCCTAATCCCCTTTCTTTTTATTACCACCGCCGTTGCAGCGCTGGTGTTTCGCCGTAACCCGGCCGCGTTCGACGCAATGTCCACCAACCTGCTCAATCTATTGCCGCCGGGATGGGGCGATCGCACGCTGCAGCAACTCGTCGGGGCTGTAGAAAGCTGGCACACACTTGGACTTATCGGCGTAGTGTCACTGTTTCTGGTAGCGATGGGTCTGTTCGAGGCGCTTAGCTGGGGGATCAACGGTGCGATGGGCCAGCGAAGGCAGTGGGGATTTATCAAAGGTCGCGCAATGTTCATCGCGTGGGTGGCGGGCGCGATCGGTTTTTTTGCGCTAGCTGCGGTGGCCGACTACGGTGTTGCCCTGGTGCTACAACTTCCCCAACTCGAACACCTTGCCGACCGGGTTCCCCGTCGCGGCCCCTCAATGGCGGTGTTCGCGATTGCACTAACGGTGTTGTACCGCGCGCTCCCGGTTCAACCGCCACGCCTATGGCGTGCACTGATTGGTGCCATCGCGGTCGCGGCATTGTGGTCCTGGCTACAAATCACCGGCGCGAACATTACCGCGGCGGTAACGCGACGACAAGCGATCTATGGCGCGCTCGCTGGGGGCGCGGTGTTTCTCACCTGGATGTACCTGCTGGCGGTTATTGTTCTGGCGGGCGCAACCGTTTTGGAGCGTTGGCAATCGATCAGCAGCAAGCCGGCTGCCGACGGCGACGAAGCGGGCTAACCGAGATTCCAGTACGGGCGTAGTGCCCGGATGGTCTCGGCAACATGAGGCTGCGCAGCTCCCGATTGAATTGCCGCCTGACCAGCGCCGCCGACCAACACATCCATCACCGCGTCAACCGAATCCGCCAGGCCGGAGAGGCTATATCCACCTTCGAGACACGCAACGACCCTGCCGTCACAACAATCCTGAGCCAAAGCAACAACCGACGACGCCAGTCCGCCAAAACCGCGAGAAGAAACGCGCATGCCACCGAGCGGGTCGTCAACATGGGCATCGAATCCAGCCGCAACCATCACCAGGTCGGGGTCGAACTGCGTTACCACCGGCTCGACGATGGTCGCAAACACATCCAGGTACGCTTCGTCTCCAAGTCCGCCCGGCAACGGCACGTTTACGGTAAACCCAACGCCGTCATTGCTTCCGAGTTCGCGAACCGCCCCGGTTCCGGGGTAAAGCGGGTGCTGGTGAAGCGAAACTACGAGGACGTCATTGCGGCTGTAAAAGATCTCCTGGGTGCCGTTGCCATGGTGAACATCCCAGTCGATAATCGCGACCCGCCTGGCCTTACCCGAAGCTATGGCGTGGGCGGCACCCGCCGCGGTGTGTCCAAACAAGCAAAAGCCCATCGGTCGACCCGACTCTGCATGATGCCCCGGAGGACGCACCAAAGAAAAAGCGGATGACACCTGACCGTCCAGCACCGCGTCCACGCAATCCAGTGTTCCGCCGACGGCGTGTCGTGCAATAGTCGCCGACGCCGGTCCAGCCGAGGTGTCCGCGTCGAACACCGTTCGTTCCAGACCGATGCTCGCATCAACTCGCGCGATATGATCGCGGGTATGCACACGCGCGAGTTCGTCATCGGTGGCCAGGCGCTCGCCACCCAACGGAGTAAAGTCAGGGCGCGATTCCAACCGGTCCAACAACGTTAGAATACGTTCCGGTCGCTCGGGATGGCCCTCACCGTTAGAGTGGTCGGCGTAGCGCCGATGAGTGTGAACACCCAACGACACGGTTAGTCTTCCTGATACTGCGACTTGAGCTTCTCCACCACGGTGGCATCCGCCAGCGTCGTCACGTTACCCAATGCACGACCTTCGGCGATATCGCGAAGCAAACGGCGCATGATTTTTCCCGAACGTGTTTTCGGTAGGTCGTAAGCGAAAATAATTTTCTCGGGAACCGCAAACTTTCCGATCTTCTTCCCCACCCAATCACGAAGCTCTTTGTTTAACTTCTCGTCGCCATCGACACCTTCGAGCAACGAGACAAAAGCAACCAGGCCCTGGCCCTTAATTTCGTGCTTGATGCCGACCACCGCGGACTCGGCCACGGTACTGTGTTCAACAAACACACTCTCCAACTCGGCCGTACCAATACGATGCCCGGAAACATTCACCACGTCATCGACACGCCCCAGAATCCACAGATAACCGTCGTCATCGCGGCGCGCCCCGTCGCCGGGAAAGTAGAACTCGCCGTTCCACTTTCCCCAATAAGTCTCTTTGAAACGGTCCGGATCGCCGTAGATCCCGCGCAGCATACCCGGCCACGGTCGCCGTATTGCCAGCAAACCGGCGTTAGTTTCCTGACCACTTTCGGTAAGAACGGCGGCGTCGACACCAAAGAACGGCAAGGTAGCGCTCCCCGGCTTGGTCGCGATAGCACCGGGCAGCGGCGTAATCATTATTCCCCCGGTCTCGGTTTGCCACCACGTGTCGACGATGGGACACCGCTCGCCGCCAATGGTGCTGTGATACCACATCCATGCTTCCGGGTTGATGGGTTCGCCTACCGTTCCTAACAATCGCAAACTGGACATATCATATTTGTTGGGCCACTCGTCGCCCCATTTCATGAACGCGCGAATCGCCGTCGGCGCGGTATAAAACACCGTAACCGCGTAGCGTTCGACCATCTCCCAAAAGCGACCTCGGTCCGGCCAGTTGGGTGCGCCCTCGTACATGACACACGTTGCGCCATTGGCCAGTGGCCCGTACACAATATAACTATGTCCGGTTATCCAACCGATATCTGCGGTGCAAAAGTAGACATCCTCCGGCTTTAGATCGAACACATACTTACTGGTCGCGTACGTGTAGGTCATATAACCGCCGGTGGTGTGAGCGATCCCTTTCGGCTTGCCGGTCGTTCCGCTGGTATAAAGCAAAAACAGAAGATCTTCGGCGTCCATGTGCTCGGCTTCGCACTTCCACGAAACATCATCCACCAGTTCGTGATACCAGCGATCGCGGCCGTGCTGCATGTGGCAATCAAACGGATCGTGCTCATCGCGACGAACCACCAGCACACCGTCAACACAATCAACGCCGTCGATGGCTTCGTCGACAATGTTTTTAAGCAGTAGCTTCGTCCCCCGGCGCCAGCCGCCGTCGGCGGTGACCACCAGACTGGCTTCGCAATCCAACACGCGGTCGCGGATCGAGTCTGCCGAAAAGCCCGCGAAAATTACCGAGTGCACCGCACCGATGCGCGCGCAAGCGAGCACGCAAATCGCCAACTCGGGGATCATGGGCAGATAGACGGCAACGCGATCGCCCTTTTTGACTCCCATCGCCTTTAGCGAGTTGGCAAAGATCCCCACTTCGCGAGCCAGGTCGCGGTAGGTTAGAACACTGCGTTCGCCAGGCTCACCCTCCCAAACGATCGCCGCTTTGTTCGCGGTCGCGCCCTCAAGATGGCGATCGACGCAGTTGTAGCAAATATTGGTCTTCCCGCCGACGAACCACTTAAAGAACGGCTTGTCGGAGTCGTCCATCACCTGCTTCCACGGCTCGAACCAATGCAACTCGCTCGCGACTTTGGCCCAAAAGTCCTCGGGATTGTCGATACTTTCGCGGTACATCGCCTCGTATTCGGCCATCGATTTTACCCGTGCCTCGCCGGAAAACGCCTTCGACGGGGCAAACTTGCGGGCTTCGCTCAGCACCGATTCAAATTCTTGATTATCCATGGACCCGGGGCTCCTTTCGCAACTCGCGTTGGGCAGAGGGTGTTTGCTATCATCCCAGTCTACCGAGCCGTTTTCCTCGCGACAAGAGAGAAGCCATTGGCGACCACGCCCGAATCGCCCCCACCGTTTCGCCGATCCACGGTTCGCGCGTGGATCCTTTACGACTGGGCAAACTCGGCATTTTCCACGACGGTCATGGCCGGGTTCTTCCCCATTTTCTTCAAACAGTACTGGAACGATGGCGTCGACGTCACCGTGAGCTCTTTTCGGCTGGGAGCGGCGAGTTCGATTGCGAGTTTGATTGTGGCACTGCTGGCCCCGATTCTGGGCGCCGTCTCCGACGCGGGGCAGAGCGCCCACCGCTGGCTGGTTGGGTTGGCGCTACTGGGTGCAGCGCTAACAGGCGCGTTGTACTTTGTCGCGCAGGGCGCGTGGACGACCGCGGCGGCGGTTTACGTCGGCGCGGTGATTGGGTTCTCCATGGCCAATATGTTTTATGACGCTCTCCTCGTACACGTAGCTCCGACCTCGGACTTAAACCGCGTTTCTGCGCAGGGCCTGGCGTGGGGGTACCTTGGAGGCGGCGTCCTGTTCGCGATCAACGTAGCCATGACGCTAAAACCTGCGGTCTTCGGCCTGGAGAGTTCGGCCGAGGCTGTTCGTTGGTCGTTCGTAACGGTGGCCGTATGGTGGGCGACGTTTCAGGTGCCACTGGCGCGTTCGCGAATTGTCTACATCGATGCGCCTGAGCGATCCGGTGGTGTGTGGCGCACTGCTTTTTCCGAACTCGGCGACACCATCGCAAAGCTTCGCAGCCATCGGGCAGCCGCGGGGTTTTTGCTGGCGTACTGGATATACATTGACGGGGTTCACACAATCGTTCGCATGGCGGTCGACTACGGGTTGTCGATCGGCTTTTCCAGCAACGATCTGATAGCCGCACTTCTACTGGTACAGTTGGTTGGGTTTCCAGCAACACTTGCGTTTGGCCGGATGGCACAGCGGCTGGACGGACGTCGCGCCATCCTGGTGGGCCTGGTAGGCTACATCGTGATTACCGCGTGGGGTGCCCAGATGACTTCTCTGTGGGAATTCTATGTTTTGGCCGGCTTGATTGGGTGCGTGCAAGGCGGGGTCACGTCGTTAAGTCGGTCGGTTTTTGCACAAACCATCCCCGCTGAAAACTCGGCACAGTTCTTTGGTTTCTACAACGCCGTCGGGCGTTTTGCCGCTGTCCTTGGCCCCGTACTGATGGGTTGGGTGGCGCTGACAACCGGGAACCCACGCCTGTCGATACTCGCTCTCCTGCCCTTCTTTGTGGTGGGCGGCTTTCTGCTGATGCGTCTGCGGTCGCCGGAATCGTAAGAACGCTTCTTGCTAAAGCCCAACCGCATGCCGTCCGATACCCGGACGAAGTTCCAGGATAAAAATTACTTTAGCCCAGCCCATTATCATGACCCGACAAGAAGATTGCGGACGCACCAGCCCCGTAGAAATCGACCTGGCCCGATTGCGAAGTGCTTTTGCCGACAACGAGGAACTACTGGAGCAGGTGATCCAAATGTTCCGAGAGGACTATCGCTCGTTGCTCACAGACATTCGTCACGCCGTCGAGATGGCAGATGCGTCGGCGCTGCGCGCCGCCACTCACACGCTCCGGGGCGTTACCAGGCAGTTTACTAACGACGTGGCCATTGATATTTGTCGTTCCATCGAAGCCGACGCGGGCGCGGGCGTGACGACGGGCCTCGACGATCGCATCGACGCGCTAGAGAACCGCCTGGCGCGCGTCGAAGACCTTCTTGGGCAAGCCCTCGCCAGCGAGACCCTTTAAGCGCTAGTCTGCCCCCCACTTCGAAACCGCACTCCCTACGCACCGTTTCGCGGTGCAGAACTTGCGTTCGCCGGTACGAATCCAACACGACCGGCACATTCCAACAGCCCATCATGACCATCCGCTCCATTCAACGGATAGAGGTGACACATGGTTTCCCGATCCCGAACGGCACTATTTATCGCCGGCATTGCATTTCTCGCGGTGTCGGGAGTGCATGCTTACCGGTTTCATACCCACGCCGAGAAAGACATCTTTTGGACGCCGATGCCGATGGCAACCCCTCCCAGCGAATTAAGCGATCGCGTAGAGGTTTATCACGCCGGACAGTTGGTCATGGACAACATCGACGAACGGCCGGTCATCGTGCGCCTCAATAACAAGGCGCAAGTGACCCAGCGCGCCTGGGGTGAGATCGGCTTCCTACTTGGCTTAGGGGTCGCTCTGGTCGTGGTCTCTGCGATTCCCGCAAAGCGCTAGCCGGTATCACCCGCCGCCAATAGCCCTTCTGGACCTGCCGGAAACGCGATGCTATATTTGCCTCCTGACTGACTAATGGAGGCGCATTGAACACACGTCCGGTCGAACAGTTTGCCGAGTGGTACCAGAGGGTGCACGACGACAATTTACCCGAACCCACTCATGTGGCGTTGGGAACGGTTGGGGCCGACGGACAGCCGTCGGTGCGCATCGTTCTACTAAAGCATTTCGACGAGCTCGGATTTGTCTTCTACACCAATAGCGAAAGCCGCAAAGGCCGCGAACTCACCGACACCCCGAAAGCTGCGCTTTGCTTTTACTGGCCGCAGCACAGTCGGCAAGTGCGAATAGAGGGTCTGGTCGAACTCGTTACCTCCCAAGAGGCAGACGCATACTTTGCATCGCGTCCCCGCCGCAGCCAGTTGGGCGCCTGGGCGTCTCAACAAAGCCGTCCGCTCCCCTCGCGAGACCAGCTCCTGGCCACAATCGATGAACTGGACGCTCGATACGCCGACCAACCGGTTCCGCGCCCACCCTACTGGACTGGCTTCCGGCTAGTTCCGCGACGAATTGAATTTTGGACCGGCGTGGAGAACCGACTCCACGTTCGCGACCTATTTACCTTCGAAGACGGCAACTGGTCGCACCAGTTGTTGTATCCCTAGGAAGCAACTTCACACGTGAAGCTTAAATCTCGTCAATCATTCGGCAAGTATCGCATTCGAAAACTAATCGCGCAGGGCGGTTTTGCCGACGTCTACCGCGCCTATGACACCATCGAAGGAATCGATGTCGCCATCAAGATTCCTAACCCGATGATTCTGGCTGCCGGTGGCAAAGATGATTTTCTGCGCGAAGTTCGACTGACCGCCGGACTTGATCACCCCAACATTCTGCCGATTAAGAACGCCACTTATGTTGGCAACACACTGGTAATTGTGTACCCGTTGGGCGAAGGCACGCTAGCCGAGCGGTTGCGAACGCGCATGACCACCGCGGTAGCTCTTAACTTTGGGCGCCAAATGTTGGAGGGCCTGGCCTTTGCCCACCGCAAGCGCGTCATTCACTGCGACGTGAAACCAGAGAACTTGATTGTGTTCCCCGGCGACAAACTGCGGTTGGGCGACTTCGGTATTGCTAAGCTCGCAACTCGTACGCTGGAGGCATCCGGCTCCGGCACCGTCGGTTATCTGGCGCCAGAGCAAGCAATGGGCAAGCCGTCGCAACGGTCCGATGTGTTTTCGGCCGGCCTGGTCATCTACCGAATGCTTTCCGGGCAGTTGCCCGAGTGGCCTTTCGATTGGCCTGCCGTGGGCTACGATCGCCTCCGCAAACGGGTCAACCCGGACATGGTGGCGTTTCTGCAGCGCGCGATGCAGCTACATGCACAAAAACGTTTCCATAACTGCGCCGACATGCTAACCGCATTCGAAAGAGCCGCCCGCAAAACCCAATCCGCACAGAAGCGCCGTAAGCGCAAGAGCGGCAAGACCAACGGCGCGGGCGAGTGGCGATCGGTTCGCATGAGAGAGTTTCGACGTTTATATGGAAAGGCCCTTCAAACCAGGTCTTCGTGCGGCAAATGCGGCGGGCCGATTTCCGAACGCATGAAAGCTTGCCCCTGGTGTGGGAATGAACCAAAAACATTCAAGGGCGAAACCGCCATGCCGGCCAGGTGTCGAACCTGTAAGCGAGGGATGAAACTCGATTGGCGTTTTTGTGTAACTTGCTATTCGCCGACGCAAGGCCCGCGGTCAGATCGAAGTTTCAGCGACCGGCGGTACGAAGCGTCTTGCTCCAATTGCGGAGGCGACTTGATGCCGTTCTCCCGCTACTGCTCGTGGTGTCACGCAAAAGTTACCAAGCGTTGGACGATTGGCGAGTCAAAACAACGATGTTCGAATTGCGGCTGGGGTGTGCTTCGAGATTATTGGAGCGTTTGTCCGTGGTGTACCAAGAAGCTATCCAAGTAGGTAGTTCGCTCCCCTGTTAGGCCGGAGGATCATGACCACCAAGGCTAGGATACACGACTTCGTCAACACGCGCTGTCCGGAGGTCACCAGCGTGCCGCTGTTGGGCAGCGCCGCCCACATTTTTGTGGACGCCGCGCCCGATCGCGAGGGGGCCAATCAGGACACCGCGCTGATAATCGAAATCCCACCTCGACAGGCGGTGCTTGCAGTCGCCGATGGGTTTGGAGGTCAGCCGTCGGGAGCCGAAGCGTCACGACTCGCCATTGCCGCGATACGCAAGACCATTACCGCCGGCAAGTTTCCTTCCGACGGATTGCGCGGCGAAATCCTGGATGGCTTTGAGCGCGCCAACGAAGCAGTCGTCGGATTGGGCGTCGGAGCGGCAACCACGCTGGCTGTCGTGGAAATCAACAAAGGCCGCGCTCGCACCTACCATGTGGGCGACTCCCAGGTTGCAGTCTTCGGCCAGCGGGGAAAACTCAAGCTGCGCACGGTGGCACATTCGCCGGTCGGTTACGCACAGGAAGCGGGCGTGATTGACGAAGACGAAGCGATGCACCACGAAGACCGACACGTGGTGTCCAACATGGTGGGTTCGGCCGAGATGCGCATTGATATTGGCCCCTGGGTTTCACTGAGTGCTTTCGACACGATTGTCATTGGATCCGACGGCCTGTTTGACAACATGCACCTCGAAGACGTCGTCGATAGCCTACGCGTTGGCAACCTTAAGAAGTCGCTAAGTCGAGTTGCCGAAACATGCGCCGTGCGTATGGCTTCCCCCAACGGCGACGCGCCGTCGAAGCCGGATGACATAAGCGTCATCGCGTTTCGTCGTGGCCGACGCACAAAACCCACTAGCGAATAACACCACCATCCATCGCCAGTTGCGCTCCTTCCTGCGAAAGATTCAGGTAAGCACAGGGGCGATACTGGTACGCATCCTCAATTCGCGAAACTTGCTTGAGTGTTATCGCGGGACGATCAAGCCGAACACCGGCGGCCAGATACCTGTATTCGGGGTGAACCGTGTTCACCACCAGGGTGTCGAACTCCTGCATCTGGTCGGTAAACTCGATCATCTTGGTGACGATCACGCGAACCCCTTCATTTCCTTTTCCCCAGGTACGCTCGTAGCGACGAACGGTTAGCGCACCAGAGAACAGCACGATTGCGAACACGACAACCGTAGCGGCACGCGCTGCTCGCGATTGTCCCCAACGCTCCCAAACCCCACGCAATAGCAGCGCCCACGCCAGACACACACCAACGCTCGACAGGTAGTAGTACCGGTTGTGTAGGACCGAGTTCATGTCCAAAAACCGGAACGAAAGCGCCGACGCGGGAATCAGACAAATCACGCTCCACCCAAGCGCGAACGCTACCTCGCGAACCTTCCCTAGGGTTTTGGCTGCAAGGAGTACGAGAGCAACCAGGAGCAACACCAGGGCCTCGGGTAATACCCCCGCGGCCGGTCGCAATTGGAGCTCCGTAACGCCAAACACTCCCGGCAGCGATGGCCACAACTGGGCAAGCATTCCGCCCGCCAGGTTCTGCAGCATCAGGATTGAAGGTGACCAATTGCTTTGAGTAAATGTACCCAGAATGACGGATCGTAGCGCCACGTACAGCACTGCCGCCGACAAAAAGCCCAGGAGGTGTGCACGGGTGATAGGGTTGTTGGCATCGGTTCGGCCGCGGTAGAGCCAGTGAACCGCAAGTACCAGCAAAACGCCGACAACAGCAACCTCTTTGGTGAACAGCGCCAGTAAATAGAACAACACCGACAGCAACACGCCGCGCGAACCGCGACTCGGCTGGGTTGCGACGAGCAACGACAGAATCATAAAAAACGTCACCAACAGGCTCGTCCGTCCCGACACCCAACCAACCGCACCAAAATGAACGGATGTCACTGCAAATATTAACGCAGCCGCCGCGCCCACGCCCCGATCGTCGAACAATCGCGCCATCAACCGAAACACAAGGTAACAATTAGTGGTATGAAAGATAAGGTTGCTTACGTTGTAAGCGGCGATGTTACCGGGAACAACTCGCTCCATGAACATAAACGACAGATTGACGACCGGTCGAAAAAAGCCAATGACACGATGGCTCCATACCGTCGCCCAGTTCATGTCGTGTCGCGCTTGCGACAACCATAGAAAGTCGTCGCGAAAAAGATAGTTATCCACCATCCCGCCATATGTAATCGCCACCGTGGCCACAATGCAGCCCAGCACGGCTACGTCGAAACGAATTCTTTCCCAGATTTTCATCGCGTGTCCTATCGCGCCAAACATCGGGCATCCGGCCAGGAACGGTTTAACGATTCCACCATACACGTCGAACCCGGAGACGTAAACTTCCAGTCTTGAGGTGAATGTTGTCGTTGACGAAACTTCGCAAGGCGACCTAGATTGCCAACATGATGCGATCGATGAAACACCCGTGGGCACTGGCCATGTTTGCGATGGGACTCGCTGGAGCACTGTGGATTAGTGGGCTCAAGGCAGATCCAACGCCGGAGTCGCGCGCCAAACGCCTGCTCCAACCTCCCCGCGCCGTCACGTTTCAAACGCGTTGCATGGGCACCGTAGCCTCGCTCCAGATTGTCACAACCGATTCTTCAGCGGTTGCCGATGTGGCATACCAGTCGTTGGTCTCCCTGCATTTCGTCGACTCGCTAATGAGTAACTGGACCGACACCAGCGAAATTGCTCGCATCAACCGCAAAGCTGGTTCCCAGTCAGTTACTGTGCATCCAGAAGTCGGACTGGTGTTGGGGATCGCACAGACTGTGTCGAGCGAAAGCCACGGCGCATTCGACATTACGGTAGAACCACTGGTGCGCCTGTGGGGCTTTATCGGTGGATCACCGCGAGTTCCAAGCCAACAGGAAATAGACGCAACGCTTGCTCGTATCGGCCACGACCAATTTAGCTTTAACCCCCAGAGCCGCGAGGTCAGGTTTCTCCACCCCGAGCTAAAGATTGACTTCGGCGGTATCGCCAAAGGCTATGGAGTGGATCGTAGCGCATCGATACTTCGGCAGGCCAATGTACCCAACGCACTCATCGACCTCTCCGGAAACATGACTGCGTTCGGCAATGCTCCGGGAAAGCGCGGGTGGCTGGTCGGGATTCGCGACCCCGAGTCAAAGGCGGAACACGTCGCAACTGTTAGGCTGCACGACCAGTCGATTGCCACTTCGGGTGGTTACGAGCAATTCGTCGCCGACAACGGCAAGCACTACGGCCACATCCTCGACCCGCGTACCGGCTGGTCGGCGGAGGGCATTGCATCGGTCACGGTAGTTTCCGCCACCGCGAGTCTTTGCGACGCGTGGGCCACGGCACTTTATGTCATGGGACCCGAAGACGCCAGGGCCGCTGCGGCGGCTCGCGAAGACTTTTCCGCAATCATCATTACGCCCCAACACGATGGTACGACCACAATCTGGGTCGAGACCGCCTTGCGCGGCCAGGTCACCGCCACGAACGACGCGGTTAAGGTCGCCTACTTCTAGATTCCCCCGCCCACTCCAGAACCATTCCCAGGCTCGATCTGGCAAGCGCCTTGCAATTCCCAGAATCAAGAAAACCGGAAGGCGCTCTCGCTTACGCCCTTAGGGCGGGTGAGAACGCCGACGGGCCGTATTAGACCCCACAGTTCCCCCGGCTCTATGCGTCGCGAGGCGCAAATTGCATGGCCGGGTTGGGATTCGCGACGCCCGCAACGGGCATCTTTCGGGTTCTTTACACGACAACGATGGAGTTGCACCATGTCGGACATCCTCAACGCAAAGCGAATGCGACCCAGCTCGACGCTGGTCGCGGGCAGCGCTCTGTTGTTGGGGCTAGCCTGCGACACCGCTCCAACCGTCGCTCCCCAACCGCCGACTGGTGGCCAGGACTTCGTGCTTAGTTACAGCGATTTCGTCGACGACATTGCGCCACTGTTGACCGCGCACGGCTGCGACAACCTATCGTGTCATGGCGGCGGTTTTCGGGGCACTTTCATGTTGTCGCCCGTCGACGACAAAGACATCGACGTCGACTTCGAACAAGTGTCGCTACAAGTGAACGGCTACGACCCGGTGGCGAGTTCAATTTTGATGAAGCCGCTCGACCCCAACGCCGGCGGCGCGGTACATGCCGCCGACCCCGGACAGTACGGGTTCTTAAGCACCAGCGATCCCGATTACCAAACGATTCTGCTGTGGATCCAGGATGGTGAGTTCCGGTAATGAACGCGACACGCCAAATACTTTTTGCGTTCGGCCTGATGGCCTGGTCGGCCATTGGGGCAACAAACGCTATCGCGCAAACCACCGCGGACACCGCCGACAGTACTAACGTTGCTTCGGCCGCAGTAGCCGAAGAAGAGTCCGAACCCACGACTGTGCCTTGGAATCCAACGCCGCAGTCAACGACCGACGCGAAACAACCGCTGACGTATCTCGTGCCCGAACTGGAAGGCAACGGATACCGTGTCAAGCCGGGACCGCAGCCTTTTGCCAACCGACTGTCGTTCAGTCCGTCGATTGGCGAACTTGGCTCGCTGGATTATTTCGCCTTGCGGTTTGCTTTCAACCCTAACTCGTGGTTGGGGTACGAAGTTTCGCTGGGGCACAACCCAGCCCAATCGCTTCATGGAGTACTGCATACCGTAAGCATGCAGCTCCGTTATCCAATTCCCTGGCGTGTTCAACCCTACGTCACTGTGGGCTACGGCATGCTGACTATCTATCCCGGCAAGGCACTCAATGCCGACCCGGTTACCAAAAACGCTGTGACTTCGGGCGGCGGCCTCGAAATTTACCTGCGCGACGATGTCGCACTACGCGGTGAAATGCGAGGCGCCACGATTTACGGCCAACAACGCGGTGTCGACGGCACCGTTTCATACGCGTACCTAGAGTACACGGTAGGCTTCGCATTCTATCGTAGCGTGCGGAGATAACCATTCGGTCGTGCGCAAGCCATCGAATGGGGCAGGAGGCAACTAAGGAGTGCAACAATGAAACTGGCAACGATTCGGAAGACGATCGCAAGCCCTAGTGTCGCTTACGCGGCCGCGGGATTGGCTGTCGCGCTTCTGCTTCCCGCCACGGGTTGCCGTGACAGCGCCCCGGACGACGTCATTGTTCAAGAAGAAACAACCGACGCGTTGGTCTTTGTTAAGACTAAGGGCGAGGAAACCCTCAACCGCAGTTGGGCGGAAGGCAACCTCTATAAGCTGTCGCCAATCTCTCCCGACGGTACGGTGACGCCGATCACCAACTTTACCGGCGCGAGCATAAGCGACCCCTGTGTGTCGTTTGACGGAAAGAGAATTCTCTTTTCGATGCGACCACCGGGCGGTGGCAATCGCAATATTTACGAGATCAACGCCGACGGCACCGGCCTACGCCAGGTGACCAGCGGTGGCGGCCACGACTTTGATCCGTTGTACTTGCCCGACGGCAAGATCATGTTTACCAGCTCTCGCGCCGGTATCATGGACGAATACAACCACGCGCCCGCCGAAGTCCTCTTTCGCTGCAACGCCGACGGCACCGGCCTGGAACGCGTCAGCAACAACATGAGTGACGACTTCGACCCCGCGCTGGCTAACGACGGTACAATTATCTACACCCGCTGGGAGCACTTCGGAACGTTTAACCGCTTTCCCGTGTTCTTTTGTAACCCCGATGGAACCGCGCCGTTCCACAAGTACGGCCCGCACAACCGCAACTTCTTTCACCCGCAGCCGACACCCGATGGTCGCATCATTGCGATAGAGTCGACGCGGATTAACGAAGACGCGGGACCAATCGCCGTCATGAAACCCGAAATGGGCCCCGCGGACCCGGTCGTGCTTCCCCGTGAACAGCACTGGGATGTATTGACGCCGCAGGTAAACAACAACGGTGCGCCCTGGGCGTACGGGGCGTTCAAGTACCCGTTCCCGTTGGGCGGCAACACCTACGTGTCGTCTTACACACTTCCTGCCGCCGAAGATAGCGAGGTCGACTACGGCCTTTATACCTTCACACTCAACCAGGCAGGCGGCGGCACTCCGAGCGATCCGGCAACGTTTTCTGTCGACGACCTGACGTTTCTGTACAACGACCCCGATTGGAACGAGTACGACGCGCAGCTTCTGGCTCCGCGCGAAAAGCCACCGGTGATTGCCGACAACGTTGACCCGACGGTCGACTACGGCATTATTACCGCCGCCGATGTGTTCAACCGTTCGCCTAACGACGGTCAGGAAGTCCCGCAGCGCGGCGTCGATACCATCGACTCGCTTGCTGTACTCGTTGGGATCCCGACCGTGCAGGGCGAAATGAATGACTTTTCGGCCAACGAGTTTGAAAAGCGCGCGCTTCTGGGATTTGCGCCGGTTTATGCCGACGGCTCCTTCCGGATCCGAGTTCCGGCCGACACGCCGATCAGCTTTGCCACGCTCGACGATCAGGGTCGCGGCTTTGTGGTAAAGCGGACTTGGATGTACGTGCGTCCGGGCGAAGAGATCTCCAAGTGCACCGGCTGTCACCAGGATCGTCACCTGGGTAACACCGAGACCAATCCGAACCCGTTTTCCGCAACGCAGACGCCGACGGACTTGAACGTTCAGCCGGCTGGCTACCAGTACATTAATTTCCGCGACCACATTGGTCCGATCGTGCAGAGCAAATGCACGACCTGTCACTTCCCGACTTATGTCGAGCGCGACACGGTCATTGCTCCGGACACGACCGCAATTACGGTAATCGACACCATTCCGCCGCCAGGCGAACTGGACCTGACCTTTGTTCCCGACACGACCATGATGGAGCAGCAGATCTTTCCGCGCGCTTACATCAACTTGTCGGGCGAAGCCGAAATGGGTCCGCGCCAGGTTGTTCGTCCCGCATTCCCGCGTCGGTCGGTTCTTATCGACTACGTCATGGGACTGGGTGAAGCACAAGCCCAAGGACCACACCCGCAAGGCGGCGAACTTACCGAAGCGGAAAAAGACTTGTTCAAGCTCTGGGTCATGCTTGGAGCACAGTACCGCTAATGAACTGTCGTAAGGAGCTTCGCGTGGATAACTATCCCGCAAACACATGGGTCTCGATGGCCACGGTTGCAGCGCTCGCGGTTGCGCTAGCGCTGCCCGTCGCCGTCGCGGCCAAGGGTGACCCCGCCAATGCGCTGGCCAGCCACAAGCTAACCCGCCTGGACGGCTCTGCCTCTAACTTGTCGCAATATCGCGGCGAAGTGGTGGTAGTGAACTTCTGGGCCAGCTGGTGTGCCCCGTGTCGTAAGGAACTACCAATCATGAATCGATGGAACGACACCTGGCAGCGCAACGGCGCGCGGGTTATCGCCATCTCGGTAGACAGCGAAGCGGCTAAAGCAAAACGCTTCGTTGAAAAAGCCGGACTGACAATGGACGTGTTCCACGACGGCCCGGGCGGGCTGGCACAAACACTCGACTTGCCGTCACTTCCGTGCACCTACCTTCTCGATCGTTCGGGACGGGTACTGCGCGTACTGCAAAGCAGCAACCCCGAAGATCTGGCTTCGCTAGAACGCCAGGTCAACACAATGCTGACCGAAGCACCGCGCAGTCCTCGGGTGCAACGCGCTGGAATGGCGAACGAACTCGATGGCAAGACGCCCAATGGAGGCGAGTAGGCATGCGCAAGCTCGTACTGATTCTGTTGACTGTTCTGGTTCCGGCGTTGAGCGCATGCGCGGTCAAGCCGTACCAGAAAGAACATCTCGCCGACCCGATCATGCTTCTCACAGAAGATGACAAGGAAGGCATGCGCGAACTGAAATGGCTGGAAGCCCGAGAGGGCTCGACAGGTGGCGTCGGAGGCGCCGGTGGCGGATGCGCTTGCAACTAAGCAGATGCTTTACCGTTCTCGGTGTTTGCGCCGTGATGGCCAACGCGCCCATCGATGCCCGCGCTGGTATCGAAGAGCAGTCGGTGTCGTACACGTTTAACTACTTTAGTGACGTGGATCGGGTGAGTGTTTTTTCGCACTACACCGGCACCAACATCAAGCTCGAGGGCGATTGGCGGTTTTCACTAAACTGGGTGCACGATGTTGTGGTGATCCCCGCGATCGAGGCAGCTCCGGGCAGCCAGGATGCAGTCGATGCAATCACCACGGCGAGCCGGCCACTGGCCAACTCGGGAGATCCTTTCGAGGACTTCGTTAAGGTGCGCGACGCGTTTGACTTTTCTACGTCGTACTACGGCGTCTCGGTTATGTATTACCTCTCCACCGAAAGCGATTATTTCGCCCAGATGGTGTCGATGGGATACAACCGCGACTTCCTGCGAGAGAACCTGAACCTGGCACTAGGGTTTAGCTACAGCTGGGACGACATCGAGCCATTGGCCGACGCCGACACTCAGACGATTCCCGACACTCGCAAGACTGTCCACTACAACCTGGTGGCAACGCAAATCCTAACCCCCACAACGGTGCTAAGGATTGGCGGCGAATGGAACGACGTTCTTGGGTTGCAGCACGATCCGTATCGGAACGTGTATGTGGCCGGAGCAAACGTACCCGAACACCATCCCGATGCCCGCAAGCGCAAGGATGCTTTTGTGCGACTGAGTCAATACCTGCCCAACCGGTCGAGCGTCAAGGTCGACTACCGGTACTACACCGACGACTGGGGCGTTGACTCGCACACGATTGGTGGAAAGTTGAATCAGTACATTAACGAGTCGTTTGTAATGCGTTATCGCTACCGGTACTACACCCAGGCGGCGGCGTATTTCCATCGCAACGAGTACTTGAACCCGGGCGGCGTCAGCGGATTGCAGACGTCGGATTACCGCATGGGTGAATACGGTGCGCACTTGTTTGGCACCAAACTCAACTGGCGGACCCGACAAATGCCCGCGCGACTGAGCTTCTTAAACGGCACGCAGGTGTCCATTAGTTACGAGCGGTACTTTAACAGCAACAATTTTACAGCCAACATCTTTGAAACCGGTTTAGTGGTTTCGTTTTAGCACAAAGGAAGGAGCAAGGATCATGAAACGCACAGCTTTGATTATCAGCATCCTTGTTCTTGGCGCGGCAAGTGTCGACGCCGGAACTTTCAACCACAAGCCTTACCTGGCCGACGCGAAAATCGACGTGCTGTCCAAGAGCGTAGCGAACCAAGAGTTCAATCGCGACTTGTTCGGTTCGCCGTACGCAACGGTCGTGGTCGGCAACGTGGACGTATACGACCGATTCCCCTATCTGGAGGCCCGCTACTTCCAGGTTGTTTCCGACCCATCGTGGGATCGACTGCTCATGGGCGAAGTTGGCCAGGGCTTAGTCGCCTTTGACGGTGTCGAAACCGGATTCGGTAAGTTGGACTCGCCGCGCGGCATGTCTACCGACGGGGACAATCGGGTCTACGTCGCCGACAGTGGCAACGATCGAGTCCTGGTGTTTCGCGCGGTTAGCGAGTACGAGCGTATGGAATTGATTCCATTGTTCGCCATAGAAGACCTCGCTAATCCGTACGATGTCGCATACAGCGACGGCGGAACGCCGTTCGATTCTAACGACGATCGCCTGTACATTGCCAACACCGGAGCCAACGAAGTGCGCGCGTACTCGATGGCCAACAACGATGCCGTGTTCGTCGCCAAGGTTGGCGAACTTGGAAGCGGGATGGGACGCTTTGCGGGTCCCACCGCTGTAACCGTCGGTCGTCACCAGGGAGCGCATAGCCCTACGGTTTACGTTTCCGACGCCCACAACCGCGTGGTTGTGCGCCTGCAGGACACCGGCGCTGCGTTGATTTGGCAAAGCGCCACGTCGCACGACCTTGGTGTCGTGACGTCCTTAGACGCCGACCATTGGGGCAATGTTTATGCAGCCTCTCCGCAAACCGGAACCGTCGCAAAGTTTACCCGCGACATGCTTCCCGTGGCTTCGTACGCCGCAACCAGTGGTTCGCCACGAGCATTTCACGTCCCGTTCGCTAACGTTACCGACCATCGCACGGGCGAGCGCGCACGCGCCGGTCAAGGAAACGCCGTTCTGGTTGAACAGTGGGAAGGCGACAACGGCCTTCGTCTGGTAAGCCTTGGCGTTGAGGTCAAGAACCCTAAGCCGCTCGAGTACGAAACCGGCACCCGGGTGACACTCACCGACCACGCCAACGTCGTCGCCGAACTTAGCGACCCCGAAACCGGACGTGTTATTGCGCGTCACGACGCTGGCATGCTGGCGGCCGGCCCGCACGAAATTCGATTCGCAGCGACTGACTATCTTGAGAACTTTGACGAAGGTACGTATCAACTCACCGTGCGTGCGGCGAGCACGTACGAAGATGGCGCTTCCAGCGAAGTCACCATGCCGATGCAACTTTCCGAAGGCGGCGGGCCGGCGTTGCCGGACAAGCTGACTTCGCAGGGTAACTGGCCTAACCCGTTCAACCCGACGACGACGATTCGTTTTCTGGTGCCGGCGGGCGGTTTGCGACCGCTTAGCGTACGCGTCTACAACGTGCGCGGCGCGCTGGTGCGCGAGTTGGAATCGGGACAGGTTGGAGCTGGGCTCCAGCAGTTGGTTTGGGACGGTCGCAACGACCGCGGCCAGGCCGTTGGCTCCGGCATCTATCTGTACAAAGTGGAAGTCGGCGCGGAGAAGTTCACCGGCAAGATGGTGATGGTTAAGTAGGTGCATATGAAACGCCTTCTTCGATACTCACGCACACTTGCGATGGCCGTGACGCTGACCATGGGCGCTTTGCCCCTGGTCAGCTGTCTCGGCGAACCCGAAGTGGACGAGCGCTGGACGCTTTTGGAAATGCGAGCGGTTGCTCCCGCACCCGGGGTCACTGTTTCCGGCAATCAAATCAGCGTCGCCGTCGATGCCCGCGTTACCTATCGGCAAATTCTGACCGGGTTCATGGTTGCCGAAGTTCGTTACTCGGACGTGTTCAACCCTGCAAACCTGGCGCTAGACCCGACAGTGCACGACGAAGAGACCGCCGAAGACATCGACGCGATTCTCGCGAACTCGGTAACCATGGGTCGCGCAACCAAAGCGGTAACCGGCTGGGATCACCTGATGCAGGATATGGAACTGGACTTTACCGCACAGGTTCCGCAAATGAACGCGTCGGACCCAAACCAGGGCCTGTTTTTGTTGGTCTACATGGGAAGCGGCGAAGAAATTCAATTGCAGGACGGTCGCGACTCGTTGGTGGTGACGCCTTTTGTATCAACCGACAAGCAAGTCTTGCACACGGGCTTCGCGCTTGATGTCTCGCCGTGACGCGCGTGCTAGTGATAGCGGCGATCGTGTCGGGTGTCTGGCTTGGACAACCGGCCCGGGCGAATACGTCCTGGCAATTTGATGTTGGTTACGAAGCCGGTAGTGTTGGCTACGACCAGGATTTAAACAACTACAGGTGGGACACGACTCCCACCTGGCGCTGGGGAGCGCACGCGCTGGTTCGCCACGGTTGGCTTGCAACCGGTTTGCGGCTGCGACGCAGCGCCACCACACAGGCCAGCGGAATACCGGGCGAGACCCGTTCACCTGACGTCAACATTACGTCGGCGCAGTGGGTGAGTCAGTTTCGAGGGTTTGCGTGGCTTGGATTTGAATTTTGGGGATCAGGCCACGTGGGCAGGGTCCACATGGGGTACAACCCCGACCGGATGGAGTTCGACGTCGGCGCGGGAGAGCCGGTGGTCGTTAACTTCGACCCCGTAGACGAATGGGAGTTTGGCTACGGAATAAACGTTCGACGCCAGGTTACCGGAGACATAGGCCTGGCGCTTGGAGCGGAGCGCACCAGCTTCGCGCTGGACACTGCGCATCGCGCCGGAGACGAGATCATCGAGCAAAGGGAACGCTTCGACAGTTGGGATGTTTCGCTCTCGCTGTCGTGGTTGTTCGACATTAAATAGCAAGCGACCGGTTCTACCCGGCAAAAGGAAAGCGGTCATGAGAGCAACGAGGCTAATCGCCTGGGTTGCAGCGGTGACGTGCGTCACCGCCGGCAACCTTGGTGCGGCATACGCGCAACAAGCAAGCGCGACGCCGCAACTGAACGCACCACACGTGCTGAAGGAAAAAAAGGTACGGCTGGAAGGCACCGGCGACAATGTCGTTCGCAGTGGCCCGGGAAACTCCTTTGCGATTGTGGGAATCTTTCCCAAGGGCGAGGAGTTTGTGGTCATCGCCAAGCGCGGCGAATGGTACAACGTACGCCTTTCCGACACCAACACCGGGTGGATCCATTCATCGCTGTGCAAAGAGTTCGACGACATGTCGGACCTTGAGTTTCGACCCAACCCGCGAATGTTTTCGCGCATCGGAAGCTTCGCCATTACTGGCTACGGCGGCGGCTACGCATTCGACCGCAAGTCCAACTCGCTGGTCCTGGGCGGACGCGTAGGTTACTACCTCATAGACTATCTCGAAATCGAAGGCGCAGTGGGTTGGACGCGCGTGGTTCGCCCAGCCGAAATCGTGGAATCCCTCTTTAACCTTGCTTTGGAAGAGGAAGACTTTCACCTGCTGTTTTATTCGTTCAACGCCAACATCAAACTCCTGCCGGGCCGCCAGATGGTGCCATTCCTAACGGCAGGTACCGGAAGCGCGATTATGCAGGGCCAAACCGAGACCCTTTTTAACTACGGCGCTGGCATCAACTTTTTCGTTCATCAGTCCACGGCATTCCGATTCGAGTTTCGAACCTACAACTTTAACTCGGGTAGCGCCGACAGTCGCGAGAGCACCAACTACGAGTTCTCGGTCGGCAATACCATCTTTTTCTAGGAAGCACCATGCGACGCACTTTAACTTCGTTCGTTGTTGCCGCCATTCTGGTCGCCTCGCACATCTCAATCGGGGAAGCCAAAGGCACTCCGTTTAGCGCCCGTTCCGGGGTAGATATTGCCGCTGATGCGGCCCGCAGTTGGGCGCCCGACGCCAGGTTGGTTTATCTGGAAAATGACGAACCCGTCTCTGAGCTTGGTGCCGCTGCGCGTTGGGGATACTTGTTTTTTTCGCAAGCCAAAGGCGCTGCACGCGGTTACACCGTACGCGACGGCAAGATTCTGGAAGCATCCGACCTGGACTTCGAACTGGATGCGCCTCCCCTGGCCACTCAATGGGTCGACAGCCAGACGGCACTGCAAGCCGCAGAGAAAAAAGCCGGCGCTAAATACCGCCGCGATAACACCGGCCGCCTCGAGACCATGTTGCTCATCCGCGGCGCTTTTCACGCCGACAAACCTAACGCCACCACGTGGACACTGGTGTACACCTCACCGGATGCGCCCGCGCTGTGGGTTGTCGTGGATGCCGCCGACGGAAAGGTGGTGCGAACATGGAGAGGCTAGGGCGTATTCTCATTGCAGTCTTCACCGCATCGGTGTTAATCGCGCCAGGTCGATCGGACGCACAAGACATGACTCCGACAGACACAACCGTGGTCGAAACCACCGAAGTGAAACGCCAAAAAGCCAAAGGCGTTAAACACAAGAGCCTGAGCTTTCTGCGCGATAACCGCGTGTTCGTCCGAGCCCAACTCGACCAGCTCAAGTTGCAGGTCACTCGCACCCGCGAAGGGCGTGCGCAAGACTTGAACGCGCGTTACTTGTTGCTTCAAGAAATGTCGCAGGCAATCGCCGCGGCGAGCGACACAGTGGGCGCACAGCACGGGGTAATGGGAGACACCGAACTGTTGGATTCCGTGGGCGATCTTGCCGACCTGGAGTCGCAATTAAGCGCGATGGAACAACTTCTGGCCGAACAGCGGCAGCGGTTGTTGCTTCTGGAGCAGGACTTTCTGGGGCACCAGGAGTCCGCCATGGTCATTGTTGTTCGCGGGCTGGCCGACAAAGGAATTCCAAGTGTGGTCAAGATCAGCGAAGGCGTAAACCTGATTGAAGTCCCCCTGAGCCACGAACAACAGGAATCGCTTCGCATGGGTGGCATCGCCCAGGTCTATCACGAGTTCGTCGAACCGCGGCCGCACGAGTTCGAGATTCGTTTCGATGGCGGTGGATGGAATCCGGCGATCGTTCATCCGATCGTGGTTGAAGCCGCACGTGATCGCTTGACGTTCCTCGAACTGGACTTAACTAACCTGAATCGCGCTTCTGCCGACGCTGGCATTCGCGCCAACGTGTGGTACCGATAGAAAGCAAACTAAGATGCAACGATGGTCTGTCGGTATCCTTTGCGCAGCAACTGCGCTCGCCACACTTGCGCCCGCGCGCGCGCAGGTTGTGGTTGGCAATGACACAACATTGTCGGCAACCAGCGCCGAGCTAACCGCCGAGCAGTGGAGCGCTTATCACCTGGGCCGCGCAGTTAACCTGTGGCACTTTGGAGACCTGCCCGCGGCGATCACCGCCCTCGAACAGGTCGAAACCCACCGAAGCTCGGGTTACTCCGAAAGCGATCGCGCTGCTTTCTTGCTCGCGGTCGCGTACCTCGAGGACGGGAACCACGCTCGATTACTTGCGCATGTGGAAGCGGCCGGCGATAGCGAAGGATCGATCTTCCGTCAATGGGTAGCCTTCTGCGGCGCCGCGAATGGCGCTGGGGCCACTCCCCCGACTAAGTTACCGGGCGCTGCGATCATGGTGGCGAACGCGTGGCTACAAGCCGGTCGCGCCGCTGATGCGTTCGACTTGTTATCTAAGACTTCCGCGGACGGTTCGCTCACCGCAGTTCACCTTTACGTGCACGCGCGCGCAGCCGCGGCGAGCAACCGCAACGCACAAGCGATGTGGCGTCAGCTCGCCGATCGCAAACCAACCTCTCGCCTCGAAGCAGATCTTGTCGCCATCGCGGCAATTCGCCTGGCGTCTGCTAGCGAACAGCCCGACCTGGGCCGACTGGATCGCGTCCCCGAGGGATCGCGTTACTATCCGCGAGCGCTGCACGTACGCGCGCTTCGATCACTGGAGCATGGCGACACCACTTCTGCGCACCGAGATTTGACAACCATTGCGCGCGACTTTCCAGACTATCCGTTGCGGCGTCAGGCAGCTTTGGAAGCAGGCGCCCAACATATGAACGCGGCCGCGTGGTCCGAGGCATACCGCTGGTTTGCCGCATCGGATTCGAGTTGGCACACCGACGTTCGCCAACTTCGCGCCCTTACGACAGAGTCCGGGGCCGGCGCGGCGTGGACCTATTGGGACCAGGCGAGTAACTGGACCTCTGAAGTTCGCTTGGACCCGACTGCGATCTTTGCCGATCTCAGCCAATCCGCGATTGCTACCCGCGACCTGCGACGTGACCAGCACCCGCAGCTACAACCGGGATCGGTCGGAAAACTCTGGCCGCAAAGCACCACTGTGCTTCGGGTGCTACCCAACCATGAGCCCGACGCCGACGAGTGGCGCACGCTGCGCGCGGCGATCAGCGAGCGTGACGTGGCTGCCCAGGAGCTTCGCGATCACCAGCGCCAAACGACGGCTCTGGTCAACGAGATTCAACAGAAGCTTCGGTACTACGGAACAGGTAAAGAAGCCACAGATTCCAGTATTGAAGCCCTCGGCGCTGCCGCTGCGAGACTGGAACTTCTCCTGGCACGGCTCGACGCCGTGGTTGCCCAACTAGAATCGACCCGTGACCAGGCGCTACTGGACATCGCAGAGCGCACGCGAACCATGGTGGCCAATCTTCACCACGATGTCATTTTTGTCCGGGCGCTACGCCACTTTTACGTCGACGGCCCACAGCAGTATCGGCCCGAGAAATTTCCAGACGGTGTGCCGAGTCCGGCGTCATTACTTTCCGCGGAACAAGCACTCATGGTCGAAGCGGAAGCCTTTGTTACGGCGTTCGCCGAGCACTACCCAATGGTTATTGCGCGGTCGTTCAATGACATCTGGAAACCACGACTAACCGGCGACGCAAGTGGGCTTCACGGTGAGCTCTTGATGGAACTAGCGCGAGCTCGCGGCATCGGCGTCGATATTGATTCGACTCTCGCGTGGTTTGGCGACGACCCAAGATTGCGTGCGGCCCAGCGTCAGGAGTCCGCGCTACTCGCCACATTGGATTCGCTCGACGTAATGCAGCACGGGCTACGCATGACTATCGCGGCGGCCGTGTCCGAACGCGGCTTGCAGGCTCTCAATCGGGAGCGCGAAGCCATCGACTATCACCTGGCCGACGCCGCGTATGAGATGGCGGTAGCTGCTGCAGCCGATACCGCGAGCGATGCCGAGTTGTTACGCGATCGCGCGATTGCGCATTTGGACACAATGCTTTTCCGCCACCCCGAGTCTATTGCCCGCGGTGAGTCCCGGTTTCGCCTGGCTGATCTGAAACTCATGAAAGCCCGCGACGACTTTCAGACTAAGATGGCGGAATTCTTGGGCGAAGCACCCAGCGCTGATGACTTGGAAAACCGCTCCCTTGCACCGTTTGTCGACTATGGCCCCGCCGTAACCTTGTACCGGGACATCCTGGACCAGGATCACCAGTTTCCCCACATGGACGCGGTGTTGTTTAACCTCGGCATGATTCTGTCCGACGATGGGCAACCCGAAGCATCTTCGTTTTTGGAACGAATGGTTGCCGAACACCCCAACTCGCCCCACGCCCAGGAGGCGTACCTGCGTTTGGGTGGCGACCGCTTTGCACAAAAAGACTACGCGGGGTGCGTGGCTTACTTCGAAGCCGCCACCCAAGGCAGCGACCCGTCCCTTAGCGCCATCGCGCTGTACAAACTTGGTTGGGCGCGATTCGAAGAGGACCAGTTTCTGCCGGCCGCGGACGCGTTCGGCGATCTTATTGACCTCTACGGAGACCACACCGAAATCGCTGCCAAGATGGATTTGCGCGACGAGGCAGAAGAGTATCTGGTCCACTCGCTCGCCCGTGCGGGCGGCGCCGATGCGTTTTCCGCCTACTTTTCGGCCCAGTCGAACCCGGAAACGGAACAACAAATCCTGATGCAGTTGGCGCACCTGATGCGATCCACCAGTCAATTCGATCAGGCAGTGGCTTGCGACCAACTGTGGCTGGAACGCTACCCGCATGACGAACAGACGTTGGAAGTCGGCGAGCGTTTAGTGGCGACCTATCGGCGATGGAACAAGCCGGATGTCGCTCGCAACGCTAAAAAGGACTTAGCTCCCTTGTTTATGCCCGGCAGCGACTGGTATCGCGCCAATAAAAGCGACACCCTGCGCGCCCGCGGGTTAGAGTTCGCTCAATCCGCTTACCGCGAAGCCGCGGCGCATCACCACAAGTTGGCTCGCTCGAACGGCGCGTCGCAAAGCTGGCAGTTGGCGTTGGAAAACTATCACGAATATCTGAACGCCTGGCCAAAAGCCGACGACGCACCGCGGATGCATTTTTTTGCGGGCGAAGCCGCCGGACAACTCAACGACTACCCGGTCGCGTTGGATCACTTTCAAACCGCTGCTCGAAACGACACTGGCTCGGTTGCAATCGAAGCGTCCTGGCAGGCAATTGCAGTGACCGACGAATGGTATCGCAAGATTGCAAGCGTGGGCACGACGGGATCTGACAGCCTTGCCAACCTGATCATTGTGTCCGGAGAGGACTTCGTGACGCGACACCCGCACGACAAGCGCGCGGCTGACATCGTGTGGCGACAGGGTAACGTCGCCTACGCTCATCAATGGTACCAGCAAGCTGCGGTTTCGTTTGCGCGTCTCGCCGAGCAATATGCGGGCGACAAGCGCGCGCTCCAGTCCTCGCGCATGAGCGGCGACGCGCGCTACCAGTTGGAAGAATTTGAGCTGGCGGGACAACGCTACCAGCAGACGCTTAGCCTGGCCCGTGCCGCGCAAGCCGACACCGTCATCACCGCTATGGAAAAAGCAATTCCCGTTTGCTTCTACAAGCATGCCGAAAGCATCGCCGCCGACAATGAAAAGAAAGCCGCACCGCTGTTCGCACGGGTCGCGCGCGAGTGGCCCCAGTTCCCCCACGCTGACAAGGCACTTTATCGGTCTGGGCTCGGGTTTGCCGCCGACAAACGTAGCAATGAAGCCACACAGGCATGGGAGGCGCTTCTGGCGCGTCATCCTCAAAGCGAGTTCGCCCGCGACGCTGCCATCCAGATTGCGACTACTCACGAATCGGCCGGCAACGTCGTCAGCGCCGCTAGTGCGTATGAGCGCTTCTCGGTGTTGTATCCGCAAGACCCGGACGCGGCGGACGCGTTACTCAAAGCCGCGGACCTGCTGGCGAGTTCTGGCGACGAACCCGCTGCCGACGCGGTTCGCGATCGTTTCTTGGAACGGTTCCCCGAGCGGACCGACGTCGCCATGGAGATTCGGGTGCAACGCGCCGAACGCGATCTCGCCAACGTCGGTAACGGCGGCGCGAGTATTTCTGCCCTACTCGGCAAGGGCGCGGCCGTCGGATCGCCCCAAACCAACCTGCAAGCGTACTTGGATCTGGCTAAGGCCAATCCACAACTAGCTTCGCCCCGCGTGCTTGCACAGGTGGACTATTTCCAAGCCGAAGCCATGCTTCCGACATACGAAGCCATGCGCCTGACCCAGCCGCTGGAAAAATCGATCGAAGCCAAGAAGGCGGCAATGGAGTCGTTGGTGGCGATGTACAACAAGTGCACCGAACACAAGATCAGCGAATACTCGCGGGCATCGGCCCACCGAATAGGGCAAGCGCTCATTGAATTTGGAGACGCATTGTGGGAAAGCGAGCGCCCCGCCGAACTTAGTGGTGACGACTTAATGGCCTACGACGAAGTACTGGAAGAACAAACCTGGGAGTTCTACGACCGCGGAGAGGCGGTGTGGTCGCAATTATTGCGGCAGGTAGGCGATACGGAAAAAGATCCAGGAAACTGGATTGCACGAACGCAGGCGACGTTGTGGCCGCGACTTTCCCAAAAGTTCATGTATCGACCCGAGATGGATTACCCGCTGGTGCGAGCGACGCCGCCCGAAGCGCCTCAAACCGCGAGCAAGTAGCGGTGGGAACGCTGCTTGCGTAGTAGCAACGGCAACCAATCCGCCACATTAGAAGTAGCAACAAGGAACAACGAGGAACCATGCGCATGAAGTACGCGCAGACATATCTCGCTTTTGCACGGCCACGCCTGGCTTTGGTCGGGGTACTGGCACTGCTGGCTGCAGGTTGCAGCAGTGGCGGTCGCTCACAGAACAGCGCCAGTCGCGCCATCATGGACGGCGGCAAGGTGAATCCGGAGAAAATGGCCGCCGCCTTAATGGAAGCACGCGCGAATGGACGCGTTCAGCCGGGCGAGCCTTATTGGCCGTACCGGATAGGAGAGCTATATACCGCGGCCGATTCAACCGACAAGGCCATCGCCAATTTGCAGGCGGCGTTGGAAGTCGACCCTGGATACGCGCCCGCGGCAGCGTTGCTTTCGAAGCTTTTTTACGACCGAGGAAACTTCAACTCGGCAATTGTTCTGCTCGATGATTATCTCGCGAATAACCAGGACGCTCCCGATGCACTCCGCGCGGCTCTCGCGTTGCACCTGGAAGCACTTGGCGACGTCGACCGCGCCAATCTGGTGTTGGCGAGTTGCACCGAAGGCAGTCATGAGGTTCGTTCGACACGGGCGTACTTAACCCTTCGCGGCGACGACCCCACGTCGGGGCTAAAAGACGCCGAACAGGCGCTGCAAACCAATGGTAAGAGCGCCGTGAATCACAACAACTACGGCATCGCGCTTCTCTTTTCCGGAAAACCCCACGAAGCTCGCAAGTCGTTCTTGCGAGCGCTTGATCTGGACGAGCATCTGGCCGGCGCGCTTTACAACATGGCCATCGTGGAGACGTTCTACTTCTTCAACGAAGAAGCCGGCCGCACCTGGTTTACCCGCTACCAGCAATACTCCAACGACGACCCCGACGATTTGGCCACCGCGCTGGGTATTAACGTCGGTGCCATCCATAGCGAGGACAACTAATGAAGCTCGTTCTCACGGCCGGAATACTTCTTATGCTTTGGTCGTCGCTCGCGGCGGCGCAGCAGCGCAAACCAGATGCTGTTCGTACGCTCACCGACATAAACATCGAAGGTGAGATTGCGGTCCCCCAGGTGCTTTTCATCACTTCTCGCGACTATCCGCGTTTTCGTGACGGTCTCGGAAAACAGCTACGAATGACTTCTCTAGACGTGGCACGTTCCATTAACGTGCCGACCCGCCTGCGTGTGATCGCGCGGGCTCAACACATGCAGGAGGACAAACCATGAATCCGCTAAGTGCTTTTGCCGGCTTCTTCACCAACGGTGGCCCGTTTATGTACGTGATCCTTGCCACCGGTGTCGCAATTCTGGCGCTGGCCGCTGAACGCTTTTTTGTGATCGGCCGCGCGGCTTCGGTTAATAGCAAGAAGTTCACGCGCGACGTCTTGCGGTTGCTTAGCAACGGCGATCTCAACGGCGCCGCTAACTTGTGCAAGAAGGTTAAAGGGCCGGTTGCAACCGTTGCTCACGCCATCATTGTGCGAGGCGACCATGACGAAGAGAAACTACACAACGCCGCCGACGGAGCAGCCACCATCGTACTGCCCAAGCTGTCGAAACGGCTTCCCTATCTGAGCATGCTGGCCAACTCGGCGACCTTGCTAGGGCTGTTGGGAACAATCTTTGGATTGACGACTGCGTTTTCGGCGGTGGGCGCCGCCGACCCCGCACAGCGCTCGGCGTTCCTCGCTGCGGGTATCTCGCAAGCGCTTAACACGACCGCGTTTGGCTTGATTGTCGCGGTACCGACGCTCCTGCTTCACGGCTTTCTGGTGAGCAAGGTCGAAGCGGTGGTCGAAAATATCGACGAAGCCAGCGTTAAGATCATCGACGCCGTACGCGGCAACTAGATCGTCATGCGCAAACGACACGCACGTACGTTTCGAAATCTGGTCGAGAACGACCTGGAGATCATGCCGCTGATGAACCTGTTCGTGGCCATGATTCCTATGCTGTTGATCTCGGCCGTCTTCTTGAACGTGACGGTTATTGATATGAAGGCACCGTCGGACGCCGCGGCTGCGAGCAGCAACAAGCCGCGGCTGAATCTGGCGGTGACGATCAAAGACAACCATTTTGTGATTGAAGGGCGTGGCTTGCAGAAGCGCGTGATTGCGCGCGCCAACGACGACGCGGATGAACAGCTGGGTAACGCCCTCACGCAGGTCGCGTCGCAACACCCCGACAACGTAGACATTATGATTATCTCGCAGCCCAACACCAACTACGGCGACATCGTCGCGGTTATGGACATCTCGCGCGAAAGCGGGCTGCCCTCGGTGTCACTGCTGGGAGACGAATAGGAGCGGCTATGGCCATCCGCAGACATGGAAGACGAAACTATCGCGGCGGTGTTCGCAAAGGGTTCACGCCTTTGCGATTGACGTCGATGATGGATATTCTAACCGTGCTCCTTTTATTCTTGTTAAAGAGCTTTGTGGTCGAAGGTGAAGTTATTACCCCGATTCCGGGTGTCGAGCTTCCCGAGTCGTCTAGCGACACCACACCCGAGTCCTCCGTAGTCATCGCCATCTTTGACAACTCGGTGATGATCGAGGGTGTGGAAATCGCCAGTATAAACGACTCGGTAGCGTCCGACGACCTGTTGATAGACGCGCTTGCCGATCACCTCGACGCTTCGCGCGAGAAAGTAATTGCGATCGCCCGGCAACGCGGCAGCGAAGAAGAGTTTTCCGGGAAAGTCGCTATTCAAGGCGATCGGGACATTGACTTCGCGATTCTGCAACGTGTCATGTATACATGCAGTTACACCGGCTACGAAAACATTTCTCTAGCCGTGATTGGAACGTCGTAATGGCTGCGATCGCCGCGAACAAATATCATCAGTCGATGTGGGGCGAGATCGATCGCCTTTTGCGCAACTGTTTCATCGGGTCGAGCATCCTGGGCGTTGTCTTGTTGATCATGGTCTTTGTGGTGCCCAAACCGATACCGGAAGAGGCCACGATTGAGCAACTTCCTGAACGGGTAGCTCGTTTGATTCTGGAAAAGCCCAAGGCCAAGGCTCCGGCGCTGCCCACCCCAGAGAAAGTCGTGATGGAGCAACCCAAAGTCGAGCCAAGAAAGCAGCCCGAAACCAAACCGAAACCACGGCGACGCACCAGTAAACCCAAAGTCGCCGAAAACATTGGCAAGGCTGGACGCGAGAAAGCACAAAAAGAGGTCACCCAGAATCTGGCGCAAGTCACAGGCTCGTTAGACAAAGTCATGGACAACCTGGAAAAGTCATTGCCGGCAGCCACTGACGACGCCGGAGACAAAAAGCCAACGAAGCGCCGGCGACGCGTTCGCGGCGGCCGCAAGAGTAGCCAGGTCGCTTCGGTCGGCGGAGTAACCGGGATTTCCGACGCAGACGTTTCTAGCTCCGCCATCGATGGTGAAGGAATTAGTATTGCCGCAATCACTGACATCGCGGTTAGCGACGACGGCGGTGACCCTTCGTCACCCGGCTCGTCGGCGAGTGCATCCGGTGGATCCAACAACTATCGCAGCAACGAATCGTTACTGGCGGCCGTTCGGCGATACGCGCCAGGAATCCAATTTTGCTACGATAACGAACTCAAGAAAGACCCCAGCTTGCGCGGCAAACTGGTCGTGAACATTACCGTCGAAGCCAACGGTACCGTGAGCGGCGTCGACGTCGTTGACGATACTCTGGGCTCCGGCGCGGTACGCAACTGTGTACTCGCTCAGATTCGAGGATGGAAACTTCCCGAAATTCCGGAGGGCGTGGTGAGCTTCAAAGCACCGTTCGTGTTTACCCCGCCGAACTAAACAGTGCTTTGGCAGCTATTTACAGCAAGGGCGCGTCGGAGTTAAACCGGCGCGCCCTTGTTGTTGGCCACCTGATAACGCGACGCTACTTTCGCTTCGCGTCAATCGTCCACACTTTGCTCCAGGTTTTCCCGCGGTCCGCACTTTGATCAAAGTGCCAGGCGTAACCTTCCTCTTCAATGCTGTGGAAAATCCAGTAGTTGAGTGGCCCAGACGCCGTATTTCGGTCAAACCCATGCATGATCATGCGATCACCTTCACGCACCCCGCCAAAGTACAATAAGCTTGGAAAGCGATTCGAAAAATACAAACACTCCCACGTGCGCGTGGACTGATTATAAATTCGGATAATGGACGTCGCAGCATCGGGGAGCGATGGATCCGTATCGAACCACGCGTGTTCCATTACTGCATGGCCATTCAGTGCGCGCACCGCGGTGCCATTCTGCTTCCAGTTGAGCTCCTGGCCGGTGGGTTGAACACGCCAATGAGTTTCGTCAAACTCGCCGATGAAAAAATCAAACTCGCGCGCTTCGGCTGGAAGATCCGGTGCTGCGCTGCCGACACCACTGCCCGCCGGCAACATTTGGCCGCGTCCGCTAACTTTGCTATACGTTCGACGCCACTGCGTGCGGACCGAATGGTTACCATCCGGCAGCGGTGAACGTACTTCCAAATGCATCTCCAGTTGCCCGGGAGCCACCCTTCTCAGCCGTAGAACTTGTTCGGAGCGTGTGGTCCCGCCACCGCCACGAATGGTGTTGGAGAGTTCGATGCTCGCATCAACTTCGTCACCACCCACGCCACTGTTACCATCAAAAACTACAATGTCTTCGCGATGACTGTCCGCAATCCCCCATGCCCATCGCTTCGCCCCAGGATTGAAAGTCACAAACGACAGCGTGGCAAGATCATTACCCTGCCCGTCAAAATCGCTTCCCTGAAACCGTTCCATGAAGCCGTAACCGCGATTTAAGAACGTGATTTCGGCGTATCCGTTGGAACTGACCGAAGTGGTATCGTCGGGCGTCCATGACATTTCAACTTTCCACGTCCCAAGCATCCACATTAATTTGTCGAGTTCGGCGGGAGCGTTATCCGAGCGTTTGGTCATGGTCGCGCCCTGATCCCAACGCTTTCCGTCCCGGGTCGACAGGTCGGCAACAGCGGTACCGGCACATAGCAGTACCGCGAGCACAATAGCAGCAAACCTCATAGCCGCCTCCTTGGCACTATTTCGTGGGGGTTTAAGCTGGCTCCAACGTGGGGTTAACGCTGGCTGGTGGCAAACTCGTGGAAGAATCGAATAATGGTCTGCACGCCCATCTCGAAACGATCGATACCAAAGTGTTCGTCAGGCGCATGAACGTTGTCGGACTTAAGCCCAAAACCGATCATCGCCGCGTCGACGCCCAGCGCATCAGAAAACATGGCGACTGCCGGGATCGACCCCCCACCGCGCAACATTACCGGTGGTTTCCCCATGGCCGCTTCCAACGCACGGCTCGCTGCGCTGATTGCGGGCGAATCTGTTGCCGCCGCAAACGGACTTCCATCGCCTAGCGGAGTGACTTGGGCGCGAATACCCTGAGGAATGTGGGCGTGCACATGCGCTGTAATCTTTTTAGTAATATCTTCTGGTGTCTGCCCGGCCACCAAACGCGCCGACACCTTAAAGCCGGCTTCGCCTGGAATCACGGTCTTGGCGCCGTCGCCCTGATAACCACCCCAAACACCGTTCACGTCAAGGCAAGGTCGAAGCGCCGTTGCTTCGGCTATGGTGTAGCCGGTTTCGACCCGCGGCGTCGACTCGCCACTACTATGCGACCACGAATCCATGGTAAATGGAACCGCTGCGACTTCGTCGCGGTCGCGCTGTGTAGGCTCGGCTACGCCGTCATAGAACCCAGCCACGGCGACTCGGTTGTCATCGTCGTGGAACGACGCTATCAATTCGCCAAGAACGCGCAAAACGTTGGCCACCGCGCCGCCGAACGCGCCGCTGTGCAAGTCACCCTTCGCGCCTTCAAGGTCAACTTGCAGGTAAGTCATCCCTCGCAACGACGTGGTGATCGTCGGAGTCTTTGCATCCACCATCGTGGTATCACAAACCAACAAAACATCGGCCGCGATTTCCTTGGCGTGGGCGACAAGGAACGGCGGAAGGCTCTCCGACCCGGACTCCTCTTCGCCCTCAATCGCAAACTTCAGGTTCACCGGCAGTCCGTCACCCGAGGCAAGACACGCTTCGATTGCCTTGATAACCATGAACAGTTGACCTTTGTCATCAACGGCACCGCGCGCATACAAAATACCGTCGCGCACGTCGGGCTCAAACGCTGGCGTCGTCCATAACTCAAGAGGTTCAGCTGGCTGAACGTCGTAGTGCCCGTACACCAGAACGGTAGGCAAATTGGGGTCAACGATATGTTCACCAGTAATTATCGGATGTTTGTCGGTCGACTGCACGCGGACACCCCCGAGACCCATTCCGCGCAGGTGATCAACAATCCACTGTGCGCATTCCTGCACATCCTGCTTGTGCTCAGGCTTGGTGCTGATCGACGGTATGCGAAGGCAGGTTTTTAAATCTTCAATCCATTGATCGGTACTGCGCGCCGCCAGATCGAGACTCTTGTTCAACGTTTCCTACTTTCAATTCAACTGGTGGTCGGTCTGAATTCTTACCTTAATCCTACCACGAACGACGGCACACGACATCCGATACAAAAGGGGCCGACTAATCGACCCCTGCGATAACATTCTGTGAGCTGACCGAGCAGCAGTGCCTATAGCCCGCGTACCCGCGGTAGCGCATCGCGAAACACGGTGCCATAGATTTCCCAAACGGTCACAAACAAAGCGGCTATCACCGGCCCGATAATAAACCCTACGACACCAAACAAGAGCATTCCACCCAACGTGCTGAACAAAATCAGCAGATCGTGCATTTTGGTGTCCTGGCCCACCAGGCGTGGGCGCAGCACATTGTCCACCATGCCGACGACACCACCGCACCACACGGCCAGTAAGGCGGCCGGCACGTACGCGCCCTGAGAAACCAGATATGCAACCGCCGGCACCCAAACAATGGCGACTCCCACACCTGGAATGATGCTTAACAACACCATTAGCGCGGTCCAGAAAGCGGCCCCGCCGATCCCCGCGATGGCCAGCGCAATCCCCGCTGCTCCGCCCTGAACCAGCCCGATAATCAAAGTACCTTTTATAGTCGCCCGCGTGACCGACACAAACTTCTCGAGCATGCGGATCTCGTCGTCGTGCTCCATTGGAATGTAGTAGAGAATCTTCATCAGAATCATTCGGCCGTCTTTTAGAAAAAAGAACATCGTGTAAAGCATTAGACCGAGATGAAAAAAGAACGCGAATGTTCCCTTGGTTGCTGCAGAAAGCGCCCGCACCATCATCGTCGACGCGGTCCCGACCAGTTGTCCGGCTTTCTCCAGAATTGGTTCCCGATACGGCGCAAGCCGACGCAGAACCGGCATCTCTTGAAACCGCTCTTCCAACCCCGTCGGGTCAGCGATTTGTTTCTGCAACCACGGGACCGCCGTCTCACCGATGGTAACCGCCTGCGAGGTGACGATG
The DNA here is from genome assembly GCA_964588695.1 of uncultured bacterium. Classification (GTDB taxonomy): domain Bacteria; phylum Krumholzibacteriota; class Krumholzibacteriia; order WVZY01; family JAKEHA01; genus CAZPQK01. The sequence goes on from CAZPQK010000007.1 coordinate 102,227, forward strand.
GCAATTACGGACAACACGGGCACCACAATAACGATGGCAAAAATGAGGAGCGTGACCGCAGCGGCAAATCCCGATCGACCTTGCAGGCGGTCGTCAAGCCAGGTGAAGGGCCGCTGCAATAGCGCACTGAAAATTGCGGCCAGCAGAATGGTCATAAGGAACTGCTTGATCATCGTCACAAACAGCAGCGAAATGGCGACGACCAACAGCACCAGGAATACATTGCGAAATCGGGTTGAATCCACGTAGCGACCCTACCACGCGGCCCCGCCGCCGTCATTTAAGATCTCGGTCGCCCGCTCACTCCATCCGGAGCGATATTTGCAGCGTTTCGCCCGACACCTGCACCCATTCCTGGCGCTACTCGAGCATAACCGTTCTGCTGAGCGAGCGCCGCGCGAGGCTTGGACAGCAATGACGGCCAACGATCAAAATATTCCTACCGCGCAATTTCGTCCGCGCTACACGGTACTCGAACGCCTGGGAGAGGGCGGTATCGGCACCGTTTACAAGGTCCGTGACGAACAGCAGGGAACGGTGCGCGCGTTGAAGGCGCTGAAATCTCAGCGCGGTGCCAGCCCGCGCGACATTACCCGGTTTGAAGACGAGTATCGAATACTGCACAGCCTTCACCACCCGACGCTGCCTCAGGTGAGCGATTTCGGAATGACGACAGATGGCTCCCGCTACCTGGTCATGGAATACATTGAGGGCCACCAACTCGACCAGTTCATCAGCGAAAACCCATCGCAGTTATGGCCGATGATCTATCAACTGGTCGAAGCCCTCTCGTTCATCCACCAACACAAGCTTCTTCACCTGGATTTGAAGCCGGCCAACCTGTTGGTTACCCAAACCGTCGCCGCATCCGGCAACTCGACGCCGCTACTAAAGCTAATCGACTTTGGAATTAGCTACCAGCGCGACGAAGGGCGCGAGACTGAGTTTGCGGGAACGCCCGCGTACATGCCGCCGGAAATCATTAACGGCGACGCCGAACTCACCCGAGCTGCCGACTACTACTCGCTTGGTATCACGCTCTACGAAATTGTATTTGGAAAGATTCCGTACTCGGGAACCTACGACGAAGTCATCGCTGCTCATCTAAACGACACTGTGACTTGTAACCCTGACGAAGCAATCGATCGCAACGCTATCCCGCACATTAAGGCACTCACAGCTCGAAGCCGGAACGAACGCCTGATTGGGTTTGAAGAGCTTGGTCGCGCGGTGGCAGCGCGCTACAGTACGGCACCACATCCGCTTGATGATGCCTTCGCAATGGGCTACCTCGACTCCTTCGGGATGATCGGCAAAGACGAAGTGTGGCCGGCGTTGCGCTCGTGGGCACTTAGCTTGGGGCAAACCGTCGGCGAACCGCTTGCCGAATGGTCACACCCGGTCGCGACCGTCGCGAAATCCAATCTTGAAACCCAGGACCTTCCCGGTTCGCGCACGCCCTCCCCAGAGCGCGCCGCCCAAGACACGGTAGCCATGTCGGCGAAGAGCACCGAAGAATCCCGACCGACGGTAACGTCGTCGCCCGACGTTGCTCGTTCCGTGCTCGTTTCGGGGCCCAAGGGTAGCGGAAAAAGTCACGTCGTCAACGCGCTGCGCGCGGAGCTAGCGTTGCGCGGATTGGCCACCTTCGCAATCCACGATGACCGTGAATACCGCGCGTGGTTCAAAAACACTCCGGCAGAGCACGGCGACATGATCGACCGTTTCGTCGCGGGCTGGGATCAGCTAAAGCTTATCTGCGAACATCGTGGGGTTGTCGTCATCGTCGACGGGGTTGAATCACTGGCGCACGAAGAGCGCGAGTTTTTTACCTACGTTAGCCGACGACTGGGACACGAAATAGAATCGGGACAGAACCCCGCCATTCACGTGTTAGTAACCGGACGATCGCCTCGCTTACGAGACAGTCTTAGCGACAGCTTGCCCGCGGCATCGGCTCAGGAATATCTAATACCACCGCCGCGAAGCCGCGACCTCGACGCGGTAATGAATCAGTTCGCGGGCCACATGCAGGGCACGCTTCAACGAGAAACCTTGCGTCGCCATCTGTCGCGTTCGGCGGAAACGGTCGAAGCGCTCCTAAGTCGGCTTAAGACCTCACTACTGCACGGCAACCTGACCCGCACCAGTGGTGACTGGGACTTTGTCGCGCCGGGCGATGACGACCGCAACGAACAGGACGGCGGCGACAACTACTACTTTGCCCTATACGCCCAGCTGTCAGCCGAGGAACGCTCATTACTGGGGGCCCTGGCCTGCCACGTCGAATCGCTAACCCTCGCACTACTCACAACCGTAACTGGACTTTCCGCAGACCAGGTGCACACCGCGGCGCAACGACTGGCGCCGTACCGACTCATTGACGCAGAACTGTCGGGTTCGGCGAATCGCTTTAACCTTGCCAGCGATGCTCTGCGCGAAGCGCTCTACCAGGTGATTCCTCACCGCGACCGGATTGCTTTGCACAATCGATTTGTTGAGTGTATGACGGCGCGGGACGAAACCCGCCACAACCATCACTTTCTATCCCACCATTACGCCCACGCCGGACTGGCACGACACGCACTGGTAGAGCAAGTTCATCGACTGAACGAGCTGGAACAGCAAAACGATCTGTTCGCAATTCGCGAACTCTGCGCTGGTGCCCTTGACCATCTACGTGACCTGCGCGGGAACGACTGGGCCGCGCGCCGTTGGCACATAGAACGCTTCTTCATCTGCCGATGGATCGCGGCCGAGTGGCGCACCAGCAATTTCAGCGCAATCGTTGACATCGTTCACAAGCACATAACCGGGCGACGACGACAGGTGCCGCTATCGCTTTGCTACTCATACGGAATGGCGCTGCAAAAGGTTGGCGACTACACCGCGAGCAGCCATTTGCTGCGCGGGGCGCGGCGCCGAGGCAACGCGATTCCGCCACTTGCCGAAGCGCGCCTTTCGGTACTCGAAGCCAACCAGGCTTTTGGACAAAGCGACTACACTAAAGCCCTGGAGATTCTGCAAGCCATCAACTTGGGTGTTGTGGCACACGATCCAGCACTGCTCACCCAGGTCCACGTGTTGTTTATGTCCAGCTACGACGGCGTAGGCGACAAAGCTCAGCACGAGCGTTACCTGCGCCTGGCCAGCGACGTCGCCGAAACGACGGGCAACCACGAGCAGCTACTCTCCATCAAGTACTCGGTAATCCTGTCATACTTGCATAGCTCTTCTTACGCGCGAGCAAAGAACGAACTCATTTCTGCGATCCGTCTGGCGTCGCGCGAGCGGCATTACGACAAACTCAGCTCGATGTATTTTCTGGCCAGCGCGGTGTACTACGAAGAAGGAGCGTACTTACGCGCTTTACGGTATTTGGACAAGTCGGTTCGGGTAGCTGTTAACCTTGGCCTGACCCACCGAGTTACCGACTACACGCTACGCTATGCGTTCATCTATCAGAACCTGGGACAGTACGGCCACGCGATGCGTCACGCGGAAATGGCGAAACGACGCGCAACCGAGCAGGCTCAGACCAACCAGTACTTTTTTGCGCTGCTTATTTTGCTCGACCTGGGCAACTGTACCAACGACCCCAAAGCCGCTCAATACGTACGCGAGCTGACCAGCCTCGCCGGCGGCGTCAAAGCCAAGTACCAGTTGTCCTGGTATCATCGCCTGTTGGGCGAGCACCATTTTCTTAACGGGGATGAAGACTCGGCACTGGACGAACTGCAGACGGCAGCGCGCATGTACCAGTCGATCGAGTTTGACGACGACGCCGCCCGCTGCCTGATCCGCATGGCGTTCATCTATACCCGTCGTGGCGACGAGCGGAAATCGGCTCAGTTACTAAGGCGCGTCGAAGATCTGGTTTACCGTATGGAGTCAGAGGATGTGACCGCGGAAAGTTACATGGCACATCTAGAGCACTATCGTGTTTTTGCCCATCAGCGACACATGTTCATGGGAATGCTCAAGCTATGCGAAGATGTGCGCCCTCGCATATGCGACGTCAACATTGCCGTGCGCATGGATGCCATTTTGGTTCGTTGCTATCGCCAACTACACGAAAGTGACAAGTTCGAAATCTACCTGCAGTCCTACTGCGAACGAATCTCCGACATCGTCAAGTCGTTGGGCGACGAGGATCTGTCCCTCCGGTTCCTGGCGCAACCCGAAGTAAACGAACTCCTCAAAGAGTACCGCGCCCGAACAAAAAAAACGCCCGAGCCCCTTCTAGTCTAAGGAGCCCGGGCACGCCATCGAGGGCGATTTCAAAGTCGTGTTCTATCCGCCGATCAAGCCGCCGTAGCGGGAGAAGTGCTCAAGATCAGCCTTGATAGTGTTTTCGTCTTCGACTTGGGTCGGCAGTACTTGCCAGGCGCCGCGCTCCGGATCCCAATAACCAACCGCACATGCATCGGCACGGCCTTCGGCATTGGTACCTTCCAGGTTCAAACGAAGTTCAACCGGGGCCCCAAACTCCGTACCCTCGGGGCCGCAATCGACAATCAAGTATCCGTTACTGTCCAGTTCCATCGTGACAGTTGTAAATGCGCTAACCGCGCCGACGGGAAAGTCGAGCACACCGAACGGTGCGACCACGCGGCCACCCAACGGTCCAATAATGACTTGAACTAACGAGACCAGCCCGTCAAGTAGCCCAAACTGAACTCCAATGTCGGGGCCGTGCGACCCGTGCGCCGTACCAAACTTAACGACATTTGGGTTAGGCAGAAACTCACCCGGAACAAACTCGAACGAAACGGTCTCAATCGGAGACATCGGCGTTTCGTTTACATCGGTCGCGCAACCCAACGCGCCGAGCGCGAGCAGCAGGACGGATATAACCAGGTACTTGGCTTTACCTCGGTTCTGGAACATTTCCACTTACCCTTTCATCAAGGCGACAGTAACTGACTTCTCGCTTTGGTTAAGGCAACCGGGGTGCCACGCGCCAACTCCAGACTAGCAGAGGCATGCAAACGCCCATAACTCGTTATTGTGAAATATGTTACAGAATCAACGACCTATTTTACTGCCCCCGCGGGACGAGCAAGCCAGGGTCAAATCGGGTGGGAGGCCGCGAACGAAAGCTGAACCGAGGAGGGCGCCGATCCCTAATGGATTATTTAACTTAATGTTACGTCCAAACTGGCCACTTCAAGCCAATGTTCGATTCAGCCGGGCGGAACGGGCCGGCGTTGGCCGCTGGGTTGCCAATTGTCCCGCTGGATCCCGCGACTGGGCTCAGAACTCCTTCTTGGGAGACGACTTGACCAGGGCCGCTTTGGGCGAACGATCCGCGCGTATGACGCCCCAGTGTTTTTCGACCTCCGCAGGATCTTCGCCGCCTTTCCAGTTCTCGTCAAACACCTCAAAGTAGAACGCAGTCGTTTGCGTAGTATTGATCCACTGGTTAAACGCTTCAAAGAATTCTGCCTGTTCGGCTTCGCCCAGTCGACCCTTGATGAGTTGAGCTTGTTCGCCGTGATCGCTTCGTTGGGTTGGCCAACCGGTTTCTCCCAGAATCACAAGACGATCCGGGTGAAGTGCAACGATAGACGCCAGCGTTGCCTGGGTCATACGTAGCGCGTCTTCCAGTTGCACGCCGTTCCACGCGGGGTGATAGTGGGTCACTACGAAGTCAAGCTCACGCGCCAGGCTTTGGGCTTCTGGCTTGTTCCAAAAATTAAAGTCGTCACACACCGTTGTTGGCCGTGTGCACCGGGCGCGAATCTCCCGCACGTATTCGATCAATGTCGCCAACGGACTGCGATGTCCCGTCCAGAACACTTGGGTTTCGTTGCCCACCGCAACTGCGGCAATTAGTTCTGGAAACGTCTCGCACAGGCGAACTGCGGTTTCGATTTGATCACGGTTCTGAACGCGATTGACGGGAATTACTTCTACGACGTTCCCCTCTTTGTCTAGGCGCTGTTCCGGCGCGATCCACACCCCGAGCATCACACGCATTTCCAAGCCTTCTTCCCGTATGACCTGCAGCGTATGCTCGGCGACGTCGTCGGAGCTGTACATGCGAATCAATTGCCAGTACTTGGACGTTTGCAACACGTCGGCGCGAATCTCTTCTTTGTCGGGATGCTTGACACCGGGTCGTTGCCCGTCTCGGAACGGACTAAATGACACACCGTTTCCGATCCAACGATCCCCGACAAAGGGCCGAAACTGCCGGACAACGAAGGGTTCTTCTCTTTGAAAGGAACCGTCGACTATCTTTACCGTCGATCTATCACCCGCAGCGCCAGAACACGACGCAGTCGAAACTGCGAAAACAATCACGACGGACAACCATCGCATCATGGGTCATAACCTTTCGAAAAAAACTGCGCCCCTAGTTTAACCCAAGGGCGCAGTCAACAAGCACGTCTACCGGTACGCTACTTGAGCAATACCATGCTACGCGATTCTTGTCCCAACGAGGTACGCAACACGTAGTAGTAAACACCACTCGCGGCTTGCCTTCCGGATGCGGTGATCCCGTCCCACTTTACCGTATGCGGCCCGGCACCCAACCGTTTCGCTTGCAGCACTTTAGCAACGGTTCGACCCTTCGCATCGTAAATGGTCAGGCTTACTTCGTCGGCACTAAGCAGATCGAAACGAATCGAAGTCGTTGGGTTAAATGGGTTCGGGTAGTTCTGTTTGAGCTGGGTATTCCCTACCGTTGCCGGGTTGACGCCCGAAGCGGTGGCCACTTTAAATGTAATGTCGTCAACCCAACCCGCACCACCTTGGGTCGTGTCGGGCTGAACAAACAAGACAACCGCGTCAACGCTATCGGTCCCGGCCGGCGCCGTCGAGCTTACTGACCGCAGGTCCCAATGACCTTCGGGACTGCTGGCGTCGGAAAGAATCGTCGAACTGCCGCCAATCTCGTTCCCGCCGGAATCCCGAAACACGATGCTTAGCTGCGTGTAGCTGGGATTTCCAGACTCTATACGATCGTTGACGTTCTCGCAGGATACCAAACCATACGCGGAGAGTTCATAGTTCTCGCCCGGCGTTGCTGCGAGGCGCTGGAACAATCCGGAATCCGCGCCGCCTACAAACGTTCCAAACATTTTTGCCGCGCCGCCGGCGGTATTCTGAAATCCAACATCTCCGCCATAGAGCGTGTTCCCGAACACACCCCAACCGTCAAGAAAACCCGGGTTGGCGTCGAAGGACGGGTTGACAAGCTGGTTGGCCATGGCCATGGGGCTAGCTTCACAAAGTGCTGTGTCGTCGATGTAAACCGAGCCCGCATCGCAGCCAGGCTGCAAGAACAGCACGAGAACTTCCAGCCGAAGCGCGCCAGCCGGGCAGATACCCTTCACCGAAAACGGTACCCAAGCGTCCAGCGCGAAATCCCAGTCGCCGATGACGATCTCGTTTCGCTGAATAACGGCGCCGCCGGATAACGCGTCGAAGAACGCCAACTGGGCAATAGCCCGGTTACCATCACAAGTCGACGTACCCGGGATGGGGTCGCCGCTCCAAACGTACGAATAGCCGGAGAATTCGTACTCCATACCCGCGGTCGGCGACGTATAGACCTGGCCGAACCCACCCACGTCAAAGTTGATTGCGGGGCAATTGGTGAACTCGCCAAAGATTTTTGCCGCTGCGCTTCCGGTTCGGATGATGTTGTCATCGGCTGGAGTTTCAATATTGGGCCCAGAGCCAAAAGTGAACCAATTCATGTACGATCCGCCACCCATCTCGAAACCCGGGTTGAGCAGCAGGTTCGTCGCTGCGGACGCTGGGCCGCCAACCAGCGCGGCAACCAGGATTCCAAGCGATAAGACTTTGGTCAAACGATACATGCTTCCTCCATGTAGTCAGGCGGTGATTAACGGTATAGCGATTTAATCTTACCCCAAGTTGCTTCCGTGGTGGGAACGGGAGTCATGTCGATGAAACGTGTCTGGTCAATCAACGCGGCTCCACCGTCGGTGTTCGGCTGAACAAACAAAATAAACGCTTCCACTTGAACTGTCCCGGCGGGAGCAACGCCGACAATCAAACCGGAGTTGTGCCATGTGTCGGTTGAGAACGTCCCGTCAAGAATAACGCTTTCCACAGCTCCAATCTCAACGTCTCCCGCGTCCTTAAAAACAATCTTCTGCACAACGAAGTTGTCGTTAGGAGCCCCAGCCCCAATCAGGGCGTCGCCCGACCAGTGGCGCGCGCTGGATTCGATACCCCACATACTTCCGGGGCCGGCGGGAAACTCCTGAAACATCCCGCTGACGCCGGGAAATGTCCCAAACATTTTTGCGACTCCGGTACCACCACCAGGCACGACGGCGGGCGGATTGGACGATTCGGCAAACACATTACCAAACGTGATCCAGCCGGTTAATCCAGCGGGAGGTGGGTCTTCGAACCCGTCGTTGACCAGCAGGTTTTGCGCCGACGCGCTTCCGGCAACAACAACCGTAAGAACGCAAGCCAGCAACACCAGCGCACTTTTGCAATGTTCCATAGAGACAACCTCCAAGGTTAGAGTACAAACGAAACTGACGATCCGCAATCGCACTTGCCTATTTCACCAACACCATCTTACGGGACTCCACGACATCGCCCGTGACCAACTGATACAGGTACACTCCTGAAGCGACTCGCTCGCCATTGTCATTACGACCGTTCCATTGAACTTCAAACTCGCCCGCGTCCCGAACTTCAGAAAGCAGCGTGGCGATCTGGCGTCCACGCACGTCATAGACGACGATGGATCCGAACCCGCGGGTGGGCAGCGAAAACCGAATTGTTGTTACCGGGTTGAACGGATTGGGATATGCAGCCGCTAGCAAACTCCCTTGTCCGGCCGACGGTGCAACCGCGACAACCGCCCCCTCCGGCTCGAACCGAAAGTCTTCGAAGACGACCTCCTGTGGAATTGTCGGCGGACTTCCGCCAATCAGCCACAGATTCAGGTGCACGCGGGGTTGCTCGGGGCGAGGAATATGGGCACCGTTGTACGTCCATGAGTGGATCATATTCGCTGGCAATTCATCCAGCGGCCCGCCACGCCAACTTCGAAACTCAACTTGGTCGGCGTTCCAACGAATCGCGTGGGTGGTTTGTTCGTCAACACCCCAGTCATAATCGAACCGGCTTATGTTACCCGGCCAGTCAAAGGGTTGCGCAACATACTGCGCCGGATCATTCGCGGGGTTCTGCCACCGGCTAAATTCTATGTCGATTTCGTTATATGGGTTCCACCAGCCGTAAGACGGGTCGTAGCAGGCACCGTACTGCCATAAGAAAACTCCGAGTACGGCGTTGGGGTCGATGGCATCCAAATCTCCGCGAGTGGTAAAACGATAATCGCCGTATCCTAACGCGTCCGCCAAAACAACTTCTGTGCTGTACCATACTGAACCGCTCTGCTTGACGGTCAGATGGAGATGACCGTTCGCATCCACCCAAACAGCGTCGCTAGCGTTGCTAAAGTTGTTCGGTCCCGGTCCAAAAAATCCGGGGCCCTTCACTCGCCACTGACGCCCGGCGAAGCTTACGCTTGTTCCTCCCGGAAAATCATCCCACTGCACTTCATCCAGAGACGGCGTGGTGAGAACGTCAAACTCAGCATGGTCAAAGTAAACAGTAGGTACGGGATCGATTGGACTTTGCAGCGCACCCAATAGGATTCGCGCGGACGATGCACCTGTCGGCGCGGCCGCACTCACGACCTCAAACTGTTGCACGTCGTCTACAGGCGTGGACGCAGTAACGACGTTGTACGACTCATAGCTAAGCAGCACATCGGCAGCGTCACGCCACTCAATGTTGGCGATGGCGGCGTTACCACCAACCACTTGCTGTACCGTTTTGTGCCACGCATCAACACGGAGTCGAACGTGTTGGCCGGGACTAATCGTGAGGGGCTGCCAGACTCCTGCGACGTCCCACGAACCAGAGTTGGGCCCCGTGATTCTGGCCGCAACCGACCCGTGAGTTGCATCGTTAACGGTACCCACGTCGCCAAATTGATTCCAGCCGCCAAATAGTGCCCCGCCTGTGCCACCAACTTCAAAGCTAGGGTTGGCCAGCATGCATTGCGCTCGTGATTGGACGCAGTATAAAATAAGGCCCGCGCAAACGACGATTCCTAGTCGTAGTGACGCGGGCAGCATAGTCGAGGTTCCTTGTTTGCGTTGAGGCGCCGAAGGCGCGAAACATTGGTGGGTAGATTTACTAGGGCTTGGCCGCCGCCAAGCCTACTACTTGGATGAATTTTAGCATACCGTCGGCCCAAACCCCACCCGGTTGACATTAATAGTAGGTTCTGACACCATTCGTCGCACCCTCATCACCCTATCGATTTGAGCCTTGTGGAACCCTCTCCAGCTTCGACCGTTAGCCCCCTACTGAGCCTTCGCGGTGTCTCTAAAACGTTTGTTACCAAGAGTTTATTTGGAAAAGCGGTAGCCACTGTTGCCGCTCGCGACGTTTCCTTCGTGGTGAATCGTGGCGAAGCCGTGGCGCTGGTCGGCGAATCGGGCAGTGGCAAGAGCACCATCGCGAAGTTGGTCCTAAGGCTGCTCCAGGCGGATGGCGGCGAAATCGCCCTGGACGGCCAGAACGTGCTTAAATCGGAGCCCCGCCGCGCCTCACTGGGGTACCGAGCCCGGGTACAGATGGTTTTTCAGGATCCCTTCGGGTCGCTTAACCCCGTTCATAATGTGTTCCATCATCTCCGGCGCCCCCTGCTCCGCCACCGTCGATGTCGTCTTGCCGAAGTCAGGACCCGGGCGTTGGGGCTTTTGGAGACGGCAGGGCTGAAGCCCGCGATTGATTTCATCGATCGCCACCCTGATGAACTTTCCGGCGGTCAGCGTCAACGCGTCGCGATTGCCCGTGCGCTCGCCGTGGAACCCGAGATCCTGATCGCGGACGAACCGACATCCATGCTCGATGTTTCCGTTCGCACCGGAGTTTTGAACCTGCTCGACACGCTTAAGCGCGATCGAAAGTTAGGCATTTTGATGATCACACATGACCTTGCGTCGGCTCGTTATCTCTGCGAACGCATCCTTGTACTCTATCGCGGACGAATTGTCGAAGAGGGCCCCAGCAACGATGTAGTTGGAAATCCACAGCATCCGTACACGCGGCAATTGCTAGCCGCGATTGCCGACGCCGCGATGGACGAAACCGAATCGCCGATCGAAATCACCACAGCCGAAAGCGATCGTGTTTCTGTTGGCTGTCCATTCGCGCCACGGTGCGAACACGCGGTCGACGAGTGCTGGCACCGTGACCCTGCGCCGAGAGATGCGAGCGGCCACCAGGTTCGTTGCCACCTGTACGCCCCTAACGGCGAGCGCCCGCAGTAGATGTTCCGATCCGACTTTCCATCCGACTTTTTGTGGGGCGTGGCGACTTCCTCGCAGCAAATTGAGGGAGCAGTTGCTACCGACGGGCGAAGCGCATCCATATGGGACCGGCTGGCTTCCCTACCAGGAAAGATCGAAGACGGCACTACACCTAAGACCGCCTGCGATCACTACCATCGCTGGCGCGAAGATTTAGACCTCATCGACACGTTGGGATTCAACGCCTACCGGTTTTCAATTGCGTGGCCGCGTGTACTGCCCGCGGGTATCGGGCCAATCAATCGGGCCGGTGTCGACTTTTACGAGCGTATCGTCGACACGTTGCTGGATCGCGGCATCACCCCTTTTGTTACGCTTTACCACTGGGACTTGCCACAGGTACTGCAGGACCGCGGCGGTTGGACCGAGCGATCCACCGCCGATGCTTTTGTAGAGTACACCGCCGCGGTGACCCAACGTCTCGGGGATCGCGTCAAACATTGGGTTACGCACAACGAGCCATGGTGTATCGCCCACCTCGGGCACGAGTCCGGACATCACGCGCCGGGTATTACCGACCCACCAGCAGGATTGCGTGCCGCTCACCATGTCCTACTCTCGCACGGCTGGGCGGTTCCAGTGATTCGTGACAACAGTCCCGGCGCTCAAGTTGGCATCGTGCTAAACCTCACGCCCGCGGAGCCCGTGTCGGACCGACGCGAAGACGAAGACGCAGCGCGATGGTTCGACGGGTTCTTCAACCGCTGGTATTTGGACCCTATTTTTCGGGGCTACTACCCCGACGACGCCATCAACGACCGGATAGAACGCAACCATCTCGACAGCGCGACATTGCCATTCGTCGCTACGGACGACATGAAAGCTATATCCACTCCGCTGGATTTTCTGGGCGTGAATTACTACAGTCGAGTGGTAATGCGCCAGAGTGCGTCGGGCAAACCCGAAGTGGTCCCTGTGGTTCCGCCCGAGCAACTTACGGACATGGGATGGGAAGTGTACCCGCAAGGAATTCGCGAGCTGCTGGTACGGATCCATCGCGAGTATGCGCCCCGGCAGATTTTCGTGACCGAAAACGGCTGTGCGTATAGCGATTCACCCAGCAGCAGCGGCGAGATCGAGGATGACCGTCGGATAAGCTACCATAGAACGCACCTTGCCGAAATCGCCAACGCGATTGAGCAAGGAGCGCCGGTTACCGGGTATTTTGCCTGGTCGTTACTAGATAACTTTGAATGGGCACACGGTTTCACTAAACGATTCGGCCTGGTCTGGGTAGACTACGAATCGCTGGAACGCATACCTAAGAACAGTGCGTATTGGTTTCGAGATTTCTTGGCGGCAAAAGAATCGGTTTAGTCTGTACCGTTTACCAAGGGAGCAGTCGTGAGTTTGTTTAAGGGTTTGAAGATTTTAGCCGTCGTCCTGTCGCTTCTGTCGATGGTGCACGTGGCGACGCCGTTCGCTCAACAAACTGTTCGGGTCCGGCAAACAACGCGAGGAAGCACGCTCCAGGTGGACGGCAAAGACGTCATGGTCTTTGGCATGAACTGGGACTATTTTCCCATCGGGACCAATTACTCCTTTAGCTTGTGGAACCAACCGGACGATTTCGTTAAAACAGCACTGGACCGTGAAATGTCGCTTATGAAAGCCATGGGCGTGAATGCCATCCGGGTTTACAACGGAATGCCGCCGCGTTGGGTCGAATACGTGTACGACACCTACGGAATTTATACCGTGATGAATCATCCGATGGCGCGTTACGGTTTCTTGCTCGATGGCACCTGGACGCCGAATGTTGACTACTCAAACCCGCGGCTGCGCAACGCGGTCAAGGCTGAGATTGTTTCACTGGTGGAGGAGTTCAGAGGAACGCGCGGGATTCTAATGTGGTTGTTGGGCAACGAAAACAACTACGGGTTGTCGTGGTCATCATTCGAGATCGAAGCACTTCCCAAAGGAGAACGGCAGGCTGCCAGGGCTCGCTACCTGTACACACTGTTCGATGAAGTCGCCGCGGCTATCAAACGTGCGGATAACTCACGCCCGGTCGCGATGTGTAACGGCGACATCCAGTACATCGACATCATTGCAGAAGAATGTAACAACATCGACATCTATGGCACCAACGTGTATCGAGGAATATCCGTACGCGATCTTTACCAGGTAGTCAAAGACAAGCTCGACATCCCCGTGGTATTTACCGAGTTCGGTTGCGACGCATTCAACGCACGTGCGATGCGCGAAGATCAGGCGATGCAATGTCGGTACCTGGTTGGTCAATGGCAAGAGATATACGAACAATCTGCTGGCAAGGGACGCGTGGGCAACTCCATCGGCGGGATGACGTTTCAGTGGTCAGACGGCTGGTGGAAGTTTCGCCAGGAGGAGAACCTAGACATTCATGACACCAACGCTTCGTGGCCCAACGGTGGATACCCGGAGGACTTCGTTGAAGGCGAAAACAACATGAACGAAGAGTGGTGGGGCATCACCGCTAAGGGTTATCCCGACGCGCAGGGACACTATAATGTCTACCCAAGAGCTGCCTACTACGCTCTGCAGAAAGCCTACGAACTAGATCCTTATGCTCCGACCACCAGCCTGGAAACAATTCGCGCTCACTTCGCCTCTATTTCGGCAGCCGGAGCGGAACTGCAGGCCAGTGGTGCTACTGCGGCACTTAAGGCGGAACAAGGCGGCGCGGTAAAGGTGACCAACTTGCGGTTTGAGTTTGAGACCTACCACACCCAAGGAAGCAACATTACTACTCCAGGGATCGATGAACGTCAGGCTGCCTATCCTCAGTATCGCGGCGGCCTGGACCGATTGGAATCGGCCTACATAGACTTCGAAGCTAAACCTACCCAACAAGTGATTGGCAGGGTTTCGTTGAATATCTTGGGAAACGTCCCTGTCAATCCAATCGACGAAATCTTCTATGAAAACCGAGGCCGGACATACGCGAGCGTAACTCGTGCCGCGCTGGCCGCCGACAGTATAGGCATCGACAGCGACACGCTGAACGTGTCCGACGCCGAACGAGTTAAACTGTATCGTGCGTCTTTGCAGTGGCAGGATAAGTATTTTGAGTTGAATGCATTCTACCGGGTTGGACACTTGCATTGGCAGTACGAGGGTGACTTCTTTGGCCTTTACCGCGACGCTTACTACGGCGAGAACATTGACATCTACAATGGCAACGCTCCGATCGGCGCTGAGATTGCATTCAAGCGGCGACTTGAAGGCCTTAAGATCGCCATAGGCCCCGAACTTTGGTGGGGCGCAAATCCCGCCATCGTTGGAAAGTACCAACGGCAACTAGGGCCGGTAAACACAACGATTGTCTTCCACGAAGACGTTGGTGAACCACCCGGAGATGGCTTCGGCACGGCAGCTGCGACCAGCACGGCGATCCCCGAGCAGCGTGCACGAAAAGTATCGCTCCAAGGCGAGATGTCGCGAGGGCCCTTTACACTTACCGCTGGGGGGCTATGGGCGGGGAGTCGTCGAATCGATAACGTGTTTCACATCACCGATCTTTCTCGAGGGACGACACCGCTGATTGACTCGGTGCAAACCAGTGACACTTTTGGTGGGCGCGCACGGCTAAGTTTTTCGAAGGGACGTGTCAATTGGTACGCCCAAGGAACAATAGCCGGCATCGTGGCATCTGCTGGCCCTACAGCGCTAAGAACCAACTTTACCGAATGGCGCCTGAAAGACCCGGGAACCGGCAACCAAAACACGTTTCTAACCGGCGCCACTTATCAGGCGGGAAACTTTCAGATCGCGCCCAACTTTTTATGGCAGAAACCGATGGTAGGACCCATTGCGCCCGAGGCAGTGGAAACCGGAGAGACCGCGCTTCGCAACCAGCTAGACGACCCGTTCTACGTTAGAGCCAACCGAGAGACCGTCGGCTACGAAATGATTGTCACCTACGACCCAACACCGGCGACGTGGTTTTGGCAGTGGGACAATGACATCCGCGAAGATGCGCCGTTCGCAGCTGCACTTGGTCTGGTCTATCAGGACTTCAAAACTACAATGGACGCGGCGTTGTACGTGTCGGCCGATGGATCGGTGTTCCCGTTTCTCGCATCTACTCCGGAGCGCTCGCTATGGGAAGCGTACGCGCGAATCGTTTCTTCTCCGACGCCATCGCTGCGGCTTATCGCCAATGCTTTCGCAGGAGAAGCAGAGCCCACCGGTGACGACCCCAGGTTGATCGAACGTTTTGGTGCCGACGCTCGCGTCTCATACGGCAAGACCCTTATGCAGGTGCACGCTAAGTTTGACGACTTCGGGCCGTATGACTACCACCGCGACTTTAATCTCACGTACCCCGAGCAATATATGATTGACATCGCGCGTACGGTGGGCACCCCCGGCCTATTGGTCGACGACCTGCAAACCAAGATTGGATTACGGTTTACGTATCGCGGACTGAATGAGTTCTCTCCACGCTACTGCCCGGGTCTTGTGTTGAACTCCGATGGCGAATGGGTATGCGATGAGACGGCGGTTGGACCGGACGGTTCGGAATGGGAATTCAGAAGTTACTTACATTTCTCAATGTAATTACATTCGCACAATGAAAAGGGCGGGCTAAGGGCCCGCCTTTTCCTATTCAGCCAAATGGCACCGGACCCAGTGCCCTTCTCCCTGCCGGGTTTGGTCCGGCGAGATTCCCCGACAGACCGGCATTACTTTTGGACACCGGGGATGAAATCGGCAACCCGTCGGCGGATTGGTCAGACTTGGCGGTTTCCCTTCAATACTTTGCGGACTGCGACTCCCCGGCACCACACTGGGATACGCTCCCAAAAGGCCATGTGTGTACGGGTGGACCGCGTTCGCGCGAATCGCCGTTACCGGCCCAACCTCTGACAACTGGGCCGCGTAGAAAATCGCCACCCGGTCCGACACCTGCAGCATGCGCGCCAGGTCATGGGTAATAAACAGCACGGCAAAACCGAGTTCGTCACGAAGCCGACTAATCTGGTCGAGAATCTCACGCTCTACCACCACGTCAAGCGCAGTGGTGGGCTCATCCAGAATTACCAGCTTGGGTTCGAGCGCCAGCGCCAGCGCGATTCCGACACGTTGTCGCATGCCGCCCGACAACTGGTGCGAAAACGATTCCAAATGGCGCGTGGGAATATCGACGAGATCCAAAAGATGCGCCGCTCGGTCGCGCGCGGCGTCGGGCGAGTAGTCGGCATGTGCGTCTAGCGTATCCGCAATCTGCTCGCCAATCGACACCACCGGGTTTAACGCGTTCATCGCGCTCTGAAAAACCATCGACATATCCCGCCACCGCAGCGCGCGCAGTTGTTCTTCGTTGGCTGACAGCACATCGTGTCCGTCAAAGACGACTTTGCCGCCGGTGATAATCGCCGGTGGCGGCAGGATACGCATCACCGCCTTGGCCAACGTCGACTTTCCGCAGCCAGACTCGCCAGCAACTCCTAAGATTTCGCCAGGCATTACGTCCAATGTTACGCGGTCAATGGCACGCACGGGCCCACGCTCGGACACGTAATCGACGCAAAGATCCTTAACTTGCAGAAGCGGACCGTTCAATCCATCACCACAGGAGTTGATCGTGTCGGCTTATGACCCCGACGCTTGAGGTGATGACGCCACACGCGCTCAGTAACCAGGCGCGGGTTGGTGATTTCGTCAAAGCCTGAATTTAGCATGGTCAAACCAAAGCCCACCAACGCAACACATAACCCGGTCGGCGCAAACGTCCACCAGGCACCAGTCAATAGCGCGGAGTCGTTCTGTGCCCAATAGAGAATGGTTCCCCAAGTTATCGATGACACGTCGCCAAGCCCCAAAAACTCCAGCCCCACTTGCGCGCCGATCGCATAAACCGTGCTCCCAATTGCCTGTGCCAATAGCAGTGACGTCATGGTGGGCAGTATCTCGACGCCGACAATGCGCAACTTGCTTTCCCCAGCGACTTCCGCCGCCGACACAAAATCCTGGCGACGCACCGACAATGTTTGTGCTCGCAATACCCGAGCGTTCCAAGCCCAACCAGTAACAACCAATACAAATCCCAACGTCCAAGGCCCCGAGGGAAGATACGCCGCGATCACGATCGCCAGAGGTAATCCGGGAATGACCAGAAAAACGTTAAACACCAGCGACAGAAAGCCATCAATACGCCCCCCCATGTAGCCTGCAGTAATCCCTACCAGGGCGCCAATCAGCACCACGGTCAAGCCAACGCCAAATCCAATCAACAAAGAGAGACGAGTGCCCGAAAGCAATTGCGACAACACATCCTGCCCCTGCCCGTTGGTTCCCAACCAGTACTCACCACTGGGTGGCTGCAGAGGTTCTCCCACGAGGGCAGACGGGTCATCCACAAGAAACGGCCCAACGATAGCGAGCGCCACGAAGAGCGCAAGAATAGTTGCGCCGATGCTTGCCTTGCGATCGCTGCGGATAGCGTGAATCCAAACCGACAAACCAGTGGCGTGCTCGCGACTCATCCGACCGAATCCCGCGTGCGAGGGTCAAGAAACAGATACACAATATCCACTAGAAAGTTCGCGCCCAGTACCGCGAGCGTAATAAGCAGAAAGATGCCCTGCATAAGCGCATAGTCCTGTCCCATAACCGCTTGAACCAGCAGGTAGCCCTGCCCGGGATAGGAAAAGACAATCTCGGTAAGCAATGACCCGCCCAGTACGAAACCCAGGGCCATTCCAAATCCGGTAATGCTGGGAAGCAGTGCGTTGCGAGCGGCATACCGCATCACAATTTTTCGCGGCGAAAGCCCTTTTGCGCGAGCCAGGTTTACATAGTCCGAGCCAAGTATCGACACCATAGTGTTTCGCATCGACAACAACCACCCGCCTAATGTTGCCACAACAATTGTGCCGACGGGAAGTATCGCGTGGCGAAACACGTCGAAGAAAAAGGTCAACTGCCAACCCGGCGATAAATCGTCGCCGTGAGCGCCGCCTAGCGGGACAAGCTTCCAGGTAAAACCAAGTAGATATAGCAGCAACATGGCGAGCCAAAAATAAGGAAACGCTCCGAGGAATGCGAACGTCGCCGGCAAAACGTTGTCAATCCAACCATGCCGCCACCAGGCGGCAATGACACCAAGAACGGTACCAATGACGAAGCTAGCCACCACAGCCGTTCCGGCAATGAACAGCGTCCACACAAACCCCTGCGCGATCACGTCCGCCACTGGAGTTGGAAAATAGGTCACCGAAGTTCCGAACTGGCCGCGAAAAATGCTACCCAAATATGTCAGGTACTGCAGAACGAGAGGTTGATCGGTAAGGCCGAAGGATTGCCTGAGAGCATCCATTGCTTCCGGGCTCAGTCGACCTCCAAACCGCCCAAAAATGACGCTCGCGGGGTCGCCAGGCATCAGTCGCGGTAGAAAAAAGTTCAGCGTGAGCGCCGCCCACGCCGCGACCAAATAAAAGCCAAGCCGTTTGAAAATGTATCGCAATTCAGTCCCCGCGTGGCTTTAGATTGGTCAGCACCAGCAGGGTTTCGCCGCGATCAAACGCGTTCGGCGACGGGTTGGCGTATGGATTGTCCGCGGTGGGAAACCCAACCACTCGACTGGTGTTAAACTCTGCCCACGATGGATTGGGGTACAAAGGAATCGCTGGTGCTTCCTGCACAAAAATGCGCTGCATATCACCTGCTAACTGATGCTGCAGTTCGGGATCGGATGCCTGCTCGAACGCGGCTAAGACCGAGTCCGCTGGGCCGCTTCCGTAACGGTGCCAGTTCCCCATACTCACTTCACCGACAGGCTTGATCGTTCGCGAAGACATTAGCCAGCGGTAAAACAAGTATGGCGTCGGGCCTTCGTATGACCAGCCGATACTCATGTCGAAGTCGCCTTCTTGAACCCGTTTAAACCACGCACTAAAGTCGTAAGTTTTCGCACTAGCCTCGATTCCCAAGTCGGCAAACCCTCGCGCGATTAGTTGACATGCACGCACCCAATCATACCATCCCGACACGACAAAGACGTCGAACTTCCATCTGTCCCCATTGGGTAAGCGACGTACTCCATCTTCGCCACGGGCATACCCAGCCTCATCCAACAACCGATTAGCCTCAGCCACGTCATACGAAACCCACGCGCTATCGCTAGCAACTTCCGGGTTACGCCAGGCCACGTATGCATCACTCAGAGCGGTCGCATCAGCGGGTCGCGTGTAGTTGCAGGCAGCAATTTCCACCAACTGCTCGCGATTAATCCCCATGCTAAGGGCGCGACGCACCCGCACATCGTTGAATGGCGCCTTAGTGGTATTGAGATACAAAAATACCGTGGTCCCGGTGAGAGGAAACCAATAGTCGTGGTGCTCCGGGTTACGGCTCACAAACACCCGATCAATCGCTGGAATGAAGTTCGCCGCCCAGTCGACCTCATCGAAAACCAACGCGAGGTTCGCACGATCATTCGACGGCATGATGGGAAAGCGCAGCGCGTCCAGGTACGGCTTACCTTTCTGCCAATAGTAAGGGTTTCTACCCAGCTCGAACACCTGGTTGCGAAACACTCTCACTTCGGTAAAGGGGCCGGTCGCGACCGGGTTTTCATTCGGATAGGCGACGGGGTCTTTAACGTCGCGCCAATGATGTTCTGGGACAATCTGCTGCGCGACAATGTCATCAAATCCAGGGACGTAAACCCGGGCAAAGTAGAAATCAACAGTTAGCGAATCGACCGCCTTGACGTCGCTAAGGAATCCCCACAGCCGACGGCGGTCGAGTCCGGGGTGCTTGCGCAACAGCTTGTGGGTGAACTCGACATCAGCCGAATTAAATTCTTCGCCGTCCGACCAGCGCACCTCAGGACGGATCCGAATTCGCACGCGGCGGTTGTCGTCCAGCCACTCGTGCGACAACGCCAGCCACGGCACGTAACGGGCTTTTACACTGTTAAAAACGTAAAGCGGTTCGTAAACGCCGGCGAGCGTGGGCCACCGCGGAGAAGTGGCGGGGGTTAGAGGATTAAAATTACGAATCCACGACGGCTGGGTTTCTTGAATGATGACGGCCGTTCCTGGTGGCGCTGGCGGGCGCTCCCGAACACAGCCACCTACGGCAACCAGGAGCAGCGTTAGCATCGCAACTTTGGACAACGTGCAACGCCTCATCATTTTTGCGTGAACGAATACACCCGAACCCAATCCACCAACATGGTTTGCGGAAACGCTGTCGTGGCGTCGGGCGGACCGGGCCAATTGCCCCCAACTGCGACATTAAGAATGATAAAGAACGGTCGATTAAATACCCACGCGTTTCCGCCCGGAATTGCTCCGTCAGTTACCGTGTGATAACGTCGGCCATCGATAGTCCAGTGAATGTAGTTCTCGCCCCATTCAATTCCAAATACATAAAACCCATCATTGAAGTTCGCGCCCGGCAGGGTATAGCTTTGTCCAATTCCGCCGCCGCCTGAATATCCCGGTCCGTGAACCGTTCCATGAATCACATTCGGCTGCTGACCGAGGTACTCCATAATGTCAATCTCACCGCACTGTGGCCAGCCAACCTGGTTGAAGTTGCTGCCCAGTAACCAGAATGCAGGCCAAATCCCCTGCCCGACCGGCAGCTTTATTCGCGCTTCAAACCGACCGCGATGTTGTTGGAACTTTCCTTGGGTTTTAATGCGCCCCGAAGTGTAAGCCGAACCCTGGTAGCTTTCTTCACGCGCTACAATTGCAAGGTTGCCGTTACCGTCCAGCGAGACATTGATCGGGCGATCAGTGTCAAACTCAAGTTGATTGTTTCCCCAGTTGGTTCCGATATCAAAAGTCCATTTGGCAGCGTTGGGAAGTTCGCCAGAAGAGCCCGTGAAGTTGTCTTCCCAAGTCAGCACCCATTCAAACGCCGCTTCGTCTTCGCCGCAACCTACCAACAACAAGGGCGCGACCATGGCTAACAGGATCAGTTGTGGCCTTAGGCGCTGCTTCGATTGCATCATCAACCAGAGCTCCGACGACGGCAGGAAACGACGACTACTTGTGGAAATAAATGTTATCGATAAAGACAACCTGTGGACCACCGGAGATGATGATCTGTCCGATGTTTCCTTTTGTCGTCAAACTTGCAAAGAAAGCCATCGGAATCTCCAAGCTACTCCACTGACCGGCGACAAACGGCGGTGTTGTGGTCGACGCAAGCGTCACCTCAGATTCGGTAGGCGGATTATTTGGCACGTCGTCAGGTCCGAAATCGACCAGCTTAACCCTAAACTGGAACCCTTCTGGTGCGAAAACATCCATATGGAAGTGCGTCATTTGCGACGCGTCGACGGTTGGCGTAGACCCAGGGTGCACCCGAATCTCGATACCAGCGAAACCCAGATTGGTGTAAACCTTGGTTAAGTTGCCCGCAATCGCGACGTCAAAAAGAGTCGGATACGGCGCGGACCAATCTGCAACAAACTTGTCCACGGCGACATCGGCATAGACATCGCTAAAGATCGAAACCACATCCTCTGCCGGAACCGTCGGTGTTGGCGCGGGCGTACTCGGCGCGTCGATGACGCTGAAAGAAATCGTTCCTACCACGTCCACATCCCCCAACCGAGCGGTTACGTCGGCCGCGCCCGGCCCCACGACTCGGATGCCGGTGGCAGTTGGTCTCACAACGCTATCGTCGGTCGAAAAGAACGTAAAGTATCCCGGCATATGACTAACGACGACTGTCCCGCTTCCCACATCGAAACTGGTTTCGGTACCGGTGATACTCGCCGCCGCGCCAACAACCGTGGAACGATTCTGGGCCGGCATGGTCGGCTGCGGATTGCCGATGCTGGGGTTGTTTACAAACCGAATGTCGTCAAACCAGATCTTCGAACCCACTCCAGTCTCATCGCCTTCAGCAAAAAAGAACAGGCCGCCTTCGGTCGAAAGTCGGGCCGCAAGTGGGATCGGAATAAAAAAACGAGTCCAAGTGGTGGTCAGAGGGATGTTTCGACGCTCGGCCGTGTACAGCGAGCCGCCAGTGTTATCGTTCCCAAAGCCCGCAACATCAAGTGTAATGGGAACGTCTGACTTCGCCCAAAACGCCAGTGCGTTATAGACCGAGAAATCACGAACGCGGTCGGTGGTAAATGCGCCACCAGCGTAGTCAGCGCCCTGGCTTCCGGCAACAGGCGGAACCGTAACAAGTAGCGCTGTAGACCCAGACTGCACGTCGCCGGTAGTAAGTTGCACGGCGTCCAGCTTCGAACCGGCGAACGCCTGAAAAATAACCGAGCTTCCAAAGTCGTCGCCAAACACCAACGGATCAGTGTTTCCGGGAGCAAACATCAGGTCGCTAGTGTCACGCGTGCAGCCAGCTACCGCAACCAGCAGAGACAAACCAACTACCAGAACGATTGATTTGCGGCACATGCGCTGCCTCCGATTTGACACGGACATATGATTTGGATTACTCAGGGTCAAACGGATGCTTCCGCGTAGGATCAAGCTGCGAGCTAGCGTTACGATGCAAACCAACGTAAGTCGCGGCTATAACTTTGGTTATATGATGCCGCCTCTACTATCATCGCCGCAGTTGGGTACCCAGTCAAGGGGCAACTTCGTATAAGGTTGGAATGCTTGATCTTAGCTCGCCACTTGGGCATCATACGTGATCCCTACACCGTCTCAAATAGACCAATAAGGTAAGCATGACCACACGGCCCACACGCATCGGACTTCCTCAGATCCCCAGTCGAGATCAATCGATCGCGGGTGAACTACTGGCATGGCGGGGAGCCACCTACTATCAAATTTCCGGCTACGATCAGTTAGACCCATTCCTGACCACACTGGTTAGCGATGACGAGTTGTGGTTGTTCGTGTCATCAACCGGTGGGATCACCGCGGGACGGAGCGATGCATCGCGTTCGGTATTTCCTTACGAAACCGTCGATCGCTTGCATCGATCCGTAGGGCACACGGGACCGCGAACGGTGGTGCGACACATCGCCGACAATGTCGACTCGGTTTGGGAACCGTTCTCGCCGGATGGCAGAAGCAAGTACGACATTGATCGTAGGCTACTGAAACACGAGCTGGGTTGCGAACTATGGTTTGAGGAAACTAATCACACGCTGGGAATGACTTACCGTTACGGCTGGGCGCCGGCCGGAAAGCTCGGATGGGTCCGCACGAGCGAGTTGGCCAACAACACCGATTCGCCGCAGAAGGTTTCAGTACTCGACGGCGTTAACAACGTTTTTCCGCCGGGCGTTCCCCAATCCCTGCACGACAACTCAAGCTGCCTTGTCGACGCGTATCGAACCAGTGAGTGCGTCGACGGCACCGCGCTTTACCGACTGACGTCGGTGATCGTTGACCGCGCCGAAGCCAGCGAAGCACTGCGGACCGCCGCCGCCTGGCATTGTGGTGTCGACGCGCCGGTCACGCTGTCCGCTTCCTGGGAAGAGTTCATCCGAACCGGACAACTCGACATCGAGAACGAGTTGCATGGCAAGCGCGCAAGCTATCTACTGCACCTGGAAAAGACCATCGGTGCGCGAAAGGCCGAGACCTGGCAACTGGCAGTAGACACCGATCTTACCCACGGCGACCTTTCTCGATTGCAGAAGCTAAGGCACAAGATCACGAGCGAAAAGGTACAGGCTGCCATTGCTAGCTGCCGCAATGGACTGCGTCGACTACTCGGCGCAGGTGATGCGTTTCAAACAACAGCGGCGACGAATGTAACGGTTCATCATGTCGCAAACGTCTTGTTTAATGTTGCCCGCGGAGGCTTGCCGCCACAGAACTACACCGTCACCGTACGGGACTTTCGGCGCGCGTTGGGTAGGCGAAACCAGGCGACTGTCGTTGCGCACTGTATTTGGCTCGAATCTCTTCCCGACGAAATCCGACACGACGACCTCATCGCCTCGGCCGCCTCAACCGGGGACGCCACTCTGGTTCGGCTTTGCGAGGAATATCTTCCCCTTGTCTTTTCTCGTCGTCACGGCGATCCGTCACGTCCGTGGAACAAGTTTTCCATCGTCATGGAAAACGACGATGGGTCGCAGCGATTTGCCTATCAAGGCAACTGGCGCGATATCTTTCAAAACTGGGAGGCGCTGTGTAGAAGTTTTCCCGAACTAATCGAACCCATCATCGCAAAATTTGTTAACGCCAGCACCGTCGACGGGTTTAACCCCTACCGTATCGACCAGGACGGCATTGACTGGGAAGTGCCGGACCGTAACGATCCCTGGAGCTCGATCGGCTACTGGGGTGACCACCAAATAGTTTACCTGCTTAAGCTTCTGGAAGCGTCTCGGTCCCACCACCCCAAGCAACTCGGCGAGATGCTCTCTTCCAACCGGTTCACATTCGCCGACGTACCCTACGCAATCCGGCCGTATCCGGAGATGGTCGCCAACCCGCAGGACACCATCGTCTTTGACAACCAGCGCCAGGCGCACATCGACGAGCGAGTCGCAAGCATCGGCACCGATGGCCGACTCCGCATCGACAGCGACGGCATCGTCCGCACCAACCTTTGCGAAAAGCTACTCATTCCAATTCTCGCGAAAGTTTCCAACCTGGTTCCCGGTGGTGGAATCTGGATGAACACACTTCGCCCGGAGTGGAACGACGCCAACAATGCGTTGGTAGGCAACGGTGTTTCGGTGGTTACCGCGTGCTATCTGTATCGTCATCTCGGTTTTGTTTCCGCTCTCTTGCGGGACAGCACAGCCGATCATTTGTCTCTGTCGCAAGCCACAGTGGATTGGATGCGCGCGGTCCGCGACGCGTTGGCCGGCATTCCGACCGAGCCAACACAGGGCAAGTCTTTGCGCAAGTCGATCGACGCGCTGGGTCTTGCGTTCAGCAAGTATCGCGAGCGAGTGTACGAGGAGAGTTCGCCGCGCACACAGGTGTCCTCCGCAGAGATTGTTGGACTACTGGAAGATTGCCGAAGCGCCACAGCCGACACAATTAGGGCTAACCGTCGGAAGGACGGGCTCTACCACGCCTACAACCTGCTTCACCTGGGATCCGACAGCGCGCACGTCACGCACCTTGAGCAAATGCTCGAAGGTCAAGTGGCAGCGCTAAGCAGCGGGTTGGTCGCCCCTCAAGAAGCGGTAGCGTTGCTGGACGCTATGCGCCATAGCCCGCTCTACCGCGAAGACCTCCACACCTACATGCTGTATCCCGTGAAACACCTAAAGACGTTTGTGGAAATGAACCGCGCTCCCGACGACCTGTTGCAACAAACGCCCACGCTTGCAAAGCGAATCAGTGTTGGCGACACGAGTATTCTTGAGCGCGATACAAGTGGCCAGTTGCGCTTCCACGCAGACTTTCGTAACGCCGCGGCGCTAGAAGAACGGATCGCCGATCTTCCCTCCGAAGAACGTGCTGCTTTGCTAGCCGCGTACGAGTCGGTGTTTCATCACAAAGCGTTCACCGGCCGGTCAGGCACGATGTTCGGCTACGAAGGCATCGGTAGCGTGTACTGGCACATGAACGCTAAGCTTGTTCTTGCGGTTCAAGAAGTGTACGAACGTGCCCTAAGCACCGAAAGTGACGCAATCGTAGACACCCTGCGCGGACACTACTACCGATGTCGCGACGGACTTGGTTTTACCAAGTCGCCCAGCGAGTTTGGAGCACTCCCCCTGGATCCGTACTCGCACACCCCAATGACGGGTGGGGCCAAACAACCAGGAACCACTGGCGCGGTCAAAGAAGAGATCCTCGCTCGCTGGGGCGAGTTGGGGGTACGCGTTCGCGATGGTGAAGTCCATTTCGCATTCGACCTGCTACCACGCGCGGAATTCTTAAAGAAGCCAACACTCTTTGAATTCATCGACGCAGAGGGAATAAGTCGCTCGTTCGAACTCCCCGCCGACACGCTGGCGTTCACATATTGTCAAGTTCCGGTCGTCTATCACGCCAACGGCAACCCGTCGCTAGCCGTGTCTTTATCGGACGGATCCCGCGAGGAGTTCGATCAGGCCAGACTGCCCGCCAGGTGGTCTCGCGAATTGTTCCGACGCACCCATCGCATCACCCGGATCGACGTTTGCGGTGCGTAGCCGCCGACAATTCCACCGGACCCCAAATAAGCGTTGAACCATCCCCGATTGTAGGGCGTCATATCATTTAGCCAGGCAAATGGGCATGGCAGCCGACCCGAGGATCTCCCTCCGGGACCTATAGAACCGCGTAACTGACTACGGAGGAACACGTTGCAAGAGCAGCAGTTGATTGCTGGCGTTCTCGCGGGAGATCCGCGAGCCGAGCGCGAGCTCTACGACCTGCACGTGGATCGTGTATACCGGTTGGCCTATCGCATGACTGGAGACCCACAAATGGCCGAGGACTATACCCAGGAAACCTTCATCCGCACCTTTGGAAAACTGGACACTTTTCAGGGCCGGTCGGCGTTGGGCACCTGGATTCATTCAATCGCGGTCTCGGTCGTGCTGGACGGTCTGCGCAAAGTCAAGCGGTTGCGCAACCGCGAAACCGAGGTCGCCGATGGAATCTCCGACTTTCCCGGGAGACCCGCGCCCGATACGTCGCTGAAGCTGCGTCTTCACAACGCGATTGATCGGTTACCCGAAGAGATGCGCGTCGTTGTTGTGATGCACGACATCGAAGGCTTTAAGCATCACGAAATATCAGAAGCGATTGGCGTCCCGGTTGGGACCACCAAGTCGCGACTGTTTCGCGCGCGGCAAATTCTAAGAGATGCACTCGGCGGCACAGAAGGCTTCGCGCAGGAGGATCTACGATGAACGACGAACACAACGACAGATTCGTCGAACAACTTAAGACAGCGGCGAGCGACTATAATGCCCCGCCGGAAACGCCACGCGACCGTATGTGGGCGCAAATTGATGCCGCCCGCGTCGATACGCGCGGCAAGAACTCCGAGAATATCGTTGACGCTCGCTCGCGCTTTCGCAAGCGCAGCATGCTGATGGGAATGAGTGCTGCGGCAGTGACGGCAGCCGTGTTGTTGATTGGGTTTGCGATTGGACGCTACACAGCGGTTCCCCCAGAGGACACCGCCAGCTTCCCCCAACAAGATTCAACCAACATCGTGGATATTCTTGATCCGCCTTCGGGGCGCGGTAGCGCAACCACCAACATTTACCAGTTGGCGGCAGCTCCCGTGATCGACAAAGCCGAGATTCTGTTGACGCATTTCAACTCCGGCGCCGATGCCGACTACGCCGACCGCGCAAGCTCCCTGCTCGCCGACACTCGGCTGCTGCTGAACTCGCCAGCTGCGGACGACCCCGCGATGGGCAAGCTTCTTGGCGACCTTGAGTTGATTCTCGCACAAATTGTGAACCTTTCCGACGACCGCGTCGACGAAAAGGAATGGATAGAGGAAAGCATTGACGACCGTTCGCTGCTACCGCGACTGCGCACCAGCACGAACACCAACGCAAACACCATGTTTAACTTCGAATGAAGGGACGCGTCATGAAACCAATCGTTCGCACCTTGCTGCTGGCGGCAATCGTCGCCCTCATGGGCGCAGCCTTCGCGGCAGAAGCCGTGGCCGACGACGCCAGCGCCAAGGACTTGTTCAAGACCGCGATGAAACAGTTCAACAAAGACCGCTACTCGGACGCCGCCGACCAGTTTCGGCGTGTCTTCAACGAGTACGAAAAGTCTGAGTACGCCGCCGACGCTATGTACTGGTACTCGTATGCGATGCTAAAGCTCGACGGTCGGGCCAACCTTCGCAACGCAAGAGCGCAGCTCGAGCAGGCGAAGAACACCTACAGCCGCAGAGAGCTCAACGACGACACCGACGCCCTGTACCAGCGGATCCAGTCACGCCTGGCATCCATCGGAGATTCTGACGCTGCCGAGTGGGTCTCTGAACAGAGCGAGAAGATCGGCGAAGACAGAGACCTCGACGACATGGAGACCAAGATCTACGCGCTCGAAGGTCTTATGAACATGAACGAGGAAAGGGCGTTGCCGATTCTCAAGAAGGTGCTGTCCGACCGCCGGGATTCACACGCCAGGCTGCGCGAAAAAGCGATGTTCTTGCTTTCTCAGCACCAAAGCGAAGAGAGCGTCGATATTCTTATGGATTCGGCCAAGAACGACCCCAACGCTGAAGTTCGCGAAAAGGCAGTGTTTTGGATGTCGCAAACCCAATCCCCACGAGTAACAAAGTTCCTGGAGGAGCTTGCGCTCAACAACGGCGATCAGCAGATTCAGGAAAAAGCAATCTTTGCGCTGTCTCAACACAACAGCGATGGGTCGTCCGAAATATTGCGGCGCATTGCTAAAGACCCCAATGTGGCACACGAACTTCGCGCTAAATCGATCTTCTGGTTGGGTCAGCGCAAAGATACCGGGCCGTTCCTGATCACGCTATTCGACGAAGTCGACGACGACGAGCTTAAGGAGAAAGTCCTGTTCTCGGTTTCGCAGAGCGGTGATGGCGAGGCCGCCAAGTTTCTGGTCAGCGTTGCCAAAGACAAGAAGCACCCGACCGAAGTGCGGAAACAAGCTTTGTTTTGGGCGGGCCAGCAAGACCATATCAGTACCGAGGATCTAGTTACCACTTACCAGACCGTCACCGATCGGGAGTTTCGCGAGCACGTCATCTTTGTGATGTCACAACAACGCGGCGACAGCGGCCTGGACGCGATGATCAAGCTTGCTCGAAAAGAGCGTGACCCCGAACTGAAAAAGAAGTTTCTGTTTTGGATCGGTCAATCCAACAGCCAAAAGGCTGCGGACTTTCTGGAGGCGATCATCAATGAGTAAGCCATTGCGGATCGCGATGGTTCTGGTGGTGGCGATGGTGGCGTTGGCAAACACCACCCCCGCCACCGCCTCCCGAATCGACGACTCGATAAAGAAGACCAGAACCGGTTACATCCAGTTTGAGTTTCCCACCCGGGACGGCGTTGTCGGAAACGGGCGCAACGTGATTAGCACCGACGACGGACATTCCATGCGCATCAATCTGGACGACAACCAGATGCACTGCAACGATTGCGACGAATGGGACATTTATCGGCGGGAGTGCTCCGCGGGACCAGCCCGCGTACTAATGAAGGTCAAGAACCGCAAAGTAGTCGATATGCACGTTACCGTTGGTGCCATTAACCACGACATTGTGAACGACTACCAGGACCTCGGTACGATTCCCGTAACCGAGGCCGCCGATTACTTGCTGGATATGGCCGAAGACGCCGATCGGCGCGTCGTCGACGATGCGATGTTTGCCGCAACGCTGTCCGACGCTGTCATCTGGCCGCGACTGCTAGAGATTGCGCGCAACCGTGGCGCCGCCCAAAAGGTTCGAAAGTCGGCGGTGTTTTGGACCGGACAGATAGCAGGGCAAAAGGCCGTGGAAGGCCTTACGACTCTGGTGGACGACGACAGCATGGAAATTGAAGTTCGTAAGTCGGCTATCTTTTCACTCTCGCAATGCCGAAACGTGGACAGCACAAAGCGACTTATTTCTGTCGTGCGAACCAATCGCCATCCGCAGCTAATCAAGAGCGCGTTGTTCTGGCTGGCGCAGTCCGAAGAGGACGAAGCTCTAGCATTGTTCGAAGAAATTCTTACCAACTGATCGGCAGCAGCGTCGGTTTCGTGATGGGGCGAAGCCGACGCTGACTGCAGAGACCTACCTATACTAGCTTGTCCAGCAGAAGCGTCGCCAGGCCAAGCACCAGAAAAAAACCACACATGTCGGTCACCGTGGTTAGCACCGGTCCGGAGACGAGCGCAGGGTCAAGCTTCAAGCGTTGAAGAATCAGCGGAAGCGTACCGCCTAGACAAACGGCGATTAAGGTGTTTGCCGCCAGCGCGAACCCCACCACCAAACCCAGGTAGGGGCTTCCCTTCCACAGCAACGCCACTCCACCCAATAGCGCGCCCAGAACCAACCCGTTAATAAGCCCAACCAGAGCTTCCTTCCCCATCACCCGCCAGGTTTCGGCCGGCCGCACCAGGCCAAGCGACAACTCGCGCATACTCACCGCTACCGCCTGATTGCCCGAACATCCGCTCATGTCACTGATCATCGGCAAGAATACCGCCAAAGCGATCACGGCTGCCAAAGTATCCGAGTAAAACGCAATTACGCTGGCGGCAACAATATTTAGAACAATGTTAATCGACAGCCAGGACAGTCGACGACGCGAACGAGCCAGCAACGGCATGGTGCGAAACTCTTCGCCGCCAACAATCCCGCTAACATGCAACAACTGATCCGCAATTTCTTTTTCGGTGGCGTCATCTACCTGGCTGCGCGTCACCACGCCCGCCAGTCGTCCGGACGCATCGACAACCGGGGCACCCAGGAAGCTATGTCGATCGAAGAATTGTTGGGCTTCTTCGAGTGTTGCCTCCACGGCCAGGGTTCTGGGCTCGGGAATCATAACGTCAATCACGCGAGCGTCTTTACGCGAGAACACCAGGTCGCGAATGGGAAGTACTCCGATGAGCTTTAGCGCAACATCAACCACGTACAAGTACTGCACGCTAAAGTCGGCGTAGCTTTCGCGCTTGTCGCGCAAGTCCGAAACCAACTCCGCCACGGTTAAGTGTTCGGGGTAAACCAGAAACTCGGTCATCATCAACGCGCCGACGGTGTTTTCGCGGTAGTCGAGCAACTTACGGACGTCGTCCGCCTCTTCCGGCGTCATCTGTTCGATGATCGCTTCGGCGTCGTCGCTCGACATACTCCCCAGCAGGTCAGCCTGGTGGTCGCTTCGAACTTCGTCGAGAATAGCGGCCGCGTTGTTGGCGGGAAGGTGCTCGATAATTTCGGCGGCCTGCGGTCCCGGAACCTCTTCGATGACAAAGGCGGCTTCTTCGGGCCCTAACAGCTCTAGCAGAATTTTCTGATCGTCGGCACCAAGACGCGAGATCGTTCGAGCAATTTCGAAAGGCTCCAGTTCGCTCAACAGTGACTTGGCCGCATCGCGATCGTTGGCCGAAAGCAAATCGTGAAGCGTCGACCAGGGGGTGTCGTCCCGCGCGTCATCCATGTATGGTCTCCAATGTTAGATTAAGAGCTATTTCCACTGTCCTCCACTGTAAGGCAGAACAGCAATCAAGGCGAGGGCGCTTTGTTGGTTTAGCGACCGCCGTTGGGAACGGTGCAAGAAGCCGAGCTAGTTACCCGGTGCGGGCGCGTGTGGGAGGCCGTGCGAGGCAAGAATTGTCGCGGCTTTTTGCTGCATCACCACAGCTTCGTCGGTCCGCCCCTGGTTACGCAAGAGTGCCGCGTAAGGAAGCAGAACTTCTGGAACCAGGGGATGGTTCTCTCCAAGCCCAGCCTCGCAAATGCTGAGGGCTTCGGCGAACCTGCGCTCTGCGTCGTCCGCTTTTCCTTCTGCGGCTGCAACTTGTGCCAGCCCTACCAGAGGTTCAGCCAACTTGTGGTAGTCGTCACCCGAATGTTCGGCCCACAGATCATGGGCGCGTTGGTACAACTCGCGAGCGGCGTCGTAGTTGCCCGCGTCCAGGCGCAACCCGGCAAGTCCGCAGATCGCCTCCGCTGCCCACGGCCCGTCGGGGCCATAAGTTTCGTCGTAAATCGAGATCGCCAGGTTGAAAGAGTCTTCCGCCAGAGTTTTCTCGCCCAGCGCCGCATAAGCGCGGCCTAGTTCCCACGACGAGGTTGCAACCCGCAAATGGCGCTTACCCAAAGACGTTGTGTGAATGTCGCGTGACCGCTCCAAAGTCTCACGCGCCTTTTGGTATTGCTTGGTCGAGTTCAGAAACGCACCGAAAGCAAGACAGGCAAAACCAATTTGAGGGTGCATGGGATCCAGGTGTCTTTCTCGAACCGCCAGCGCCTGCGTGTACAACGGCTCTGCTGCCTGATAGTTGCCGGCTTCACGGTTGAGCTCTGCCAGGTTAACCCAGTAGTAAGCCATCTCGGGATCGTCGGAGCCAATGACACTTTCGCGAGCCGCCGCGGATCGTTCCATGTAGGGCAACGCCGCGCCGAGATCGCCCAAACCCAGATACGCGATTCCAACACAGTTAAGTATTCGCGCCATCGAATCGTCGTCGGCACCAACCGAAGATACCGTCAGTGACTCGGCTTCCAGAAACGCGTGCAACGCCGTTTCGTGTTCACGAATCACGGTCAGCAGAATACCGTATGCCGTCAGGCTTTGCGCCGTTTCAAACGGATCGTCGAGCGCCACCCGGCTAAGGGTTACCGCCTGCTCTCCCAGCTCGCGAGCCTTGTCGACATCCCCGCGACGGCGATAAATTTCCGAAATCGTGCGCAACAGGCGCACGCGGGCGCGCGGTTCGTCTTTCAGCGTGTCGAGCCTTTCGGTGCCTATCGCCAGTAACTCTCCTGCCGTCAGGTCCTTTCCGCCCGTTACATCGGGATCCGACTGCTTGAAGATGTCGACCAGAAAGTCGGTGGCGGCTTGCGCACTGCGCGCGTTGCTTTCGGCTTCTTCGCGCGCGGCTTCGGCGACGCGGCGGGCGTCTTCTGCTCCCAAGTACAACCAGAAGCCAATGATGGTCGATGCCACCAAAACCGCAAACAACAGCGCTCCCGCAATGACCATACCGGCGTTTCTGCGAACAAACTTGGCAGTGCGATAGGAAAAGGTGTCGGGTTGTGCATGCACCGGACGGCCGTCCAAATACCGTCTAATATCATCGGAGAACGCGGCGACCGAAGCGTACCGGCGTTCCGGCTCTTTGCGAATCGCCATAAGCACGATAGTGTCAACGTCGCCGCGCAACTCGCGCGATACCGTCCTGCTCTCTGAAACACCTCGCGACGTGTCTGCTCCCGCCGGCTCTCGACGTACCATTTGACTTGGCGCAACGGGTTCGTCCTGACTAACGGTTCGTTCGAATCGGGATAGACTTGTTCCGTGATCCCGGAAGGGCACGTTGCCGGTTAGCAGACGATACAGCACAACCCCCAACGAATAGACATCACTCGCGGTCGACAACATTTCACCGCGGAGCTGTTCGGGGCTGGCGTACTGCGGCGTCAGCACCTGATTTGCCGTCGCGGTGCGGTCGCTTCCCTGCCCTTCGGCGGCATCCAACGCGCGGGCAATCCCAAAGTCGACCAACTTAACGTTGCCTTCGCGGTCGACCAGAACGTTACTGGGTTTAATGTCGCGATGAATCGTGGAATGCCTATGGACGTGCTCAACAGCCGCGCAAACGCCCAAGAACAGGCGAAGTGTTTTGCGCAAATCCAAAGCGTGCTGTTCGCAATACTTGTCGATGGGTTGGCCATCGATGTATTCCATAGTGATGTACGGCGTACCGTCGCTGGTTAATCCGCCGTCAATCATGCGTGCAATGTTGGGATGTTCAAGGCGTGCGAGCACGCGACACTCGGTCCGAAACCGGCGCAGCGCTTCTTCGTCGAACGCACCGCGCAGGATCAGTTTAATCGCGACTCGTTGATCAAACTCGCCGTCGGCGCGCTCGGCCAGATAGACCCGCCCCATGCCGCCGCTACCAATTTGTTCGACAATTCGATAGGCACCGATTTCTTTTCCCAAGGCCGGATCTTCGCCGCCGCCCCCGGGTTCGGCGCGCAGCACCGGGGTTTCCAGAAACCCCTCGGAGGCCTGGTGTGCCTGCAACAGCGAACGCACTTCACTGGCCAACGTCTGGTCATCGCCGCACGCGCGCGTTATGAACGCGTCGCGATCGTCTTGCGACCGATCAAGCGAGTCGTAGAAAATGTCTTCGGCGCTTGGTCTACTCACGTTTATCCGCTATGAGTTGTTAGTAAGTTCCCGATAAAGCCAGGCGCGAGCAAATTGCCAGTGGCGTTCAACTGTGCGTGTGGAAACGTTCATAACGGCTGCGATCTCTTCGTTGTTGAGGCCGCTAAAGAAGCGCATCTCCACCACGTTAACCTTGTCGGGATGATCGCTGGCCAGGCGTTCGAGAGCTTCGTTAAGCGCCAACATGTCAATACTTGGGCCGTCAACCGGCGCGTTCAACAAACCCGTGATCCCCACTCGCTGCCAACCTCCACCCCGTTTTTCCCGCCCGCGGGCACGAGCGTAATCCACCAAAATGCGCCGAATTGCACGTGACGCGATCGCAAAGAAGTGCGAACGGTTCTGCCAATCCACTCTCGTCTGATCGATCAGTTTCATATACGCCTCATTAACCAACGCTGTTGCTTGTAACGTGTGATCGACCCGTTCTCGCTGTAAATGCGACTGGGCGAGACGACGAAGCTCGTCGTAGACAAGGGGGTACAGCCGCTCTACCGCCGGAGCCTTGCCGGTGGACGCTTCGCTAAGCAAAACCGTAATATCGTCGCGTTCGTTCATGGTGCTGTTTGTGGCAGCACCATAATAGCATGATCGCTAATCGGTTACCCAGCCGTGGTTGGCCCCGCTGGTCGGTTAATCGTTCCTTTGCACCTGGGATGGTGATAGTTCGGACGACGCCGGGCACTTAATCAGCTGAGGACGTTGTCGCTCACGTGGTCC
The DNA here is from genome assembly GCA_964588695.1 of uncultured bacterium. Lineage (GTDB taxonomy): Bacteria > Krumholzibacteriota > Krumholzibacteriia > WVZY01 > JAKEHA01 > CAZPQK01. The sequence goes on from CAZPQK010000007.1 coordinate 137,072, forward strand.
GGGCACGCGGCGACCGGTCCACGATCGCCCCACGGGGCCAAGTCCCGGAGAAATCTCGAACGTCGCCGACATAGAACCATCTTGAGTTTCCGAGCCGGATTGATCACAGTACACGCCCTCGCAATTCTTGCCAAAGTACGCGTCGTCGTAGTAGTCCAGGTCAATGTCGTAGTAACCGGGCGCGAGATTTCCACCAATGCTGATCGTTCCGCAAGGATTTTCGTCGTCACATTCAAAGATCACCTGATCGCCTTCCAGTTCGACATAACCGTAACCGGTGCCGGTTACCTGGCCATGCATGTTGAACTGCGCGCCTTCGCCCCACACAACGAACGAAACCGACATCGTCGAAGCACCCGCGTTCTGCGACTGATAAGCGTCAACATCCAGGTTGGGATTGGTCAGGCTCATCATTCCGGTGATGGTGCCCTCAAAATCAAACCCGCCGAAGTCGGTACCATTAGACAACCAAACGTTGGACACCTGCGACGCCGTCAGATTGCCAGCACCAGTCATGCCGGCAGCAGTGGCAGTTCCCGAGTTAGTGCTTGATTCGTCAAACGAGTCAAAGAACTCGGAACCTTCCTCGATCACATCCCAGTTGTTGAATATCCACTGAAACGCTGGTTGATTGGCCGGGCGATAACCGAACGAAACCTCCGAATACAACTCAACCTCTCGTTCCAGAATCTGAATCTGATTGGGGCGAATTGCCGACGTAGACTCTTCTGCACTCTCGCCGCCAAAGTTCACTTCTACGGTTACAAAGACCTCGTTGCGGTTGTCGTCGAGTGTGATGTCGGTCGTAAACACGCCACCAGCTCCGGTCTCGCCATGATCTTCGGCTGCATCGCCATTGTCCACGTCGATATACACGCTCATCCCTTCGACATACTGAACAACACCGTCGGTGTCGACACCCGCTCGAATTGTGATCGGCGTAGGCGTACCCGGCTGAATGATGTCGGTAAAGGATAGAATCTCTACAAACGGCCCGCTGTGCACTGGCGCAAACAGCTCTGTCCTTGCCGTTTGATCTCCGGTATACAGCCCGGAGTACGCGTAGTAACAAAGAATTTCCAGATCGGTGACCGCTAGTTCGTTGAACGTAACGTTGGCACCTTCTATCATTGCGACTGCGCTGCCGAAACTCCCATCGGCGTCAAGATCGAACCGCCCGGTATCGTCAACACCTAGACCTCCGTCGCCATTCAGGTCATAGCGAGTTTCGTCGAACTCCTCTCCACCACGCCCCTGCCGAATAGGCAACGTGTTTTCCAGCACACCCCATGCAACAAGGTCATTTTCATCAAATTTGCCGTCGGGGTCGCCCGACTCAAACCCCGCAAGGTCCAGCAAGGCTTTACGTACATCTCCGTCGGGAGCGTTGTCCAACGCCAGCACCGCGTCGTAAGCATCAACGGCGTTGTATTGGTTGGCACTTGCGGTTGCAAGCAACAGACTCTTGGCACCCGACGGGGTCAGGCTCGGATCCAGGTTCAGCAGGTAAGCCGCCAAACCGGATACCTGGGCCGCCGACATTGCAGTTCCGCTGTACCAAGCCACCTCACCGTCGCACAACAAACCCGGAGATGCGCCTGGGTCTTCGTTGACGCATGGCCCGAGGATATTGAACCCGGAAGCAGTTACATCCGATGACGGTGTGGACGGGTCGCCGGCGACAATTACGTTGTTGGTTATTGCTGTAGCCAGCGGCCAGTTGTCAACGACATCTTGCCACGCACTTTCGAGTGCCATGGAATCGGACGCCGAGAGCGCGTTCATGTTGACGAGTTCGCGAACGTCGTCCACGGCTGCCGCCGCAATGAACGGAGAGCTAAGCACCGGGTTCGACAACTCCATGCTTGCCGACGTAATGTGTATGAACTTGTGGTAATGCAACGCCGCTACGGTTCGCCAGGCAAGTACATGCATCGCGCGATCGAACGCCGAGTAAGTTGTAAACGCGGGATCGTTGTATGCCAGGCCGGTGTTGACCACGACGCGATCGCCGTTGGTGGCCACGCGATACGCTATGTTCCAGAAAACGTCGGCCCAGGTCATACCTCCCGTCGGCATCGATTGAATATCTAGCAAATCGCCCGGCGCCGGATTAATCCCGGTGGCCCCGTCCTCATCCACATCGGCGCCGATAATTCCGGAGACAACAAAGCCGTTGTTGCCCGGATATACATCCGGCCCCGGTAGCGGGTTGATTCCCCCGAACCCGACAATCGACTGGGCAGAGATGTCGCCGTGCGGAATGCTACTCGCGTACGAATCCGGCACTATGACGGGAATCTCGTCGTCGTTAGCGATCGCGAGTTCCTTCGCGTTCCATGCCTGGTAGGCTCGAATGTACTGGAGATGACTTACATTATCGGGCGGCATACTTCGCTGCGGCTCAGCGAGGGTTATGCGATCGGTTGCGACGCCGTGGGCGGGAGCGGCATAAATAAATGCACCGCTACTGCGCAGCGCCGAGGCCAAAGCCTGCGCCGCCCCGGCGTCGGCAACCGCGGGAACTTTCAACGAAAGAAACGGGCTTCCCGATGTCATGGACACAACGCGAGCGTTAATTGCTTCGAGAGCGGTGTTGACCGACCCAACCGTTGCTCCCGGCGCCAGGATCGCAATCAGGCGGGTCGTTAGTAGCCCATTATTAATGTCGGCTTCCGGCACCGGGGATGGCGGGAGCTCGTCGAGGGCTTGCTGCGCGGGCGAACCGGGATCGCCGTCAAGCAGCACTCCGTTGGGATTCGGGTCGAGAACATCACCGCCTCCCCCACCGTTGCCTGACTGTGGATCGGTTGGCGCAGACCCTTCGGTTCCGCAGCCCACGACATAACACATTGCTGCTACTACACATATAACGATCATTAGCGTCCGGTTCACGTCAGTTACCTCCAAAAGAGCCTGGTTACGGTGGGCTTCTCTCAGGACGCGTCGCGCGTTGTCGTAAGCCGACAAGAAAAAACAGGTGGGCACATTTTTGCGTGTCGGTTAGCTCGCCGAAACCTCGCGTACCGAGCGTGACAACAAGATCTTTATCAGCCACCACGGAGAGTGCGCGTTGAAAACCTGTTTCAGCAAAAAGCCGCGTCTATTGAACAGCTTACTTGCCATAATGATTTCCATTGCGCTTGCCGTCGCTGCCGGATGTGCAACCGAGTCCCCCACCGGCACCGACGACGATGGCGGAGGACCCAGCGGCCCGCAACCCAACCCGGATGGTGTCCTTCTCGGCGGTGACCCCGGCGCCCTGGCAATTTCGACGACACGAGTGCTTCCCCCCAGCCCTGTAGACGCGTCGCAGGTGATCGACGGCCGAATGATTAATCGCCTGACGGCGGTGATTGCCGGAGACGCAACCGCCGCCGAAGTCAACGCGGCGTTACAAGCTAACGACGTGCGGATCGTTACAATGGGAGTTAAGAACCTGCTGGTGTCGCTGGTCACGCCGCCCCAAACCACGCAAGCCGAAGCGGACGCGCTGATTTCCGCGTTGCTTTCGTCGGGCGCCTTTGCTTTCGTCACCAAAGCCCACGAATGGAAGCCCGAACCAGTTCCCGCCGAAGAGGATGATAAGAATCGAATCGTTCCACCTGACGGGTACGCCGACCTGCAGCACCTGATTGTGGGCTACTACCCCGCCGCGTGGAATGCCCTGCGCCTGGCGACTCAAAACAACAATCGAGTGCGAGTAATCGTCCCCGACTACTACGTGTCCGCGAGTTCAAACAGCCAAATCAACACGCAGTCGTTTGAGAACATCGGAGTACCTGCCGGACTTAACCCCGCCGCCAACTCGCACGACGGCAACCACGGGTTCCATTGCAGCGGGATCATCGGCGCCAACTTTGACAACACCGGCGCGACTGGCACCAATCCGGACCCGACATTGTTTTTGGACTTGCGTTCGGTCCACGTGACCGGGCTGTCGGCGGTCGATTGGCTACAGCAAATCGCATCTACGTTTCCCGCCAGCGGTAAATTTGTGCTTAGTACGAGCCTGGGTTACGGCGGGCTTTCGCAACTAACCAAGAACGACTTCATAAACATTGCGTTTGGAGCGCTCTCCTGGCGCATTGTAACAGCACCGTTTCAGGGGCGGATGTTTCATGCAACCGCAGCTGGTAACGAAGCGACCGTTGGCGGGCTACGCGCGCAAGCTTCCTACGGAAGCGGCTTCGCTGCAGCAGCGATGTTCGACAACCCGCGCGACCTTATCCCCGCCGACTCGCTTTCCGCAACCGAATGGCAAGGTTTCGACATTGCCTGGAACGCGATGCTTGGACAGAACCCGGCCGCCGGCTCCGCCTTCGACAATACACTTGTGGTTGGTTCATCAGGTGCTGGGGGCGGCGAGAGTTTCTTCTCTAACCGCAATCCCGATGTTCGTGCCGTCGGCGAACGAGTGCTGGCGCCTTGCTCTGCACAGGACGCCGGATTCCCGGCCAATCCGGATCTGTGCGACGGCAGCGTGGCCCGCTACTCGGGCACGTCTATGGCGACACCGACTATTGCCGGCCTTGCAGCGTATCTATGGAACCTGGATCCCGACCTCACACCGTCGCAGATTCGCGGCAAGATTATCGACGCCTACAACGGCTCGCACTACTCGGGCGTGACCGACGCTTACGTTGCCGCGCTCTCGCTGGACAACTCTATTGGCGATGCACCTGTGCGCAGGTCGTTACTGGATGTCGCCGGCGCGGCCGCCGACCAGGGCTCGAACGGCGTCTTTAACGAGCACGATATCGAAGCGTTTCTGATTTGGTTCGAACACTATGAAATTGACCGCGACGTGAACGGCACTCTGGACGACTGGTCGCGCTACGACCTTAACGGCGACGGCCTTACCGGCGGCGGTTTCAAGGGACCGTTTGACTTGAACATCAACGGATACGACTTCGACGTTACCGGGGCAACGGTGTGCGATCAGACCACGAACTACAACGAAGGATCGGTCAGTGACCGCGAGATCCTGACGTACTACGCGTACTCGTCCCTGTACACTGGCGATACTGAAGCACGCGATGCACTGTTGTGTGCCACAAACGTCATAGAGATTTCCGGGCTTCCCGAACGAATATCTCCGGGAGAGGCCACCACAGTTACGGTTCGAGCCGGAGAACGCACCGGAACGGGTGGAACCGTCACCTATCTTGAAGGTATCGACGTCGATGTCCGTGCCACCAACGGTGCACCCACCATGATGTCGGGAGTAACAAATAGCCAGGGCGAGTTCACGGCGACATTCACTATGCGTGACGAAGACGAGTTTAGCTATTTTAACGAACTGCGGATTCGCGCGACGGGCCACTTTACCGACGGCGACGTTACCAACGAACGGGCGGCGATCCGACCGAACCAGATCGTAATGACTACTCGTTCCGTTCAGGTGGAATCGGACATCTACTTCTTTGTCAATCCGACACCAGCGCCCGGCGCAGACATTTACATCAACGAGACGCTCGATACCAGCTGGGTACCGACGCCGCTTACCGACCCAGTAAACTTTAGCAATACGTTCAACCAAACCGAAACCGGCGAAGGGATCACCGCCAACCCCAAGATGACGCAGTCGCACCAGTCCAGCGTTAGCGGTTCGGTGGATGCATTTGCCGGTGCGTCGGTAACGGCTATGTCCACGGGTTCAATAACCGTGACCAATCCCAACTTTGACGTTGATTCCTACGTAGCTCGCACCGACGGAAGAACCGACTATAGCGTAGGTTTCCGTGTATACGGAGATCCGGCGACGTTTAACATTTCCGGGTCAATTAACGGTTCGCGAATCTACTTTGTCTGGTTGTTTGGCCCCAACGACCCTTACGAGTGCGATTCGTTCGACGGCTGCACGTCGATCGCGGGATCGGGCGCAATCATACCCGGCGCGTACAACTTTGTTGTCGTCCAGCGCGATCACAACAGCATCCAATGGTACGAAGACTACACCGGCCAAAACTCAGGAACCGCCGACGCGACCGGCGGCATTACCGCAACCCTCTCGGTCAGCCACTAACCTTTCTGCAACTCGCTAACGCCAAACGAGTTAAAGGGAACCGTAGTTAGATTTAACTACGGTTCTCTACTCGCCATTTGCTTAGGCGCCATAGGGAAAATCCCTAAACCTCTTTCCGCTCTTGCCTGATAGCAACTCATCACGCTCCACCTGCATATTGCAGCGCTGAGAGTTCGAACTGTCGCGGGCACCGGTGGCTTTGAAAAGGTTCAACGTCCGGCAGCCGTCGCCGGTGTCCTACACAGTTCGCTAAGTCCCCACATCTCTCGCATGGCCTCGTGCTGTTCGCGGCGACAAGTCGACGCGGACTTTCACCCTGATCTCTAGGGAGGAAAACGACATGCGTAATCTAAGGGCTAGTTTAGGCATTCTGACTCTTACTCTTTTACTGTGGGCGTTACCCGCCAGGGCGACCAACTTCTACGTGGCGCCGTCGGGTAGCGACTCCAATTCGGGAACGCAAACCCAACCCTTTCGGACGCTGCAAAAAGCTGCAGACGTGGTCGAACCAGGCGACAACGTCTACGTCGCCAACGGGACCTACAAGGGGTTTCATTTGACGCGATCGGGACAACCCAGCGCGCGGATTACTTTCGTCGCTTTGGGTAACTCGGTAGTCGTTAACGAAAACAACGACCGCAACGACCACAACATCAATCTGGAAGGCGCAAGCTGGGTAACCGTGGACGGGTTTATCTCCGAAGACGCTCCCAAAGTGGGGCTGCGTGCGGTGCTTGCCCAGGGCGTGACCTTTCGAAACAACACCATTCGTCGAGCGGGGCTCAGTGGAATTCTCACTGGCTGGGTTACCGACTTGCAGATTATCAACAATGAATGCGCCAACACGGTTCGCCAGCACGGCATCTACGTAAGCAATAGCGACTCGCCCGACGACAACGTGGTGATTCGTGGGAACGAATGTTACGGCAACAACAACAACGGGCTGCAGGTGAACGGCGACTGCTGGGTAGGCGGAGACGGTATTGTCCAGAACGTGGTCATCGAAGACAACATTATCCGCGACAACAACTGGAAGGGCATGAGCCTTATTTCGATGCAGAACTCGGTGGTGCGCAACAACATCATCTACGACAACGGCATCAGTGCGGGAGCCGGCGGCATCCACCTTACCGATCAGGTTGGTCCGCGCTGCTACAAACCCAGCAGCAACAACATCGTGTGCAACAACACCATCGTGGAGCCACGCATCGCCGGCATCCGGATGACCGACGACGCGACAAATAACCGGATCTTTAACAACCTGATCGTGGCGCAATGGAATCGTCTGATCGTTGATGAGGTTGGTGGAAACCTCATCGACAGCGAATCCAACATCACGCTTACCAGCGCCAACGGTCTGTTTATGAACCCCGGTGGCCACAACTACCGACTCGCGGACCAATCACAGGCGATCGACGCCGGCGTAACCGCCTACCTGGGTGCAAACGCGCCGAACGACGACTACGACGCCAATCCCCGCCCGGCGGGTCCGGCCGTGGACGTGGGCGCATTCGAGGTGGCCACAGCGACCGCAGTGGGAGACACCCCGGCACCGTTGCGGCTTGAAAGCGTTTACCCCAATCCGTTCAACCCCACGCTGACGGTTGCCTTTACTCTGGATAGCACCCGCGACGTGTCGATTCGGATTTACTCTGCGTCGGGGCAACTGGTGCGCACGCTCGCTAGCCAGGAAATGTCGTCGGGGAGTCACCGAGTAGTTTGGGATGGCAACAGCAACGTCGGAGAGCGAGCCGCCAGCGGCGTTTATCTGGTGCAAGTGACGTCCGGAGAGTGGAACGTCACCCGAAAGGTCGTCATGTTGAAGTAACGATCTCTGGGTCTATGCCCGGGTGTGGCGCCGCGTGCGCCACACCCTTCAAGCTCACTATTCCCTTCCCCATTCGTATCGTGGACTTTGGCATCATCGGGGGAAAGCCGCTCAGCGAAATGCGTCCCACAAGCAAGCGCGGCTAGCTGGTCACGTCTTGCGCGCCTGCGCCCACCCGGCGCCCCGCCCGAAGCCGTATGTCATTTGTTAACATACCCTTACACACTAGCGTTCCCGGTTGCGCTTGCCGGTAGCATTTTGCGATACTATCGCGTCCCACGCCACCCAATCGGACGGATGATATGAAGATCCTGATCGCGTCACACGACCAGATGCTTACCGAAGGGCTCGAATGCCTCATCGACGGATTCGGCGATGAGTACTCGGTTGTCGGCTGCGCCAGCGATGGCGCGGAGGCACTTACGATGATCGGTGCCACCAACCCCGACCTGGTAATCGCCACACTGCTCCTGGAACAACTAAACGGCGTGGATCTGACTCATCACGTGGTTGAAACGTCGGCGGCACGGGTAATTATTCTAACTACCGATCCCGGCAAAGAGCCCCTGGCGGAAGCATTTCAAATGGGTGCAAGCGGCTGCATCGCCAGTGATAGCGACGCGGATGAGTTGAAGACCGCGCTCAACACTGTCAGCGAAGGCAACAAATACTTGTGCGCATCCAGCCACGACATACTGATTGAGCGAGTGGTAAACGACAACGGCGATGACGACCCCGTGTACGCAGAATTAACCACGCGCGAACGCGAAGTTATGAAACACCTCGCAGAAGGGCTGAACTCCAAAGAAGTCGGCGACAAACTACACATTAGTCCCAAGACCGTCGACACCCACCGTCGCAACATCATGAAGAAGCTGGATATTGACAACGTCGCTGCCCTTGTCAAACACGCAATTCGTTCGGGGTTGACCGAGATTGAAGATTAGCTGTCACCAGCGACGACTGCCTTCCCCTCATCACCTACTTGCTTACCGCCTCTCGTACTTTCGCTTAAAGCCCACTAAGCAAAAGTCGTATCCCGATTTACGGGGCTAACCGATTGATCCGTGCTGCCAAGGTCGCGATACTAGATAGTGATCAGTCCAGGCACACCACTCAGGAGGTGCACCGTGTTAGGTCTTGCTTTAACATTCTTCGTGGTAGCGATCATCGCTGCTATCTTTGGCTTCGGAGGAATCGCCGCTGGATCGGCAGCGATCGCCAAGGTCCTCTTCTTCCTGTTCGTTATCCTGTTCGTCTTCTCCCTATTCAGGGGCTTGATAAAGCGCTCAGACGTGTAAGCTAGGGCCGATTTGTACGGCGAGCAGCCAGGCGACTAAAGGCATTGCTCCGTCTGCCGACGAACGATTGCCGCGCCGCAAACGTCCCGGCGTTGGCGAACTCGACGTCTTCGATGGAGTAGAAGGCTCGGGGGTTGTACTGCTGAACCAGCTTGATCATCTTTCCGATCTGACTACGCTTGACGATGCTAAAAAGCACGTTGACCGGGCCTTCGCTGCCGTCCGCATCCAACACGGTGACGCCGTGCCCGGCATCACGCAACGCGGTGACCAGCGCCGAGGCATTAGACTTGGTTACTATACGAACGATCCGCGTCCCCATCGCGAGCTTCTCTTCCAGCAATAGGCCAACGTACGTTCCCGCGGCGAACCCGCCGGCAAAGAAGACGTAGTAGGTCGGGTTTGAGAGGTTGTCGAGCACCGCCCGCAGCGCCAGCAACCAGGCGATTACTTCGGCAAAGCCGAGGAGAGGCGCGATAACTTTTTGCCCCCGCGAGACCGCAACGATTCGCATCGTGCCCAGCGTGACATCGGTGACACGGGCAAAAAAGATTAGTGCACCAACAGAAAGAACCCCAACCGGATCACCGCTCACAATGAACTCCTACAAGTTTAGAATTGGTTGCTAACGACTATGGTGGCAGCGCACAGATGCCGCCTGCGAGATGCGCGCTTGAGTATCAACCACGCAAGCAGTTTCGACCAACGGTTATCGCCCCGGCAGCGATTGCTGTGTGTTACGCTGTCCTCTGAGGAGGAGCAGTCGTGACCGATTCGCCAACAAATCGTGCGCAAGAAACGCCAGAAGCACAGGTTCCCTTATGGGTACGGTCGGTAGGGGTCCCCACCTGGGTTACCAACCCCAGCGGCGAAATCATATTCGCCAATGATCGGGCGGAGACGCTTCTGGGCCAATCGCTGGACCATCTAACGCGGCAGCCCTGCCACTTAGCGGTTTGCGGAACCACCCCAGACGGGCGACAGCTATGCGGGCCGAATTGCTCGTTCCGCGAAACCGCGCGCATTGGTATAGAACTCGAGCCTGTCCCGATGAGTCTCCGGAGTCACGACGGGCGCGAACAGTTTGTGCGACTCATAATAATAGCGGTTCGCATGCCCCCGGCGGACGGCACCCACCTGGTCCATTGCGCGCTGGACGAAACCAAGGAACGTCGGTTCCAGCGATACTTTGAGAAGGTGCTGGAGCGCAACCCGGACGCGCCGATTCCGCTGACCGAGGCCGGTGTGACGTCGCGCGAGCTCGAAGTCCTGCAACTCCTTGCGGAAGACCAAACCCTACACGCCATCGCCGAATCGCTGGGAGTTAGCTACTCTACGGTTCGCAACCACGTGCAGCACCTGCTGCAGAAGTTGCACGTGCACTCGATTCTTGAGGCGGTTGCGGTGTATCTGCTCACAGAGGAAAGCCCGCCCGCGTAACGAATTAGTACAAACGAACTATATCTAGCACACAACGAGATGCGCCATGCTACCCGTAGCAGCGCATCTCGTTATTTTTTGCGTAGTTATGCATAGATTCAACCTTCTGGGAGTTGCCAATGAAAAGCAGAGTCGCCCTGGCCGGGACTACGGTCGCCATGATTGCAATGGTGGTTCTGTTCGGGACTCAGTCGTTCGCCGACAAGGACGAGCCCGTAAAACTGTTCAAGAAGTACGGGTGCATGGAGTGCCACAGCTTGGTGGCGCTCGACCTTCACGTCGAAAAGTCGGAGGAAGCTGACGCGGAGGCCAAAGGCGAAGACGAACTCGAAGCTCCCGACTTGTCGGCCGTTGGCAAGACTCGCGACCCCAAATGGATTAGCAACTACCTACGCAAGAAAGAAGACATCGACGGCCGTAAACACGAGAAGCGCTTTAAAGGGACCGACGAAGAACGTAGGGCAATTGCGATTTGGCTGGCGTCGATGAAACACGACGTCCCCGAAGACAGCAAGAAAACGGACGAATAGTCACGAAATCCAGCGGCTCTGTTCCGGAAGGAAGACCGTGCCCCTGACCCTCTCGGTAATCGCACTAGCCGGGATCATCCTGTTAATCGCAGCCTACCGTCTGCGTAACGGAATTCCTCCGCGTGCCTGGCGCCTGCTTGCCTTCCCGGCGTTCGGCGTTTTGCCCGTCATCTTTGGCTTTTCTGCGGTTAACACCTCGCTCCACAACATGAAAGAAGTCCGGTTCTGTGGCGGCTGCCACGAAATGGATTACTACGTCAATTCCCTCACGTACGACGACGACGAACCACTCGCCTCGGTTCACTACCGCAACAACTATGTGAAGCAAGAGACAGCCTGCTACCAGTGTCACACCGGGTACGCGATGTTCGGCGAAGTCAAAGCCAAGATGAACGGGCTACGGCATGTGTGGGTTTCGCTCACGAAGTCCACCCCGGAACAGATCGAGTTATACGAACCCTACAGCAACAGCAACTGCCTTCATTGCCATGGACCGGCACAACGGTTTCAGGAACAACCGAAACACCAGGAAGAGGAAAACTTTATAGCGCGTTGCGAGTCGGGAGAGTTGTCGTGCTTAAAGTCGGGTTGTCACGACGAAGGCCATTATTGGGAAGAAGAATCGGATGACGACGAAGAGTGGTAGTGCGGGTTCGCACCGTCGCCTGACGGTTGCAACCTGCGGAATCATCATTGCCTACGTGCTCCTGTTGGCCGCCACAATGGTCAATAACGCGACGTTCTTGATTTTTGCGCTCGGTCTTGGTGTCGTCTTTGGCTTGTTGGGAGTGACGTTGTGGTTGGTAGCAGTGGTCCGCGAGTCCCGCGACAAGGGGGTGTTGTAGCCGTGTTCCGAATTTTTGCAGGGCTAATCACGCTCGCCTGGCTGGCGCTGGCGCTTACCTTTGCGTTCGGCGTGAATGACAGTCCAGCTTCCGACCGGGTTGCAAAAGCCGACCTCGCCTGCCTCGAGTGTCATGATTACTACGATGAATCGCTTGCCGGGTCGTCGCACTCAATTCTGCGCGACGGGGGCGCGGAAGTCTCTTGCTTGAGCTGCCATCCAGGCGCCGACGCGGGGCACGCCGAAGACCCCGACAACGTTCCTGCGGGTAATCCGGAATCCTTGACCGCCGCACTCAGTGCCGCAAAGTGTGCCACCTGCCACGTCGATCCCCACGCACGCAACGCCTTCGAGCGCGATCCCCACGCCGATGCCAACGTGAACTGCTCGAGCTGTCACCGCATTCATAACTCAGATCATGCCGGCCTGCTACGCTCGCCGGAGCCGACCCTGTGCCTGGACTGCCACGCGAGCGTTCGTAGCGACTTCGCACAGCTCTCCCGCCACCCCGTTGCCGACGGTGTTATGAACTGCAGCGACTGTCACACCGATCTCGCACAGTCCGCCAAACATGGAGTCTATTCCGGGCCGGGCGAAACCTGCGTGGAATGTCACGGCGAGTTCCGCGGGCCGTTTCCGTATCAGCACCTGGCGGCGGTGGCCTATTCCTCCGAACAAGGAGGATGTCTGAACTGCCATGTTGCACACGGCTCGTCGCAGCCGCGGATGCTAAAGCAGAGTTACGAAAGCCCCGGTTTCGGGCTGTGTTCGAATTGTCATGTTCAACCCGGACATCGTTTTAACGCCCAGCACGGAGACGCTTGGGCCAATCAACCGTGCAATACCTGCCACGTAGATGTTCACGGCTCGTATACCAGCGCTAATTTTCTCGACCCGGCGCTAGCCGCCGAAGGTTGCTTTGCGGCCGGCTGCCATCAGCCGTAGGAGACGTGATGATGCAACGCCTTGCCATACTCTCCCTTATTGCATTGGTTGCTGCCAGTTCGGTCTCGGCCCGCGAGATCGACGGCACCATAAACGTGAGCGGCGTGGTAATCAACGAGACCGGCAATCAGGCACTGGTACAAGAAAGGTATAACCTTTACGACAATGTCGCGTTGGGGCTACACCTCCGTGGCAGCATCGCCAACCAAAACACGTTCGCGCTAAGGCTGGAGAGCATCAATCTCGACAATCGTGCGGGATCGCTGGTTTACAACGTTCCGACGTTGCTTCGTGTCACTTCGCGCTACCGGCAACACCGGCAACTATTCGAACATCCCGGCGCTGTGGAATCGCTGCGTAAGTCATGGAACACCGGTGTGCGCGTGACGCCAAACAATTGGCTGCAGCTTTCGGGCAACTACGGGCTGACGACGCGCGGCGGATCGCGGGTTGGCTTCCCGCTAGGTGTGAACAGCGTACTTGGTTCGGAGTATGACTACCGCTTGCACACGGCTCGCTTTGCGGCGCAGGCACGGCGCGGAGCTGGCGGGCTTTATCTGGCCTATGACCTGTCGGCATTCGAGGACAACCAGCTAGACGATGCCAAGCGCGGCGCATCCGTGATCTCCGCCGGCGCCTACGGACCGGACCCATTTATATCTCGCCTTACACATGCGGTTCGCGGGTCGCTTGGTTCTTCCGATGTCAAAAACTTCGACAGCGACTACATGCTGCGAACGATTCAGTACACCGGAACAGCGGGCCCGCTGTGGCGGTTCAGTACGCGTTATCGCTTCTATGCCAGCCAGGTCGAAGAAAGTGCGACTGATTTTACAACCGATAACTACATTCACGACGTGGACCTCACCTACGCGCATCGCTTTGGCAATGTCACCGGTGGTTACGGGTACGAGGTCCTCGACGACGACCGACGCCTGACCGATTATCAGACTTTTCGCGCGGGCTTGTTGCTGCATACACCAGAGCGACGAGTGAAAGTGCGAGCACGGTATGCTAATCGGACTAACGACGATATCGAAAACCTCACGTTGCTTCAGGAAACGGAAAATGAAAACTGGAGTACCAATCTCGACCTGCGCGTCACTTCTGACTTTACGCTAAGCGGGTCGTTTGCCGACCGCTCGCGCAAGCTACCCGACATCGGGGTGGAAATCGATGGCGTTCGCGCCGCCGGAAGCGCGAGTTACTACTACGAGTACTTCGGTGATATCGGCGTCATTGGCGCCACACTAGCGGCGGACTACACGTTTACCGACGACGAGTACGTCAATCGCGACGGCCGCTATCACATCGATAGCCACTTTGTCGGTTCGCGACTGAATGTGCAGTTCGAAGACACGTTCTCCATCGGAGCCGGGCTTTCGTTTCTTGACGTCGGCCAGGATCTGGATATCGAAAAAACCATTTTTTCGATTAGTACGCAATACAACGTGCGCGACGACTATCACGTCGAACTGAAATACAACGTATTTAACTTCGACGACTTCGTTATCGCCGAGCGGTATTACACCGCAAATGTGTTTTGGATCACACTGGGCTACGACTTCTCGATTGCAGAAGACGTAGAAGAATAACAATCGGGCTAACTGGAGGTGTCCCGTGAGAAGGCTCTATACCATTCCGTTGCTTGTGTTATCCGTCGCCATTCTGGCAAGCGGCTGCACACGCGAAGTTACCACCGTGGAACAAACCATGGGGCCGTCAAATTGTTTTACCTGCCACTCAGACCAGTCCACGTTTCTAGTGGCGGCGAGCGAGCAGTATGGAAACTCTCAGCACGCTAGCGCGGAGAACCTGGACCGGAACTACGCTCCGTGTTCTGGTTGTCACGTCAGTGAAGGCTGGGTCGAACGCAATGCCACCGGCCAAGCTCCCGGCCTGGTAAGCAACCCGACGGCGATCAATTGTTTTACCTGCCATGCGCCGCATACCCGCGGGGATTTCTCGCTGCGTAAGACCTCGCCCGCTATGCTGCAGAACGGCGCGATCTTCGATCTCGGCGCCGCCAACATCTGCGCGGACTGTCACCAGGCACGACGGGACAACACGACCTATGTCTCGGAGCCCACGGCGTTGAGTCGCTTTTGGGGGCCGCATCACAGCACGCAGGGAGACCTGTTGATTGGGTCGAACGGTTACGAGTATGCGGGATTCTCGTACGAGCAAACGGCGCACCGAAGTGCAACCGATAACGGTTGCCTCGACTGTCACTTTAAAGAGACCTCCAACTACGTCGTCGGCGGGCATTCGTTCAATATGGTGTTCGACACGGGTAGCGGGGTTATCGAAAACACCGCGGCTTGCGCCGACTGCCACGGTGGAATCTCCAGCTTTGACTTTAATGGCGTACAAACCGAAGTCGACAGCCTGGTCAGCGAATTGCGTAGCCGCTTGCTCACAGCCGGCTTGATCGACGGCGCCGACCATCCAGCGTCAACCACCGTTTCCGCAGACAGCGCGGGCGCCGTATGGAACTTTCTCGTCGTGCTGGAAGACCGCAGCCGCGGTATCCATAACCCGGATTACGCACGCGGGCTTCTGCAGTCGTCGATTCTGTTTATGGACGGCCAGTTGCGCCCCAATCCGCTACAACTCGGCAAAGCTGCCAACGCCGGGCAGTAACGCCGGCGACATCTCCAGACTAATCGGGGCGATGGATGCCCAGCCATCGCCCCGATGCCCTTTGTACCTCTGCAACACACGTTTGTACTCCAGGGCGTCGACCCTCCGCGATGTTCTGTTATCATGGTACCCTCCGATCAGACGACTCCATTCGCGCGACAACGTACACCAACTCTTAAGGAACGGTGCACTACACCGGTCGTGGCGGACCATTATCCCTGCGCGCGTTGGACTTTCGTATCGAAGGCGCGACCGCTTTCATCATTGGTGGGTACTCGCGCGCGGCCGGCGAGCCCGATGTTGGGAAATTCACGCTGACACTGGTAAAAGGAGTCGACGGGAACTGGCTTATCTTTTCCGACATGGACAGCGGCAACGGCGGCACGCGCAAGCCAGTCGCGGCGCCGACATGGTTCGCCGAGCATATTCGGTTGATGACTAACGGCGATGGAAGGTGGTTCGCCGACAACTCCGACTATCAGTCCGACGACGAACCCTTCGACCAGTATGGACTGGAGTGGACGTCTGAAATGAATGGAAACCTGATGCGCGGCCGGCTGTTTGGGGTGCGTGACGGTGAAGAAACCGGAGCTTTCTGGACTTTTTCCGTTATGTGGGACCCCGCTCGAGGGCGCGCAATGGTGTACCAGGTCGGTGGCGACGGCACTCTTGGTGTGGGACACCTGACCCACAGCACCCGAGGCGAGGAACTTGTCATGGATTTCACGTCACCTGCTGGCAGCTCCTACCGCACTCGCCACACGGAGACGACCGCCAACGGTGTACGAACCTCCGAGTCGTTTCAGCACAGTGAAGACGGTTGGCAGCCATCCCGAACCTACCACTGGCGCCAGCGCCAATAGGAAAGGGGGAATCTCTAACCCCTTTTGCTACTTAAGCAGCATCGCTCTTACGGTGCTCGACTGTTGCGGCGTAGTGATCCGCACCAGGTACACGCCCGATGCCAACCCCTGTCCCCGGTCGTTGGTCCCGTCCCACTCGATCGAATGTGTTCCCGCGCTTACCCGTTGGGCTTTGAGCAATCCCCGCACGCGCTTACCGCGGACGTCAAAGACTTCCACCGATACCACCGCGGACTGCGACAACTCCAACTGAACGTGCGTCGTCGGATTAAACGGGTTGGGAATCACGGCAACGTCACCGAGTGTTCCCGCCAAACCCGGCGTGGCAATTCCGGTGGCAACACCGTTTCCGGTTACCGTAAATGTTTGGCCGCCGTTGGCCGCGCTGGTCGCGACCGTAACGGAACAACCTTCGGGGCTCGCCGAACCCGGCGTAAAGCAAACAACGATACCCGTGCTGTCACCAGGGGCGATCGCGTGAGACGTCGACGTTGTGTCGAGTGCAAATGGGCCGGTGTCACAGCCGTTGATTCCTAGAATGTTGAGCGTATCGCAGCCCTCGTTACGAACGTACATCGTGTCGCACTGCGTCTGGGATACCGGTACATCTACAAAGTCAACGTTCGCCGGACTGCCGGCCACTATGGATTTAAGCGACCGATATTTCACGTAAATTACCCAGTCGCCGCTAACACCCAGGGCGCACGCATCGTTCCAGCCTCCAGGTATTGCTTTTACAACATTCTTGCCGAACTGACAGCCGTTGCCGTCGTGGACCACGCTAGGCGCAAAAACGTTGCCCGCGTTGCCGTTCAAGAACTCAAGCGACACCACGAACGGCCCGCCTGCAAGCGTCTTAGTGCCGGGAATGGTTGAGATGTCATACTCGTTAATAACACCGTCGGTAAGAATGGGGCCTACCAAACTAAAGATGGGCACCCCTGGATTGGGAAGCCCCGCCGAATAAATGTGAATTGCCTGCTCTTGCGTCTGCCCGGCGCCACCGAATTGCGATCCCCAACCGATCCCGATTTTCAGGATCTCAATTGGATACTCAGAAGCCGGAACGTCCAACACGGCACCGGCTTCTTCACCGACAGCAAAACAAGGGCACGCCACCGTCCCGCTCCCGGTAAAGTTATGAAACGGACCCACTTCTACGCATTGCGCATGCAATGCAGGGCAAAGAAACGTTGTCGCGATCAGCGCGACGACTACGGAGATTGTCTTCATGGGGTCTCCAGCCTTGGGTTGGTGGAAATGGCCGTATAGCTACTAGTGTACGGCTAATACGCACCAAACGCCATGCCTTCGTCGCAGCACGAGCGGCAGCTTGCCGCACTATTTTTACTTCGTCCAACCGCTTTTCTCTGGCAGGGCATGACGTTGTATTTCGTATGGGATACCGAAAGCGAGGTATTCCATGACTATGCATCCAGACAAGTCGGCCCTACAGGCTCGGCGCCGACCGCACCGCCGTTCGTTGTTACTGCTCGTTGGGGTGGGCGTCGCAATTATGACGGCTTGCGATAACAAAAGTACCCCGGTCGAGCCCCCGCCAGACACCGACCCGAACCCACCGTTCGTAGCGTCTTCTCCACCGTGGGCTTGGCAGAATCCGTATCCAAGCGGTAACAACGGAGTTGCGGTCCAGTCCTTTGGAGGAGGGCGAGCACTGGTGCTTACCGAATACGACGGCTTTCTAACTGAAGACGGCGGCGCGTCGTGGACACCGCTCTACTTTGGTGACCAGTACTTTAGGGGCACCTATCGTTACGACGGACTGCTTACGGTTCTGTCGGGCAAAATTCTTCTGTCCGAAGACCAGGGTAGAACCTGGCGTCAAGTCGCCGCACCTCCGTCAATATTTCCGCTGGCCGCAGCCTTCGTGGACCACCAGAACGGAGTTGTTACCGGCGGTTCGGGAAGAATCTTCACCACCGACGACGGCGGAACCACGTGGACGGCACGGTTCAGCGGGTCGGCTTACCATCTCAACGACGTCGCCTACCTGGACCCGTCGACCATATTTGCCGTTGGTGGCGACCATGCCGTTCGTTCGATCGACGGCGGTGTGACATGGGAACCTTTGACAAACACCGGGTTGTTCGTCACCGCGTTCGCCATCGATATCATCGACGGCATTATCCGCATTGTTGATTATGGCGGAGGGGTAAGTATAAGCACGGATCAGGGCGATACCTGGTCGCGACAGGACCCAGAGGCACCCCAGCTTAACGCGGTCGAATTTATCGATGCAGTTACCGGTATCGCTGCGGGAAACAACGGCAGCGTTCGCACGACGGTCAACGGAGGTACCAGTTGGACCACGTGGGACCTGGGCTCCACCGAAAACCTTAATGGCGCAAGCGTTTCGGCGGACGATCGCTGGGTTGTGGGCGACAACGGTGCAATTTTTCGTCTCACCAATTTCCCGTGGGAAGACGTGCGTAAGGGTCATCCCATCGATCTCGTCGATGTTTCTTTTTACGATGAGTTCGTCGGTATGGCTGTGGGCCCGGGTTGCGGACTGTTGCTAACCACAAACGGCGGAGAGTCTTGGGGTAAGGGAAAGTTTCCCAGCCCGCTATCACTTAACTGCACGGCTGGAGACCTCAACGCGATAGCGGTCTACGGGCCCAAGCAGGCGTGTGCGGTGGGCATGGCTGGTGAAATCTGGACCACAATTAACCTTGGCATTCCCTGGACGCGCCGAGACGGTGTCACGTCGGCGGATCTTTACGACGTTGCGTTCGCAGACTCGGCCAATGGGATGATCGTTGGCAGTCAGAGCGTTGTCTTTGTCACTACCGACGCCGGGGTTACGTGGACGCCGCGCAGCAACTTCTCCGGAAACACGAACCGCGCAGTGGCAATGTCCGCTCCCGGCATCGCGTTCGTCGTCGGCGATGGTGGTACGGTACGCCGCACCGAAACCGGCGGCATGTCCTGGCAACTTGTCGATACCACGTTGCCCGACCTCGATTTCCTCGACGTGGCGATGCTAAACGACACCACCGCGGTTGTCATTGGCGAGAACGGGAGCTTCGAACCGAATATTTTTAAGACCACCGATGCGGGCCAATCATGGATCGAAATTGTTATTCCTCGAGACCCCAAACGGTTGGCATTTGGCTCGGGAAGTAACGGCTATCTCGTTGCCGACCGCGCCATCTACACGACCGACGACGGTGGCATCACGTGGAATGGAGTCAACGCGCCCACGCGGGTTTCCCTTAACGCCGTGTGCGCAGTCAGCGACAACATCGCAACGATCGTCGGCAGCCAGGGTGCAATCCTAAGAACGACGACTGGCGGAACCCAATCCGGGAGGACTGGCCAGGCCGTCAATCGCGACTGGCGGTAGTACTTAAACCAGGTAATTGCTAGCGAGCTGCGAACTAGTCCTGGTGCGGTGGAGAGGTCTTTTCTTGCAGGGCGTGAACAGTTGCCAGCGAACGGTCGACTTGTCGAACGCGGTAATCGTTTTCGGGGTAGCGACTCGCGTAGGACGATCGCGCCGCCCGCAGTTGCGACTCGGCGGCGGCCAAGTCTCCCTTCTCGACCAGGCAGCGACCCATCGCGTAACGAGCATTAGCCACGTCAACATGATCGGTGGTCATCAGTTCGGCAAAGGATGCCATTGCCGCCGTTATTAATGAGTCGGCCGTTTGAACGTTGCCATCGTCCAACTCAATTACCGCCAGGTCGGTCATCAAGGCTGCTGTCCGAAACTGCGTAGGGTTCTCCAGGTTTCGCGCGATCGTCAGCGCGCGGTCAATCAGCTGGCGAGCCGCGTCGTGGCGTCCCGCGCGATACTCGATCGTGCCAAGACCACGAAGTGGATTCACCGCATGTTTGGCTTCGTTTTGACTTTCGTAGCTCAGCGCTCGTGTAAATGCCTCCCGCGCGTCGTCGGCTCGTCCCATGTCGGAAAGAATCCAGCCGCGCAAGTCGTACGCACCCATAAGGCCGGCAAACGAATCACCGTAAGCGTTGCGCAGCGCCGCAATTTCTCGGTCTTCGACGTCCAGCGCTTCGTTTAACTGGCCCGAAAAACGCAACGCCGAAGCAAGCGTCTTTAGCGACAACGTCGAGTAAGCATGGTCCGCACCGTAACGAGTTTCCAACAAGTCCAATGATTGGCGCGCGGTTCCCACCGCGACCGCGTAGTCGCCCGAGTTTACCTGCGCGGTCGCGATTTCGCGCAGCAACATTGCCACTCGAGGATGGTCGGGGCCAAAACTTTGTTCATAGGAGGGCAGGAGTTTCTGAAAGTATGCGACTGCATCGCGATCTCGCCCGGCTCCGGTGCAGGCCACTCCGAGATAACGCAAACAACGCTGCGTTAGCCGGTGCCCTGCACCTAGTTCGCGCTCGAATACGGGCAGTACCGCCTCGCCGATCGTAACCGCCTCTTCGGCACGCCCCTGCTGGTACAACATTGCCGCCAGATGGTACCGACTTTCGGCGGTTTCGATGTGGTCGTCGCCAAATCGTTCCTCGGCCAGGCCCACCGACCGCCGTGCCGACTCTATCCCTGCGTCCAAACGCCCTACGTTGGAATGTGCATCGCCGAGCACCCGCAGCAGCTCTACCTTGGCGTCGACCGACAAATCTTGATAGTCCTCGCTGTCGAGGTTTTCGACTCCCTGGTCAAGCACGTCGATCAATGTAATGTCGCCGGTTCTTCCATGTTGCAATGTGACGTCATGAAACAGATCGGAAAGGTATCCCGATACGTCGCGCGACACCTGCGCTTCGCGGTTTGCGCGATCACGCTCGGTCGCCACTCTGCGCGACTGCACCGTTGTGACCACCGCTACTGCCAGCACACCGAAAGAAGCCGCCGCTGCTACGCCTACTCCCAACCGATGCCGCCGGGTAAATTTGCGGAATCGATAAACCGCACTGGGTGGTCGCGCGATAACTGGTTCGTTGCGTTGATAGCGCTGAAGATCGGCGGCGAACTCCGCGGGTGAGCTGTATCTTCGCTCGCGGTCGTTTTCCAGCGCTTTCATGGCGATCCAATCGAGATCGCCGCGCAACATACGTACCAACGACCGCGGCTCGGTGCGCCGCGTGCTTGCCGCAGCGCTTGCCTCTTCTCCCAGCGATTCTGCTCGCGTACTGGGTCGCGGCGGATCGAGATCGCGAATCGCCTGCATCATTGCATCGAGGCCCTTTTGCCTAAGACTGTCGCGATCCAGCGGCGTCGCACCGACAAGCAACTCGTAAAGCAACAACCCCAGTGCGTAGACATCGGCACGTGCGTCAACGTCACCCATTGCTGCCTGCTCGGGGCTCATGTATTCAGGCGTCCCCACCAACATGCCGTTGCGGGTAAAGTTGGCCGCCATCGCGGCGTTAGCGTCGATTGCTTTTGCGATTCCAAAGTCGATGACTTTTGGCACCGGCTTTCCGTTTTGCGTCGTAACGATGACGTTTTGCGGCTTAATGTCTCGATGGATCACACCCTTGTGGTGCGCGTACTGAATCGCATTGCATACCTCAACAAACAGTGCAATTCGTTCGCCCATCGTCAGGCGACCTTCGTCGCAAAACTGGGTAATACTGGAGCCCGGGACGTATTCCATCGCGAAGAACGGGTGACCTTCCGGCGTTGCTCCCGCTTCAAAAACGCGCGCAATGCCAGGATGATCCATAACCGCTAGGGCCTGGCGCTCAACCTGAAACCGAGCCAGGATTTCGCGCGAACCATCACCCGACTTCGCGACTTTCAGGGCCACCAACCGTTTCATTGGTTCACTCTGCTCGGCCAGGTACACCGTACCCATCCCGCCTTCGCCCAGAATCTCGATAATCCGGAATCCGTTTATCGTCTCGGGCAGTTGCGGCTGTTCGTCCACACCAAACTCTGCAACTGCGGCGTCGTAATGGGCGAGCAAAGCCAGAACCTGACGGCAAAGATCATCGTCGCCCGCGCACTCGCGTTTAACCAGCGATGCGCGCTCCGATGCAGGTGCATCTAATGCGCTTTGGTAGACCGATTCAATTCTGGCCTGGCGATTGGAATCCATTGCGCCTTACCTGCTGGTTCCTTTGTCGATGGACAGCTCCTGGTGGAGACGGGCGATAACATAGCGCCACTCGCGGTCGACCGTTCGCACCGAAACCCCCAGGGCCGCGGCAGCTTCCTCGCGGGTCAGACCAGCGAAGTAGCGCAGCATGACGAGTTCGGCTTTGCGAGGGTCTTCGGCTTCGAGTCGATCAAGTGCCATGTCGAGCGCGAGAATGTCGTCGCAGGGGGGCGGCATCGACACCCGAACCATGTCGATATCTACGTGCTGGCGATCCCCGCCGTGCTTGACCGCGCCCTTGCGCCGCGCCTGATCGACGAGGATCTGGCGCATGGCCCGCGAGGCAGCCGCAAAGAAGTGCCCGCGTCCATCCCAACCGGGATCTTCCTTCCCCACTAGTCGCAAGTATGCTTCGTGAACCAGAGCGGTGGGCTGCAGGGTATTGCCTGGCGGGACATGAGCCATTCGTGCGCGCGCGAGTTTGCGGAGTTCGTCGTAGACGGCCGGTAACAACTCGTTGGAAGCCTGACGGTCGCCGCGATTGACTGCGTCTAAGAGTCGGGTAATGTGTCCAGGTTCTTGAGCCATGTACTAACTAGTCTAGCACAGCCACGGGCACACCGAGTCCGGGAAGAAAATGGCCACGGGATGCAAGTCGCGCGTACATCCGTGCGTCTATGTTACAGTCCAAACAACGAAAGGAGACAGAGATGCATGATGACGACTTTGGAGGTCTGGACCTCGATTTGAAGGCCACAATGTCCCGACGCCAGGCGCTGCGATTGGCATTGGGCGCATCTTTGATCCCCATCGTTGGAAGTGCTAGCCCGGCCCCCGCCGCTTCCGACGGCCTCTCGAATTCGACAACGGGAGGAGCGTGCGACCACATCCCGCCGGAAACCGCCGGCCCGTATCCCGGCAATGGCTCCAACGGACCGGACGTTCTCGCTTTATCCGGGGTCGTTCGTAGCGACATTACCACTAGCTTTGGTGGCTTGTCCGGGACTGTCGACGGGATTCCGCTGAGCGTAACGCTTACCATCGTTTCCACGAACAGTTGTGCGCCGCTGGAAGGTTACGCGGTTTACCTTTGGCATTGCGACCGCGATGGCCAGTACTCCTTGTACTCCTCTGGTGTCACCAATCAAAACTGGCTGCGTGGCGTGCAAGTAGCGGACGCGGGTGGCGCGCTGACTTTTAGTACCGTCTTTCCGGGTTGTTATCCAGGTCGGTGGCCGCATATGCATTTCGAAGTCTACCCTAGCGAGAGTGCGGCGTCAGATGTAGGAAACAAGATTGCCACCTCGCAGCTCGCGCTGCCGAAAGCGTCTTGTGACGAAGTGTACGCGACGGCCAACTACTCACAGAGTGCAACCAATTTGGCGTCACTATCTTTGGCAACCGACAACGTGTTTAGCGACGGCGCGCAACTGCAAATCGCGACCATCACTGGTAACGCGACTTCCGGTTACGCAGCGACCCTAACCGTTGCGGTCGACGAGTCTACGACGCCGGTTAATCAACGTTCGCTGGGATGGATCAAGTCGTCCTACAAGCGGTAGATCATTGACTCGCAAGCTTCATCCGGCCACGGCTGAATCGGAGTTGGTTCAGCTATAGTATCGGCACAACAACACGAACAATCTTTCAGATTTTACTTGACGACTTTTTACGACCTCTTGTTTTGAGAGCCGTTGGCGCTATAAAAACCCCACTTCCGTCGCGCTGAAGCAAGCCCGTCGCAATGATTACAATCTTTTGATTGTTTTTGTTGGGCGCACCCAACCAGTGCATTGTACGCCCGCTCACGCGAGCCGCAAAACCCCCATGTTATATTGTCGCTAACGTGCCGACCAGAAAGGGCACGTTAATGAACGCTTCAACCGAATCGGCCGCACTCTCGACGCTCAACCACGAGCAACTTCATCATCGCATCAGCACTCCAATGACCCGCGAACGGCGCGTGACGCTCCGAATTCTCGACCACTTGATCGAAATGGATCGCCGTCGCCTCTATCGCGACCGCGGGCACACCTCCGCGCGAACGGATCACCCCAATTATTGTGAAGCAATCGAAACCGAGCGGCCAGGTTCTCGATCTACTCGCTTCCCCACCAGTGACGGTGCGCCCACGATCGGCGAACCACATTCAAAATGGATGTAGTAGTTTGAGCCAGGATGTCGGTAAAAAGCGTGTGACCGAAAGTGTTGCCATGACTTCGTCCGCGCCGCCGCCAGCCAGCGAGACTGAAAAGCGTTTTCGCTTGCAGTTCACCATCGACGAAGCCACAGCGGCGCAGCTGGAGAAAGCGATGGCACTGGCCAGCCACCGCGTGCGCGGTCAAATGACGACCGAACGGCTGTTTCAAATTGTGCTAGCGGAATTCATTGGTCACACAACCACCTCATGGCCGAGCGGATATTTGGCGGCGACAAATCGCATCCAAAATGAATGTGAATCCGGGGCATAAGGACGTTTAAGGGCCAGCCGGCGAGTTGAGGCAGTGGGCTAGGCCCAAGCTTTGTCCATGTCGGGCAATGGGCCTTTTCGGATTGTCGGTCGGGTGCTAGACTTCGCCAATTAGCAGTATCTCTAGCACTTAGGACGCGGGCGTGATCGGCAAACAGCTATCCCATTTCCAGATTATCGACGAACTCGGCTCCGGGGGCATGGGTGATGTTTATCGTGCCCGTGATACCAAGCTCGGCCGCGATGTCGCGCTAAAGGTCCTTCCCCCAGAGTTCGCCCAGGACGACGCTCGCCGCAGCCGGTTTATTCGCGAAGCGCAAGCAATTGCGGCACTAAAGCACCCCAACATTGTCACTATCTACTCGGTTGAAGAAGCCGATGGCGTGAACTTCATTATAATGGAGTTGATCGAAGGCGATACGCTAGCCAACGCGATACCTAAGGCTGGGCTTTCGCTGGATCGGTTCTTTGAGATCGCGGTACCGCTGGCCGACGCAGTAAGCAGTGCTCACGAGCACGGAATCACTCACCGCGACCTTAAGCCCGCAAACATCATGTTCGACCGCGACGGCCGGGTGAAGGTGCTCGACTTCGGTCTGGCTAAGCTACTCGCGCCCGACCACGACTCCGATGTTACGTCGGTCGAAAGCGGAGACACCGGCGTTGGACAGGTGGTCGGCACTGCGTCGTACATGTCGCCCGAGCAGGCGGAAGGCAAGGAGATCGATCACCGGTCGGATTTGTTTTCGCTCGGGATCGTGCTTTACGAAATGGCAACCGGTAAGCGCGCGTTCAAAGGCGACACGCAGCTGTCGACGCTTAGCGCCATCCTCAAAGATACTCCGCAACACATCAGCGAAATCCGACCCGAGATGCCGCGTCACCTGGGCCGCATTATTAATCGCTGCCTGGAAAAATCTCCCGACCGACGCTTTCAGTCGGCCAAAGAAGTGCGCAACGACCTGGAAGGCCTGCGCAAAGAGATCGACTCCGGAGATCTGTCGCTGACGTCCGAAAACCTCGCGTCGTTGCAAAGTACGAAAAGTTCCGGCGGCCGCCGCTGGCTGGTTCCGGCGATTGTCGCGGGCGTTGTCGCCATAGCCGCGGTCGTATGGATGGCGCGCCCCAAAGACAACACAACGATGACGATTAACGATGCTGTCACTATGGCCAGGTCGATTGCCGACGGCATGCCCACTCCCGCCGAAGCAAAACGGAAGATGGCGGTAGTACTGCCCTTCGACAACCTCGGCGTCGAAGAGGACGCGTACTTCGCCGCCGGCATGACCGACGAGCTGACCAGCCGTCTGTCGGCCGTCGATGGCATCGGCGTAATCTCGCGTACCAGCGCGACGCAGTACGATCGTTCGGGCAAGACGATGAAGGAGATCGGTGAGGACCTGGGCGTAGATTATGTCATCGAAGGGTCGGTGCGGTTTGCTCCCGGCAGTGATGGTATCGACCGGGTCCGGATCACGCCGCTTCTGGTACAGGTCAGCGATGATACTCAGCTTTGGTCGGAAACGTTCGACCGCAACATCGACGATGTGTTTGCCGTGCAGACCGAAATCGCGTCGCAAGTGGCAAAGCAGCTGGGTGTCACCGTCGCGGCTGGCGCTCAACAAATTGTAAGCGACGTCCCGACGACCAACATGAAGGCCTATGAGGCGTTTATCAAGGCACGGACATACAAGGACACTTCTGGCAATTTCATGGAGTACGTGCGAGTTGTCGAACAGTTATACAACGAGGCGGTTACGCTCGACCCTACTTTCGTTGAAGCTTGGGCCGACTTGTCGACGTTTCATTCAAGCGTTTACAACTCGCCTTTCGACAGAACGGAGTCGCGACTCCTAAAGGCGCGGGAAGCACTTGAAAGAGCCGAGGCGTTGGCACCCAATCACCACAAGACGTTACTGGCGCGCGGCAATTATCTCTACTACTGCTTCGGAGAGTACGACAAGGCGTTGGAGTACTACCTGCGGGTCATCGACCTGGTGCCCAACAGCGACTCCGGTTGGGCGCAAGCCGGCTATATTTATCGGCGTCAGGGCAAGTGGGCGCAGCATTTGGAAACGATTCAACACGCACTCGAGTTAGACCCGCGCAACGAAGTGACGCTGGGCAACATCGCCGATACCTACTCGTGCCTGCGCGACTTCGAAGCCGCACTCGACTATCTTGATCGCGCCATCGACATGGGCTACGACGACGTTCTGGTCGCGTTCTCTCGCTACACCATCCTGCAAAGCTTGGGCCGTTCCAACAAAGAACTCGACGATTACGCAGCATCGCTTGACAACCCGGTTGCCGGGCCGTTTCTACGTTCGTGGAATGCTGGAATCCAACGCCGCTTTGACGAAGCGCGAGAGCTTAGCGACGTGGTCCCCGAATACTCGGAAGAATTTGTGATGTGGAAACGAAACCTGCAATCTACCATCGAATGGTGGGCCGGGAACACCGAACGAGCTGCCTCGATTGCCGAAGAGAACGTCGAGCGTATCCGCAAACTTCTAATCAAGTCTCCGCAGAACACGGAACTACGCCTGGTGCTCGCGGGGCAGCTTGCCTTCGTTGGTCGACACAACGAAGCGACTGCGGAAGCCAAACTAACGGCGTCGCAGATGGCAGCGGATAAGTACATGGGCGCTACTGCTCTTGAAACGCTGGCTCTCGTCTACACCATTGCCGGCCGCCACGACGAGGCGATTGACTTGCTTGCCGATTTGCTGCAGCGCACCTATCAGGACCCCATCACCGTCCAGGATCTAAGAAGCAGTCCGGATTGGGATCCGCTCCGCGACAACGATCGTTTTAAGCGGTTGATTCCGCCGACTAGCTAGCACCCTCAATGCTCGCGCGTTGTCTACTTCCCCGAGTGCAGCGTAAGCCCCACCGAATAGACGATGTCTTGCTGGTCCAGTTCACTTGTACGCAAGTCGCCAACTTCCCAGTAAGTCGTGTAGATATAGTTGTCGATGCCGACCCGCAACGAAGTCGACTTGCCCAGGGGCACGAGTAGCGCGCCGCCGATGACACCGGTACCAAAGGTGCTGTTTTCGATTTCGTTGGAGTCGAAGGCAACACTCCGCATTCCAAAGCCCGCGCTTACTTGAAACTGCGGCCCCTGGCCCATTCCCAATACCGCGCGACCAGTCCCGTAGAAGATGTTTGCACCCAACTCGCCTTCGGCGCCAAACGCAACGGCGTCCAGCGAAGACCCCACAAAGTGGCCCGCGCCTTCGATGGCGAAGTTGTCGTTTAACCAAATAGTCAGGTACCCGCCGAACGCCGTCCCTCCAGCAAACTTGGCTTCGATGGCGCCGATTCCGGCGAACTCTTCGTCGACATTGTTCTGCGTGGCGTTGAAAGCACCGACGACCGGGGTAATGTCGACGCGTGCGCCCTCTGCGTGGGCAGGGCCAGAGGCGACGCCAAACGTTATAAGTAGGCTTAAAATAGTAATTTGCTTGTTCATGGATTCTCCAGGTGGTCCGGTGTTATTGGTGTCACCGGTTAACGCCGGGAAACGCAGCAAATGTGATAAGGCGCGTCGCCGTGCTATAATTATTGTTCAGCGATCACAACCATACTTTCGTACATCCAACTAGACCCCTGGGGGCTTTATGCGACGGTTTCTAATAGCAACTGCCATCCTGTGCGTGGCTGGCAACAGTCTCGCCGTGAACACTTTCTCTGATGGCTCCGACGGAGCGTTGGTTGTAGGTGTCGGACAAAACGTCGTAATAGATCTTTCTCAAGCCCCGACGGGTACGTGGAGCGATGCCGCCAGCGGAGACGGCATTTACGACCCCACCGAGTGGGCAGTGGTCTTTAAGTACTCGGTCGTCGTCATTGCCGAAGGCGCTACGGTAAGCTTTACCAATCACCCCAGCCGCGCACCGGTGGTGTGGTTGGTGCAGGACAGCGTGTCGGTTGACACGACCGCAACCATCGACTTAACCGGCGCCGATGGCACCGGAGGATTCTCCGAGCCGGGACCAGGTGGGTTTCGGGGTGCCGAAGATGGTCCCGGACTTGGACCGGGCGGCGCTCACAATACTTCCATCTACGGCGGCGGATCGTACGGTACCGGTGGAGTGTTCGGCGGGTCCATCTACGGCAACGAGCGCGTACTCCCGCTTATCGGCGGATCGGGCGGATCGTCACAGACCTCCGGTGGGTTTGCCGGCGCTGGTGGCGGAGCTATTCTCATTGCGGCGGGCACAACAATCACGCTCTCCGGAACCATTGACGCGTCGGGTGGCGATTTTGGTGCCTTTTCCGCTGGCGGTGGTGCAGGTGGTGGCATTCGTTTGATCGCCGAAACTGTAGAAGGCAACGGAACCTTGTTGTGTGATCGCGGGCTCGGATCGGGTGGCAGAAACGGCGGCTTCGGACGCATTCGCATTGAGACCAACAACCGAGACTTCACCGGCACATCTACACCTGCCTTTACCGAACAGGTTCCACTGGTCTCCACCGACGCCGAAGTGTGGCCACCGAGCGACGCGCCGACGGTCACCGTTCTTTCCGTGGACGGAGAGAGCGTTCCCGCCGAGCCCACTGCGGAATACTCGGGCACCGGCGACGTGTTTACCACCGCCAGCGCGCCAGTCACCGTCCTCATTCAAGCGATGAATGTGCCCATCACGGGTTGGGACGTTGTTCTAAACGTGTCGGTTGACGGGACTGTTCGGGACACTTACTTCGCTTCTCTGGTTGGTGGCAACCTAACCCTCTCCACATGGGAAGTCACCAACGTGACGCTTCCCGGGCTTGGCTTTGTGGCCATGCAAGTTCGGGCGACCGACTAGGTACTTGGGTTGAACCGATTGCATCACATAAGGTCGCGCATCCCGATCGCGCCGCTAATCATTTCGCTGGCGGTGATGGTTCTCTCCGCCCGCCCTAGCATGGCCGCCGATGGCATCGCGAGGACTGACACACTCACCGACGCGGTGTCGCGCGAGTTTACGGTGTTTAATAACCAGCACTACACAGTCGCATTCACCGACGCAGTGTCGCGCGAGTTTACCGTGTTTAATAACCAGCATTACACGGTCGCTACCACCGACGCGGTGTCGCGTGAGTTTACCGTGTTTAACAATCAGCACTACACAGTCGCGTTTACCGACGGGATATCGCGTGAGTTTACCGTGTTTAACAACGGCAGCTTTACGGTTGCGATTACCGACGCGGTGTCGCGGGAGTTTACCGTGTACAACGATATTGTGACCGCCGCCGTTGCGCCGCCGGTTCCGTTGGAGTTGTTCCAGAATCATCCCAACCCGTTCAACCCCACCACCACGATTCGGTTTGGGTTACCGAAGGCCGCTCATGCAACGCTGGAGATTTATGACGTTGGCGGGCGCCTGGTGCGCACTCTGGTGGACAGCGCACTTCCTGCAAAGTTACACGCGATCGAATGGAACGGCCGCAACAATCACGGCACCGAAGTCGCCAGCGGTATCTATCTTTACAAGCTTCGGGTGGAAAATAAGACGTTCGTGAAGAAGATGATGCTGCTTAAGTAGCGTGGCGCCTACCGGCGCCGAAGGCCCAACAGTTTGCGCAAGCGATAGCGCAGCAACTTTCCGCGGTAGTTCTGGCGATGGGCGCCCAACATGTAGAACCACTTACTGTCGCGGAGATCTCCCGGAAGCACGGTAAACTCTAACCCCTCGGTCCACGCGGCGTAGTCAAAGCTTAGCTGGTCGCGCCGACTCCCTTTCGCCAACTCCTCCCACCACCGATTCATCGTGCGAACCACATCAGGCGCGTGATGTCGCCTAACCAACGCTGCCGAAAAGGCGAGCCCGTTCTTCTTTGGGTAACGAGCGGCGCGGTAGCGCTCCATTTGCGCAAGCATCGTATCGGGGCAATCCTTATACGCATCGTTGTCGTTGTGCAGTTTCATGATGGCGGCAAACTCGTCGTACACACAATCCCGCGGGTCCAATTCGGTCTGGTTGTGGTCGAAGACGCCAATGTTGTTGGCCGATAACGCGAGTGCTAACAATTCTTCGACATCACCCACCAGCAGATAGTTGGCGTCCATCCATATACTGATGTCATAGTCGGGAAGAAACTCGTGCGCGAGAATTTTGTAGCGGCGAGCGTCGCGGGTTGCGTCGCCGGTCTCGGCCGGGACCCGGACGGTCCGCCACGGCCGAGCACTCACATCGCCGTCGGTAAAGCAAACAAAGTCGACGCCGGGCAGGCGACGCTGGGGGATCAGACCTTCGTAGCCGCCGAAAATTGCCGTGTATACGACAACGCGAGGTTGATTGGTAGCGCGGGAATCACCCGACAAGCGCGAGCCTTTCGACGGGGGTGAAATGGCGGGCAGGGCGCCCAAATCAGCACCCAGAATACCCGTCGCACGGCAGGAAAAAAACTCAATTTTGCGTGGCAGTCCGGTTCGCGCTTCGGCGAACTGTGTGGTGAGGGCGGCACGGACCGCTCGATCCATTGAGACGGAATATGACCGACAAGGAGACTATCATGTCCACGCAAACCAACCAGATAAACGGCGTAAATGTCGACCAGTTGATCGAAACCATCGGCGCTATTCAGGGGAATCCCGAACTCGGGCGCTTTCAGTTCCGCGCCACCACCGAGTGGCAGAATGGCGGCCACTCTGTTTCCAAGATCCAGGGATTCTACGGCGCGGGCCAGGAAGATACCACGCGTCCCGAACCGTTTGTGGTCCACGGCGACGAACCCGGCGTGCTGTTGGGTGCCGATGCAGGACCCAACGCAGTCGAAGCCGTCCTTCACGCGCTTACATCATGCCTGTCTGTGGGGCTGGCGTACAACGCGGCCGCACAGGGCATAACCATTAACAAGCTTGAGTTCGACATCCAAGGCGACCTGGATTTGCGCGGGTTCCTGGGACTGTCGCAGAATGTTCGCCCCGGGTATGAAGGAATTCATATCGAGTGTCGAATGGACTGCGACGCCTCCGCAGAAAAAATAGAAGAACTGTGGGCACACGTAAAAAACACGTCGCCGCTACTCGACATTATTACCCGACCGGTACCGGTGACGATTGAGAGCAAGTAGCAGCTCAATCACATTCGGCCAGCGCAAACAAACCGAGAGAGCCCGGCGCCCTCTCGGTTCGCGCGCGCCGAGACGTGTGCTATGATCGAAACTCCTGTTCACTTGCACGGAGCTAACCAGATGTCGGACATCGACCGCGACCAGTCTCAACCTTCCCACGAAGCCCTGATGGCTCAGTTGTACGACGAGCTGCGAAAGCTGGCCCGCAGCCGTATGGCCAAAGTACCACCGGGGAACACGCTGCAACCAACCGCGCTGGTACACGAGGTCTATCTGCGCCTCAGCAAAGGTAGCGAAACGCAATGGAACAGTGACGCACATTTCTTTGGCGCAGCGGCCCTTGCGATGCGACAAATTCTCATCGAACAGGCTAGGCGAAAATCACGGATTCGTCACGGCGGTGAGCTAAAGCGCGCCGACATTGACGACGTGGACTTGCCAATCGAAGTTCCGGTCGACGACTTACTGTCATTGGACCGCGCGCTGGAAAAACTAAAGGCTGACGACGAACGCAAGGCGGAGATCGTTATGCTACGTTACTTCGCCGGGCTGGAGCGCGAAGAAGTGGCCGAACTGCTAGACGTATCGGTGCGAACAGTCGACCGCGACTGGCGGTACGCGGTCGCGTGGTTGCGCAAAGAAATGGGAGCCGGCGACGCATCATGAGTCAGGACCGCAATAAGCGCGCCGAAGATCTCTTCCAGAGTGCTGCAGATCTGGAGCCGGCGCGGCGAGCACAGTTTTTAGATGAGGCTTGCGGCGACGACATGGAGTTGCGCGCCGATGTTGAGTCGCTCTTGGAGTTTCTTCCCGATGAGGACGGCGATTCCCTGCTCGACCGACCGGTCGCACGCATGGGTTTGCCCGACCGGAGAGTTACCGACCCCGAGCGCATCGGACCGTTTCGGGTACTGCGCCGACTGGGTGAGGGCGCCTATGGCGTCGTTTACGAAGTAGAACAAACCGAACCAATTCGACGCCGGGTTGCCTTGAAGCTGCTAAAGCCTGGAATGGACACCGAAGAGGTACTGGATCGCTTCGAAAACGAACGCCAGACGCTTGCGATTGTGGATCACCCTAACATCGCCAGAGTGATCGATGCTGGCGCAAGCGAGCAGGGACGACCCTTCTTTGTGATGGAGTTGGTTGCCGGCGATTCAATTACCGAATATTGCGACCGTGTAGGACTTGGATTGCGCGAGCGACTCGAGCTATTTATCACCGTCTGTCGTGCAGTGCAGCACGCACACCAGCGCGGGATTCTGCATCGCGACATCAAGCCTTCCAACGTCTTAGTCACGCTGGTCGACGGTCGGCCCGTCCCTAAGGTGATCGACTTTGGAATCGCAAAGGTTATGGCAGGTCCTTCATCGGGGCCGCAACCCATGTCGTCCGGTCCCGGACTGGGAACCCCCATTTATATGAGTCCGGAACAAGCCAGCACTTCGCGGCTCGATGTCGACACCGCAACCGACGTGTACAGTTTGGGAGTGCTTTGTTATCAACTTCTTACCGGTGGGTTTCCCTACCCTCAGGAGCAATTGCGTGACGTCCCCCCGGATCAATACGAGGTAACATTGCGTCGGCTAACACCGGCCGTCCCGTCCGATCAGTTGCGCTCCTTCCCAACAAAAGATGCCAGTGAGGTTGCTCGCAAGCGCGGCACCAGTGCAGCTAAGCTGGCGGCTGCACTCAACGGCGACGTGGACGCAATCATCATGAAGGCGATTGCGAAAGATCGGCTACGACGCTACCCCACGGTACACGACCTCGTTTCCGAACTGGAACGATACTTTCGCCACGAACCGGTTCTCGCCGCTCCGGGGTCGACCATGTATCGCCTGAGCAAGTTTGTAAAACGCCATGCCGTTGCGTTGGGTATTGCAACCACGATTGCTGCGGCGGTTGCCATCGGCGGTGCGGCGATGACATGGTCGCTAGTTGAGTCAAATCGCCAGCGCGCTGCCGCCGAAGTTGCACAAAGCGAATCCGACGCGGTGCTGACGTTTATCACCGACATGCTTGCATCGGTGGCACCGGCCGCCGAAGGGCGCGACGTGACTGTCAAATCCGCGTTGGATGCAGCCAGTCGCGAAATCGAGTTTCAGTTTAACGACCAACCATTGGTGGAGGCACGGTTGCGGCTGGTCATCGGCCGTGCGTACCGCGAGTTGGGCGAATTGGACACGGCACGCGAACACATAGACCGCAGCGAACGGCTCT